>NZ_CAXUSP020000003.1:0-262200 GCF_964254145.1 Pararhizobium sp. LjRoot235 | reverse complement strand
TGTGCCGCCTCGCCAAGCCTGCTGATGGTCAAGGCGGCGAGAATGTTGGCGATCGCGATTGCTCCGAGCGTGGATTCGGGAAATGCCCGGCCGGACGACTGCGCCACGAAATGCAGCGGCCCCGCAAACTTGCTGATGGGCGCCGCGAAGCTGTCAGTGATCGCGATAATCTTCGCTCCTGAAAGCGACGCCTTTTCAGTCAATCGATGCACCAGGCGGTTGAATGGCGCAAAGGTGACCGCGACAAAGGCATCGCCGGGCCGGATATCGTCCAATGCGCCCTCCGGCGCACCGCCTGGAGTATCCAGCAGGACTATGTTCGGACGCGCTTTCTGCAGGGTGTAGGCGAGGGTATAGGCAGGCGTGAACGCCGTTCGCCGGCCGATGACATAGACTTTCGGGGCGCGGGCCAGCAGTTCGACGGCACTTTCGAGCCCATCCTCCGACAGATGCGCTCTTGCCTGGGCAACGACGGCCCGCTCGGTCGCAAAGAAGGAATCGACGAAAGCCTTCAGTCCGGAGCTTTTGCCCATTTCGGTGATGAGCGTCTGCGCGCTCAACTCGTTTCGGTGTATGGACTGGCGATCCCGTTGACGGCCTTCCGGTGTCGTGTCGATGAACTGCTGCCGCAGATCGCCATAACCCGACAAACCCAACTTTTGAGCCAGCCTGACAAGGCTTACGGGCTGAACATTCGCGCGTCGCGCGATCTCCCGCATCGAGTAAAACGGAATTTCATCCGCATTGTTGATGATATAGTGCGCCGCATTCACGGTCTGTCCCGACAGTTCGACGCATATCACCTTAATTCGCTCGATCAGATCTAGCTTATCCATTGCTCTCTCTGGAAGATCGACTGTTGGTTGCGGCTTTGAATGCTATCCGGTCGCCGGGGATAGCCCGGCGACCTAACGAAAGATTCTCATACTTCGCGCGAAATCGGGAAAGAACACTGTTCAGATTCTATCCTGCGGACGCGACCGTTTGAGATGGGTTGAGCACCAGGTAGCCACAACCAAAATGTTCGTCAGCGAACAACGTTGCGCAGGATGCCCACATTCTCAAGCTCCACCTCTACGGTATCGCCCGGCTTCAACCACATCGGCGGCTGCCGCTTTGCACCAATGCCCTGAGGGGTGCCAGTCGTAATGATATCGCCGGGAGAAAGAGCCAGGAAATAAGAAACATAGCTTACCAAATGGCGAACCGGAAAAATCATGAGATGTGTATTGGACGATTGGACCTGCGAACCGTTGACGCGGGTCTGGATATCGAGGTGCTGAATGTCCCCGACTTCATCCAGCGTAACAAGTGCTGGACCACATGGCGTCGAACCATCCACAGCCTTGCCTGCCAGCCACTGCGTTCCGCGATACTGAAGATCACGTGCCGTGATGTCATTCAAGACGGTCACGCCGGCTACGAACTCCAGCGCGTCCTCTGCAGAGACGGAGCGGCATTCCTTTCCGATTACGATTGCGAGCTCGCCTTCAAAATCCAGGTTCGGTGTGATGTCGGAGCAGCATATCTCGTCGAAAGGACCGATGAGAGAGCTCGCGAATTTCGCGAAAATGTCGGGGTGCGACGGTAGCGCGCGCCCGGTCTCCGCAACATGATCGTTATAGTTGAGACCGACGCAAAGGATTTTGGACGGATCCGTAACCGGCGGGCCAAGCCGCACCTTGTCAATCGGCCCCACCTCGGCTTTCGGATTCTTCCGGGCTGCCGCGGTAAGCCGCACCGACAGCTCTGACAGCGCTCCTCCGTGTTCCCGCAGCAATTCACGGACCGATAAGACCGGTCTCGCGTTCTCACCGGATTCGCTTTTAAGGAGCGTATCCACGTCGAAGATCGACGAATCCACCACAACACCTGCTCGCCAAGAGCCATCTGAGTCATAGGTAACGAGTTTCATTGGTCCTCCCGCACCATGTCGGTGCTTTCGATTCAAGAGTGAAAATAGCAATATCAACCACCGGGCGAGGACCGCAGCTTTGAACTTCTCCGTCCATTGCTGAAAACTGGTCGACCTATGGAGGCTGCACATAGCTGGTATTTAGATCCGGTTCCCTTTCATAAAGTCGGCAGCGCGCTCACCGATCATGATCGCCGGAGCATTTAGATTGCTCGATGAGACGAACGGCATGACGGAGGTATCGGCGACTCGAAGACCGTCGATGCCATGGACGCGCAACTGGGGATCGACGACGGCCATCTCGTCCGTTCCAATCTTGCAGGCACCGCTCAGATGATATGCCCCCTGCGTGTGCTTCCTGACGAAAGCCTCGAACTCTGCGCGGGTTTTCAATGGCTTGGCAGGCAAATGTGACTCGCTGACGAACTTCTTCATCGAAGGCTGCTCCATGATCTCCTGTCCAAGCCGGATCCCATCGACAAGCCGATCTACGTCATACTGATGACTGAGATAGTTAGGGTCCACGATTGGCGGAACACTCGGATCCGACGAGCGAAGAGCAATGCGGCCGCGCGATTTTGGCCGACAGGCATACACGTTCAGGGTGCATCCGCTGCCGCTCGCCGTCGTTTCCACACCTTCCTCAATGCCGGCGCCGGCCAGGAAGTGATATTGGAGATCCGGTGTGGGATCTGCTTGATCGCCCCACCAGAAGGCTCCGCCCTCGCAGATATTCGATGTAATCGGCCCGGTTCCAAAAAGCGCGTATTGAGCCGCCGCGGTTAACTGCCACCGCAACTTCTTATATTTGTCGTAGCTCGTATTTGACTTCAGGTTATAAATCAGGAAGCAATCGGTATGGTCTTGCAGGTTCTGCCCAACGCCTGGAAGATCGTGAACCACCTGAACGCCGGCTCGCTGAAGTTCGGCAGCAGGCCCTATTCCTGAAAGCAAAAGGAGACGAGGAGATCCCACCGCTCCAGACGATATGACCACTTCGCGTTCCGCCCGCATCGTTTCAACGCGGCCATTCTCCACGTACTGCACACCCACCGCGCGACCACCCTCTACGAGGATTTTCGTGACCTGCTTGTCGGTTACAATTGTCAAGTTCCGGCGCTTTCGGGCGGGGCGCAGATAAGCGTCGGCCGAACTGCACCGACGACCATTCTTCGTGGTCAGCTGGTAAAGCCCCGCTCCCTTCAGCTCACCAGAATTGAAATCCGGATTGTAGGGTATTCCCGCCTCTTGGCAGGCCTTTACCCAGGCTTTGGTCAGCGGCAACGTATACTGCTGGTTCGAAACGCTTAATGGCCCGTCCTGGCCATGAACGTCGTTCGAATACACTTCGTTGTTTTCTGCCTTGCGGAAGTAAGGGAGTACATCCTTGTAGCCCCAACCTTCTGCTCCATGATCGACCCAACGGTCGTAGTCCGATGGCGCGCCCCTCATATAGATCATGGCGTTGAGCGAGCTGCCACCGCCTAAAACGCGCGCTTGTCCGACTTGTGGCTCGGTATCGTATTGATGCTTGAGCTTCTCGACCTTGTACCAGTGAAGCAAAGAGCTTTTGAAGGATTTGTAGAATGTTACCGGATAGCGGATCCAGATGCTGCTGTCCCTGGGCCCGGCCTCAAACAGCGTCACCGATACATCCGGATCCTCGCTCAGCCGGCCCGCAATAGCGCATCCCGCGGATCCCCCACCTACCACAATAAAATCGGGCATCACACTATCCTAATCTGAGTATATACCGCAAACGGCCCCCACACTGTTGCGTGCGGGCGCTGATCAGTGCTTTTCGGCGCTTATCGTACACCAGCGAAGAAGGCATCAACTTCGGCCTGACGCATGTCGCAGAACCAGCACTCCACGATCTTCTCGTTTTCGAAACGATAAGCTGCGAGGCGGTCAGTACGAACCTGCTTGTCACCACGCGTCCAAATCTCATGGACCATGATCAGGATCGCCTCATCCGACTCTGCAATGAGCTCGTCATGTCCCGCCTCACCGCCGACGATCCACTTGTCGGTGTAGGCTGCGACCTTGTTTACCCAGCCTTCGACGAAGCCGTTGGCGCCGTGGAAATCGCCGGAAAGGACGGGGTGCGTCCCCCCCATGTGCACGACGAGATTGTCTGCATAGTAGCTGCAGCCCTTTTCAACGTCGCCGCTCGACCAAGCTTCGTGATATTCACGAAGAATGTCCTTCGCACGTTTCTTACTCATGTTAGCTCCCTCAATCGTTATACGGGAATTTCATCGTTTTGAACCGTAAGGTGAAACTCACGCCGCGTTCTGTCTTGCCTCGGTCGAGAGAATGGATTTTCCATCGGCCGAGATCGCGACCCCATAAGTCGCAAGTGCTGCTTCTCGAGATACGACACCGTCGCGAACATCGCGCAGGACGGACGCGGGGTCGCGCTGGTGAGGATGCCCCCAGCCACCGCCAGCCGTAGCCTCAATCACCAGGTGAAATGGCTTGACCTCTTCGACGCCATAAGGCGGGCAGTAAAGCTCTTCACCGGTTGTGAGATCGAAAGCCTTGATCGATCCCTTCTCACCCCAATGTCCGCCATTGACGCCGGCACCGCTTTTTTTGCGGGCACCTTCACCTCGCAGCAGATGCTCGCCACCAACCAAAACATCGACCACGTAGTCGACGCCGGTTCCACCCCGGTACTGGCCCGCCCCCCCGGTATCGCAGCGCATCTGGTAGCGGTGCACGCGGATCGGATAGGATTGCTCATAGGTTTCCACGTTCGGAATGAACATGCCGCCGAGCGTCATCTGGTGACTGGAAGTGGCAAAGCCATCTCGCCCTTTCACTGCGCCGCCACCAGAGCTGCCGTGCCAATGGTAAAGAACAAAGACACCCCCGTCAGGTTTCGTGCCTGACGAAATGCCGAATACCGATTTGCCCCAACCTGCGCAGGCGCGTTCGGGGTCGGCTTGGGCCAGTGCCCCCCAGCACGCATTCATGATGTCGATCGCCGGAAATACCGTATTCATCGTCATCGGCGCCGGCGCCAAGGCGTTCACGACAGTTCCTTCGGGCGCTATGATCTTGACACAACGGTAAGTGCCTTCGTTATGCGGAATTGCGGGATCCAGAAAAGCGGAAAGAGCGCAATAGACGGCCGAATGCGTGTTGGCGATCCCGCTGTTCTTGAAGCCTTTGATTTGCGGCGACGTACCGGTAAAATCAAAGGTGATCTTGTCATCGTCGATAGTCATCTTTATGCGCGTTTCGATGTCGACAAGATCAAAGCAGTCGGTATCGCTGAAGTCCGAGGCATGCCATACGCCGTTCGGAAGTTCGGAGATGGCTTGGCGCATCCGCCGCTCGCCGTAGTCGAGAAGGGCATCGAGGTAAGCGCGGCCCTTCTTGACACCCAGTTGGGCAATGACGTCGGCCAACCGCTGGCCGCCGATCCGTGTCGAGCCGATCATCGCACCAAGATCGCCTTCCAGCAGGTCCGGGCAGCGCGAGTTCAGGAGCAGCATGCGCCACAGGTCGTCGCGTAGCTGGCCTTTTTCGATCAGCTTGAGAACGGGCAGGCGAATTCCCTCGTGGAAAATCTCGGTAGCCTTGGCATTGTAGGTCCCGGCCGCGCCTCCACCGATATCGGACTGATGCGCACGGTTGCTGCAGAAGCCGACCAGCTCGCCGTCCACGAAAACCGGGCGAATAAGGGTCCAGTCTGGCAGGTGATTGCCGCCGGCCGCATAGGGATCGCTCAGAATAAAGACATCTTCCGGCTCGATGCGTCCGGAGAAATCCCTAAGGACCGCACGCACGGCAAATCCGCCACTGCCGGAATGGATCGGCAGACCATCCGCCTGTGCGATCGTCTCACCATCCGCATTGCTCAAGAAGCATGAAAAATCATGACTCTGGCTGAAGATCGGACTGCGCGCCGTCCGAGTCATGATGGTTCCCATCTGCAGACTGATATGATCCAGCTGTCGCTGCAGAATTGCAATAAGAACCGGATCGTTTTCGGGAGACAAAACAGTGCTCATAGTTTGACCTCATCAATTCTTGCAATAAACAACCTGCCTTGCGGGGAATTTGACTGCTGTCGCGCCAACGATGCGGCGGTTTCCAAATGGTGCCCAAGGATGCTTCGCTTGTTCATGCTGCCTCGCCCTGCAGGATGTCGACGTGATAGTTGCCGGCATCAGTCATCGTGAGCTTGTCGCCGGCACCAAGAATGAGTGTGGTCGTGGCTTCCTCGATGATGGCAGGCCCAGTCAACCACTGGCGGGGGGTCAGAACCCTACCATCGTAAACGGGCGTTTCAACAAAGCCGATCTCCTTGTTGATCCACACCGGCCGGCGTGCAATCGCCACTGGATCGGAAACTGTAGCGGAAGCCGTGGCAACTTCCAATGCATCCAACTTGCCAATCGCCGCCAATCGCAGATTGACTATTTCAATTGCACCAGCGGGCTGCACGTAACCGAAAAGCCGTTGATAAACCTGTTCAAACGCTGCCCGAATCGTCGCGGCCTCCGTCGAGGAGCATTCCACGGGGATGGTCCATTGCTGACCGAAATAACGAAGGTCGTAAGCACGCTTTAGAAGCGCCTTATCCCCCGTGAATCCCTCGCGCGCCAGCACATCACTCGCTTCCGCCTGCATCTCGATAAAAGCGGATTCGAGCTGACCCGGTCCCGAGGTCTCCGCATTGTCCAACTCTTTGAGCCAGCTTCGCACATAGTCATGGCGAAGGTCGGAATTGCACATCCCAAATGCGCAGAACACGCCCGCAAGCCTCGGAATATAAAGGCTTGAGCACCCAAGCAACCTTGCGGTCGAAGGGCCGTGCAAGGGACCCGCTCCACCGCAGGCTACTAGCGTAAACGCCCGCGGATTGTAACCTTTCTCAAGCGAGGCTTGCTCCACCGCGTGAAGAATATTTTGTTCGACGAGCTGAATGATGCCAGCCGCCGCATCCGTAACGCTGAGACCAAGAGGTTTGGCGACATGCGTCTCAATTGCCTCGACCGCCTTTTCGAGGCTCAAGGTGATCACTCCGCCGGCGTAAGGTCCAGGCTTGAGTCGGCCAAGCACGAGCTGCGCGTCGGTGACAGTCGGGCGTGTGCCGCCTCGGCCGTAACTTGCTGGTCCGGGCGTTGAGCCCGCTCCCTCCGGCCCAGCCCTCAGGAGGCCGGCACCGTCAACGGATGCGATTGTACCTCCGCCTGCCCCTACAGTGTGAATGTCGACGGACGGAATGTTCAAATGGTAACCGTCGACCACGATCTGGTCGGTCATTGAAACCATGCCGTGCTCCATCAGTGTAACGTCGCAGCTCGTTCCACCGACCTCGATCGACATCAGTTGCTCGGACCCGGTGTCCTGGCCGAAGAACTTCAAGGAACCGACGCCGGCAGCCGGGCCCGAAAGAACCAGACTGGCGGGCGCGTGACCGATCTCATCGATGGAAATCGCTCCGCCGTTCGACTGGATCATCAACAGCTTGCGCTGCAAGCCGAGCGAGGCGAGCCGTTTTGAGAGGCTTTCAAGATAAGGGACAACACGGCGCGCAACATATGCGTTGACGACGGTCGTCGACGTGCGTTCATATTCACCGATCGTTGGGGCGATTTCCGACGAAGCGGTGACCCAGACATTGGGAAGAAGCTTCTTCAGCTCTGCCTTGGCCGCCCTTTCGTGGGCCGGATTTGCGTAGGAATGCAGGAAGCAGATCGCAACGGCCTCAACACCCTCCTCCTCGAAGACGCGCGCTGCAGCTGCGACGGAAGCCGGATCGAAAGGTATCCTCACCGTGCCATCCTGCTCCAGGCGTTCGATGATAGGGAGGCGCAGATAGCGGGGAACCAGGACTTCCGGAAACGGCTTTCGATGGTCCCACACGTACTCACGCATGGAGCGCCTGATCTCCAGTGAGTCCCGGAACCCGTCCGTGACTAGCAGTCCAACCTTTGCGCCCTTCTTTTCAAGCAGCGTGTTTGTTGCAATAGTCGAGCCATGAACAAACAACTCAGTATTGGAAAGTAAGGCTTCGACGTCGATTGCCAAGGCATCGGCCGCCAGTCGGATCGCCGAAAGTACGCCTTCCGTTGGATCGGAAGGCACTGAAGGAGCTTTGAACGCGCGCACGGCTCCTCTGGAGTCAACCATCACCAGGTCGGTAAAGGTACCACCGATATCAACTCCGACGCGGTAGGGTGCAATTAACATCGGCTGTTCACTCATCGTTGCTCACCGTATCCTTCTATCTTCTGTCAGAGGTTCAACTGAACTCTCCGGCCTCAAGCTGCCGAGCCTTGATGAGCGCCGAGTTCCCTTTCGACGACGCGCACCAGTTTGTCTGCTATCGAAAAAACTTCGACTTCGGTCATCGGACTGGAAAGCGAACCCGAGCAATTGGGCGTCAGGAGCACGTTTTCGTCCAACATAGCCAATTGAATCCGACGGATAAGCTTTGCGGCCTCTGCAGTCGGAAATGCGCTCCGATAACCGGTGACTTTGCCCGCTCCGATATGAAGCCTGAACAGCGATCCCATCCCGGTCACCGTCGCGGCCACTCCAGCTTCTACCAGCCCTTTGCTAACCTTCTCGCGTAGCGTGTCGCCGAGTTTGTTGAGCCGGTCTACCACCGGCCGCGAGTAATGCTCCAGAGAGGTCAAGCCCGCAGCCATGCTAAGAGGGTTGGCACTGAACGTACCCCCCATAGACACTTTCGGCTTGCCGGCAGAGTGGTCGAAGACCGACATGCAATCCGCGCGCCCAGATACAGCGCCAATCGGCAGTCCGCCGCCAATGATCTTGGCTGTCGTGATCAGGTCCGGCTCGAGACCGAAAAGAGGGGAAGCCCCTTCATAGGACAGACGGAAGCTGATCACTTCGTCGGCAATGAGAATGATGCCGTCGCGGCGGCAGGACTCTTGTACGATCGCAGCCGTTTCCCTTGACATTGGCACCGTGCCGGCCCGCGAGGCATTCGGATCAACGATAACAGCCGCCAGCGAAGCTCCTTCACGGCGCAGGATATCGGCGCAACGCTGTGGATCATCGTAGGGAAGCACCACCACCTCTTGCAATACCGAGTCCGGCGTACCCGCATTGCAGCGGACAGATGCGGGATTGCCATTCTCGTCGTCCCAATTAGAGGGCGTCGGATCAAGGCTCACCTCCACCCAATCATAGGCTCCGTGATAGCAGCCCTCGAACTTGGCAATTCGGTGCCGGCCGGTCAGGCCGCGCGCACCTTTGATTGCGGCCAGCACCGCCTCGGTTCCCGAATTGCAGAAACGGGTCTGCTCCATACGTGGGTTTCTGGCAGCCAGCGCTTCGGCCAGAAGGATTTCGCCCTCGGTCGGCATACCGAACGCTGTCCCTCTGGTCATTGCGTCGCGCACCGCGTCCAGAACAGGGCCAAATGCATGGCCATGAATGAGCGAGAAGAAGTTGTTCGCGCAATCAAGAAGCCGCCGTTCATCAATGTCGATGACCCAGCAACCTTCACCACGCGCTGCATAGGGCGGATGCGGCTGAAACCACGACGCCGCGCGCATGGAGCCCCCTGGAACCACTTTGCGCTCTCGCAAGAACGCGGCTTCGGAGCGCTTGCCGAAAACGGGATCTGTTTCACCGCTGTTGTGCCCTAAGCTGAGTTTCATTTCGTTCTCCATCCAGTCTTGAGTGAGTGCAATAAACACCATGATCCAGCGCCATGTCAACAGGATCATGTGATCCAAAGCTTTTTGCTATGCGGCAGCGCTGGCTGCATCCAAAACACTGGCGTCGCCGAAGTGGTTGCTGGCCGCCTAAGCCATTGCGGCCGGGCATATCTGAGCAGCATTGTGTAAGATGACCCCAAATCTGCCGAAGATTGACCGCTGATTTTCGCTGTCGGATGTGGCGTGGCCAAGTTGGTTCGAGCGCACGATCTGAACCGACGTTGCTGCGCGGTATCCTCTAGGTTCTCAAGCCGGTGGGGACATACAAAATTTCACTCGGATCACTTGATCCACTTGACACGCATCAGGATCATGATGTTGACTGTTGTGGATCAAGCTCGCGTGGAGATATTTGCGGTTGACTTGGAATCGGCCGTGGAAATGAGAGTCCCTCCGTGCCTAGGGAGATGAACCTATTATGAGCGGCGACAAAAGTGGAGATCTTCGCTCTCGACGGACAAATATCGCCCGGAGCTACAAGGAGGCGAAAAACGCCGTTACCGCTGGTCCCGGTAGTCCGAGAAGCAACAAGATTTGAAGCGCAGCTGCCGCCAGGGCGCAAAAGAAGGTGGCGAGGAGAATTCCGAGGACTTGTTGATGCCATCGCTCTGCGATCTGTAGATTTGCGTGGTGTCCAAATCGAACTATTCCGCGGCACCTGCGAAGAGACGACACTTGGCATGGAATCCCGCCGCACCGGCATTGCAAATATTAAGGAGTCAGTTAAATGACCAAAGAAGGCCAAACGACTGTTTATGACGTCGTAATCGTTGGCTCCGGGCCGTCCGGGGCAGTGGCAGCAAAACGCCTTGCAGAAGCGGGAATGTCTGTCATCTGTCTGGAACAGGGCAGCTACCCTGACTACACAAAGCTTCGCCACTCTGGTCTAGAGTTCGAACTGACGAAAGCCCAGCATTTTTCTTCAAATCCGAATAGGCGGAAGGCACCGTCCGATTATCCCATTAACGTCACAGATTCAGACATCGAGCCGTTAATGTGGAATGGCGTGGGCGGGAGCTCGATCATCTATACGGCTGCTTGGCACCGGTTGAAACCGAGTGATTTTCGTGTGCGCACGGTGGATGGCATCGCGGACGACTGGCCTTTGAGTTATGCCGACCTTGAACCATTTTATGCGCGTGTTGAGAACGATTTTGCCGTTTCGGGTGTCGGAGGTGATACAGCGTACCCGCCGGGATTTGATATACCGCTTCCACCCTTTCCTTTAGGAAAGATGGAAAAGAAATTTGCCGAGGCACATGACCGGCTTGGATGGCACTGGTGGCCGGGAAGCAATTCAATAGCGACAGTGAAACACAACGGGCTATTGCCTTGCGTGCGTCGCGGGGCGTGTGCCTGGGGTTGCTTCGATGGCGCCAAGGCTTCAGTCGACCGAACGCACTGGCCCACATGTGTTAAACTCGGGGTTAAACTCGTTCAAAATGCACGTGTATTGCGCGTTGAGACTGGCTCTGATGGTCTTGCGACGGGCGTAACCTATGTGGATTGCGAAACAGGATCTACGCATTTTCAGCCGGGGCGCATCGTGATTGTTTCGGCCAACGGTGTCGGCACACCCCGCCTGCTCCTTAATTCAACTTCGAATGACCATCCCAACGGATTGGCGAATTCCTCGGGCCTGGTCGGCAAGCGGTTAATGATGCACCCTTACGGAACCGTGAGCGGCCTGTTCGACGACTTCTTCGAAAATTGGCAAGGACCCTACGGCCAGCGCGCCTACTCCCTCGAATTTGCAGAGACCCGCAAAGATACGAATTTCTACCGAGGAGCAAAATGGCAGCTCATGGGAATGGGCGGTCCTCTGGCAGCGGTTGGCAGTTGGCCATGGGGCAACAACGGTGACGTCTGGGGCGAGAATTTTCATGCAACGGTGCAGAAGCGGTTCGGTCGTTCAGCCTATTGGGGGATCATGGCCGAGGATCTACCGAGCGAGGAGAACATGGTGGCTCTCGATCCTGATGTGACCGATGCCCAAGGTATGCCTGCCGTGAAAGTGACGTACAGGGCGTCGCAAAACACAAAGGATCTCATGGATTTTAACCTGTTGCGCGCTGCTGAGTCCATGAAGGAAGCGGGCGCATACGAAGTCTCGGGAACGCCGCTAATGCGAGAAACCGGCTGGCACATACTCGGAACAGTGCGTATGGGCAACGATCACCGCACCTCAGTCGTCGACTCTTTCGGCCGCTCGCACGACGTGCCAAACGTCTTTATTATGGACGGCAGCGTAATGCCAACCTCGGGTGCAGTTAATCCCACTGGTACCGTTACCGCACTGGCACTGCGAAACTCCGAATCCATCATTGAAAACAGGCGCTCACAGCCGGTCAGCCGGGCTGCCGAAACGCGAAGGGTTGGACTTTAGCCATGACATACAACATCGATGACTTTCAAACCAGGATCGCATGGGTCGCCGATACTCTAATCCCGCCAGACGCGAAATTCGGGATGCCCTCCGCCACGGAAGCCGGCATGCTGGAACGCCTCTTACCCCGTGCTTTAAAGGAGCGTGACGATATGGCGCCGTCATTCTTTGAGGCAATTTCGCGCCTGCCTGAGACCCGTCCAAATGATCCCATGGACGCAATCCGCGCTCTGGGTACCGATGGCTTCTATGTGATTTCCTTCCTGATCGCGGGCGCCTATTTCTTGGACGAGGCTGTAAACCAAAAATTGCGCTATCCAGGGCAGGAAGCCTTGTATGATACCCCGGATTACGACGAGCTCATGGAGACGATCGAGCGGGTGCAATCAAGGGGAGCGGTTTACCTGGAAGTGCCGCCAGGGTCGGAATCTGTCTAGGTCTATCCGGCAGAAATCGTGAGCGCCGCATTGGCCTCACACCTCTGAAATAAGTCGAGGTTGATTGCACTTTTGGTCCCCGTGAATAGCCCCGAGATTTGTAGACGTCTTCTTTCCTAAATTTGAGGCAAGAAGTCCACCATGAGCAAATCGAATTTCAGCGAAGACTTTAAGCGCGACGCGGTGCGTCAGATCACGGAACGGGGCTATCCAGTTGCCGAAGTTTCGCAGTGGCTGGGTGTGAGTCAGCATTCCCTCTACGAAATGGAAGAAGAAGTTTGCCTCAGCGTCCAGCCAAGGCAGCGACCAGGCGGAGGAAATCAGGCGGCTTAAGAAGGAGCTGGCTCGAATGACCGAGGAGCGCGACAAAATTGATCTGCTTCGGAAAGCCTGGGAGGAAAGTGGCAAGGTTTACGGCTACCGCAAGCTTCACGACGACCTGCTCGATCACGGCGAGACATGCTGTCCCAACCGAGTTGCCCGCCTGGCACGGATCGCCGGGATAAAAGCTCAGATCGGCTTACGCGACTGCGAGGATATACCACCAAATGAAAGCGATGCAGATTGAATGTTTTCTTTGCCGACAAGACAATGTCGGCGTGCTCATGCATGATCCCCAAACGCACCTGACGGCGAGCATAGACGCACCCGAAGAAAGTGCGGTGGTCGCCGCGGCTGAGCGACGCGGCTGGAAAGTAAGCCACATATTTTCGACTCATCATCATGCTGACCATGTGGAGGCCAATCTTGCGCTCAAGGAGCGTTACGGCCTCTCGGTTATCGGCCCCGCCAAAGAAGCCGCGAAAATTCCCGGCATAGACCGGATGGTTGCCGGTGACAGTTCCTTTAAGTTCGGCTCAAATACAGTCGAAGTGGTCGAGACTCCCGGCCATACAGCCGGCCATGTCTGCTATTATCTTCCCAATGCCCAGGTCTTGTTCAGCGGTGATACACTCTTTGCCCTTGGTTGCGGAAGGTTAATAGAAAAGTCAGCCACCGATATGTGGGCTTCGTTGCAGAAGCTTGCCGCGCTCCCAGATGAGACCGTTGTCTATTTCGGTCATGAATACACACTAATTAACGCTCGCTTTGCTCTCACAATCGATCCCAAGAATAAACCTCTAAGAGCACGCTATGAGAAACTTTGCGAGCTCCAGGCAAACGGCATTTTGACGGCACCAACCACGTTGGGAGTGGAGAAGGAGACCAATCCCTTCCTACGTGTCGACGATCCCGCCATCAGAGCGCTTCTAGGAATGCGAGAAGCTTCGAGCGTAGATGTGTTCGCCGAAATTCGAAAGCGGAGGAACAATTTCTGATGCCCTTCGAGAATAGAGCGGGCGTGCGAAACTGAAAATAGTATCCCTGTTGAGCGACGGCTGGAAAGTGAAAACGGCGCCGGTCAGGTCTTGATGGTGGCAATCCTGCTCATCCTGGCTGCGGTCTTGATGCCGCTTCTCTCGCGCAACGTCTGCTCTTATTTATCGTCGAAAACCGATGTCAGCAGGCATGACTGCGCGACCTATGGGTCTGTTTCCCGTTTCCGTTCAGCATGCTGACGGGCGGGAAGCGGCGGCAGACCGAAGGAGCAAGCCCTTGTGGCAGATGGCGGACGCCCGGCGGAAAAGTTTCGCAGACCTTTCGCCAATGATATCCGCCACCGTTCTTTTGAGGGGTGAATAGAGACAATGATGGGGCATGATTTCGAGCCTCAAGTTTCTCCCAGCGCACTACCGTCAAGGAACGACCTTGCCGGGGTTAAGCAACCCGTGCGGATCGATCGCCGTCTTTATCCGCTTCATCAAGTCGACTTTCCCTTTCGCGCCATAGCGCTGAAGCAAGTCAAGCTTGACGCGCCCTATCCCATATTCAGCGCTGAATGTCCCCCCCATTTCGAACGCCAGCCTGTAGATTTCGGGAGAAATGTCCTGCTCCACACTGCGTTTGAAAATTGCCTTGTCCGTCCCGTCAGGGGGGACAATGTTAAAGTGGACGTTGCCATCGCCGACATGGCCGTAGACCGAAAGAATGGCATCACTCCGATACGTGCGAACAAGTTGACACGCCGATTCGATAAAGGCAGCGAGGCGGGAGGTTCGCACCGCAATATCATGCTTGACCGATCCGCCATGGTGCACTTCGGCCTCGGGTATGTTTTCGCGCAAATGCCACAGGTCTGCCCGTTGCTGCTCGCTTGCGGCTATAGTGCCATCGCTGATCAACGCGGATTCGTAGAGCTCGGCAAGAAGCGCGCTCATGCATTCTTCGAGGTTCAGTACCGGAGAGGCGGTCGCCGCCTCCAGAATAACATAGTGTTCGCTTTCCTGCTCAAGGGGATGCCGAAGGTGGCCCTTTGCACCGAGGAGCAGATTCAAAGACACGCCCGAAACGTATTCAAATGACGTAATAGCCTCTCCACTTTGTGTTTGGGCGGCATCTAGGATGGTAGCAAGCGAAACGATGTCGCGTACTGCCAGAAACGCTGTAATCGTCTGGCGCGGTCTCCTCACCAGCTTAAGGGAAACGCCGGTGACAACGCCCAGCGTTCCTTCCGCCCCAATGAAAAGCTGCTTCACGTCATAGCCTGAATTGTTTTTCCTAAGCGGGTTCAATTCGCTAAACAGCGAGCCATCCGGTAATACGGCTTCAAGTCCGAGCACTAGATCGCGCGTCATGCCGTATCGGACGACATTGATTCCGCCGGCATTGGTCGAGAGGTTGCCGCCAATGCGACAAGATTGTTGTGAGCCGAGTGCGAGCGGTAGCATCAGGCCCACATCAGCAGCGGCCCTTTGCAAATCGCTGAGTATCATGCCTGCGTCTGCGGTGACGGAGAGATTTTCAGCGTCAAGCTCGCGGAGCCCATTCATTCTCTCCAGGCTAATGAGCAGTTCCTGCCCGTCGGCGCTTGGCGTTGCCGCCGTGCAATAGCTCGTGTTGCCGCCCTGGGGAACGAGACCAACCTTGTGCTTTGCGCATGCATGGATAATCGCCTGAACTTCAGCCGTATTGCGTGGACGCAACAGGGCGGCAGTCGCTCCGACGTACTGGCGACGAAAATCTGTGACGTAGGAAGATATGATATCCTGATCTTTCGTCACCACCCCCTCAGGCAGATCCAAAAGCACGCTGTCGATACATTGCATCGCTCAATGTTCCGTTTGTCGAAGGCAGACCTTGCGCCTTGTTTTCCACTTAACGCCTGCGACAATCGCAAGCCGTAGCATGCACCCTTCAAACAGTTTGCCCGCAGTGAGGCCGCCACCCACCAGTGGCGGCCTCACTTTTGGTCTATTGCCCGCAGAGCGTTGGCGCTTGAGCCAAGGCAGTCTTCTCGATCAAGGTGAAACTGCGGATCAACTATTCATGAGCGGCGAGCACATCACCGGGTTACGAGATCCGGAAGGGCTTCTCCCTGCAATGCGCGACGCGCCCTTTCGACTGCTTGTTCTTGCAATGCATCCAATGAAGTGTTGGAGCGCCAGGCAACATGAGGCGTGAACACCGTATTAGGTGCGTCGCGGAGCGGATGGCCAGCGGGCAAGGGTTCCTGCGCGAATGTATCGAGCCCTGCGCCTGCTATGCTTCCTGTGCGAAGAGCAGCGGCAAGCGCTTCCTCATCGATTAGCCCACCGCGCGAAACGTTTACAATCACCGCATTGCGCCGCATGCGCTCAAGTGCCTCGGCCGAGATGATGTGGCGGGTTTCCTCAGTGAGAGGCAAATGAAGCGAGACAACATCCGACTCCTCCAATACCAGCTTCAGGGTTGCCGCGGGGACGTCTGAAAAAGTTGACATCGGGTCAAAAGCATGGACCTTCGCGCCAATAGCGGTCCACCATTTCGCGACCAGTCGTCCGATGCGACCCATTCCAACTACGCCAACCTGCAGGTTCGATAGTTTGGGCGTATCCAGACCAATCACTCCCGCCCACTCGCCCGCGCGGATGGCTGCTTGCCCCTGCGGAATGCGACGAGCCAGGTTTAGCCCCATCGCCAATGCATGTGATGCGACTTCCTCGGAAGCCGTATCGGGAACAATAGTCACGGGCACGCCCACTCTGTTGGCCGCCGCCACATCAATGTTGTCGTAGCCGACGCCATAGCGCACGACTGCCTTGCAGCGCCGCAACATCCCGAACTCCTCCGCCGTCATCTTGGCGTAGGGCGTGACCATTACGACCTCCGCCTCAGCCATGCGACTGCGGAATGACGCCTGATCCTCAGCAACCACGATCTCTCGGCCGAAGCGTTCAGCTAATGCACGTTCCCTGTTTACGTTCGGGAAGCGGTGGGGCGCGACCAGGATAATCCCCGCCTCGTTTGCCATAGTCATCTTATCAGTTCTCCACATTTGACATGAAATCGGTGGACGCAATCGGTTGCGTGTCGCAATCGATGTCGAAGGTTCGCATCACGATCGTCGGAAAGTCGCAGGGCTTTTTGACGAACCTCAGCTCATTGTGTCGAGGTCGATCAGCTCGATCTTGTACCCATCGGGATCCTCGACAAAGGCAATCGCGGTCTTACCGTGCTTCATGGGTCCTGCGGGTCGGGGAATCCGAGCTCCGTTCGCCGCCAACTCATCGCAGATGTTGTAGATATTCCTGACGCCGAGTGCGATGTGCCCGTAGCCGGTGCCGAGATCATAGTCGGTTTCTTGATTCCAGTTGTGGGTCAGCTCGATGACCGCGTTGGATTCTTCCGGACCGTAGCCCACGAAGGCGAGCGTGAATTTGCCTTCGGGGTAGTCCAACTTGCGCAGCAACTTCATTCCCAGGAGCCGCGTGTAGAAATCGATCGACCTGTCGAGGTCTTTCACCCGCACCATTGTATGCATTACCCGAAATTTTGGCTCACTCATCCGTCTTTCCCTCTCGATTGTCCGTCTCGTAGCTAGCGCCCGATGGCTTACTTGGGCTTGCCGGCAAAAAAGCCTGTTTCCAGCGCCCGCCTTGGCGACGCCCTTGCGCGCATCTCAGTGTAGGCAGGCGGGTCTCTCGGTTCTTGTCTCTATGGCACCTGGCCACAGGCCGCTGACAGCAGTGGGTCCACCAATCTTCACCATTCTTTGCATATGCCAGGTCCGCCCAGAAATAGTGGATACACATCTCATGAATTGCCAAGCCGCTGACGATACCGCGCCTGCGCTGAAACCCAATTTCCGCTTCGCTCCACACCCAGTTCTTGACGCCAGTGAACACTATGATCCAAATAGTTGTCAATAGGATCATGTGATCCAGATCATTTTTCTCTCCCGTTGTCGCCGAAGGCATGTGGGAAGCGACCGGTCACGTCGCGAAGTCCCGTCTCTTTTGGAACGGCATCACGAAGGGGCGAAGCCTTCGACGTCGTTGCCGTGATTGGCCTCGCTCCAGCCGTGGATGAGCATGCCATGGCCTCCTCCTCTAAGTGGCGTCCTCGCTTGCACGCGTCACGCTGGCACCTCCCGACGTGGAGGCGACCGCGCGCAGATGGAATGAAAAAAAAGCAGCGTGGATCACATGATCCTATTGACATGTATCTGGATCATGATGTTCACTACAGTCAATAAGAAGGGGATCGAGGGCTAGAGAAGTTTCTGCGCCTTACAGCGATTTAGCACGGTACGTATCCGCAAGCGCTCCGAAGGCAAATGCCTGTCGGCTCATTCAGTTTCACCAGCAAGACGCCCTCTGAAGGAGAGCTTATGACTTCCGTCACTTTTGCAAATGTCTGGAAGCAATTTGGTACGCACACGGCCATCGAAGACCTCAATCTTGAAATCAAAGATGGTGAGTTCATGGTGTTCGTCGGGCCTTCCGGATGCGGAAAGACGACCACCCTTCGAATGCTTGCGGGCCTGGAAACCCCGACATACGGCAAAATCCTGCTCGGGAATGAAGATGTCACGCTAACGCAGCCCGGGCGCCGTAACATCTCGATGGTTTTCCAAAGCTATGCGCTCTACCCGCACATGACGGTTCGTCAGAATCTAGCATTTGGCCCCGAAATCCGACATGAAAAAAAATCTGACATTTCCGCTGGTATCGACAGGGTCGCGAACCTTGTCGGGCTTCAGGCGCTGTTGAACCGCTTTCCAAGCGAGCTTTCGGGCGGGCAGCGCCAGCGAGTGGCTCTCGCGCGCTCGATGATCCGTCGCCCGCGCATTTTCCTTCTCGATGAACCTCTATCTAATCTGGATGCCAGCTTACGAACCCACATGCGCACCGAGATTGCCGAGTTGCAGCGCCAGTTGGGTGTCACCGCGGTTTATGTCACGCATGACCAAGTTGAAGCGATGACAATGGGGCATAGGATTGCGGTGTTTGATCATGGCCGCATTCTTCAGGTTGCAACGCCGGCGGAACTGTATCAAGCACCAGCCAACAAAGTTGTCGGAATGTTCATCGGTTCCCCCCGAATGAATATCCTACCGGCCACGGTTAGTCTCGATGGCGGTACGGTGACGGTTCGCTGCTTTGGCACGACCTTCTCCATGGAGGGGCGACACTTTGCCATGGATCGTTTTTCGGACAAGGTCGAATTGGGCATTCGGCCAGACGAGATCCAATGGGTGAAGGATGCCCCTTCAAGATGCACCGAAAAAATCACGGGCACTGTGACGTCACTTGAGACGACGGGATCTGACACCTTCGTCCTGGTTGATGTCGAGGGAACGGAAGTGAACTCCAAATTTCCAAGCTTTGCTCCTGTAAGGCGCGGAGACACGGTCGATTTGGTCTTTGATCCAGCAGACCTGCATTTTTTTGATGCAGGGACTGGGGCGAGCCTGAAGGTCACTTTGACCAACTATAACTAACCGGAAACGCATTCTAAACTGGGAGAAAGAGTTTATGTTGACATACCGAGTTGGATACACTTCCTACGCGACGCCGAATCATGAATCTGACGATTGCGCCCAAGCCAATCACGACAGGAGTTCATCGCGGCTTCGCTCAAACCGCTTGACAATCGCGAAAGCCGTCAATCGGGCATTCCGCAACTATTCTTTGGCCGCCACCCTAATGGCCACAACGGTTTTTTCAACCGCATATGTGGACGTCGCCCAGGCTGCAAATGTGAAGGTAGCCTTCAGTCTGAACTGGACCTTCGCTGATCCCAAGCTCGCTCAAAAATGGTTCGCCGACGTCAAGACTCAATTTGAGGCGAAGCATCCCGGGGACACGATGGAACTGATCCCCGTCCCCGGCACCTATGACGACTTCATCACCAAACTAAGCCTCCTTTACAACTCGCCGGACACCAAGCCGGATGTGGTCCAGTATTTCGATATCAACGTCGGACAATTCGCTGCCAGCGAACTTCTCGCGCCGCTCGACGAGAAGATCGCGAACGCACCTTGGTGGCAGGACACTCCGGATGCCGTAAAGGAGTCAGGAAAATACGATGGCCATGTTTATTCAGCAGCCCAAGGGATCAATACCTACGGCATCCTTTTTGACCGTACTCTGACCGAAAAGGCCGGGATGCCGAAGGATTGGGAGCCGAAAAGCTGGAATGAAATCCTTGACGCCGCGCGGGCGATCAAGAAGACGTCCCCCGACGCTTCGCCGCTCTACATCATAACAGGCACGTCGCAGGGCACCTTCGGCGTGGTGGCGGGACCGGGCCTATTACTGTCCGCATCCAGCACGCCGACGATCTATGACACGGCTACCAAGAAATGGGTGGTTGACAGCAAGGGCATCAGGGAAGTTCTCAACTTCTACAAGACTGCGGCAGCGGAAGGTCTTCTCGCGCCCACCTCGCAGATCATGGATCCAAACGGCGCAACTCATCCCGCGCAGGCTCTGCACGATCATAAATTCGGTATTACGTTTGCAGGAAATTGGATCCCGGTCTTCTGGGGCAAGGATATATGCGCCCCCTGCTGGGATGATAAGGAAGAGACGATCGGTTTCGCCAAGGTGCCGACGTCTGAAGGCCAGACACCGGGAACGGGGGCGAGCTTTAACGGCGTTGTCCTGTCCATGTCCAAAGATCCGTCGAATCCCGATCTCGCCTGGTCTGCAATCGACATCATGCAGCAAAAGCAAAATATGCTGAATATTGCAGCCTGGGTAGCGGTTGCCCCGTCCACGGCTTCCTTGAAGGCCGATCCAAATTATGTTTCCCTCAGCCGTCCGCCCTTCCAAGAAGCATTTGCCGAGTTGGGTTCAACCTCGAGAAGCATGCCTTCGCAGGCCGAGTTTCCGATCTGGGGCAATGCGTTCCAGCAAGCTACTCAGGCAATGGTGCTGAAGCCAGAGACTACGATTGACGAAGGTGTCGAGATCCTCCGATCGAACATGGCAACCCAGGTGGGCGAGGACAACTTGGAGACCTTGCCTTGAATTCGAAGCACTCAATGAGCGCCAACCAGGGGCCGGTCGCCACAACCGGCCCCCAGGTAGGAAGCAATACGGGTAACCAGGCGCGCGCACGCGTGCGCCTGGATGAGCCTCGAGTGAATCCAATCAGCTTTGTTTTGCTTGCTCCGGCTGCGTTGCTTCTTGGTACGCTGTTTCTAGGGCCGGTACTATATGCAATCTATCTTGGCTTCACCAATCTACAATTGATTGGCATCCACGCCATCAACTACAGATTTACCGGATTGAGCAATGTCGCGTTTCTTCTAAACGACGCGATCTTTTATAAATCCCTGTGGCTTACGGTCATTTTCGTTGTCGGATCGGGTGCAATCGCAACGACCTTGCTTGGGCTTATCTTGGCTCTGGCGCTGCAGAACTGTGTAGCGCCGATAAGATGGATCACCAGCGCTGCCGCTATCCTGGCCTGGACACTGCCTCCAACAACAATAGCTTTTCTTTGGATGGCGACGAGTACGCAATCTGGACTTATCGCTCTCATGGCAGGCGATCAGCGCCTCGATCTTCTGTACCAGCACGCCATGCTGGTCGTCTCGACGGCAAATGCTTGGTCATTGGCCGGCCTCGCAATGACAATGTTCTCGGCAGCCCTTCGCAACATACCCGGCGATCTAATGGAGGCCGCTCAGTTGGAAGGCGCCTCCTCGGTTCAGTCGTTGAGGCGGATAACGCTGCCAATGCTGAAGCCAACGATAGTAACGTGTGCTCTGCTGATGATGTTGATGACGTTCGGCAATTTTACCTTGATATATCTGATGACAGGTGGAGGACCGGGCAACGATACGAATATTCTACCCGTTTATACATACCAACAGGGCTTCAAGTTCCACAACCTCGGCTATGCCGCTTTGTTGGGCAATGTCATGGTGCTGCTGTCGGCGGTTCTCGGCGGTCTATTCGTTTGGGCAACCAAGTCTCGTCGCTAGGCGTACCCAGTAAAGGCCCGTCGATACTCCAACGAAGAAGGTAACTGTAATGCAGACCACCTCAGTCGAGCGCACTTCAAGCCCACCACCAGGGCTGAAGGCAAACAAACGGAACAAGATTACTGCCGATCGGGTTGTCAGTAATTCCGCTGCACTGGTTCTGGCGGCGTTCTTCGCATTGCCCATGTTGTGGATGGTGCTCGCTTCAGTCGATCACGGTGCGACGAATCAACTAAGGGCCCCGGACTTGACGGCCGAGCATTACTGGGTTGCTGTCCAAGCGGACAATCTTGCGGCGCTCGGAAATAGCCTTCTTATATCGACAGTCGCCACCGTGGTTGGTACGGCGGCCGCGTTCATCGCCGCTTACGTATTTTCGAAGCACAACATTCCGTTCAAAAATCCCCTTTTGCTAACCGTACTGTTCCTCTCCGGCGTACCGATCTCGATTTTGATCGTTCCCGTCTACAAAATGTTTGCAACACTGGGGTGGCTGTCCATTATCCCCACGGGGATCTTGCTCGGGGTAACCGCTATTCCCTTCCAAATTTACCAGCTGAAGAACTTCGTAGATGCGGTACCGCCAGAGCTTGAGGAGGCAGCGGCACTTGAGCAAGCCAGTACGCTTCAAATATTGTTCCGTGTGATCCTGCCCCTGACCAAACCAGGTCTCGCTTCTGCTGCGATTTTCGGTTTCGTCAACGCATGGGGCAACTTTCTGATGCCAGTGGTTCTTATCAACAGCCTGGCTGATCAACCGGCACCCGTGCACCTTTTCGGATTCATGGGCTCAAACTCGATCAATTATGGTGTCATAGCCGCCTATTCCATCGTCTATTCGTTCCCGCTAATCATTCTATTTCTGGGAATGTCCCACCAATTCAAAGCAGGCTTCTCTCTCGGTGGCGCTGTAAAATAGCCGCGCCCCCACTACTTTCAACTGACGACGCGAATGATATCGCCGGTGACGGCATGACCGCGAATGACGGGTCGCCACTGCATTTCGGCGAAGTCAGTGCCATCAGGAAACTGATGCGCCAATCCATACTGTCAAATCGACCTGGCTGATGCAGTCGCAGTTTTCCGGGTGGTTCCGCAAGGCTCGCCGATATCCGGTTATATTCCGCAACGATAGTTTGCACGGCTTGGTGTTCGGTTGTTTGCATCGGCGCGTTTAAGGCTTCAGCGCGGCGGGATCCACTCGCGTGGGTCGATGATCAGGGCAGTGGGATAACCTACACACTGACAATCGCTGCTGCTGGACATCGGGATAGAGCCTTGTTCGACGCCGGTTCGAGACCCGCAGTCCAATGGAATGGCTGAAGCCTTCGTCAAAACCTTCAAGCGCGGCTACGTCTCGGTCAATCCCATTACCAGATGCCGAAACACTCATCGCCCAACTGCCATTGTGGTTCGAGCACGCTTCACAAGGCATTGGGCTATCGGTCGCCGCGTGAGTTCTTAAACCGTCAAACAGAACTCTGATCCTGTCCGGATTTTATGAGGCAACTCCAGCCATTCTGCCGTTGACCGCTCGAAACACGCCGTTATCGTTATTGTCAACGAGCCGAATGCTACGTACACCATCTCAGCCGAGGATGAGGGCCCTGCTAACCAATGATTACAGACAGAGATCGAAAGATGGCTATCATTAGTGACTTCTCCCGGCCGATCGCCGACAACACGTCCGCCTCATATACGCGTAAGTCCTCGATGTTCCAGAGGGTCGTATGACCAGACCAGACCTGATAGAAAAAGTTAAGAAGGTATGCGTCGAACTTTCCGGGCAGATGGTAGACGCGGCCCATTACGTCATCAACAATCCCGACGAGATTCCATTTTACTCGATGCGGGAGATCGCGCGACGCGCGAATGTTCAGCCCGTAAACCTTGTCAGGCTGGCTCAAAAGTTGGGTTTGTCGGGTTATGGCGATCTGCGGCAGCAGTTCATCGACACGACACCGGAAGGCCGTCAACGGGATCGCCAGTCCATACACCGCAACGAGTTGAGCGCCCAGACGCTCATCACCGAAATGGGCAAAAGCTCTGGACTGAAGGCTTTCGTCGATTCCTTCTTTGCGACCGAGCAAGACGTCGTTGCCCAGGCAAGAGCGCATCTGTCAGAGGACAGACTTGAAAGTGCCGTCAAACTGCTGGCCCGCGCCCCGAAAGTCTATGTCATCGGCCGGCGAACGGCGTTCACGCCTGCCTATACCCTCGCCTACACCCTGCAGAAAGCGCGTCCGAACATAGTCCTGCTGGATACTCCAGGCGGTGCGCCGGAGGGCGCATTGGACGATATCCGGCCCGGCGATGCCTTTGTCGCGGTCACCTTTGCGCCATTCAACCGCCTGGTGCATCGATTGACTGAAAAGGCGTCGCTTTCAGGAGCGAAGATTATCGCGATCACAGACAGCTTCGCGGCGCCCATCAGCAAGTTTGCGGGGCCGCTGCATTTCGTGGCGCAGTCGTCCGGCCGGGCATTTCCCGAATCCACGCTCGGAGCAATCGCGATCGCCAACATTCTCGCCGCCTTGACCATCAGCAGGCTTGGCGAGGCGGCACAACGTAGAATTCGCGACAACGAGCACTTCTTGGTGGACTCCGGCGAATATCTTTTGTCCGGCGACATCAAGACCTCGCGACGGCGCCCGAAGACAGGTGATGCAACGCCACTCGAAGAAGGATGAACGAATACGGTCTTGGCAGCGCAGGTCCTCACGGACTGCCGGAAAATGGAGCAATGGCTTTCGCCGATCATCCTACCGCGGACAATAAGTCTCTGATACCGTTCATACCAAAAGAGGTTCGTCGCCGGGGCGGCGACTTAAGTGCTGCTGCATTTGTTCATTTTCACTGAGAATTGACGGAGTGGATGCCCCTCCCGGCGGCATCGCAATGTGCCAGAGCGATGTTCGCCAGAAAGTCACTTAGCCGAGTATGAAGGAAGTTGAGACCTGTGCGCGGGCAGTTTATCGGTTGATACTGCCGTATTTTTGCCGATATGAGCGGCTTCGAACAAAACGTTACGCGCCGTCGCCAAGATGATGTTGCGCCACCCACACCACGTGCCGGGACACGATCGGTTTGGCCACTGAAAATTCCAAGGCGACGTGCTGACGACATAATTGTCCAGCAACCTCATGCCACATTTGATAGCGCAGAATCGCTAACCGCCAGCACAGGACTGCGTCGATGGGGAACGCTGGCAGTTTAGTTGGAGATCGATTTGGCAAAAAATTCCTTGAACGACGTTTGTGTCATAATTGCCGCCAAAAATGCCGCCACCACAGTTGCAAAGTCTGTTAGGTCTGCCCTTGCTCAGCCTGAGGCAGCTGAGGTTGTTGTCGTGGATGATGGCTCAGACGATGCGACGGAGGCAGTTGCTCGCAGCATGGATGACGGTACCGGTCGTCTAACGGTGGCCCGATTCAAGGAGAACCGAGGCCCATCTGCCGCGCGTAATTATGCATTGTCGATAACGAGCTCTCCTATTTTGGGGGTGTTGGATGCCGACGATTTTCTATTACCGGGTCGTCTACAACGGCTGCTTTCCGAGGATGGCTGGGACCTGATCGCTGACAACGTAGCTTTCATCGATGCTGAACAATCCTCAACGGTCGAGCATGAGATTCGTTACTTCGACCCGGATCCCCAGTTGCTTGACTTCATCTCCTTCATAGAAGGAAATATATCGCGACGACATGCGCGACGAGCCGAAATCGGGTTCCTTAAACCACTGATGCGGCGAGAATTCCTCCAGCGCCACAGGCTTCAATACAACGAGACTTTGCGGCTGGGTGAAGACTACGATCTGTATGCGCGTGCGCTTGCGGCGGGGGCCCGCTATAAAATTCTTCGAAGCTGTGGCTACGCCGCCGTGGTACGAGGCAACTCCCTCAGTGGCAGTCACCGTACGATCGATTTAAAAAGGTTGTACGAAGCCGACCACGCCATTTTGGCTGAAAATACATTACCAGCCGAAGCAGCTGCGACGCTAGCCCGCCACGCCCGCCATATTCGCGACCGGTATGAGTTGCGCCGTTTTCTCGATATCAAAAATCACGAGGGGTTAGCGCAAGGCCTCAAGTATTTGCTGACCCACCCGTCCAGCATACGTCCCACCATTAGTGGTGTTATGAGCGACAAAATGGAAGTGTTCGCCCGCAAGCCGTCGTCCGCTCCAACTTCACTGGGTGGTTCTGGTGGTATCCGTTACCTTCTAGGGGAATGAATTCTCGAGTAGCAGGTTTGCTGCAGCCAAGATGAGCGCCCACTATCGAGTTTCCTGCACTTTGGATTTCGAGATGCATCCCTTCGCAGTGCGTCTTGAGATCGTATTCCCGCTCAACCCGCGGTGGCCACCAGTGTTCCGGATAAGCAGTAGGCGTCTATCGGCATTTAGGACGTCTAGCCGGGAGGCCTGCGGCGTCCAACCGGATAGCAACACTCCAATGGGAACGAATCAAAAATCGACCTCGATCGCCACACCTTTAGAAATGGCCAAATCTACAACGGCAGATGCCACGGCGAGATCCTGCAGGCCGACGCCTGTCCCGTCAAACAAAGTGATCTCCTGGGGTGACAGACGCCCCTTTGCATCACCAGCAATAACCGCGCCAATTTGAATGATGTCTTCTTCTGCAATGAGCCCTTCCGCGATAGCGTGCTGGCACTCGCCAATTGTTATTGCCTGGCCCACTTCGTCGGTGAAGAGCGCGGACGCGGCAACCAGTTTCGCTTCCACCTCCTGCTTGCCCTTGGTGTCGGTCCCCATGCAGGCAAGGTGAGTGCCCGGACGGACCTGCGATGCCTTCAAGATCGGGCTGAACGACGACGTAATCGATATGATCACATCGGCCTCCGCGCCGAGTCGGTCTAGGTCTACGGTCTCGAATGGCAAACCGATCTCTCTTGAGACCTGCTCAAGTCGACCCAGCATTTCCGGGTGATAATTCCAGGCGATAACCTTCTCGAAGGCTCTCTGCTGGACAGCGGCTCGCAGTTGAAAGATCGATTGATGGCCGGCACCGATCATGCCCAGAACCTTTGCGTCTTCACGAGCAAGGTATTTGATCGAAATAGCGGACGCCGCTGCGGTGCGCAGCGCAGTCAGGAGATTGCCGCCCACCACAGCGCGGCACCGCCCGGTATCCGCGTCGAAGAGGAATACGGTCGACTGGTGATTGGTCAGTCCCTTTTTCGCGTTGTTCGGCCAAAATCCTCCCGCCTTCAGGCCGAGAATGAGGCTCTCTCGGTCAAAACCCGATTTGAAACCGTAGAGCGCGTCCGCATATCCGATCGATTCCCGTACAACGGGGAAATTATAGGCTGAATTTCTCGCCATGGCGGCGAAGACCTGTTCAACCGCCGTGAAGCATGCTGCCGAACTGATCAAGTCGGCAATTGCGCTCTCCGGAACAACAATCATATCAGATATCCTAGGTTATCAGTACGCCTTGCCTCTGGCGGAAACCGGCCAAAGTGTTTCGACTTTGCCGTTGCGTACGCCGACATACCAGTCATGGACATTGCAGGTCGGATCGCAGTGACCAGGAACAAGACGAAGTTTTTCATTTATCTTCAGGATCCCATCCGGATCTTCAATGACGCCGTGTTCGTCGGAGCACTTGACGTATTTGACATCGGTGCGACCATAGATGAACGGCAGTCCAGAATCGACGGACTGTGCCTTGAGACCAGCGTCGCAAATTGCCTTATCCGCCTTGGCGTGGCTCATCACGGTTGTCAAAAGGAAAAGCGCATTTTCCCATTCGCCCTGGTCAATTCTGTTGCCGTCCTTGTCCAGAATGCGACCGTAATCCGCATCCATAAAAGCGTAACTTCCGCACTGGAGTTCGTTGTAGACGTCGGAATTGCTCTCGAAGTAATAGCTGCCGGTACCACCACCACTTACCAATTCGGGCGCTAAACCAGCGCTCTTTAACGCCTCCACAGCATCCCTCACCTGCGCGATGGCCGTGTCGAGCTTGGTTTTCCGATCCTCATATTTGTCGATGTGCTGCATGGCGCCTTGGTAGGCTTGAATGCCTGCAAATTTAAGACCAGGAGCAGCGTCGATGGCTTTGGCAAGTGCCACGACGGCTGAACTCGTGGTGACCCCGCACCGACCGGCGCCGCAGTCGATTTCAACAAAGCACTCCAGAGATGTGCTATGTTTCTGGGCCGCGACGGAAAGCTGTGCGACATTGTCCAGGTCGTCGATGCAGACGATAATCCTGGCGCCCAGAGTGGGAAGGCGCGCGAGACGATCAATCTTCAGTGGATCGCGTACCTGGTTCGACACAAGGACGTCCTTGATCCCGCCTCTAACAAATACTTCCGCCTCGGAGACCTTTTGGCAGCAAACGCCAACCGCTCCGCCCAATTCCTGTTGGAGGCGTAGGACATCCACGGACTTGTGCATCTTTCCATGCGCGCGGTGGCGCATATTATGGGCTTTGGCATAATCGCCCATTTTCCGAATGTTTCGCTCGAGCGCATCAAGATCGAGGATCAAACACGGCGTCTGAATCTCTTCGACGCTCATTCCGGGTAGAGCGGGTACATCATAGCCTACCTGCAGACCGGCGAAGTTTGCTTGCATGTTCATTTCTCTTTCCCCTATTGCCAAGGCAGCGTGTCGAGGTCGACGTTGCCACCGGTGACGATGACGCCGACGCGCTTGCCGGCAAACAGGTGCTTGTTCTTTAGGATTGTCGCGAGAGGAACCGCGCTGGAGGGTTCCATGACGATTTTCATCCGTTTCCAGATGAGTTTCATAGCGTCGATGATCTCCGGGTCCGACGCGGTGAGAATGTCGCTGACATTCCTCTTGACGAAGTGCCATGTCAGGTCTTTCAGCGGTACTTTGAGACCGTCAGCGACGGTGTTTGGCGCGTCATCGGCGATGATATGGCCGGCCTTGAAGCTGCGATAGGCATCATCTGCCTGTTCAGGTTCGGCGGCATAAATCTTCGCATTGGGTACGAGGTTTGACAGGGTCAGACATGTGCCGGATACCATTCCGCCGCCGCCGATGGGCGCTATGACGGCATCCAGGTCATCGACTTGTTCGATCAGTTCCTTTGAGCATGTCGCTTGACCTGCGATAACGCGGGCGTCGTTATAGGGATGAACGAATTCGGCGCCCGTTTCAGCGACGACTTCGGCAAAAACTGCCTCGCGCGATGATGTAGACGGCTCGCATTCGACAACCCTGCCACCATAGCCACGCACTGCATCTTTCTTGGCTTGCGGCGCCGTCCATGGCATCACGACGGTGCACGGGATCCCCCGCCGCCCGGCTGCATAGGAAAGGCAGGTGCCATGATTGCCTGACGAATGGGTGGCAACGCCCTTCGCCGCTTGTTCGTCACTCAGCCCAAACACAGCATTGGACGCACCACGGGCCTTGAAGGCGCCTGCCTTCTGTAAGTTTTCGCATTTGAAGAACAGCCTGGCGCCGACAAGCGTGTCGATGAACGTTGAGGTGAGAACGGGCGTGCGATGTATGTGTGGTCTGATACGCTGATGAGCGTCAAACATGTCTGATAGCGTGGGTATGTACATCTGATTAGCCCTTAGGCAGCAGCGCGGACAGATGATGCCGCCGTCTTGCGGTAGATTTCTTGCGCCGCCGCAACTCCAGAGCCGAGCTTGATGTTGAGTCCGAGGTCGACCATGACCATCTCGGCTGTTGCAATACCGGATAGCGCCATTACATCGGTCATGCTGCCGACATGCCCGATGCGGAAAACCTTGCCCGCTACGTCACCCAGACCAGCACCAAAGGCGACGTCGTATTTTGTTGCGGCGTGCGCGACGACCAAGGACGCATCGAACCCGCCAGGCGTTTGCACCGCGGTAACCGTGTCGGAATTGAGGTCCTCGCGCGCTGCACAGAGTTCAAGTCCCCAGGCCTGGACGGCGGCACGAACGCCTGATGCGATGCGCCTGTGCCGCGCAAAGACGTTATCGAGACCTTCGCGGAGCAGAAGCTCCGTTGATACTTTGAGACCATTCAGGAGGCCAACGGATGGTGTATAGGGGTAACCGTTCACTGAATAGCCCTTGGACATATCGCGGACATCAAAAAAGGTCCGCGGCAGCTGTGCCGTTTCCAGTGCTGCCATTGCCTTCGGAGAAAAAGCAATAATTGCCAGACCGACAGGCAGCATGAACCCCTTCTGGGACCCTGTAATGGCGACATCGACGCCCCACTCATCCATTCGAAAATCCATTGAAGCTATCGAACTTACGCCATCGACCAGCAGCAGAGCCGGATGATTGGCGGCATCTAGAAGAGCTCGAACCGCTGCGACATCTGATTTAACACCGGTCGCGGTCTCGTTGTGGGTAACGAGCACAGCCTTGATCTCGTGGGCCTTATCAGCGTTGAGAATTTCCTCGTATCGCGCCAACGGAACGCCCTCACGCCAGGATGTCTCGACAGCGTCCACTCTCAGCTGATGGCGTCGGCACATATCGATCCATCGATGGCTGAACATGCCGTATCGACCTGCCACCACACGGTCGCCAGCGCTTAGTGTGTTTGTGATCGCCGTCTCCCATCCTCCGGTACCCGTGGAAGGAAACACGAAAACGGAAGCCGTTTCGGACTTGAGAACTTGCTTGACGCCAGCCAGAGCAGGATGGAGGATCTCGCCGAACATCGATGAACGATGGTCTATAGTCGGCATGTCCGATGCTTTCCGCAAAATCTCAGGCATGTTCGTCGGACCTGGAATGAAGACCGGGTTCTGTCCGTACATATGATGCATCCTCCTGTGCTTTCAAAATAGATAGCACGACCCCGAATAGACGTATATTTTTTTGAAATCATTTTTCAGAATCTGTAAAACTCGGATAATACTGATATCTATCAGGTGCTTACAATTTTTCATTGCGTGAATATGTTTTTCAGGTAACCATGAATTATGACGTATCGGGTATATTTTTGATGCAGAACACAAACCGACGGCGAGGACGCCCCAAGTCTTTCAATGAACCCCAGTCGCAGAGCGTGATACAGTCACTCGATCGCGCTCTGGACGTGCTGGAGGCCTTGTCTTCGCCCGAGGGTATGACGCTGTCGGAACTTTCCGCGCACCTGGATCAATCGCCTGCGACGATGCATCGCGTTCTGGCAACTCTCGAACGCCGCGATTTTGTTGAGATAAGCCCCGATCGCCAGATCTGGTTCATAGGACCAGAGGCTTATCGATTGGGTGCGGCATTTCTTCGGCGCTCCAATGTGGTCGAACGAAGTCGCCCGATTATGCGTGAGTTGATGCTCGAAACAGGAGAAACTTCAAATCTTGGAATAGAAAAAAATGGGAACGTACTCTTCATCAGCCAGGTCGAAACACATGAATCCATACGAGCCTTTTTCCCGCCGGGTACGCTTTCTCCGCTCCATGCCTCGGGGATAGGAAAGGCATTGCTTAGCACCTACGACGAAGACCGTTTATCGTCCTTGTTCAAAAACCCGGCGCTGAAGCGGTTCACCGAAAACACCTTGCGATCAGTCTCCCAGCTGAAAGAGGAGTTGCTCGCCACCCGAGCGCGCGGTTACGCTTTTGATGATGAGGAGCGGACGAAGGGTATGCGTTGCGTCGCAGCACCGATATTGAATGTGCATGGCGAAGCAGTGGCTGGCATATCTGTGTCGGGCCCAACGCATCGAATGCCAGACCGGCTAACCCGACAGATTGGCGAGCGCGTCGCCGAAGCCGCAAAGACCGTATCTCGCAGGTTGGGCAGCGCGTAATTCTGGCAACCTGAGTAACGGGGATCTCAGGCGGCTCTGGTTGATGCCTTGGAAAGACTCCGGGGCTTTGGGCCGCCGGTTGCCCAATCGAGCAATTCGACTGTGTGGACGATGGGAAGACCGGTTGCGGAGCCGATCTGCATCATACAACCGATGTTGCCGGTGCTGATCACCTGCGGGAGCACCGCCTCAATCGATGCAACTTTGAGCGATTGCAATTGTTTCGAAACTGCCGGCTGCATCAGGTTATAGGTTCCTGCGGACCCACAACAGATATGGGAATCACGGGGCTCGACCACATCGAAGCCAGCCGACTTCAGGAGATCCTTTGGCTGCGAGCGAACTTGCTGACCATGCTGCAGGGAACACGCCGCGTGATAGGCCACGCGAAGCGGGTCAGCAAAAACTGGGTCTTGAAGCCCGATACCAGCAATGACTTCTGTCACATCCTTCGCAAGCGCCGCAATGCGCGCTGCATCAGCAGCCATCGGATCGTTTCGGAACATGTGTCCATAGTCCTTGACAGTGGTTCCGCATCCGGAGGTGTTGATGACGATAGCGTCCAGCCCTGCTCCATCAAGCTCCCGAACCATGACGCGAATGTTGGCGCTTGCCATGGCATGACTTTCATCGGTCTTTCCCATGTGATGCGTGAGCGCTCCACAGCAGCCAATGCCTTTCGGAACGACGACCTCGCAGCCGTGACGGGTGAGAAGCCTGATCGTCGCGTCGTTGATGTCGGTGTTCAGCGCACGCTGTGCGCAGCCGATCAGAAGGGCTACGCGTTTGCTCCGGGTGCCCTTCGCGGGGAAAGTTTGCGGCCTGTCGTTCTTGCTGCTTTTCGGAACCCGGTCAGGAGCCATCTCCAGCATTGCCCGCAGTCGTGCATCAGGGATGAGGCGTCTTATCGGGCGTGCCAGTTTTGCAGCCGTCAGAGCCAAGCGAAACCGATAAGGATACGGCAGGATGCGGGCCAGCAACCAGCGTAGTGCCCGATCGTCCCACCGACGCGTGTATTTCTTCTCGATATAGTCGCGCGCGTGATCGATGAGATGCATGTAGTGCACGCCGGAAGGACATGTGGTCATGCAACTGAGGCAGCTCAGGCACCGGTCTATGTGCTTTACCGTGGCGTCGTCAGGTACCTTGTCGTTTTCCAACATGTCCTTGATGAGATAGATCCGGCCCCGCGGACTATCGAGTTCATCGCCCAACACGCGGTATGTTGGGCAAGTCGCGGTACAGAAGCCACAATGGACGCAGGAACGCAGGATCTCGTTTGAAGTTTGCGTGTCCGGGTCTGAAAGCTGGGTCTCGTCGAAATTCGTCTGCATCCTAACTTTCCATCAAACCGCGGTTCAAAATTCCCGCAGGATCGAACCGTTTGCGCAATTCGTCCGAAAGCTGAGCGACCGCACCAAGCTCGGGCGGGAACATAGTGCCGGCAACCGCTCCCCCAAATCGTAGCAGCATCGCCCGCCCCGCGCCGGACGCCCTGCGAACCTCGATGGGCTCCGCATCGCCTGCATACCAGATCAACCCGCCTCCCCAATCGAGCGATACAGTTCCTCCGAGCGCCTCCAGCGCTGAAGCGATTTTAGGGGCATCTGTCGGCTTTATCAGGATACGCCACAGCGGCAGCTGCGGGTCGGCAAAATGATGCAGGTCCCGCAGCTGGCCCCATAGGGCTTTGCTATTGGTCTCATAGAGGAAGTCGATGTTATGGTGAGGAGGAAGGAGGGCGAATATCTTCTCACGCCGGTAATCGACTTGCTTCGAACGGCCTTCAATTCGCAGCCAAGCGGTGCCCGACCGGAAGGCGGCACCGGATATCTCGTACGGAGTGGCAAGCGCAGTCTGGAAAATCTTGCTCGCTTCGGCAACGGACACGTTGTTGAAGCCAATTGATAGCTCGCATTCGGACGCAGGCAGGGTCTTGATGGCCACTTCCGTCAAAACGCCCAATGTGCCAAAGGAACCACAAAGAAGTTTGCCAAGGTCCAGTCCAGTGACGTTCTTCATCACCCGACCACCGGTTTTGATGATCCGGCCCTGGCCATCGACGAAGCGCACCCCAAGCAGGTTATCTCTGCATGCTCCTGCCTGAACGCGCCGAGGACCTGAAGCGTTGGTTGCGACTGCGCCGCCGATGGTAGGAGAACCAAGCGTGCCAAGGACGGTGCGATAATCCATGGGTTCGAATGCCAGTGCCTGCCCTTCTGCGGCAAGCGCTGCCTCGATTTCATCGATTGGCGTCCCCGCACGGGCAATCAGCGTCATGGCGCCAGGTTCGTATGTCACGATTCCGCGGAGCCGGCGTGTCGTAAGCGTGCCGGTCTCCGATGGAAAACTCGACGTCAGTCGTGTGCCGCCGCCCATGACATGGAGCGATGTTGCGTTTGCGCAGGCTTCCAAAAGGAAAGCGGCTAGTTCGACTTCATCTGCCGGAGCGACGATGGTCGAGAGCGGGGCAAGCGCGCTGCTGTGTGTCATCGTGCCAAAGCCCTCTTGCGGTAAGGCTCACTTACCTCAAGGGGAAAGACCTTGGCGGCATTCAACAGCCAGGCGGGATCGAAGACCTCCTTGATCTCCATCTGGATGGCCATATCTGTTGTGTTGAATTGCGTGGTCATGAGATCTCGCTTTTCGATACCCACCCCGTGCTCCCCCGTCAGGCAGCCGCCAACGTCAACACAAAGGCGCAGAATGTCGGCACCAAAGGCTTCAGCGCGTTCCAGTTCACCCGGCGCGTTGGCGTTGAAAAGAATGAGAGGATGCATATTGCCGTCACCGGCGTGAAAGACATTGGCGACCTCCAAGCCATGTTGCTTTGAGAGCTCACCGATGCGCTTGAGCGTAAAGGCAAGTTTTGAAACGGGGACCGTCCCATCGAGGCAGAGGTAATCACCGAGGCGACCCATCGCGCCGAATGCAGACTTGCGGCCCTTCCAGATGGCCAGGGATTCTTCGGCATTTTGGCTGCTGCGAAATTCCACCGCTCCCAGCTCGTCCGAAATTGCTTGAATGCGGTCCGTTTGGTCGTTGATTTCGTCCTCGGACCCCTCCACCTCAACGATCAAAACGGCCGCGCACGCGGGATATCCGGCTTTGGCGAATGCCTCAACGGCACGCAGACAGACATCGTCCATGTATTCGATAGCCACCGGCAGCAGGCCAGAGCGGATGATACGTGCCACACATTCGCCGGCGACTTCGGCGCTGTCGAAGCCGATCAGCATCGGTCGAGCGCCTTCGGGTTTGGGAACGATCTTGAGGGTCGCCTCAGTAATGATGGCGAGCTGGCCCTCGGAACCGCACAAGAGCCCGAGGATGTCGAGCCCCGTCGCCCCCAAGAACGGCCCACCAAGATCGACGACCTCCCCACTCGTCAACACCATGCGAATGCCCATGAGGTTATTCGTTGTGACGCCGTATTTCAGGCAGTGAGCACCACCTGAGTTCATCGCAATATTGCCTGCAATCGTGCAGGCAAGTTGAGACGAAGGATCGGGCGCGTAGAAAAATCCGTCTGCGTCGAGCTCGGCGCTCACGGCTAAATTGGTGACGCCGGTCTGGACCCGGATGAACCGGTTTGCCGTGTCGACTTCTATGATCTCCCGCAACCGGATCGTACTGATGACGACACTGTCTGCCGTCGGCAAAGCACCTCCTGCAAGTGATGTGCCCGCTCCGCGGGGTACGACAGGGACGCGATGTTCATAGCAGACACGCATGGCCGTCGCGACCTCCTGGGTGCTACGCGGCAAGACGACCGCAAGCGGCGGGCACCGATATGCCGTCAGTGCGTCACATTCGTAGGCCCGGGTTTCCTGCGGGTCCGAAATAACGGTGTCTTGAGGCAAGGCCGCTTTAAGCGCAGAGATGATCTGCGACGATCGCGCCAGAACATCAGCGCGTGGCTCCGGCATTGCTATCGTTGACATCGGTTTTCCTCCGCGCGTTGTTTCGCCGTCCTCAAATTGACCGACGGCCGCTCGTTGAAATTGAATCGCATTGCGGCTGCTTGGCTTTTTCCCGCGCCGCGCGGAGCCGTGCAAAGTCGTCGCCGGCGTGATGCGACGAGCGCGTCAGCGGGCTGGAGGCCACCATCAGGAAGCCCTTGCTATAGGCGACGGTCTCATAGGACTTGAACTCGTCCGGCGTGACGAAGCTCATCACCGCATGATGCTTGCGGGTCGGCTGCAGGTACTGGCCAATGGTCAGGAAGTCGACATCGGCGGTCCTGAGGTCGTCCATCAGTTGCAGCACTTCGTTGCGCTCCTCGCCAAGACCGACCATGATGCCAGACTTGGTGAACATCGTCGGATCGAGTTCCTTCACCCGCTGCAGAAGCCGGATCGAGTGGAAATAACGAGCACCGGGGCGCACCGTCAGATAGTTGCCGGGCACGGTTTCCATGTTGTGATTGAAGACGTCGGGCTTGGCCGCAACGACGCGTTCCAGCGCGCCGGGCTTCTTCAGGAAGTCGGGCGTCAGGATTTCGATGGTCGTTGCCGGCGAGGCGGCGCGGATCGCCCAGATCACCTTTTCGAAATGCTCGGCGCCACCGTCGGCCAGATCATCGCGGTCGACCGAAGTGATGACCACATGCGACAGGCCCATCTGCTTCACGGCCTTGGCGACGTTTTCCGGCTCGTCCATGTCGAGCGCATTCGGCTTGCCGGTCGAGACGTTACAGAAGGCGCAGGCGCGCGTACAGATCTCGCCCATGATCATGAAGGTGGCGTGCTTCTTGTCCCAGCACTCGCCGATGTTCGGGCAGCCGGCCTCCTCGCAGACCGTGACGAGCTTGTGCTCCTTCACGATCGAACGGGTTTCCTGATAGCCCTTCGACATCGGCGCCTTGACGCGGATCCATTCCGGCTTGCGCAGCATCTCGGTATCTGGCTTGTGGGCCTTTTCCGGATGTCGATGTCGCGCAGATCCGGGGCGAACGGTGTCTAAGATCGTAACCATCCGTTTTGCTTTTTCCGTCACTCTATTGTTGCCAGTTCCGCGCCAAGCGCGACCACCGTGCCCGCTTGGATCTTGATGCAAATGCGGCCTGCCTTCGGCGCCAAGACCCGGGTTTCCATCTTCATGGCTTCGATCATTACCACCGCGTCGCCTTCGGCAACGCGGGCCCCATCCTCGACGTTCCATTTTTGCAGGGTGCCGGGGATCGGTGCCGTCAGCGCACCTTCGGTGGCCGGCGCCCTTGAGGCCGTCGACGTCGTTGGCGCAGCAATGCCGGAGAAAAGCGTCGCCGGGAGCCCGAGTTCATGGCGCTTGCCGTCGATCTCTATGAAGCTGCGCACCAGCCCACCTTCGACCGGGTCAACCCGAGGAGCCGGCTCGACGCCGCGAAATTCCGTTTCGATCCAGTTCGTAAAGACCTTGAACCCATCCTCGCCGGTGAAGGCCGGTTCCTCGAGGACGGCGCTATGGAAGGGAAGCACAGACGCGACGCCCTCGATCCTGAACTCGGCAAGCGCTCGCCGGGCGCGGATCAGAGCTTCCTCGCGGGTCGCCCCGGTGACGATCAGCTTGGCCATCATGGAATCGTAAATGCCGGGAATTTCGTAACCTGTCTCCACGCCGCTGTCGATCCGAACGCCAGGACCGGACGGCGCGCGGAAGCGCGTGATCAGCCCCGGCGTCGGCAAAAAGCCGCGGCCCGGGTCCTCGGCATTGATGCGGAATTCGAAGGCATGTCCGCGCGGCGCGGGCGTTTCTGTGACCGAAAGTGGCAGGCCATCGGCGATGCGCAACTGCTCGATGACAATATCCACGCCGGTCGTTTCCTCCGTCACCGGATGCTCCACCTGCAGTCGGGTATTGACCTCGAGGAATGAGATGATGCCGTTCTGCGACAGCAGGAACTCGACCGTGCCGGCGCCGGTATAACTGGCTGCGACGCAGATCGCCTTGGCAGCGTCGTGGATGCGTGCGCGCTGTTCTGCAGAGATGAAGGGCGCAGGAGCCTCCTCGACCAGCTTCTGGTTGCGCCGCTGCAGCGAGCAATCGCGGGTGCCAAGCACGACCGTATTGCCATGGCTGTCGGCAATGATCTGCGCCTCGATATGACGCGGCTTTTCCAGGAATTGCTCGGCATAGCATTCGCCGCGCCCAAACGCTTCCCTGGCTTCGCGAACCGCGGATTCGAAGAACTCGCCAACGTCCTCGATGCGATGGACGACCTTCATGCCTCGCCCGCCTCCCCCGAAGGCAGCCTTGATCGCGAGCGGCAGCCCCGCCTCCTGAGCAAAGGCGACAGCTTCCTCCGCCGAGGCGAGTGGGCCGTCCGACCCCTTGACCAAAGGGGCGCCGACCTTGTCGGCGATGCGTCGGGCCTCAACCTTGTCGCCAAGTGCCATGATAACTTCCGGCTTCGGGCCGACCCAGATCAGACCGGCATCGATGACGGCGCGGGCAAACTCTGCACGCTCCGACAGAAAACCGTAGCCGGGATGGACGGCATCCGCTCCAGCGCGCCTTGCGATCTCCAGGATCTTCTCAATATTCAGATAAGTGTCCGCCGGACGGCCTGCGCCCAGCCCATAGGCTTCGTCGGCGAGCTCGGCATGCAGTGAGCCGGCATCTGCATCCGAATAAATCGCTACCGAGGCAACGCCGTAGTCGCGGGTAGCGCGGATGATGCGGATGGCGATTTCGCCGCGATTGGCAATGAGCAGTTTTTTCATCGATTTGTTTCCCTGACGAGCGGGTCGAATGCGGCGACGACGTTGAAACGGATGTTGGCGCCGATTGGAATCTGGCCGGCGAGATCGAGATGGTGGCGGGCGACAACGCCGATCACCGGATAGCCGCCGGTCAGCGGATGGTCGGCGAGGAAAACCACCGGCTGGCCGCTATGCGGCACCTGGATTGCGCCGAGCGCGGTACCTTCCGAGGGCAACTCAGCCGTGTCACGCCGTTCCAGCGGTTCGGCCCCAGCAAGCCGCATGCCGACCCGGTTCGACTCAGCCGTCACCTGCCAAGCTTGCGCTGTGAGGGTCTCGACGCCTTTGTGCGTGAACCAATCGGTGCGCGGGCCAAGTACAACGTTGAGCGTCACGGTGTCCCCGGCCCTCGGCAGCGCTTTGAGCGTGCGCCGGAAGGGATCGACAGCGGCAGCAGGAGCATTCGCCGGCACCAGCACGTCGCCGGCAGCGATCGGCGCAGGCCCAATCTTTGCTAAGGTGTCAGTCGCAGCCGAACCAAGCACGCCCTCGACCGCGAACCCGCCCCGCAGCGCTATGTAGCTGCGCATACCTTCCGGCGGAAGGCCGAGCACCAGTTCGTCGCCGGCGTCGAGCGCAAAGGGACGGTGAAATGGCGCAGCAACAGTGCGGCCATCGGCGGTGCGGATGACAAGCGGCGCACAGGCTCCCGTCACAGCGAGCGTTGCTGGCCGATCTGCCTTGAAGGCAAAACCGCCAAACGCGATTTCCAGGGCGGCAGCATTGCGCGGATTGCCGACGCAGAGATTGGCCTCCACCAGGCTCGAGCGGTCGAGTGCGCCGGACTCAGAGACGCCTTGGTCGACCCGCCCGGGCCGGCCGAGATCCTGAAAGAGTGCTGGTCGGTCAGCACGGGTGACGACAAGCCCCGCGGATGGTCGCACAGCTTGCGGTTCTGGCAGAGCGGCACGCGGCACAACGGGATCGTTGGCGATATTACGAAAACGGACGCGATCACCCGGCGCCAGAAGCGCGGCTCGCGGTCGGTTGGTGTCCCACATCTTCAACGGCGTGCGGCCGATAAGCTGCCAGCCGCCTGGACTGTCCGACGGATAGATGCCGCCAAACTTCCCCCCGAGTGCAACGGACCCGGCCGGGATGCGCACACGCGGGCTCTTGCGGCGCGGGACGTCGAAATCAGGATCGTTTGAAGTCATGTAGGCAAAACCGGGCGCAAAGCCGGTAAAGGCGACCGTATAGGTGGCCTCGGCATGGCGGCGGATCACCTCCTCCACCGAGCAGCCGAGGATTTCGGCGACATCGGCGAGATCCTCGCCGTCATATGCGACCGGGATCTCGATTGAGTCGCCCACGCGGGAGGTGCGCTGGTCAAGCTCGATCGCGCAGATAAGCGCGGCCAGCCGCACGCGGTCAGTCACATGAGGGTCGAAGCGGACCATCACTGTTCGAGCGGCGGGCACGAGTTCGACGATGCCCTCCGGACGGTCAGCGAGAAGGCGGTCGAGCAACGTTAGCGTCGTTTCCAAATCGTCGAGTTCGACGAGGAAGGCATCGCTGCCAGCGGGCAGAAAGCGCAGCCGCTCAGTCATGGGTGGCATCCACGAACGATTTCAGGCCGATCCTATGGGCAGCCAGCGCTTCGCGCAATGCCCGGGCGATGGCGACTGCCGCCGAGGTATCGCCGTGCACACAAATCGACTGCGCCTCTAGGTTTATCTCCGTGCCGTCAATGGCGGTTATGCGGCCCTCCACGACCAGTCGCAGCATGCGTTCGGCAATCGCTTGCGGATCGTGGATGACAGAGCCGACCAGGCGACGACTGACGAGGCTGCCGTCGGCATTGTAGGCTCGGTCGGCAAAGGCCTCGCAGACGACTTTGAGCCCGGCCGCTCGGGCCTGCTCGACAATGGGCGCCCCGGAAAGCGCCATTAAGACGAGCGAGGGATCGACCGCCTTGATGCCTTCGATCACGTCTGCCGCCTGGCGTGCGTCGCAAGCGATGGTGTTGTACAGAGCGCCATGCGGTTTGACGTAGCGAACACGAGTACCTGCGGCTTTCGCCAGACCTTGCAGGGCGCCGATCTGGTAGATTGTATCGCCGACGAGTTCTGTGCTGGACGGGTCCATATTGCGCCGACCGAAACCGACAAGATCATGATAGCCGATATGCGCCCCGACCGAGACACCGTGTTTTGCCGCTACTTTCAGCACGGAGAGGATTCCCGCCGGATCGCCGGCATGGAACCCGCAGGCAATATTGGCGCTGGTAACGATCGAAATCATCGAGACATCGTCACCCATTGCCCAGGGGCCGAAGCTTTCGCCAAGATCGCTGTTGAGATCGATGTATGCCATATTCTCCGCCTAATAAGCTCACCGTCCGTCGCGGTCGCCGTGAAGTTTCGAGACGCCCCATTTTCGGGACGGTTTGCTTGGCCGTCCTGCCTGTCGGCGTTCATGTTGCGACAGGCACTTTAGGCTCTTGCGTGCTTTGATCGTCTGTACTGATCGATGACGACGGCAAAGACGATGATCGCGCCCTTGATGATCTCCTGGTAATAGGAGCCGATCTTCAGGAAGGTGAAGCCGGAGGTGATGATGCCGAGGATGATGGTTCCGATCAGCGTTCCGGTGATGCGGCCAGAGCCGCCGGCCAGCGATGTTCCGCCGATCACGGCTGCGGCGATGGCGTCGAGTTCGTAGGCGTTGCCCATTGTCGGCTGCGCCGATGCCGCACGCGCTGCCGTCACCACCCCGGCCAGGCCCGACAGCAGTCCCGCGACGGCATAGACCTTGATGAGATGTGAGCCGATGTTGATGCCGGACACCCGCGCCGCCTGGGGGTTGGAGCCGATTGCATAGGTGTATTTGCCGTAGCGTGTATAGCCGAGCGCGATATGCGACAGCGCCGCGACGCCAAGGAAGATGATCACCGGCAGGGGCACAGGGAAACCGAGAAGGATGAAGCTCTTGCCGAGCCAGGTGAATTCCGGGGTCAGAAGACCGATCGGCTGACCGAGCGTATACCACTTGGCAACACCTCTGGCGCAGACCATCATGCCAAGCGTGGCGATGAAGGGAGGAATGCCGGTCTTGGCGATCAACAGGCCGCTGACCCAGCCGGCCAGCAGACCGACGACAAGGCCGGCGAGGATAGGCCAGATCGGCAGGAGGTCGGTGAGCGCAGGATAAAGGGCACGCACGTCCGTCGAGCCTTGCGCCAGCGAGGCGGCGACCATGGCGGCAAGCCCCACCACCGAACCGGAGGCAAGGTCGATGCCGCCGGTGATGATGACATGGGTCACACCGACGGCAAGGATGCCGATCACCGAGACCTGAAGGATGATGATCGACAGGCGTTGCTGGTTGGCCAGGAACGAACTGCCGACGAACATCCAGCCGAGGATCTCGAACACAACGGCAATGCCGACCAGCACCAGGGCCATCGACATCTCACTGTGAAACTTGCGTTTCGCGACCCGCTTTTCCGCCACAACCGTGGCTCCAGGTGTTATCGTCATTGGGCTGCGAGCTCCATGATCTTGACTTGGTCGGCGTCTGCCCGGTCGAGAATACCGGATACACGCCCTTGCCGGACAGTCATGACACGGTCGCTCATTCCGAGAATTTCCGGAAGTTCCGACGAGATCATGATCACGGCCACACCTTCGGCAGCGAGTGTCGAAATCATGCGGTGGATCTCGGCTTTGGCACCGACGTCGATACCGCGGGTAGGTTCGTCGAGAATGAGCAAGCTCGGCTTTGTGAGCAGCCAGCGACCGATCAATACTTTTTGCTGATTTCCACCAGACAGATTCATGATCTTCTCGCCCATTCCCGGCGTCTTGACCCTAAGTGAGTTCGTCATCGTCTCGCAATCTTCAGACAGACGCCTCTGCTCGACAAAGCCGTTACGTACATATCCGCCGTGCAGGGCTGCCATCTGCATATTCTGTTGAATGTCCAACAGGAGGAAGCAGCCGGATTCCTTTCTGTCTTCAGTGAGAAAAGCCATTCCGTTTTCCATTGCAACGCCGGGAGAATTTACATTGACAGCCTTTCCTCTGATCTCGATCGTGCCGGCAGTCGCGGGCGTAACACCGAAGATCGTTTCGGCGATGTTGGAGCGACCGGCACCGACGAGCCCAGCAATCCCAAGAATTTCTCCTGAGCGGAGCTCAAATGAAACGTCCTCGAAAACACCTTTGAGACAAAGGTTTTGAACACTCAGTACCACGTCCCCGATCTTTGCCGGAACCTTGGGAAACATTTGCGAGATCTCACGCCCAACCATCATGCGAATGACCTCTTCCCGGGTCAGTTGGTCCGCGGACTTGGTCGCGATGTGTTTGCCGTCCCGGAAGATCGATACTTCGTCTGCGATCTCGAAGAGCTCGTTCATCTTGTGCGTGATGTAGATGATGCCTTTTCCACGTTCCCTGAGGGTTTTGATAATACGGAAAAGATGCTCGACCTCACGCTCGGTGAGCGCCGAGGTGGGCTCGTCCATGATCAAGACGTCGGACTCGTAAGAAACCGCTTTGGCAATTTCTACCATCTGGCGATTTGCAACCGAGAGCATGCCGACCTTCTCGTCAGGATCCAGATCGATTCCCAACTCCTCGAAAAGCTCGGAGGTACGGCTATGCAATTCCTTGTGGTCAACGAGGCCAAAGCGGTTCTTCGGCTCACGCCTGATCCAGATATTTTCGGCAACGGTCATATGATTCATCAGATTGAGCTCCTGGTGAATCATGGCGATACCGTTATCGAGTGCATCCAGCGGGCTGCTGAGGCGAATGGGAAGACCGTTGAGAAAAAACTCTCCCCCATCCGGCGTGTAAATGCCCGCAATGATTTTCATTAACGTCGACTTCCCGGCGCCGTTTTCGCCCATGAGGGCGTGAACGGTGCCGCGCCTCAAACGGAAAGAGACATCATCCAGCGCAACGTTTCCCGCAAACTCCTTACGGACGTCTTTGACTTCCAAGAGATAGTCAGCGTTTGGAACGGCGCCGCTTTCCCGAACCGCCTTGATAGTTGATGGTGAGATTTTCTGCATCTTGGCAGACCTTCTGCTTCATGAGCGTAGACGCTTCGGCTGCAGATATGCCTTGGAGGCATATCTGCAGCCGAAGCGGCGATCAGTTCTTGGCGAGGTACTTCTCGACGTTTGCCGGATTCACGAGTTCGTAGGGTATCCACATCGGCGATACGACGTTCTCGCCCTTGGCAAGCTTGATGGCCGCGTCGACTGAGCCGGCGCCCTGCCCCAGCGCGTCCTGGAACACGGTGACGTGGAGCTCACCATTTTGCATGTAATGCATCGCTTCCTTCGTCGCATCGACGCCAGCGACGACGACATCCTTCATGTTCCAACCGGCAGCCTTCAGCGAGTTAACCGCGCCGATGGCCATTTCGTCGTTGTTTGCAAGCACAGCCGCCGGCTTGTAGCCCGCAGTGATCCAGTTCGTCATCAAGTCCTGTGCCTTGACCGGATCCCAGTTGGCCGACTGCTCATCGATGATCTTCATGAAGTTGCATTCCGGCTTGGCTGCGACGTCATGAACCGCCTTGCTGCGCAACACAGCCGTCTCGTTCGCCAGGATGCCCTGGATGACGAGGATGCCTGCGTCTTGCGTCTTTCCCTGTTCCTTCAGAACACGGCAGACTTCCTGCGCTTGCAAAGTGCCAGCGACATACTCGTCCGATCCGACAAACGCCGCCTTCGGTCCGAGCTCCTTCACGTCGCTCGGCGTGTTGTTGACGTAGACGAGCGGAATACCAGCTTCCGCAGCCATCTTTGTCATCGTCGGCGTCGCCGAGGTTTCCACCGTGTTGACGACGATCGCATCGACACCGGCGGCGATGAAGTTCTGCACCTGCGATAGCTGTTTGTTGACGTCGCCTTCGGCAAATTCAATCTGCAGGGGCTGGTTTAGCTTCGCAGCCTCGTCCTTCATGCCCTGCACCAGAACCGCCAGGTTCGAGTCGCTGTGGGAAATCGTAACGCCGATGTCTCCGGCGTGCGCAGCTGAGGCCGCAAGCGCCAAAATCGCAGGTCCAATGATCATTCGCTTCATGTCCTAGTCCCCCTTTTCTTGGTTGAGTGTCCGGAAGCACCCAGGATTATCCGGACCGTCCTTCTCCACTAAGGACGGCTTGCGGACGATCACGCTGATTGTCTAAGCTGCAGCGTAAAAGGCAGAATGATGTTTCTGGGCTGCGCATCATCAGGAAGCCGGGTGCCGATCAATTCCGCTACTGCCGGACCAAAGTCCAAGGCGGGAACCTTCACTGTCGTAAGCCAAGGCGCCAGCCATTCATTCAGGCGATTGTCGTCAAAACCGCAAACCACCAAATCTTCGGGCACGCGCATGTGCCTTTCGAAAGCCGCCCGGTAGACGCCATAGGCGATCATGTCGTTGGCGCAAAATATTGAATATTTCTTGGGGTCCGCTTCGAGCAGGCGCGATGCACAGTCATAGCCAGCTTGCATCGTAAAGGCGCTCTCGAACTGAAGAACCTTTACATCATCTCCGAGCCCGGCCAGGAAGCCGTCGAGCCGTGCGGTGCTGCCGGAATAGTGTCGTGGGCCATGAATGGCCACGCAGTTCGTATAACGCCGGTCGACGAAGTGGCGACCAACGGCTAGACCAGCCTGGAAATTGTCGATCCCGACATATGGTGCGAGAATTCCCTGTGCCGGGCGTCGGTTCACGAATATCAGATTGTCTTGCCTGGCGGCCAGTTCGCGTAATTTCGGCGTATCGATCGCCCCCTGCAGAACGATTGCACGAACCCTGAGCCCTAGTGCATCGGCAAGAAGCCTGTCCTGCTGTGTGGGGTTCTCGCCAGTATTGGCGAGAACCATCGACAACCCAATCTCTTTGAGAGCACTTTCCACCGATACAGCGATATCGGCCGTGAAGTGGTTGGTCGCGTCGGGGACCAGCATCATAACGACGCGACTTTGAGACAGGCGAAGCGAGCGGCCGATTTCAGAAGGGGTATAGCCCAATGTCTTGGCCGCGCGTCGAACGCTTTCGATCTTGTGAGGAGAGACGGAGTCTGCCTTCCCAGAGAAATATCGCGACACGGTAGCCGTCGAGACACCGGATAGGCGTGCGACATCCCGGACAGTGGGAGGCTTTGACATCAATGCTAACCTATATGATTGGAGACGCGCACCAAGCTGGCACCCCTCTCCAGGTGGTAACGATTACATTTTCAAGCTGCCGTTTTGGCATTTGCGGCGTCGACGAGCGGCTTGAGGTATTCGAGCGAGACGCGGGCGACCCAGTCGGGTTCGATGCCGCGCTGGTGGAAGCCGCATTCCATCGACAGATAGCCGTCGAAGCCGGTTTCCTGCAGCGCGTCGATAAGAGCCGGGAAGTCACCCCTGCCCATGCCCGGTGGCAGTCGGTTGTTGTCGGAGGCGTGGATGTGGACCAGGTCCTTGCCCATGGCATGGACGTAGTCGGTCATTACTTCCTTCTCTGTGATGACGTGATGGCTATCGAACATCAGGCGCACGTTCGGCTCGCCGACATCCTTCATCATGTCGATGGTGTTGTCGCAGGTATTGACGATGTTGCTGTCTTCCGGCGTCGGCTCGATCACGATCTCGACGTCGAAGTCCTTTGCGAAGCGGGCGATTTCGCCGATCGCCTGCGCAGCCCAGTCCCATGCCTGGCGATAGGTCGTGCCGAAGATATACCAGCCCGGCAGGCAGATCAGCCGCTTGCCGCCCCAGTCGGCGGTTAGCTGCACCATGTCCTTGTAATGGTCGATCGCCCAGCGGCGCTCTTCCGGGATCGGCGAAGCGACGTTGTTGCCGGGACCGCCGCCATGGGCCGGCAGCATGGCTGCCAGTTCAAGCCCATAGTCTTTCAGCATCTGGCCGAGATCCTTGCGCCGTTGCGGGCTCAGCGTCGGTGGAAAGACATGCGGGCTGGCCGCTCCGATCTCGATGGCGTCATAGCCGCTCTTCTTGACGCGCTTGATGGTTTCTTCAAGCGTATAGGCCGGCAACCACGTCGGGTTGCTTGCATAAGGCCAGGTGTGCATTGCAAGCTTGATCGTCATCGCACACGCTCCCTCAGGCTGCAGATTGCTTGATGGTTTCCCAGGCGCCGGTCTGTCCGGAGACGAGAATGGCTTCGGCGATGCGCTCGATCTGCACGCCGTCCTTGAAGTTCGGCGAAGCCGGCTTGTTCTCGGCGATGGCCTGCAGGAAGTTGTACCACTCGATCGACTTGATATCGATGTAGCCCTGCCCCATGCCGGCAACCGGCCACAGCTTGTCGCCGAACGGCTGGTTCGGACCGGAATAGATCGTGCGGAAGCCGAAGGCGTCAGCCGGATCGTCGGCAAAGGCGACGCGCAGTTCGTTGAGACGCTGGTAATCGAAGGCGATCGAGCCGCGGGTTCCGTGGATCTCGAAGCCGAGTTGGTTATGATGGCCCCAGGCATTGCGCGTTACTTCGATCGTGCCGTGCGCTCCGCCTGTGAACTTGATCATTGTCAGCGCGGTATCGTCGACATCGACCTTGCCCTTTTCCGAGGACGCGGCACCGCTCGGTCCAAAGAACCGACCTGCCGGCAGCGGGCGTTCCGGGATGAAGGTCTTGACGATCGCATTCACCTGCTCGAATTCGCCGACGAGCAGGCGTGCGGCATCGATCACATGCGTGCCGATATCGCCAAGCGTACCGGAACCCGCCAGCGCCTTGTTGAAGCGCCAGGAGAGCGGCTTTTCTGGATCAGCGCCCCAATCCTGAAGGTAATAACCGCGGAAGGTCAGGATGTCGCCGATACGGCCCTCATCGATCAGGCGCTTGGCCATCTGCAGGGCGGGTGTGTGACGGTAGTTGTAGGACACCATCGTTACCACGCCGGTCTTGTTGGCGGCGGCAAGCATCTCCTCAGCTTCGGCCACCGTCATCGACATCGGCTTTTCGCACATGATGTGCTTGCCTGCCTTGGCCGCAGCAATCGCAATCGCCGCATGCGTGTCGTTGGGCGTGCAGATATCGACGATATCGATGTCGGGGCGCGATACAACTTGGCGCCAATCGGTTGCGTGTTCCGCAAAGCCATACTGCTTGGCAGCGTTTTGCGCCAACTCCTCGTCGATATCGACGATCACCTTGCGCTCAATCTCGACCGGTGAACCAAACAGGATCGGCACGACCGCGGTGGCGATGGAATGGGCCTTGCCCATAAAGCCGGTGCCAATGAGCGCAACATTCAATTTTTTCACTGATAAGCCTCCAATGAAGGGCGGGCCAAAGCCCCCGGTGCCCCTATTTCAGATCTCCGCGAGCCCGCTAGAGCTCGTCGCCATTTTGCGATGTTAACGTATACAACACCACGAAATACACGATGTCAACGATTACATTTTGATTGACGCCGGTTTTAACGAGCGTAAGATGGTCGAAAACATAGGGGAACAACGATGCGCTATTACGGCATTATTTCTCGTGATCAGGTCATCTTCCTCATCGCGCTAGCGCTTAGTTTCGCGACGGTATTGAACCTGCGCACGGTCGCGAAATTCGTCGCGCGCGAGGGCAACAATTTAAGCGAAATGCAAAGCCTGCAGGCGCAGGCGAAACTGGCAGCTTTCAAACACTATGTTCTTGGCAGCGATGATCAGGATAAGGTTGTCTTACACCGCTGGGGGAGCTGAGGTCGGGCGCGGCGAGCTTGTGCAGGGCAAGCTGTGTGTCCACTCTGGACGGCGTTTTCGAAGGCATTCCACGGCACTTTAAGGCGGCTGTACCGTCACAAACCCCCGATCCGATCCGGGACATCCGTTCTCTACTTTGTTCCCCACTCATCGCACAGGCGTTGCAATCCGACGAGACATTGAGCGCAGGGATCAGGCCGTTGACATCGATCAATGAAAGCAAACCTGGTTCGTCACCCAGCGCGGCTACGGACGGCTCGGGTAATCTTTTTCTGCGACGTTAAGATCGTTCGTGACAGCAGTACGGCCTGATCGGCACATGCCTCAAGCTCGTCTTGATCGCCCGACCATTCGCACCAGGTACTTGCTGCATCAAGCAGTGCCATTATGGCGCGAACGGCGCGTTTACTGGGAAGATATCCCATCTCCTCTGCTGCCGACTCAAACAGGCCCGCACAAAGATCCAGCCAGTGGTCGATCTCGTGACGGAATTCGAGTTCCAAGAACCCTCCAATGCGATCCATTCTAACAAGGAGATCCCATAGATCGCTCGCGGGATGCGAAATCTGCCGCTTTGCGGCTGTGACAACCAAGGCATCCCAGAACTCATTGACGTTGCTCGTTCTGTCGATCGCCTCAAGAACAGCGTATCCCCAGTTGCTGTAGTGCCAGCGCAGCGACTCCGCGACGATCTCACCGCGCCCGCCGGGAAAATGGAAGTAGATGCTGGAAGCCTTGACACTGGTTTCCTTAGCGAGCAGCCGCATCGTCACGGCGGAATAACCTTTGACGGTTGCGAGCTTTAAGAATACCTCCAGAATGCGCCGGCGGCCCGGGGTCAAGTCAGACCAATCGCGTTGATCCAGATGCTGCCTGAACAGATTGCGCGCAGTCATCACACGAGGCGGAAGGCTCATTACATAATCCTTACAGTGGCCATGCAGTGAATCTCGCGACATCTTTCAAGTCAACAGGTTCCAGCGGCGCAAGCACTTTCAGTTTGCTCCAGATTGATGCCAACATCGGAAAGCGGCGTTCGGTCCCAGGGCACAGCGTCAGAGGCGGGCCGGGCCGAACGCAGCGCGTCAGGCCCAGCGGGCGCAAAGAGTATTTCAAAACGGGTCTCGCGCAGCCGTAAGCCATCCACCATCCATCACATAGGCGCTTCCATGAACGTAATCGGCGTCGTCGCTGCCGAGAAAGGCCGCCAGTTTTGCGATTTCCTCCGGCTGGCACCAGCGACGCGCAGGAACCTTGCTGATTGCAAGATCCATGTCAGGTGACGCCGCATTGTGCTCCGGTAAAGCCAGGGGCGTTGCGGTGGCTCCGGGGCAAATCGCGTTCACGCGGATCCCGCGTGCACCGTATTCGAAGGTCAGCTGGCGCGTTAAGCCAATCACACCATGTTTGGAAGCGGTATAAGCCGACCCCCCGCCCGCTGCACTGAACCCCGAGGTTGACGACGTGTTGATGATTGCACCCTTGCCCTGCGAAAGCATATGCGGAATGACGGCCCGCGCCATCAGGAAGGGGCCGGTAAGATTGACAGCCAGGACCCTGTTCCACTCCTCGAGGCTCACCTCGTGTGCAGGAGCATGTCCATCCAGAATCCCCGCGTTGTTGCAAAGAAGATCAATTCTTTCCCAGCGTTCGATGACTGCTTTGACAGCACTGTCAACGCTTCCGGCGTCGCTCACGTCTGCCTGTAGTGGATACGCCCTGTCTGGTGTATTAAGTTTTTCGACCGTTTCGACAGCTCGAGCCAGATTGATGTCCAGAGCGGCAACGTAGGCTCCCCTTGATACAAATTCGCTGACCATGGCACGTCCCATTCCGGATCCCGCGCCAGTGATGACCACCACCTTACCGCTATAATTGCTCACGACAATGCCTTCCTTTTTCTATGTTTTACCGAGGGACAGTTACCAGTCGGCACGTGACGCACCGCGTTTTTTGATAGACTGCCTGAATAACTGATCGAGCAAACCCGATGGTTCTCAAGCCTTCTGGATATTTTCCAGGATGGCTTCGTTGACGGTTGCGGATGCCTCCATTTGCGGCATGTGCCCGACCGCCGGGATGCTGCGCAAAGTGACCTTTGCCGGCAGGTCTGCCGCATCCGGGACCGGCACGATCTGGTCCTGCTCGCCCCAGAGGAGGGTGACGGGGCAGTCGAGACCGGCCAGCAGCGCACGGATTGACTGCAACTGGCCGTCTTCATTGGCGATTGTGTCGGCGATCGCCGACAGCGCTTCGGGCACACCTTCGAGACGCTTGAAGCGCAGGGTGCCCTCGACCATGTCGTTGGTGATCTTGGAGGGATCGGCAAACAGCCGCTCAAGCACGTTCAGAAGTGGGCGCCGCCGCTCGGCAGCGACGAAGTCGACGAGAAAGTCGCGGCTCATCTGCTTGCTCAAGCCGATCGGCGCGATCAATGTCAGCGAAGCAACCCGCGACGGCTGGTCGGCTGCGATCCTTGCCGCGACGGCGCCGCCGAAGGAATGGCCGACGAGATGGAGCTTGCCGGGGACGAGATCCTGAACTGCGGCGCTGACGGCTGATGCGATCTTGGCAAGGATGTCGCCGCCGTCGACGGGCGACGAAGCGCCGTGACCTGGCAGATCGACCGCGATCGTGCGGATCTTCTCCGCCAGCGGCGGCTGGTTGAACAGCCAGGTCGACAGGTCGCCGCCAAAACCGTGCAGGAACAACACGACGTCATCGCTCGCTTCGCCGGCTTCGAGCAGGTTGATCGTGCCGCCCTCGACATCGACGGTGCGCGGCGCGGCTATGCCGGCGTCGCCCTCTGCGCCCGAGCCCAGTCGATCGGCATAGCTTTCGATAAAGGCGTCGATCTCTTCTGCGGTGGCGGCCTCGTCGGTGATGACGCCGGCCAGCGCCCCGACCGGCGCCGTCGTGCCTTGCTGCAGCACGATGCGCCGCAAGGTACCGCTTGCCGCTGCTTCGAGGACGTTGGTGACCTTCGTCGTCTCGATTTCGAGGATTTCTTGACCGCGGGCGATGGTATCGCCCTCATTGACCATCCATTGGGTGATCGTGCCTTCGGTCATCGTCATTCCCCATTTGGGAACGGTGACAGCTTCGATAAGCGACATGGGAGTTACCTCTTTACAATGGATCTGGCGGCCTTCGCCACGGCTTCGGGCGTCGGGATATAGGCGTCTTCAAGATTGGGAGCGTAGGGAACCGGTGTGTGCGGCGCCGTCACCAGCTTGATCGGCGCCTTCAGCGCGTCGAAGCATTTGTCGGCAAAGAGAGCGGAGATGTCGGTCGCAACGCTGCACCGCGGATTGGCCTCGTCGACGATGACGACGCGGCCGATCTGCTCGGCGACTTCAAGCAACGTGTCCTCGTCCAGGGGCGACGTGGTGCGGGGGTCGACGACGCAGGCGGAGATGCCTTCCGAAGCAAGCTGTCGGGCCGCTTCTTCGGCAACACCGACCATTCGTCCAATCGCAACGATCAGCACATCCTTGCCGTCGCGCACGACGCGGGCTTCGCCGAATGGGATCGTGTAGGACGCGTCGGGCACCTCGCCGACGGTGTCGTAGAGCATCTTGTGCTCCAGGAAGATGACCGGGTCATCGTCGCGGATCGCCTGCAGCAAAAGACCCTTGGCGTCGTAGGGATTGGACGGAATGACGACCTTCAGACCCGGGATATGGGTGAAGATCGGATAAAGCGCCTGGGTGTGCTGGGAACCGGAACGGCTGCCGGCGCCATAGGTGGCGCGGATGACGAGTGGCGTCTTGGCGCGACCGCCGAACATGTAGCGGAACTTTGCAGCCTGGTTCATGATCTGGTCGAGACAGACGCCGGCAAAGTCGACAAACATGATTTCGGCGATCGGGCGCAAACCGGTCAAGGCGGCGCCGGCCGCTGCACCGATGAAGGCCGCTTCGCTGATCGGCGTGTCGCGGATGCGCTCCGCGCCAAACGCATCGAGCAATCCCCGCGTCACGCCGAAAGGCCCGCCCCAGGCGTCTTTCACGCCATTGGCTCCGGCGCCGCCTGTCAGGTCCTCACCCATCATGATCACGCTCGGATCACGGGCCATTTCCGAATGAAGAGCCTCGTTGAGGGCTTGGCGGAAGGATTTCTTTGGCATGATCGTCGTCCTTACAGATACTTGACGTAGACGTCGGTGGTGAGGGCCGACAAGGGCGGGAACGGTGCGGCACGCGCGGCAGCGACAGCGCGGTCGATCTCGGCTTCCACCGCCTGATCGACGGCATCGAGTTCGGCAGCGTCGAGCAGCGACACCTCGTTGACGCGCTTGCGGAAATTGATCAGGCAGTCACGCTCCCGACGCATCGCCGCTTTTTCCTCGGGCGTGCGATAGTTATCCGGGTCGCCGCTATAGTGGCCGTAGTAGCGCGGCACATGGACGTGCAGCATCGTCGGTCCACCGCCGTTGCGGGCGCGGGCAACCGCTTCGCCGGCCGCTTCATAGACGCTGAACACATCTGTGCCGTCGACCTCTATGGCCGGAATGTCATAGCTTTCCGCCCGGCGCGTGAAGCTGCCGGCCGACACATACTCATTGGCTGTGGCTTCGCCAAAACCATTGTCCTCGATGACGAAGACGATCGGCAGCATCCAGATCTTGGCAAGGTTGAAGCTTTCGGACATGACGCCTTCGTTCATCGCGCCGTCGCCGGCAAAAGCGACCGCCACGTGCTTTTTGCCCAGGAGCTTGGCGCTTAACGCGGCGCCGCAGGTGATCGGCGCACCCGCCGCAACGATCCCGTTGGCGCCCAGCATGCCCTTGCGCAGATCGGCAATGTGCATCGACCCGCCCTTGCCGCCGCAGGTGCCGCTGGCGCGCCCGAACAGCTCCGCCATCATGCTGTCGACGTCGACACCCTTTGCGATCGAATGACCATGGCCGCGATGGGTGGACGAGATATAGTCGTCCTCGTTCAGGTGCAGGCAGACCCCGACGGCACTCGCCTCCTGACCGGCATAAAGATGGGTGTTGCCGGGAATGTCGCCGGATGCCATCTCGTCCATCACCCGCTCTTCAAAGCGGCGGATCATCCGCATGTTGCGATAGACCTCGATGAGTTTGTCCTGTGGTAGTTGCAGGCCCGACATTGCTTCCCTCCTTTTGTTGCCTATGTGGTCTGTCTTGACGTGTCCGTATCCACTACATTGTTCGGCAGCGGATTGACTGGCTGCGGTTGATCGCAGCGACCAACCGCAGCCGGAGCAACCCACCCCTCTTGGGTAGGGTGGACTGCCGAAACGGGCTCACTTGAAAAAGTCCAGGAGTTCACGCACGAGCGCTGTGGGTTGTTCTTCCGCCAGATAGTGACCGCAGTTTTCGATTGCAGTTCCTCGGACATTGGTCGCGATCTTCTGCAATTGTGCGACAAGGTCCGGCATGGAGCCTTGATCCGCCCGCACCGCGAGGACCGGCATTTCAAGTTTTCCCCTGGCGGCAAGCTCTCGGTTCTGTTCTGCGGATAATGACACTGCCCTGTAATAGGCAAGTCCACCCTTCAGGCCACCGTAGAGGAATACGCGCAGGTACTCGTTGAAATCGCTTTCGGAGAACACTTGCGGATTGGCAGCTTTACGCTGAAGGAACCAGTTGAGATAGATGTCCTCCCGACCTTCTATGAGCGCCTCTGGCAGATCGGCAACGTTGTGAAAGGCAACGTGCCACGTGCGCCAAGCGACTTCGGACGACCATGGCAGTGCGTCGGGAAGGCTGATGCCGGGGATTCCCGTATCAAGAATGGCAAGGCCAAGCACATTGTCTGCGAAAAGCGCTGCGTAGGGATATGCAACCCATGCGCCGATATCGTGCGCAACGAGGTAGTGCCGATCGGCGCCCAATTTTTCGAGAAGACCGCGAACGATTTTGGCGATGCCTGTCGTATCGCATCCAGCCACCGGGCGATCAGAATCACCCTGCCCGGGAAGATCCAGTGCAATGACACGATATTTGGCACCGAGTTCCGGCAAAATCTTGCGCCACGCGTACCAGCTCTGGGGGAATCCGGCGAACAGCACGACGACCTCGCCATCGGGACGCCCTCCGCTGACATAGTGCAGCCTGACGCCATTAACCGTAGAAAAGCCTCGCTCAAATCCCTCGATGCCGCTCGACGGCCAATTCAGTGTGTCTGCCATCGCAGCCTCCTTTTCTATAAACTTGTCCAGGGCGGACGACCGCACAAACGGCAGTCATCTCGATTTCCTTGCTGTCCGTTCCACGTCGACGGAAACCCATCGAGTCGCTGGTCAGTGGGCTTCGCGAGCCCGCGTTGAGGCGGTTTTCCAGGTGCCGATCGTCACGGCGACAAGACACACGATCAGCAGAAGCGAGAACACCGCGTTGACAGAAGGCGTGAAGCCAAAGCGCATCTGGTTAAACACCCAGATCGGCAAGGTCGGCGCCCCGCCCGACAGGAACAGGGTTACCATGACGTCGTCGGCAGAAAGGGTCAGACCGAGAAAAGCGCCGGCCAGGATCGTTCCCTTGATCATCGGAAACAACACATGGATGAAGCTTTGCCAACGGCTCGCGCCAAGATCCAACGACGCCTCCATGAGACTTGGATCGAGCCGGCGAAGTCGAACAAGCAGCAGCAGAAAGGTCACCGGCATGACAAAGCTCATCTGCCCGACGACGATCCGGGTGATGCCAGAGGGGATTCCGAAGATCTCGGTTCCCAAAACCATCTCGATGCCGAGAACAACTCCCGGGGTGGCGATTGGAAGCGCAAAGGCCATTTCGTAGAAACGGGCACCTTTCAACTTCGAATAATGGACGATCAGCGCAAATATCGTTCCGACCACCACGGATATGGAAACCACGCATGCTGCGACAATCACCGAGCGCTGAGCCGCCTCGATCAGGGAGGCGTCGTTCAAGAGCTCGTAATACCAGTGCAGAGTCAGCCCTTCCAACGGAAGAGTTTGAAGGTTTGCTGAATTGAACGAGAAAAGGATGATGATGGCGAGCGGCGCATAAAGGTAGGCAATTGCCGCGACGTAACCAATCGCTCCCAGTCTCCGAGCGAAGCCGGTCGAGCCAGTCCCGTCCGATGGTGGCTGATCGCCTTCTCCGCCAACCATGACGCCCTTCACTGGTGTGAGAGCGATGATGACACCGAGAAGAGCCACGACGCTCAGCATCAGAGCTACGGCGACAGAGGCACCATAGGGCCAATTGTTTGCGAAGCCGAACTGTGTCGAGATAACGACGCCCAGCGTGGTCCCGTCGATCCCGCCGATCATTGCTGGAGTGACAAAATCGCCAACCGTGACGAGGAATGCGAGCGAAAACCCGATTGCCAGATTTCTGCGTGTCAGTGGCCATATCAGATGAAGGAATGTCTGCAGCGACGTCGCGCCTGAATCTTCCGACGCTTCTATCAGATCGCGTGGGATCTTCTCGAAAGCGCCCATGGTGGAAATGAAGATAAAGGGCACAGAAATGTAGGCGAAGACGATAACGACTGAACTTGGGCTGTAGAGAAACGCTTCGGACGGGGCATCCAGGATCCCGCTTGAGACTAGGAAGCCGTTGAGAACACCGGATTGGCCAAGGATTACGCGCCATGCGAAAATCCGCATGAGGAGGCTGATCCAGAGAGGCAAAACGATCAGGATCGTCAGCAGCGCTTTGTTACGTCTGGCAACGCGCCCAACATAGAAGGCAAGCGGATACGCGATGACGGTCGCGAGTATGCAAGCAAGAAAGCTGAACGACAGCGTGCGCATTAGCAGGACCCAGAAGCCCGCCGAATTCCACATCCTCGAATAGTTCGTTAGCGATGGCTCGAAGATGATGACGCCCGCCGAAGTCTTCAGAAAGCTGATTCCGATCAGAAGCAGGTTGGGCAGAATGACGATCAGAAACAGCCACGCCAATACGGGGACGCTTGAAAGGCGAAAGCCCAATGGAAAACGTTCTCGCCGCGCAGAGGCGTGCTCGGGTAGTGCTGGAGCAACGATCTCAGTCATGGAAAACCTGCGTGTTTGCGGCATCGAAAGCGACCTTGACGGGCTGGCCCACCGAGAACGTCGAGTCTCGCACCGCGGGTACCGTGCCGATGAGATTGACGGTGCCGCAGCGGACATTGACTTCGCAGTTGGTGCCTAGGAAAAGGACGTCTTCCACTACGCCGGGAATTGTGTCAGGTGCACGGTCTGCGTCATCGAGAGGTTTCACCTGAATTCCTTCGTACCTGATCGCCATCCTCGCCGTTCCGCCCTTTTTGGCAGTCAGTCCCGGAATCCTGGTTCCCTCTACCGTTCCCACGAAGCCGGTATCCGACGGTTCGAAATTGACCACGACGAGGTTGGAGCGACCGACGAAACGTGAAACAAACTCGTTTTGCGGGGCAAAATATATTTCTCGAGGCGTGGCGAGTTGAGCTATCTTTCCGTCCTGCAAGACGACGACGCGGTCAGACATCGAGAGGGCTTCGCCCTGATCATGCGTGACATACATGAATGCTATGCCGAGCTCTTTTTGCAGCGCCACCAATGTGTGTTGCATTTGTTGGCGCAAGCGAAGATCAAGAGCGGCAAGTGGCTCGTCGAGAAGAAGAAGCCTCGGTCGCGATACGATGGACCGCGCCAGCGCAGCACGCTGACGCTGCCCGCCGGAAAGCTGGTGCGGTAGCCGGTCGGCAAAAGTCAACATTTCGGTAAGCGCCAGCGCTTCCTCGGCTTTTGTCCGACGGTTCGGCTTCGGCTCGCCCTTCATCCGGAGTGGATATTCGACATTTTCCCGCACCGTAAGGTGCGGGAAAAGGGCATAACTCTGGAACACGGTGCGGACGTCGCGCTTGTTCGGGGCAACCGAGTTGACCACCTCACCTGCCATGACGATTTGGCCCGTATCCGGCTTCTCGAACCCGGCCACCGTGCGCAGAATTGTCGTCTTTCCGGAGCCGCTCGGCCCAAGGATCGAAAAGAATTCCCCCGGGTTTACCGAGAACGACACCTGGTCGAGCGCCGGTTTTTTTGCCCCGTCATAAGTTTTCGAAACGCCGACGAGCGAAAGTACAGAGCTGGTTTCGCGTGTTCCCATTGTCATTCTCCAGTTGGATTGCGGACGGCGTCAGAGCGTGCCGGCCAGGAAGTCATTCCAGAGCTGGATACGACGTTCGACATTCTCGGGTTCCTTGAAGAAGACGAGATTGTCCTTGAAACTCGGGTCATCGGAGTCGAGGATATTGGTGTTTTTCAGCTCGTCTTCGGTCATGCCGGCTTCGCGCGCCGCCTCCGGCGTCAAAATGCCGTTGCTTCCCGAGAACTTCATGAATCTTGCCTGCCACTTCGCCGACATCGTGTCATTGAGGAATTTGTAGACGATGTCGCGCCGTCCTTTCGGCGAGACAAAGGTCCCTTCGATCCAGGCCGGCGTTCCTTCCTTCGGCAGGGAATACTTGGCGTTTAGCCCCTTCTTCTTCAGGATGTTGACAACCGTGACATTGTGACAGTAGCCGAGAACCGCTTCGCCAGACGCATAGACGTTTGCGGCATCGTCGAATCCTCTCGTGACGACGCGAACCTGTCCTCGCAGTTCGCGGAGAGCATCGGTGACGAGCGTAAACTCGTCCTCGGTCAAGTTGAAGGGATCTTTTGCGCCGACGTAAAGCGCGACCATCGGGATCGTGACGGTGGCGTCGTCGAATATCGTGACTTTCCCCTGGTAGGCCTTGTCCCACAGAGCGGCCCAGCTCGTGGGCGGAGACTTGATCACATCAGCATTGTACTGCAGAGGCTGCGTTCCCCAGTGGAGGGGAATGCCCATGAGGGCACCGTCGACTGTCAGCGGCTCGCGCCAGGTCAGTCCTGGGAGGATGTTGGAGATGTTGGGGGTCTTGGAGACGTCGAACGGGACGATCTGGCCCGCCTTCTTGAGGCGGCCCGCCGTCGACGCCTCTGAGTAAATGACATCAGGCTTCACGGCGCCAGACTGAAGCTGGGCGAACACCTCATCAAGCGACGAGACAATCACTGGTTTGATTTCGGTCCCGTTGGCCGCCTGCCACTCCGCTATCCATTCAGGCTCGGCGTAGGTTTCCCACGTCAACAACGTGATCGGCTCTTCGGCGGCCCAGGCGCTCCTGATGACTGCAGGCGCAAAAAGCGACGTGGATAGCACCGCGCCTCCAAGCTTCAAAGCATGACGGCGAGTGATGGATGGTGATGTTTTTCCGGTCATTACTGACTCCTTCTGGCAATGGTTGACAGACTGCAGAAGGGGCGCTGCGCACCACCCTGCTCCCCTTTTGTATCGTGATCTAACTAACGGCAGTTAGATTGGTCAGTGAGTATTATTCAAGAAACCCCGTGTGTCAACAGAATAAACAATTGAATTTGAAGTGTAATTATGTATAAATGCCACGACGAATAGCAACGCGCAGATCAGGCTGACCTAGGCATTGTACTGGATCGGAATCGCGTTCTCGAGCGTTTAGGCGCCCACGAACGAGTTCGAAGATGACAAGTGTGTATTAGCTGACGACAGCAAGTGCTTCGTCCAATAGTGACGACACGGATGACCTCCCAATCATGGTGTTCACGAAAGCCGATGTTCCTGCCAGACGGCCGGAAGGTCAAATCGTCGTTGGCGATTTGAACTGATAATCCAGTTTTATCAGCGGCGCATCACAGACCATTCCCGAGGCCGGCAGAGGCCGTTCTTGCCTATGTTGTGATCAATAGAATCTATCTGAGGTAATTGAATATGGAGATTTGACGAGACGGCTCGGAATGACGAGTCCTTGTATGTGCGTGCACGACAACAGGGATGCTTAGTGATGGATGGGTTTAAAACGGTACTCGATCGTACACCAGAGCAAATTCGCCTCGATGTTCGGGCTGGTACGATTGGCGGACAGACTTCTGGAATGGCCCCGGGATTTGCGCAAGGAAACCTGGTGATCCTTCCAAAGTCGTGGGCCACCGATTTTCTGAGATTCTGCCTGGAAAATCCCAAACCGTGCCCGTTGCTCGCTGTCGGAAATCCCGGCGATCCGTCGCTCGGCAAAGCTGGCAGGAATATCGACATCCGTTCCGATTTGCCGAGCTACCGTGTTTTTCGTGACGGACAGATTGGAGAGGAGATTTCCGATATTCACCACATCTGGCGCGACGATTTCGTTTCCTTTTTGATTGGCTGTTCGTTCTCGTTCGAGTGGGCTCTGTTGAAGGCGGGCATTGGTGTCCGGCATATCGAACTCGGTTCGAACGTACCGATGTACAGGACGAATATCGATTGCGTCTCAGCTGGTCCGTTCTCGGGACAGTTCGTGGTGTCCATGCGACCGATGAAGCCAGCGGACGCCATCCGGGCGATCGAAATCACTGCCAGGATGCCGCAGGTCCATGGGGCGCCGGTGCATTTCGGCGATCCTTCGGCGATCGGGATCAAGGATCTATCCTCGCCCGACTTTGGCGACAGCGTTCCGCTGAAAGAAGGCGAAGTGCCAGTCTTCTGGGCGTGTGGCGTCACGCCGCAAGTTGCTTTGGCACAAGCCAAACCGCCGATAGCAGTTACGCACAGCCCTGGTTGCATGCTGATCACGGACGTACGCGATGAGGATCTTCTGAACGGGAATTTCCGCTTCGAGGCGCCCGTTCTATAGAGCTGCTCTCTGTCCCCTATTCCTTGCAACCCCTACCACATCACGTCGCCTGTTGCGAAACGAAGGCATTGGATGAGACTCTTTGAGATAATTTTCGCTGACCTTATTTGACATCCGTGCTGCCCAGGCCAGTTCTTGCCCGTGGCAAAAACAGGTTTGCTGCCTGTCATATCACCGTAACGCTTGCATCCGGTCGTATACTCGTCAATGGTTATCCAGGCGTTGAATTTATTGAGGACAGGCGGGCGCGATGATTGACCTGCGCACCTTGGAGACTTTCTGGGTTGTTGCTCAGACGGGCGGCTTCCATCGCGCCGCCGAGAAGCTTCATACTACGCAGCCGGCTGTTTCTGCACGCATTGCCCAGCTTGAACTGGAACTCAAAGTGCGGCTGTTCGAACGTGATAAGCGTGGTAGCCGGCTGACCGTGAAGGGACGTGAAATCCTCAAATATGCTGAGCGCATGTTGGCGCTCAGGACCGAGATGGTGCTTTCCGTTGCAGGCGCAAATGCCTTGGAGGGGACCGTCCAGCTTGGTGTTTCAGACACGATCGTCCACACATGGCTGCCAGAACTGCTCAAACGACTGAACCATGAATATCCGGCAATTACATTGGAGATCAACGTCGACGGCTCCACCGGTCTTGCAGCGGCCCTACTCGAGAACAGCATCGATGTCGCGTTCCTCCTGGGGCCGGTGATCTCGGGAAGCGTCGCGAATCTGCCGCTGTGCGAATATCCTATCAGTTGGGTGGTCCGGGAGGAGTTTCCCTTGGGGCCAGAGGCGGTGACGCTCAAGGAGCTTGCTGCATTTCCGATCATCACTTTTGCAAGGCAAACACAGCCCTATCGTGAACTCACTGAGCTTTTCGACAAGGCACATCAGCAGCGCGTGCGCCTGTTTGCCAATTCCTCGCTGTCCTCGATTGTCCGTATGACGCTTGATGGTATCGGCGTCGCTGCCATCCCTGTCGAAGTCGTTTCAGACCATCTCGCAACCGGCAAGCTGCGGGTACTCAGGACAATCGATCAAATAATGCCAACGATGGCATTCACTGCAAGCTTCATCAAGGGTCCCGATACCCATTTGAATGGCGTTGTCGCTGCGCTTGCCCAGAAAGTGGCGGGCGAGTACGCCCTTTTTTCAGATCTTCCCTCACACCAAGATCAAACAATCAGCGCGGATTGATCAACCTGCCGTCGTTCCGCCGTCTAAGCTAAACATGCTGCCTGTCGCAAAGGTAGCCTCCGTCGCGACATAGAGGACGAAACTGGCAATCTCGTCCGCACTGGAAAATCGCTTCAGGGGGACTTGCGAAAGCGCGGCGTCGCGAGCAACGGTGCCGCCAAGCAGTTCGAGCTCGGCCTTTAACATGGGCGTATCGACGGGACCCGGGCAAATGCAGTTTACCCTGACGTGGGGGGCGAGTTCGAGCGCAAGCGATTTGGACAGTCCGGAAAGCCCTGCTTTTGATGCACAGTAGTGGGCAAAGTTCGGCATGCCTTTGAACGACAGGTCCGAGGCGATGGCTACGATGCTGCCGCGCCCTCGGCCTCGCATTCTCAGTGCGCATTCCCGCATTACGTAGAAAGCGCCATTCAAGTTGACATCGATGTGCTGGCGCCACACCTCTGCGGACAACGCTTCCAGGGGTGCAGGCGTGACGATGCCTGCAGCATGAACGAGGTAGTCAATGCCCTCGAGAGCGTCCCAGGCTTCGGCAACCGCAGTGCTGACCTTTGCCTCTTCACGGATGTCGAGAGGAATGGCGAGCGAGCCTTGCCCAAGCTCTTTGACGATCCTTTGGAGCTCATCGGCTCGTCGCCCGCAGAGTGCTACCCTCGCCCCCAGATCCGCGAACCGTCGGGCACAGGCGAGACCTATGCCCGAGGTTGCACCGGTGACAAACGCGCTTTTGCCTTCCAAAGACCTGTTCATTGTCTATACACCTCCATTCGTCGGGCTTGGCCCACGGCAAGCCCTCGATTTCGGGTTTCTTCCAGCTTGGGATCAGAACAGACGCTTGTACTTGTCCAGTTTAACGGACTTAATCCACTGACCGGCTCGCGCGCCGAACGCCTTCATTGACTCCGTGTTGTTGTGTACCTCCAGCGATTGCTCATCCTGCCAGATCTCATAGAAGACGAACTCACCTGGGCGCTCCAGGGACTCATGGAGATCGTACTGAACGAATCCAGGCTCCTTTTGCGCGATCGGAACCAGGGTCAGGAGCGCTTCTCGAAGCTGCTCGTGCATTCCTTCGTGGGCCGTCACAGTGGCAATAACAACTAGCTTGTCGGTCATTCTGCACCTTCCTTCACATTGAAAACTTTTAGACGCACCGCGATGGGTGCTGTGGTGTGTTAGTCCAATTCAATCGAAACGTGAGTTTTGATGGAATTGGCGATGAAGCATCCTTTATGGGCCTTGTGATGCAATCGAGACAATGTTTCGCGATCAGGCTGCTTCTGCGGACCAAAGGACGCTTTTGGATGGAGGGTGATTTCCGACACCCAAAACGTTCCGTCAGGATTTTTCGCCACCTTTCCGACAGCGTCGTCCACGTAACTTGTCACGGCATAGCCGCTACCCTCGCAGATCGCGAGAAAGTAGAGCATGTGGCAGCTCGCCAGAGCGTTCACGAGGAGCTGTTCCGGATCCGCAAGATTGCTATTTCCGAGATAGGCGGGCGCAGCTGAAACATCTACGGAGACCTGCGAGCTGTAGGTGGCCGTGTGATCCCGACTGTATGTTGCCGGCTGTTGCGCATGGGGCTCTGATTTCCATTCGAGGCGGATTGCGTGCTCAGACATTTTGTCATCCCAGTTCTATGGCCACGGGACAATGTCCTTGCCATGAGATAGAAATTAATGATCTTGCCGCCTTGAACGGGCGGCAAGGTGCCGTGCTGACGCGACATTCAGGCGCAAGCGGTTTGAAGAACCTCCACCATTGCCTGTGCAATGGTCACGTCGGCGTCCACCGGACCTCCGGATGCGCCCACCGCGCCGATGACGGTCTTTCCATCGCGCACAGGCAGTCCGCCACCGAAAACAACGAATGGCCGGCGCCCGCCAAGCGCATCCAGTCCGTAAAGCGCTCCGCCAGGCTGGACCAGCTCTAGCCAGTTACCGGACGGCGAGCGTAAGGCAAGAGCAGTGTACGCCTTGCCTTGAGCAATTTCGACGGTTGAGAGCGCAGCATCGTCGACGCGCAGGAAGGCAAGCAGATTGCCACCGGCATCAACGATCGCCAGGGAAGAAGGCTCTCCCAACTCCCTTGCTTTGGCTGCACCGACCTCAAGGGCTTTGAGCGCCGCCTCATGTGTAATCAGCTTGATCATGTTATTCCCCTTTTGCTTTCGGTCGCTTGCGCGATCAGTTGTAGATGCCGCCATCGACGTTGATCGACTGCGCCGTCACGTAGGAAGCCTCGTCGGAGGCGAGATAGACGAAGAGCGGTGCGACCTCCTGGGGCGTGGCTTGTCGTCCAAGCGGAATGAGGATCGGGATCAGCGATTCCTGCTTTTCTCGACCACCGATGAAGTCGATGGCCGGTTGATTGAAGGGCGTGTCGATCCAGCCGGGGCACACGGCGTTGACACGAATACCGTCGCGCGCCAGCTCAATCGCGAGCGTCGTCGTGAGACCGATGATCGCGGCTTTGGACGACGAGTAACCGACGAGGCCTGGCGCGCCGCGCTTGCCGGCCAGCGAAGACATCATGACGATCGAGGATTTGCCAGCGTCCCGAAGGTGTTTCACCGATTCCCTTGCGAAGATGAAATTGGCGCGGACATTGATCGTGAACACCTTGTCCCAATCGCGCGTCGAAAAGTCTTCAACCTTGCCGGAGAGTTGGATGCCCGCATTCAGGCAGAGAGTGTCCATTCCCTTCATCCAGGCAACGGACTGGTCGATTGCCGCCTTGATCTCGTCTTCCTGCGAAATATCGGCCTTAATGAACCGTACCCGCTCCCCGAACCGCTTTTCGACCTCGCTGCCCTTGACAGCGTCGATATCCACCACAGAAACCGTTGCGCCTTCGGCAACAAATGCCTCCAGAATAGCGAGACCGATGTTTGCAACGCCTCCGGTTAGGAGTACGCGCTTTCCTGACAAACGTTGAGACATGGATTGCTCCCAATTCGAGGGTTAGATCACTTCACTTTGGGCATTGCCCGTTATGTTCAAGCCTTCTGGATATTTTCCAGGATGGCTTCGTTGACGGTTGCGGATGCCTCCATTTGCGGCATGTGCCCGACCGCCGGCAGGCTGCGCAAAGTGACCTTTGCCGGGAGGTCTGCCGCGTCCGGGACCGGCACGATCTGGTCCTGCTCGCCCCAGAGGAGGGTGACGGGGCAGTCGAGACCGGCCAGCAGCGCACGGATTGACTGCAACTGGCCGTCTTCATTGGCGATTGTGTCGGCGATCGCCGACAGCGCTTCGGGCACACCTTCGAGACGCTTGAAGCGCAAGGTGCCCTCGACCATGTCGTTGGTGATCTTGGAGGGATCGGCAAACAGCCGCTCAAGCACGTTCAGAAGTGGGCGCCGCCGCTCGGCGGCGACGAAGTCGACGAGAAAGTCGCGGCTCATCTGCTTGCTCAAGCCGATCGGCGCGATCAATGTCAGCGAAGCAACCCGCGACGGCTGGTCGGCTGCGATCCTTGCCGCGACGGCGCCGCCGAAGGAATGGCCGACGAGATGGAGCTTGCCGGGGACGAGATCCTGAACTGCGGCGCTGACGGCTGATGCGATCTTGGCAAGGATGTCGCCGCCGTCGACGGGCGACGAAGCGCCGTGACCTGGCAGATCGACCGCGATCGTGCGGATCTTCTCCGCCAGCGGCGGCTGGTTGAACAGCCAGGTCGACAGGTCGCCGCCAAAACCGTGCAGGAACAACACGACGTCATCGCTCGCTTCGCCGGCTTCGAGCAGGTTGATCGTGCCGCCCTCGACATCGACGGTGCGCGGCGCGGCTATGCCGGCGTCGCCCTCTGCGCCCGAGCCCAGTCGATCGGCATAGCTTTCGATAAAGGCGTCGATCTCTTCTGCGGTGGCGGCCTCGTCGGTGATGACGCCGGCCAGCGCCCCGACCGGCGCCGTCGTGCCTTGCTGCAGCACGATGCGCCGCAAGGTACCGCTTGCCGCTGCTTCGAGGACGTTGGTGACCTTCGTCGTCTCGATTTCGAGGATTTCTTGACCGCGGGCGATGGTATCGCCCTCATTGACCATCCATTGGGTGATCGTGCCTTCGGTCATCGTCATTCCCCATTTGGGAACGGTGACAGCTTCGATAAGCGACATGGGAGTTACCTCTTTACAATGGATCTGGCGGCCTTCGCCACGGCTTCGGGCGTCGGGATATAGGCGTCTTCAAGATTGGGAGCGTAGGGAACCGGTGTGTGCGGCGCCGTCACCAGCTTGATCGGCGCCTTCAGCGCGTCGAAGCATTTGTCGGCAAAGAGAGCGGAGATGTCGGTCGCAACGCTGCACCGCGGATTGGCCTCGTCGACGATGACGACGCGGCCGATCTGCTCGGCGACTTCAAGCAACGTGTCCTCGTCCAGGGGCGACGTGGTGCGGGGGTCGACGACGCAGGCGGAGATGCCTTCCGAAGCAAGCTGTCGGGCCGCTTCTTCGGCAACACCGACCATTCGTCCAATCGCAACGATCAGCACATCCTTGCCGTCGCGCACGACGCGGGCTTCGCCGAATGGGATCGTGTAGGACGCGTCGGGCACCTCGCCGACGGTGTCGTAGAGCATCTTGTGCTCCAGGAAGATGACCGGGTCATCGTCGCGGATCGCCTGCAGCAAAAGACCCTTGGCGTCGTAGGGATTGGACGGAATGACGACCTTCAGACCCGGGATATGGGTGAAGATCGGATAAAGCGCCTGGGTGTGCTGGGAACCGGAACGGCTGCCGGCGCCATAGGTGGCGCGGATGACGAGTGGCGTCTTGGCGCGACCGCCGAACATGTAGCGGAACTTTGCAGCCTGGTTCATGATCTGGTCGAGACAGACGCCGGCAAAGTCGACAAACATGATTTCGGCGATCGGGCGCAAACCGGTCAAGGCGGCGCCGGCCGCTGCACCGATGAAGGCCGCTTCGCTGATCGGCGTGTCGCGGATGCGCTCCGCGCCAAACGCATCGAGCAATCCCCGCGTCACGCCGAAAGGCCCGCCCCAGGCGTCTTTCACGCCATTGGCTCCGGCGCCGCCTGTCAGGTCCTCACCCATCATGATCACGCTCGGATCACGGGCCATTTCCGAATGAAGAGCCTCGTTGAGGGCTTGGCGGAAGGATTTCTTTGGCATGATCGTCGTCCTTACAGATACTTGACGTAGACGTCGGTGGTGAGGGCCGACAAGGGCGGGAACGGTGCGGCACGCGCGGCAGCGACAGCGCGGTCGATCTCGGCTTCCACCGCCTGATCGACGGCATCGAGTTCGGCAGCGTCGAGCAGCGACACCTCGTTGACGCGCTTGCGGAAATTGATCAGGCAGTCACGCTCCCGACGCATCGCCGCTTTTTCCTCGGGCGTGCGATAGTTATCCGGGTCGCCGCTATAGTGGCCGTAGTAGCGCGGCACATGGACGTGCAGCATCGTCGGTCCACCGCCGTTGCGGGCGCGGGCAACCGCTTCGCCGGCCGCTTCATAGACGCTGAACACATCTGTGCCGTCGACCTCTATGGCCGGAATGTCATAGCTTTCCGCCCGGCGCGTGAAGCTGCCGGCCGACACATACTCATTGGCTGTGGCTTCGCCAAAACCATTGTCCTCGATGACGAAGACGATCGGCAGCATCCAGATCTTGGCAAGGTTGAAGCTTTCGGACATGACGCCTTCGTTCATCGCGCCGTCGCCGGCAAAAGCGACCGCCACGTGCTTTTTGCCCAGGAGCTTGGCGCTTAACGCGGCGCCGCAGGTGATCGGCGCACCCGCCGCAACGATCCCGTTGGCGCCCAGCATGCCCTTGCGCAGATCGGCAATGTGCTGAGAGCCGCCCTTGCCGCCGCAGGTGCCGCTGGCGCGCCCGAACAGTTCCGCCATCATGCTGTCGACGTCGACGCCCTTTGCGATCGAATGACCATGGCCGCGATGGGTGGACGAGATATAGTCGTCCTCGTTCAGGTGCAGGCAGACCCCGACGGCACTGGCCTCCTGACCGGCATAAAGATGGGTGTTGCCGGGAATGTCGCCGGTCGCCATCTCGTCCATCACCCGCTCTTCAAAGCGGCGGATCATCCGCATGTTGCGATAAACCTCGATGAGTTTGTCCTGTGGTAGTTGCAAGCCCGACATTGCTTCTCTCTTCAAATTCGTTGAATGCTATTGTTCGCGGTCAATTTCTTCCGAAGCCCGACAGGCACTTTAGGCTCTTGCGTGCTTTGATCGTCTGTACTGATCGATGACGACGGCAAAGACGATGATCGCGCCCTTGATGATCTCCTGGTAATAGGAGCCGATCTTCAGGAAGGTGAAGCCGGAGGTGATGATGCCGAGGATGATGGTTCCGATCAGCGTTCCGGTGATGCGGCCAGAGCCGCCGGCCAGCGATGTTCCGCCGATCACGGCTGCGGCGATGGCGTCGAGTTCGTAGGCGTTGCCCATTGTCGGCTGCGCCGATGCCGCACGCGCTGCCGTCACCACCCCGGCCAGGCCCGACAGCAGTCCCGCGACGGCATAGACCTTGATGAGATGTGAGCCGATGTTGATGCCGGACACCCGCGCCGCCTGGGGGTTGGAGCCGATTGCATAGGTGTATTTGCCGTAGCGTGTATAGCCGAGCGCGATATGCGACAGCGCCGCGACGCCAAGGAAGATGATCACCGGCAGGGGCACAGGGAAACCGAGAAGGATGAAGCTCTTGCCGAGCCAGGTGAATTCCGGGGTCAGAAGACCGATCGGCTGACCGAGCGTATACCACTTGGCAACACCTCTGGCGCAGACCATCATGCCAAGCGTGGCGATGAAGGGAGGAATGCCGGTCTTGGCGATCAACAGGCCGCTGACCCAGCCGGCCAGCAGACCGACGACAAGGCCGGCGAGGATAGGCCAGATCGGCAGGAGGTCGGTGAGCGCAGGATAAAGGGCACGCACGTCCGTCGAGCCTTGCGCCAGCGAGGCGGCGACCATGGCGGCAAGCCCCACCACCGAACCGGAGGCAAGGTCGATGCCGCCGGTGATGATGACATGGGTCACACCGACGGCAAGGATGCCGATCACCGAGACCTGAAGGATGATGATCGACAGGCGTTGCTGGTTGGCCAGGAACGAACTGCCGACGAACATCCAGCCGAGGATCTCGAACACAACGGCAATGCCGACCAGCACCAGGGCCATCGACATCTCACTGTGAAACTTGCGTTTCGCGACCCGCTTTTCCGCCACAACCGTGGCTCCAGGTGTTATCGTCATTGGGCTGGCCCTTTTGCTTTCGGTGCATCGACGCTTTGGCTGCAGATGTGCCTTGAGCGGCACACCTGCAGCATGTCGGCGATCAGTTCTTGGCGAGGTACTTTTCGACGTTTGCCGGGTTCACAAGCTCAAAGGGGATCCACACCGGCGATTCGACGGTCTCACCCTTGGCGAGCTTGACGGCGGCGTCCACCGAGCCGGCGCCCTGCCCGATTGCGTCCTGGAAGACGGTGACGTCGAGATCACCGTTTTGCAGGTAATGCATCGCTTCCTTGGTCGCATCGATGCCGGCAACGACAACGTCTTTCATGTCCCAGCCGGACGCTTTCAAAGAGTTGATGGCGCCCAAAGCCATTTCATCATTGTTGGCAATCACGGCCACCGGTTTGTGGCCTGCGGTGATCCAGTTCGTCATCAGGTCCTGCGCCTTGACCGGATCCCAGTTCGCCGACTGCTCGTCGATGATCTTCATGAAGTTGCATTCCGGCGTCGCGATGACGTCGTGAATAGCCTTGCTGCGCTGTTCGGCGGCGTGTTGAGCAAGAATGCCCTGGATGATGACAATGCCAGCATCCTCGGTCTTGCCCTCTTCCTTCAGGACGCGGCATACTTCCTTCGTTTCGAGCGTACCGGCATCAATTTCATTGGAGCCGATGAAGGCAGTCTTCGGCCCGAGGCTTGCAAGATCGCTCGGCGTGTTGTTCACGTAGACCAGAGGTATCCCGGCATCCGCAGCCATCTTGGTGATCGTCGGAGAGGCGGAGCTTTCGACCACGTTCACGACGATCGCGTCGACCTTGGCAGCGATGAAGTTCTGTACCTGGGAAAGCTGCTTGTTCACATCGGCCTCGGCGAACTCGATCTGGAGAGGCTGGCTCGTCTTTGCCGCCTCCTCTTTCATCCCCTGGACCATGACGGCCAGGAACGAGTCGCTGTGCGAAATGGACACTCCGATGTCTCCGGCTTGCGCAGCTGACGCCGCAAGAGCCAAAATCGCAGTTCCAATGATCATTCTCTTCATGTCGTATTCCCCTTTTTCTTGGTTGAGTGTCCGGACGCACCCAGGATTTTCCGGACCGTCCTTCTCCATTACGGACGGCTAATGGTAACGATTACATTTTCAAGCTGCCGTTTTGGCATTTGCGGCGTCGACGAGCGGCTTGAGGTATTCGAGCGAGACGCGGGCGACCCAGTCGGGTTCGATGCCGCGCTGGTGGAAGCCGCATTCCATCGACAGATAGCCGTCGAAGCCGGTTTCCTGCAGCGCGTCGATAAGAGCCGGGAAGTCACCCCTGCCCATGCCCGGTGGCAGTCGGTTGTTGTCGGAGGCGTGGATGTGGACCAGGTCCTTGCCCATGGCATGGACGTAGTCGGTCATTACTTCCTTCTCTGTGATGACGTGATGGCTATCGAACATCAGGCGCACGTTCGGCTCGCCGACATCCTTCATCATGTCGATGGTGTTGTCGCAGGTATTGACGATGTTGCTGTCTTCCGGCGTCGGCTCGATCACGATCTCGACGTCGAAGTCCTTTGCGAAGCGGGCGATTTCGCCGATCGCCTGCGCAGCCCAGTCCCATGCCTGGCGATAGGTCGTGCCGAAGATATACCAGCCCGGCAGGCAGATCAGCCGCTTGCCGCCCCAGTCGGCGGTTAGCTGCACCATGTCCTTGTAATGGTCGATCGCCCAGCGGCGCTCTTCCGGGATCGGCGAAGCGACGTTGTTGCCGGGACCGCCGCCATGGGCCGGCAGCATGGCTGCCAGTTCAAGCCCATAGTCTTTCAGCATCTGGCCGAGATCCTTGCGCCGTTGCGGGCTCAGCGTCGGTGGAAAGACATGCGGGCTGGCCGCTCCGATCTCGATGGCGTCATAGCCGCTCTTCTTGACGCGCTTGATGGTTTCTTCAAGCGTATAGGCCGGCAACCACGTCGGGTTGCTTGCATAAGGCCAGGTGTGCATTGCAAGCTTGATCGTCATCGCACACGCTCCCTCAGGCTGCAGATTGCTTGATGGTTTCCCAGGCGCCGGTCTGTCCGGAGACGAGAATGGCTTCGGCGATGCGCTCGATCTGCACGCCGTCCTTGAAGTTCGGCGAAGCCGGCTTGTTCTCGGCGATGGCCTGCAGGAAGTTGTACCACTCGATCGACTTGATATCGATGTAGCCCTGCCCCATGCCGGCAACCGGCCACAGCTTGTCGCCGAACGGCTGGTTCGGACCGGAATAGATCGTGCGGAAGCCGAAGGCGTCAGCCGGATCGTCGGCAAAGGCGACGCGCAGTTCGTTGAGACGCTGGTAATCGAAGGCGATCGAGCCGCGGGTTCCGTGGATCTCGAAGCCGAGTTGGTTATGATGGCCCCAGGCATTGCGCGTTACTTCGATCGTGCCGTGCGCTCCGCCTGTGAACTTGATCATTGTCAGCGCGGTATCGTCGACATCGACCTTGCCCTTTTCCGAGGACGCGGCACCGCTCGGTCCAAAGAACCGACCTGCCGGCAGCGGGCGTTCCGGGATGAAGGTCTTGACGATCGCATTCACCTGCTCGAATTCGCCGACGAGCAGGCGTGCGGCATCGATCACATGCGTGCCGATATCGCCAAGCGTACCGGAACCCGCCAGCGCCTTGTTGAAGCGCCAGGAGAGCGGCTTTTCTGGATCAGCGCCCCAATCCTGAAGGTAATAACCGCGGAAGGTCAGGATGTCGCCGATACGGCCCTCATCGATCAGGCGCTTGGCCATCTGCAGGGCGGGTGTGTGACGGTAGTTGTAGGACACCATCGTTACCACGCCGGTCTTGTTGGCGGCGGCAAGCATCTCCTCAGCTTCGGCCACCGTCATCGACATCGGCTTTTCGCACATGATGTGCTTGCCTGCCTTGGCCGCAGCAATCGCAATCGCCGCATGCGTGTCGTTGGGCGTGCAGATATCGACGATATCGATGTCGGGGCGCGATACAACTTGGCGCCAATCGGTTGCGTGTTCCGCAAAGCCATACTGCTTGGCAGCGTTTTGCGCCAACTCCTCGTCGATATCGACGATCACCTTGCGCTCAATCTCGACCGGTGAACCAAACAGGATCGGCACGACCGCGGTGGCGATGGAATGGGCCTTGCCCATAAAGCCGGTGCCAATGAGCGCAACATTCAATTTTTTCACTGATAAGCCTCCAATGAAGGGCGGGCCAAAGCCCCCGGTGCCCCTATTTCAGATCTCCGCGAGCCCGCTAGAGCTCGTCGCCATTTTGCGATGTTAACGTATACAACACCACGAAATACACGATGTCAACGATTACATTTTGATTGACGCCGGTTTTAACGAGCGTAAGATTTTATAAAATGGAGGGAACAATGCTCACACCTCATCAGAGGCAGCGTATTCAGCTGACTGCATTTGCCGCGGCCGCGATCGCCTTCGCAATTGCACTCACGAACCCGCATTTTCGAGCGGGGATGGTCGAGGAAATAGTCTTGCTGAGCGAGGCTCAAACGCTGCAGGCTGAGGCAAAACTCTTGGCGTTCAAAAGGATTGTGTCGGTCGTCAATTCGGCTGCAACGAGTATAGATCACGGCAACCAGCGTCCCCAAGGCCTGCCCGACTGAAATCCACAGGGCTCAGGCGGGTTCGGTGTTGCACAGCGCCGACCTTTGTATTGCAGTAGCAGCTGTACAGGCGAGGAGTTTCCATGACTAGGATGCGAGTTCCGCGACTGCTTCGATTTCAACTGCCATTCCAGACGGCAGAGCGTTGGTGCCTGATGCAATTCGGGCATGTTTTCCCTTTTCGCCAAACACGTGGCAGATAAGGTCGGATGCCGCATTGAGCACCCATGCCTGATTCTCAAAGGCATCTGCGCAGCGAACGAGACCGGCGAGGCGAACCATACGCACCACACGATCGAGATCTCCGTCACAAGCGTGTTGGAGCTGCCCCAAGATATTCAACGCGCAAAGGCGGGCTGCATCCTGCCCGTCTTCCAGGGTCAGGTCTTCCCCGACGACGCCTTTGTAAACGAGTTTCCCGTCCTTTCGCGGCCCCTGCCCGGCAACGAATATCAACGTGCCGGTGCGCACATATGGCAGATAGTTGCCCTGCGGAGCATTCACCTGAGGGATTTTCAAGCCGAGCTTGGTCAAGCGACTATCGATCGTTGTCATCGTTTTGCTCACTTCAACTGACGCCAATCCCCGCTATCACCTTTCCATCCGATGACCCTCCCGGCCAGTCGATCAAGCGTGTTGCGTAGCGCCTCGACGAGCCCTTCCCACTCCCGAGCAGAAATTCCGTCGACGGCCGGCTCCGGTCCCATGAACATGCCATCAACACCCCCGAACGAGACGCATTGTTCTATGCATCTGCGCTCCAATGCGCCGCCGTGAAAGATCGATGGCTTCTCCAAAAGCGCTGAAAGCGCTGCAATCAACCCGGTGGCTCCCCAGTTCGAGACGTTCGCTACGATGAGGTGGTCCGCCGAGGTTGCAGCTGCAACGCCGCCGCGACCAGGGTGTCCGCTGTCCTTGGCCTTGGGAGAAAAAGCTTTAAGATCTTCACCGATCAGCCCCATGCCGAGCTCGTTGCCCCCATCGCCAATGGCAATGAACGGAATCTCGCGCTTTTTTGCGCTCAAGAAGAACTGGTCAAGATCTGCGACAAGATTGTCCAGCGGCCGCCCGCCGAGTCCGTGGTAGAGGCCCTTGTCGTTTTGGCCGGGCCGCTCGATCGAAATTACCAACGAAGGCTTTGTCACCTCGAGAAGCTGGTCCGTGATAATCCTGCATCCTGCTTCGTCCTTCGGAACGGTACGTATATAAACCGGACGGACAAAATCGACCGGCGTGATCCTACCATCTTTGGGGAAAGGTAGCGGCGCAAGTCCGGCCCCTCGACATGTCCCCTCCATCATGCCGAGCCAGTCCTCATCGGTAACGATAACGGTCTCAACACCAAGCCCCAGGAATAGAGCGCGGGCCAGGAGCGCCGCGCCAACGGGTCCATCCGTCTCGGGAACGCCGCCTCCCTCGGGAAACCCCGTCGCGATGACGATCGGACCGCCGCACTCGCGAATAATATCGACGATAAGATTGGCGGCATTCATACAGGCGGGGCCAGGTTGACGCGATTGCAGCGCGTTGTAGATCTTGCCTATGAGGCCTACGCCCGTGAGATCAAGCGTCATGAAGTTCTCGATTGTCTGGGCAATATTCTGGCCCTTGACGCTTTGCAGATCAAGCATTGTCAGCTCCCGGGTTCAAGCTTGAGTGGTCAGATAGGAGGCGAATTTTTCGGCGTCGACATTGCCGCCGCTCAACACGATGGCGACGGTCTTTCCTTTGACGTCGACCTTACCGGCGAGGACCGCCGCAAGAGCGACCGCACCACCAGGTTCAACGACCAGTTTCAGCTCGCGGTAGGCAAAGTGAACGGCCCGTACGACATCCGGGTCCGACACAGTCACCCCACCCGCGAGGTGATCCCTGCAGACGGGGTAGGTGAGTTCTCCCGGGGTCGGCACGAGCAGCGCGTCACAAATCGACGTTCCGTCACACAAGGCGGTCCGGCGTTCGCCGGCGGCAAGTGAGAGGGCCATACCGTCAAAGTGCTGTGGTTCCACACTGTAGATCGCGGTGCCTGGCATCGCGCTGCGGACGCCGCAGGCGGCGCCAGCGACCAGCCCGCCCCCTGAGCATGGAAAGAGGGCGGCATCCAGCCAGCACCCTATTTCCGCAACCTGATCGGAGATTTCGGCTCCAAGCGTTGCCTGACCAGTCATGACATAGGGATCGTCATAAGGCGGAACGATCACGGCGCCGGTTTCCTGAGCGATCCTTGCGCCGATCTCTTCGCGCACTTCCCGGGTTTTGTCGTAAAGTTGCACGATCGCCCCGTTCCTTCGCACGCTGTCAATTTTCGTGCGTGGAGCCTCCTGCGGCATCAATACCGTGGCCTTTATGCCCAGTTCTTTCGCAACATAGGAAATGGCGATACCGTGATTCCCGGACGACCAGGCGACAATCCCGCCCTCACGCGCTGTCGCATCCAGTTGCAGGGCCCGGTTCAAGGCGCCGCGCAGCTTGAAAGAGCCGGAGCGCTGCAGGTTTTCCGGCTTTAGGAAGACCCGGGCACTTATTAGCCGGTTAAGCGCGTCGCTTTCGATGATCGGCGTGCGGATCGCAAAAGGTGCAATCCGCCGCCTTGCCTCATCAATCAAGGCTTTCGTCGGCTCGAAATGGCTTTCTGTGGCGTTGTCGACCAATTCGCGTCCCCCTATTCGTTAGGGAGATTGAAACGCGACAGCCCGTACAAGTGAAATTATATTATTCGATCAGTTCCTATAAGAAAATTGAATGTGACGAAGCCTCAGGGCGCGCCGGCGGCAACCTGTGCGGCTATTTCGGCAAGCTGTTCGAATGTGTCGTGCTGCACGCCTGCCTGGAAGTAAGCGTAGAAGCTCAACGGTTTCAGGTCGATGTCACTATCGACCGTCTTCAGTTTCTTCATGCTCTCGCCGCTCAGGGTTCCTTCGGCGACGAGCGCCACACCGAGGCCGTCCAGCGCCATTCTCTCTATCGTTGAGATCGAGGAGTTTGTGAATATCCTGGGGTTGCGGCCCGTTTGCCGGAACAACGTCTCCCGTAGATAGATATAAGGGTAGGTGTTGCGCGGATAGGTTATGATCGGGATGCTCGGCATCGACCGTAGCGAAATGGCGTTGCCCGGGACGAGACCGGGAACGGCATAGAATTTCAGCGGATAGTCTTTCAGCTCGATACACGTAAAACCATCGAGGATCGTAGGGCCGAGCATCAGCGCGATATCGATATCGCCGTCGCGTAGGGCATTCATCATCGAAGGCGTGACATCCACGGTCATATCGATGTCGAGTTTGGGGAAGTGTCGGGCCACCTGTTCCAGAAACGTTGCGAGCCAGGTTTGTACGATCGTCTCGGAAACACCCAAACGAATGGTACCTTCCATATGACGGCTCAGATCGAGGTCACGTTCCATTGCTGCAACCTGCCGCAAAAGTAGCTCTGCATGGCGAAATAGCGTACGTCCCGCAGAGGTCAGTGCGATTGGTTTTGCCGCGCGGTTTAACAACGGCTCACCGATCAGTTCTTCCATAGCGCGGAGACGCTGCGAGATCGTCGGCTGCGTCGTGTTGAGCCGGTCGGCGGCGCGCGAGAAACTTCGCAGATGCGCCGTCCAATAGAAGACCTCAATACTTCTAAAACTGACCATCACTTCCTCTGCAATCTCGGGGGAGCTCAAAGTGCCACACGACAGAAAGTCGCCTTGCAGCACTAACGGAAAGCCTTGGCTCCTTTGCTGAAAATCTGTCTCGGCATTTATCAGAGGCCACTTACCCACGAGTCCAACAGTTTGCCGGCTCTCGCTTCTACAATTCAATCATGGCCAAGTTGTTGAAGCTGAGGGGCGCCTCAGGCGAGCGCGACACCTGCTTCCCCACTCGCGGATACCTACCTGACTGTTCCTCTTGAAAGTTTTCGACTTAGCATCGCCCACTTCCTGGCTAGACGCGAATTTCAGGTCCAGAACCAGTTATGAATTGCAACAGGCGCAAACGCGGACTGCAGCGATTCGGATTCTCGCTGTCGCTCCGCTTTTCCGAAAGGAGCTTTCCCTGTGGCTTCGCTGACACCAGAGGTCTGCCACTGCGGACGTAGCCCTTTCATGCCTCCCTAGGAATAGTCGATTTCAATTCGGCGTCTTTCCACCAGAGACCGACGTGCAGCGTCTAGGAACACAGCAGCATCATATGCATCTTCAAGTGTCGACAGCGGCGCCTGAGACTTAGTCAAACATTCGTCGAGAAAATAGCTCTGTACCTGCAGGAAGCTGTCCCAGTAGGTCGCATCGTCCCAGAACGGGGTGGTCGCGTCGCCAAATTTGGTGACGTCCCACGGCACAACACCGCTACCCTCCATGCCGATGACCTTGAAGTAACATGACCAAGGCTCGCGGCTTCGATCATCCGCGGAAAAGCTGCCCCACAGATTGGCAATCTTTCCATCAGAATATTCTGCTGTAATCATCAGTTGGTCGTGGGCGTTCTTGTCCGTGAAATGAACATTGGTGCCAGTCGCATATACATGTGAAGGCCGGCCTAAGAAGTAAAGCATGCAATAAGCATGGTGCACCATAAGCTCCCGCATCGTTAGATCCGGTTCTCCAATCGATGCGTCGTGCCGCTTGTTATAGATCGCCCAAAAGTTCACAATCTTCCCAAGACGCTCGGCTTTGATGTGCGCGTTCAACCGCCTCATACTCTCCGCATAGACGTAATTATGCGAGGGCATGCAGGTTCGATTCTGCGCGGTGGCAATTTCTGCGAGTTCCCTGATCTGCAAGGCTGCCTCGCAGAGCGGCTTTTCTAAAAGCACATGCTTTCCCGCCATCAGCGAACGCTTCGCGTACTCGAAGTGTGAGGCTGTACTTGTCGCGACAAGTACAGCGTCGATATGTTGATCGCCAAGCAGATCTTCAACCGTGGGATAGGCGGTCCCGCCGAATTGCTGGCAAAACCTATCCGCCTTGCTTGATGATCGGCTCCATCCTCCAACAAATGTGTGTGCGCCAAGTTGGCGAAGTGCTTCGACGTGAAGTTCGGCCACGCGACCCAACCCGATAAATGCAACCTTCATTGGAGTTCCTGCTTTGAGTTATAGAGGTGGGCTAGCGGGCGACCGACACGGGCCGACCTTCTTGCCAGGATTGGGTCGCGGCATCAGCGATCAATTGCGCGCGAAGGCCATCTTGCGCATCGGGAATGGGCTTAATACCCGCCGAAACCGCTTCCACAAAATACTCCATCTCGGCGAGATAGGCGGCCCCAAACCGTTCAAGAAAAAATGGCTGCGCACGTGCTTTTTCGAAGCCCGCGCTGCTCGCGCTCTCGACGAGATTTTCCGGGACATTCGAGACACGCAACATGCCTTTTGATCCATGTACTTCAAGACGTTTGTCATATCCGTAGGTCGTTCTGCGAGAGTTTGTAATCTGACAAATCCGACCAGTGGACGTCGTAAGGATTACTGCTGCTGTGTCCACATCGCCAGCATCTCTGATAGCCAGGTCAACTAGGTTGGACCCGACTGCAAAGACTTGCGCGGGTTCCTCTCCCAGAACAAAACGCGCCATATCGAGGTCGTGGATCATCATATCGCGGAAAAGTCCCCCTGAACCTTGGATATAGCTGACTGGCGGAGGCGCAGGATCTCGGGACGTTATGGAGATCGTTTCAACTTCTCCTATCTCGCCGTCCTCGACTCGCTTTTGTAGGGCTGCGAAATGCGGATCGAACCGCTGGTTAAAGGCGGTCATAAACGGCACTCCGGCCTTCTCGATCGCCTCGATGCAGGTTCTGACTCGCTCGGACGAAAGGTCGATCGGCTTTTCGCAAAAGATTGCTTTGCTTGCTGCCGCTGCTGCGTGAATCATATCAAAATGAGTTGCAGTTGACGTCGCGATCACGACCGCATCGATGTCCCTGGCGGCAATAAGGTCTGAGGCATTGCGCACCTCGACGCCAAACCGGCGCCCAGCCGCTTCAGCAGCGGTTGCGGAAACGTCGGCGACGGCAACAAGCTTTGCTGCAGGAATTCGCTGGATCGAATGAGCATGGACTTGTCCGATTCTCCCGCAGCCCAAAATTCCGATGCGCATCATATCGACGTTCCTTTCATGACCGAGCGTAATCCCAATAAACTATCCGATCCGGGGCTCTGCGTCGCCTCACAGGCCTGATGTTAACGTATACAACGAAGTTATTTTGCCGATGTCAACGATTACATGTGCGTTTCGAGCGAATTCCAGACTAATGAATTCCTCGAGAGCAAAACGGTGGCTGGTGGGGAGGCGCTGATTTTCTTACCCGGAAGCTATTAGAATATCCGTTGCGCTGACACGCCAGTATTTCAGAATTTCTCTTGGGATTGCGGCAAGCCGAGCTTCACCGACCTATAGTTTTAGGTGCCTGCAGTCGACGCGGACGAGACCCGAGTTGGCGGCTCCTTCAATGACTTCAGACGTTTATGTCGTTGAGCGAACAAAATTGGTACTTGACGACGTCTTATTGACCATGAAGGGTGTCTTCATGGTGACCAGTCGTCGCTTTCCGAGACTTCCGCTTTACAAAAGGGACAGGTCCAAGAATTGAATTGTGAGACGAGTTTTCCGCAATGACCAAGCCGCCCACTGTTCACGATGTCGCGCGCCTGTCGGGCGTATCCACGGCGACCGTGTCGCGGTATTTCAGCGGGAAAGCCGATGCGATCGCGCCTCGAACACTTGAAAGTGTCAAAAAAGCAGCCGAGACCCTCGGCTATACACCTTCGGAAATCGGCCGATCGCTTCGCCTTGCCCGCAGCAGGGTGGTGGTAATGCTCGTTCCCGACGCATCGAATCATTTCACCGCCGACGTCGCCGCATCGGTGGAAACCGCGTTGAAGTCGTCCGGTCTTTCCATGGTTCTGGCAAACGCGGCGGAAAATGCAGAGCAACAGGACCGGCTGCTTTCGGATGCGCAAGGTCTCCGCGCGCGCGCCATCGTCCTTCAAGGCGCGATAGATACGCCGAGATTGCGTGAATTGTGTGCCAGGCAAAACAACATAATTTTCGTGAACCGGCGCCCCGCTGAGGGAATTGACGCTCCCTATGTCGGCGTCGACAATTTCGCGGCCGGCGTCGCGGTAGGGAAATACTTCGCTGAGCGTGGGTACCAGAACTGCGTGGCGATTCACGGGCCGAAAACCTATTCAGGAAGCAGCGAGCGGCTTGATGGGTTCATAGCCGGTCTCGGCGACAGAGCGCTCCTCGAAAAGGTGGAAGGCGCGTACACCATGGAAGCCGGTTACGAGCACGGTCTTAAATTGCTTTTAAAGCACAAGAAACGGCTCTCTATCTTTTGCGGTAACGATATGATCGCCTACGGCGTCCATCGCGCAGCAATGGAACTCGGTCTCGCGGTTCCCAAGGACGTCATCTTGATGGGGTTTGACGACAACCGCCTGAATGATTGGCTGGCTCCGTGGCTGTCAACTGTCACGGTTCCAGCGTTTGATTACGGGCCGGCCATTGCGCAGTTGATTGAAAACGCGCTGAGGGAAAAGACCACGGAACGCAGCATTATCTTGCCCTTCAAGATCAAGATCAGAGAATCTGCCTAGTCTGGCCGGTCACGGCTCGCGTCAGGATCGTCCTGAGTCAGCCTTTGTCCAGGTTTTGAGATTATCCTTAGGCGGATTGTCGTTGGTTCTTTAGCGCTGCCGAGCCAACGACCGCGCAATATCGACGATGTCATTGCGTGACGTCGTCGGATCCTCTGAGTTCCAAGCAATACCAAGCCCGATCCGGAAGTCGACACCCCGTACTTTCCGAAGCGCGACATTGCGGTTCGGAAGCTCCCCCGTCCATTCCGGCGCAAAACCGATCCCAAGCCCGGCCGAGACCAACGAAACCAGCGAAAAAGTATCATCGCACGTGTAGGCGATGTTCCGTGTCAAATCATGTTCAGCGAACTTCTCGGCGAAATATCTCTCCGTGTAGGAGAGGTTTTGCCGTGAGAACGAGATGATTTTCTGGTCACGCAGGTCTTCAACGCAGATCTCCTGTCGGGATGCGAGCACACTGCTTTTTTCTACCGCCAGCAGATAGTTCTCATGAGCAATGGAAACGAACCGCAGAGCCCCAATGTTCTCCACCGGCCGGATAAAGCCGAGATTGATTTGCCCGCTTTCGAGGTTACGGATGATGTCGTCGGTGGTGCCGCTCGAAACATGTAGCTGAATCTCCGGATACTTCCTGGCGATACGGGCAAGGAATGCCGGTAGCAGACCCACGGTGGCGGGGTATATTGTTCCGATCCTGATTCTCGTGACTGTCTTGCCCGCGACCGATCTGGTGATCTCCGCGCTCAAGTCGATGTCGCTCAAGATGCGCACACACCGATCATAGAAGGTGGCCCCTGCCCTGGTCAGCTCGACCCTTCGTGTCGTGCGAACCAGCAACTGGACACCGAGCTCGCGTTCCAAAGACTGGATTTGCGTGCTCAATGCTGGCTGGGCGATGTGTACTCTCGATGCTGCCCGTGCAAAATGAAGCTCTTCGGCAACCGCGACAAAATAGTGGAGTTGGCGAAGTTCCATATGCCAGTGATCCGTCCATCTCACTTTTATGGGAATCCGAGAGAGGTCGACATCAAACCCAGACGTCTCGACGGAGTGAATGTAGAGAATACTCCGTGGTTGAATACTCTACAACCGCTTTCTCTGGCGTGTATGGAGATACGCGAAACATTTGCAAAAAATCTGCGACGCCTTCGCCAGTCGAAAGGGCTGTCGCAAGAAGAACTTGCTCACCGCGCCGACCTTGACCGAACCTACATAAGCTCCCTTGAGCGCTCGATATACAGCCCGAGCATAGACGTAGTTGATCGGCTTTCGACGGCTCTTGGTGTGGAGGCTGCCGACCTGCTTAAGAAATCGTACTGACTTCTCAGTAGGCCATTGATAGCCCACGTTTAACAATGGCTGACAATCCATATTAGACCCGACTTCCCCCAGCCATCACCATCCTCCCGGGAACAATGAAACCGGGAGACCCTGCCGTGAATGTGGATCGATGCCTTCCTCTATGTCTTGTGCTTGCGTTGGGCGGAGCACCGGGGCCGGCCTTTGCCGAAACTCTCATCGTCAACAGCTATGGCGGGCCGTACGAGGCCATCATCGAGGAGCGGATTATCAAGCCGTTCGAGGAGAAGTCCGGTATCGATGTCGTCTATGACGCTGTCGGATCAGCTGCCCAGGACTACGCGAAAATCAAGGCCACCAAGGGCCAGCCCGGGTTTGACGTCAGCGTCATGACCGCCTCGCAGTCGCTCCAGGGCTGTAAGGAAGGGCTCCTGGAGAAGCTGGACGCCGCGGCGATCCCAAATCTTGGGAAACTTGCGCCAAGGCTTTCGGAAGTGGCCGGTCCCTGCGGCGCCGTCCATGAGGTCCAGTATATGTCGCTGCTTTACCGCACCGACAAGCTGACCTCTCCTCCAACCTCCTGGTCGTCGCTTCTGGCGCCCGAGCTCAAGGGCAAGATCATCCTGCCGACGTTCCAGAACATCATGGCGGTCTTTCTCCTTGAAATCATGTCGGTCGCCCGCGGTGGCAATATGATCGAAAACGTCGGTCCCGGTTTTACCGCCATGGCTGAGCTTGCACGCCAGTCGATCGGCTTCGAACAATCCTCGGCAATCCTCGAAAGCTACATCAAGGACGGGACTGTGTGGGCGATGCCGTTCTGGAACGGGCGTGCCCAGCTTCTCGTCGATCAGGGCGTTCCGGTCGACTATGTCCGCCCAAAAGAGGGTACGATCCCGCTGATCGCGACGCTGAACGTCCCTGTTGGTGCTGAGAACAAGCAAGCCGCCATGGCCTTCATCGAATTCTTCCTCGAAAAGTCCAGCCAGGAAGCATGGGTGACCGGCTACAAAGTCGGAAGTGCCCGGATCGACATCGATATCCCCTCCGACATTCGCGAGCGTCAGATCACGACGGAAGCGGATCTTGAGAGTCTGAATCTGCCGGATCTCGCGCGAGTTGCCGACAAGCTAGGCGAATGGGGCGAGCGCTGGGAACGCGACGTCGTTTCGCAGGCCAAGTGAGAGGGCGGTTCCATGTCTACGATTGCGCTTGCCGCGCCGGTAGCGATGCCGGCTGCGCCGCCTAAAAGGTCGGGCTACCTGGTTCTCGCTCCCTCCTGTCTCGTGCTGACCGTCTTCTTTGCGCTGCCCATGGGCGTCATGATCGGGATGAGTCTCACGGATGGTCAGACCCTTGCGCCGACGTTTGCCCATTATCAGCGCTTCTTCTCCGACGGTCTGTCGCTTGCCGGTCTGTATCGCACAGCCATGATGTCGATACTCGTCGCACTGAGCGTGACGGTTCTTGGCTATCCAATTGCCTACTTTCTGGCACGGTCGCGCTCGCGCTGGCGGGCGGTAGTCTTTGCGCTGGCGCTGGCGCCGGAGCTTGCCGGCGTCGTTTTGCGCACCTACGGCTGGCTCATCATTCTTGAGGATCGAGGGTTCATCAATGATGCGCTGATGAATCTAGGTCTCATCGCTTCGCCGCTTCCCCTGTCGAAGAACCTCTTTGCAGTCGTTGTCGGCCTGACCCATGTCGTCCTGCCCTTCGGCATCCTGTCCCTGACGACGAGCATCCAGGGCATCGATCCCAATCTGGAGAGGGCAGCGCAGATGCTTGGCGCATCACGGCTCTCCGTCGTTCGCCACGTCATCCTGCCGCTGTCGGTGCCGGGGATCGTCAGCTCACTGCTGATCTCTTTCACGATGGCAGCAAGCGCCTATGCCACGCCGGCGCTCCTTGGCGGCGCCCGTTTTAAGGTGCTTGCGACGATGATCTACGAGCAAGTGCTCTTCTACATCGACTGGCGCTTCGCCGCCGTCATGGCAGTCGGGCTTCTCGTCATGATGCTCACAGTCTCGTTCCTCGGCATCCGATACGAAACACGCCGGAGCGCCCAAAGAAGCAACCGGGAAGGAGAAAAGTCGTGAACAGAGTTCTGGCAGTTCTTTTCTGGCTCGCGGTCGGTCTGGTCCTGGTGTTCATCACCCTGCCGCTTGCGGTCGTGGTCGCCGCCTCGTTGAGCCCGTCCTCCGCTGTCACCTTCCTTCCGTGGGAATGGACGCTTGACTGGTATGGCGACCTGCTGACCGATCGATGGCTGCAGCCGTTTTTGCTGAGCGTCAGGATCGCAACCCTCGTCGCGGCGATCAGCGGCGTGCTTGGAATTCTGGCTGCCTACGCGATCGTCTACGAGCGGATCCCGGGTGCCACGGCGATCATGGCGGGCCTCTTGTCGCCACTGTCGGTGCCGCAGATCGTCAAGGGCGTGGCGATCGTGCTGTTCCTGTCGATCATCGGCCTGCAGGGTATTCTCGGTACACCCGCTCTGATTGCCGCCCATGTCGTGCTCGCCCTGCCCTTCGTGACCCGCATGGCGGCGACGTCCCTTGCCAATTTCGACGGAAATCTTGATCGCGCGGCCCAAAGCCTGGGTGCAACCAAGCGCCAGAGGCTGCAGCATATCGTGTTGCCGATGATCAAGCCGGGGGTGCTGTCGGGGGTCACCTTCGCCTTCATCATCTCGTTCAACAACATCCCCTTGTCCGTCTTTCTCGTCCGCCCCGGCGACACCACGCTGCCGATCGCGGTGATCAACTACCTCGAATACAGCCTCGATCCGGTGATGGCGGCCGTCAACGTCGCGTCGATGATCTTCATCCTGGCGGTGATTTTCCTGTTCGAGAAGATCGGTGGTTTCTCGGCCCAACTGCATGGTGGAAGCAAATGAACAATTTCGACATTGAACTCGTCTCGGTCAGCAAGTCCTTTGCCGGCCTCCCGGTCGTCAAGGATCTGAACCTCCAGATTCCGCGCGGCGAATTCGTCAGCATTCTCGGACCCTCCGGCTGCGGCAAGACCACAACACTCAACATGATCGCGGGCTTCAATACCCCAAGTAGTGGCGACATTCGCGTTCGGGGAAAAAGTCAGACGCGCGTCCCGCCGGAAAGACGCAATTTGGGTCTCGTGTTTCAGAACTACGCGTTATTTCCCCATATGACCGTGGCTGAAAATGTCGGTTTTGGGCTTCGCATGCGCGGCACGCCCAAGGCCGAAATCGGGCCGGCCGTCGAGGCCGCTTTGCGTAGCGTTCGCCTCGATGGCCTGGGTGGGCGTTACCCAAAGGCCCTTTCCGGTGGCCAGCAGCAGCGGGTTGCCCTGGCGCGCGCCATCGCGCCCCGCCCAACGGTCTTGTTGCTCGATGAACCGCTCTCCAATCTTGACCTGAAGCTGCGCGAAGCCATGAGGATCGAACTCAAGGAGATCCACGAACAGCTGGGTATGACTTTCGTTTACGTCACCCATGATCAAGAAGAAGCGATGGCCATGTCTGATCGGATCGTGGTCATGTGGCAGGGAGCCATCGCCCAGCAGGGGAAGCCAAATTCGATCTACAGGAATCCCGCGTCGCGCTTCGTCGCCGATTTCATCGGACGATCCAATATCCTGTCCGTCAGCAAGAACGTTCGGGAAGCCGCGTTTCTCACCCTCAACGTCGAAGGAAGTCCGATTGTTCTTCGCTCGGCGTGCCTCACAGGTCCGCAGGCCGTTCGATCCTGTTGCATTCGCCCCGAGAGCATCGCGCTTCTGGATGGGACACAAGAATTGATGCCTGGGCAAAACCGCCTTGACGGTGTCGTTCGGCGGATCGTCAACCTGGGCGCCCATCAAGAACTGTTGGTCGAGATCGCACACGGGCTGGCCCTCACCGTCCTTGTCCGCTCGGGCCGGTCTTCCAGCCCGCCGGAGCCTGGAAGCACTGTTGCGCTCGGGATCGATCCGCACGACGTGCAGGTCCTCTCCGACTGATCCGCAATCCATAGTTCGGCCCTATCAATGCGCGCCGATCGGTATTGGAAACCCCGCGGCGGTCACTTCTAGGATGATGGTGGCCTTAGAGGAAGGCTACCAAAGGAGACAGGAAATGCTGATGAAGGAAAGACTACGGGCGGTTCAGAACCAAAGCAATGTCTGCGCCGATATCGAAGGCTTCGATTTTAATTCTTACGACGCCCATGACATCGAGGAGCTTCGCCGTTTCTGGCTGCAATATGGCGTGCTGCGCTTCAGACAAGCCGGCATCACCGATGCACAACAGGTGGAATTCTCGCGCCATTTCGGCGAGTTCGTCATTCACCCCAAACAGAAGCAGGAAGGCGGCCATCCGGACCATCCGGAAATCCTCGTGATCAGCAACGCCATGAAGGACGGCAAGCCGAGCGGAGCAATGGGCAACAGCGAGGCGACGTGGCATACGGACACATGGTTTTACGAACGGCCGCCCGCAGGTGCAATCCTGCGCGCGGTGACCGTGCCGCCGTCTGGTGGCGATACCTATTTCCTGTCGACCTACAGCGCCTTCGAAACCTTGCCGGATTCGTTGAAAAAGATGACCGACGGGCGGCAGATCTTCTTCCAGAACGTCTATGACAAAACCGGTAAGCTGCGACTTGGCAAGAGCGTGCCCGAAGCCAAGGATTTTCGGGAGTGGAGCGGCATTGTTCATCCGCTGGTGCGAACCCACGGGGAGACAGGCCGCAAGGCCCTTTATCTCGGTGGCACCACCGAGGGCGCATGGATTGTCGGCCTGCCTCTGGATGAGAGCGAGGATCTGCTCCTGGAGCTGTGGCAGCACACAACGAAGGGACAGGAAGTCTTTATCCAGCGGTGGGATGAGGGCGACATCATGATGTGGGACAATCGCTGCACCATGCACCGGCGCGATGGCTTCGACCCGACCCTGATCCGCATCATGCATCGCACGACGACCGCGGGCGAACGGCCCGTCTGAACCCCGTTACCTATGATTTCGGAAGGACAGGCACCATGACGCCGATCTATCGCATTGATGACCGCCCGCCGTCCTCGTCAATCGCTCTGCAGAATATGCTTCGCGATGTAGAAACGGCGACCATCGGGCACATAGAGCATCTCGGGTTCGTCAGCGATGACATCCGGCCTGTCTTTCCCGCGCGGGCCGTTGGAACTGCTCTCACCGTCGCGGCACCGGGTCGCGACGGCATCGTGATCTATAAGGCGATCGACCTGCTGCTGCCTGGCGATGTGTTGGTGATTTCACGCGTCGACCGGGACGACATTGCCTGCGTCGGCGGCGGTGTGGCCACGGCCGCAAAGGCGAAGGGTGCGGCTGCTGTCGTCATCGACGGACCCTGCACCGACATCGATGAACTGGTTGCAATCGGCCTGCCGGTCTGGTGCCGCGGACGCTCGTCGAAAACCACCAACCGCAGCTTTGCGATCGGCGGCTCCGTAAATGTCCCGATCGCCTGTGGCGCGACCGCCGTTCTGCCTGGTTACATCGTCCTGGCCGACAACGAGGGTGTCTTTGTCGCCGACGCCACGCGGATGGCGGACCTTGCCATGCTGGCGATCGAACGCCAGCGCCGGTCCACGGCTCTGCGCTCACATCTGTCCGCAGGCCGCTCAATCTTCGACTTTCAGAAGGACCCCTCCCCGTGAAGATAGCGCTCATCCAAATGAATTCGCAGCCTGATCGGCCTCGCAATCTCAAAGCCGCCCAGGATTTGATGGAACAGGCGGTTGCTCGCGAGCATCCTGACCTCATTGTGCTGCCGGAGCATTTCGACTGGACTGGCGGAACGGCTGAGGACAAACGCCTGGCTGCCGACCATGTTCCGGGTGGCGAGGCCTATGCCCTGGTCCAGGCCTTTGCCGCAAAACACCGGGTCTGGGTGCATGCTGGCAGCCTGCTGGAAAAAAGTCCGGGTATTGAGCGGATCTACAACACGACAGTGGTTTTCGATTCCGCCGGCCGGCAGGTGGGCGTCTACCGCAAGATCCACCTGTTCGACATCACCGCACCTGATGGCAAGGTCTACGCGGAGTCAGCAACAGTCGCGCCCGGCGATCAGCCGCTGATCTATGAGATCAATGGATTCCGCGTTGCCTGCGCCATCTGCTACGACCTCAGATTTTCAGGGCTTTTCAATCGGCTTTCAGCTGAAGGCGTCGATCTCTTCATCCTTCCGGCGGCATTCACCGAGCAGACGGGAAAGGATCACTGGGAAGTGTTGTGCCGCGCCAGGGCGATCGAATTTCAGGCCTATCTCGCCGCCTGCGGCCAATGCGGCTCGTATCTGGCGCCTGGAGGGGAAGAGCGGCGAACCTTCGGACATTCCATGATCTGCGATCCATGGGGTGACGTTATCGTGCGTGCTGCCGGCGACGTCACGGTCATCACCGCGATGCTGGATGCTGCGCGTTTGCAGCAGGTTCGCCAGTGGATCCCGATGAGCGACCACCGCCTGGAATTGTCCGGCGTTGACGTCCGCATTGCCGAATAACCTGGGCGCTGGGGGCCCTGGCAACGCGAAATTCACGACACCGCATGTCAAGTGGGTTCATGGTGTCGGGACATCCGGCCGCACAAGGTCCATGTGGTCGACTCCGAGCGCCTGCGCAAGTTCATAAAGCGTCACGATGCTCGGGTTGCGTTTGCCCTGCTCGAGGCCACTCAAATATTGCTGGCTGAAGCCAGCGCGCGCCGAGACTTCCTCCTGCGTCAAACCCTTTTCCCGACGCAGGCGCGCAAAGTTCCGTCCGACCAATTTGCGCATGTCCATGCGCCACTGATGCCAGCCTGCAGAATTTAAGTTTATCAACTATAGTATGTAATCGCCGCGGACTGGCTGTCACACGATTGAGGTCAAATGGCGCGTAACGCCGGCGTCGGGAGGCAAACGGTCGAGCATCTCACAATTGACGTCCAGCAATGGAAGGCATGAAACTGGCTGTACGAAAACCAAATGTCATTGATCTTGCCATCGGCGGCAGAATTCGGGAACACCGGCGAAGGCTGGGAATGAGCCAGCCCGAACTTGCGCGCTCCCTCGGAGTCACCGCGCAGCAGGTGCAGAAATATGAGGTGGGGCTCTCGCGTGTCGGGTCTAGCCGTCTACAACAGATCGCGAGGAAGCTTCATGTCCCGATCTCGTCGCTGTTTGAGCCAGTCGCAAGTTCGACCCGCTGCGTCACCTCTTCGACAGCCTCGATCGACACAGCGATCCTGGCCTGGTTGGGCACTCCCGAATGCATTGAGCTAAACCGTGCATTCAAACAGATCGCGGACCCGAGGATCCGCCGCAGGGTCGTTGCGCTGATAGTCGCTGTTTCCAAAAACCACTGACATGCCTAGCTTCACTTGCTACCTCCGAGCCGGTCCGGCCGGCCTGCATGGCATGTAACGTGTTAGCGAAAGTATTGCATACATGGCACGAGCAAAGACATTTTCATTGGGCGATACCTACGATGGTATCTTGTCTGACTTGGTCCGGAATGGCCGTTTTGGAACCGAAACCGAGGCGGTAAGAGCCGGAATTCGGATGTTGGCCGATTACGAGATGCGCGTCCGGTCTTTAGGTCAGGAAATCAGCGCGGCCGACGCGGAGAGCGAAGCAGGTCTTGGCAAAGAATATGCCAGCGCCAGCGATCTGCTCAACGACATTATGAGCGAAGGCTAAGGCCATTAACCCGAAAAGTTTGATCATAGCGCCGTTAGCCGTCAAGGACCTGCGGGGAACTCGTAGGCCTAGTCGGATTTAGGCGAACCGATCCACCGCACATCTATTTACCTGGATTTATCCTGCGCTGCTCCGTCGCTTTACCGGCAAGGCCGAAGCTTTGCGAAACCTTCACCCCGCGTGTTGCCGGAAGAAGTTAAGGTTTGACGCTCGCTCGTCACGCAGCACTGTCGATCTTCGGAGGAACAATCATGTATCGTCACGCAGGCTTCACCGAGCCCGTCACCTTTATTGGCCTCGACGCGTTGCAATCGATGCGGGCCGAGCTAACGACTGCCGAACTGCTCAAAACCGTCAATTCGGCCTGGCGCGACATCCGGGCGGCCAAGTCATTCGGCGGTAAAGCGGTTCTTTCATTGCCCGAGGAGGAGTTCTGGAGCAGGCCGGAATTCCAACCCTTCAAGGCTGACTTTACCGAGCAGCGCCTCGGATGGAAGCTTTCGTCGCTCTACAGCGTCAATGCGGAATTCGGCGCGGTTAAGATCATCGGCGCCAATGCGTTTAACCGGCGGCTCGGTTTGCCTCGGTCGACGTCCACGATCGTCCTGTTGGAGAAAATGACAATGCGTCCCGTAGCCATTCTCGACGGTACCGCAATATCGGCGACGCGAACCGGAACATACGCTTCGAAGGTGTTTCAGCGGTGCTTTCCCGAACAAGAGAAGATTTCGGTCTTTGTCTTTGGCGCGGGGCCGGTCGCCAGAGCCGCAATTTCGTGCCTGGACCACATCGGTTCGGATAGGATCCGAGAAATCTTCGTGCGAAGCCGGACGTTTGAAGGTGCAGAACCAATGATAGGAGTTCTGCGTGCGCAAACGACGATCCCGCTGATCCCGGTTGCGGATAATAGCCGGCTTTGCGACTGCGCATTCGTCGTCACTGCATCCAATGCCCGGCAACCCATATTTGAGGACAGGGAGCTCCTTGCTGACGCAGTGACGCTCCACCTGGGCGGCGATGAAGTTCCGCAACCCTATCTTGTTCGCGCACTTCGCACCGGGACCGTCGTCTGCGACAGCCTCGCAATGGTGTCGCACAGAAGGTCGCAAAGCTTGGCCCTGCATTTTTGGCGGAATGGGCTGTCCCTCGAGACCGTCGGACCGCTGTTGGGGATTCGTGAACTTTCGGCATCGCAGGATTGGTATCTAAAGCAGGCTGGACCCGTATGTATTACCTGCGTCGGACTGCCAATGCTCGACCTCTACGTCGCTCAGGCAACCTTCGAGAAATACGCACGCGCGCGCGACGGGTTTTCCTCCTCGAATTAAGCGGCGCGAGAGCGATCGCTTATGGGCTGCCTGGGGCACAGACTGGACATCACCATGCACCTGACAGGTATTTTGGCGGATCACATATGCAGCGTCTCGCAAGTGGAGCGCCCGCCCTCAATCGAGGAAACCGCTGTGCGTTGCGTCCTTGACCTGATTGGTGCTGCCATTGCCGGCGTGGAGGCAAAAGGCCCGACTGCGACGCGACAGTCGGCGCCACTAATTTTCGGGCAGGGCACCGCTCCAATCTGGATGTCGGCAAAGACAGCAGCTCCCGTTGCCGCCCTCATCTGCAATGCGGCGGCAGCTTGCGCACTTGATCTTGACGACGGGCACCGTGCAGCCCGCGGCCACCCCGGCGCCTGCGTGATTCCCACCGTCCTCACCCTCGCCACGCAGACGAAAGTGACCGGCCGCACACTCGTGTCAGCAATCATCGCTGGTTATGATATTGGCGTAAGGATCGCCGCAGCGCAAAATCCGCAAGGCATCCCGACCCGCCAATCCGGCCGTTGGGCAGCCTTTGCTGCGGTCGCCGCAGCGGCCTCAATGATGGGGACCGGGCCCGCTCACATCGCACAGGCTCTGGCAATTGCCGGTGTGCTTGCCCCCAATCAGCAGGCAAATGGCAGCTCCGGCTATTCCAGCGACACTGGAAACGATGTGAAGGAGGGCATAGCCTGGAGCGCCGCGACTGGGTTGACCGCTCTTTACCTAGCGATGAGTGGCCATACAGGACCTGCTGATCTGCTCGATCATCCCTATTATTATGATCGTGAAAGGATCGTCGACCGGTTGGGCGACCGTTGGGAAATCGGCGGTACGTATTTCAAACTTTATGCCTGCTGCCGATATATTCATGCACCTCTCGACGCTCTGTTGACGATCATGATCGAGCAGGCTCTCCTTGCCGAGGAGATCACGGGTGTAACTGTCGATACGTTCGGATGGGCGCTCAGGCTTGGCAACAAGACCAATCCCGAAAACCTTGTCGATATCCAATATAGCCTGCCATATTGCCTTGCCGTAACGGCCATCGACGGACCGGCGGCGCTCGCTCCCGTTGGCGTGGGACTGCTCAACCGCTCCGATCTTTCGCGTTTTGCCGAAAAGGTGCGGATGAGCGCCGATCCAGAGCTCGACCGGCTCTTTCCCCATCAGACTTTGGCACGGATCACGGTCGAAACAACCAGAGGCCGTTTCAGATCGCCGGTTGCGGGACCCGTCGGGGACCCGGCGCACCCGTTGTCCTTCGGTGCGCTCGAAGAAAAATTCCTCAGGGTGACGCGCGGGATCATCAGCCCTGGACAGCAAAAGACGCTGGTTAACGCCGTGCTGCGGCTCCGGGCCGATGACGGTGCGCTGCTCCTCCACGAACTTGGCTCCACTCGCTCGTCTGAGGCATGAACTCTGACCTTCTAAGTGGCGTAAGGCCACGCACATTACGGCCAGACACGCCGCGGCCTCGCGTTCACACGATCCTAGATGATTCCCGCACCGTGAGGTGCGGGAAAAACGCGTAGCTCCGGGAAACGTGCACTTGCCCATGCATCGAAAGAACCCCCTGGCTTCACCGAGAAAGGTACCTCGTCGAGCACCGGTTTTTTCGCCCGGTCATAGGCTTTCGATAGGCCTGCAAGTTTCGTGTGGTCCCACGTCCTGTCCTCAGAACCGTTAGAGACCGATCTTAAAGGGTTCCTGCCAGGAAGTCGTTCCAAAGCTGGATGCGACGCTCCACATCCTCCGGTTCTTTGAAGAAAAGGAGGTTCTCCTTGAGCGCCGGGCTGTCCGCGTCGAGGATGTTGGTGGTCCGTAGAAAGTCCTCAGAAAGTCCAGCCTTGCGGGCTCCCGCTGACGTCAGAATGCCGTTGCTCCCCGAGAAATTCATGAATCTCGATTGCCATTCCAACGACATCGTGTCGTTGATAAACTTGTAGACGATGTCCCGCTGACCCTGTTTGGTGATATACGTCCCTTCAATCCAGGATGGCGTGCCTTCCTTGGGCAAGGTATACGCGAAATTGAGCTTCTTCTTCTTGAGCGAGTTGACGACCGAGACAAGGTGGCAATAACCGATGACCGCCTCGCCCGACGCGTAGAGGTTAGTGGCGTCATCAAATCCACGCGTGATAACCCGCACCTGCGAGCGAAGCCCTCGCAGTGCATCGGCGACGAGGGTAAACTCATCCTCCGTCAAATTAAAGGGATCTTTCGCGCCGACATACAGTGCGACCATCGGGATGTTGACCGTCGCGTCGTCAAAGGTGCTCACCTTCCCTTGGTGGGCCTTGTCCCAAAGCGCCGCCCAGGTCATCGGGGGCTCCTTGATAACATCGGCGTTGTACATGAGCGGCTGCGTACCCCAGTGCAAGGGAATACCCATCAGAACACCATCCACGCTCAGCGGATTCTTCCAGTTCAGCGCTGGGAGGATGTTCGCAATGTTGGGAACTTTTGCGATATCGAAAGCGTCGATCTGGCCGGCCTTCTTGAGGCGCCCAGCTGTGGACGCCTCTGAATAGATAACGTCTGGCTTTATCGCCCCGGATTGGAGTTGCGCGAATACTTCGTCAAGGGAAGAAATGACCACCGGGTTAAGCTTGACACCTTCGTTAGCTGCTTCCCACTCCTTGACCCAGTCAGGTTCCTGATAGGTTTCCCAAGTAAGCAGCGTGATCGTCTCCGCCGCCGCTGCCCTGCCTATGATGGCCGGAGCAAATAGCGTACCGGCGGCGAATGCACCGCCAGCCTTAAGAAGGGTGCGACGGTTGATGGGCTGTAAAACTAAGTTTTTCATGCGCTTATTCCCCTTGGTTATGGTTCGATTACACAACTCCGCTGACCTAACGAGCTCCCTTTGGAAAAAATTTCGTTCGGTATTGTTCTTATTGTATTCAATTCGGCCGAGCCGGCGCTCTCCTGCACACCGGAATTCCAATGCCTCGTCGTTTAACTCAAAGCGCACAGCACCGAGTACGGCCAAAGGCATCCCCGCGAATGAAGGACAAAAAGTGGATACAGGCAGTCGCCCTATCGATATCAAAGAACCCAAGTTACTGCGGCCGGCATAGGGTGGATGCTGCGCGCATCCATCCGCACAAAACAACTCTCCACTTCCGCATAAATACAGCCTTTGAGCGCCCGCTCGTAAATGACCCGGCTACACCGCTGTTGTGCCCTCGTCCCGACTTCGTCTCGTCCCTAATCCGTGCTTAATTAGTGACAGTGAACACATGATCCAAACTGTTGTCAACTGTATCATGTGATCCAAACGAGATTTATTTCGCGCTAGGAAAATTGCCTGAACTTAATGTGGACCACGCGCAAACGGCCACGATCACCCGGTTGCATCGATGAGTGCCCCGTTCCATACCGCAATCTCGCCCCTGATCATGACATGACGGACACGGCTGAGATTGTGATCTTCGGAGATTGTCAAGTCCGCACGTCTGCCCTTTTCGAGGAGCCCACGGTCGCCGGCAAGCTGCGGAAAAGTCCGGGCAACATTGCCCGTGGAAAGAGCGACCGCTGCTGGTGCTGACAACTGACTTTTTGTCACCATGCGTTGCACTGCCGACAGAATGCTGTCCCAATCGCCCCCGGCAAAATCCGTCGATATCGTATCGACCAAACTCGCCTCGATCAGTGCGTCCAGATTATCCGGTTCGTTACGCCAGCGCGTATGGACACAGTCAAGCGTCGATACGTCAATTGCAGCACCCCGCTTGCGAAGCCCCGATGCGAAGTGCACTGCTTCCTCTGCCGAAAACGAAGGATGGTTGGCGTGTCCAGCGACCATCTTGCAGACCGGATGTGTTGCCGCAATCTTCAACAAGGTTTCGATCGTCGGCAACGCCGTGTGGAAAATAGCTGGCAGACCGAAACGCGCGGATTGGGTCGCGATCTCCCAAAAGCCATGAAGCGAGAGAGCAACCGGCGGAAGCACGGTCTTTGCGATGAGCTCGCGCATCGCTGCCGCGTCGAGATGCGCTTTCAGGCCGCAGCTCTCCATCAGGTTCTCAAGATAAGGCTGATCGGCGGCTCCATCGCCATTGAGCGACCGGCCGAGCACTGCTTCTTTCAAGGAACGGGCAATTTTCGGGTGAACGGAGACTCCGGTCGCAGCCAGAATGGCGGCGGGAATGAAGCGGTAGTCCTGCGCTCCACCGCCCAACGTCTGGCCCCCACCTGCCTCGCCCAGCGCCTTGGCGCCATCGGCAATCATTGCCTCGATTGTCAAGGCGTGGTGTCGGTTCGACAAGCCCTTTCCGTCAATCTCCATGGCTGCGGCGATGTTGCTCGGTGTGTGCGCGGTCGACACATGGATGTCGAGTGAATGTCGCTCCGCACCAGGAGGGTGAATTTCGTCAGCCGCTGCGAGGCCACAGACATTGAGCAGCGTCGTCGTTCCGGACAAAAGATGCCTGTTGCGGAAATACGCGACGTCGTGCTCGGCAAAGGGCGCTGAGCCGCTTGGCATCGCAGGCCCGTGAATACAGCCGTGCGCATGCGCGTTGATAATCCCTGGCAGAATCGTGCATCCGGTGGCATCGATCACGAACGCGTCCTTGGTTGTAGACTCGGTGCCCTCTCGCACCTCGAGGATCCTGTCGTCGCGCAACCGCACGACACCCCTTTCGAAGAACGTCCTGCCATCACCCGTGATCACGCTCCCATTGATGACGACGGTATCCTGAAAACCGATGCTCATCCCGCTTCTCCTTGGCTGATCCTGACGCTTCCCCGTCCTTGGCATCCATTCCACTCGTGTTCAGCGCGTAGCCAACGCCGCGTACGGTTCGGATCGGGTCCTTGCCCGGGACGAAATTCAGCGACCTTCGCAGGTGCCCGATATGAACATTGACCGTGCGGAGATCGACAAAGACGCCCCTCGGCCACGCACCGGCTATCAGCTCGTCGCGGCTCATCACCTGCCCCGGCCGTTCCATGAGGCATCGCAGAAGGTTGAATTCGATCAATGGCAAATGAATTTCCCTGCCGCTGCGGAAGACCCGGCATGCAAGAGGCTCAAGAATAATACCCGCTTGACCGAGGCTTTCATGATGCGCGAGATCTGCAATCCCGCTCGCCGGCAACGGCAGTTGTGCTCTGAGGACATCCAGAAATCGCACCGGATCCACCGGCCTGACGAAGGCGATATCGACGCCGGCGTTGACGAAGCGCGGATACTCGCTGGCCGCTGCGGGATCGATCAGCGCAATCAGCGTCACGTCCCGTGTCTGGGGTGTGGCCTTGAGCATTCCAAAAAGTGCAAGCGAATAAGCCGGATCCCAGTCCACCAGCAAAGCATCGGCGATACCTTCTTTCGTTAGCGACAGGGCCTCGTCGCAATCCGCCGCCAGAACCGTATCGAAACCATCCCGCACAAGAATGTGCCGCAGGAATAACGAACATTGAGGGTCGCTCGATGTGATGATGATCACGCTTCTCACATTTATACGGCAGGGCGCGCCGGCTGCGGCGTGAGGCTGCCGCGCCTCTGACCAGAATTGTTGCCATTAGCCTGTCATTTCGTTGCATAAAATTCAAACCACACCGTAATGTTGTAGGTTAAGATTTATTGCGCCGCGGCGGCTCCTGTCTTGCATGGATCACTCGGATGTCTGTGACCCGGTCGTCTCGGTACGAAAAAAGGGCACTCGTACTTTTACCAGTTGCCGCCTTCTCAACGCGAGGGAAGCATGCGCTGTTTCTAGTGATCGCCGTGCAGGCTGGGCCTTTGCCCATGTCAGAAGCGAGGGCGCAACATGCCGGTGTCTGAAAAGACAAGTTCAGAAAAATCAGCCCCCGGAATTCTTTTGCTCGGGGATGGTGAGGCGTGTGGCGGTATTGCGAGCACCATTTCGGCGGCCGGGTTTGCGACGGCATGGACCGAACAATGGCCTGATGGTAGCGCGTTGCTCACGCGCCAACCGTTCGATCTGGTGATCGCCTATGCGCATGCAGCAGACAGCCTTCCTCTCTGCCACGCCATTCGCTGGCAAAGCACGATTCCCTTGATTCTTCTTATCAACGGTGCAACGAGACAGAATAGAATTGCCGCACTCGATGCTGGAGCGGACGACTGTCTGTCGCAACCCTTCGATATCAGCGAACTTGTCGCGCGCATTCGTACGCTTCTGCGCAGATCAAAGACCTGCGGCGCAAGTGGCCTCGACATGCCCGGGTTGCGGTTTGAGAACTGGCGGATCAATCCGCGCCGTCGCCTCGTCTACGATCCGGCCGGCCGGTCGATACCGCTCACGGCCGCCGAGTTCGACATGCTGCTTGCATTGTGTCTTAATCCTGGCCGGGTGATGACAAGGGCGGAGCTTCTGGGTTTCGCGCATGTGGGCGTGGGCAAACCAGGAGAGCGGAGCGTCGACGTTCACATCCGCCGCTTGCGATCTAAGATCGAGAGGAACCCGCGTCATCCGGAGCTCGTCAAAACTATCAGGCTTGGCGGCTATATGTTCACCGCTGTGGTCGACCGCGACCACCTGACATAATCCCATTGCGCATGTAGCTCGACGCACTTTCCCCTTACCAGAAAGAAATCCGCGCACGGATCAGCATTCACGCCTGGAAAAATGACTGAATGGACAACCACGTAAGAAACAGCGAAGTGGCGGCGCGCCTTGAAAACTCCATGCGGCTGTTATATTTTCGTTCCATGGAACTCGTCTCCAGCATTTGACCACGGATGTACTGGCACTTGCTGTTGAGGCGAGCCTCTGGGGTCGGGCGGTCACCCGGCCTTTTCTTTTTGGTCCCTCTGCGCCACCGATCGCCACACAGTCGCCATTTGAACGACACTCGTCTTGATGGCCTCAACTTTTTGTTGTCTATTCCGCCTCGCCCCGATTGTTCCACTGCTCGGGCGGCGATTGAATCTTTCAATGAGGTGCTGCGATGACTTACGACTGGGACGGCAGGCGTACCAGGCGCATGAACATGATCCAGAGCATCGTCATCGGCGCGGTGATCTTCCTCGGTTCCACTTTCTTCGCCGCAGCTATTGTGATGGACTAGCGACTGGTTGAGTTTCAGCGTTTCAGCCCGCAAGGTTTAGTTCGAAGGCATTTTTGAGCGACGGAGCGCAGTGGCGAAATTCGACCGCCGGCGATTCACCCGACGGGGCACGTCCAAGTCCCGGACGGGTTTGCCTCTGAATCGTTCCTATCGTGTTGCAATAATCGAGTTGACGTTGTCTCGGTTGAAGGTCCCGGCGAGGATGCGATCACCAGCGCAACCGAACTGATGGGATTGCTGCCGATGTCGGCTAAGCGCGAATTGTTAAGTTTTGTTGCGAGGAAGCCTTGAGGTTGTGGAAGAAGTCATCGGCAGCTAAAACGAGTTGCGGGCTCCGGTGAGGCCTGTATCAAACCGGCCCGGATTCTTTTAAAAGCAACTGCTTGCCCGAGCGGCAGTTCAGTCAACGCGCCATGCCGGTGATGTCTGCAGTAGCTCTCACCGTATTGCGGCATGGCCATCGTTCAGATGGAGTTTGATCCCATGAAACGTAATCGGTTTTTCAGTGAGCTCACCGAAGCCGTCGCGCGGGCATCCGGTCAAAAGTCCCTGAAGCTCGCATTGAGCCGCCTAAGGGCCAACTATGGCTATGACTACTTCGCGTTCCTCAATCTGCACGCTCAGAAGGTGCATGCCGTGTCGGACTACCCAAAGGAGTGGCAAGCCATTTACCTGGAGCGATCCTATACTATCATCGACCCGGTCATAACCACCGCAAAGCGCCTCAACCGGCCGTTCGAGTGGTCAATCGATCGGGAACGACGCTTCGCCGGCAATGATGTCAAACGCTTCTACGATGACGCGGCAGGCTTCGGGATCCGCTCCGGCATTTCGATTCCGGTGCGAACTGGAAAGGGACAGTACGCACTTTTTACACTTGCATCGCGCGATCCGGAGACGGCGAAAACTGCGGAGTTGGATATCGTCTCGGCGGTTTCAGCGGTAGCACTGCTTCACGCAAAATTCGCCCAGGAACCCGTGGCGCCACCGACGCTTGCCAACCTGAACACAAGGGAAGCTTCATTTCTAAAAATGATAGCCGAGGGCATGAGAATGGCTGATATCGCCAATGTGGAAGGTCTCGCATACAAAACCGTTGTGTTCCATATCAATAAAGCCAAGGCAAAGCTCGACGTCTATACACTCCCTCATGCGACGGCGCGTGCTACCAAACTGAGCCTGATCTAGTCGCGCGGCGACGGACATCTTGGAAGCAAAATCTGAGGCCAACTATCCTTCACGATATGCCGATGGGAAAACGATGTCCTGGTCGACGAGGACGTTGAATTTATAGCCCGGCCGGATCTTGAGGGTGGGCTGAACATCCAGGTTCCTGTCGATCGTTCGCTCCACCACCCGCCCGAACGTCTCGGCAAAATTGCGCCGCGCGGCGTCAGAGGCGGTGTCCTGTGTCTCAAGTGTCGAGCTTTCGGGCACCGACATATCGATGCCGGTACCTATCATCGCGAGCAGGGCCGCAGCGCCGAACGTTCTTAGATAATGCCGGTCGACCTTGTCCTTGAACCCCCCATAGCCTTGCGCATCAGTCCCCGCCATGCCGCCGATCTGCAGCGTGGAGCCATTCGGGAAAATGATGTCGGTCCAAACGACGAGGACACGGGATTGCCCGAACGAGACGTCGGCGTCGTAGCGGCCAAACAGCTTCGTTCCCTGTGGGATCAGAAGCCTGTGGCCGGTGGCGCTGTCAAATACATGCTGGCTGACCTGCGCGGTAATCCGGCCAGGAAGATCGGAGTTGATGCCTGTGATGAGTGTGGCGGGGATAACCGATCCACGTTTCAGCTCATATGCTGACAGCGGGGGGACGACGCTGTTCGGAAGATAGCCCAGGTCCTTGATATCCTGGTTGAAGAAATCGGCTTTGCTGGTCTGGCCGTTCGGATCGACATTCTGCCCGGCCAGGCCCGATCGCAGAGCTGAGGCATAGAGATCGGAAGCGTTTCGTGGAAAAGTCTCCTGACCACCGCTGTTTGCGGACGTATCAGCAACTGTGTCGTTCGCATCGGTATCGCGAACATTCACCGTCAATGGCGAATCGAGTGCAGCGCTTCTCGCCTGCAATCGTGCCATCCGTTGGCGCTGCTGCTCGCGCAGGTATTGCTCTTTCTGTTCACGTTCCAACCGTGCGCGCCATTCTTTCTCGGGATCAAGTCTGCTGTCGGTGTCAGCGTTTTCCGGTTGACGGAGCGCTGGGCGGTTCTCAAGCCGTTCCAATGGGTCCTGAACGACCGGCGTGGGCTGAAACACTTGGCTTTGGCTCGGCTCGCCGATGATGCCATCGGAGACACCCCGTTTCAGCTGGTCAGCGAAGGTCGAAGGGGGATTGTTCGAGGCGGCATCAATGCCGGGCTCGCCGCGGAAATTGAGACCACGCGACGAAAGCCCGTAAATGATCACCGCGAAAAACAGGAGCGCGAGTATGATGACGATCACGATCGGCAAGCGGTTTACCCGTCGGATGCCCCGGTGTTGCTCGTGCTGGGGGGACGTGCCGCCGAGCTGCAAGGATTGCACCATGCTCTTGCCCCCCTACTGGCGCTGCATCACGGACAGCGGACTGGAGGGCGAGGCGCCGCCCGTCGTCGTGCTGTAAGCCCGGGTAAGCTCTACCGACCCGGTCGAAAGCCGTGCGAGCGTCTGTCCCTCGAAATCGTCGACCATGTAGGCCAGCTGAACGAACGGTTTTTTGTCATTGGTCGCCTGATCGGTGGTGACGGCATAGCCCGAGCTCTTCAGGGCCGCGACAAGCGCCTGTCCGAATGGCGACGTATCCTGTTTCAAAACGAGCGTACCAGGACCCTGCCCCATCTGTTCGGCAAACCGGCTTGCCATGTCGCCGGCAATCGCGCTGGATGCAGCCTCGGAAAGCTCGGGTGGAGAAGCACTCGTGGTCAAGGCGTTGGTGCCACTCTGGCAACCGGACATCGAGGCGGCAAGTAGAGCCATCATGAGCAGGTTTCGCATTGTCACCCTCCCCTGCGAATCGTAATCTTCTCTCTTCGCCAGCCGACACCGGAAAGTAGAACGGCGCGATCAACATTGTAGTCGACCACCATCATGTTGTTCTTCATGCGGTAGTTGACGATACGGTTCTGGCCGCCCGAGACGACAAAAAGAACCGGCGCGTCCTGGCCTGAAATCGTGCGCGGGAACTGGATGTAGGTTTTCTGTCCGTCGGAATACACCCGGGTCGGACGCCAGGACGCTCGACCGCTGACCAAATAGGAGAAGTTCAATCCTTCTGCCGGGACGCCGGCGCCCGGTATCGAGCTTGCCTCCAGCCGGGCATTGATATCGGCCAGTTTTGTCGAAACATCTTCCGGATATTCGAACCCGACGCGCGCCATGTATTGGTTCGGATGTGATTTCAGCTGGATATGATAGGTCCGCCGCGAGGTTGTCACGACCATCGAGGTGACGAGGCCGGGCTCGGATGGTTTGACGATCAGGTGGATCGCCTGCCCACCCGCTGCACCCGAGGTCGCCGGCTCCACTTTCCATCGAACCGTGTCGCCAACGAGAACATCACGCACGACCTCGCCGGCTTGCAGCTCAATGTCACAGACCTGTAAGGGCGAGCAGACGACGGATGGCTGGATCTCCCCAAAGAGAAAGACCACCTTTCCGTCAGCGCCTTTGGTCACGAGACCGGTGCTGCCGCGCCATCTACCGGAAATGCCGGTTCCCTTGGCTTCGTTCGAGGTCATGCTCTGCGCCAAAGCCGGTCCACTCGCAAGAACAGCGGCAACGATAAGTGTGGCGCACATTCCGAAGGAACCCGGCCGACACGATCTCAATGGTTTCATGTATCCCAAGCCCCTCAAAGCTGTGCCGTCCAATCGAAGTCGCGGAGGTATAGACCGATCGGATTGAGACGGATGACGCCCTCGTCCTGCGGTGCGGTCAACGTGACGGTCGCAATTCCACGGAAGCGGCGCACGCCTGTTTCCTTGCCTTTTCGGTCCCGCTCGAACTCGGTCCAGTCGATCTGGTAGGACTGATTAGAAAGGGCGACGATGTTGTTGACCTCAATCGCCACCGTCGCGTTTTCTGCTTTTGCAAAGGGTGAGTTTGCCCGGAACCAGGCGTTCACTTTTTCGGTGGAGGGATCCGACGTACGCAAAAGCGCATAGGTGCGATCGATATATTGCTTCTGGACGACGGCATCCGGGCTGACAGACCTGAAGCTCGTGACGAAACTGCCGAGCGTGGCACGCACGACCCGCGGATCGGCGTACTCGATCTGCTCGGGAAAACCGCTACTGACCGAGGTGCCGAGCTTGTCAACCTCGACGATGTACGGGACGAGCTTGACCTGGGAGCTCTGATAGAGCGCATAGGAGAAGGCGACGAGTGCCATTCCGAGGCTGGCAATGCCAACGATCCGCCAGGCAGCCGCCGCTTTCACATAGGAGCCGTATCGCTCGTTCCACTCCTGCCGTGCGGCAAGGTAGGGATTATCAGGCGGTTGTCGCGCTGCCATTGCTCGATTCCCTCAATCTAATTTCTTATCGTCGCGAAGTGGTGGGGGTGCTTTTGCGTTGCCAGCACCGGAGGCTTGGTCGAGTTTTGCATTCGCCAGCCCCATGATTGACCCAGCATAGGCGCCGGGAGAGCCGATCGCCTTGTCCTTGGCAGCCGATCCAACTGCCGTGCCCGTCGCGCCAATGCCAGACGCCATGCCTTTCAACGCAGCCGCTGCGGCTGAAGAGCCGGCGGCCCGTGCGCCACTGGCGGCTGCCGCCCCGGCTGCTGCGCCGCCGGCAGCCAGGAAACCTGCCCCGGCCGCAAAGGACGCTGCCTGCCCGCCATGGCGGATTGATTCCATACCGCCGCTCACGGATGCACCCTGGACGACGCCCTGCATGATGTTTGGGACATACATGGCAATGACGAACACCACGACGGCGATGCCCGCGATGGCTAATGCAGTCTGGAATTCGTCACCGACGCTCGTGTCGTTTGCCAGGCCAATCAGTACGTCAGATCCAATGCGGGAGATCATGACAAGCGCCATGAGTTTCATGCCGACGCTGAACGCATAGACGAGATATCGAACCGCAAAATCCTTCGTGTAGGAAGATCCTCCAAGGCCTAGCATGATCATGCCGGCCAGCAGACCCACGTACATCTCAACCATGACCGACACGAAGATCGCGGCGACCAAAGAGAAGGCGATGACGACTACGATCATTGAAAAGGCTGCTGAGATCGCAAGCGCGTTGTCCTCGAACAGACCAAAGCTGATCTTTTCGGACATTTTCGATGCGACCGTGAGGCCGGCGTTGAAGACGTTTGCCGGCGACGCGGATCCACCGTCCGCACCTATCTGGTAAAGACTGTCCACCACTGCCTTTGCAAAGACGGGGCCCTGATCGAGGATGAATGCAAAAAGACCGATGAACATGATCCGGCGAACCAATTCGGCAAACCAGCTGTCGAGTGAGGCAGCCTGAATCGCGAGCCAAACAGCCGCAATTCCGATCTCGATTCCGGCGAGAATCCAGAACAGCGACCGTGCTGCGTCCATGACAGTCGCTTCCCAACCGCGGGCCGCTATCCCCACTTGCGTCTGGAGGGCCGTGAGCACGCTACCCTCCTGGCCGAATGCCGGGGGGGCAAGTAGCACAACACCTATCAGAATGAGACTCCTCGGCGCGTCGCGCCTCGGATGCGGTACCATCCAGTCTACCATTGTGGCCTCATATCCTGACCGTGCCTCGTGTCATATCGTCTCCGAGAGCCAAAGAAATCCTGGTGTCTTTCCACGTCATCGGCTTTCCTTTGCATGTGAACGAGCCATGCTCCGCTCGCTCCCGCACCGAGGATGATCAGTAGGATCGCGACTTTGAGGTCCGATCTCACCACTGAGGCTCCATCGTTGCTGGACCATTCATTGACGGCGCGGTGGCCTTGAAGAACTCCTCCCGGCGAGCCTGCGCCAGGTCCTTGTCGGTCTGTTCGGACTGGTACCAGGTCCCCATCATGGTCATCTGCTGCGAGACGAGGCCGCGAAGCTTCTGCATCTGTGCGACTTGCTGCGCGGCAATCTGATGGCCGACCTGCAGCGCCTTCATTTGACCGTCGGCGTTTTCCGACATCGACCGCAACGAGGTCATGGTCGATTCCTCGCTGGAAAACTGATCGGCTGTCAGGTTGGCGGCCTTTAGCGTGCCGGCAATTGTATCGCGATTGGTATCCGACCAGGTCTGATAGCTGGAGGAAAAAGTCTCGCCGGTCGGCAGGTTCGACTTGATGTCTGCGTAGCTCTGGAAGCGCTGCTTCAAAACGTCATCGACATTTCCCATGGAGAAGGCGATCCCTTCCCCTTGCGACACCACCCTCTGTAGCTTCTTCAGGTCTCCCTCGACCTGACCCCAGATGTGGTTCGGCAGCTGCGCGGTGTTCTGCAGCATGTTTTCGTAGATGTTCAACTGGTTCTGGATCTGTTCGGCCAACTGACTGATCTGCTTGACCTGGTTCTCCACCTGCACGCCGGAGCTTTCCAACAGCTTGATAAGCTCGGCGTTGTTGGCGAGCTGCGTGAACTCCGTTGCTTCGCCAGTGACGCCTCCGGCGATGGCGATATCGGGCAGCATGGCGGCAGTCGCGATCAAGGTCGCTGTAAGCACCTTAGTTTTGCCTGATAAGCGCTTCTGCATCGTGAATTCCTCTCGTCTGGAGCCAGTGGATCGGCCATTCACGACCGTGTTTTGATTGAAGGGAACGGATGCGCTTCAGATCGTCCTTGCCGGTTGCGCCGACGAAGGAGAGCGTCAGCGGACCGAGCGCCATGTCGAACAGACGACGGCCTTCGGGCGAGGCGACGTAGTATTCCCGCTTCGGGATCGCGGTTGCCACGATCTCGATCTGGCGTTCGTTGAAGCCGATCCGCTCGTAGAATTCCCGCGTTCCTGGTTCCCGGGCGGCACCATTTGGAAGGCAGATCTTTGTCGGGCAGCTTTCCTTAAGCACGTCGATGATGCCTGAACGCTCGGCGTCGGAGATGGACTGCGTCGCGAGCAGCACCGCGCAGTTGGCCTTGCGCAGCACTTTCAGCCATTCGCGGATCTTGTCCCGAAATGTCGGGTGACCAAGCATGAGCCAGGCCTCGTCGAGGATGATGAGGCTTGGGGCGCCGGTGAGCCGCTTTTCGATCCGTCGGAAGAGATAGGTGAGCACCGGCACGAGATTGCGCTCGCCCATATTCATCAGTTGCTCGATCTCGAATGTCTGAAACGACCCGAGCGCCAGTCCATCGGTCTCGGCATCGAGCAACTGGCCCATCGGCCCATCGACGGTGTAGTGGTGAAGTGCGTCCTTGATTTCGCGAAGCTGGACGCCGCTGACAAAATCTGACATCGAGCGGCCGGGAGCCCTTGCCATCAGATCGATCTGGCGGGAAATCGCGTTGCGATGGTCCGGTGTGATGATGATGCCCTGCAGCGCGACAAGGGTTTCGATCCATTCCGACGCCCAGGCGCGGTCTCCGTCTGTCGCAAGATCAGCCAATGGGCAGAAAGAAAGCCGAGCCCCCTCCCCTTCGTCGCCGGCCACATCGTAGTGATCGCCCCCGGCCGCAAGCGTCAGCGGCAGCATCGACTGGCCCTTGTCGAAGGCAAAGACTTGGGAATATTCGTAGCGCCTGAACTGTGCGGCGATCAGTGCCAGCAACGTCGACTTGCCAGAGCCCGTCGGGCCGAACACCAGCGTGTGGCCGACGTCGTCGACATGCAGGTTCAATCGGAAGGGTGTCGAGCCCGACGCGACCTGCATTAGCGGCGGCGATGCCGGCAGATAATACGGGCACGGCGCGTTCGGGTTGCCCGACCAGACTGAGTTCAGCGGTACAAGATCGGAGAGGTTGCGGGTGTTGATTAGCGGTTCACGGATATTGCAGTACCAGTTGCCAGGAAGGCTTCCGAGATAGGCGTCGGAGGCATTGAGCGTTTCGATCCGGGCTCCAAATCCCTCGGCCTGGATCAGACGGCGGATCGCCTCGGCCTTATCCTTTAGTCTTTCGCTGTCCTGATCGAACAGCACCACCACCGGAGTGTAGTAGCCATAGGCGACGAGTTGGGACGATGCTTGCGCGATCGCATCCTCCGTTTCGTCAACCATGCCCATTGCGTCCTGATCAACGGATCCCCTCTGTGTTTGGAATAGCTGATCGAAGAATGGCCGCACCTTCTGCTGCCACTTTTTTCGCGTGCGTTCGAGACGTGCCCGTGCTTCCTCGGCATCGAGGAAGATAAAACGGGATGACCAGCGATAGGTCATCGGCATCAGGTCCAGGCTGTCAAGAATGCCGGGCCAGCTTTCCGCCGGTAGTCCATCGATGGCGACGACGGCTAGAAATTTGCTCTCGACCATTGGCGTTACGCCATGCTGGAGCTCTGCCGTCGCAACCCAGTCCAGATACATTGGAATATCCGGCAATCGGACCGGATGATTGTCGCCGGTGATGCAGAAGCGGATGAACTGCATGAGTTCGTCATAGCGGGCGACGCGCGTGCCGCCGCGCTCGTGCGCTTCGCGTGTTGCCATCCGCTGGATGGAAATCGTGTTGCCGAGATACTGCTCGATTTCACGGGTCGCGTTGCGGAAGATAAAGAGCACGGTATCAGCGTAGGACTGCGCGCGGCTGTTCTCATCGGAATAGATATATTTGCTGAGACGGGAACGGCGTTGTTCGACAGGGCGGTAGGTGAGAATGATCGCATGCCGGCTTTCGAAATGCCCTTGCTCCCGCTCGAAATGGGTCCTGCGCTCAAGGTCAATGGCGCGCGTTACTGGGTCGGGAAAATGGGATTGTCCTGCGGACGTATAGTCGACGGTCGAAACGCGCACCGCCTCGACCTGGATCATCCAGCCCGATCCGAGCCGCGAGAGGATCGCGTTGATCTGGCGCGAGACCTCGTTTCTCTCGAAATCCGTGGAGCTTTCGGAGTCCGGACCGGCGAAATACCAGCCGGCCATCAACGATCCATCCTTGAGCAGCATGATGCCGTTGTCGACGAGGCCCGCATAGGGGACCAGATCTGCAAATGACGGGCCGGTCTGCCGGAAGGTGTGAAGTGCAACCATCGCAACCTCCTAATATCTGCGCCACGGGGTGGAGGTTGCCCGGTAGGTGGACTTGTAGGAGATGTGGCGGATATAGATGCGCCGCATCATCGGATCGGCCTTGGCCATAATCCGCAAAGCGGCGACGACAACGATCCACACAGCGATCCCGAAGAGCGCCGAATAGACGGTGAGTACGACGAAGATCAAGATGATGGCCGCAAGTCCGGTTACCAGCACCAGTTCACGATCGGCGCCCATCAACAGGTTGGGCCGCGACAGCGCCCGGTGAATGCGATTGCGTTGCAGACTGGAGATAGGATCAGCCAATGGTCGCCTCCCCTCCCCTCTTCGAGAAAAAAGCTGGCGGGCGTTCGATTACGGATCCGATGGTCGCCCCGGTTGCCCCAAACAATCCGACGATCTGGGTGGCGCCGAGCAGGATGCCGGCGACCAGGACCACGTACATGAGACGTCGCGCGAAATCGTTGAGCTCCCCGCCGAAGATCAGCATTCCCCCGGCAATCGCCACGGCCGCCAACGCGATGTACCCCGCCACCGGTCCCGTGATCGATTCCTGGATTTGCTGGAGCGGTCCCTCCCAGGGAAGCCCACCGCCTGAGCTGGCGAACGCAGGTGCGGTGAATACGCAGACCGATAGAACGGAGACGAAGAGGATTTTTCTCACGCACTTATGCAGCATCTCGTTCTCCCCCGGTTGCGTAGGATTGGATCTGGTATTGGCCTGCAGCAAATCCCCCGACGTGCAGGATGTCCGTCACGAGCCGGCCCTTCGCCGTCCGTGCAATTGAGACGATCAGATCCACCGCATCTCCGATGACGGTTTGCATAGGCTGCTGGCTGACCTCCGCCGTCAGTTGCTCGAGCCGCTGCAAGGCTGAACCTGCCGTGTTGGAATGGATCGTCGTCACCCCGCCTGGATGGCCGGTGTTCCACGCTTTCAAAAGCGTCAAGGCGGCGCCGTCGCGCACCTCACCGACAATGATGCGGTCAGGTCTCAACCGCATCGTGCTCTTGAGCAGCCTCGCCATGTCGATAGTGTCGCTCGTGCGCAACGCCACGGCGTTGTCCGCTGCACATTGGATTTCCGCCGTGTCTTCGAGGACGACGAGCCGATCCTCAGGAGCGGTTTCTACGATCTCCGCAATAACGGCGTTGGCAAGCGTGGTTTTGCCCGAGCCGGTTCCACCCGATATGACGATGTTTAGCCGTGACCTGATGGCGTTTTGGATGACCGACGCCTGATGAGAGGTCATCACTTTCGCGGTGACGTAGTCATCGAGCGGTATGAGCCGCGACGCCCGGCGCCGGATGGTGAAGGAGGGGGCGGAAACGATGGGAGGAAGAAGGCCTTCGAACCGGTGTCCTCCAATCGGAATTTCACCGGAGACGATGGGTCGATTGGCATCCACTTCGGAATTGAGAACGTGCGCCACGCTTCCGATCACGATTTCGGCAGCACTTCTGTTCATCTCGCCCGTGGGAACGATCCCGTGGCCAAGCCGCTCGATGTAAAGCCGGCCATCCGGATTGAGCATGATCTCGACAACTTTCGGATCATCGAGCGCAACGCAGAGCCGGTCTCCGAGCGCGTCCTGGAGTTTTCGGATGAGGCGTGGAAGCGAGCGTAGTTGGTTCATGGCATGCTCCTAAGCGGCGTAATCGCGGGAAAGGTTGAAGTTGGAACGATAGCCTTCAGGCCGAACGCGCTCGAAGCTCGCTCGGTCTGCCGGCAAAAGGCCGGCGACGCTTTTCGTCTGGTTGATCATTTGTGGTTCGCCAAGCCGACGCATGGGCCAGCTCGCGCGTCGAAGAACACGTTCAAAGCGCACGTCGGTGGCGGTCACGATCTCCGTGAAACCGTGGATCACACACCATTCGATAATGCCCGCAAACATCGTCAGCGTGGCTTCATGGAGCGGCCCTACGCCCCTGCCCTCGTCGATTGTGGTGTCAACGCAAAAGCGGGAGCTTTCGATCATGGCATCGTGGGCGTCGAGGTGTCCTTCCGCAAGAAGCGGATGGAAAACCCGCTGCAGCATGGTCGGTCCAGTAGCGGGCAAAAGCCTCGCGCAACCGATGACCTCATCACGGATCGTCAGCGCAAGAATATAGGTGGGAGACAGGTGGTCGAATTGGTCATATTCCAACCCATCGGTATTGGTCACTTGCCATTGCAGACGCCCACCAAAGACTCGGGAACGCAGTCGATGCATGGCATCAAGAAATCCTCGCTCCGCATTTGAAGGCGCACCCTGTACTGCAACGATCCTCATCCTTTCACTCCGCTTTTGGTTTCAGCGGAGACAGGTGTGCGGGACCTTCGAAGCGGGTTCTACTGGCAAAAGTACCAGTACTGATTCTACCGGGAAGCGCTTGGAGAGCGACCTGTGGCTGGTCGAAAGGGTGAGGCGTCAACGCGGTGGAAGCGTACTCCACTGGTAAAAATACCAGTAAGACGGACTAAGTGCCGCCGGCCAGAAATCTCTTAAATAACTGACTCTATTCAGTGAATCGCGGGACGTGACCGAGATTCCTGCTCTCGGCGGCGTCCGACGTTAACCATCCGTTAACCAAAAACCTCTTGCCGCATTGCGAGAATCGCCCATAGTAATCACGCTTTAGAGGCGAAGGTTTCCGGAAAAGCGTTATTCTTAAGGTGGCGGCGAAAGTGAACGTGGTTGCAAACGTGAACATCATCGAAGACATGGACTTCGACGAGGAGATCCTCGAGCAAGGCGAGCTTATTTCCGATAAGCTCAACATGCTCCGGCTCGAGCAGTATCCGCCAAATGCGGAGAAGGGCTTGCGCCTCTTCTCGTCCGCGGAGGTTGCCGATTACATCGGTGTATCACAAAATCACATAAAGAAGCTGCACCTCGAAGGTAAGGGTCCCGTGCCTGAGGTGACGGGCTCGGGTCGCCGATCATACACGGCGTCCCAGATGCTGGAGTTGCGCCAATTCCTGGACAAGCACGGCAGGTCCGATTTCAAGCGCTATGTTCCTCATCGTCGGCAGGGGGAAGCTCTGCAGGTCATTTCCGTGGTGAACTTCAAGGGCGGAAGCGGAAAGACGACGACCACGGCGCATCTGGCGCAGTACCTGGCTTTGACGGGCCACCGCGTGCTTGCCATTGATCTTGATCCTCAAGCGTCGCTCACCGCCCTGCACGGCATACAGCCGGAACTCGACAAGAACCCTTCCCTCTTCGAGGCGCTGCGCTACGACGATCAGCGCAAGTCGATAACGGAGGTCATCCGCTCCACGAATTTTCCGGGCCTCGATATCATCCCGGCTAATCTCGAACTCCAGGAGTATGAGTACGAGACCCCCCTCGCCGCCTCAAACAAGAGTTCTCCGGAAGGGCGGCTGTTCTTCACCCGTATTTCGAAGGCGCTCAAGGAAGTTGATGATCGCTACGACGTCGTGGTGATCGATTGCCCGCCACAACTGGGCTATCTCACATTGACGGCATTGACCGCCTCCACCTCGGTACTGATCACCGTTCATCCCCAGATGCTCGACATCATGTCCATGAGCCAGTTCCTGCTGATGCTCGGAGGAATTCTCCAGTCGATCAAAAGTGCGGGAGCGACGGTTCGGCTGAAATGGTTTCGCTATCTTGTGACGCGCTATGAGCCGACCGATGGGCCACAGGCACAGATGGTCGGGTTTATGCAGGCCATGTTCAATAAACGTATGCTGCAGCATCAGATGGTGAAGTCCACGGCCATTTCCGATGCGGGCATTACCAAGCAGACGCTTTACGAAGTCGAACGCAGCCAGTTCACGCGGAGTACATATGACCGCGCGATGGAATGCCTGAACGGCGTCAACAAGGAAATCGCCTCACTCGTGCACAAGGCATGGGGGCGAAAATGATCGAATTATTGACAGCCGTGCAAAACGTGTTTTTCGTGATCAATTTCAATAGGATGGAGCAAAGTTCGAGGGTCGACTATGGCTAGGAAGCATCTGCTCACGAGCGTTAGCGCTTTACCGACGCAAAAACCAGGCGCTGGCAACTCTGCTGAGGCGCGCGCCGATTATGCGCGGCGTGGGGCTTCACGCTCTATGATGCAATCTCTTGATGAGATGGCTGAAAACTCGATGCGCGTTCTCGAGGGAGAGACGATCGTCACGCTCGATCCTGATCTGCTCGACGCGTCAGCCTTCGTCGACAGGATAAGTGATGACGAGGAGGAGTTCAGCGCCCTCGTCGACGCAATACGTCAGGCGGGTCAGTCATCACCAATTTTAGCGCGTCCGCATCCGGATGAGCCTGACCGGTACATGATCGTGTACGGGCATCGGCGGGCCCGCGCAGCCAAGGAACTGGGCATCAAGGTCCGTGCTGTCATAAAGCCGCTCGAGGACATAGCCCATGTAATAGCCCAGGGGCAGGAAAACACTGCCCGCGCCGATCTGACGTTTATCGAGAAGGCGCTGTTTGCCAAGAAACTGAGCAGCAGCGGGATGACCAAGGATACCATCAAGACGGCTTTGACGGTCGATGACACCCTTTTGTCCCGGATGCTTTCCGTCGCGGAAAATGTCCCGGAAGCAATCTTGGATGCGATCGGATCTGCCAAGGGCGTCGGCCGCGACCGCTGGGAAGAAGTTAAAAAGCTTGTCCTCGATCCGGCGCGGGCCGAATGGGCGATCGAGTTTGTGGCCAGCGATCCGTTTCAGGCGCTGGCGGTTGAGGCGCGCTTCAATGCGCTGCTGGCGCAACTGAAAAAGGCTCGCAAACAAAAGCCGCGCGCGAACAAGCCTCTCGAGAGATCATGGGCATTTGCAGAAAAGGCAGTTTCGGTGTCGACAAAAGACGCAGGCAAAGCCTTCACGCTCTCACTGAAATCGAAGGACGCCTCACGGTTTGGCGCTTTCTTATCCGGCCAGTTGGAAGATCTCTATCAAGAGTTCCAACGAACTGAAACGCAGCGAACAGGAGACTGAACCGCAAAAGAAAAAGGCCCCCAAACGTTGCCGTCCTGGAAGCCTTCCTCATCGTGTCGCAACATGAGAATCGCATTTCCCGGAATCACAGTCAAGAGTCTTAGGCGCCGTTTGAGCGAGCAGATTTCTTTTGCCTTCTAGAAGGTGAAGAAAAATGCAGACGGGAAGTGTAACGACGCCCTTTGGGCGGCGGACGATCAGTCTTGCCTTGATCAAAGGTCAGATGGAATCGGCTAAGATCAAGCCGGGCAAATCGGTCGACAAGTGGAAGATCTATCGAGACGTTTGTGACGCCCGGTCATTGCTGGGCCTGCGGGATCGTGCCCTGTCAGTCCTCAATGCGCTATTATCCTTCTACCCGGAGACCTGCCTGGTCGAAGGGACGACGTTGGTGGTTTTTCCCTCGAACGCGCAACTTGCGACGCGGGCAAATGGCATTGCCGGAACGACGCTTCGCGAAAATCTGGCAATTCTCGTCACTGCCGGCATAATTCACCGCAAGGACAGCCCGAACGGCAAGAGGTATGCCCGCAAGGATCGAGCGGGCACAGTTGAGGAAGCGTACGGATTTAGTCTGGCGCCGCTGCTGGCTCGCTCAGAGGAACTGGCGCTACTCGCTCAACAGGTGGCAGCCGAACGTATGCAGTTGAAGATCGTGAAAGAGAAGATCACCCTCTGCCGGCGCGATATCCGCAAGATACTCACAGCTGCCATGGAGGAAGGTGCATCGGGTGACTGGGGAAAGATCGAAGCTCATTATGTAGGGCTGGTTTTCCAAATCGCGAAGGCACGGACCCCCGCAGTACTGGGCGACGTGCTGGACGAACTAGTCATGCTTCGCGAAGAATTGCTCAACACGCTGGAAAATCAGTTATTTTCGAAAAATTCCGACGCCAATGGTGACGAATGCCGTCAGCACATACAGAATTCAAATACCGAATCCATCCATGAATCTGAACCTAGCTCTGAAAAAGAGCAGGGGGCAAAATCGAACCTAGCCATCCAGCCGATGAGCGAGCCGATCAAAGCATTCCCGCTGGGGCTGGTGTTGAGGGCTTGTCCGGATGTGGCGTCGTATGCGCCGGACGGGACGATCACCAGTTGGCGCGAATTGATGTCGGTGGCTATTGCCGTTCGATCGATGCTCGGGGTCAGCCCGTCCGCGTATCAGGATGCCTGTGACGTCATGGGGCCCGAAATGGCTGCCGCAGCGATGGCTTGCATCCTGGAGCGAGGGGGGCACATCAATTCCGCCGGCGGCTATTTGCGGGATCTGACGCGACGGGCCGAAAAAGGTGAGTTTTCGCTCGGACCGATGCTGATGGCGCTGATGCGCGCCAATGCGCCTGGCGAGCGAAAGGCAGGCTAGGGGAGGGTGCGACGAAGTTGTCTGGCTAGTCCGAACGGTGTCCTGCTGCTAGGTTCGAGCCTGTGCGAATGTGAGGAAGAATCAAAATGCCGTCTGAAACCCGATCGCCGCGTCTTGCTGTCCTGATCGACGCCGACAATACCTCGGCCAAGATCGTTGACGGCCTGTTTGAGGAAGTTGCCAAGATCGGCGAGGCCAGCGTCCGTCGCATCTATGGCGATTTCTCCGGCACGCGCTCGAAGGGATGGGCCGATGTGCTCTCCAAACACGCGATCATCCCGCAGCAGCAATTCGCCTATACGACGGGAAAGAATGCCTCCGACATAACCCTCGTGATCGATGCGATGGACTTGCTGCACAGTGGCCGCTTCGACGGTTTCTGCCTGGTGTCGTCGGACAGCGATTTTACGCGGCTTGCCGCCCGTATCAGGGAGCAAGGGGTGGATGTGTTCGGGTTCGGCGAGCAAAAGACGCCGGAGAGTTTTCGCCAGGCGTGCCGGCGGTTCGTCTACACTGAAAACTTGCTTCCCGGGGCGGTTAAGGACGAGCAGGGCACCGCGTCGACGGACAAGCCTTTGCAGCCGGTGAGCGCCTCCGTGCCGCTGATCAAGAACGTGCTGGCGCGCGAGGACACCGAGGATGGCTGGGTCAATCTTGGCACCGTCGGCAAACAGTTGCTGAACCTGGCGCCAGACTTTGACCCGCGCACCTTCGGGTTCCGAAAGCTAAGCGATCTAATCCGCAAAACGAACCAGTTCGAAGTTCAGCAGGCGGAGGGCGGTCCCGTCAGCATCCGGGTGAAACAGAGAGGTAAAAAGTAGCGCCAGTCGCGGCCAGGATCACTGCTTGAGAGCCGTGGGGGACTTGCCTGGAGGGATGGATAGAATTCTCGGCTTTATGCGAAGCGCGGAAACGTCTATCTGTCCTTCGCACGAGGCAGTCCGCCGATGGGGCGGTAAGGCAAATGATCGAAGGAAGACGCTATGGCGACCGGTACCGTAAAATGGTTCAATGGAACGAAGGGCTTTGGTTTCATCCAGCCTGACGATGGCAGCACGGACGTCTTCGTCCATATTTCAGCGGTAGAGCGGGCCGGAATGCGCGGCCTCAACGATGGCCAAAAGATTACCTATGAGTTGGTAAAGGATCGCAAGACCGGCAAGATGTCGGCGGACAATCTACAGGGCTGAGCTGACTGCTCAACAATGTTGAGAAGGCCGGGTTCAACCCGGCCTTCTGGCAATGTACGGGCGCTTGCGATAGTTTCGCCTCGGCCCCGAGCGAGCACGGCTTTCGTCCACATGCTGCATCCAGATTTTGCCATTCTTGTCGGTCATTGCCCCCACACGATATGTGAGGGAGGAACCATGGAGACCACCGCGAGCTCATCGTCGTGATGATGACGCTATTTTGCTGCCAAGGCCGAGTTGGCTGCTTGAACACGGAGCTTGAAGCAGCGAGACAGGCCGTTGGCGCAAACATCAGTAGCTTCTACGACCCTCGCCGTAATCCTGGCCATGCCGACGTCATTCTACGATCGCATAGCCTTAAGCGAGAGATGCTTTTGATGATGGGTCGTGCAGAAGCGTGGGGCAGGGTGGATCTGGCCCTCGACAGGCGCGTCGAGGGCTGCAAGGACGGATGCGGGAAATGATTAAGGTGATCTCGGCGGCAGCCGAACTGACTACCGAAACGAACCGATCTCGGACTATGATCACAAAACGCCGGCCGAACTCGTTGCGGAAGGGCAGGTCGAGGCGGTTCTGGCCTATATCCGGGACCTTGGTAACGGCGCGCGCGGGTGAAGTTTACACGTTTAGGCCCGGCGGGTGAGATTTTTCGTCGCTTCCTCACGCCAAAATGGGCTCATCTTCCCACCAGCGGAGCAGGGGCCGCATGCGATGGCGGTCGCTTCAATCGTCCCGGCATTGAAGCACTTTACCGTTCCAGGGCGCCGCAATCGGCGCTGGAAGAATATCGCCGAGGCGCCTCTGAACCGCGTCGGACGCAAGGGCAGGTGTCAACTGGTTGTCACGCCGCTACGTCGTGAACTGGTGCTAAGTGAAATCCAAAAGCTTTCAGCACCGTGAGCGTGGTCTCCAAGGTCGGGTTACCATTCTCACTAAGAGCTTTATACAGGTGCTCACGTGCCAGCCCTGTTTCGCGGGAGAGTTTACTCATGCCCTTTGCACGGGCAACGACACCGAGTGCCGACGCGATGAATTTAGCATCGCCGGTCTTCATCGCTTCAGAAAGAAAGACCTCTATCCCTTCTTCGCTATCCAGCATGTCGGCCGGATCGAATTCATGAAATTTTTCAGCCATTGTCCTCACTCCATTGAGCAGCGATTTCTTTCGCAATCTTTATATCTCGTTCCTGGGTATCTTTGTCGCCACCGCATAGAAGCAGGATGACGACGTCCCCGCGCTGCTCATAGTAAATCCGGTAGCCAGGGCCGTAGTGAATGCGCAATTCGCTGATACCATTGCCGACTGGCGACGCGTCACCGGCGTGGCCGGATGCCAAACGATGGAGCCGGACAGCAATTTGCGCCTTGGCCCTTCCGTCTCGAAGCTTGGAATGCCACCTTCGAAAAGTATCAGATTGAATCATTCTCATTACCGCGAGATGTATCTTAAAACTTACATCTTTGTCAAGTTCTCTCTGCTCCGGCGCGGTCGGTGAACTTGAGACAGGTTAGAGCTCGTGATAATTTTTGGCCTGTACGAGTTCTAGCTTTCGGCCAACTCCCTTCAAGAATTGCTGTATCGGCGACATTGCAGACAGCGGAACGCGCTCCGGGGCCAATCGTTCGATGCGGCTACCGGCTTCGCAAACAGCGGTCGATTCGAACTACGGCGCAGCACTGGGCAAAAGAAGGGTGCTTGTCTGGGCGGAGGTAATCAAATCGTCGATATAGGCGCGCTCGCGCGCGGCTGCGATCGCCCGGACGGCTTCCGGCCGACGTTCGCGCAGGCCGGGGTTGCCGGCTAACCGGCCCCGCGCCTTGGCAGCCTTCATCCCCGCCTTGGTGCGCTCGGCGATCAGCGCGCGCTCCAGCTGGGCGACGGCGCCGAGAACCTGCGGCGAAAATATCCCCTGCGGGGTCGACATATCGATCGGGTCGCGCAGCGAGCGGAAATGCACGCTGCGCTTCTCCAACTGCTCGATGACCTCGAGCGGATGGCTGACAGATCGGGCGAGGCGGTCGAGGCGCACGACGACGAGAACATCGCCGGTGGCGATCTCGCGCAACAGCTTTGCCAGCACCGGGCGGGATCGCGAAGCGCCGGATCCGTGCTCCTCATGGACGATACGGCAGCCGGCGGCCTTCAGTTCGTCGACCTGGGCGTCGTTGGCCTGATCTTCGGTCGAAACGCGGGCATAGCCGACGAGACGGCGCGGCTGGGTAGGCGCTGACGTGGGCGGGTTCTCGCCGACTTTTTACAGTTATGCAATGTGTGAGCAAAGGTTCCTTTGCAGGCGTGTTTTATCGATCGTTTTGCAGCCTCGTACAGCGCGATGGAGAGGTTGTTTGGTGTGCCGACGCCGGCGAGCCGACAAAACGCGCCTACGGCCTTGCAAGGCCGAAATGCGCCATTTGCGGGGTTTGAGGAGGGCAGCCACGAGAAAGAAGGGCTGTGCCGTCGTTCGAAGCCCGATTCCGGGCAATTCTACCGATCATGACCAACAGACAGAGAGCACGGGACCGCCGTCGTTAGCGATGTTTTCAGGGTTCTGGGCGATCCTGTCGGTCATTCTGCCAGCCATGGGCAGGACGACTGGTAAGCCGGCATTATCGGACATAATAAGATGGCGACGGGCGGTGCGGTTAGCGGCCAAAAGATGCCTAAACCGCACGCGCCAATGTACCCCAAAGCGCGTTGGTTCAGATTGTCCGTGGTCCTGGGACAGGGGACACCGGCCGATCGGATGCCGGCGTCCAACTGGCATGGTGCGAATTTCGCCGGCTACGCCGCCTGCCAGACCTGGTTCAGAATCCTCGCCGCCAAAGACCGGCTTGTCCTGCGGCAGGAACCGGCCGTAGTGTTTTGCCACCATCTCCGTCCTGGATAGCGTCGCTCGCCTGCTCGTAGGATCCGGTCTGCTTGAGAATATGGGTGGCGAGAACGTCGCGAACATTGCTCGGTCCGTGCGGCGGCAGGCACTTGATTGCGCCGCGCCCGGTATTGGGATTGTAAATTCCGTAGCGCTGGATCACCAGCCGCCATGCCTCATAGAACGTCGTTTGGTCATAGGCGGCATCCTTGCTGGTCGTCTTGACTGTCTTGACGAACAGCGTGCCCGGGTCGTTGGCGTTCGCGAGCAGCACGCGACCGCCTCAAACCTCCTTATTATGCTTGAGAGGGACGGAGTACTGCTGCAGGAACGATGTCGGGGTGAGGCTATGGGTCGTGAGAAGCTGACCGATCCGCGTGACGTCGTTGAGAACGTTACCGTCCCCAAGGGCCTTCGCGAAATCAAGCAGAGCGGTGCGGAGTTTGACGAGCTGCTTTTCCGTCATGACCCGTGCGCCTTCGATCATGGCGGCGCCAGGGCCAATGTGCTTCAGTGGATGGATGATCAAAGCCGTCTTCGTGACGGTCTTTGTATACTTTTCCTCGAACCAATCAATCGCCTGGCCCAACTGACCGAGATCGTGCTTTGAAATGCCTTGCTCGGATGTCGCACCATTCTTGCACTCGATCACGATGAAATCGCCGTTGGAGAAAGCCAGTAGATTATCTGGTCCCTTGCCGAAGGCGATTTCCGGCCGCTGGGAGCCGATACCGATCAACCGCCCCATCTCGATGATGGCGCCCTCGAATTCGTTGTTGGTGTCCGGCTCGAATTTGAGGTCATCGACAAGGCTTTTGAAATGAAGGATCCGATCCGCCGCCTCCAGAAAACGGCTTCGGTGGATCTCTTGGACGGCAGCTGCCTGCTTTCCGGCGACCGGCGTAAGCTTCTGATAGGCGATGCCTTCGATCGGCTTGAGTACGGACTGGTTGAGCTTGTGCGCAGCAAGCAGGATCTTTTGAGCGTTCGCCGGGTCGATATGGTGCGCGACCTCGGCTTCCCGTACCAGAATAAGCGCCTTGGCGTCATCGTCGTTTAGACTATTAGCAAGCGTCTTCAGGGTCTCGACCGCCCCGGGATGATCACCGATCCGAGCCAGGTCGAAGGATGTCCGCACGCCGACAGCGATTGGATCAAGAGACAGTCCAGTGCCTACCTTGGCCTTCAGCAGCGCTTTTTTGCTGACCTTGACCCAGCCGGCATCTCGTTCGAGGCATTGCTTGATGACCTTTTTCAAACCGGCAATATCCGTGCCATCGAGCTGCTTTGCGAGGTTCGTTGAAAGCTCAAGCTGTGCCTGCGTCGCGCCGGTCAACATCTGCCGCCCTTCCGGCGACTTGATGCGGCTCGTCAGCTTCGCCCCGCAGAGAAGGACCACGCAATAGTCATCATTGGAGCGAACGCCGCGTCCCATGCCTTGCTCGATCCGCTGCATCTGCCGGCGTAAGCCTGCCTTCGAGTCGGCCAGAATGTTCATGTCGGCTGCCTCGCGAAAGGAGGACACTTCAGGCAGATCGACGAGCGCAAGTACACGGCACGCGTCTCCCGGCAAATCGATCCCGTCATACCGGTTGACGAGGACCGTCAAGCCGACATGGCCTGCGCGAAGCTTATCGATGCCGGGGGTGACCTTATCGCCGATGAGAATTTGGTCGGCGACTTTCTCCCAGTTGTCCGACGTCGCCTTCGAGGGAACGATCACCACGACATTTTCTTTCTTGGAGATATCCGCCAGCATCTTGCGGATATCTGGAAGCTCGATGTCGGGATTGAGCTCCTGCGGCATCAGGATCATCCGTTCGCCCATGAACTGGGAGGACACTGGAACTATCGGATCCGGCAGCTTTTTGGGGTTCGCGCCGAAATGGGTAATCAGAACGCTGTCGTCAGAAAGCGTGGCGGTCATGTAGATCCGGCGCTTCGCCTTGAAGAAGGACCGTATGAGATCCGTCGGCGGGCAGATAGGCTCGATTTCTAGGGACTGACCGCCGATAAAGCAGCGGCAGTACGGAAGGATCTCGTGGAGCAGGGGATAGCTGAACTTGAGCTCGTTGTTGTCCTTAGCTTCATGCAGGGATTTGAGAATATTCTCCTGCTTGTCTTTCCATGCCCAGAATGGGACTTCCATGATAGCGCGAGGGTCGCTGGCTTCCAGCGAAAGAAACCGGGAATGGCTCTGCTTCTTAAGGTCACCCGCTACGGTCTTTAGGATCTTGCCGTACGCTTCGTGCGTGTTCGGCAGCGTGATCCGGAACTGGTCGGCGATAGTCGCGATCGAGGCGTGGGCGTCGTCGACGATGACAGTGCCGATCGAAAGCTTGACGTTCTCGACGCCGAAGACTGACCGACCGTTGAAGAGCTTATGGACAGTCGTGACGCAAATCTTCTGGCCTGCGGCGAAGGCCGCATCCCTCGGATCATCTACGACCTCAAGTCCCAGTGCGATCGCTTCTTCCGTCACCTGCGAGACGAGTTGGTGATCAGGGCAGATGTAGAGTGCCGGGCCGGCGTCTTCGTTGAGCGAACTCTGCAACAAAAGCAACCCGACGAGCGTCTTGCCGCTGCCCACATTCAGCTTAATGACAGTGTCGCGCTGATCACGCAGCTTGAACCACGCTTTCATCACTTCGGTCTGAATGTCGCGCGGAAAGGCAAACCGTTTGTCGCGATTAAGCGTCAGAAAGATGTCACGAGGATCAATGACGGCGGCTTCGTCGTCACCAAGTAGATCTTCAAAGTTTACCAAATTCCGTCTCCCTGCAGCACACGACCAGATGGCTGCATGGCATATATGCATCAACCCTTGATTTACCAATGCCCGCTACGCAGTAACAGCATGTCTGAGAAAGTTTGACAGACACATCGTGCACCGCCTGTGTAAGACGGACTTTCAGCACGATTGAACTTCCGCGGGTTAGCCTTCAAGACTGCGCCAAACCCAGCCATCTTCAACTTCACGCTCAAGACGCTTGCCGGCAGTTTTAAAATGGCGCCCGAGACTGCCCGGCGGCCGGATTATCACAAAGCTGAGTATGGTGGTTAAGGACACGACATCGCACACGCAAGCGCGGGTTTGGCCTACTGCGATTATCTTTTCACCGAGAAACCATTGTCCGCGAGCGCCCCACCTTTGGTTGCATCCTCTTTCAAGTCAAACCGGCGTTTTGCACGGGCGGCGCCGTCGTCCTTCAGAGCCCAGTCCTTCTTCTGGTCGTCGTACGACAAAATTTAGGTAGCTTCGACATTTTTTCTCCTCGATTACGGACTGCAGATCAGCCGCACGTCCAATCCCACGGTTTCCTTCAGATAAGTTAGCGTCGCCGCCACCACAATCGACTGACCGGCCGTGCGCGCCGCCTTTGAGAGGCCAGGCTGTGCTATCAGGATCTCTGTCCGGACAGGCAGGACCCGGCTCAGTTTCGTCATTTGGGAAAGGCCCGCGGACGTTCCCTGGATGAAGCGCGTAGCACGACCGCCTCGCTTGTTCTGGTCGTTGCGCCGTCGCAAATGTTGGAGAAGGGCCTCGAACTTGCCGATCCAGCGCGCTGACCGCACGGCTTGCGATGATACCTCGACCACGTCCTTCACGCGTTCACCGGCCGTCTTCCCTCCCGAAAACTTGCAATGCACGAGTGCTAGGCGGATGGCGTCCGGTTCGAGCTTGATGCAGACCAGATCGGCAGCTTCTCCACTGTCGTCATCGTCAAATACGATGTCGAACCCCTCATCAACGTAATACTGCGCGACCTTCGATTGGATCGAGTCCTTCCGAATTTCACCGTTCTTCCATATGGATTCCTTTGTTAGGTCGACACCCTTCCAGTCCCACGGTTCGAACCGGCCGTCGTCAATGATCATTTCATAGGGGTTCTGTGGCGTGATGTGCAGATTGGCGTCGAGTTCCGATAGATCGATGAAACGGAATAGCGGCGGATAGTTAGAGAAGTAGTCCGCGAGAGGGCCTTCGATCTTACCGACGATCGCGACGATCTCTTCCCCTGTTATCTGCGTCACGGAGAAGTCGTTGGGACCACCGAGTGCGAACTCGAAACTGCCCCAGACGCCGTCCGATGCTTCAATCAGGTCGAACTGGATCGCATTGCGGGCTTGGTCGCGGCCGCTGATCTTCAGCTCGAAGGTAATCTGCGTGAGTTCCGATCGTGTCTTCGTCTTGAACGCGATGCGCTCCTCCGCCATGCGGAGCATCTCGAGGGGCCATTCGATACTGAGCAGTTCGGCCGCCGGTACGGACGTCACGACCGTCGGAAGGAGAACGTTGTCAATCAGCTTCGACATGTCGAGGGATGGGTCCATCAATTTGTCGCCGATTCCTTGCGCCCAGTCATTGAACCGCGGTATTGTCCCTTGTTCTCTCGACCAGACACGCCCTTTCGCGGAGCATCCGATAGTGATCTGGCGGCCGTCCTCCCACCCTTGCCCGCTCAACATCGCTTTGATCGAGCCAGCCTTCTCCGCCATGCCGAGCGCACTCACCACCTCTGCGCCGGTATATGACGCGTAGGACAGATTGCGGCGTCCGTGCTTGCGCACTCCGACGTTCTGAAAAATCAACCGATTGATGCGGCCCATCCCGCGAAATACCGTATCGCCGCTGAGCATGCGCTTGGCACCCACTGCCTTCGCGAGGGATTCCCACGAGGAGCTGTGGTCCGTTGACGACAGGTAGAGAAGGTTGCGGGTCTGGTCAAAATGCAACACAAACAATGACCAGAGCCTGTCTCGAACGGACTTTGATCGTGCCCACTTCACGGTCGGTTCCTCCCGTGTCACGAAGAACAGCGTCGAGGACGGCTCGTGTAGCCATACGCGGTAAGGCTCGAGGTTTCCGGGCAGGCCCTCGTAGAAGCGCTTCGGCGTAAACTCTGTCGCCTCGAAGAACAATGTGCTGAACATCGGCCTTAGAAGCTTGTCCGACACCATGGCGTCGTCCTCGTCGTCGCGACTGTCGAGGCGGTGAGCTTCGGAGAGGAACTGGATCAGTCGGGCATGGTCCTGAGCAGCCTGAGAGCTCATCTCGCTGAGGAGCTGGTTCCAGTCCGCGTCCTCGCTGTAGAGTCTTTCTAAGGCGGCGGAGACATTGGGCTCTGCAATATTGGCGATAACGCTTGCGTTTCCGATCTTTTTGCCGGAGGAGCGCGTGAAGCGTCCGGTGAACTGCAGAAGGATCGCAAGGCTTTTGTGGAGGTCGTGGATTGCGGCCACCTTCAATTGAGGCAGGTCAAATCCCTCACCGAGCATGTTGACGCACACCGCGATCTTGCATTCACCATCGATCAAGCTGTTGATCCGTGCTTGGCGATCGGCCTGCTCTGAATGAATGAGAATTGGTTTGAGGTCCGGAGCGATTGCTTCGTAGACAGCGCATACAGCTTCAGCACGCCTGATGGTCTCGCACCGTGCCATCATCAGGTGGTTGTAGCCTTCTCCCAAGTCGGCGCGCAGCCGGGCGACGGCGGCTTCCGCAATGGAACGGTCGGCAGCAGACGGATTCGGCTCGTAGACCGGCTCGAAGGTTATGGGTCGGAAATAGCCGTCAGCTTGGGCCATTCGTAGCGGATAGCTGTAAATGACTTGGCCTTCGACCAGTGCCCCATCCCGACGGAACGGGGTCGCGGTGAACTGCAAGATGGGCCTGCTCGAGAAACACTCCTTCAATCTCGCCCAGCGCCGAGCGCCAACGTGGTGCGCTTCGTCGATAATAACTGCGCCAACCTTGTCGACGATGCCTGGCCATACCGGTTCGGCGCCGCTGTCCGCGATCGACGTCATCGTCGTGACGATCACATTGCAGCGGTCGAACATCTCCAGGTCTGATGTCGTCTTCGGAACTTTCGTGAGAACCCCAACGATCGGGTTGGGAACATTTGGCTGTAGAACGCCGAGCGACCGGAGCAGGCCGAAACCTAAGAACTTGTGCGCTGTTTGCGAGCGAAGCGCGTCTGAAGGGACGATTACGAGCAGCGGCTCACGCGCGTAAGCCGCAAGCGCCGAAAGCATCGTCTCGGTCTTGCCTGTCCCAGTCGGCATGACGATCGTGGCAGGCTGCTTGTACAAACTCCAATGCGCACCGATTGCATGAAGGGCGCCGAGCTGAGGAGGCCGCAGCCCTTTCCTGTCGTCGGCAACGAAGTCGTGCTCGTCAGCAAGTTCCTTTCGGAATGAGAACTGGCCGTCCCACATCAGGGCTCGAGATGCGACGACGCTCGGCCATCCGTCTCGCTCTGCCGCGGTGGTCAGTTCGTCCGTGAGCACATGCGACAGCCATCGGTGACCAGTTTCGGTGCGGAGAAGGACGCCATCGACGTCCGGAGGTCTGGTGACACTCTTTCGGCTGCTGATGACGATTTTCTCTCCGTTAGACAGAACGAAGAGAGGTTCTTCGACGCGGGGAGAAATCTTTACGGCACCCAAGGGCTTGGACTGGACAGTTTCGGCTGTACGAATAAGGCAGCTAATGTAGCCCACACGGGTCTTGATCGGCCCAAGTGCGAGGGGTGGAAGGTCGAGCGGTTTGCTTTCCTCAAGGAGTGAAAAGAGATCCCTCGGCATTGATACCCCGAATCTAAATTTTGACCAAGCTAGTCATAACTTATGATTGAAGTAAAAGAAGCTACTCAATTCATCGCAACGTAGAAATGAACAAGTTTGTCGTCTGCCCACACTTCAGCCGGCGCTCAAGCCTATTGGAAGCTGCAAGGCGAGATGGGGACTTCATTTGCAACTGGGCCGGGGGCCGGACCGTTTGTCGTTTGGCACTTAACTGCCAAACGACATCGACCGCTCCCGATAGGGGCACAGCGCTTCGACGTGCGGCGCAACGGCGATTGTGCCCCTTAGATGGTGCCCTTTACGGCGAGATCGCACAGCTTTTCTTTAATCATGAGAATGAGCTCGTCGGTGCTGGTCAGCGCCAGCAGGTCATCCCCGTTCAGGACGATAAGACGACGTCGTTCTGCCTGAGCACCAGCTATTAAGCTGTGTGCGGCCGTGAGGTCCTCAGCTACGCCCGTAATACCATTCGGCGCGAGGAGGATTCCAAAATCCTGCCCACGATTTCGCATCTTAGTTAAAAACCAGCTTACCTCGTTACTGCTGACACGTGCGCTCCAATTCTTGCATTCGACGAGGATGATGTTTGGCAAAAACGGAAGACCGTGGGGATCGGTATCATTCCAAAGAGCGACGTCAATTTCCTCTGTATGGAAGGCGTTCATCTGGTTTCGCCGCGTGACAGCTATACCCGGTACGAGACCGAAGAGGTAGCAGATAAGGTCTTCAAGGGCTCGGCCCTTGTCGGTCGTAGACGCACCGTTAGCACCGGTTGCGAGATGTGCCTGGACGACGGCAGCGTCAACTGGAGGCATTCCGGCCTCCCCCATGGACCCTGTCATTTCTTAAATCGCTAACGATGCGTGCGAACGAGCGAGTTGAGAGATTAGAAAATAGCGCTTCGATGGAGATCGTCAAAATCGTCGGCGCGACAGAGGCGAGAACCCTTTGCGGGATTTCTTTATCTCCACCATGGATTAAGAGTCCCCAGCGGGCGCCAGCCTTCAATGTCTGCATCTGGAAAGATCGCAGCATGGATTTTTCACGATCAGCGTCCCGCCACTGGCCTCGAACCTCGATCAATAACGGGTTGCCTACAAACGGCTGGAGTTCGTCAGACCACACCGCGATATCAAACCTACGATCGTTATGTTTGGACTCCGAGACAGCTTCCAGACCGCTCTCGCGAAGAGCATCTGCGACGATACGTTCGACGGATGCGAATTCGCTATCAGCGATGCGCTGGTTTATTTGGGAGAGATAGGTGCTGGCCCGCTGACCTAGACCCGATTTGTTGTGAACGGGTGTCGGTAAAGACTTCTGCGTCGGAGCGGGGGCTGCAAGGAGCTGTTCAAGCGTGAAACTGAGCGCTTCCCTGTTGCTCAGCGCTATCCGCAGGGTGATGAGCCCTTGAATCTGCGGCGGGACAAAGCTTTTCGGCGGCGCGATTAAAAGAATACGCTTTTGTACGCCAAGCGCCATTCCAAGTTCGAGAAGAACCCACTGGGAGCGACGCTCCTGCGTCAGCACGCCAATGACAAGATCTGCCTGCCTTATCATGGAGGCAGCGTCACTCGCCCAATCAGTCCCTTCACGCAATTCGTCGGGGACAAGAATATCTATATTGTTATCGATCAGGACAGATCGGATAACATCGAGATTTGCACCTGCAGGTGCAGAGATGTAGCAAGTCGCAACTCTGTTGTTCACGCGCCCCCCGACGGCCGAGCGTTCATTATCTACACCGTAAACTGGTATTCATGCTTTGCCAACATGATCCTACAACCTTCCTAAATCAGTATTCGCCCAACCTCGTCTAGGGTAACGTCTTCACTACGTCGGTCGTACAGCTGCGTGGTGCGTGTGTCAGAATGTTTGCAATGCAGGCGAACCCAAAGGCGCCGTTGGCGCATAAACACATCCTCGACCTTCATCGACGTAGCGGCACCTACACGCGAGAAGGAATAGACCATCAAGGCAACCAACGCCCGATCACGTAAGCCGATAAGCGACGTTGAATCGTGAGCGCAACGAACGTCCCACCTTTCCTTTTGTGATTGAGGCGGCGAGATAAGCGAACGAGTCTCCTCATCTTCGGTCGGCCACACGGTGCGGAGCTGGCATTCTCGCGCCAACAGTCCATTCTATCGGTATCCGACGTGAATATCGCTCAGCCGGCTGCGGCATCATCAGATCGCGCTCGCGGATCTGTTCAACCTTTGTGCGCCGGGGCGACGGTGGAACCCGTCGGTGTCGACTATTGACGGCTAATGCACGGTTTATGTCTACTCTACCCCCTCGTGCAAATCGAGGTGTTGCTGTATCACCACTAGCGGAAGTGATGCAGGGGGGCATATGGTATTTTCAAGGGGCTCGGAGTGGCGGGAGTGGGATCTTCACGTTCATACGCCAGCATCTTTCCACTGGGAGGGAGAAAAATTCGGTGCGGATGTAAGCCGGAACGACCAACTTGTCGACGAGATGATCGGAGCGATGAACAGCGCCAACCCGGCCGCCTATTCCCTCATGGACTATTGGACTTTTGATGGCTGGTTCGCTCTCAAGGCGCGATTGTCCCAGCCTGACGCTCCACAACTCAACAAAACCGTGTTCCCCGGAATTGAGCTGCGCCTTTCGGCGCCAATGACGGGGCGACTGAATGCCCACGTCATTTTCTCCAACGAAACAAATGACCAGCACCTTAAAAACTTCCTATCGACGTTACGGCTTGAGCTCACCGACCAACCGTTGTCGCGCCATGCACTCATTGAGTACGCGCGAAACGCAGGAGCGGACAAGCTTGCGAAGCACGGCTTCGCCAAGAACCAAGTCGATGCGGATGACTTGGAGGCCTATCGCGCAGGATGTTCTATAGCCGAGCTGAAAGTCGCCTCTTACAAGGAAGCCATCGAAAGGGTACCAAACGGCCAAGCGGTCGGGTTCATGCCGTTCTCGACAAACGATGGTTTACAGTCCGTTGATTGGAACGATCACTACGCCTACGCACTGAGCCTGTTCCAAAGTTCGCCGATTTTCGAGACGAGGAACCCGGACCTGTGGGCGGCATTTTGCGGACTTGAAACCCACGGGAACAAGAAATGGGCAGAGAATTTTTTTGAAGCGCTCAGAAAAGTTCCAAGATTAGCGGTTTCAGGGAGCGACTCCCACCGTTTTGTCGGCAAGCCTGGGGACAACAATAATCGAGGCTATGGCGACTTTCCGTCAGGAAAGAAAACATGGATAAAAGCCGACCCGACATGGAAAGGGCTTCTGCAGGTATTGAAGGAGCCGGCCAAACGCTCGTACATTGGAGCATTACCGCCGAAGCTCGATCGGGTGCACGCCCACAAGACATTCTACATCGATGCGATCAAAGTCAGGAAGGCGTCTGACAGCAATCTCGCAGATAGCTGGCTGGATGGGACTGAGATTCCACTAAACCCTGACCTCGTTGCCATCATTGGAAATAAAGGCAGCGGAAAGAGCGCCTTGGCGGACATCGTTGCGTTGTTGGGTAATTCGCAGCAAAGCGCGCATTTCTCGTTCCTGCGCCCAAATCGGTTTCGGGGGAAATCGGGAGAGCCGGCGCGACAGTTTGTCGGCGAAATGAGCTGGCTTGCGGGCGATCCCTGCAAGATGACCCTTTCCGACAATCCATCTCCTGACAAAGTCGAGCTCGTTCGATACATCCCGCAGGGACGGTTCGAAGCGCTTTGTAATGATCACGTTTCGGGCCGCTCCGATGCCTTCGAGAACGAACTGCGCGATGTTGTGTTTTCCCACGTCCAGAAAGACGTGCGCCTTGACGCTTTGAGCTTTGATCAGCTCATTGAGCAGCAGGAGAATGTCTTTCGCACGAAGAAAATCGAGCTCAGGAAATCCCTTGGTGCGTTGAACAGACAGATCGTCGATATCGAAGATCGGCTCAATCCGGCTTCGCGCCGCAATCTCGAGGAGCTCATCCGTCTCAAGCGGCAACAGGTCGAAGAGCATCAGGCGATCAAATCGCAACCAGCACCCCAACCCGGCGGAGAGCTCACAGAAGAGCAAAACCAGGCAAGCCTTCGTCTTAAAGAAATCAGCGACGAGCTTACCAAACTGGAAGCTGGGGGAAGGACGATTGCCGAACAACGTCAGGCGCTCGGCAGAAAACTGCGCTCCGTAAAAAATGTCGGTGACCGGCTCGCGATCTTCGAGCAACAATATTTGGAATTGATCAGCGACATCACAGATGACGTCGCCGCGGCCGAGATTGACGTGGCCGCGCTGGTCACCGTTGCGATCGATCGAGACTTGCTCGTTCGGCAGCAGGTGGCCATCGGTGAATTGGACGTAGCGCATGAGAAGGCCGGCGCCGAACGGAAGGTTGAGATGGCGGTGCTGACAATCGAGCAAAGCCAGCTAACGCAGAAGCTGAATGAGCCGCAGCAGGTCTATCAGGCATATACCATCGCTTTGAAAGCCTGGGAGGATGCCCTGGGCGAGATCGTCGGCAATGGAACAGAGCCCGAGAGCCTGCGTGGGCTGGAAGAACGCCTAGCCCAGGTCGAGCAACTGCCGGCGACCCTTGAAACCCGGAGCGCTGCACGCAACCAGCTCAGCGAGCAAATCTTTTTGGTTCTGGAAGAGCAACGCAAGGCACGGGCTGCCCTCTTTGCCCCGCTTCAGGACCTTATTCAAAACAATTCACTCATCAGGGACGAGTACCGGCTTCAGTTCCAGGCACGCCTGCAGGGGTCCAGTGAGGTGATTGCCAGCGATCTGTTCGACTTGATCAAGCAGAATATCGGAGAGCTGCGCGGGGAAGACGAGAGCTACGGTGCGATCCGGTCTCGCTTTGAAAAGTTCCTTTTCGAGAACAAGGAGGACGCCGCTTCCTTCACGGACGAAATTGCGCAGCTGCTCGCCGACAGCGCGCAAAAAGCTGCTGCAGGGGTGCCGGGGATCAGAGCAGTCATGCGCAAGGAGAAGGATCCGGCGGACGTCTACGATTACATCTTCGGCCTCAACTACCTTGAACCGAAATATACCCTGCTCTTCCAAGACACGCCGATCGAGCAGCTCTCGCCGGGGCAGCGGGGCGCTCTGCTTCTAATCTTCTATCTTTTGGTCGACAAGGGGCGAAATCCGATCGTGCTCGACCAACCAGAAGAAAACCTGGACAACGAAACGGTGGTGAGCTTGCTCGTCCCGGTGATGAACGAGGCGAAGCGCTCCCGACAGATTATTATGGTAACGCACAATCCCAACCTAGCGGTCGTGTGCGATGCCGAACAGATTATTCGTGCCACGTTTGATCGGAAGAACGGTGCGCGGATCGTATACCAGTGTGGCTCTATTGAGGACGGGATCATAAATCGCGCCGTTGTCGACGTGCTGGAAGGGACTAAGACGGCGTTTGATAATCGCGGCCAGAAGTATCATTGAGGCAACCCCCCTAGGTTGCTCTAATCGTTATCGCCAGCTTGTGCTGCCAACTTGGCGGCTTTCAGGGCACCGACCTTCTTCCACCAAGGTAATATTTCCCCAAGGTCGAAAGGGAAGGGTTTCCGCTCTGTTGTCCGCGGCACGAAATCGCGCCGTAGCTCGCGAACACCCCAGGCCGCGTATCTGTCATCTGTGGCCACGCGGAACGTTTCAAGAAGCTCGTCGGGCGTACACGTAGTCAGCAACTCATCAAGCTCCTGTATCTGGCAGAAGACCGGCCGGCGCTTGTCCTGCTCTTCAATCTCCGTCTCCTTTTCGGCAACCAGTGCGTTGGCCTCCTCGACTACGTGTGCCCGCAGATCGCCCGCCATCTGTGTCCACGCTTCCATGGTGAGAACAATGCCGGTCGCATTGTCGGCTACATCAAGCTTCACGATACCGCGCCGCACGTGGGAGAAGAATTTCCACAGCTGGAACACCGCCTTGGCCATTTGGCTATATCCTGCCTTGGCGTTCTCGACTGGATCCTCGCCGTACTGCGCCTCGAACGTGAGCTTTGTCGCTTTGCACTCGAACACCGAGACAATCACGCCGTCCTTCTTTAGGAGAATGTCCGGCGTGTCGATATTGTTCTTTTTATAGACGTACTTTTCTGCTGGCGCCGGATTAAACTCAGGGCACTGAGCCCTTATGGCGCGGCGGGCGTACTCTTCGAACCGAGCATTCGCGTCATTCGTTACGGGCGTTCCACCTGATGCAATGTCGTAGTAAAGGCCCAGCGTGCCCCTCATCATCAGCAATTCAGGCAGTGGCGCGCAATACAGGTCGTCGTAGGCTCGTGCAGTCCTTATCAAGGGTTTGATCCGCAAGTAGCTGGGGCGATAGATGACAGGCAGATTGACTTTGAGCCGCTCCTCAAACAAATCAAGCAAGTCTGTCGCACCGCGTCGAACTTGCCAACGCTCACCGGACACAAGAGAGATTGCCTTTTCCACGGCTTCCGAACTGATATGGAGCATTTCCTCAACACCATTGATGCGCGATATCCATGGCTTCTCGACGTGGACGGCATACAACGCGAAGCATACGCCGAAGAAGTCCAAGATCGACAGGCCGTGGGTCTTCTGGAAATGCTCCGCACATAGTCCCTGACCGTAAATATACAAATAGCGGTACACGTCCATGCTGCGCACCCAGCCGCGCTGCCAAGCAAACTGACGGTGACCGATACGGTGCATTTCAAGCAGGATGTTGCTCGTCTGAATGCGAACTTCGCTCTCATCCTCCTCAACGGCGCGGAGGGTATTGACCAGCTCGACGACTGTGTTGAACTGCTTCGTATCAACCGGATGCTGGCGCCATGGGGGCACGAATGCTTTTGGTGTAGTGAGCGTCAGCCCGATAAGAGTTTCCAAGTCCCACGGATAGACGGCAAACTTCGATCCAATTCCAGGGCTCTCCGCTTGTGGTGGATAATCCAAGAACTTGTCCGCCCGTTGGTGCTTCCTACCCTGTAAGGCATGGATAGCCCAGAACATCCGCAGCAAACGCAGATCATCGGTATGGCTCAGCATGCTTTTCAGATAAGGCAATGCGGGCTTCGGAGCGGTTCTAGGCATGGCGTATCCAAGATTGCGATACCGCAAGCCTACCAGAAGTAGTTGCCAAAATTCGAGGGTTGCGCCATCGTTATCCCGTGAAGAATAGCAGCGGCAACGGTAGCTTCATCGGCGATGCCCTTCAGGAATTCGAAGAACTGGGTGGAATGGACGATTGTGTACGGGATAGGCGACGCTTTGATGAGTCTCTCCTGGGCAAGCTTAGCTCTGAAGTATCCGTTTTCCGGCAGTCGCTCCGTTCCCACGATCGACAGGGCAATATGGTGCTTTATGCCGGCCTTTGCTTCCGCGGCGAGCAGATTCCGGCCCGACGTTTCGAAGAACTCGAGGACCGCGTTGTCATCCCACGAAGGCGAGTTGTCATTTGGCACTTAATCGCAAGAATGCGGCTGTTTGGATTTAGTTTTGCACTTAATTTGAGAATCGCGACGAAGAGAATCTCAAATTAAGTGCAAATACCGAGACGTACGCGATTGGCTCGTGCGGGCCGCGATGTCGTTGAAAATGCTGCCAAAGCAATCTCGATTCTCGCCCGTGCGTCATCGGGAAGTCATTGAAGAACGCCGTCGATTTCGACGACGGCTGATTCTCATATTAAGTGCCAAAATCCGTACAACAATCTCACATCAACTGCCTCGTCTCAAATTAAATGCCCCTCTATCTTATTGAAAATATTGAGGTGAGAGTCTTACGGTTAACTGCAAAACGACACGTGGGCCAGATCGTTCCATTTCAAGTACTTGGCATGGTGTAGTCGGTGGTTCGAATCTCATCAAGAGCTCAAGATCCATCTGCATAGCAATCGTGTACCACCAACTTCAGTCAAACGTCGTGTGGAACTGCAGTGTAGCGTTGTCGCTTTCAAGTGTGTAACCGACAACCTTGCAGCCCTTATTTTCCCGTACAGGTGCGGCGCCCCTCAAGGTAAGCGTCTCGACTGATCCCTCATAAAATGCTTCGACGCGATAAGGTGCGGGCGGGCAGCCTTTGCGGAACGTGTAGGCCATGCCGGAAAAGGCGCCACCCGATGTCCATGGCCTGCCTTCGAAGAGCACCTGACCCGATTTGATTGCCGGTGACAAACCCTTGCGCGGTTCGAGATAGAGGATCTTGCCCTCGTGCGGCAGAACACGCATGGCCGAGCCGTTATGGTTGAGGACGAGTTCTTCAGCCATCTGCTCCCAGTAGGGCCTGGTCTTGTTCGCGTTACGGGGATGGATGTTGGTGAGATCGGCGACCGCGTAGGTCAGGCCGCACATCTTGATGTAATCGCCGTCGCGGCTGACCAGGAAGGTCTGGACGTCGCGGCACGCCATGCGCTGGCCGATCCGAACGCCATCGCGGAAAATCCGAATGGGACAATCACGCAAGGTGCATTCCTTGCTGTCGATCTTCATTGAGATGGTGAGCGCCTGTCCTTCGGCTGTGGTCTGCACCGTGATTTGGGTTGCGCCAGATTGCAGAACCTCGGGATACTCCGGCCAATAGTTTGCGACATCGGGCTCGGAAAATTCCGCTTGGTGGACGATTGGCTTGACGAAATAATCTTCTGCCGCCGCCGGTTGAAAGGGCGTCAGGGCGAAGACAAAGGCCTGCAAATACAGGTATAGAAATTTCTTCATCTGTTCGTTTCCATCAATCGGCGCCAACGATTTCGAAAGGCGCCCATAGTGCGGGGTGGGACAATTCATGTGACTCCGACTGCCGCATCTCCTTCATCGCCACACCGAGCGCTGCGGAATACGAAAGTTCGGAATCCTGCCGATAGGCACGAAGCATCGATGTCGTCAGTCTGGAGGCCGCAATCGAGTCTACCGCCCAGTGGGATACGAGCAGATTGCGCGTTCCGGCGAAGAAGAAGGACTTGGCGAGGCCGGACAGCCCGTCGGCGCTTTTGGCGCCGGGCGCAGCCGTATTGCAGGCCGACAACAGCACCATTTCAGCGTTAAGCCGCATTTCGGCAATTTCGCTGGCGGCAAGATAGCCGTCATAGCCCGACTTTTCGTCTGCTTCGGATGGCGTAAGCACGAGGCCGGGTTCTCGAAGGCTGCCGATCTCGCCAGCCACCAGTCCATGCGTGGCGAAAGCCAGGATCGCATACCGGTCGAGGTTCATGGAGCGGACGCGACTTTCCGTGGCCTGCTGGCCGAGGACGAGGCTTCCCGCCGATGCGCCCAGCGTGACGCTGAGCTGCTGCAGCTCGTCTGCCGTATCCGGTAGCCGTGGCAACGCGCGCAGCCTTTCAATCTCCGCGCCGCCTCTGAGGCTCAGGACCTCGCCAAGCTCATAGCCGCGCAGATCCGCCGGATTCCCGTCGAGCACGGGATCGCCGATGCCCAGGAAGGGTTCCTTGCCGGGGCTTGCGGAGGCCGCTTCCCGGAGGATCGGCAGGGAGGTCGCGGATGGCAGGCGGGTGATGACGTGGCGATCCGCCAGCCATTCCACGCGGCCGTTACCGTTCCCGCCGCCATCCGGCGACGCGACGAGAATCGAGAAGGGTATGATTTCCAGCGCGCCGTCCGGAACGATGAGCAGTTTCCCCGGAAGCTTGCCGATCGCCGTTTCTACGGGCTTCAGGATCGCTTCGTAGAGCGCGTGAGCATCGTCGTAGCGGAAGTTCGGCAGACGTCCGCCACGGATCTGTATGCCGCGGCGCGTAGACTGCACGAGCCTGTCGATGACCTCGGCGGGGCTTTTCAATTTCACGGATTTCGCGTCTGACGTCGTGATGATGGTGGCGATATAACCGTCTTCCGTCCTCAGGTAGGAAACGAGTGCCTCGTCCGCCGCGAGCGTTTTGGCAATACGCTCCATCGATAGGGAGGACACGCTTGCCAGTTCGACATATTTCGGAAACTGGGTCTTCAGCCGCTGATCGAGCTCGTCGATCTGCGCCCCGATCTTTTGCCGCTGCTCGGTAGCCGAAGGATTGAGCGCAACCCATTGGCGACGCATTTCCTCCCGCTGCCGTGCGATGTCGGCGAGGGCCGGCGACACTGCGGCGAGACGCGCTCCAAGGCGATTGACCGTGCCACCGGCGCCGCCGGTGTTCAAAAGCTGGGCGATCTGGAATACGGCGTCAGCTTCATCTCCGCTCATCGAGGCGTTATCGGGAAGAACGTTTGCGGCATATTCGAGCGCCGGCCGTGCCGTCCTGAGAATGATTTCCTGCGTTTCGTTGCGCGAGAAGCTCTGCATCGAGAGCACGGATCGCACATACCGGGTAAGCTTGACCGCGAAAGCGCGTGCGCGGGCCTCGTCTTTCAGTTCGCGGCTGGCGATCATCGCGCCGTGCGCCGCCCCGATGATCCGCTCCCAGTCAAGTTGGTCCCGCCCCTGGCCGTCCTGCCCGGAGGCGGCCTCTTTCGTGTATTGCGTTCCATTCTCCGGAACCATCCAGCGGAAACCGCCAAGCGCCAGCACCGGATGTCCGGTTATCAGCCAACGCCAACCGTCTCTGTAGCTCTCCTCGTGAAAATCGACGGAGAGATGCGAAAGAAGCAAGGTTCCGGGGCTGTCACCCGTACGATAACGGATCCCGCTGAGATAAGCCCAGCCGAGAGCCAGTTCGATTTGACCGCGGCGGGCAAGTTCGTCGGCGATCAGGGCCGCGTCGAAATCCTCCGAGAAAAGAAAGCTGAAGCGGTCATGCTTCTTTTCGAATTCGTCCGCCGAGATGGGATTGTCGAGAAACGTCCGTTCTCGGGTGCTCAAAGGGCGTTGGGTGAATCCCCGGACCGCGAATGCGCGCGAGAAATGCGGCCTGACAGTATCGAATTCGGTCCGCCGCAGCAGGGCCCACAGACGCCAGTCCGGTGCGAGCAGCCCGCCGACACCCGTGGGAGTATCGTCGATTTTCAGGTTGGCGAGTTCGCTCCTGACGGCGTCAAAGTTTATAGTTCCGGCTTCCCCAATCGAGAGGCAGAAAGCGGCCTGATCGGCGATCTTGATAGTCTCGGGCCGTGACGCGCAGATCTCGCTTGCTACGTTGATACCGGCGACGGGAAGCTTCTGAGGAAGCAATAGACGCAGAAGGCGCCGCTCCTCGTTCTCCGGAAGTGTCGGGAGTGATGTCGTGATCGCACGGAAAGCCTGACGATCATCCTCGACGATTGCCTTGTAGAGCTGCATGCTGAGCGAAAGTCTGGTGCCGGTTGCGGAAAATTGCTCGAAGAGCGAGAGGAATGTGTCGGGAGACCCGAAAGCCGCTTCCAGTTGGAGGCGCTCCTGAAATACGTCCGCCCGGAATGTCTGTTCCGCTGACGAAAGCGGACGGTCCTTCGGTAGGAGCGCCAGACCAATGTCGAAAAGGGCGATCGCATCGCCATTGATCCTCATCGATGCCAGTTGCGCTCCCCAACGAAGAGGTCCGATGCAAGCCGAAGGGATCGATTTGCCTGGCAGATCGACTTCGTAGCTATCGGGCTTGCCGGGGAATAAGCGGCAAAGGGTCCTCAGTTCGTCATCCGGAATCCGCCTGTAGTTTGTCGCGATGATCCGGCCGAAGATCAGCTGAATATTCAGCTGATCTTGATAGTCGAGCAGGCTGAGATCGTTGAAACCGGCGAGATATGGCCGCAGGTCGCGTTCGACGAAGAATCGGGCCGCGACACGGTCATACGCGGTCAGCGGCCGGTCCTGGTAGTCGTTCCAACTAACCATCGGCGCCGCGTTCGGATCGGGGAACATCAGGAACATGGCAGGCTTCATGCGAGCGATGAAGAGCGTCTTTTCCTGCACGGTCTTTACGCGGGCATGGAGCTTTTCCAGGCCGGCATAGGCCGCGTCCATGACGCCTTTTTGCGCAAGCGCCTCGATCGCTGTGCGGGCTTCGTTCAATCCGGCCACGGTCAGCGGAGTTTCGACCTGTTGTTCTGAACGGTTACGGGCTTCCTGAAGCAGCCTGGCGGCATCCGGGCCAGTCACCGTTGACGCAAGGTTGATCTCACTCTGGCCAATTGCCTTGCGTGCGGCTGCCGTAGGAGCTGCCTTGTGCAATAGAGGATAGAAGGCCAGCCGCAGCCGGGCAGGGGCATCGACTTCCTCCAGAAAACGGAACCCCTCCTCCAGATCCTGCAGCGCCTGCCAGGTGTCGGAGCGTGACAATTGCTCCTGCCCCAACACGAGGTAACCGTGGCCGATCTGTGCGATCAGCTTCGGATCGTTCTGGGCCCAGTTCAGCAGTTGCGACAATCCCATCCGCAATGACTGGATGCCACGAAAGGCCAGCTCACGTCGTTGCTTGTCCTGGTAAAACGCGGCTTCGCGCAGCATGGCTTCGCCGACATCGATCAGCAGGATGGCTGCTTCGGAGCCGTATTTTCCGTTGCGTTGCTCCGCCGCCGCAAGAAGCTGCTTCAACCCGGGAAGAATGGCGTTCCTCAACGCGGCCTGATCGGGGTTGCCGGATTGCAGGCTGTCTTTCAGGCCGGCGTGGCGATCATTGATGGCGGCACCCTCGAAGGCCGCAGCTCCGGACGATGCCAAGAGAGTTGCCGCGCAGGCCAGGCGGATGAACAGCCGACGCACCATCATGGCCAGTCCGCAAAATTGACGGCATCAAGCAAGGCCTGACGTAGACGGTCATCGAGCGGCAGGGTTCTAAAGGTCTGAGCCGCCTCGAGCGCCCAAGCTCCATCAGAGGCACTGACGCTTTCGACGATCTTCATGGCCTGCATGATCGAGGCTTCTTCGCCTTCCGGGCCGAAAGGAGTTTCCGATTTCCCTCGTATCACATAGGTGGCAGCGATGTTGCCCGCGCTCTCCAGCTGCAGCCGGTAGATGGCGTCGTTCTCGATCTTAACGCGAAGGGTGGCATTGCGGTCACGCTCCTGGCTCTGTGAAGCAAGCTCCCGTCCACCGGCGTCGAGGATCGCGATCCTGAACGGCGCGGTTCCATCCACCCACTGGATATGCAGCTCCCGGTGGCCGGCTGCGAGGAAACTTTCATCGGCTTCCGCCAGCGCAGGCATCTGGGCCGTCAGCCCCTCGCGGCTTCGCATCGCGCGGCTCTCGGTCTTCGGATCCCACCAGGAAAGCACTTTCTGGAAGCGCTGGAAGCGGCCGGTCATCCCGGAAACGAACCCGTTTTCAGGTACGGTAAAGGCATATTTGTCTGGCGCGGGAACCGTGCAGCCCTCTGCGTCACCTGGCGCATCGCCAATGACCACGCATTCGCCGCCGACGAGCAGCTTGAGGTAACCGCCCTTGCTGATGGAGACGGTTTCGCCTGCCGCTAGGCCGGTCCCGAGCTGCAGGGTGGTTGGGGATCGAAACGCGATCAGATCCGCAGCATTGAAATCGGCCACGATTGCTGCCGGTGCATCCTCCGCCTTGGCGGAAAACGCGGCAAGGCCGAGCAGGATGGGGGCGACGAAAATGTGCTGCTTCATTGTTGCGATGCTCCGGTCAGGAATTGTTGAGAAAGGCGCGCCAGCCGAGGCGGTGGCACAAAAGGTCTTTGAAGAAGGCGAATACCGACTCCACGCCGATCAGGATCGCCGTCAGGCCGATCGTCCCGCGAACGATCGTGATGGCCGTGTTGGCGTCGGCGAGGTGCAACGCCCCCGCATAGACGGCGAGCATGCCTGCAAAATATGCCAGGCCGAAAAAGATGGGCTTCAGGTTGAGAAAGCCGACAAGTGCGATGGTCGCAAGCAGCACTGTCAGGGTATTGGTGGTGAAATCCGAAACGTGGCGAGCTTCCAGCATTCTGTCGCCGGTGGAGATCGCGTTGGCCAGAACCCTTGCACCGTCCATGCGGCCGATCGGCGTATCATGGCGGTCACCTGCCTTGGCATAAGCGCCGCCGATAATGACGATGCGATCCTGAACGCTGGCCGCGGCGATACCACGGCTCAGGACGTCGCCGGACGACCAGAGATAGAAGGCAGGCTTCGACCTGCCATCCGTCGTCACAAAGTCCTGCGAAGGCCCTTTCTGCAGGTCATCGCCCAGCACGAAATGCACGGGAGCCTTTCGCCGGGTCAGGAATTGCTCGCGGTCGATATTCGAGCTGCTGTCACACCGGGGCGCCACGGCGCAGATGCCTCCGGTCTCCGCGCTGGCCAGACAGGCTGCAGCCTTGCGTGTTTCCATCGGGCTCCCCTGCCGGGGCGACAGGTAGAGCAGAAGTTGCGGTGACAGCAGAGCCTCGCAGCTATTCTGTGTTGTGGTCCACAAGTTCCATTCGTCGAGGGCGCCGCCTTCCGAATTCTGGAATACCGAACTGATCCAGAAGATGGGACGCGCACCGCTGAAATGCTGGTCGAAGGCCGTGGGCACAGCGGACGGTTCCTCGGATCCTTTAGCCTGGCGGGTAAGCTCTCTGGGAAACATGAGGAGGGGATCGCTATTCAACCATCCGGAAAGCACCGTCTCGAGAGAGGCCATGTCATCCGATGCGGTCGGCAACGAAATATCGAAATCAACGAGGATCGCCTTGGGCTTCATCGGACGCAGCTTGTCGATCAAGGCCGCGAGATGGCTCTTCCGCATCGGGAAAGGCTCGCCGAGACCTCCATAGTCGGCTTCATCGATCATCACCATCGTGACCGGCTTGTCCGGTCCCGGATCGAGATGCAGCGCGCGCGAGAGGATGTGAAGGGTTTCCGGGCTTGGAAGATTTGTCGCTGCGACCAGAAAGTCAGCTATCGAAGTTGTGAGCGCTAACGCACAGAAAACGGCTGCTGAAATAAAACCGGCTCTGAAAACTCCTGCCATTTTCAGCATGCGACGAAACACGAGACCTGTACTCCCCAACATTTCTGTGGGCGTTTCATAGGTCCTAATCGATTAACTTTCGGTTCGATTCAATCGTCGATACCTGCCCAACGAGGCGGTTTTAGCAGATGTCCTACAAAGAGAGTCTTTGTCTCGTGCAGATATCACGCCTTTAAGCCTCTGTTCGCTAAACATTCGTTGCACAGGTCGACGGTTCACATCCCTTCAAGGCGAGGGAGCCACTATCAAAGCCCTGAAGAAGGTTGGCGACTTTTTGCCGCCCACCAGGGCAAAGCGCAATTTGACACGCTTATCAAATGCCACGAACTACTGGAGCACGCCCTCGCTGATTTGGTGGATGGATAAAGATCGCATGGACAAGCTCGCGGCGGAAATTTTGGCTGGGGGAGACGATTTCTAGCCTTGACGAATGAGAACATAAATAGAACATACCGTCCATGTCAAACCGCAAGAGCGAACTCACTCCGGCAGGAATAGACCGAGGCTGGCCGCATCAGGTCGCTCTCGCGGCGCACCTGTGCACTGGCAAGCAAGCCGCAGCCCATGACCGGTTTTGCAAGGGACTGTCCCGCTGCGTGCGCGGTCATTCTGTGCGGTTTGAAGATGTCGGATACCTCGTGCACTGCTTTTCCATCCGCGAGGATGCTGAGGCGTTCATGAAGCAATTCGGCGGGGAATGGTTCGACCCCAAACACAGGGGGCGAGGGCCTAATTGGTTCAAGTGGAATAGGCCGTCCTAGGAATCGACCTCGGACGAATTGGCAATGAACTGGCCGGATCGATTGATAATGCCCCTTTCAAGGAGAGCATCTCGGGTAGGTTCAAGCTTCTTGCTGCTTGCAAGCGAGTAGGCCCAAGCCTCTTCGACGGCTTTTAGAATGTCGGGGTCGTCACCCCATCTGCTCCTCACAAAGGCCTGAAGGTGTTCGACATATCCGAGATACCATGCACGGCGGTCATCCTCCATGTCTGGCACAAGGTGTGCCGCAAACATCAAATAATCGATAACGGCGTTCCAGAAATGCAGTTGAGCCGACGCGACCCGTTCCCGCTCAAGGTCTATCGCCTCGTTGGCGATAGTGGCCACTGCCATCGGCGGCAAAACCTTGAGAATGGCCTTCCATTCCGTGAATTCATTCCACTGGTCCAACAGTGCTTGTGTCAAGGAAGTCTCCAAGGTGAATTCGGTTAGGAGGCGGGCGATGCTTGGAATTACGTTTCCTTCGGACGGGTGAACCCTGACAGCGCCCAAGCTAGCGCAGCACCGATGGCCAGCAAGCCAAGGGGAACCCCGAACGCAAAAGCAGTAATTCCGCCAAGGGTCTCCCATGGGCGCGCAGGGTAGAGCGGAATTTTTACCGCTGTGTACATCTGTGTGGTTAGCTGCTCTTCGTCCAGGTCTTTGTATTCAGGGAATAAGGCGCGGAACTTCTTCATGCCATACCAGCACTTGTCCCATGGCCGCTCCTCGCTCTGTCCGGAATCGAGGGTATAGTCAGCTTTGATGGCTCCCCGCGTCTGATAGCAGTAGACCGGAACCATAGCCTCAGCATTCTCCGGAATTTCCGACAGTAGCTGTCCCTTATCGAATTCCTGTTTGACGTTGTTGAAACTGAATGTGAGAACGACGATGACGAAAACCGCCGATAGAACCAGCCAAAGCCGAAAAAGACCGCGTTTTATATTCATGGAATCCCCCGAGTATCTGCGGAGATAAGCACAAGTCACGGTGGCGCGAAATATGTTGACAGCAGATTCCGGTGGGCCGCTAATCACGGGGTGAAGTCCTTTTCTGCCAGCCTGCCGTTCCCCCCATCCGTCAACAACCTATTCCTGAACGTGTCCCGTGGCGGGCGCGTGAAAACCGCGACTCGGGTGTGGGAGTAAGAGGCAGATTGCCACAAGCATGCTGGCATTGTCCGGCTGAATGGTGATGTGGTGGCGGTCTACACGCATGAATGTCAGCGGCGTCTACGCCATGACCATCGGCGACCACATCCATTACATTGGGAGTGCGCCGATTTCTCCCGGCGGTTCAATATGGGATACGGGAATATCTCGCCCAAGAAACGCTATAAGGGCGGTCAGCAGACGAATTGCGGGTCAACAATCTCATCTGCGACGCGGGTCAGACTGGAATCTTATCTAGTCCCATGAGACTGTCTCGTCGCATCCGGTGGGATGCTTGCCGGGGCGTTGTGCGGACCCGCCCGCAGCTGATGGCGAAAAGAATTTGCGGGGGCGGTCAAATCCCTTTGCAAGCGTGGTCGGGGCTTATGAGCCCAAGGGGGCAAATCGGATCTATGTCACGCGAGACGTTCCCGATCTGTGCTCCCAGGATCGCATAATATCTCCTAGGGAACCGCAGGTTGCGTGGCGCTGACCACTTTGAATTTAGCGGTTTTTAGTAGCGGCTACTGCCTCTGCCTGAATAATGCCATCTCAATTTCTTGCTTTGACATGCCGTTCGCTGCATTGGCGAAACGGTCCGTAAGCGCCGCGAATTCAGGGTCCGTCGCACTGGCAAGAGACACGCCAAGCAGCCAATTCGGCGAAGTGCCCAGTTCATCTGCGATCTTCATAAGGCGACCGATGATGATGGCCGGTGTGATACCGTAGTCGAGCGCCCATTCGATGATAGGCTGTTCAACCTCTTCAAAAAGCAAAAGCGTGCTATCGTTGATCGGTTCGACAGTGGGAGGCACATTTATGACGACTAGGTGGGACTTCACTTACAAAGAATGGGACAGTCTCGTGCGCCTCTACGACCACGAGAGCGCAACCCTCCCCAACGATGTCGACCGGAAATGCCGGGAGCTTGGCTTGACTGACCAAACAGGTCTTACTGACGCGGGAAAGCGACTTGTCGAACACGAGCTTCTCATGGAGCGAAGGAACCGGCTTCAGCGATGAACCTCATAGACTACGCTCCTGCCGCTGCTTCACGCTGTTATGGCAAGGTGCGCAAAGGTGATTTCCTGTTGCAAGTTTTGATTGTTTTTCAAACACCAAACCTCTCTGCCTTAAGGCTGCTTAAGGGTGCCCATGCGTTGGACGCTCAGGTAGTTGAGGCAAGCGACCATGTCGTCGACCTCATCGAAGTCCAGACAGTCGAGCTGGATGTCCTTATAAAAGGTCGGCTGTCCGGTGAAGATGTCGATCACAGACCAATATTCGTCTCTGTCGTTTTTCCTTGCGCTGTACCTGAGGTTAGGCATGCGTCGTCCTAACATAAGCCGGATTGTTCTATTTCAAATATGTTTGAGGAGATGCGGTTTGGGGCGCCCGATTCTGGCGCCGTCACGGTGCCCTCCTTTCGCTTTGAAACGTGAAGATGGCCTAATTTGTTCCTTTGGGCCCAGATCGCTCAGTTTCGCGAGTTGGATCGCCCATCCCAATAGTCAGGAGCCAGGTGCTCGGCGTAGCGCCATTCGGTGATGCCGTGGCCACGCTCTTTGCCGAAGGCCCCCACTTCACGCAGCCAGGATAATCGCAGTAATGATAGAAGCGCACCGGCGGCGCCGGCGGTGGGTTGGTCTGCTCGTCAGACATGTCATCCTCCTGACGGCAGCAGCACCATCCGATCTTCGGGCAAGGCCCGCTGCAGAACCTTTGCCACGTCCCACGGCGCGGTAAGCCAGGTCTCGATCTCGTCGCCTTCGGTCAGCAAGACCGGCATGGCCTTCGGGTGGATCGGCGCGACGATCGCGTTCGGTGCTGTCGTCAGGAATGCGAAGAGATCGGCGGTGATGAAGCCTTCCTTGATCTTGCGGACGCTTTCCCATTGCGGCACCCAGATGCCGGCGAAGAACATCAGCGGCCGCTCGGGGCTCCTGGCGAACCAGGCATTCGGGGTTCTTTCGCCTTCGACCTTGTTGGGGGGGGTCCGGTTCGGCAAAACTGGTGATCGGCACGACACAGCGGTTTTCGACGCCCAACCAACGTTTCCAATGCTTGCTCGCGGTATTGCGGACATTTGTGGTTCCGCCGTCCGGTTCCATCTTCAACAGCTGCTGGAAGTCGACATCATTGCCCTTGGCACGCATCTTGTTGGCACGGTTGGTCGCCGCTTCGAACAGCGCCTGGCTAGAGCTCGGCATACCCCAGCGCACCATCGCTAGCTCGCGCCCGGCTAGCGTATTGCGCACGATCGGCGCCATGCGATCGGGCCAGACCTCGATCTCCGGTTCCATGTTGCCGATGCTGTCGACCATCGCGCGCGTGGCGCCGCGGATCTCCTCCTGGCTGGTATAGACCCGATACAGATTACACATTCCGTGCTCCCTAAAGCGTGATGTCTTCCCAAATGGGCCTTCGTACCGTCCTGATCTCGACCAGTTTGCGTACCGTCATGCCGACACGTTCACGCGCCGAAGGCGTCTCGAGATCGGCGCTCATGTAATCCCGTTTGCCGCATTTCGAGCAATGGAAATTGGCCTGAATATTCAGGAAGGGGACGTCTCCGAGAACTTTGATCAAATCGTCGGGGTCATAGCGATGGGTCACTCTGCAGTGCTGGCAGGTGATCTTGATGAATTGACCGAGCTCCACCGCCGCCGACATCTTGGGAAGGTGCCTGGCGATGCTCGGATGCATTCGACCGGTCTGGGGTCCTTTTCTCATCGCGCCAGCTTCCTGAGAAACAGTCGGTTGCCGATGCGATTGCCACAAGGGGGGCGGCAGAAAAGGCGCCTCGGCAGCGTATCCAGTTCGACGTGCTTGCCGAATCGACGCGCGATCGCGCCCCGATCCAGCTCGTCCTCGTGGCCGCATGCGCCGCACCGGGCGACCATTACGAACCATTCCGGAAGGGCGCTCAATGTCGCGTAGTCGAATTGTGGTCTGGGGCTCGGCGCCAGCTCTATGCTTCTGTCGTGCCGCATGACGGTCAGTCCCGGTCAAAGCTCGGTGTCCAGCCGCGGGTAAAGCCGATGCTCATGCCCATCCGTGTCAATGCCAGCTGCTGACGCAGATAACGGCAATCCGCCAACAAGGTGCGCACGGCCGCGCCGGCGTCGCCGTCGTGATAGCGGAGAACGTCGTCGAACTCCGCCTCCGGCGAGGGTGTAGCGGGTTCATCGGGTAACGCTGCTTTGAGCGGGCGCATAGCTTCTCCTTTTCGCTGTGCATGGCCCAGCGGACGATATGGCATCAAATTTCAGATTGGCGACTGTGCCGCCGGCGTTGTTCTTATTATGTTCTCATGCGGGGGGTAGTCAAGACGACCCGAACAGGCTGGCTATCTGCGTCACGAGCGCAACGGGAATGGCGATCGCAGCGACGCCAAGGATCAGGTAGAGGATCACGTCGAAGATATTTTTATCCAAGGGAGTGGCTGTACCTCCGCGGTTCGACTGTCTGCAAACACGCGGGACTGCTCAAGCTAAGCGACCTCTTGAGGAATTTACTCCGCGAGGCGCACGCCGATCCCGCCTTTTGGCGACGGACCTTCACTGAAGAAAACAATACCGCGTTCCTCATAGACCCGCTTTATGGCTTCAACCGTCACAGGCTGAGGACCACGCGGCCCAACATCGTCCTGCTCGACCCTGCTGACCGTGTTCGCGGTCACTTTCGCTAGCTGCGCCACTTCTTGCACTCCTAGCTTCAACATCGCCCGAGCGGCTCTCGCCTGAATCGAATTCACAGTGACCTCGTATTTATTTCGATACAGGGTATTGACAAGTAACCTGTACTGTTATAGATACAACGTATTCATGCTGCGAGCAATCTTACAGGCTGGTGCAGGGCGTCTTGCGTCCGGCATTTCTCGTGCTGCGACCAAATTCTCTTGGCGATCGTTCATTCCCAATCAGGAAGTAGTATTTTGGAACTGCGCCAACTCACGTACTTTGTGGCCGTCGCCGAGGAGCTGCACTTCGGCAGGGCAGCGATGCGGGTGCATATCGCCCAGCCGGCGCTGTCGACCCAGATCCAGGCGCTCGAGCGCGAGCTCGGCGTTCAGCTGTTTGTTCGGACGACGCGGCGCGTCGAACTGACGGTGGCAGGCGAGACCTTCTATGACCGATGTGTGCGCATTTTGAGCGACATCGATGTCAGTGCCGAGGTCACCCGCTCGGTCGCCGGCAAGACAGCACGGAAGATCCGGATCGGCACCATCTATCCAGCCACCATCGGTGTGCTTCCCGCGTTCCTGTCGAAAATCGCCCGGAAATATCCGGATATCGAGTTGCAGATCCAGAGCGGCTCGACCGGCGACATCATCCGCAATCTCGAAACCGGCCAGATCAACCTCGGCTTCATCCGGCCGGTCGAGAACATCGGCTCCCTGCGTTTCTTCTCGATGGCGAACGACGAGTATATGCTGGCGATCGCCAAGGACAGCCGGCTTGCGGCTCTGGACGAAATCGGCATCGACGACCTGCGCGATCAGAAGATCATCTCGTTCTCGCGCCAGAACCTCTCTTACACCGAACGCTATTTTGCCGAGATGTTTGCCGAACATGATCTGGTGCGCAACATCGCCTATACCTGCGATGACACGTTTGCGCTGATATCGCTGGTGTCGGCTGGCCTTGGCATTGGCTTTGCGCCGCAATGGACGCGGGATTTCCCCAACCGCAATTTCGAGCTTCGCAAGGTGAGCGGCGTCGACTTTCGGATCGGCATGGGCGTTGCCTGGAATACCGAGGACCCGACCGCCGCGCGTGACGATATCATCGATATTGCCCGCTCGCTGGTCAGGCCGCCGAGACAACTTGCAACCGAACTTTTGCTGTGAGCGTTTCGAGGTGCGGCGCAGTGGAATAAGTGCCGGCTACGCCGGCGACCATTCAAAATCACTTCAGACACGGGGAGACGATGATGTCGCGCAATCCAGTTCGGTCCAGGAGACCGCAGGCCACAAGCCCGCAACCCGCCGCCCAAGGCAATCTGGCCGATGACGCCATAATCGACCAGGCGCACGCGCTTTATGGCAGCGATGCAGCGACCGCGGTCGCCTACTGCGGGCTGGACGCCTGGTTCGACGGTGAGGAGGTCGAGTTTCGCCGGTTTGCGCGACTGTTTCGCAGGCTCCGCATCTAGAATCACCGAGCCGTCTCCGGCAGGGACTTCATCATTTTTTCTGCAAGTGCAGCGTCGTCGCCGCCGGCAAACAGCCGGTCGGCCCTCATGCCGATCATTACCGAAATGTCGCGGACATGGCGTGGCGATTCAAAAGGCGAGCTATCTAGATGCGCTCATGTTGACTCCCTCTTTCACTCGGTCGAAAACAACTCTTGGCTATAGAGGGAGATAACTGATGGCTGGCGAGAATATTGCGGGGTCTATTACCGAGGTTGCAGCGACGGATGCAACGGCAAAAGTGCCGGCGCCTAAAAAGCAGCGCGCACCACGGCGCCAAAAGGCAGCTGCCGAAGAAACGGTCGCTGCATCCGTTGGGACGACTGAAAAGTTACCGAGGGGCCGAAGGAAGCGTGGCGAACAAGCCGGGGAAGCGACGCTGACCTCGGGCGAAACGCAGGTCACTGGAAAGAGCACGAGGAAGAACGCCATTAAGGGCACCGCCAGTAAGAGGACGCCAAAGCAGGCCGACCTAACGGCTAAGGCGCCAGTTTCGGCAATGGATGAGATGGCGGATCTTATTCAGCTTGACGAAGAGAATAGAAGGCTCCGCAAAACCCTGGCAGATAAGCTTCGCGCGGAAAATGCCGACCTGCGCAAGCGGCTCGGGCTTGACGGATAGACGAGCAATAGCGGTGGCGGTTGCAAGATGGACCTCAATCACTACCTTCTCGGTAGCAGAGACATTCCCGGGCTCACGTCGCGAGCCCGGATCTAATGCCGCGGCAACGTCGTGGTGCGGATTGCTCGAGGTTGAAGCACTATGAAATCACCATGGAAACTGCTTGCTCATCTCACGTCGCGACGGCGGCCGGCAGAAAGACGAGAAAGCCCGGTTGGGGATGATACCGAGGCAAGCGGTAGCGACGCGCGACCAACGTCGGCGCTTTCGTCGAGCTCAACGGGAGCAGCCAGCGGTCCTGACCACACCGAGAATCCGACCGTCGATATCGTGACAACGGCCACGTCAGATGAAATCGACGGCGATCTCGATCGCCCCCAAGTCGATGGTGACGACGTCCAGACGCCGGCACCCGGGGTCAGCGGATCGGGTGCTGGGGTACATGGCTTGGAGCCGGAATACCAAAAAGGCAAAACGTCTCCACGATCACCGCGGACGCAGCGCGCGAAGAGAACCAAAATAGTTATGGTTTCGGAGAGCACGGCAGTCGCAATTGACGACCAAAGTGCGCAATCCCCGTCGTCTCGAGATAACTTCTTCAATGAGGTGGTAAGCCTGGACGAGGAGATCATGCAACTGAGGAGCCAACTGGCGCAGAAACTGTATTTGCAGAATGCTCAGCTCATAAAAATGCTTGAACGATTCGACGGATCGTGATCCTACGCAACGATCATCTCGAAGATTGGACACTTATCAAATCACAGCAACGGTCCTTCAAATCGCCGCGCCGACGGCCTGGCCAACGACACAGCAAGCGTCTATTTGGGGCGATACCGATCTCCAGGCTCTTGTGCGTGAGGCGGAAGCAGACCCGCCGCATCTTTTCGAGACTAACATGACCTCGAGCGTTTCGGGTGAAGACGGCGAACTGCGGCCGGACTCAAAATAGCCTAGCGTCTGGATCAATCACGTTTGAGGGCGAGAACATTTCGGGCGCAAGCCCAGAAGTGATTTCCGCGAAAGGCATAGCTTTTGTCCCCGAAGGAAGACATGTTTTTGCAAGTCTTACCGTAGAAGAGAACCTTCGCTCCGGGACCTTTAGAAGAAAGGACCGAGGAGCCGTCGAGGGCGATTTGGAGCGCGTCCTCCAGTATTTTCCCCGTCTTAGAGAACGACTTCGCCAACCAGGAGGCAAAATGTCGGGGGGAGAGCAGCAGATGCTTGTGATTGGCCGTGCTCTGATGTGCAGGCCCCGTCTCATGCTCATTGATGAGCCCAGTCTTGGTCTTGCGCCGAAAGTTGTGGAGGAAGTCTACGAAACCTTCCTTCGGCTTCGAGCTGAAGAGGGCCTCAGCATTCTCGTGAACGAGCAAAGTTCGCGTCGTGTCATGAGATATGCCGATGAAATCATGGTTTTGCGTGATGGCATCGTCCAAATCCGCGGAACGCCTTCCACTTTAACAGCGAGCGCGTTGCACGACGCTTACTTCGGTGTAGGGACTTTTGAGAGTGGAAAGGCAGAGTGAAAATTGATCTACTTCTTGCAAGCTTTGATTGACGCCTTAAGCTTGGGTAGCATTTACGCGCTGGCCGCTCTCGGAATTGGGCTGCTGTTTGGAATTATGCGTCTTATCAACTTCGCACACAGCGATTTTATAACACTCTCCGCATATGCGTTGATTTTGCCCTCGACTGATGTGGTAACGACGCTCCTGATTGGAAACCTTAGCTGGCCTTTTTTGATCATAACGATTCTGGCCATCGGCGTTGCAATCGCCTTGCTGTCAAATTTCCTCATTTTCAGTAGAGTACGGACGGCTAGCCCACAAAACCTAATGGTGGTTTCGTTTGCGCTAGGATATGTCATTCAAAATCTAATAATGATGGTCTACGGAGCGCGTCCGAAGGCACTCGGATTAGGTTCTTCTTTAACGAGAGTAGTAGAGTTTGGTGGCCTGCGTATTCCGCTTTTGCAACTCATTATTATCGCCGTGACTGTAGTGTTGCTTGTTCTCATACTTCTCTTCATGCGGAAAACGCCGTTCGGCGTTCAGATGCGTGCGGCGGCCGAAGACTTTCGGATGGCTCGCTTTTTGGGAATCCGGGCAAAATTCGTGATCGGGCTGTCGTTTGCAATCAGCGGTTTGCTGGCAGCTGTTGTATCTCTTTTGTTCGTCGTTCAGACCGGTGTTTTGGCCCCGGCGATGGCGACCGACATGGTCATATTTGCGTTCATCGCGACGGTAATCGGTGGGATGGGAAGTCTGGTGGGCGCCGTGCTGGGCGGCTTGCTTGTGGGGATCGCGTCGTCCTTGTTGCAAGCCTATCTCCCTGACGACATTCGTATGTTTCGGGATGTGTTCGTCTTCCTATTCGTCATCGGGCTTTTGCTCGTAAGGCCGTCCGGCATGATCCGCCTGAAACAGTTCGAAGAAAGGGTCTAATGATGAGACCTAGCCTGCGCGCCGAAACAGTTATGTCGACAGATGTCCTTGAAGAGCCGCCCTTCATTTGCAGGATTCAAACGCCGATCCTCCTGGCCATTCTGCTCCTTGTCTTACTGGCGGTTAGTTCTCCATTCGCGAGTTTGGCTCAGACCATAACCGAAATGACGATCAAAATCGTTGTTGTGGTCGGACTTTACATATTCATTGGAAATTCGGGGATACTGTCGTTCGGACAGACAAGTTTCATGTCCATAGGAGCCTATGGGTTCGCTTGGATTAGCTGTTGTACTCTTCCTGCCCTCAAACCTTTCTCCTTTCCTGGGTTGCCGATATTCCTTCAAGAGACCGCGTTTCCGTCCCCCGTCGGAATATTGGCCGCGGCGGCGATAGCGGGAAGTGTTGCTTTGACCGCCGGCAGCATTCTGATGCGGCTTTCGGGTACCGCAGCTTCGATAGCCACTTTCGCGCTGCTGGCCGGACAATACGCGTTGTTCAAGAACTGGACTGACGTCACCGGCGGGACAGCCTCTATCTCGAATGTTCCGGTTTTTATGGGACCGGTTGTGGGTATGATCATGGCCATTGCGGCAATCATTATCGCTTGGATGCACCAGCAAAGCCGTTTTGGACTGATGCTGCGGGCCGCCCGGGACGAGCAGACTGCGTCGAAAGCTTCCGGGGTAAACGTCTGGGCAGTTCGCACCATTGCATTTACGCTCTCCGGTTTGATCGTGGGTGTGGGGGGCGCGATGCAGGCCGGATTTCTTGGGATTGTGACTGTCGATTCATTTTACCTCGGCATAACCTTTCTGACCCTGGCAATGCTGATAGTTGGGGGAACCGGCAGTCTTTCGGGCGCGGTGGTGGGTGTGATCGCCCTGACGGCGATCACAGAGCTTCTCAGGCGTTTTGAAACAGGTCTCTCTATTGGTGATGTCACAGTCGCATTGCCTCGCGGCTTTCAGGAAGTCGGCTTGGGCATCACCATGATCCTCATTCTGCTGTTCCGTCCAACGGGGATAATGAGGGGCCGTGAGATCACGCTGTTGAAAGCCGAAGGCGAACCTAACCGCTAGTCGAGCTTTTCGTAGTATCCCCACGGGAGTCCTACAAGCTAAGGACAGTTCGCAAGCGCCCAATGGCGCCCAGCAAAGCGTCCCGAAGAGTGGTGCGGCCAAGGGGAAGCGAGACAGCGCGCCAAGCGCTACGTCGATCAGAAAGACCGATATCGACCATCGTTTGAGGCCTTGTGTAGCAAGGCTGTGGAGGTGCGGCTTCGGTCGTCTGCATTCGGCTTTCCCCGGCCAAACGCCCATACACCGCTGTAATCGTTAACATCCATTTTGTGCGCCCGCTTGTATTTCGGATTCTCAGTTCGCGACAGCGTTGTTGCACTAGGCAACCCCCGCAGACTCATCACTCCGATCGGCGCATCAGAACATTTGACAAGTCATAAAAGCTGTGGTGTCATGCTGAAGAACGGGACGTAGTTCCGTTTTTTGAGAAAAAAGGGGAAGTCCATGAGTTCCAAATCGAAATTTCTGGGAGTGGGGCTGTTGCTGAGCGCCGCGTTCGCCACCGCAGATGCGACTGCACAATCCGAGGAGCCAATTAAGGTTGGTTTCGCGATCGCGCAGTCCGGGTGGATGGCAAATTATGACGTCGGGCCTTTCAAGGCCGCAGTTCTAAAAATTGAAGAAATCAACGCGGCTGGCGGCCTACTCGGCCGCCAAATCGAGTATCGCGTCATCGACACGAAAACAGATCAAACGCTTGCGGGGACGGCAGGCGCGAACCTGCTCGACTGGGGCGCTGAAATGCTGATCGTACCGACAGACTACGATTATGGCGCTCCGGCGGCTCTGGCGGCTCAGAACGCTGGCATTGTTGCCATCTCCCCAGGCGCAGGTGACGCAAAAATGGGCGTCCAAGGAGTAGGCCCTCTTGTATTTACCGCACATACGGCCGCGCAGACGCAAGGTATCGTCATGGCCGAGTATGCATACAACGTTATGGGCCTCAAGAACGCTTATGCGCTCGAAGATGTCTCCATCGAATATAGCAAGTCGGGATGCGCCGGGTACCGAGCAGGTTGGGATCATTTGGGCGGCACGCTGGCTGGCTCGGATACATTCAGAAATGACGACCCGTCACTTGCATCCCAGATCACGCGTCTGAAGGGCCTTGCTACCCCACCGGATGTCGTTTTCCTGTGCTCGTATACCCCTGGAGGTGCTTCTGCGGTCCGCCAAATCCGGGCTGCCGGCATTGATACGCCGGTCGTGTCGCTGACCGGTATGACCGATAACTATTGGCTCGGCGCAGTGCCCGATCTGAAGGACTTTTACATCCCCGCGATCATGTCCCTTTACGGTGATGATCCGCGCGAAGAGATCAACAAGTTCCTCGCCGCCTACAAAAAACGCTGGAGTGAAGACCCAACATCATCGTTTGCGGTCCTCGGCTACAGTTCAATTGAACAATGGGCGCGCGCGGTTGAGAAGGCCGGAACGACCGAGTCCGAGGCGGTAGTCGGGGTAATGAACCAGTTCAAGGATGAGCCCTTCACGGCGGGCCTCACGTCCTACACCGATCAGCTTCATATCCAGATCAATCGCCCTCAACTTGTCATGAAGGTTGAAAATGGCTCGTTCCGAGCACTGGAGATGTACAGAAACAAGTTCCAGCCGGACATGAAACTTCTGTTCCGCGCGGGCCAATAGCGTCAACCGGCTATCGCCACTTCTGCCCGCTCTGCGCGAGCGGGCAGAAGCTGGTATGATGTCATAAAAGTCGAGGCATGTTCGTTATGGTTGAAGGCAGGAAAAAGGTCTTAGAGGCCAAAAACATACATGTAAGTTTCGGCGGTATCAAAGCCCTGCGCGGTGTCGATCTCACATTGCGAGAGGGAAACATTCTTGGTCTGATTGGCCCCAACGGAGCCGGAAAAACCACCATGGTGAATGTCCTGAGTGGTTTCCAACGACCCGTCCCAGGGATTGTTTGTCTCGATGGCAAGAACGTTTCGACGCTCTCCGCCAGAAAAATGGCACAGGCAGGAATTGCCCGCAGCTTTCAGGCTGCGCGGCTCTTTAGAGAACTGACTGTTGCACAAAACTTGACGGTGGCCGGTCTGGGCATAGGCTTGTCAACCAAGATTGCCGCTGAACAGGCTCACGATATCTTGGACTGGATCGGGTATCGAAGAGGACATGACCTCTTGTGTGGCTCGTTGCCTTACAGCGATGAACGCCGCATCAGCATCGCGCGTGCTCTTGCCCTGCAACCCTCCTTCGCTCTGCTCGACGAACCTGCATCCGGCATGAACGACCAGGAATGCGAGCAGCTGATGGAGACTATTGTCGGCATTCCGAAACGGTTTGGATGCGGAGTGATGCTCATCGAGCACAATATGCAAGTCATCATGGGCGTATGCCAGCGAATTCACGTTCTAGACGGCGGGAGAAGCCTGGCAGAAGGCACCCCGGACGAGGTTAAAAGAGACCCAAATGTGCGGCGCGCATATCTTGGAGACAAGGCTTCCCGCGCCAACGCTTTGATATAGGCTCTTCGATGTTGAATTTCATCCAGGTACTCATAGATGCGATTGCCTTAGGTAGTCTCTATGCTCTCGTCGCCCTTGCCATCGGCTTGGTCTTTGGCGTGATGCGGCTTATTAACTTTGCCCAGGCCGACTACGTGACAATTGGAGCGTATTCCCTCGTCGTGCCGACGGCTTCGATCACACCGACACTGATGTTTGGCGCCTTGCCAGCTGCGATGATGGTCGGCTGCGTCGTGCTGACCGTCACGGTCCTCGCGCTTCTTACCGAACGCCTCGCGTTTCGACCGCTTCGCAACTCCAACCCGACCACACTCCTCATCTCATCCTTTGCCGTAAGCTACTTTCTCCAAAGCCTTCTGACGCTGTTGCACGGCGGACGTCCGAAGGCAGTCAGCATCGGCGGCTCGCTGACGCAAGCGGTCGAGTTTTTTGGAATTCGAATTCCGGGAGTGCAACTTCTGACAATGGTGGTTGCGGTGACCCTTCTCATAGCGTTGGTGCTATTCCTAAAGAAGACATCGTTGGGAGTGCAACTGCGCGCTGCCGCTGAAGACTTTCAGATGGCACGGCTACTGGGTGTTCCGGCCAATCGTGTCATAGCAATCGCTTTCGCCATCAGCGGCCTCCTTGGAGGGACGATCTCCCTGCTGTTCGTCATCCAGACCGGGACGCTTGATATCAAGCTGGGCATGATGCCTGTCGTATATGCCTTCTTCGCAACTGTTATCGGAGGCATGGGTTCCTTGCCCGGTGCGGTTCTTGGTGGTTTCGTCGTCGGTATAGTCAGCGTTCTCCTGCAATCTTATCTGCCCGAAGACATGCGAGCTTTTCGCGATGCCGGGGTTTTCGCGCTGGTTATCCTGATTTTGCTCGTTCGACCCCAGGGTCTGATCGTGACGAGCGCTGCGAAGGAGAGAGTATGATGCGTCTGGTCCGTAACCTGTTTCCCGTTGTCGGGTTGATCGTGCCGCTCGCGATTATCGTATTTCTCATCTCGCATTTCACCTCGCCGAGCGTGCAACGCGTTGCAACTGAGGCTCTGATCCGCCTGGTTTTTGCGGTGGGACTATACATTTTCGTGGGAAATTCCGGGATTGTGTCCTTTGGTCATATGGCCTTCGCTGCAATCGCGGCTTATGCCACCGCGTGGCAGACTTGTTGCCAGATGCTAAAGCCAATAACGATGTCGGGCCTACCAGCAATCTTGCGCGACAATACTTTTCCGCTGCTGCCGGCAGCATTCACATCAATCGTGCTTGCCGGCTCTGTCGCTTTTGTTTCGGGCTTGATCCTGATGCGGCTTTCGGGCCTTGGTGCATCCATTTCCACGCTTGCCCTGATGTTCATTCTGAATGTCGTCTACTCAAACTGGGATAGCGTCACGATGGGAACGTCAACCATCGTTGGTCTACCCGTTTATGTCACGATTTGGGTCGCCTTGGGATGTGCCACTTGTGCGATTGCTATCGCCTATCTTTATCAGACGTCACGGTGGGGGCTGATGCTTAGGGCTACGCGTGAGGACGAGGTGGCCGCCGCCGCTTCGGGCATATCGCTCTATTGGTCACGGCTGTTCGCCTTTACCTTGTCCGGCTTCGTGGTCGGGCTCAGCGGTGTGCTTTTTGCTCACTTCACGGGAACAGTCTCTATCGGGACCTTTTTCTTGAATCAGACTTTCTTGATCGTCGCGATGCTGGTTATCGGCGGCATGCAGAGTTTGGCGGGGGCAGTTTTGGGTGTCGGCGTCATCAGTGTCGTCATCGATGTCTTTCGTCGGGCGGAAGCAGGCTTCGAGATTGGTCAACTGCAATTGGCCCTACCGCCCGGCTCCCAGGAACTCATTCTTGCGGTCATCATGTTGCTAATCCTGATGTTCCGAAAAGGTGGGATTATGGGCGGGCGTGAACTCAGCTTGCGATGGCCGGCGCGGCCCAATGACGTCCATGGATGTGTGTCCGTCAATTCTGGGGAAACCCAAGAGAAAGTGACTGAACCGATCGATCGCCCCAGCTCTGCGAGAGCCTAGACGTTCGAATTAACGAGAGCTGCCAAGCTCCAACCCGTCTTGCTCTGATTCCGGGTGCGAGGCCCACGGTCAACTTTACCAAGATTCCGCTGGTCGGAAAATTGAAATCAACCATCCGTACTCAAGTGAACGGATTAGGAGGACGTGAGATGAAGCAAATTCCCGAAACAGGTGTTTCGAAAGAGGTCATTATGAAGGAGCTCCGCCAGATGAAGTCGCTTGACTTTGACTGGAAGGCAGGACGGGTTCCCTCCTATACCTATTTTGTCGATGACGAGACCCTCGACATACAGCGCGAAGCCTATGGTGAATATATCGCCGAAAACGGACTGGGCGCGGGAAGGGCGTTCAAGAGCCTGGAACGTATGACTGACGACATCAAATCAATGGCATTGTCGCTCTTCAATGCCCCGACCGGTGCCGGAGCGTCCTTTACGTCGGGAGGGACGGAAAGCGTCCTCATGGCGGTCAAGACCGCACGCGACCTCACGCGCTACACGCGTGGTGAACCCGACGGACGATATAATATCGTTGCTTGCGAGACTGCTCACCCGTGCCTCGACAAGGCGGGCCAACTCCTTGGAGTTGACGTAAAACGTACACCGCACACGGCAGACTTTCGTGCGGACCCCGCGCTGATGCGTGCATCGATCGACGAAGGCACTATGATGCTTTTCGCATCCGCGCCCAATTATCCATTCGGCACCTTTGATCCGATCGGCGACATCGGCGCCTTGGCTGAGGAGCTGAAGTTGCGTTTACATGTCGACGGTTGCTGGGGCGGATTTCTTTCCCCCTTTGCCGAACGATTGGGATATCCAATACCAAACTGGGATTTTCGCGTACCTGGCGTTTCAAGCCTATCGGCCGACATTCACAAGTTCGGATACGCCGCAAAGGGCGCCAGCCTCGTTCTTTATCGCAACGCTGAAGATCAAGAGCACGAGCGTTTTTCCTTCAGTGGCTGGCCGCGTGGTACGTACTCTACGCCCACTTTCCTCGGAACAAAGGCCGGCGGCGCCGTCGCCTCCGCGTGGTCTGTGATGCAGTTCCTTGGCATGAACGGCTACTTGCGCGCAGCGAAACTTACTATGGACGCTACCATGCAATTGATTGAAGGGCTGAATGCAATTCCTGACATTTATTGCCTCACGCCGAACGGCGAGAGTAACCTCATTTCGTTCGCTACCAGCGATCCCAAGCTTGACATCTATGCTGTCGCCGACCGGTTGGAAGAACGCGGTTGGCTAAGAGGGCGGATGCGCGACCCCAAAGCCATTCAGCAAGGGGTTAACCCGGCCCACCTGCCAGTGGTCGATGAATATCTTGCAGCGGTTCGTGAAGCGATCAATTTTGTGCGGCGAAGCGCCGCGGATGCACCCGTGGCCTATGATGAACATAGTTATTGAGCCGCCGGTGAAGCTCTCGCTCGGGCTTGAGAAGCTTGCGCCCGTGTTAGCGCGGCGGAATGCAGTTCGGGCACAAATTGGGATCTGGCAGGGGCGGGGCGTTTTGCGAAACCCCCCGCTGGCCTCAGGTTATCGGTGACACTTTGCAAAAAAGCAGTTTCCTTAGAGTACTGAAATCGGCGATCAGCGATGCTGCCGTCAAGACCGATCGGGAGGCGATGTCCTCCTATCTTGTTGACTGGCGGGGTCGTCACGAGGGCACCGCGCTCTGCGTTGTCGAACCATCGACGGTGGATGAAGTAGCCGTTGTGGTGCGAACTGCCCTTTCTCATGGGGTGAAAGTGGTGCCACAGGGCGGCAATACCGGATTGGTCGGGGGAGGGGTTCCGCTTGCTGGCGACGCCGTTGGGCAGCAAATCGTGCTGTCCTTGCGGCGGCTCAATCGGATCCGAAGCATAAACGTGCTCGACAATGTAATTGTGGCTGATGCGGGGGTTGTCCTGCAGAATGCGCAGACCGCTGCGAGGGACGTTGGCCGCCTTCTGCCAGTCAGCCTTGCCGCGGAAGGAAGCGCGCAAATCGGGGGTATAGTCTCAACCAACGCCGGCGGGACGGGCGTCCTTCGCTACGGCACGACCCGGGAACTGGTGTTAGGGCTTGAGGTCGTGTTAGCGGACGGATCGATTTGGAACGGCCTTCAACCCCTTCGGAAAAACAACTCAGGTTACGATCTCAAGCAACTGTTCATCGGCTCGGAAGGCACGCTCGGTATTGTTACGGCAGCAGCACTCAAACTCTTCCCCTTGCCCCAATCGCGGGTCACGGCATTCGTTGGCCTGCCGTCTCCCGATGCAGCGGTTAACCTCCTGAGGGATCTTCAGTCGGAAATAGGTGATTGCGTTACAGCGTTTGAGCTGATGCAACGCGAGTGTCTCGAGCTGGTCTTAGGGGCGCTTGATGGTGCGCGAGATCCTTTGCAGCACTCACATCCCTGGTACGCACTTGTTGAGGCCTCAACCGCTTTAAGGACAAATACCCTTGCCGACGCAATTGAGGAAAACCTGGCAATTGCTTTTGAAGCAGGGATAGTTGCTGATGCTGTACTGGCGCACAGTGAGCAGCAACGCGCTACCTTGTGGCGCCTACGCGAGGAAATCTCTGAAGCAGAGCGCAGACATGGTCCAACTGCGAAACACGACATCTCGGTCCCGGTTTCACGTATTGCCGAATTCCTTCATCACGCGCCCGCTGCGGTCAAAAATAGCGTTCCTAATGCAATCCCCTTCGCCTTTGGCCATGTAGGAGACGGCAACATCCACTTCAATGTCTTTGCCTCAGCGGAAGATACCAAGACCATCAACCTGGTGATCTACGACCTCGTGACGGCGCTTGGGGGCTCCATTAGCGCTGAACATGGTATCGGCTTGTCCAAGGTCGACCTTTTGAAGCGTTACAAGGACACCAGATCCATGCTCCTAATGCAAAGCGTGCGCAAAGCATTGGACCCCGATGCCATTCTCAATCCGGGCAAGGTCTTCGACCTTGCGAAAACGACCGATCTGGGCCTCTAACCTACAGGTTTCAACTCTGCCTGGGGAAGGCTTGCATTAAAACGCAGACTTTGCGTCTTACGCTGCCTTTCCCTTGCTGCGGCCGCGCAATGAAAGTATCGGTGTCAGCGATTGCGCGGTCTCGCGGAGCATAGCAACAAGTGACTGGAGATCTTCGGCGATCGCACGCGTTACCGGCCCCGTAATGCCGACTGAGTAAATAACGCCGTCGGTTGGTACATGAATCGGGACGGCCAGGGCCGACATTCCTTCGTGGATGGACTCCACACAGACTGCGTACCCGTCCCTGCGCGCACTTGCGATCTCGCTTCTGACGACGGCCGCATCCGTCACCGTATTTGGCGTAAAGGCCTGCAAGGGGCGCGCCAAAGCTGTCTCCACAAGCGATTCCTCTTGGTGAGCAAGGATGATCTTGGCGCTGGCCGCAGCGTGGGGCGGCAGCTCCTGCCCGGGGACGACGTAGCTTTTCCAGCGTGGATCGCCCGCTGCCGAGGCAACAACGAACACGCGGTGGCCAGCCAACCGAGCGACATAGATAGAGGCATTTGGGAATTTTGCAGTTGCTTGGATGAGAGTGGGCGAGACAGCGGCTTCGATCCAGTCGGCGTGGCCGGCAGCATAAACCAGTCTGGTGAGACGATTGCCAAGCGAAAGTGTCCGGTCTTTGTTATCCCCGCCTTCGACAAGGCCCGAACGACTGAGCACCCTCAAAAGGCGATGCGTAGTCGATTTCGGTAGCTGCAAAGCGTGGGCAACATCCGCTGTCGTCAGTTCTCCAGGAAATGCTGCGATGAGTTCAAGAAAGGAAATGTATCTCTCCAGGGGGCCCGCCGTCGATTCAGAATCATCGGCCATCAACTTTGTCTCCTTACGAATTTGTGTCGGCGAGATTATACCCTGATTAACTCATCAAGCGCCGCGACCAAACAGAAATATGAGACATAGTCCCAAAAAGCTGGCCTAATAGCAACTTGCGTGTGCCAACCGGCACAGTGCCGGGTGAATACTGGCCCACATCCGGTTCAGTACATAAACAAGGTTGCCTCGGGGGGCGAGGCTGGGCTGCACTTCCAAGTCGAGGTCGCGATTGCCGCCAACGCCCCCGAAGCGTCTTCCAGTCGAGACTCAAGGAATGCCAGGTTTTTTCCTCGCTTTAGAAATCCTCCAACGCACACCGCAGGGCCTGTTTTCACAGGCCGCATATATTGGACCTTCATCTCAATCGTAGCGCCACCGCGCCCATAGGCGTGGTGGATGAGATGCCCCATCGAAATGTCCATAATTGTGGCGAGCACACCGCCGTGAAGGGATCCTTGCGGATTGAAGAGAAAATCCTGGACAGGAAATTGGATGATGCACTTTTCGTCCCGATAAGAGATGTCGAGTGCCAGCAATCGCGCCAAGAAAAAGGTTCCGAAATCAGGTTTATGGCTTTGGATCGCGAGATCGAAAGCCTGCCGGGCCAAAGCCTCGTCCACGGGGTTTCTCCTTATATCGCCATTGTGCGTCGGGTTGTCGAATTCTGTTCCGCCAGTCGTGAAATCATATCTCCATACTCGGAAACGAACGAGGCGAACACCGCTTTTGCCTTATCGCGATGGGCTTGCGTCATTGGCAGAGATTGATAGAAATCGCCCCGCCCGGCAATGGCGATACCATTCAGCAGCCCGTGCATATGGAACAGAAGACCGACCTGACGGCTTAGCGGCGTCACATCCGCAGCGTGCAGTAGAGGCGTTCCGCCCAAATGCAGCGTAAAAAGCGATCCAAGGCCCTCGAAGGATAAGGGGACAGAGCGTGCATCCGTCAACGCCTGCAATTCCAGACGTAGCTTTTCGCTCTCATCATGGAACGCGTCTGCGCGCTGCGGAGTGAAAACGTTCGTCAGGCCCGCCAGCCCGGCGGCCATGGTGCAGACATTGTTGTTGAAGGTTCCCGCATGACGCAGCGATCCCGGCTTGTAGGGGTTATAGTGCTCCATGATGTCGGCGCGTCCGCCGAAAGCGCCGCCCGGCAGGCCGCCACCCAGATATTTGCCCAGCGTCGTCATATCCGGCGTGATGCCGAAACGCCCCTGCATTCCGGAAGCGCCGCAGCGGGATGTCTTCACCTCGTCAAATATCAGCAGGCTACCGGCGGATTGCGTCTCGCGCCGCAAAGTGGCGAAAAACTCGTCTCTGCCGGGAAGATTGCCAGCCGCGCCCAGGATCGGCTCGACGATGACGGCGGCGAGATCCGTCTGGTTTTCCCGGATCAGTCTGGTGGACTCATCGCAATCGTTGTAAGTGGCAAGGATGAAGTCGAACGGCAGGTTTAACGGATTGCCGCCGGCTGGAAACACCATTGTGCCGCCGTGATAGGCGCCTTCGAAAACCATAATCTTCCGCCGCTTCGTGACGTATTGCGCGGTCAGCAGCGCGAAGATGTTCGCCTCGGTTCCCGAGTTGCAAAAGCGCAGCAGCTCCATGCTGGGAAAGCGTAGTTTCAGGGCTTGCGCGAACCGCGCCTCGTATTGGTTCGGCCCGGCAAGCACCGTGCCGCCATCCAGCGCATCGATAATTGCTTGCCGGATGACGGGATCGGAATGACCGTACAATCCGGCGGAGAACTCGCCGACGAAATCGACATAGGTGTGGCCGTCGAGATCTGTGATCTGCGCGCCCTCGCCAAAAATGATCGTCAACGGAAATGGTTCGTAGAAGAGCACGGAGCGCGTACTGCCGCCCGGCAGCGCTTGCCTTGCGTCGAGCGCAGATCGCTCGCTCAACGGGTTTCTTGCTGAAAATTCACGCCTGAGTTCGCCTGTCGCGTGATCCAGCTCGTTGTCTATAGTGCGATTCAAGTGCATTGATGTGTTGTCCATTTAGATTGATACGCTGCGTTTTCAGCCGCGCGCCGGAAGCCCGCTTGTTGTTTGGAAGTATCCCCTTTTTTCATCGTTTGCGATGCTGTCGCGATCTCTAGCAAGGGGGTCGCCGTAACCGCCACCGCCGGGCGTCTTGACGTCGATCCAGTCTCCCGGTCGCAGGATATAGCCCTCCCCCTTGGAAAGATGTTCAGGGATCTCGGTCTGGCCGCCATGGAAGACGACGATCTCGTTAGGCGCTCCAGGCTTTCCGCCAAGCGTGCCCGGCGGCCCCTGCCGGCCGTGGTCCATCATGAAGGAAGCCGTAGCGGTACCTCTGAGCAGCTTCATCCGGTAGGCGACGCCGAGCCCGCCGCGGAATTGTCCGGCACCGCCCGACCCTTCACGAAGCGTATAGTGCTCGAAGAGAACCGGATAACGCAGTTCCAGAATTTCCACCGGCTGTGACTTGGAAATTCCAATCGTGGCGCAGCCGTTGCTGATGCCGTCGCCATCGTACCAGCCCCCATAGCCGCCGCCGGAGAAGTAGTACATCACGTAGTTCTCGCCCGTTTCGGGATCGATGCCGCCCAGGCACAGATTGCCGCTGGTTCCCGCCGCCGGGGCGAAGATTTTGTCGGGGATCGCTGGCGCCAGCGCTAGCAGGATCGCCTCGATAATACGTTGCGATACCTCCGCCGCCGAGCCCGCCGTGGGGCTCGGATACTCGGCATAAAGGAAGGTGCCACGCGGCTCCTCCACATGAATGGGGCGGAAACAACCGGCATTCATCGGCACGTCCGGGAAAATATGCTTTAGCGCGATGTAAACGGCGCTAAGCGTCGTCGCCCAAACGGTGTTCAAGGGGCCGGCGCATGGCACGCTCGATCCTTGAAAATTCACGTGAATATCAGAGCCGTTGACCTCGAGATTGACGCGGATGGTCAGCGCCTCGTTGACGATGCCGTCGCTGTCGACATAGGCGTCCGCAGTCCAGACGCCGTCGGGAATGGTCTCGATATGCGATCGCATGAGACACTCAGAGCGTACTTCCAGCTCCGTGATGGCGCGGTCGACGAGATCCTCGCCATAGCGGTCGATGAGGGCGGTTAGGCGCTTGGCGCCTGCGTCAAGCGCAGCGATCTGCGCCTTGACGTCGCCAAGGGTATCGTTGGGCACGCGGATATTGTTGAGGATGAGCTGTAGCACATCGTCCTCGATCTTGCCCGCCTTGACGAGCTTGATCGGTGGAATGCGCAATCCTTCCTGATGAATCTCCGTCGATCGCGTGGTGAACCCGCCCGGGACCACTCCGCCCGTGTCGCGCCAATGGCCCACATTGGACAGGTAGGACCAAAGCCGGTCTTTGTAATAGAAGGGGCGGATCATCCGCACGTCCATGAGATGCGAGCCGCCGAGATAGGGATCGTTCATGATGATGATGTCGCCATCGACCAGATCTTTTCTCATCCTGATCACCGTATTGGTGGTGACAGCCAGCTGTCCCAGGAAGATTGGCAGGCCTAATTCGCCCTGGGAAATCATTCGCCCATCCTCGCGATGATAGATGCCATTCGCACGGTCGTATGCTTCTGAGATGATGGGCGAAAACGAGGTTTTCTCGTGAACGAGATCCATTTCGGTGCAAACCTGCTGGAGCCCCTTTTCAATGACGGTCAGCGTGACAGGGTCAATCTCTGCCAGCTTGGAATTTGAATCGTCGCGCTGTATTGCTTTGGACATTCCAGTATTCCTCAATCGCAAGGCGGGCTCAGCCGTGGACATGAACGAGAAGGTTGCCGATGTCGTCGACCTTGGCTGATGCGTCGGGGTCGAGAACGAATGTGCTGTCGGGCTGTTCGATGATGGCCGGGCCCCGAACTTCGGCGCCTTCCGGCAGTTTGTCGCGCTCGTAGGTCAGCGACTTGCGCCACCGACCATCGAAATAAACCTCGCGCGATCCCGTCACAGCATCGTCTAGCAGGCCCGGCTTAGGCTTGAAAATGCCGAGGTCGACGCGTTCTCGGACGCCGACGACGGTCGTGCGGACATTGACGAGGCTCGGATGCATTTCTGGAAGGGAAAGATTGTAGCGGGCGAGATATTGCGTGAGAAAGTCTATCTCTAATACCTCCGGATCGAAATGGCTTCCCCTCATCGGTACCCGCAAGGTATGCGATTGACCCCGGAAGAGAAGGTCGAATTCATGCGACACCTTCACTTCGACGACGTCGACCTTTTCCTGGGTCAGCAGGTCGCGGCCGGTGCGCTCCTGTCCGGCGAGCAATTGCTGCACGGTATTGCGATCGATTCCGTCCAGCGGCTCGTTGACCGTCTGCACGAAATCATGCCGGACGTCGGCCAGCACACAGCCCAAGGCCGAATTGAGTCCGGGATAGCGCGGTACCAGAACGCGGGGTATGTTCAGGTCGCGTGCGATCGATACGGCATGCAGGGGGCCAGCGCCGCCGAACGGCATTAGCGCGAAATCTCGCGGATCGTGCCCTTTTTCGATCAGCACCAGTCTTATAGCCCCGGCCAATTCGGCATTGGCGACTTGGAGGATCGCCGCCGCCGTTTCATACGCGTCAAGACCGAGTTGCCGTCCGATCCGCTCCTCGAAGGCGGCGGCGATTTTGTCCAGCGGCGCGGCGACCGCCGAGCCGGTGATCACGTTCGGATTGAGCCGCCCGAGCAGAAAGTTGGCGTCGGTTATCGTCGGTTCGGTGCCGCCTCGCCCGAAGCCGATCGGCCCGGGAAACGACGCCGCGCTCTCCGGCCCGACGCGAATCATGCCGGCCTTATCCAGATGCGCAATACTGCCGCCGCCAGCGCCAACGGTGTGGATGTCGATCATGGGAACGCGGATGGGAACCGCGTAGGCGAGATCCTTTTCCGAGGACACGATCGGCTCGCCATTCGATACGATCGCGACATCGAAGCTGGTGCCGCCCATGTCACCGGTGACGAGATTGTCGATTCCGGCGCGCTTGGCGATCGCGGCCGCCGCCAGCACGCCGGCCGCTGGACCTGACATCACGGTGTGAACGGCATGACGGCTGACCAGAGATGACGCCATCATGCCGCCGTTGGCCTGCATGACGAGGAGCTCGTTCTTGAAGCCGCTCTGCTTCAGGCGAGTGGCAACGTCAGAAATATACCGGCTGACCACCGGGCCGATGGAAGCATGGATCGCCGCGGTGCTACAGCGTTCGAACTCGCGCATTTCGCGGATCACTTCATGGCTCGCGACGACGTGATCGTTGGGCCAAATTTCGCGCACGATGCTGGCGGCGCGGGCCTCATGCGCCTCGTTGACGTACGAATGAAGGAACATGATTACCAGAGCTTCAGCGCCCATATCCAGCAGGCGACGGGCGGCGGAGCGCACATCCTCCTCGTCGAGAGGGGTGATGACCTGACCGCGCGCATCGACCCGTTCGGTGACTTCGAGCCTGAAATCACGAAGGATCAGCGGGTCAAACCTACCGGATAGACCGTAGGCGTTCGGGCGCGTCCGGCGTCCTATTTCCAGGACATCCTTAAAGCCGCGCGTTGTGATTAGACCGCAGCGCGCGCCCTTGCGTTCGAGAACCGCGTTCGTACCGGCCGTCGTGCCGTGAATCAGCCAGTCGATGGCCGCCGGACGCGCGCCGAGCGTTTCCAGTCCCTCAAGGAATCCGCGCGAGCGGTCATCGACCGTCGTGGGAACCTTTGCCGTACGAAAAGCGAGAGTTTCCGTATCCATCATGAAAAGATCCGTGAAGGTTCCGCCCACGTCCACGCCGACGCTAATGCTCATAATCCACCTTATCGCTTTTAGAAGTCCCGATAAATGGGACAATGTTCTAATTAATGACAATAGATACCGAGCGCCCCGATTTGTCAAGAACGTTGCGGTCGCCCGGCGACAAAGCGGCATTCCAAGGCGCGGACGGCGTTCCCGTGATGCCAGGCGAGTGGAGGAAACGAGGGGTTTGGGTTCGAGAGAATACCAATCATTGACTGAGCCGTTGCAATGGCGTACGTACCGAAAAACGAGCTATCATCTCGAAATACGGAATTCGCCCTCAACGCACGTCTGCGTCCCCTAGGGGCGCGCGTCTTACAGTCACGGTGGTTCATGTCAGATCAGGTTAAAACACGTACGGGGCTGACACTGTCCAGACCCGACCTTTTCCGGGAAGCGGCCTATATCGCGGGGGAATGGATTGTCTGCGACGGCGGTGGCGTCGAGGTGCGCGATCCGTACGACGACGCATTGCTCGGGCATGTTCCCAATCTCGGACCTGTCCAAGCGCGCGCGGCCATCGAAAAGGCGAAGGAAGTCCAACGCGAATGGAGCGGCCGCACCGTCAAGGAGCGCGCCCGCATTCTCAGGGCCTGGTACGACTTGGTTGTCGCGAACGCCGACGACCTTGCGCAAATCCTGACGGCCGAACAAGGCAAACCGCTGGCGGAGGCGAAGGGGGAAATCCTGGGGAATGCCGGATATCTGGAATGGTATTCGGAAGAAGCTAAACGCATTGAGGGCGACGTGCTGCAAGGCACATCGCCAGAACAACGTATCCTTGTGTTGAAACAGCCTGTCGGCGTCTGCGCGGCAATTACGCCGTGGAATTTCCCGAACGGAATGGTCACGCGGAAGGTCGGCCCGGCGCTAGCCGCCGGCTGTACCATCATCCTTAAGCCGGCGGCGCAAACGCCCTTTTCCGCTCTTGCGCTGGCGGCGCTTGCCGAGGAAGCCGGCGTTCCCAAAGGCGCTTTCTCGGTCATCACGGGCGATGCCCGGCCGATCGGCGAGGAATTTTGCGACAATCCCACTGTTGCGAAGATCACGTTTACGGGTTCGACAGCCGTCGGGCGCTGGCTCATGGCCCGGGCGGGCGGGAGCATCAAGCGGCTGTCGTTAGAGTTGGGCGGAAATTCTCCGTTCATCGTTTTTGACGATGCCGATCTCGACCGCGCGGTCGACGGCGTGATGGTTTCCAAGTTCCGCAACAGCGGCCAGACCTGTGTCTGCGCCAACCGCATCTTTGTACAGGAGACGGTCGCGGATGCTTTCCTGGAAAAACTCGACCGTGCGGTCGGCGAACTCAAGCTTGGTCGTGGCACTGGCAGCGGCGTCACGCAAGGCCCGCTGATCGATGAATGCGCGGTGGCCAAGGTGGAACAGCATGTTTCGGACGCGCTCGGAAAAGGGGCGCGCATCGTGCGTGGCGGCAAGCGTTCGGCGCTTGGTGGCACGTTCTACGAACCGACCATTCTAGCTGATGTCGATTCCCGTATGCTGGTCACGCGGGAAGAAACCTTCGGGCCGCTGGCGCCGGTGATTCAGTTTAAGACCGAAAACGATGTCATCGCCATGGCCAACGACACCGAATACGGGCTGGCGTCCTACTTCTACTCGCGGGACATCGGGCGCGTCTGGCGAGTGGCCGAAGCCTTGCAATGCGGTATCGTCGGTGTCAATACGGGACTGGTTTCGAACGAACGCGCCCCCTTCGGAGGGGTCAAACAGTCCGGGCTCGGGCGAGAGGGCTCCAAATACGGCATCCATGAATTCCTGGACATCAAATACGTCTGCCTGGGCGACATATGACGTGGCAAAACGGGAGATGAGGAATGGAGTACAGAAACCTCGGCCGCAGCGGACTGAAGGTCTCGGCGCTGAGCATGGGAACGTTGTCGTTCGGAGCTGCGCATGACGTCAAGGATGCTCGACGCATGGTCGACGTTTGCATCGATGGCGGGATCAATCTTATCGATACGGCCAATATGTATACCAATGGTCGCTCGGAAGCGATTCTGGGTGAGGTTCTCGAAGGTCGGCGCGACAAGGTTCTGGTCACGTCCAAAGCGCGATTGCCCATCGGCGACGGCCCCAATGACGAGGGCGCATCGCGGCACCATATCATCCGGGAGTGCGAACGCAGCCTGAAACGGCTGCGCACCGATTATATCGATCTTTTTCTTCTGCACGAATGGGACGGGCTTACCCCCGTGGAGGAAACGCTTGAGGCGCTCGGCGCGCTCGTGCAACAGGGTAAGATCCGATATGTTGGCTGCTCGAATTATGCGGGATGGCAGCTCATGAAGTCGCTTCATGCAGCGGAAATGCATCGGCTTCCGCGCTTCGTCGCTCAGCAGATCCATTATACGCTGGAAGCGCGCGAAGCAGAATACGAGCTATTGCCGATCGCCATCGACCAAGGCGTCGGTATCATGGTCTGGAGTCCGCTCACATCCGGCCTTCTCTCCGGAGTGTTCAGCAGATTAAAGCCGCCGAAATGGCATGGCCCAGATGCAAGCTGGAGCGGCCCGCCGATCCGCGATGAGGAGCGTCTCTGGGCCATTGTCGATCTCATCAAAGAAATAGCGGAGGAGCACGGTGCTCCGATGGCACATATCGCGCTTTCCTGGGTATTGGGAAGACCGGGTGTTGCCTCCGCGGTCGTGGGGGGACTTACAGAATACCATTTTCGCGAGAATATTGCTGCCATTGATGTCAAGCTAAGCGCTGACGATATGACGCGGCTGAACAACATAAGTCGTCTACCCAATCTCTATCCTTATTGGCATCACCGAAGGTTCGCCGAGGATCGCCTCGGTCCGGCCGATTGGGCCCTGCACGCGAATTACTAACGAGAAAGCCAGTCGCAAAGCGAATGAAAACGCGCGTCGTTCGACTAATTGGCCTTTATACCGATTCCGCGGCAAAGCCGAAATACGCAGCATCGAGCGCTTTGCCGTCCGCGAGGTCGTCTGGGGTTCCTTCAAGCACGACGTTGCCGTTACGCATGACGTAGACGCGAGATGCGAGCTCCATAATCCTGGCGGTTGATTGCTCAACGATAAGAAGTGTGAGGCCGGTTCGATTGAGCGCCCTCAAACTGTCATAGACCTGGTCTATGATCAACGGCGCCAAACCCAAGGATGGCTCATCGATCATAAGGAGGGAAGGGCGCTGAAGGATCGATCGGGCAATTGCTAGTTGTTGTTGTTCGCCACCGGAAAGATGCCCTGCAATACCGTAAAAGCGATCTCGCAAAATCGGAAATGTGTTGAGAACCCCCTCGAGATCGGCACTCACCTCGGCCGAGTTCTTTCGTATCATTGAACCGACCTTTAGATTCTCTTGAACCGTCAGGGTCTTGAATATATGGCGTCCTTCCGGGATGAGCGCGAGCCCCTCACGGCACAGTTGTTCGGGCACTTTCCCGTCGATGCGCCGGTCCTGAAATCGAATCTCACCGGCGTTTGGCGACATCAGACCTGCGATCGTCTTGAGCAGGGTCGACTTTCCGGCGCCGTTAGGGCCTACCACGAAGACGATTTCTCCTTGTTTGACCTTAACGCTGACACCCTTTAGCGCCGTCAAACGGCCGTAGCCAGCAACCAACTGTTTTACTTCGAGCATTTTGTCTCCGATAACGTATCAGACATCGCGGCCAATATACCGCCAGCTCCGCAACGAGACGATAGTCAGGCTTAAAGAAGTCCCGAAAATCGAGATGGCGTGCTTATTAATGGCATCATGCCTTCCCGCCTAGGTCTTGTCAAATGGGTTCATATCCCAGGACTCTCCACACACTTCCAAAATCGCCGAACGAATGAATTTGACATCCGTCAAAATAACACGATAATCGCATTAAGCTGTATCTTGTCCCGAAAAATGATACGGAGAGAGAGGCGCGGGGCTATTCCACGATAGGAGAGAAAAATGGGAGCAACTACCACAAGGGAAATCGCGGAATTCGTCTGCGAAACGTCGCTGTCGAGCATTCCGACCGAGGTTGTTGACTACGCCAAGCTACTCGGGCTTAGCCACGTGGGGATGAACGTTGCCGGCACAAAGATGAAAGTCGGTAGGACCGTTATCAACTATGTACAAAGTAAGGGAGGGCACGCGGAAGCTGGGGTGTTTGGCGCCGGATATCTGGCGCCTGTGGAATATGCGACGATCGCTAATGCCAATTCCGCGCATGCAACCGAACTTGAGGACGACAGTTTTCCGGAGACAATGTACTCTTGTGGTCATTGGCCCGCCGTCTTCGCTCTTTGCGAAAAGTACCAACTCTCAGGTGGCCGGCTCCTCGAGGCTCTCATTCTGGGTTATGAAGTCGCAGCACGGCTGGGACTGGCGTTTGACCGAGGAATGAAGAAGGGGTGGGCAAGCTGGGCCTGCCTGGGAACCATTGGCAACGCAGTTGCAGCTGCCAAGCTGATGAATCTCGATACCGATCAGACGACTGCTGCAATTAGTTTGGCCGTTTCACAGGCAGCAGGCCTCCTCAAGCAAACCGGAAGCGGAGCGCACATTATCGAAGCTGGGTTCGCCGGCCGCAATGGTATCTGCTCCGCAGAGCTCGCATCGCTCGGATATGTTGGGCAGCCAGATATTCTGGAGGGAACTCACGGTTATGGTGAGCTGTGGGCAGATACGCCGACCTTTGATCTTCAACTGGGCGACGGCTACCGGATCTATCATGTCGGGATCAAGAAGTACCCGTGCTGCTTTTTCAAACACCGCAACATGGATGGTCTCTTGGAACTGATTCAAAGCAATCGGCTTCGTTGGGAAGACGTCGACACCGTCGATCACGGCATCAATGTGACTCACTCGCAGATTCTGAAGTATAACCAGCCGGAGAGTGCTGAACAGGCGCGTTTCAGCCTGCCGCATGCGACGGTCGCATGCTTCTTCGATGGCACTGTTTTTCTTGACAGCTTCTCTGATGAAAAAGCAATCAATCCCGAGTGGCAAGAGGCAAGAAGCAAGGTCAGCGTCACCGTCCATAAGGATTGGCCAAAGGGTGGAGTGGAAGCGTTTGACAGCCCCATCACCGTCAGGATGAAGGATGGTCGCGTCTTCGAGAAGTTGTGCCATGACTCGCCCGGTGAGCCGGCCAACAGTCGTTTTGGTCCTACAGAAGTTATCGCGAAATATCAGAAATGCATGGATTTTGCGGCGCTTCATTCAAGGGAAGAGACCAAGGAAATCGAGCAGCAGATGCTGGACCTGGATCACGTAGGTGATCTGGCACGGCTGGTTTCGATGCTGACCTTTCCCCAAAGGCTTCGAACCTAAACCGTCCCGGTCGATTGAGCATCGGTCATCTTCTGAAAGCTAGAAGGAGCGCATTTGATGTCGCTGACAATACTTACCTGCGCGGTGACAGGCGGAGATGACTCCGTACAGCGGCACCCGCAGTTGCCCGTCACGCCGCGACAGATCGCGGAGGCGTCAATTGATGCGGCGAAGGCGGGTGCCGCGATCGTACATATTCATGTGCGTGATCCTAATACAGGCAAGGCAAGCATGGACCTTGATCTGTATAGGGAGGTGGTCGATCGCATTCGCAGCGCAAGCGTTGACGTAGTTATCAATCTCACAACCGGCCCAGGTGGTCGGTTCGTGCCGAGCCTCACAAGCACGAACGGCTTTGACAATGGCTCCAACGTCAGGCCGCCGGAAGAGCGCGTTCGGCACATTGCAGAGCTAAAGCCAGAAATATGCAGTTTGGATATGGGCTCGCTGAACTTTGGCAAAGGCGCGCTCATCAATACTCAGGCGCAGATCGAAGTTATCGCAGCCAGTATCACCGAGGCCGGCGTAAAGCCAGAACTGGAGATATTTGAACCAGGCCATCTGGCCTTGGCTCAAAAAATGATCTCCCAAGGCACTATCCCCCGAGACAGTTTTCTTCAGTTTGCTCTCGGCATTCCTTGGGGTGCGCCGGCGACAGCACAGATGCTGTCCTATTTCATGGGGGCTATGCCACACGGCATGCAGTGGTCAGCATTTGGGGTAGGGCGAGCGGAATTTAAGATTGTCGCTCATGCCTTTCTCATGGGTGGACATGTGCGGGTCGGTCTGGAAGACAACTTCTTTTTGGAAAAGGGCATTGAAGCGTCAACGAATGCGCAATTGGTTGACAAAGCCAGCAAAATCATCGGCCTGCTCGGTGGAGAGCTCGCAACGCCTCAAAACGCGCGGAAGATTCTCGGGCTGGTTTAGCGGCGTCATTATTGTCTCACTCGGGAAAATCGAAAAGGGCATGGTGCTCTTAACGTTCCATTGAAATTGGTAGGAACATGAGAACATATACAATTGCCGTCGTACCGGGAGATGGAATCGGCGTTGATGTTGTCGAAGCTGCGTCGATTGGCTGGCGGGACGGCAGCGGGTTGGAATAAGGCGTGAAACTGATCGGGCGACTTCCCATTGGGTGACAACCGATCTCGACGAGGGGTCGATAATAGCGCGGGACACAGTCAGAAATGCGCTAAGATGACCTGATTGGTCGGCCTCGGTTCAAGAAATTGGATGCTGCGCTGAGTAACAAACTTTTGCGTTCCTCGACGCGATAAAGTGTGCACCCAAGCCGACCCACGCCGAATGCAGGTCACCGTTGTCCACGGGGCGGCTCTTGCAGAAATTTGAAGCTCATATGGGTTGCGGAATGTAACCACGGCTGCCATCCATCAACGTACGCGTGTAGGGATGTGTTGCGGTGCCGCGGACAAGGTGCTGCTTTTCAGCGACTTCGACAAATACGCCGTTCTGCATAACGGCAACCCGGTCGCAGAGATGGGCGACCACGGCCAGATCATGGCTGACCAGGATATAGGTCAGACCTTCCCGCTCACGCAGATCCTTCAACAAGTTGAGAATTTCGGCCTGGATTGACACGTCAAGGGCAGATGTCGGTTCGTCCAGCAGCAATATTCTCGGCTCGAGGATCAAGGCTCGGGCAATGGCCACTCGTTGGCGCTGCCCTCCAGAAAGCTGGTGGGGATAACGGTAACGGAAATTCTGCGGCAGGCCGACATCGTCCAGCGCCTTTTGCACGCGGTCCTGGCGCTGATCCAGTCCATGGATTTCAAGCGGTTCGAGCAGAATGCGCCCGATCGTGTGGCGTGGATGGATCGAGCCGAATGGATCTTGAAAGACCATTTGCTGCTTGGCAAGCTGCGCACGGGAACGCGTCTGACCGACGGCGTCGCCGTCTATCTCGATGCGGCCCGTCCACTGCTTATTTCGACCTGCGAGAGCACCCAGTATCGTCGATTTGCCGCAGCCGCTTTCTCCCACCAGACCGAACGCTTCGCCCTTCACCACTGAAAACGATACATCGTCGACAACGCGAATTTCGCCGGCGTCCTTCCCGTAGGACACGGCGAGATTTTCGACTTTAATCATGGGCATCATCTGCGCTCCAGCCAGGCAGGGTCGCGTCGAAGGACCTCGAGGCGATCACGCGGTTGATCGAGGCTAGGGAGTGCGTTCAGCAAGCCACGGGTGTAGGGGTGCGTCGCATTGTGCAGATCGGCAGCAGCGATGGTCTCAACGATGCGACCGGCATACATGATGATCACCCTGTCGCAGAAGCTGCGGACCAGATTGAGGTCGTGCGAGATGAAGATAAGGCCGATGTTGCGCTCTACGACAAGCTCGTCGAGGATCGAAAGGACCTGTTGGCGCACTGTCACGTCGAGGGCCGAGGTCGGTTCGTCGGCGATGATCAGGGACGGTGAGGCAATCAGCATCATCGAGATCATGATGCGCTGGCCCATGCCGCCCGACACCTCGTGCGGATAAAGATCGAACACGCGTCGTGGATCGCGAATCCGTACCCGCTCGAGCATGGCCAGCGTGCGGGCGCTGGCTTCCTTCCGCGATACACCCTCGTGCAACAACACGGTTTCGGCGATCTGCTCGCCGATGCTCATGACCGGGTTCAGTGAATATTTGGGGTCCTGCAAAATCATAGCGATGCGTCGTCCGCGGATCGACAACATGTCGCGCTCGCTGGCCTTCAGAAGATCGACGTTCTCGAAATCCATGCGATCCGCCTTCACCCTCGCCTTGGGAGGTTGAAGACGCATGATCGCGCGGCCGGTCGTGCTCTTTCCCGAGCCGGATTCGCCGATGATGCCGACCTTTTCGCGACCAACGGTGAAGGAGACGTCGCGCACGGCGGTGACCGCGCCCGACAGTGTCGGAAATTCGACCGACATGTTCTCGACCGTCAGAATTGTGTCTGCTGATTTACGCATTTCGAGGATCCAGAATGTCGCGCAGGCCGTCGCCGAGCAGGTTGAAGGCAAGGCTGACGGTCAAAATTGCTATTCCGGGGATCGTTGTGAGCCACCAGGCCTCCAGAAGGTATTGGCGGCCGGATGCGGCCATGGCGCCCCATTCCGGCATCGGTGGTTGCGCGCCCAATCCGAGGAAGCCGAGGCCGGCGGCCGTCAGAATGATGCTCGACATGTTGAGCGTCAGACGGACGACGACGGACGGAGCACAAAGCGGCACGATGTGGTGTAGCAGGATGCGGATCATGCCGGCGCCCTGAAGCTCCGCCGCGACGACGAAATCGGCGTGGCGGAACGTCAGCGTTTCCGCGCGCGCCAGACGGGCAATGGGGGGCCAGACGGTGAGCGCAATGGCAATCACGGCATTCTCGATGCCGGGGCCAAGACTGGCGGAGAAGGCCAGCGCCAGCACCAGGCTCGGGAACGACAGGAAGATATCGGTGATACGCATCAGTACGACATCGACCCAGCCGCCGAGATAGCCAGCGCTCGCTCCGATGACAAAACCAATCGGCGCAACGATGATCGTGACAAGGATGCTGATGTAGAGCGTGGTGCGGGCGCCGTAGACCAGACGCGCATAGACATCGCGACCGAATTCGTCGGTGCCGAACCAGTTTTGCCAGGACAACGGTTGCAGTGCCTTGGAAAGGTCCTGGGCATAGGGATCGTAGCCGGAAATGAACGGAGCAAGAACTGCCACGAGGATCAGCATCAAGACCACGAGAAAACCGGTGAAGGCCAGCGGGTTGGCAAGCAAGCTGAGCCAGGCGACGTACATCTTGTGCAACCGCGCCTGGCGCGTCGAGGTGAAGTCCTCGCTGATCAGCCAGGTGTGTAACGTGTTCAGGGTTCCGTACTTTGTCATGCTGATCACCGCGTCCTCGGATCGATGAAGCGATACACAATATCCGAAAGGAGATTGATCGCGATGGAGATGATGCCGATCAGCAGGACGCTTCCTAGCACGGCGTTCATGTCTGCGAAAAACAGTGCAGAGGTGAGATACTGGCCGAGGCCGGGCCACGCAAAGACGGTCTCGATCAGCACGGTGCCATCCAGCAGGCCGCAATAGGCGAGCGCCACGACGGTCAACAGCTGTACGCGGATATTGCGAAAGGCATGGCGCCATACCACGGAACGCTGGCTCAAACCCTTGGCGCGAGCGGTCAAAATATACTCCTGACGCAGCTGTTCCAGCATGAAGCTGCGGCTCATGCGGCTGAGATAGGCCATGGCGGCATAGCCCAGGATCAGGGCAGGCGCGAGAACGTGATGCAGGGCGCTGAGGAAGACTTCCCACTCGCCGGCGAGAATGGAGTCCAGCAGCAGCGACCCGGTCGGACCCTCAACGAGCCCTTCATTGTAGATGTCGATGCGCCCGCCGCCCGGAATGAGGCCGAATTTGGCGTAGAAGACAAGGATGACGATCGTGCCCAGCCAGAAAATTGGTGTCGAGTAGCCGAGCAGTCCGACCACGCGGCCGAGATGATCGACCCATGTGCCCTTGCGGACCGCCGAAACGACGCCAAGCGGTACCCCGAAGCCGGCACCGATCAGCGTCGCTAGAGTGGCCAGTTCGATGGTCGCTGGAAATACGCGGGCGAGATCGCTGGATACAGCGTTCTTGGTAATGTGGGATTGGCCAAAATCGAGCCGGGCCACATCGGCAAGATAGTGCCCGAACTGAACAAGGAACGGGCGGTCGAGGCCCATTTCCTTGTAGACGCGTTCGTAGGTCACCTGATCCGCCTGGTCACCGATTGCGGCGATGACCGGATCGGCCGGTACGAGCCGCCCGATTACAAAGGTGATGACAAGGAGCCCCAACAGGGTTGTCAGGATCACTGCGAACGACGTCGCAATCTTGCGGGCTCCGGACAGCAGCTTTTTGCCGCTGCCCGGGCCGTTCACGGTGGTCGCTTGGGAGGAAGTCAAGTCAGGTGTCCTTGCTGAAGGATCAATCGCCCTTGGTCACGGTGTCCCAACGGGTCAACCAGGTTGAATGCCCGATATAGCCGTTCACGTCATTGCGAACGGCCTTGGCATCCGTTCTCTGGAACGAGGTGACCAGTGGCGGGGACGATGTCAGATAGGCTTTGTTGATCTTGGCATACAGAGCGTTACGCTTCGTCCGGTCGGTCTCGTGCGCCGCAGCCAGCACCATGTCCTGCAGGTCCTTTGGCACGTCCCATGCGGTGCGCCATGCCAGGAGGCCGGTCAGCTTGGCTTCGTCGGTATTGTTGGCGTTGGTTGCATAGGATGCCAGAACGGCATGAGGATCGGGCAGGCGCTCGCCGGAGCGCGCCGAGAAAATCTCGAATGCCCGCTCGCGGAACTTGCCGATATGGTCGCCGGCCTGAAGGTCGAGCTTGATGCCGGCCTTGGCCGCATTGGCCTGCAGCGACTGTGCAACTTCGAATTCCGGCGTGACCGGCGTTGCATAGTAGACCTTGGAGAAGCCGTCGGGATATCCCGCCTCCGCGAGCAACCGCTTGGCTTTTTCCACGTCAAGTTTGTAGGGGTTTTCGCCGAGGGCGCCCGGCAAAGCGGCGGGAATAATGCTCTGTTGCTTGATGCCGTAGTACTTCATGACCGTATTGGCCAAACCGTCGTAGTCGATAAGGTAACGGAAGGCCTCGCGCACCTTCGGGTTGGACAGGATTTCGTCTTTCTGGTTCAGCGCGAGATAGTAAAAGCCGAAGCCGGGGGTTTTCTGTATCTGCACGCCGCCGCCGGCTTCGAGCGCCGTCAGGTCGGTGGAGGAAAGGCGCGTCGCGACATCCACGTCGCCCGCTTCGATCTGCAGTCGTTGCGCGGACGATTCCGGCAGGTGGCGGAGGATGACGCGGCGCATGGCCGGCGCTCCTTGCGAGTAGTCAGCAAATGCCTCAGCGATCAAAAGCTCGTTGGCGCGCCATGTTTTCAGTGAATAAGGGCCGGAACCGGCATCCGCGGTCTGCAGGAATTCCCGGCCCAGGTCGCCGTCCTTATCCTTGTCCGCAAGAAAGGCGCTGTCGAGGATCGAGGTCGAGAAGCTGGCGAGGGACAGCAGGATCAGATCGGCGTTCCAGACCTCAGGCGTCTCGATTTCAACCGTCTGGGCATCCGTGGCGCGGATCAGGCTGTCGACATTGTCCGCCGAGAAGCCCCATTGGCGAAGGTCTGTGGAGGGGGCAAGCCCGAGCTTGACCAGGCGGCGCAGGGACCATTCGACGTCCTTGGCTGTCAGCGCATTGCCGGAATGGAAAGTGACGCCAGCGCGGATCTTGAAGGTGAACGTCTTGCCATCCGGCGAAATCGTCCAGCTTTCAGCAAGGCCGGGTTGGGGCTCGTTGATCTTATCGGCCGGCAGTACGATCAGGCGTTCATAGAGATTGGCGACGACCTCGGCGGCTTCGAGCTGGTTGAGTTCATGCGGGTCGAGGCCGCGCATCGAGGACATGTTGGTCGCGATGACCAGCTGGTCTTCGGGCGTGGCGGCAGTCGCCGCAAGCGGGATGACGGCAGCGATAGTAACAGCGCTAACCAGCGTCAGGAAGTGGCGTCTAAGCATGTCAATTTCCTCCCGTGGAGGCTCCTCAACCTCTAAGTTTCACCAATTTTCATATCGACATCGATCTGAAATCTGGTATATCAGATCTCACAAGTCGATTTGCGCGTCAACAGGATTTTGTAGAAATGGCAGATGAACCAAATCTCTCAGGCGGGACCGGACGGATCGAGAAGCTCGATCCGCAGTTTCAGCTGACGGTTCGTGACCATGTCCACCGTATCCTTCGTGGCGCCATCCTCGCTGGCCGCTTCGAGCCGGATGAAAAGGTGAATGAGCGCCAGCTGGCGGAGCAATTCGGCGTCAGCACTACGCCGGTCAAGGAGGCCTTGCGACTTCTGGAGGCGGAGGGCCTCGTTCAGGCGTTGCCACGACGAGGCGTGCTCATCCGGTTCAATATGAACTGGGCCGAGGAAATGATTCTTGCCCGTGCGGCACTCGAGTCGATGATCGGTCGTCTGGCTGCGCGTCGCATTTCAGACGAGAGCAAGCGTGTGTTGCAAGCGACGGTGAACCTCATGGAGACGGCAACCGAGAGCGGCAATGCCGATAAGCTGATCGCTCTCAACGAGACTTTTCACGACCAGATCCATCGTGCGTCGCGCTGCCACTACCTGGCTCGCCTCATAGAGCGACAGCAGTTCTATGATGCCAGCATTCGCCGGGTCATTCATTCGGACCCGACCGAGCGTGAAAAGGCGCTGCAAGAGCATACCGCCATCGCCGCTGCGATCATCGACGGCGATGCTGAGGGGGCGGAGAAGCAGATGCGCGATCACGTCGTCCGATCTGGCGAGACCTACCTGTCGATAGTTTTCGGAAGCAAAAAGGATATCTAAGGTGAGTGACAAGCTCGAGACCGTTAGAAAGGCACTAACTGGCATTTCGGGCGTTCCCGTCACGCCCTATCGCGCGGACGGAAGCGTCGATGTCGGTAAGTTGGATACGCTCATCAAGGGCATGGCGGCGGCGCGGGTTCATAATCTCATGGCAGCCGGCAATACCGGCGAATTCTTCACCTTGACCATGGATGAAATTAGCTTGGTTCATCGCGTCACGATCGAGGCTGCAGCTGGCAAGTCGCTGGTAAGCGCAGCTGTCGGTCGCTCACTTGCCGATGCCAAGGCGCTTGCGCAGGATGCGATATCCCACGGAGCCGATGCCGTCATGGGGCATCACCCGATGGACCCTTTTGCTGGCCCGTCCTATCAAACCCGCTATTTCCTCGAGCTCGCGGATTTCTGTACAGTTCCCCTCATTGCCTATGTCCGCAGTGACAGCTTTTCCGTCGCAGATTTCCGTCAGCTCGCTTTGCATCCCAATGTCGCCGGCATCAAGTTCGCTTCGTCCAACCTGATGTTGCTTTCCGAGGTCGTCCGCTCCACTCATGACGCCCCTGCAATCTGGGTCTGCGGTCTGGCGGAGGGTTGGGCGCCCGCATTTTACGCGCTTGGCGCACGCGGCTTCACCTCCGGTCTTGTCAACGTTTTCCCGGAACGTTCGCACGCGATCCACCGGGCTCTCGAAGCCGGTGATTATGCCGCTGCACGGTCGTTGATCGACGGGATTGCGGAGTTCGAAACGCTGCGCACGAAATACAATAACGGTGCGAACGTGACAGTCGTCAAGGAAGCGCTTGGCATGCTCGGTACGGATGTCGGCCCTGTTCGCCTTCCCGGTGTTGTGGCTCTCAACGAAAGCGAGCGTACGAGCCTGCGTACAGTCGTTGCTCGCGTGACCGCCGAGATGCGTGCCGCTTGAGGAGTCTGACGTGCATATCACCGGAATAAAGACCTACATGCAGCGAGTCGATGATCGGCCACGCCTGCTACTGAAAATCGAGACGAACGAAGGTATTTCCGGTTGGGGCGAATGCTACAATCACGGTCCGGACCGGGCGCTCTCGCCGCTTCTTGACTATCTTTTCCACCAGATAGAAGGCGAAGACCCGCGCCGCGTAGAATTTTTGGTGCTGAAGCTCAACCAGCAATGCCGCTTCCCACCGGGTGCGCTGGGGTTGGCCGCTATCTCCGCCATTGACCACGCGCTTTGGGACATCGCGGGCAAGGCCGCGGGATTACCGGTCTACATGTTGCTAGGCGGCCATGTCCGCGACCGCGTGCGGGTCTATTGCGGGGTCTATACTGCCCCCGATCCGCAGCATGCGCTCGACCAGACGTTGAAACTCAATGAGGACTATGGTTATACCGCATTCAAGCTCAGTCCCTATCGCCGAGACCTACATGCGAGCCGGTGGGGCGAAGTTGTGAAGGAAACGGGCGACTATTTTGGCAAGATCCGTGAGATTACACCGTCACACTACGAATTTGCTTTCGACGCCCATGCCAAGATCTTCGAGCCTTACCAGGCGGTTCAGTTGGCTGCGGCGCTTGCCCCGAATGATCCGCTTTTCTACGAGGAGCCCATTCGCCCCGAGCATATTCCTGCCTGGGCGGAGTTGAAATCCAAGGTAACCGTTCCGCTGGCCACCGGAGAATCACTCTATTCTCGCTTTGAATTCCTGTCGCTTCTCACCGCGCGCGGAGCCGATATCATTCAGCCGGACATCTGTGTGGTTGGTGGCGTGACTGAGATGCGGCGGATCGCGGCTATTGCGGAGGCCCATTATGTGACGGTCGCTCCGCACAATCCCATGGGGCCGCTGGCCACGGCCGTGAATATCCACTTTTGTGCCGCCCAGCCGAACTTCAAGATTCTCGAGTTCAAGCCACATGTGCACGCGCCATGGGCGCTGGATCCCTATATGCCGGTCGACGGCCATATGGAACTGCGTCCGGATCGGCCAGGCTGGGGCCTCGAGATCGACGAAAAGGTTCTGGCCACAGACGATTACATTCACTGGGAGCGCAAGGTCACGCGCAAGCCGGACGGAGCAACCGCTTATCCTTGATTGCGCTTTTCCGTTGAACTTGGTGAGAGGGTAGCCACGTTACTGGCTACTCGCAGTGCCCATCAGGTCCCCCGGTGCAAGCAGGAAATACTCGGACGTTTGTGTCCCATCCATGCACCCTGGATCATGCCGTTTTCCGTGGTGCGTGCATCGCTTCGGCGACCCGTGATGACATATCGATCCAAGCCGCTGCTAAACGATATCTTAAGTACTTATCAAGTATATTCTTAAGCACTATCCAAACACCGTCGGGAGGGATCATGAAGCAGCTTCTATTCACATTTGTTGCGATGTTAACGTTGACATGCCAGTCGGAAGCGCGAACTCTGGGGTTTTCCGCCGGCCACCTCGACACGTTCAACACCGGCTTGATGAACGGTCTTATAAGTCATGCGAAGAGTAAAGCGGGCATTGAGATTCTCACCGAGGACGCTGGCGGCGATACTCAGCTTCAGATCAAACAAGTCGAGAAGTTGGCAGCTGCTAAAGTGGATGCCCTTATCGTAATGCTCGATGATGGCGACCTCGGTGCGCAAATGACCAAGATCGCTGCTACTGCCGGCATCCCACTGGTGTTTGTGAACAACATTCCAGCCAACATTGAAGACTTGCCGGACAACCAAGTCGTTGTCGCTTCTGATGAAAGAGAATCTGGCACGCTGCAGACAAAAGAGGTGTGTGCTCTATTAAAAGGAAAGGGACGCGTCGCTGTTCTGGTCGGTGAGCCAGCACATGCGGCTGCACGTGCGCGTACCGAGGACATCGATAGTGTCATCTCGACCGAACCTTGCACTGGAATTCATGTCGTCGAGCGGCAGTCCGCGTATTGGTCACTTTCCGATGCTGACCATCAGGTTCAGGAGTGGTTGTCGGCGGGAGCACAATTCGACGCGGTGATAGCGAACAATGACGATATGGCGCTGGGGGCGGTCCAGGCGCTGAAGAGAAATGGCGTCAAAATGACCGACGTGATCGTCGCGGGCGTCGACGCTATTCCCGATGCTCTAAAAGCAGTCGAGTCTGGAGACATGGATGTCACGGTTTTTCAAAACGCCGCCGCTCAGGGCGCTGGGTCCGTGGACGCCGCACTAAGTTTGATCGATGGACAGAAAGTTTCGCGCATGAACTTCGTCCCCTTCGAATTAGTGACGCGACAGAACGTCGCTCGATACGCGGCACAGAATAATTGACAAGGAGCCATATGATGTTTGTTTGGAGAAAGTTGGGCATTCGTGCTCAGATCACGGCCGGCTTCGTGCCTCTCATCGTCTTGATGAGCCTTCTTGCGCTCAACGCCAATTCCGGCATGGCCGGCCTTTCGTCGCTGTTTTTTTCGTACCGCGGAACGGTCGGAGAGAGCCTCACGATTTCACAATATAATGAGCGTCTGCATGAGATCGAGCTATCGGCTGAAACTTTCCGAGCAAGTCCTAGCCCGGCGCTTGTGGAGCGTTTCCATGCAGGTGTGAAATCATTCGAGAAGGAAGATGTTCATATCGCTGAAAGCTCGATACTTTCGCAGGGCATGGAGGGAATCCGACGCGACATCGCCGCTTACAGCGAGGCATTCGATCGGATGGTTTCGCTACATTCAAGACGCGAGATACTTTTATCCAAAGTTACCGAGTTCGGCCCATGGACCAGCATCGCGTTGGCGGATGTATTGCGAAGCGCTTGGAGACAGGAAGACCTAATCCTTTCGCACATGACATCGGACACACTTGCGTCCCTGAATCGAAGCCTCTATTTTTCGGAACGCTTCGTTCACACAGGCGATGCCAACGCTTATGACAAAGCTCAAGCTGAGCTGAAGGACGCGTTGGCGCTGAACGGAAGCGCGGTCAAACATGCAAAAAACGAGCTGCAGCAGAAGCGTCTTAATGGCGCAACCCAGCTGATGCAGAACTACACGTCGAGATTGGCGGAAGTAAAACAAGTCGCCGACGCGATGGACGAAACCCATGAAGTTCAGAAGACGCTGGCTGCAAAAGTATTTGACGGCTTTTCGACGCTTTCCTCGACTGTCACCACCGCCCAAGGAAATTTGGATGGTTCGGTGGACGCAACGATCGGCTCCGCTCGTACTACGACGCTCGCCATCGCAGGGCTGCTGATAATTGTCGGGCTGGTTTTGTCGTATGTTGTGGGACGGCTCATCTCGGCAGCAGTTCGGAAAATGGCGCAGTCTATGGAGCGGCTAGCTCACGGAGACAGCTCCATCATCATCGAAGGCAGCGAGTACCGTCATGAACTTGGCGCCATGGCACGATCATTGAAGGTGTTCCAAGAAACCGGGTACGCAAAGCTTGCCGCTGAAAACTTCGCGGAGCGCACACGTCTCGCTGCCGAAAAAGAGCGGCTGGACCAGGAGGCCGAAAAGCAACTCGAGGCGAAGGCGATGGAGCAAGCGTTTCAAGAAATATCGTTGGGTCTCGATGCGCTGTCGAGGGGCGACCTCACGGTGCGGATTGCGCCGGTGGACTCACGTTATGCCAGGATACGAGACCATTTCAATAATTCGGTCTCCAAACTGGAGGAAGCATTCGATTCCGTCATCCGTGCCGTGAGTACCATCCACTCCGGTCTGGACGAAATCTCCGCGGCATCCCATGATCTGGCTCGGCGCACTGAGCAGCAGGCAGCGTCTCTGGAAGAAACGGTTGCCGCTTTGGGCGATGTCACCAAGGGCGTTAATGACACGGCTGAGGGTGCGAGTCGTGCCCAGAAAGCAGCGGTGACTGCGCGGTCCGATGCAGAAAAGAGCGGCGACATCGTCGCACGTGCCATCAATGCAATGACCGAGATCCAAGAATCGTCTTCTAAGATCGGCAACATCATCGGCGTAATTGACGAGATTGCCTTTCAGACGAATCTGCTTGCCCTGAATGCTGGAGTCGAGGCGGCGCGGGCAGGAGATGCCGGAAAGGGGTTCGCTGTCGTCGCGCAGGAAGTCCGTGAATTGGCTCAGCGTTCAGCCAGCGCGGCGAGGGAGATAAAGCATCTAATCTCGGCGTCTTCAGCACAGGTCGATACCGGAGTGCGGCTGGTAGGTGAATCTGGCGTCTCGCTGGCACAGATCGTCGAACAGGTTAGCGCAATGAGCGGTATCGTCACCGAGATCGCAATTGCTGCTAGGGACCAAGCCGCAAGCTTGAAAGAGGTTTCAGCGTCGGGAGACGCGATGGATAAGGTGACGCAGCAGAACGCCGCGATGGTCGAACAAACCACCGCAGCAGCGCAGAGCCTTTCCCAAGAAACCGAAAGGCTGGCGGGTTTGGTCGATCGCTTCAAGACTAGCGCTGGCAGCCGATTTGGCCAGAGCCGTTACGCGATGGCGTCATGATGTGAAAGACAGAAAAGTGGGCCCGGTCGAGCGTTTGACCGGGTCATACTGGTTCAGGGACGGTCGAGCTCCGCTTGGGCGACTGTCTAAATGGCCGGTCGATCTGTGAGGTCGATTGGCCGTTATTTTATCCCCGAGCGCTTCACGCTGCGCACCGAAGAGCCATCGTCGTCAGGTTTAGGAGCAGTTCGTCGAGGTGGGCTTGATCGCGCGCCTCATGTTTCGCGGCTGATGCAAAATTCAGGATCGCGTCGGCAAGCTGATGGAATGACATCCCGGACGCGCGAATTTTGTCTTCTGCAGGAGTCAGCAGCTTTTCGACGACAGCACGAAACCCGTCTCTGCACTCTGCGATCGCCTTGCGACTTTCTGTGCCGACACCCTCGATGATGTCCTCGGCGTTGGGTGTGGAGTGGAGCATTGCATAAGGCCGCCGGGCGAAGTGTTCAAAGACAATGCCGAGCTGCCCGCGCAGGTCCCTGCAGCTTGCCAGTTCACTCTCTGCCTGCCTGAGCGCCCGGTCCATAAAGAGACGGATCGTCGCCAACAGCACCGCTTCCTTGTTCCGAAGTGACGAAGGCGGCGGATGGTATGGCCAACTTTATGCCGGCAAGCAGCTCTCCGATCCCTCGGTCATCGCGCAAACTGTCGCCAAGCCCGTGACCGTCGCCAAGCCTCGAACCCGCTACGCAGCCGGTTACATGGCGAAGCCCATTCTCTTCCTGCGCGGGCTGTTGCCAGACCGCCTCTTTGATCGGGTCATCGCGTCGATGGCGGCCTGAAGGACAGTTGCAGCGATCGTGAATCGATCGCCTGCGTGCGTATCTGCGGTTCGAGATTGGCGCCGTACCCGACGGCTCGCACCGCGGCCGCCGCCGCCTAAACATCGCCTCAAGAGTGACGATCTGCGCGTATTGTCGGCCTCAGTGTATGCGACGGAACCTCATGGCACACCGTGGTGCCGGTGGGAGGGGATCCCAACTCATCAGTGAGAATCGACAGCCAGTTCCGATTTGCAAAATTCCGCCGTTTCTCGCAGAAGCCAATCGCGAAAGGCGCTGACAGGCTTGGAGCTCTCCTTTCCCTCCGGGGACACGAGATAGTAGTTGCTTCTGCTTCGCACCCAGTGGCGCGATGCAATAACGAGTTGCCCGTCATCTAACTCTGGCCGGATGAGGAAGAGTGGCATCAAAGCTACACCGAGACCGGCGACACAAGCTTGTGCAACCCCAAGGAACTGCTCGAAACTCATAGTTCCCGGTTGCTTGCCGTCTATGCCGAGGCTGGAGAACCAGTCGTCCCAAGCCTGAGGTCTCGATCGCATCTTCAGAAGTGGCAGCCGCAGGAGGTCGTGCTCTGACACGATTGCATTGTCTTTCAGGAACGAAGGACTGCAAACCGGTGCGACAACTTCCTCCATGAGAAACGTGCACTTGGCGTTCGGCCAATCGCTACCGCCGATATGAATCGCAGCGTCGATACCTTCACTTTTGAAATCGAAGACGCCAATACGTGTGGCAAAATTAAGTGTCACCTCCGGATGCTCAGAGACGAATTTGGGGATACGAGGCAGAAGCCATCGTGTTCCAAACGTCGGAAGAATGGCAAGGTTTAGCGTTGCAGAGGGCGAGCCGGACATGGCGTGCAAAGACGCACTCCGGATTAACCCAAGCGCCTCCTGAATGGTCTTGTGATAGACGACGCCCTGGGGCGTCAACGCCACACCACGTCCGTTACGCACGAAAAGCGTCGTGTTGAGTCGCTCCTCGAGCGTCAGGATTTGGCGGCTTATCGCCGCTTGGCTCAACGTCAGTTCAACAGCGGCGGCCGAAAAACTGCCGAGCCGGCAAACTGAATCAAATGCCGCTAGTGCGGTTGTCGATGGGAGCAGGCGTCGCTGTAACGGATCCATGAGCTATAACTACAGCTCATATCTGGATGAGTAAACGTCGTTTCTCACGGGATGGATTTTTTGACATCTTGGCAGGAGTTCAAACGTGAGACACGGCCATGACGTTCGCCTGGAATGACCCTTTTCTTCTTGAGGAACAGCTGTCGCAAGACGAGCGGATGATTCGCGAAGCGGCAGCGGCATTTGCCGAAGCAGAGCTGATGCCCCGTATCAATGACGCATATCTCGACGAGAGAACCGATACTGGCCTCTTCAAGCTGATGGGGCAGGCAGGTCTGCTCGGTGTCACGCTTCCCGAGGAGTACGGAGCGGCGGGCGCCAACTACGTCGCTTACGGTCTCGTCGCCCGGGAGGTCGAACGGGTCGACAGCGGCTATCGCTCGATGATGAGCGTCCAGTCCTCACTGGTCATCTATCCGATCTATGCCTACGGCTCGGACGAACAGAAGAAGAAATACCTCCCGGGCCTCGTCTCCGGCGACTTGATCGGCTGTTTCGGGCTGACAGAGCCGGACGCCGGATCTGACCCCGGCGGCATGAAGACGCGCGCCGAGAAGACGGACAATGGATATCGCCTGCGCGGCTCGAAAATGTGGATCTCCAATGCGCCGATTGCTGACGTTTTCGTCGTCTGGGCAAAGTCGGCCGCTCACAACAACGAGATTCGTGGCTTCATTCTCGATAAGGGAATGCAGGGGCTTTCGGCGCCGAAGATCGGAGGCAAGCTTAGCCTGCGCGCATCGATCACAGGCGAGATCGTCATGGACGGCGTCGAAGTCGGCGAAGATGCGCTGCTGCCGAATGTTTCGGGGCTGAAAGGGCCTTTCGGCTGCCTCAACCGGGCGCGATACGGTATTTCTTGGGGCGTCATGGGTGCAGCTGAAGACTGCTGGTTCCGCGCCCGCCAGTATGGCCTCGATCGTAAACAGTTTGGCAAGCCGCTGGCGGGCATGCAGCTCTACCAGAAGAAACTTGCCGACATGCAGACCGAAATCGCCCTTGGCCTTCAGGCGTCGCTGCGCGTCGGGCGGCTTCTAGACGATCACAAGTTCGCGCCGGAAATGGTTTCGATCGTCAAGCGCAACAACTGCGGCAAGGCCCTCGATATCGCTCGGCAAGCGCGCGACATGCATGGCGGCAATGGCATCCAGATCGAATACCATGTCATGCGTCACGCCCAGAACCTGGAAACGGTCAACACATATGAGGGGACGCATGATGTCCATGCTCTCATCCTCGGGCGTGCTCAGACCGGCATTCAAGCGTTCTCCTGATCAGCTTCGTCGAGGAGATTCACAATGTCTGATGCGCCTCTCGCCGGATTGAAGGTCGTTGAACTTGCCCGCATCCTGGCGGGCCCATGGATCGGACAAACGCTGGCCGATCTGGGGGCCGATGTGATCAAAATCGAAAGTCCGCATGGTGATGACACCCGTCAATGGGGTCCGCCTTATATAGAGGAAGGCGAGGGCAATCGTTCGGCCGCCTATTTTCATGCCTGCAATCGCGGCAAGAGATCGATGACCGCGGATTTCAACTCGAGCGACGATATGGACTTGGTCCGGGCCCTGATCGCATCAACCGATATCGTGATTGAGAACTTCAAGGTTGGTGGGTTGAAGAAGTTCGCTCTCGACTACGAGAGCGTTTCGAGAAGCAATCCCGGTCTGATCTATTGTTCAGTGACTGGTTTTGGCCAGACCGGCCCCTATGCAAAACGTCCGGGCTACGACTTCATGATCCAAGGCATGAGCGGAATCATGGATCTCACAGGTGAGCCCGATGGCCCCCCCGAAAAAGTGGGCGTGGCTTTCGCTGACATCTTCACCGGCCTTTACGGGGTGATTGCGATCCAGGCGGCACTGCAGGCCCGTCAAAATAGCGGACGCGGCCAGCACATCGACATGGCACTATTCGATTGCATGGCCGCAGTTCTCGCCAATCAAGGAATGAACTTCCTGGCGTCCGGGATCACACCGAAGCGCATGGGGAACGCCCACCCAAATATCGCGCCATACCAGACCCTTCCGGTTGCTGATGGCTATATCATCATCGCTTGCGGCAATGACAGCCAGTTTTTCCGCCTGTGCCAGGTCCTTGCCCTACCTGAGCTGCCGCTTTCCGACGCCTTCGCGACGAACGCCAAACGTGTCGAAAACCGACTAACACTCGAGCAAGCCTTGATCGAGAAGACAACGTCTTGGAACCGTGATGATCTTCTTCTTTCGCTGGAAACGGCCAACGTCCCGGCCGGCCCGATCAATACGGTCGGCGACCTATTTGGTGACGAACAGTTCCATCACCGCAATATGCTGGTCGAACTTGATGGCGTGCCTGGTTTGCGTACTCCAATCGTGTTCTCGCAGTCGGGTCTCAGCCTCGCCAGGCGATCACCGCGCTTGGGAGAGCACACCGCCGAGATTCTGGCCGAATTCGGTCGCGTTAGATCGAGCTGAAGGATGAGCGTTATGAAAGTTCTGGTCACCGTCAAACGGGTCGTCGACTACAACGTGAAGATCCGGGTCAAGCCGGATGGCTCCGGTGTCGAGCTTGCCAATGTGAAGATGTCGATGAACCCGTTCGACGAGATTTCGGTCGAGGAGGCTCTGCGACTGAAGGAGGCCGGCAAGGCGTCGGAAGTGGTGGTCGTCTCCGTCGGACCGGCCAAGGCCGAAGAAACACTGCGCACGGCGCTCGCCATGGGCGCCGACCGGGCGATCCTGGTCGAGACGGACGATCAGGTCGAGCCGCTCGCCATTGCCAAGATCATCAAGGGTGTCGCGGAAGCCGAACAGCCGGGTCTGGTGATCGTCGGCAAGCAGGCGATCGACGACGACAGTAACCAGACCGGCCAGATGCTGTCGGCCCTGCTCGGCTGGGCGCAGGGCACCTTTGCCTCCAAGGTCGAGATCGGTGATGGCAAGGCAACCGTGACCCGCGAAGTCGACGGCGGCCTGCAGACCATCGAGATCAAGCTGCCGGCGGTCGTCACCACCGACCTGCGCCTCAACGAGCCGCGCTATGCCTCGCTGCCGAACATCATGAAGGCGAAGAAGAAGCCGCTCGACAGACACACGCCTGCCGATTTCGGCGTCGATACCGCACCGCGCCTCAAGGTCCTGAAGACCGAAGAGCCGTCGGGCCGCAAGGCCGGCATCAAGGTCAAGTCGGTCGCCGAGCTGATCGACAAGCTCAGACACGAAGCCGGCGTCCTCTAAGGTCCAGGAAAGGGAGACTAAAATCATGGCCATTCTTCTTCTGGCAGATCACGACAACGCAACCCTGTCCGACCAGACCGCCAAGGCGCTGACGGCTGCCTCCAAGATCGCCAGTGGGACTGGAAGCGACGTGCATGTGCTGGTGGCCGGCAAGGGCTCACAAGCCGCGGCCGACGCCGCCGCCAAGCTGTCCGGCGTGTCCAAGGTGCTGCTCGCCGAAAGCGACGACCTTGCCAACGACCTCGCCGAGCCGCTCGCAGCCCTGATCGTGTCGCTGGCCGGCGCTTATGACACCATCCTCTCGGCCGCCACGTCGGTCGGCAAGAACGTGCTGCCGCGCGTTGCCGCGTTGCTCGACATCGCCCAGATCTCGGAGATCACCGAGGTCGTCTCGGCCGATACGTTCAAGCGGCCGATCTATGCCGGCAACGCCATCCAGACGGTGCAGACAACCGAGGCCAAGAAAGTCATCACCGTGCGCACCGCCTCCTTCTCCCCGGCCTCCCAAGGCCCACTTGCTGCCGTCGAGGAAATCTCGGCGGCAGCTCTTTCTTCCAAGCTCTCGTCCTTCATTGGTGATGCACTTTCCACGTCCGATCGTCCGGAACTGACCTCGGCCAGGATCATCATCTCCGGCGGCCGGGCGCTCGGCTCCGCGGAGAAATTCCAGCAGGTCATCCTGCCCGTTGCCGACAAGCTCGGGGCTGCCGTCGGCGCTTCGCGCGCGGCCGTCGATGCCGGTTATGCCCCGAACGACTGGCAGGTCGGCCAGACCGGCAAGGTGGTGGCGCCGCAACTCTACATCGCCGTCGGTATCTCCGGCGCCATCCAGCACCTCGCCGGCATGAAGGACAGTAAGGTCATCGTCGCCATCAACAAGGACGAGGAAGCGCCGATCTTCCAGGTCGCCGACTACGGCCTCGTCGGCGACCTGTTCGAAGCCATCCCGGAACTTCAGAAGGCACTGACATGACCGATCAAGGTCCAATCCTCATCCGTTCGGTGGGCGTCATCGGAGCTGGCCAGATGGGGCTCGGCATTGCCGAAGTCTCCGTGCAGGCTGGCATCGCCGTGCAGCTCTACGACGTATCCGGCGACCGTATCCGCGAGGGCATCGGTAAGGTCCGCGAAGCGATAAGCCGGAACAAATGCACAGAACTTCCGATCAGCGGAAAGCTCGCAGGTTCCGACTCCATCGACGATCTCGGCGCCTGTGATCTCGTCATCGAGGCCGCAACAGAAAATGAGGCAATCAAGCGCGATGTCTTTCAACGACTTTGTCCCATTCTCAAGCCTGAAGCCCTGATCGCCACCAATACCTCGTCCCTCTCGATCACCCGTCTTGCGAAGGCGACGGACCGGCCGGACCGATTCCTTGGTATTCATTTCATGAACCCGGTTCCGGTTATGAAGCTCATCGAACTGGTCCGCGGAATTGCCACTTCGCAGCAAACTTACGAGGTTGCTCAAGGGTATGCTGCGCAGCTTGGCAAAGAGGTGACCACCTCGGAAGATTCGCCAGCCTTCATCGTCAATCGCGTGGTCCTGCCGATGATCAACGAGGCGATATTTGCTCTCCACGAAGGGGTGGGCACAGTGGAAGCTATCGACAGAGGCGTCAAGCTTGGAGCCAACCACCCGATGGGGCCATTGAGGCTGGCGGATTTCATCGGTCTCGATACGTGCCTTGCGATCATGCGAGTGCTCCACGAGGGATTTGCGGACCAGAAATACCGGCCCTGTCCGCTCCTTGTGAAATATGTCGAGGCGGGTTGGCTCGGGCGAAAAACAGGCCGTGGCTTTTACGACTATCGATGAGAGTGATGAATCGTGCGGAGCCGGGAGTTTTACTGAGGCTGCACTGTCGTCCGATGCTGGACTGCTCCGCTCGTCCTTTCTATGGAAGCCGCATGCTGTCCATGTCGGATTTGCAGCAAAAATGACGGTCGCGGCTTCTTGCCCGTCCACGCAGGACGCAGGAACCGCTTTTTGCACGGCGTGGCTTCTCGGCACGAAGTCGGCTACGCGACCAGTCCAAGGGACCGGCGCACTTGAGCACAGGCGTAGTGCGGCGCAGGCGGCAAACATCGCTGCTGATTGGGGCAGCCATTCACGTCAGCACTGACGGCACGTCGAGATGATATTTTTGCGCCTCGGCCGCCAGCCGCTTGATGGTTCCGGCCGACAAAGGGATACCAGTCTCTCTCCGCGCATCCGCAATGGCAAAGCCGCGCTCTCCGGGAAGGAGGACGTCATCGACGCCCGCCGCCGGAGGAAGCGCCTTGATCGCGCGAGCCAATTGTTCGACTTCATCTATGAAGTGTTCCTGATTACCAATCACGCCAGGATTGATGGCGATGACCAGCCCGTTGAAGCCTGCATCCCGCTTTTCGCCAAGCGCTACCGAGATCAGCGGGTTGCCGCCGAGCACACTTGAGAGCACCTCTATCATGAGGGACAAGCCGGATCCTTTCGGCCCAGACATGGGCAAAACCGCACTGACTTTGGACGGATCGGTGGTTGCGTTGCCCGCGGCATCCACCCCCCAGTCGGCCGGAATGGAACCACCTGCGTCTTTGGCCGCCATGATCTTGCCAAGCGCCACTGCGGCGGTCGACATATCCAGGATCAGGGGGCGGCCCCGCGTCGGAGCCGCGATAGCGAGGGGATTGGTCGAAACGCCTTCGACACGCGCGCCGTGATAGATCATCAGTGGCTTTGATGCCGTCATCGCAATGCCGATCATGCCACGTTCGGCGATCTTCTCCGCAAAGTAGCCGATCGCGCCTGCATGCGTGATGCGAATGGCGCTGCATAAACCGATTCCGTGCGTTCCGGCTAATTCCACTGCCTTGTCGATTGCCTTCTGCATGCCGACCGCGCCGGGGGCGCGATCGGCATCGAGCGTTGCGATCGCGCCGAAGGTCCGGGTAAAGACAGGCTGGGCGGTGGTGTTGATCGCGCCGTGTCCGGCCATCTCGATGTAGCGCGGGATACGCAGCACTCCGTGCGATTCAGCGCCGCGCAGATTGGCCCAGACCAACAACTCGGCCGTCTTGCGGGCGTCTTCTGGCCGAAAAGAGCCGGCGACGAGCAAGGCGGCTGAGAAGCTTTCGAGGCTCACCTTGTCGATCCGCTTCACGTCGCGCGCCGTGCTGTTCATGTTGCCGCTCCGGGGGATGTGGGGAAGAACTTGTCGAGCCAGCCCTTGATCATCGCCTTGGTGCGTGGAGCGTCTCGTTCGGAGAGTGGAAAATGGGCAGTCGTGTCGACGAGCATGAGTTCGGTCGGTTGGCCCGCCTTCTCGAATAACCGCACGGATTCGCTGGTTGGCGTAATGATATCGTTTGCCGTGTGGAATAGCAGGAGGGGTCGCGGCGCGATGTTCGCGACGACGTCATCCGCGCGGAAATTGTACATGGACCAAGCTGTTTCTACCGGGATTTCCATGATCGCCTTGGGGGAAAGATTCTTGCGCAGATGTTCGGGAATCGGCACGGCGTCGAAGCGCGACATCCACAGGCTTTCACCGGTTTCCTGCTTGTGCGTGCGACCCTTTTCGAGAATGCCGATGAACTTCTCCCAGGATTCCTGGGTGGGGTGCTGGCCGCGGAACTTGCGTTCGCCGTTGCCCCAGCCGCAGGAGGAAAGGCAGCAGGCGAAGCGGTCGTCTACGCCGGCGGCATAGACGGACACGGCGGCGCCGAAGCTGTGGCCGGTGATGCCGATGCGCTTGGGATCTACCTCCTCGCGCTCGGCGAGAAAAGTGAGCGCGTTCTTGGCGTCTGCCACCTGATCGAAGCAGCGGACCTGCGCACGTTCCCCCTCACTTTCCCCACATGAGCGGAAATCGAACCGCAGGGCGACATAGCCGAACGCTTCCATCATTTCCGCCTGGATCTGAGCATGACTCTCATCTTTCGAGCCGACAAAGCCATGGCAGACGATGAAGGCCGGCAGCTTCTGCCCAGGCTCGCGCCCGTCCGGAACATGGAGGACGGCCGAAAGTTTCAGCCCATCTGACGTGAACGTAAGTTTTTCTTGCATGGTCTTAACCTCGGTCTGGATCAGGCGATCTTGGCGAAGGGATGGAAATATTCGCGCCACTCGAGCGGCGCGGGCGTGCCCCAGACATTCATGTCGCGCACGTTGCCGGGGCGATCGAGATTGGTGATGACGTTCGGGGTGAAATCGGCGTCGTCAGCGATATGTGCCATCACGCCAGAACATTCGATCATCATTCCACTGGCATCAGTGTAGTAGGCGTAAGTATTGTCGCCGGGGCGATGGCGGCCGGGACCCCACATCAGCTGACGGTCGAACTGATCGAGGATGTCGCCGAGACGCAAGTACTGGTTGAACTCCAGGAACTCGAAGGAGACGTGATGCAGCCCGGGCGCGGCGCCCTTGACCAACCCCAGGACATGATGCTGGCGGTTGCCACCATACATCCAGCTCAAGGCATCATTGACCATCCGCTCTGACAGTTTCATGCCGCCGATCGCCTCGAGCTGGGCACGAGTGGCCGCTGGGTTCGGCGTGATCAGGTTAATGTGATCAATACGGTTGGGTCCGACGCCGTTGGTCGGATAGCGGCGGCCGTAGGTCTTGTTACGGATGGGGCTGTGAATCTCAAATCGCAGCCCCTCCGGCGTTGCAAAGGTCACCCCTTTGGCGATGCAGTCCAGGCTCGGTTCTTGAGATAGGATCCGGCATCCGGCTGCCTCCACGCGAGATGCTGCCTCAGAGACCAATTCCGGCGTCAGCGCCTCGAGGCCGATAGTGTGGGCTGAATTTTCACCGGCATGCACTAAAACCAGCTCGGCCGCCCGACCGTTCGAACTCAGCCAGGTCTGCTCCGTCGTGCGATGCGTCACACGCAGCCCGAGAATTTCCGTCGCATCGCGAATGACTGCCTCGGGTTCACTTACGTTGATCTTCATATGCCCGACGGCATGCACGATGTGGCTCATGTCTTCCTCCCAAACAAACCGCAATTGCGAAATCAGGTTGTTGTGATAGCGCAAAAATCGAAGCTGATCAAGATATTTTCGAAAATATATGGAATTACGAAATTATGAAACACTTATTGATCTGGCCCAACGGCATTGTGCAGGACCCCGATTCCCTCGATTTCGACCTCGATCAGGTCTCCAACTTCGAGGAACACGGGCGGCTTGAGGCTCGAACCGAAGCCTTTTGGCGTTCCCGTCACGATCACATCGCCAGGGATGAGCGGCGCAAACTGGCTGATGTATGAAATGAGCCAGGAAATGGAAAAGATCATCTGGCTTGTGTTGGTTCTTTGCCGGATCTCACCGTTGACACGCGTTTGGAGAGTGAGATTGCCAGGATCGGTGCATTCGTTCGCCGACACCATCCAGGGGCCGAAGCCGGCAGTGCGAGCGAAATTTTTGCCAGGGGTGAACTGGCTGGAATGCTTCTGCCAATCTCGGACGCTGCCATCGTTGAAACAGCTGTAGCCGGCAACGTGGTCAAGCGCATTTGCTTCGGCGATCCGGTGCCCTGGCCGACCGATGATGACGGCGAGTTCACCTTCGTAGTCGAACATTTCGGAATGACTCGGTTTCGGCAGAAGCTCGTTATGCCCCGTCTGCGAGGATGCGAACCGGGTAAAGAGCAGTGGATATGCAGGTCGAATGTTCAGTTCGTCGCCGTCTTCCCGATAGTTGATTGCTACGCACAGCACCTTGGAGGGATTGGGGATCGTGGGCAGAAAACGAATCTCGGAAAACGCGTAGTCGGGATCGGCGATGGGTTCCTGGCCGAGCACATCCGCCCTTGCCGCTATGTGGGTCTTGAGGTCGGGCAATCCGGTGCGCTTTCCGAGGTCAACGACTCCGAAATTCACGACGTAGCCATAGGTATGACGATTGCCTTCGATGAAACTCAGATATCGCATGCTCGACCTTTCGCAATTTCGAAAACAATATATAATATCGTAAATGATCGGCGATGGTTGGCAAGTGTCAGGCAGAGCAAAAATGCCGCGGTATGTGTGGACATTGATTTATTTCGAAATTCTACATAGTACTTGCACATGCGCCTGAGACTGCGGGCAGTGTGCTTCGTGCAGCAGGCAGCTCGAGGAAAAAATGCAGGAAAAAATGCACACCGGTGGTGAGACACGTGCTGGCGACGTCCTCCACAAGATGCGGCAGGATATCATCAACTGCGTTCTGAAGCCGGGGGAGAAGCTCCGGTTCGAGACGCTGCGCTCAATGTATTCCGTCAGTTTCTCCACGCTGCGCGAGGCACTCACGCGACTGACGGCAGACAACTTGGTGGTTGCCGAAGGTCAGCGCGGTTTCGTCGTCGCCCCCGTCTCGATTGCCGATCTGAACGACCTTACCGATGTTCGAGTGCTCATAGAGAGGGAAGCACTGCGGCTTGCGATGCAAAAAGGGGACGATCGGTGGGAAGCAAACATCCTGTCGACCTTCCACCGCATGGACAAACTGCAGCAACGACTTGGACGAGAGTATTACCTATCGGAAGAATGGAGCGCGGTGCATGGCGAGTTTCATCTGTCGCTTGTTTTCGCCTGCGACTCGCCGAACCTGATCGAGATCCGCAAGAAGCTCTTTGAGCGCGCTCACCGATACCGTCGCATGTCTTCGCAATTCCGCCCGAAATGGCGGGAGAAGGATGCCGAGCACAAGATGATCGTTGATGCAACGCTCAAGAGGGACGAAGCCAGCGCGTTGCGTCTCATCGAACGGCATATCCGTGAAACAAGCGAGAATGTTATCGAACACGCCGGGCATCTCTTCGAGAACCCTACAGTCCGCGAGGGCGGGAAGAAATCCGCTGCCGCGGCGTTCGCTGGCTGAATGGACTGCGCTGCAGACTATCCGACACATTCTGATTGAAAGACCGTCATGGGCTTGCGCGTAAGTCCATGACTTTTAGACATTTATTGACGAGTGGTAACGAACTCGGCACTGTTTTTTCATCTGATGAGCAACGATTATTACGAAATAGCTTGAAATTTCGAAATTACTGGAGTACGAATTCACCCGAGGTGAGGAGTGTCGGTCTAGAGGGATGGCGACACGACGAATTTGAGGAGGAATTCATGACTATTGCGACAACAATGACCGCTGCACGCATGCATACCGTGGGCGGAGAGCTCAAGATTGAATCCCTTCCCACGCCCAACCCCGGCGACATGGACGTTTTAGTTCGCGTCAAGGCATGCGGAATTGTTCCCAATCTCGGCAACATCCTCGCCAACTGGACGACTTGGTTCCCACAGAACCCCCTGCCGCCGCTGCCGGCGGTGTTCGGCCTTGATCCGGCCGGGGAGATCGCGGCCGTTGGCCGCCAGGTCCATGGGCTCAAGGTAGGCGACAGGGTCTACGTCAATCCAGGTCGAAGCTGTGGCAGCTGCCGACATTGCCGCAGGGGTGATTCCATCGCCTGCAAGCACTATGGGTTCCAAGGCTATTTCGGCTTCAGCGAACATGCCCTACAGACCTTTGCCGATTATCCCATCGGCGGCTTGAGCGAATACATGGTCGCGCCGGCATCGGCGATCGTCACTATCCCTGACAATATGGCGTTCGACCAGGCCGCGCGGCTTGGCTATCTCGGGACGGCCTATTCGGCTCTCAAGAAGGTCAACTCGGGACCGGGCGATACGATCCTCATCAACGGCATCAGCGGCACTCTTGGCATTGGCGCGGCCATTTTCGGGCTGGCCCGCGGTGTCAACAAGATCCTCGGCACGGGACGAGACAAGGCGTTGCTCGCCGAAATCAAGGCTCTCGCGCCCTCGCGCATTGAGGTCTTTTCTATCGATGACGGCAGCGTGACGGACTTCGCGCTGCAGCATACGGATGACGAAGGCGTGGACGCCTTTATCGATTGCCTCGGTCCGGGTGGGCAGCATGAGACGTTTCTGCAGGGGCTTCGCAGCCTGCGCCGTGGCGGCATCGCCGTCGATATCGGCGCAATTGCCGGTCCCGTGCAGATCGACGTTCATTGGCTGATGGACCATAACCAGCGCCTCTACGGCTCCGCCTGGTTCACGACACAGGAAGGCCAGGAGATGGCCGACATGGTCGCATCCGGTCTGGTGGATCTCTCACTGCTGGAGACGCAGAGCTACCCGCTGAGCGAGGTCAACGCAGCGATTTCGGGCATCGCGCAGCGGCACGGCGGCTTTTCGAACTACGTGATCTGTCCCTGAGACGCACGATCCGACGGCTCGCCGTCGGAGTATCGATATCTCTGTGGAAGTGGGAGGATTTCATGAAAGTTAGACGCGTCGTCACCGGCAGGAACGCAGCCGGGAAATCCGTCGTGGTGAGCGACGGGCCGTCGCCCCGCGAAATGGTTCTGAAGCATACGCACGGTTTTGTTTCCAGTCCGATTTGGGTGACGGCGAAAGTGCCGACTTTGCCGCATGATGGGATGGATCCGATGACCACAAGTGGCACACTTCTTCCGTCACCAGGAGGCTCAACCTTTATCGTGATCACGGTGCCGCCTGACGCAGTGATGATGTCGCCCGAATTCCGACCCGACCTAGCCGGTCCAGAGCACGCCGAGGCTGCGCCCGGCATTGCGGAAACCTTCGAAATGGACAATCCCGGCATGCATACGACGCCGACAGTGGATTACGCATGCGTCGTCGATGGCGAGGTCTGGATGGAGCTGGATGACGGCGAAGTCGTCCATCTCAAACACGGCGATACGGTGGTACAGAACGGCACGAGGCATGGCTGGCGCAATCGCGGCGACAAACCGGCAACGCTGGCCTTCGTCCTAATGGGCGCACATATCTAGGCAGTCCTTACCAGCGCTCTTTTGGCAGACCGGTCTCGCGCACCCGCGAGGCGGGAACGGTATCGCTTGTTTAAAAATGGGAGGACAACATGATCGACATTTCCAGGCGGACTATGGTTTCGGGTCTCGGCTCGATCGCACTCGCTGCCACTGCAGGACTTCCTGTTTTCGCTGAAGACCGGAAGTCCGTGCGCATTGGATATATCGCGTCCAAGAGCGGTGTGAACGCACCTGGCGCAACCACCACCACCATTCCCAACTACGAACTTTGGGCGAAAGACGTGAGCGATGCCGGCGGTATCGCGATGCCCGACGGCAAGCGGCTTCCCTTGGAGATAATCGCTTACGACGATCGCTCTCAGACCGAGGAGGTGGTTCGTGGCATCGAGCGTCTTGCGCGACAAGACAAGGTGGATTTCATTCTGCCACCGTGGGGAACGGGCTTTAACCTTGCAGTCGCCCCTCTGATGGACAGGTTTGGATACCCCCAGCTCGTCGGAACATCCCTGGTCCCAAGTGAAATCGACGTTGTTGGGAAATGGAAGAACAGTTTCTGGTTCCTCGGAGCCGCTGACGAATATGCACAGGCCCTCGCCTCCGCAGTTGCCGGTGCCGGGGACGCGACCAACAAGAAGGTTGCGATGGTCTCGGTGGCGGACGGCTTCGGGATCGAGCTTGTTGGCGTTGTACGCAACAGGTTTGCCGAGGTCGGAATCGAGATCGTGATGGACAAGTCCTATCCGATTGGAACGCAGGATTTCGCCACCCTCCTTAACGAAGCGGCGTCGTCGGGAGCCGACATCTTCGTGGCGCTTTCTTATCCGCCGGACACGTTTGCCATGACTAAACAGGCGCGGTTGACCGACTACAACCCGAAGGTTTTCTACACGGGCGTTGGAACAAGCTTCTCGATCTTCTCCGACATCAACGATGGCAAGGTCGAGGGAGTGATGAGCCTGGGGGGCATCGACGCATCCCGCCCTGAAATGGGGGCCTATGTCGAGCGCCACAAAAGCGTGCTCGGTAGCAAACCTGACTATTGGGCAAGTTCCCTGATTTATACAAGCTTGCAGATGTTGGAGCAGGCAATCGGCCGCCGAGGTCTGGATCGCGATGCAGTTGCCGACGAACTGCGTACCGGCGAGTTTGAGACCATCATCGGCAAGGTCAAGCTAGACGAGAACCGGCTGAAACATCTCTGGCTTCTTGGGCAGTGGCAGGGGGGCACTTTCGTCGGTGTTGCACCCTCCGACAGGCGAGGTGCGCGGCAACTCATAGTACCGAAGCCCGCCTGGAGCTGATCGCTCGCGAATGGAGTTGAGAAGATGTTGCTGTCCACTCTGGTTATTGGGATCGTCCTTGGTGGGACCTATGCGCTGATCGCGCTGGGGCTGACCATTCAGTACGGCGTGGCTCGGATCATGAACCTCGCCTACGGAGACCTTGTGATTGCTGGTGCTTTCGCCACCTATCTAGTCGTGACTGCAGTCGGCCTCAACCCATTCGTAGCGCTGATTGTCGTCGTTCCCGCCGCGTACGCAGCCTGCTACCTTCTCTATGCCGTTGTCATGCAACCACTGGAGCGGCGTTCGCGCGGCTCCGGGAGGCTCGAAGTGGATTCGATCCTCGTCACATTCGGTCTGATGTTTCTGTTCCAGGGATTTCTGGTGCTGGGTTTCGGCAGCGGTTTCACCGGATATAGCTGGTTTGAGGCGCCCGTTGATATTTTTGGGACAAAGATCGCGGCAAGCCGGCTGGTCGGAGCAGTGCTCGCGATCGCTATCGGCGCTGCGCTTTATGTTGTCATGCAGAAGACGCGTTGGGGTATGGCCATGCGGGCGGTGGCGACCCGTCCAGCGTATGCGCCACTCGTGGGCATCAACAGCGTTGTGCTGGCGCGATCGGCATTCGCCACGGGTGGCGCACTGGCGGCACTCGGCGGTGCCATACTTTCCATGTCACAACCGTTCACACCCACGGACGGCGTCTTCCTGACCATGAAGGCGCTGGTGATCATCATCATGGGCGGAGTGGGCAATCTTGCCGGCGCGCTTGCCGCAGGGCTAATGCTGGGCCTTGTCGAGGCAGGTGTTGCCTCGGCCTTCGATCCCGGCCTCACGCTCGCGGTCACATATGCCATCTTCCTTGCGGTGCTGCTGTGGCGTCCGCAGGGTCTTTTCCGGTGAGGCTACGATGAAAACTCCTGCAATTTACACGTCGGTTGCCGGCGGAGCGGGTTTGCTCGCTGCATTCCCCCTCTGGCTAGGGGACTATGGCCAAGGCTTGGCGGTCGGCTTTATGGGCTACGTTGCGCTGGCTTGCAGCTGGGCCTTGTTTTCCGGTCCGACTCGCTACGTCTCATTGGCAACGGTCGCCTTCTTCGGGATCGGCGCCTATAGCGTCGCCTTTCTCAACGAATATGTCTCCTACTGGCTGATCCTGCCCTGCGCCGGTCTTGTCGGCCTTGCGGTCTCGCTCGTTGTCGGTCTCGCGACATTGCGCCTTGCCGGCATATATTTCGTAATTTTCAGCTTCGGCCTCGCCGAGATAGTCCGACAACTCCTCACCTGGTACGAAGTCAATATCACCGGCGCTCTCGGACGCTACATTTTCGCTCCGGTCGAGACGCGGGACATCTACTGGATGCTCCTCGGCATTTCGATCGTTGCCATCGGGCTGCGGTGGTGGATCGACCGCGGCCGCCTCGGCCTGGCGGTTCGCGCGATCGGTGATGACGAGACTGTTGCTGGCCACGCTGGCGTTGACGTGACGTGCGTCAAACTCGCCCTGTTTTCTCTCAGCTCCGTGCTGATCACGCTGGTAGGCGCGGTGCAGGCCCCACGCTGGGTGTATGTCGAGCCAAGCATTGCATTCAACCCAACGATCTCCTTCATGACGGTCATCATGGCATTATTGGGAGGCGCGTCACGTCTATGGGGACCACTGTTTGGCGTAATCCCGCTGTTTCTCCTGTTCGAATGGCTTTCTGGGCATTTTCCGGATCACTACTCGATGATCCTGGGCGTGGTCTTCATTGCGATCGTCTTCGTCTTCCCGGATGGTGTGTTAGCTAGGATTGAAGACGGATGGCAAAAGCTCAGGTGCCGTCGTTCAGAAAGTGAGGTTGTCCATGAACGCCTTGCTTGAAGTCAGGAACCTCAGGAAGCAGTTCGGCGGGCTGGTCGCGGTAAACGGCGTCAGCTTTACCCTGGAGAAGGGTGAGGTCGTCGGCCTGCTCGGTCCGAACGGGTCGGGCAAGACGACTGTGATGAACCTTATATCCGGGGCGCTGTCGCCAACTGCCGGCGAGATACTGCTCGCGGGCGAGGGGATCCATGGGGCGCCAGCACATCGCATCGCTCGCAAAGGCGTGTCGCGCACGTTTCAACTTGTGCGGCTGGCGCCGTCACTTTCCGTGCGCGACAATGTAATCTTGTCCATCGCTTTTGGACGCAAGCCACTCTGGGGTCGCGCCGCTCGCGAACGGGCGGACCTTGTGCTTACCACCGCGGGATTGGCTGGGCAGGGGGATCTGCCGGTCCAGACCCTCAACTATATCGATCAGAAAAGACTAGAACTCGCGCGTGCTATCGCGCCCTGCCCGGATATTCTCCTGCTCGACGAATGGCTTGCTGGACTGAATCCCGCCGAACTTCGCGTTGGGATTGAGCTGATCAGAGGGCTTCGTGATACCGGGATCACGATACTGCTCGTCGAACACATCATGGAGGCCGTGCGCGAACTTTGCGCCCGCGCTATCGTCATGAGCTCTGGTATAACAATCGCAGATGGTCCGACCCGCGAGGTCCTCGCAGATCCCACGGTCGTCGCCGCTTACCTGGGAGACAGCGAGTATGCTTGAGGCCAGCAACATTTCCGTTCGCTATGGAAAGCATCTCGCCCTGGACAGCGTGTCGGTGAAAGTCGGGCAGGGCGAATGCGTCGTCATCCTCGGTGCGAACGGCGCCGGCAAATCGTCACTTCTAAGGGCTATGACCGCCATGGTGCCACTTGCCGGCGGCGGCAGCGTGCGGTTCCTCAACCGCGACATCACCGGTTTATCACCCCATAGAGTTGTCGACCGCGGAATTGGCCACGTCCCGGAAGGGCGCGGCGTGTTCACGGAGATGACTGTCGATGAAAACCTCCGGCTGGGAGCCAACCCAACCCGCGCGCGCGAGGGGCGTGAAAGAAAACGGGAAGAGGTACTGAAGCTGTTCCCGAGACTCTCGGTGCGGCTTCGTCAGCGTGTTGGCACGATGTCCGGTGGCGAACAACAAATGGTGGCAATCGCCCGCGCCTTGATGTCGAAGCCGGACCTCCTACTCCTCGACGAGCCTAGCCTCGGTCTAGCCCCGATTGTCGTCGGTGAGCTCTTCCAATCGCTCAGGCGGATCCTTGATACCGGCATATCCATTCTCGTTGTCGAGCAGAACGTCCGTGCAAGCCTTGCGCTGGCAACCCGCGGCTACCTCCTCGAAGCCGGCCGGATAGTCGGCGAGGACAGCGCCGCCAAACTGCTGACAGACGTTGCCGTTCGTCAGGCTTATCTTGGACATTGAAGGTACCAGACCATGAATGATGAACACGCACAATCGCGTAATGACTTCGTCGACGTCGCCGTGGTTGGCCTTGGACCGGTCGGCATTACGCTTTGCAATATCCTCGGCCAGCGAGGCGTGCGCGTCGTCGGAATTGATGCCTCAAAGGAAGTCTATGCGCTTCCGCGTGCCCTGGGTATGGACCATGAAGTCATGCGCGTATTCCAGAACATTGGAATCGCGGATGACCTTGCCGCGTCGGTCAGCGCCTACAAGGATTCGGAATATCACGCCGCGGACGGCACGATCCTGCGCAGGTTCACATCGCCACCACTACCGCACAGTCAGGGTTGGCCAGCTTACATGACCTTCGTACAGCCCGCGCTGGAAGGGCAATTGCGCAGGAAGGCCGCAAGCCTCGAAACTGTTCAACTGCGCATGGGCACCGAGGTCGTCTCCCTCAAAACGCCGGAGACGCCGAAACTCATGCTGCGAGACTGCGTCACGGGCGAAACGACGGCTCTCGGCGCGCGATATGTTGTCGGGTGCGACGGCGGCAGCAGCTTCATCCGCCGCAGTCTCGGCATCGCGTTCGAAGACCTGATCTTCGACCAGCCCTGGCTGGTGGTCGACATGATTCTTGGCGACCACGCCCGAGACCTGCCCGAGACGAACATTCAGTTCTGCGATCCGGTAAGACCTCATACCTATGTCGTCGGCCCGGACCGGCTTCGGCGCTGGGAGTTCATGATGCTCCCTGGCGAAAATCCTGAGGACATCAATCGTCCCGAGTGGATCTGGGCGCAACTGGCCCCTTGGTTGAAGCCGGGTGAGGCGGAAATGTGGCGCTCTGCTACCTATCGGTTTCATGCGCTTGTAGCGGAAAGCTGGAGGGTCGGAAATGTCTTCCTGGCCGGAGATGCCTGTCACATGACACCACCATTTCTCGCTCAAGGCATGGTTCAGGGAATCAAGGATGCCGCCAATCTCGGCTGGAAGCTCGCTCACGCTGTGCATGGCGGCTCCGACCTAGTTCTGGAAACCTACCAGCAGGAACGACGACCGTTCGTGCATAAGGTTATTTCGATCACAAAGGCCCTTGGACACATCATCTGCGAAACCGATCCGGAAAAGGCTGCTACTCGAAACACAGACATGATGGCGCTTATGGCAACGGGGAAAGGCACGCAGGTACGGCAGTCATTGTTTCCACCCATACAGCAGGGGTTGCTCGCAGTCGGTCACGACGGGCAACTCGTGCCGGGCGCCGGTGAGATGTGCCCGCAACCTTGGATTATCACAGCCATGGGCCGCAAACGCCTCGATGATGTCGTTGGATCAAGCCTTGTGCTCTTGACCAGTGGTCTCCCTCTTGGCGCAAACATTTGTGATCGGGCAGCGCAAGCCGGCCTCGAAGTTTTCGCGGTGGGAACCAGTACCGACAGCTCCGTTTACGAGGAAGAGGATGTTCTCTCCGGCTGGCTCAACCTTCACGGCGTCCGCGCTGTCATCGTCCGCCCCGACCGCGTCGTCTTCGGCACGGCCGAAACGGAGTCCGGTATCGCGGCACTGATCGATCAGCTCGAGACGAAGCTCGGGCTGATTGGTAGCGACGCCGCTCTGGCCCGGCGTTCGGGCTGATATTGCACCGTGATCCGGGAAGGGGCCGCGTGCCTACTCCCTGAAGCAGGCCATCGATATTGGCGAGATGCGAACGAGAACGTTTCCAGGTGACCTCGAAAGAAACACGTCAGGAAATGCCATGAATAAAGAGTGTCGATGCTGTTGTCGTTTCGCGCGAAGCGACGAAGGGATCCACGAGGTGATTAATGTAGTTAGTACTGTTTTGTGCCAACGGAACTGGATCGACGAGACCGCATTGCAGCGTCTCCCGACGCCGTCAAACGCCTTGTCGGCTTCGGGTTCGAAGCGGTGATCGAGGCTGGAGCCAGCCTGTCGTTCGACGTGCCGACGACTGTAAATGCAATACACTCGCCGCCGCCTCAGCCGATCGCTCCGAGGGCATTGATGTCACAGTTTTTTAAATGGAGCGCAAATGTCCAAAGCGAAGCATGTCGTCATTCTTTCCGGCAGCCTGCGGAAACAGTCCGTCAATGCCGCAATCGCTCGTGCACTTCCTGACCTGGCTCCTGAAGGGATGACATTCAGTCTGGCTCAAGGTCTGGACCGGATCCCGCACTACAATGCCGACATTCAGGCCGACGGCTTTCCACCGATCGTGCTTGAACTTGCCGACCAGATCCGTGGTGCCGACGGAATTGCGTTTGTGACCCCGGAGTACAATTACTCCATTCCCGGCTTTCTAAAGAATGCTCTGGATTGGCTTTCTCGCACCGCGCCGGTGCCCTTTGCTGGTAAACCGATCGTCATCCAGACCGCATCAGCTGGAGTCCTTGGTGGAGTTCGGGCTCAGTATCACTTGCGCCAGATCCTGGTATTCCTCGACGCCCTGCCAATGAACAAACCTGAAGTCATGATCGGCGCCGCGCAAACAAAGATCTCGGATACCGGCAAACTCACCGATGAACCGACGCGTGATTTCATTCGCGGTCAGCTTGCAGCCTTCTCCGACTTCATCAATCGCGTTGCTGGTTAACCTGCTATGGCGCAACACATCGCTCCACTCAGACGTTGACCGATGCCGGCCGTGCCCGGCGCTCGTCCGGCAGCGAAGGCAGCCTGCAGTAGAACTTTTCCGGCCACGGTTGCCAGCGGTGACGAGCTTCCGGCCCGGCGATCATTCAAAATCACTTCAGACGCGGGGAGACGATGGTGTCGCGAACCCGGCATGCAAGCTCCTACCACTCTGACGTTCGCCCAGCCTGGGGCGATCACAGTTGTTTTCAGCGGTTCCCTTGGGATTGTGTATGTCGGCACTCGCCTCGACTCACTGCGGCAGAAAGGCTCGAACGAAATGCAATTTCGGGGCAGTCGGTCCCGGTTTCCGCCGTGCCGGCGGCGCTATGCTAAACCTCCTGCGGATACCCCGGGAACCGAAATTGCATGCGCGAATTCCCGAACTGTGGCTTTGCCACCGCTATGCTCGGTTCTCCGATGTGCGCTCCTTTCATATTGTTTCGCGGCCTGCGATCTGGCGTCATTTCTCCGGTCAACGCCAATTCCGCGCGTTGTCCGGAACGTGCCGATATCGGTCGTGGGACGATGTGGCGGAGGTAAGGCATGCCTGCCGGCGGTAGGCGAGGTGAGGGTTAGGACGCAGGTCTTCAGGCCACGCAGGGATTACCAGCAAAAAGAAGTCAGCCGGTGTTGCGATGCTTGAAATTTGATAATGCCTTCGCAGCAAATTCCGGCAGATTAACTACCGGTAAAGGAGGAGGCTGGTGGTTGTGTTGACTCTGTAGTCCACTCAGTCGAAAACAGGCGATGGCTAGAGAGGGAATTACTGATGGCTGACGAGAATAACACGGGACCGATTGTTGCGGCTGTAGAGACGGATGCCGAGTTGAAAACATCAGCGGCCAAGAAGCAGAGGTCGCCGCGGCGTCAGAAGACAGATGCCGAACCGGTTCGAGCTGTATCAAAGGCCACTGCTGCAAAGTCGCCGACCGCTAAGCCCAGAAGGTATAGCGAACAAGAACGGAACGAGAAGCTCAAACTGATAGAGACGCAAGTCACCGAAGCCACAAGCACGCTCAAGGATGCCATCAAGGGCGCCGGCATATCGGAACAAACCTACTATCAGTGGAAACGGACGGTGAAGCCCGTCGATCAACGAGACGAGAAGCTTCTTCCGGCCAGCGATGAGTTGGCAGATCTGGTGCAACTCGAAGAGGAGAACCAGAGACTTCGCAAGATACTGGCGAAGAAGTTGCGTGCGGAAAATGCCGAACTACGCAAGAGGCTCGGGCTGGAATAATCTAAGATTGGCACCTCGCTGGCGGTCAGTTTCTCCATTGGCCGCCTGGCCTTGTGTGGCGCCAGAAATTTCGGCTCGCCCCCAATTTCTCCATCGAGGCGGGCAATCGAAGGCGCGAATGTCGTGGATGGTTCGTGAAGAGCACGCCCGCTACGAGGTTCAGCGCAAGGACGAGTCGCCGCCTTTTCGCGTGCCGACCAGTTGAGCCGCGCGGGGAGGAGCTGTATTGGTGCTGCCAGCAGGAATGGAGTAGCGCCGATCGGCGTTAGATTTTGACGGGTTGCTTGGGATTGAGAGTATATGAAAACGCCACAACGGAAATTCGTTGTTGAATTCAAGTCGGGGCGGCGACAGCCGAGGGCGCCGACGAACTCGATCTGGGGCGACACAGACTTCAAGGCTCTGGCCCGGGAAGTGGAAGATAAGACGTCGCATTTGTTCAACGCAAATGAAGCACCTGGCGCACCCGACGAAGGTGGAAACGTGCTGCCTGATCCGATGAATTCGCGTCCTGCCAGCGAACACGGAGGCGATGCCGACTTTGCACGAGCAACGATGCGGGCGACGGATGGCTCACAGGTTGAAGTCTTGAAGCAGCATGATGCTGATCGTCCGGCTGCCGAAGTTGTTGCGCAAGCGCAGGCAAGCCAACCTGTGTCGCAGCCTCGAAGACCATCAGGGGGCACTCCTCAACTGCGCGCCAAGCATGCCTCTGCCCACGCGATCACGCGCACTGCGATAGACACGAACGAGGCGCAAAGCGCGCAATCCAAGACTGCCAGGGATCCTCTTTCCATCGATGAAGTGACCGCCCTCGATGCAGAAAACAGGCGGCTGAGGATGCTGCTGGCAGAACACCTTCATGCACAGAACCTGCAGCTCAAGAAGATGCTTGAGCGGTTTGACGTCACATAGGGAGACCGCATCGTAGGCTGGCCGCCTCGTCTAGACGAGGAGTGTGGATGGACGAGGTGGGCACTGTGGTGGGCCGCGCGCGAGTGTGAGCTGGGAAAAGCACGAGTGCCGCGCGCAATCTGGCTGAAAATCTCAAAAAAAGGCCCCCTCCCTGAAAGGAAGAGGCCCCTATCTGGGGCTTTCGCCCGACGCTTGGTTTGGAAGCATACAGAGCGGCTCGTGCTCCCATCTGAGGGCGACGGGTGCAGGAAAAAATAGCTTCCTCCGGGGGATGAACAAGAGGCCAACACCCGATCCAAGTACCGGGCCTTCAAATTATCTCGTATTTAGCATCGCTAAAAATAAAATTTAACATTCGCTCGAATGTTTCTCCGAAACCAGACAGAACGCCAAGTCTAACGCATGGTGGGGACGGCTATCAAATTCCATTAGACGTAAGGCGTCTGGAAACGCATCGCAAATTGATGCATAAAACCGAAATGGTCGAAACATCTCTTATCGAAGAACGTGCTGAAGCAGAACACCATCTTGCAGAAGCCATGCGCATCACGAACGCCGCCATTCGGCGCGTCCACAAACTCGGCCTCACCGTGGATGCGCAGATCATCACGATGCACACGGGCGAAGGCCCGATGCCTCAACTCAATTTCGGCACCACCGATCGACAGCGTGGCGCAATCTGACGGTCTCATAAACATGAGGAACCTACATCGACTGCGGAGGACGTACGATGGCTTACGACTGGGACGGAAAGCGCACCAGGCGTATGAACCTGATGCTGAGCGTTGCCGTTGGCGCAATGATCGTGCTCGGGTCCACGTTTTTCGCCGCTGCCACAGCACTCTTGGTTCAATAGCTATGCGCGCCTGGCGGCGTTCCATGCCACTTGCCAGATTGCCAACACCTCTTTTCCACATGGTCGGGCATCAGCCAGGGCAACAGCGGCGCAAGGGTCGAGTGCCTTTCGGCACCATCGCGGGCAAGATCCAGCATTAGCACGCCTCCGTCGCATGTTCGAGGGCTATGCGGATCAAGCCAGACTGACTTCCGCCTCGCAGTCGAGCGCGAGCGCACACTCGGTCAACTCGACGATATCGTCGCCCATTGCGAAGCGTTCGTTCGCCAGGAAGGTCCGGCCGGACCGGGCGCAATACGACTGCAGCGGGAGTTTGCTTGCGTGCAGGACGAGCTTCGCGATCTGCCCGGCAGGATCATGGATCGCAGCCGGCTGCGCACTATGCTCGCCCATCGCGGCCGTACACTGCACGTCGGCTTCCTTAACGACTGCCTCTTCGATGCGGCGACCGCCCTCTGCCTCACCGGCTCCCCGGATTCCGAGCAAACGGCGCCGGTCCTGTCCCGATGCAGTCCCGATCGCTGCCCAAACGCCTGTCGGACCGCCCGGCATCGCGAGCCGTGGCGGGCTTCGATCGCTGAGGGCGAAGGGCTGCTGGTCGACCGGCGCCTGTCGCCGTTGCAACACGAAGCCATCACCCGCGACAACGAGCAGAAGCGCCGGCTCATTGCACCTTTGATAGACGGCGGAGCATGAGCGCGCTCGGCGCAAAGAGCGAGGCGGCGCTGCGGGCGGCGATGGCGCGGCTGCTCGATGGTCGCCCCCAACGCACCGACGGCGCGCTCACCGTCTCCAACCTCGCGCGTGAAGCTGGCGTCAGCCGCGCGACGGCGAACCGTGCGGTCGGTCTTCTCGCCGAGTTCCGTGCCGCCGAAGCGCGTCACCGGCAATCCTCTTCGAGAGCCCTCAAGGAGCGCGTCTGTGCACTCGAAGCCGAACTGCGGGTCGTGGGCGGCGCCGAGATGGCCGAACTACGCGGCTTTGTCCGCACGCTCGCCCAGCACATCCAGGTGCTGACGTTGCAGGTCGCTCAGCGGGATACCGTCATCGAGGGTCTGCGGCAGGAACTGGGCCCGATCTGGTGACACCAGGGTTGTTCTCGTAAAGCGCTCGCCGCGAGACGACGCCCGCTGGGAGCGGCGCATCATCCGGGGGGTCCGGGCGCCGATCATGGTCGGCGCCTCCTTAAGCTCGCCAGTCGAGGCAGGGCTCGGGTGTGGCAGACGCTGCCTGCCCATCAACCCTGTTCCGCACCAGCACCGAGAACAGGGTGTGACGGGCCGGCTTCCCGCGTCTGCCCCTGCCGCCGCGCCCTCGACGGAGAGGGCGAGCTGAAGGAGGCACCCATGACCATAGATCGCAACCACCAGACACCGACCGATATCTACGAGCGCGTTACCAGCCAGATTATCGCCGCCATCGAGGCCGGCGCCGGCGACTACCGGATGCCCTGGCATCACGACGGATCGGCCATCACCACGCCCGTCAATGTCGCCTCAAGCAAGGCTTATCGCGGCGTCAACATCCTCTCGCTCTGGGCCGCGGCGCACGCTGCTGGCTATCCCGCCGGCATCTGGGGCACCTACCGCCAATGGCAGGCGCTCGGTGCCCAGGCTCGCAAAGGCGAGCGCGGCCACCTTGTCGTGTTCTGGAAGACCACCGACCGGCAGGGCGAAGCGGACCCCCAACACGGGGACGAGGATCGAGACGAGCCCGCCCGGCGCATGTTCGCCCGCGGCTACACCGTCTTCAATTGCGCCCAGGTCGATGGCTACACGCCGCCATCGATGCCGGCGATGCCCCAAGCCGAGCGGATCGAGCAGGCCGAACGGTTCTGCGCCGCCCTCGGCATCGACATCCGCCACGGCGGATCACAGGCCTACTACCGCCCATCTACCGACCATGTGCAGATGCCGGAGTTTGCTTGCTTCCGCGACGCGGTCGCCTACTACGCCGTGTTGCTCCATGAATCCGGCCACGCTTCCGGCGCCAAGCATCGCCTCGACCGCGATCTTTCCGGACGGTTCGGTTCGGCCGCCTACGCCATGGAGGAATGCACGGTCGAGCTCTTGAGCGCGATGATCTGCGCCGATCTCAATCTCAGCGTCGAGCCGCGCCCCGATCATGCCCGCTACATCGCCTCCTGGCTCGAGGTGCTGCGTTCCGACTCGCGCGCCATCTTCACCGCCGCGAGCAAGGCGCAGCAGATTGCCGATTGGATGCACGCGCAGCAGACCGGCGCTCTCTAGACCACGAGGTCCGGGGCGCTGCATGGGCGCCCCTCTCGCCGCTCGGCCGATGCCTCTTCAGCCGAACTTCACCAGATTGAGAGCCGGCAAAGGACCGCCCGGAAACTGGACAAGGCGTCCGCCGACCGAGATCGGTCCGAGGTCGATGCCGAAGAAGCCGAGCCGGTCGATCAGCGCGCCGACCTGCGCCTTGGACTGGAGTCGTCACCGGAATAGAACAGGACACGCCGGCCACCTTCGGCTCGGGGATCGCCGGAGAGCAGGTGCGGCTGCAGGTGATTGAAGGTTTTCACCACGCGGGCACCCGACACCATGCCGGCGAAGACCTCGCTGGACAGCCTACCGTTCAATTCGGCAGGTTTGAACAGCGGTGCTTCGATGGGGTTGTTGGCGTCGACGACGACGCGGCCACCGAAGTCCGGCAGACCGGCAAGTGCCGCCGGCAGCTTCGACCAGTTGACGGCGACGACTTCCTTCAGGCTTTCCGGGCCACGGCTGTTGGCGAGCGTGGCGCGGATATTGTTGTTGGCAAGAGCGGTGGTGAAGGCGCGGCCGATATTGCCGGCGCCGATGATGCCGATGCTCTTCATGGCATTTGTCCTTTTCGGATTAGGATTGGTGTCGGGGATCAGGCAGTCAGGCCGCCATCGGCGACGATGTCCGCGCTGGTGACGAAGGCTGCGTCCGGACTTGCGAGGAAGGCAACGACGCTGGCGATCTCGGCCGGCTGCCCGTAGCGACCGATCGCCATGGGCACGGCGTTTCCAACCGGACACCGCTAGATGATGCCATTGGCCGTATTCTTGTCCATCTGTCAGCTGGCTCGCCCACTGCGGTCTCGATGGGGCATGTCTGACCGAAGATCGCCGAGCTGGAGCTCGGCTCGACCGGCATCCGCAACGGCCGGTTCGTTTTCTTCCCCTGTCTGCAACCACCCCACGCGACAGGTCGCGCGGGGACCCCGGATCGCCGCCATTCCTCGCGAAGACAAGAAAGCCTCTCCCTTGGCCGTCCTCCACTCACGTTTCGGCCTTTCAGGTGCAGGCCGATCGTCCCCGGTCTGGTCGACAGCCATCGAGGCCGCGATGGGCGCGGCCCGAACAACTTTAAAAGGGAATACGACAATGGCAACCATCGGCTCTTTCACCGCTTCCGGCAACGGTTTCAACGGCACCATCAAGACCCTCAACCTCAACGTCAAGGCAGCCATTCGAGCAGTCGAGCGCGCCACCGAAAAGGGTCCCGACTTCCGCATTCTCGCCGGCAACGTCGAATTCGGCGCAGCCTGGAAGAAGACCTCGAACGAGGGCCGCGACTACCTCTCGGTCAAGCTCGATGACCCGAGCTTCCCAGCCCCGATCTACGCAACCCTGATCGAGGTCGAAGGCGAGGAAGGCCTCTCCCTCATCTGGTCCCGCCCGAACCGGGACTGATGGCGAGGAGGGCCCGCCGAAAGGCGGGCTCTCCCTCTGCAGGGATCACTTGTTCAATGCATCCTTGAGCGCCTTCGCAGGTACAAAGGTCAGCTTCTTCGAAGCCGCGACTGTCATCTTTTCGCCGGTAGACGGGTTACGGCCTTCGCGTTCGGGCGATGCCTTCACCTTGAACTTCCCGAAGCCGGGGATGGACGTTTCAGCGTTGGAGCTCGCGGCATTGGTGATCGCCTGGAAGACGGCCTCGACGATGCCCTTAGCCTGAACTTTCGTCAGGCTGTTGTCGGCCGCAATCTTGTCGGCGATTTCATTGGTGGTGGTCATGGAATTTCCTCGCATCGGTTAAGAAGACGGAATCCGTGTCAGCTTGCGAGGGCTTTGTCATTGACGCGCTGCGATGACGAATGCAGGATTTTGCGGATTTCCACAGCTGGTTTTGGCCTATAGCCTCGTTTTCGCTTTTCACGGAGAAGTTCGAGGAACAATCCGATGGCGTGCTTCTCTTCATTGAAGACATGCACCTTCTGCTGACCGTGTGTGCCGATCCTTCCCCACCTGCGCACCAGGGACACTTCTCCAAACAATGTCGGCTGGACGGCGAGCGCATAGAACCGTGCCATATTCTTGTCTGGCTCGATACGCTCGACATAGAGGTGGTAGGGCTGAACGATCATCCACGCAGAATCGCGCTTTCAGATCTCGGCGTCCAATCAGAGTTTTGAATCGGACAGACAGCATCGATTCATGTTCGTGATGGGAGCATCATTCGCACCAGCTTCGCCGCGATCCGTCCCACCGCCGTGCAAGACCCTCGGCGACGAGCATGTCGCCAAACGACGTTCCTTCCCGGTAGACATTTCTAAGCTTGCGGCCGTAGCGATCCTGGTCTCTGGCCCCAGATGCCAGTGAGAACGATCCCTCGTTAAGCAGATCGAGGAGACGTTGCTTTGCCGCAAGCCCGAGCTCTCGTTCGCGCTTGCATCTCGGCGGGCTCAATTCCGGAGTGTCGATGTCGGCGATCCTGATTTTTTCGCCCTGGAACCAGAATGTATCTCCGTCGACAACGCAGTTGATCCGTGGCCCATTTCTGCAAATCGAGAATGAGCCAGAAGCTCCGTTTGGTTGTTTGGCAAAGAGCGTCGGTGGCGGACTTAGGCACGCAGCAAACACGGATAGCACAGTGATGACGGATCGAATTCTTAAACTCATTCTTACTCAATCCTCGCCCAGCCCGACTGTTTTGCCAAGCGCCACAGAGGTCCTTGCCGTTTTGTGAAAGCGGTTTTCGTCCACTGAAGCGATCATATCTTTTCGTCTGAACCAGATCGCTCGCCCACATCGGAGCGGTGGATGACCGGCGGTGAAGACGATCTGTTCATCCGTGCGCATGCGCAGCACTTCATGGGGTTGAATGAGCGGTCTTGCCGACAACTGCTTTGAGCGGGTGCGGGACGATCCTGACATTTTCGAGCTTCTGGACATTTGATCGACCTCGACGGTCGTCATGCCGCATCTCTTCGAAATGTAGTCCGCGGTCTCCGGGTCGTTGATCGCTGCGAACGAGATCCAGGACGCGCTTTCGAACCATTTCGACGTGGCGTCGCGGCCGCCGTACGCTTCACGCATCTGGCCGATTGATTGATAGAGCATGGTCAGCGTGATCCCGTACTTTCGGCCGGCATCGCGGGCGGTCTCGAGAATACGCAGATAACCGAGCCTTGCGACCTCGTCCAGCAGGAACAGCGCGGGTCCGCTAATGTCGCCGTTGCGATTGTAAATCGCATTGAGGAAAGAGCCGATGATCACCCGCGCGATTCCGGCGTGATTTTCCAATGTCTTCAAATCCAGATTGATAAAGACATCGACTGTGCCGCCCGCCAGTTCGTCGGTGTTGAAGCTGGAACCGGACACCAGTGCGGCGTAGTTCGGGTAGGACAACCAGTGTGTTTCCTTTGCTGCGTTGGCATAGACGCCAGAGAATGTCTCCGGCGTCATGTTGATAAATGGCGCGACGTTCTCCTTCACGAATGTCGATTTCGACCCATCGTAAATATCCTGTAGCCGAGCGCGGAGCTTTGGCTCAGGTTCGGAAAGATTGGCGCGAACCTGACGCAGGGTCTGGTTCTCCGCTTCCGTGTTTCCCGACAGGCAGACATCGGCGATGATGGCAGTCAGAAGTTGAAGTGACGAAGCGCGAAAAAAGTCATCCCGAACGGCGTTCTGACGCGGGCTGTCGCTTACGATCCATGATGCTACCGCTGCGATATCTTCTTCCTTCGTTGCACCAAATCGTCCGATCCAATCAAGAGCGTTGAAACCGACGTTCGGTGACTTGGGATCGAGGACATGAACGTCGCGTCCGGCGCTCATGCGATGTTTCATCACCATTGGAGCCACCTCGTTAGATGGATCGAGCGCGACAAGGGTGCTGCCCCATTTCAGCGCCGTCGGGATCGTGACCGACGTCGTCTTGTAACCGCCCGACCCGGCGAATGCGATGCCATGCGATGAGCCGAACGAACCGTTGAAGCAAAGTAACGGTGCCCGTCCTCCTGCGCCCCAGGTCGTTGCGTCGTTGACCCGGAAGGCGACCGTCGAAACGCTGTCGCGGTCAACCCGATAAGCTTCACCAACGACGATGCCGCCTATGGCTGGAAACAACCGTGTGGCAGCGGCAGAACTCATCCAATCGGAATCGCCATGGACCGCCCGCTTGCCCTTGACGCGCTTCGGTGCAGCCGATGCAAAAGCGGCGTTGCCTTTCAGGGCGACCCGTATTCCAAAAAGGCCAGACAGCATAGCGATTGCCGTTCCAGCCATCGTGGCCGGATCGAGATAAATCCAGACCGATTGACCTGGTGCAATTTGGCCTGAGAGTGCTGCGAGGCGCATGGCTTCGCGAACGATTGCGATCGTAAAAACCATCCCAATTCCGACCACGACCCCAAGGGCGGTTGTGCGGATGGAGACGGCGCCCGCCGCGGCAAACAGGAAGATGACAGCAACAGCACCAGCAGCGACATAGGGCAGGCCAATCCCAACTCTGCCCAAAAACAGTCTCGCGGCATCAGTCTTCCCGAAGTCGGCGATCCAGGCCTCATGGCCGCTTGTTGCGATGCAACTGCCAGCGACCAGTACGATCGGGGCAAGGAACAATGCTGCTCTATGCGGGGTCATTGCCGAACGCCTTCGCACCAATCGACGTCAGCCGCCGACGTTCGCTTTCGTCGCCTTTGATGCGGCTTGCCGCATCAATCAGCAGGCCGAGCAGGAGAGCGCGCTTCTCGTAGCGGAGGCCAGCTTTCACGACAAGACCGCCGAGTTCGATCTTCTCCCGCGTGTCCTTTTTGCGGGCGTCGGCTGTCGATGCACGGACCATGCGCTCAGCCCTCGCCACGCTGGCCCGAAGGCCCACCAGCCGAGACCGGCGCCGTCGACTTCGGATTCTGGAATGCACCCTTACGAAATCGCGCGGCGAGTTCTTCGAACGCGGTTTGAAGCTGGCTCTCTTCGATCTCCATGTCGCCAAGGCCAGTCTTCAAGGCGATACGGCCGATCCTTTCAGCGTCCCGCGATTCAGCTTGCTTTAATTGTTCCTGAAGTCTGGTGATTTCTTCCCTGATTTTCGACGAGGGCTTTTTCATTCCGGATGATCCTTTTTTGGTCTGTTCGCCATGCGACGGACTAGGACTCTCCCGGATGGGACCTGAATTCTACTGGTAGAAATGCCAGTTGGCGAAGCCAACGGTCCTGGAGATGATCCCGCCGTTCGACGAGAGCGGATCCAAGGGCGCAATTATACGTCGCTGGCGCGACGTCTTGCTTTGCGGACCCGGCAGGCCCGCCGCTCCCGACGAACCCATTGATTTCGTTCGCGACCGGGAAAGAACTCCGCTTTGGCCGTCCCCCATTTCTCAGTCAGCATCGTCGCCCGCGGCTCCGGCCGCAGCGCCGTCCTGTCGGCGGCCTATCGCCATTGCGCGAAAATGGACTACGAGCGTGAAGCCCGGACGATCGACTACACCCGCAAGCAGCGACTGCTGCATGAGGAATTCGTCATCCCGGCCGATGCTCCGCAATGGCTGCGCGCCATGATCGCGGACAGGACGGTATCCGCAGCGTCGGAAGCTTTCTGGAATACGGTCGAGGCGTTCGAGAAGCGCTCGGACGCGCAACTCGCCAAGGACGTGACCATCGCGCTCCCGATCGAGCTTTCTGCTCAGCAAAACATTGCTCTCGTTCGGGATTTCGTCGAGCGGCACATCACGTCGAAGGGCATGGTTGCGGACTGGGTCTATCATGATGCGCCGGGCAATCCGCATGTGCATCTGATGACGACATTGCGACCGCTCACGGAAGATGGGTTCGGCTCGAAGAAGGTCGCGGTTCTCGCCCCGGACGGCAAGCCGATCCGCAATGACGGCAAGATCGTCTATGAGCTATGGGCCGGCAGGACTAAGGATTTCAATGCGTCTCGCGACGGCTGGTTTGCGTGCCAGAACAAACATCTGGCGATTGCTGGCTTGGATATCCGCATTGATGGCCGTTCCTTCGAAAAGCAAGGTATTGCTCTGGAGCCGACTATTCACCTCGGCGTCGGCACCAAAGCTATCGAGCGCAAGGCGCAGCAATCCGAACGGAAACCGGAAACCCCGGCGAACAAACTTGAGCGCCTCGAGCTTCAGGAGGAACGTCGCACCGAGAATGCGCGGCGCATCCAGCGCCGTCCGGAGATCGTGCTCGACCTGATCACGCGGGAGAAGAGCGTGTTCGACGAACGCGATGTGGCCAAAATCCTGTATCGCTATATCGATGATGCCGGGCTGTTCCAGAGCCTGGTGGTGAAGATCCTGCAGAGTCCGGAAGCCCTCCGCCTAGAGCGCGAGCGGATCAATTTTGTGACCGGCGTTCGGGCGCCGGCCAAGTACACAACGCGCGAGATGATCCGACTTGAAGCCGCAATGGTCAACCGGGCTATCTGGCTTTCCGACCGCGCCTCTCATGGCGTGCGCGAGGCGGTGCTTGAGGCGACGTTTGCGCGCCATGCCCGTCTGTCGGATGAGCAGCGGACGGCGATCGAACATGTGGCTGGCGGCGAACGGATCGCCGCCGTCATCGGCCGCGCCGGCGCCGGCAAGACGACGATGATGAAGGCGGCGCGCGAAGCCTGGGAAGCGGCCGGCTATCGTGTCGTCGGTGGTGCGCTTGCCGGCAAAGCGGCCGAGGGCCTGGAGAAGGAAGCGGGCATCCCATCGCGCACGCTGTCGTCCTGGGAGCTTCGCTGGAACCAGGGCCGCAATCAGCTCGACGACAAGGCGGTCTTCGTGCTGGACGAGGCCGGTATGGTCTCGTCGCGGCAGATGGCGCTGTTCGTCGAAACCGTCACCAGGGCGGGAGCGAAACTGGTTCTGGTCGGCGACCCCGAACAGCTGCAGCCGATCGAGGCGGGTGCTGCCTTCCGGGCGATTGCCGATCGGATCGGCTATGCCGAACTCGAAACCATCTATCGCCAGCGCGAACAATGGATGCGGGACGCATCGCTCGATCTCGCGCGCGGCAACGTCGGCAAAGCGGTCGATGCCTATCGTGCAAATGGGCACGTCAGGGGGTTGGGCCTCAAGGCGCACGCGGTCGAAAGCCTCATTGCCGATTGGAACCACGACTACGACCCTTCGAAGACCAGTCTGATCCTCGCACACCTTCGCCGCGATGTTCGGATGTTGAACGAGATGGCCCGCGCCAAGCTGGTCGAGCGCGGCGTCGTCGCAGACGGGTTTGCGTTCAAAACCGAGGACGGAACCCGCATGTTCGCCGCTGGCGACCAGATCGTGTTTCTTAAGAACGAGGGTAGCCTTGGCGTCAAGAACGGTATGCTGGCAAAGGTGCTTGAGGCCGCACCCGGCCGGATCGTCGCCGAGATCGGCGAAGGGGAACATCGCGGGCAGGTCACGATCGAGCAGCGCTTCTACAACAACCTCGATCACGGCTATGCGACGACGATCCACAAGAGCCAGGGCGCGACCGTCGACCGGGTGAAGGTGCTTGCTTCCCTCTCGTTGGATCGTCATCTCACCTATGTCGCCATGACCCGCCACCGCGAGGATCTCACTGTGTATTACGGCAGACGCTCCTTCGCGAAATCCGGCGGCCTCATCCCAATCCTGTCGCGCCGAAACGCCAAGGAGACGACCCTCGATTACGAGAAGGCGTCGTTCTATCGCCAGGCGCTGCGCTTCGCGGACGCCCGGGGCCTTCATCTTGTCAACGTCGCCCGGACGGTCGTTCGCGATCGTCTCGAATGGGCCGTCCGGCAAAAACAGAAACTCGCCGACCTCGGCTCCCGTCTAGCCGCCATCGGTGCGGCACTCGGACTGGTCCGCGGCAGCAACAAACAGTCCATCCCGGACACAATCAAGGAGGCCAGGCCCATGGTATCAGGCATCACCACCTTCCCGAAATCGCTCGACCAGGCTGTCGAAGACACGCTCGCCGCCGATCCCGGGCTCAAGAAGCAATGGGAGGACGTCTCGACCCGCTTCCAGCTCGTCTACGCGCAGCCGGAAGCTGCCTTCAAGGCGATCAATGTCGATACCATGTTGAAGGACCAGTCGGTCGCGCAGTCGACCCTGGCAAGGATTGCCGGCGAGCCAGAGAGCTTTGGCGCGCTCAAGGGCAAGACCGGTCTTCTCGCGAGCCGTGGCGACAAGCGCGACCGGGAAAAAGCGGTCGCCAATGTGCCGGCGCTCGCCCGAAATCTTGAACGCTACCTTCGTGAGCGGGCCGAGGCCGAATTCAAACACGAGACGGAGGAGCGCGCGGTCCGGCTCAAGGTTTCGGTCGACATCCCGGCGCTCTCTCCAGCCGCCAAGCGAACGCTCGAACGCGTGCGCGATGCGATTGATCGCAACGATCTTCCGGCAGGCCTCGAATACGCGCTCGCCGACAAGATGGTGAAAGCAGAACTCGAAGGTTTCGCCAAGGCGGTTTCCGAACGTTTCGGGGAACGGATCTTCCTGCCTTTGGCTGCGAAAGACACTGATGGCAAGACTTTCGAGACCGTCACAGCAGGAATGACGGCCGGCCAGAAGGCTGAGGTCCAGTCCGCTTGGAATTCTATGCGTACGGTCCAGCAACTTGCCGCTTATGTACGAACAACGGAAGCGCTCAAGCAGGCCGCGACGCTGCGGCAAACCAAGAGCCAAGGGCTCTCGCTGAAATGATCGAGGCTGCAACCCGCCGGTCGACGACCACGCAGCAACGACGAGCCATTGTGGTTCTGTCGATGGCGACGACAGTGGTCATCCTGCTGGTGGCGACTGCCGTCGCCGGCGGCTACCGCATCAATCTGACACCGAGCGAGCCGCTCGGCCTTTGGCGCATTATCCCCCTTCATCGACCGGCAGCAGTCGACGACCTCCTGTTCATCTGCCCGCCGGAAACGGCGGCGATGCGGGCAGCGAGGGCGCGAGGCTATCTCCGTTCTGGTTCCTGCCCAGGCGGCGTCGCACCGTTGATCAAGACAGTGATCGCCGTTGCAGGACAGCATGTCGAAATCGGCGCCAGTGTGAGCGTGGATGGGCGGATGGTTTCCTCTTCCAGTCTCGCACTACGGGATGGAAAAGGCCGGCCGTTGACGCCCTTTCCGACCGGCATCGTACCGCCAGGATATGTCATCCTGCATTCCGCATTCCCCGGCTCCTATGACTCCCGATATTTTGGCCCGGTGCCAATCTCCGGCATTCTCGGGCTGGCGCAGGAGGTGTTCACCTATGTGCCGTGATTACCTTCAGCCGGCGCTGCTGATATTCGCTTCGATCGCGATCGGCGTGGTGGGCTGGAGCGGCCATGTGTTGCTTCTACCCGTCGCGCTGGGGTTTCCGGTTCTTTGGTCGATCGCGCGAACGAGATCAGTGGCGGCACTTGTCTCCGCCGGATATTTCCTGGCCGCATCACGTGGTTTGCCGCAGGGCGTAGCCGCCTTCTTTTCGTCGGATATCTGGCCCGGCCTGTTGCTCTGGCTGGGTGCGTCTATGAGTTTCGTTACCGTGCATTCCGTCCTCTGGACGAGGAACCCGAACGTTCGTCCGTTTCACTATCTCCTCGCGGCGGCCGTCATGTCCGTCCCGCCGTTCGGCATCACCGGTTGGGCGCATCCAGTCACGGCTGCCGGTGTTCTGTTTCCGGGATGGGGATGGTGGGGACTCTGGCTTATGACAGCTGGCCTTGCGGGCCTCGTAACCCGCATGTGGCCAGCTGTCGCCATTGCCTTGGCAGGCTTTTGGCTTTGGTCCGCCGCGATCTGGACCGACCCGAAACTACCGGAAGGCTGGCGCGGCGTCGATCTGGAAATGGGGGCTTCGCTCGGTCGGGAGAACGGTCTTCAACGCCACCGTGACATGATCGCAACGGTGCGTGGCGCGGCCAGCGATGGCGCCCGCTATGTGGTGCTGCCGGAAAGTGCGCTTGGCTTCTGGACACCGACCGTGGAGCGGCTTTGGACAGGCGTCCTCCACAACGCCGATGCGACGGTGATCGCTGGCGCCGCGCTGCTCGACGCCGGGGGCTACGATAATGTCCTGGTCGCGATCGACGGGAAGGGCGGCCGCATCCTCTATCGCGAACGCATGCCGGTTCCCGGTTCGATGTGGCAACCGTGGCTATCCTGGTTCGCGGAGAACGGTGGCGCCAGGGCGGACTTCTTTGCAAATCCGGTCGTCCCGATCGGTGCCAGCCGGGCAGCACCGCTGATCTGCTACGAGCAACTGATCGTTTGGCCGATCCTCCAGTCCATGCTCCACGATCCGGATTTTGTCGTCGCCGTGGGAAATGGCTGGTGGACCGAGGGGACGTCGATCGTCGCCATCCAGCGCGCCGCTACCACTGCTTGGGCGAAGCTATTCGCGAGACCGCTTGTCCTTTCCTTCAATACCTGAGTGCTCAGGAGACACCATGATCGACGCCGCCCTGATAAAAGAATGCGCAGACCCTTCTCTCAAGCCCGCGATCGTCGAGCAGTTCGTGATGGCAGCGGGCTCGGATGATCCCCTTGCCGTTACCGTCAAATCGGGCGGCCGATTGATACTCGTTCCGAAAGCGGCATCGGCCGACGAGGCAATGGCGATCGTGCGGCAATATGCTGGTCAGGCCGTCGTCCGCGTCGGCCTGACGCAGTTTCCCGCTGGGGTTGGAGTGAAGGAAGCGACCGATTTGAAGCCCGATTTGGTCGACCCCTGCCAGAACCTTCGCAAAGGCACGGCGATGTTCGCCAAGGTCCTCAGGATCGTTGCGAAATGGTATGGCAACCCCACGAGCAAAGACGTCTTCCCGCAGATTTTCGAGGATGCGGTTTACGCATGGAAGACCGGTGAGTTCGAGGGCGTGAGCGTGTTTCAGACAGAGGATCCGGGCATACCCGTCGAAGCGCCGCAGCAAAGCGATGAGACGCGTCCCGCCGAGGAAGTGGATGGCGAGGAAGCGACGCCGAAAGACGTACAGCCTGAGACGGTGCAGGATGTTGGGCGCGCGGGGATACGGATCGACCTTTCCCGCATTGATGGCCAGCAATAGCGTTGAGTTCATCTTGCATTCGCGCGGCATGTTCCGGCCAAGCCAAAATTTAGGGCGAGTCCAAGGCATGAAATTAGTGTGAGGCAGATTGCTACCAAAACGCTCATTGGTCCAGCCTCCCAGCTGCAACCGCGTGCGGCATCAGGAATGTGGCAATCTCCGCGATGACGTCTGTGAGATCGCCAGGATTGTGTGCAACGCCTTCAACGAAAGCGCGCCATTGCCGCTGCTTTTGCTGGTCCATGGCAAAGGCGTCCGTTAGGGCGTCGGGTAGGTCGGTGGGGATCGATGTCTCGCGGCGCTCGAAGGTAGCGGCGATTGCGCGCGCCAGCCGATCATCGCTGAAGTCAAAAGACCTGCTGAGGATCCAGATGTCGTAGAAATCCTTCATGCGGCTGTTTACTCGCCCTAGCATCACCATTGCCTGGAACTTCTCGGCAATGACCGTTTCCCGCGCATAGGCCCGGAGCCGCGGCATCGGAAAATCGAGCATAGAAGGATAATCCAGGACCTCCAGCCCAGGCTCAAGCGCATCGCCAAACCCGATGTCGATCGTCAGGTTGATCCGGGCTCCGCTGATCGAAGCGATCACCCGCAGCCTGAGCCCACCATATTCCAGTGCCTCGCGAATGCGATCCACATGCAGCGTATCGGAGTCGAACGTGACGCCATCGTCGGCCTCTTGCGCCAGAATTTCCCGAAATGTCTTAAGCATCGGGTCCGGACTCGGATCACCGAAACCCAAAAGATCGAGGTCGCGCGTGCCTCGGTGCGGATCGTCGAACCAACTCATCATCAACATCGCCCCTTTTAGAACGAAGCGACCGGCGTGGGGCGACTGGCTCAGCCGGAACAATAGCCGTTCAAGTGCGAAGCGCGTCAGAACCAGATCGAAGTTTTGCCCGCTTGCCTTGGCAAGTTGCAACAGGCGGGCGCGAACAGAGGCGCCGACGTTTTTGATTTCTTTAGCCATTCGCGGTCAGCGCCTCGAGATACGGCCGGATCACCGTGCCGACGCCACCGCGCTCGGCCTGGTGAGCGATTTCACCAGGAGTAGCCCTTCGTTGCCGCAGTGCCTCCTGCAGCCCCTCTATCGCTATCGAAAGGCCGATCTTGTTGCGATAGCGAAAGCAATCAGCAATTGTCTTGGCTATTCCAAAGACCTTCACGGGAACGCCTTCAATGACATGGGTTTCGACGCTTTCGTTGAGAAGGCTTTCCGTGAAACGCACGATGCGCATAGCGGGGCCGTCCGGTTTCGGGGCCCAGTCCTTACGGCCTATGGCAAGCCAGATTTGTCTCGGAAGCTGATCCGTCAGGCCGTGGAATGCCAAGGCCGAAACGAGGCAGATAACGGCTTTCGGGGCCCGTTTGGCGGCCTCTGCCATACTGTGGTTGACATCAAGCTCCGCATCGGGAAGTTGATAGAGACCGCGGGCAAGCCGCAGCACCTCGCCATCCCGTTCCATTCGGCTCATGGTGGCCCCCGTCACACCTGCATTACGCAGTTCCGTCAAACGTGCTATTCCGCGCTCAGTTAGCACGGCCCGGGCGATTTGGCGTTGAGTGACGGAACTGGGCATTGATATAAAAGCTCGGAGAATGTGACTTATTGTCCTAGGATTTGTATCACAATCCCTAAAGTCGAGAAAGCCCTCGCTTCGTGAATTCTTCACCACGAGTAGTTGCCTCGATTGGATGAGAACTGACAAATCCAGTGGTTGCCAAGAGTAAAGATGTAGCCTTGCCGACGGACCTAGCCAATTGACGTGAAAGCAATCGTGGCCATGATCTTGAGCCACGGCCACGAGGGATAGTGCAGGCATTCATCGACCTGGCGCTTCACGAAGCCTTGCTTGAAGGTTTTCCGGTATCGGCCTTGTCGAGAGGCAAGCGCTTTATCGACTTCACCTTCAGCCCCTGCTCCGACAACTTTCGAGGCCGTCCACGGGCAGGGTGAGCCGCGACCCAGATTTCGGCGAGATCCACCATGCGCGCCGTAAGAGCTGGACAGCCTTCAACGATCTCTGTGGTACTGGCGCCATGCTCCTTCATAGTAGCAACCATTCGCACCGGAACCCGCGTGCCTTTGAAGACCGGCTCGCCGCCAATCACGCCTTTCACGCTGTGGATGACCTTGTTCGCTTCCCTAAGCGCCGCGCCGCGCGCGGCCAGGTGCTCTCTCGCTCTCGCAACGTCGACGATGAGATAATCGTCTGCTCGGATGGTATCCGCATCAGGGGGCCGATACCACTCCTGTGCAGCATGCGCGCCTCGAGTTGCCCGTTTCGTTATCGCATCGGCTCGAACGGGAGCCGCAGTCTGCCTCGTGACGCATTCTGCCGCCCGGGCGGGCGATCGCCCAGGCAGAGGGAATACGGATCATTTGGACCATTCACTTACGAGCCGGCGCGATCCACCAAAGCCCGGGTGCCCATATATTCTGTTCACGGCATGTCTTGCACCGCCAAATTGTTGGCTTAGTTCTGTCCGTGTTAATCTGCTATCACCTGTCTAGAAGGCGGCAGCCATTATCTCAAACCGACAAGCATACGTACTTGAGCTCCAGAAAATCTTCCATCCCATATCGCGAACCTTCGCGACCAAGGCCAGATGACTTTACGCCGCCAAAGGGTGCTTCGGCCGTAGAGATAAGTCCCGTGTTTACACCGACCATGCCATACTCAAGCGCTTCGGCAACACGAAAGACGCGTGAAAGATCACGCGCATAGAAGTAAGAAGCCAAACCAAATTCCGTGTCATTTGCCTGGCGAATGACATCGTCCTCATCAGTAAATCGGAAAAGCGGCGCAATCGGCCCGAACGTTTCTTCGTTTGCTAGCAGCATATCACTGGTTACATCCGTAAGCACGGTCGGTTGGAAGAAGTTCCCGCCGCTCTCGTGCCGGCCGCCGCCCAACATGACCTGAGCGCCTTTCGACCGGGCGTCCGAGATATGTTCTTCGACCTTCTCAACGGCAGCGCTATCGATCAGTGGGCCAAGCGCCACGTCAGGCTCCATACCGTTACCAACCCGCAACTTCGATATCGCCTTGCAAAGCCGTTCTGCGTAGGCCTCGAAAACTCCGTCCTGCACATAGATGCGGTTGGCGCAGACGCACGTCTGGCCGTTGTTGCGAAATTTTGACACTATTGTACCCTCGACCGCTGCATCAAGGTCAGCGTCATCGAACACGATGAAAGGCGCATTGCCTCCAAGCTCAAGCCCCATCTTTTTGATCGTCGAGGCGCTTTGGCGCATCAGCTCGGCACCAATGTCCGTCGAACCGGTGAAGGTCACCTTTCGAACGATTGGATTCGAAGTGAGTTCGGCCCCAATCTCCCGTGGCGCGCCAGTCACAACACTGAAAAGCTCTGGAGGGATACCCGCGCGCTGAGCGAGGACGGCGAGCGCAATCGCGGAGAACGGCGTCTGCGACGCAGGTTTCAAAACAACTCCACATCCTGCTCCCAAGGCCGGACCGGCCTTTCGAGTGATCATCGCGTTTGGGAAATTCCATGGGGTGATGGCCGCGACAACGCCGATCGGTTGCTTCATCACCAGTATGCGCTTGTCCGGCTGATGCCCCGGAATGATGTCTCCATATACGCGACGTGTCTCTTCAGCGAACCACTCCACGAAACTGGCGCCGTAGACGATTTCGCCCTTTGCCTCGCTCAGGGGTTTGCCCTGTTCGAGCGTGAGAATTTCGGCGAGATCGTCTTTGTTCTCAATCATGAGTTCGAACCAGCGCCGCAGGAGGCCAGAACGTTCTTTGGCCGTGCGGGCGGCCCATGCCGGCATCGCCAATTGCGCGGCTTCGATTGCTTTGCGTGTTTCGACCGCTCCCAGTTTCGGAACGCGGCCGAGAAGACGACCGTCCGCCGGATTGACCACGTCTACGGAGGGACCATCGCCGGCTTCGATCCATTGCCCGGCGATGGGGGCGGCTTGTCTGAACAGGGTATTATCTTTGAGAGCCATGGCCTCTATCCTTTACGGAAGGTGTCTGTGCGGCTAGCGCGCGATTTCGAGAAGAATTTCATTTGTGATATGACGAGTGCCGTAGCTGGAACCCGAAGACCCGACGCCAATTCCACGCGCACAAGCGCGACCGATGGCGTCAAAAATTGTGGTCGCGAGTTCCATCTGCCCCAGGTGCTCGAACATCATCGCGGCCGACCATATCGCGGCGATCGGATTTGCCGCGTCCTTGCCTGCGATGTCCGGTGCTGAACCATGGACCGGTTCGAACATGGACGGCGAGCGCCCGGTCGGGTCGATGTTTGCAGATGCCGCAAATCCAAGTCCTCCCTGAATCGCCGCGCCGATATCGGACAAGATGTCACCGAACAAATTGGACGCAACAATTACATCCAATGTTTCGGGGAACATGATCATGCGAGCGGCAATTGCATCAACGTGATAGCTGCGCACCTCGACGTCCGGATACTCCGTAGAAAGTTTCCTTGTTACGTCGTCCCAGAAAACCATCGAGTAGCGTTGCGCGTTGGACTTTGTTACTGAAGCAAGCAGCTTCCTCCGCTTTCGCGCCATTTCAAAGCCGTATCGAAGGATCCGCTCTACCCCATTGCGCGTGAAAACACTGGTCTCGACCGCGACCTCTTCTGCAGTACCGCGGTGCACTCTGCCACCTGCACCAGAATATTCTCCTTCCGTATTTTCACGAATGCAAAGGATATCGATATTGTCGGCACGAAGGGGCCCTGTCACGCCAGGAAGCAGTTTGTGCGGACGGACATTCGCATAAAGGTCGAATTCTTTCCTGATGCGAAGCAGCAATTCATGTAGCGAAACGTCGTCCGAGACTCTAGCCGGCCATCCAATCGCACCAAGCAAGATCGCATCATATTTCCGGAGCGTTTCAATGCCGTCCGCCGGCATCATAGTTCCGGTTTCAAGATAGTGATCGCAGGACCAAGGAAATGTCGTGGCCGAGAGTTTGACACCGCAGGCCGCCGCGGCGGCAACTGAAATCTCCCAGGCTGCCGCGGTCACTTCGACGCCTATTCCGTCTCCGGGAATAATTGCAATCTTTAGGTCCACCATGATCTTCAGTCCGTGCTTTCAGGAGTTTCGAATAGCCCATGCAGCCCCATTGCACGGGCTTCGGTTCGTTGTGGACAGGCTTGTTCAGGATGTCATGCCGCCATTCAAGCTGAAAACGCTGCGATTCAATTGGCTCCCGGCCCGTCCAACAAGAACGTAGAAGCTGTTGCATTTGCATCCGTGCGCCGATTGCGACGTAGCTGCCACCGATATACCGACCTTCCACTGATGCGACCTCAATTCACGGCTAAGTGCCCGGGATCCATCCCAATTCCCAAGCGCGCAATACGACTATCTGAAACAAGTATTCTCCACTTCGCTGTCTCGCTCTCCCGATCCGACGCTATTCGCAAGCCGGGCTCGATTAAATGAAGTGGAACCCTCGAACAGTAACTCAGTATGAGGGATGGACGGGGATGAATGTAAAATCCAGTTCGACTTCGGGAGAAGTATTTTTTGCCGTTGCCTAGATATCGGTTATGCCGATACGTTGTTCCAGCCGCAAATGGCACACAGAAAGCGCCCGGATGAATGGGAACAAGTATGTATTTTACGTTCAGACAGGTCCAGTACTTCGTACTGACGGCCGAACTAGGCACCATATCTGGCGCGGCAACGGCCGCGCGAATCTCGCAGTCCGCGATTACCGAGAGCATTCGACAACTCGAAGAGCAGGTCGGAAGCGCGCTATTTTCCCGCCACGCCCGGGGGATCGCATTGACATATGAGGGGCACCGGTTCCTGCGGCACGCCAAACTCATTATTTCCACGGTCAAAGATGCCGAAGACGCCTTCACCACTAAAATCGACAACGTCTCCGGAACCCTTCGCCTGGGGGTGACTAACCTGGTCGCTGGCTATTTTCTCTCTGACATCCTGGCCCGGTTCCGGCGCGTGTTCCCTGAAGTATCGGTAGAGGTGGTCGAGGATCACCGGAGATATATTGAACATCTCCTCATCAGTGGCGAGCTGCAACTCGCGCTTATGGTGATATCCAACATTGAAGAACAATTCGCCCTGTCGGTCGATCCACTCATGCGATCGAGATTCAGAGTCTGGGTGTCCCCAAAGAATGGCCTCGCCGACAAGAGCCGCGTCAAATCATCCGATCTCCGCGATCAAAAGCTTATCTTGCTGGCAAATGACGACTTGCTGGAGTCGATCTCCGGTTGGCTACAGGGCGAGGAACTGATTGACCAGGTTTTTTTGAGAACAACTTCGGTGGAAGCGGTCCGAAGCCTGGTCGGCACTAATACGGGTGTCGCCATCATGCCCGACCTCGCCTTTCGCCCCTACACCCTCGAGGGTGATCGTCTTGAAGCCCGCCCAGTCGAGGGCCTCTCGGTCACGTTGGACGTCGGACTGGTATGGCGGCAAGGGTCGCCGGATACTGACCAAGCCGAGATTTTCAAGACCGTCGCCCGTGACTACCACGCGAAGCGATAGTCGAGCGAGGTATCAAAAAAACCGATATGTCATCGCAAGCATTTCGGATTTTCCCTTCCCTTACTTCCGCGACACACTGCTGAAGAACAGATCGCGGCACCAAGGCGTGGTGTCCGCAGATCGCCCATCGGTCAGGGAGACACTTAATGGACATGGTTACCACTCCGGCGTTTTCGACGAAGCTGCTTATCAACGGCGAGCTCGTCGAAGGAACTGGCGGCGACGAGAAAATCTTGAATCCGGCGACAGGTTCGACACTTGTTGCCGTCAAGGAGGCGAGCCGGGATCAGGTCAATGCCGCGGTGGCCGCTGCGCAGTCCGCTTTCAAGACCTGGTCTCTTACGACGCCACGGCAGCGCTCCGAACTTCTGTTGGAAGTCGGTGAGCACCTCAAGAAGAACATCGAAACTTACGCGCGTCTCGAGTCCCTCAATTGCGGCAAGCCGTATCTCGGCATGCTCAATGGCGAAATGCCGGCCATCATCGATGCAATTCGTTTCTTCGCCGGTGCTTGCCGAGTGCTGAATGGCAGCGCCGCCGGCGAATATGTCGAAAACCATACTTCCATCATCCGCCGCGATCCGGTCGGCGTCGTGGGCTCTGTTGCGCCATGGAACTTCCCGCTGATGATGGCCGCTTGGAAGGTCTTCGCGCCGATTTCGGTCGGCAACACTGTTGTCGTAAAGCCGTCCGAGCAAACCCCCCTCACGATTCTTCGTCTTTGCGAATTCCTAGCGACCCTTTTGCCGAAGGGTGTCGTCAACGTGGTTACCGGCCGTGGAGAGTCTGTGGGCTCGACTCTCGTTTCCCATCCCGGCGTCGCGATGGTCTCCTTGACGGGCGACGTCACGACCGGACAAAAGGTTTTGCAGTCCGCTGTTACGACACTGAAGCGCACGCATCTTGAGCTTGGCGGGAAAGCGCCTGTCATCGTTTTCAACGATGCCGATCTGGACGCTGTCGTCGAAACGGTGCGCATGGCGGGTTTCGAAAATGCGGGCCAGGATTGCTGCGCGGCTTGCCTCGTGTACGCCCAGTCGGGTGTCTACGAAAAGGTCGTGGAGAAACTCAACGTAGCGATCAAGAGCATTCGCAGCGGCGCGCCTGAGAACGAACAGACTGAACTCGGCCCGCTCATCAGCCAGCGTCAGCGGGACCGCGTCGAAAGCTTCGTTCAGCGCGCACGCACCTCGAGGCACATTGAAGTTCTGACCGGCGGGAAGCCGGCCACGGGAGACGGCTTCTACTACGAGCCCACTCTCGTCGTTGGCGCAAATGTTCAAGACGAAATCGTCCGTCGCGAGGTCTTTGGCCCGGTTGTGGCGGTAGCCCGCTTCGAAACCGCCGAGGAAGTAGTCGATTGGTCGAACGAGAGCCATTACGGCCTGGCATCTTCCGTGTGGTCGTCGAGCACCGCTACGGCGCTCAAGGTTGCTGCTCGTCTGCGCTACGGTACGGTCTGGGTAAACCAGCACTTCACGCTCTTGAGTGAAATGCCGCACGGTGGTCTGAGACATTCCGGTTACGGCAAAGACCAGTCCATCTATAGCCTCGAGGACTACACCTCGATCCGCCATGTGATGTTCAACTTCTCGTAGCGAAGCGGACGGGGTCACGGCGATGGGCTGCACCGGTCTAGTTCAAATTGAGTGGCAGGCGGAGACCATCACCCAGCCCGAAGAGGCTGGCTGGAACGTGGAAACCGTCTCCGATGCTCGCTGCAGGTCACCGTGGTCCCTACCAAACAGGCCAGCATGTGATCTCAATTGTCGGGCGGAGGTGGAAATTGGCTTTCGGCCTCAAGCCACCCCGTCTCCGCAGCAAGAACACACAGAGGAGGTTAAAGATGTCTGAAGTTGACCTCCTCCAAAGGTTTGACGGAGGTGGAGATGGTGCGCGCTCTCACGTGGAGGCGCACGAGGTCGCGCGGATACTTGAGCAGTGTTGGGGGGTGCGCGGACGCGTCAGAAGCCTGGTAGCAGAGCGTGATGAGATCCTGGAAGTTACCACTGCCGACAACCGCCATTATGTATTGAAGATCTACAGTGCATCGGAATCGTCTTCCTTGGCCGATTTGCGGGCTCGGGCTTGCGTCCACGTCGCCGAAAGTGACCTGGCTCTGCCGGTGCCGGAGATTATCCGCACCAACGGCGGTCTGCAGGCGATCGCAATGATGGAAAGCGGCGAGGGTCGTGTCGTCCAGCTGATGACCTTTCTTGACGGCATATCGCAGGTCCACACTCCGAGAAGCAGCCAGCAGGCATTTGAGATCGGGAAGGCACTCGCAAGAACGGCGAGCGCGCTCGCGGACTTCGAACACCCTGCCGATCGCAGAAACCTCGTCTGGGATCTCGCAAATGCAGCGAGCGTCCGATCGCTGCTCCCAGAGATCAACTCCGGCCGCTGGCAGATGCCCCACCGGATCTTGCAGCATTTTGAGGATCGCACCCTCGGGATGCTGCAAGATCTTCCTTCGCAAGTGATCCATAATGACTTCAACGGGCACAATCTACTCATGGACCCGCACGACGTGACAAGAATCACCGGGATCATCGACTTCGGAGATGTGACGAGAAGCCAGCGGATCAACGATGTCGCCATCGCAGCCAGTTATCAGTTGCGTTTTGATGAACCGGGCTTTTCCGGCGCACTCGACGTGGCGCAAGGCTACAATTCCGTCATTACCTTGGATCCGTCCGAGATAGCGGTCCTCCCTGACCTCATACTTACCAGACTCGCGATGGCGGTCGCCATTACCGAATTCCGTGCAATCCGTCTTCCGGAGCGTGCAAGCCAGATCCTCAAGAACACTGACTACGCTTGGCGCGCGCTATCGCATTTAACGGACCTCGACAAAAACCGCGCAGTCGATCGGTTTTTCGCTGCCTGCGACAAGGAGACTTCCTCATGACTAAGCCGTTGATGATCAATGCGTTCGACGCCAATGCGGTTGACGGGCTAGACAATGAGACGATCCAACTCATCGAGCGGCGTAAGAAGGTTCTCGGACCGTCCTATAAGCTCTTTTACGAAACGCCGGTGCACGCCGTTTCGGCTGAGGGGGTATGGATCACCGACGGCCGGGGGCAACGCTACCTGGACGTCTACAACAATGTGCCCTCTGTCGGTCATAGCCATCCAAGAGTGGTCGAAGCCGTCTCCCGGCAGATGGCGGTGCTCAATACCCACACGCGCTATCTGAACGATGTCGTCTTGAGTTACGCGGAAAAACTGCTCGGACATTTCCCGTCTGAACTTTCGAATGTGATGTTTACCTGCACAGGCAGTGAATCTGCGGATCTTGCCCTGCGTATTGCCAAAACCCACACCGGTGGCGTGGGCATTGTCGTGACCGAAAACGCGTACCATGGCATCACCGAGCAGATTGCGCGAATGTCCCCCTCGCTAGGTGCCGGCGTTCCTCTCTGGCCCAATGTCAGGGCCGTACCGGCGCCGGATGCATACCGCCTCGGGCATGAGAACGTTGCCGAAGTGTTTGCCGCGTCCATCGAGGAAGCGTTTGAAGATCTGTCTCGCCATGGGTTCAAGCCGGCCGCGTTTGTCGCGGATATGGTTTTTTCCTCTGACGGCATCTTCGCAGATCCGCCGGGCTTCCTAAAACCTGCTCTCGACGTTGTGCACGCCGCAGGTGCTCTGTTCATTGCAGACGAAGTTCAGCCGGGATTTGGACGGACTGGCCCGATGTGGGGATTTGCGCGCCATGGCATTGTGCCCGATCTGGTCCTCATGGGAAAACCGATGGGTAACGGACTGCCGATCGGAGGCGTGGTGGCTCGTCCCGAAATTCTTGGCGAGTTCGCAACAACCGCTCGCTACTTCAATACGTTTGGAGGAAATCCCGTGTGCTGCGCCGCCGCTCACGCCACGCTTTGCGTGATCGAAGACGAGGGACTTGCCGAGAACTCCCTGAAGGTCGGCAACTACCTGCAACAGGGTCTTCGCGAGTTGACTGCCGGCTTGGCGGCGGCTGGAGATATCCGCGGCGCAGGCCTCTTTGTGGGCCTGGACTTTGTCAGGGATTCCCGGACCAAGGAGCCCGACGGCGATCTCGGCCTGTTCGTTGTAAACGCGCTGCGCGACAGGAACGTCCTGATCAGCGCGAGCGGCGTTGAAGGCAATGTTTTGAAGATCCGGCCGCCTCTTCCGTTCTCGACCGAACATGCTGACATCTTCTTGGACGCATTCCAGAACGTCATTCGCAGCACCGAGTTCCAGCGGAAGGCGGCGGTGCAATAGCCGGTCACCTTTCGGGAGGTGACCATCGTTCAACATATACCTGAGGACATGGCATGAGCTTCGTTCAAATCAGCAACGTCACAAAGTCCTTCGGTCATTATGCGGCTGTGAAGGGGATCAGTCTCGATGTGGCCGACGGCGAGTTTCTTGTTTTGCTGGGCCCATCTGGTTGCGGCAAATCTACGTTGATGCGGATGATTGCCGGCATCGAAACCGTGACGTCGGGAGCCATCAGGATCGATGACAGGGATGTCACGGATTTGTCGCCGAAGGACAGAAATGTCGCGATGGTTTTCCAAACTTACGCGCTTTACCCGCATCTCACCGTTCGCGCCAACATCGAGTTTCCATTACGAAAGATGAAACTCGACCGCAAGCGGATCGTGGAGCGCACACTTTGGGCCGCTCGCATGTTCAGGATAGAACAGCACCTGGATCGCAAACCGAAGCAACTTTCGGGCGGCGAGCGTCAGCGCGTTGCCTTGGCCCGAGCCCTGGTGCGCAGTCCGTCCGTGTTCATGATGGATGAACCGTTGTCCAACCTCGATGCGAAGCTGCGAGCGACGGCTCGGCAGGAGATCCAGCGATTCCAGGCGGAAACCAAGGCGACCACGATCTACGTGACACACGACCAGGTCGAAGCCATGTCGCTTGGACATAGAATCGCAGTCCTGTCGGACGGTGTTGTGCGCCAAGTGGGAACACCGGACGAAATTTACAATCGTCCTGCCGACACGTTTGTCGCAACATTCGTCGGCTCACCTGCCATGAACCTCGTGCCGCGCGGCAATCTCCTCGAAGGCTTCCGTCCCGAGCAACTTCTTCGCGATGGACTCGTTGGCGAAAAGGCTGCGACCAGGGAAGTCAGTATCATCGTACGGCGGGTAGAGAAACTCGGCTCAACTCAACTCGTCTACGGCACGCTGGATGGCGCCGACGAGGTGCAGATTGTTGCCGACGTCCCCGCCATGGCTGGCGGCAAGTTCACGCTTGGGGAGCGGCAGACATTTCGGGTGCCGCTCCGGGAAATTCACTCGTTCGACAAGTCGACCGGAAAACGCCTGGAGCCGAGCGCTGCTGCTGCAGCCTGATGAACCGGGGAACGGTCCTTTTTTGAACGGGTTAATCAGTCGCGCTGCTGGGGGTGCGGCCTTTTTGGTGGTGTTGGGCACGCATTCGGTCCCCGTAAACGGCATCTCATCTGAAAGTTAGAACGGACCGATCAATCAGAATCGAAAAACGATAGGGGAATGAATTATGACAGATAGACCTCGTTTCACAGTCCCGCATATATCGCGTCGTTTCCTCCTGCAGTCGAGCGCCATTGCCCTTGGCGCCGCGGCTTTGCCCTCGGATTTGTTCGCGCAAAGCAAAACGGTTGTCAGCCATTCAAACTGGCGATCAACCGAACTGCCGGAGATCTTCTCGAAGGTTTTCGACGACTATCGCAAAGCCAACCCAAATGTCGATCTGCAAATCGAGGAAATTGGCTTCATCGAGTACATCAAGAAAATGGAGCTTTCAGGCCAGGCCGGCGCATTGCCGGACACGCTCGAGCTCTGGGTCCCCACACAGCTCGCTCGCTTTGCCGAGGAAGGCTGGATCGCTCCGCTGGACGAACTGATTGACGCAGACAAGGCGGCCGGCAACGATATCCTTGGCGCCTACGAGCCGTGGGCAGACACGGGTTATAAGGGTTCGACCTACGTCCTTCCCTCGCTCGGTCTCACCAACGTCCTCCTCTGGAACAGGACGGCGTTCAAGGAAGCCGGCCTTCCGGACCGCGCTCCAGAGACCATCGACGAGATGCTTGAATTCGCAAAGAAACTGAACAAGCCACCGGAAATGTATGGCCTCGGTCTCGATGGCAACGGCCCTGAACTTTGGCTTGCTCTCGCCTGGATGTTCTACGCGAACGAAACCCGCATTGGCCGTGTCGGTGGAGACTTCCAGATCAACAAACCAAAAGCGGTCGAAACTGTTCAGTTCATCGTGGATCTCGTGAACAAGCATGGTGTCGTGCCTTCATTCACGACAACTGACTTTGAGAAGCTGCGGAGTTCGTTTGCATCCGGGCGTGTCGCAATGATGCCGGACTGGAATGGCGTCCCGGCGGTGATTGACGGATTGAAGCCCACGTTTGAATGGGCAATCTCGCCGCTGCCGAAGGGCAAGACCACCGGGGCGATGCTGATGGGCGGTGACAGCACCTACGCGATCAGCGCCAACTCGAAAGACAAGAAAGCCGCGTGGGAGTTCGTCAAGGTCCTCGCGGGCCATGACACCCAGCAGGCGATCGCTGATAAGTGGCCTTTCCTTATCACCCGGAAAGAAATCTGGGACGAGGTCCAGAGTGGCACCGTGGGCACATCCGATTCCCTGAAGGTCGCCTTGGAGCAGTCGCGACGTCCGAACGCCTACGATACCTACAGTGAGATGCCTCCTCAGTTGTTGCAGGCCGTCGACATCTTCCGAACCGAGCTCCATGGCGTCGTCGCCAACCAGCAGACCGCTCAGGAAGGAATGGACAAGGTCGCCGAGCAATGGGCCGACCTGTACCAGCAATGGGACGAAAGCTACGGCGAACTCGGAGACCGCTACACCCGATAGGCAAGCGCGAAGGCAGTGCGCGGCCAACGGCCGCGCGCCAATTTGAAAGGAGTGCGCCGTGACCTTCGATAGCCTTGCACCGCGAGAAAGACCTTCCGCCGTTCGCCGCCTGATACGCAGTACCCATCACACTTACATTATACTTGGGCTTTTGCTTGGTGTGATGCTGCTGCCGATCGCCTACATGCTCGTCATCGCGATCACGCCCGCCGACCTGCTGTTCAAGCAGGTTATTCCCGACCGGGTGACCTTTCAGAACTTCCTGAAGGTTTTCTCGACCGAGGAACTGGTATTGCCGTTTCGAAACTCTGTCGGGATCTCCGCTCTAACGGCGTTTTTTACGATCGCTTTGGCGGCGCCAGCTGCATACGGCATGTCACGATATAGAGTGGGCCTATCCGGAACCCTGATCGTCCTGCTGCTGTTCACCCAGGTCATTCCGGTCGAGATTCTGGTCCTGAGTTACTTCCCGTTCCTAAAGTCCAGCGGTCTGATCGACACCTGGACCGGATTGATCTTGCTGGACACCACGCTGACCGTGCCATTCTGCACCCTTATCTTAAAATCGATGTTCGACGGGGTGCCCGAGGACATCGAACAGGCCGCCCGCATCGACGGATGCACGTCGCTGGAGTGCTTTTTCCGAATTACACTTCCACTTAGCTGGGGCGGTATTCTGGCAGCCTTCATCTTTGCCTTCTTGATGGCTTGGCAGGAATTCCTTTACGGGCTGACATTCACCGCTTCGCTTGAGGCACGCCCAATCACCGTCGCGCTGAATCTCCTCATTGGTCACTACACGATAAGCTGGGAAGTTCTTATGGCTGCAAGCTTCCTGTCGGCATTTCCCTTGCTTGTCGTTTTTGCATTGTTCCAAGGTGTCTTCATCAAGGGAATGGTTGCGGGAGGCGTGAAATGATCATCGGACAACAGTCTCAAGCACCTCTGGTCCCCGTCAACGCAAACCGTGTCAAGCTCGCGCGGACCTACCGGCGGGAGTGGGTCTTCTTTGTCGGTCCGACATTCCTGTTTCTGATTATCACCGGCATATTTCCGCTTATAGCGAGCATCTACACGGGGTTCTTTCAAACACGTCGTGGAGAGCAGCATTTCGTCGGCTTTACCCACTACAAATGGGCGCTAAATAATGACGTCTTCTGGACCTCGACGCTGAACAGTTTCATCTTTACCGGTGGCACGGTCATAGGGCATTTGCTGATTGGCTTGACCTTTGCGCTTCTATTGAATTCCGCAAAAAGCATGCAGTCCTTTTGGCGAGGACTGCAGTTCATTCCCTGGCTATTCCCGCCTGCGGCGGTGTCGATCCTTTGGATCTTGATCTATCAGGGCCAATTCGGGCTTTTGAATTCCCTGCTTCGCGACATCGGTCTCGGCAGCTGGGCAATCGACTGGCTTGGGCAGCCGTCTTCCGCATTGGCAGCTGTAACGATCGCCAGCATCTGGAACTGGTATCCCTTCCTGACGCTGGTATTGTTGGCTGCCCTGCAGAACGTACCTGACGATCTTTATGAGGCGATGGACGTCGATGGAGGTAGCGCGTGGGACAAGTTCCGGCTCGTCACGCTTCCCCATCTCGCCCCGGTGATGTTGACTGCCTGCCTGCTCGATTTCTTCTGGACGTTCAGATTCTTCGACATGACGTGGATCATGACAAAGGGTGGTCCCGGCCGGTCTTCGGAAGTGCTCGCCACTTATCTCTACAAGCTGGCATTCCAGGAATATCGCTTCGATCGAGCAGCAGCGGTTGGTGGTCTCATTCTTCTGATGATGGCCGTTCTCACGGGGCTTTACCTGGTCGCTTACCGATATGTTGAAAATCTCTCTGGGCGCCAAACAGCTGCACCGCACGCGAGCTAAGGGAACGCTTCACTTCGCTCCCAAGACATTTCTGACGATGAAAGGAAGTATCACATGCGCATGAAAACGATGCTGATCGTTTTTTCCGGTAAGGGAGAGCAGATAGGTCACGCACAGGGCTTTGTATCGTCAGCCGCCGACGGCGTTATCATAAAGTCCGATCTCGCGGGCATGGGTCAGGATGGCCAGCTCTCAGACCCATGCGGGAAGGCCCACTTCGAGACCGTCGTGATGGCAAGAAATGGTCGAACCGTAGAGGCTGGTCGGGTGCTTTTCCCTGAGATCGATAGCTACCTCGACGTATTCACTCCCGAAGCCGGCATAGTGCTCCCAGCGGACGAGGGAAAGGAAATCGGCTCGATCACCTGGCACATCAAAGAAGGCGGCGGTGAGTTCGACGGCGCGACCGGCGTCGTGACCGGTAACTTCGTGGGTTACCCCGACGGCACGTTCGTCGACCACCAAGTCTACCGGGTACTTCTGCCCTAAAAGTTGGAAAACCGCGCTTCGCTGGACCAAAGCGCGCGCACGGCAGTGACCAGGAAATGGATGAACCTCATCGGCTTGAGTGCCTTTATGGAAGGAACCGCTTAATATGAACACCGTGTCCACGACTAGGGTGAAGACGGACGCCATTGTGATTGGAGCGGGTCACAATGGTCTTGTTTGTGCGAATTATCTGGCAAGAGAAGGCCTTCGCGTTCTTGTTCTCGAGGCGAGGGACGTGATCGGCGGCGCCTGTGTCAGTGAGAGGCTCGTTCCAGGCGGGACATTTTCTTCTTGCTCCTACATCCAAATGATGCTGCGGCGCGAAGTGGTCGAAGACTTGGAACTGAAGAAATTTGGTCTGGTCTCGGTCGCGCCTGATATGCTTGAAATGGGCCTGTGGGAAGATGGTGACCATGTTATGCTTTGGCGCGATATTGATCGCACGCTCAAGTCGATGGAGAAGCACAACGCTCGTGACGGCGCAAATTTCATGCGATTTGGAACGAGACTCAGGCGTTTTGGTGAGTTGACCGGTGCGCTTTTGATGAGTGATCCGCCTTCTGTCGACGAACTCCGCGAGGTTTTCGAGCAGGCCGGCGAAGCCGAACTATTTAACGAGTTCGTTCTGATTTCCGCAGAGGATCTACTCTCCCGATATTTCGAAAGCGACCGTCTTCGCGGCTTTATGATGTTCATGGGGATGGTTTCGACCTGGGGAGGCCCCCGGACACCCGGGACGGCCTATGTCTACGGCTATCACGCCCAGGGGGAATTCGAAGGCAACTATGGTCAATACGGCCTTCCGCAAGGTGGAATGGGCATGATTTCCAGTGCACTCGCCAAAGGACTCGAAGTGTATGGCGGTTCCATCAGAACCGGCTCCCCCGTCCGCAAGGTTCTCGTTCGAGACGGCAAGGCAGCTGGTGTGGAACTGATGTCGGGCGAAGTGATCGAGGCAGACCTGATCATTTCCAACGCCGACCCAAAGCGTTCGCTAAAAGGATTTCTTGATGCTGGCGTCTTGTCTCCGGCGATTGAGAAGAAGGCATCAGAGATCGATGTTCGTGGTTCGATGGCCCGTATTCATCTTCTCGTCGAAACCCTGCCCGACTATGTGGGCTTTGCCCCAGGGAAGGTGGGGCCGCAACATCAGGGCCTAGTCATCATGGGAGCAAGCCCGGCCCTTTACGAAAAAGCCTGGGAGGCACAGAAAAAGGGCGATTTCCCGGATGATTTCGTGATCGAAGCTCTGATACCTTCCGTTACACATCCCGGTTTGGCCGAAAAGCCCGGACATCACACGATATCGCTTGGTGTGCAGCAACTGCCGTTTGATCTCGCAGACGGCGACTGGGACAGCCGGAAGGACGAATGGGCCGACAAGGTTCTCGAAGTCTACTTCCGCTACGCTCCCAACCTCCGTGGCAGAATTCTTGGACGTCACATCATTACGCCGCGCGATCTTGAGCGCGTCTACAACATCACCGGCGGCAATATCTTCCATTCGTCGATGGTAGGCACGGAAAATAACTTCGACAAACGTCCGATGGCAGAGGCTGCACATTATCGCACCCCTGTACAAGGATATTATCTGTGCGGTTCGGGAAGCCATCCTGGTGGCGGTGTATCCGGCGCCCCAGGTCATAACTCGGCGAAACGTATCATCGCCGACCGTCAGGGGCGCCAAGACGAGCGTCTTATTCGTGAAGATGCCGTTATGCGCAGTTCGTCACTGGCAAATTTGGTGATGAGCACGAGCGTCGGCCGCAAGCTCGGTTATTCGGTTGCCCGAAGTTCTATATTCCGGAAGCTAACAGAGCGTATGAACAAGACGAAGTAGCTATGATGGCGTCAACATGCCTCCAGCTTGGATCACGCATGCGGTGTTCATCGTCCTCTGCATCAAGAGCAATCGACACTATTCGTCGGCTGAAACTTCTCGGAGTGGACCCGGAGATTGAGGCTGCAAAGATCACCCGGGCAGAGATCGAGGACGTCCACGGGGCGTCCCGATTGCGGGAGCCGCAGAGTTCTTAGCTGCACTTCCTGCTGATCGTTGGGCGATTGTTACATTTGCTTCAAAGAAGCTCGCTCAGAGCCGCCTTGAAGCCGCTGCGCTAGCCAAACCGCGCGTTATTGTGACCGGAGAAGATGTCGCAGTAGGTAAACCGGACCTTCAGTGTTTTCCTCTCGGGGCAAAGCGGCTGGGATTTCGGGCTGCGAATTGTCTTGTTTCTGAGGATGTTGAGGCGGGTGTCAAAGCCGGACGCGCGGCAGGCGCCCGACGGGATAGTCGTTCCGGCCACTGGTCACGGTCTTGATTTGCCGAACATTCAAACAATAGATGATTACAGCAATATCGTCCCGGTGGTTCGGCGGAGGGCCTACTGTCGATCAAGCCTATTTAGCAGCCACAGTTTGGCACTTCCGCGAGGCGATCTGCCAAAATAGTTCCATAAATTACTGTCATCTCACGGGAACCAGCAGCCGTCCTCGGGCTCTATGCGTATTTCGGAAGAACGGGACAGTCGTTTCACTAATCGCGGACAGTGGTTTCACTAATTCCGGGACAGCATGGTGTGGCCGATTTCCGCCTGCCTGGTTGAATTCATTCGACGGCACGCAGCATCGAGATCTTCCACCGCGGCAAGCGCGTCGCCGTTCATCAGCGGCGGTATGGCGGCACTCGGCATGGAACCGACCCGGATCATATGCCCAGTTCCCATCGGCGATATGCCGAGTGGACACCAGTTAACGGGTGATGTCGCTTTCATTGTTAGACTGGGTACCTTATATATAGCTCGAAAACTTGATCAACAGCTGAGTGTGAACCTTGGATACACTGAAGAAGATCCAGCCAAGTGACGTCGCGGCGGTGAAATCCGAGCAGGCGCGGCGCCCTCTATTGCAGCGACGGTCCTCCGTCCGGCGTACGATGGAGATTGTTCTTGATACTTGGAACTTCCTCATCCTTCGCGAAGCCTATTTTGGGGTGCGCCGGTTTGACAAGTTCCAGCAAAGGCTGGGGATTCCCCGTCAGACGTTGTCATCACGTTTGTCAGCTCTCGTTGCAAATGAGATCCTAAGTCTGGGGAAGAGGCCTAATGAGCCCGGTCAGCAATACTTCTTGACAGCACGAGGAAAGGATTTGTTCCCGACGATGCTGTCGTTGATGGAGTTTGGCGACAAGTGGCTCTGCGGCGGCAAGGAGCCTCCCCTGCAGCTTATACACAAGAGTTGCGGTTGCGAGTGCCACCCAGTGACGGTGTGCTGCGAATGCTTGGAGCCTTTTAGTGCCCGTGAGGTCGCTCCTCGCGACGGTCCGGGAGCAGGATATGTTCCGGTGGAATCTCGCCCGACATCCAGACGCAGTTCTGATTCCACCCTTCTAGAACGGGTGAGGCCTTGTTCGGTCGCCAGAACCCTCGGCATCATCGGAGACCGATGGAGCTTTCTGGTCCTGCGAGAAGGCTGGTATGGTGTCAGACGGTTCGAGGAGATGCGGGAGAACCTTGGCATCGCGACGAACATCTTGGCCGATCGCCTTGCACGCCTCGTTCAGGCAGAAGTGTATCGCAAGGTTCCCTATAACTCCGGAGAACGGTTTGAATATCGCTTCACTGAGATGGGGCTTGATCTTTACAAGCCAATGCTGGTGATGATGGCTTGGGGTGATCGGTGGCTTGCCGATGGCAAGCCACCGATGCGACTTCGTCACAAGCGGTGCGGGCAGGATTTTTCGGCAATCGTCGTTTGCTCAGAGTGTAAGCGAGCGATCGCGGCAAAGGATACCGACTACATTCTTCGATATCCGTTCGCTCTCTGATACGGCCCTGCGTTTGAGGAATTCCAACGGTTGAAAGCATCCGGGATCCGCGGCACGGTCAAAAGTCGCAAAGCGGCCCTCTTTCTGCAACCAATCATGCGGTTCGAAGATTTACAGGATTTTTGGCGTCGTTTGCTCGTGCAACAAAACGATCGCATCAAAAGATGCCGACTACTCATTCTGCCCCGTGACTGACGGATTCCGGTTGCTGCGCAGTCGGCTCTCAGCCGGCGTTCCAATCGCCGGGGCTGGACTAGAAGCGGTGCGATCTCGAAGCATCTGGAATATTCGTTCCGGTGTCACAGGAAGCGTCTCCACCGACGCGCCAAGATGCCACAACGCATCAGACACGGCATTTGCGATTGTTGCCGGTGCACCAATCGTGCCGCCTTCGCCCATTCCCCGGAAGCCGCCAATATTGTTGGGGAGCTCCGCTTCGATATGTACAATTCCGATATCCGGGACACTGCTTGCCACGGGGACGAGGTAGTCGGCAAGGCTCGCGGTAATCGCCTGTCCTTGATCGTCATGAACGATCTCTTCTAGGAGAGCAGCACCTATGCCTTGCGCTACTGCGCCATGGACCTGGCCGTCGACGATCATCGGATTGATGATCTTGCCGCAATCCTCAGCGACGACGTAGCGGAGTACCTTGACGCCGTAGGTCTCCGGATCGACTTCGACCATTGCGAGATGAGTGGACGAGCACGCGGTGCCAAGATAGGGGTCATAGGTCTCAGAGGCGGTGAGGTCCTCACGCTTGTCGCGAGGAATTCGCCCCATCTGTGTATAGACCGCGAACGCGACTTCCTTGAGTGTCATCGTGAGGTTCGAATTGCGACTGGTAACGATGCCATCGTGAATGTCGAGGTCTTCAACGCTCTGCCCCATTAAATTGGCTGCGGCCCGCAGAACCTTGTCCTTAACCACGCGCGCGGCCAGCGTCGCCGCACCTCCGCCCAGAACCGCTGAGCGACTGGCATAGGTGCCACTGGCCATGGGCACAAGCGAGCTGTCGCCGTGCTTGACTTCGATGTCTTCGAACTTACACCCAAGCTCGTCTGCGATCACCTGGGCGAGGGTTGTTTCGAGGCCTTGACCATGCGACGAAATTCCGAACGCTGCCGTGATCGCACCTGTGGCGTCGATCTCGATTTTGGACGTCTCGGTGCCCGTGTTGATTGGCATGCCGGGGGCGACGGAGATGCGTGATCCGATGCCGGTTAGTTCCGCATAGCTCGCCAGACCGATCCCCACCCAGCGGCCGGCTTTTCTGGCAGCATCCCTTTGCTGGACAAGACTGGGATAATCAACGTGTGCGCAAGCACCTTCCAGGCATTCGTGAAAAGCCGACTTGTCCCAGATGATCCCGGAGGCGGTTCGATACGGAAATTCCTCGGCCGTCACCAGGTTCTTGCGGCGAAACTCAACCGGGTCCATGCCAAGCTTCCGCGCGGCCATGTCTATCAGGCGCTCCATCGCAAAAGTCGAGGAGGGGCGGCCGACCCCGCGATATGGCCCGGTGGGTGGCTTTGGCGTGAGAACGCCCCTGATCCGACCGCTGTAGTGCTCCATCCTATACGGACCGGGAAGAAAGCTCACCACCTGCACAGTTTCCAGCGCCGCCGTCCATGGGTATATCGAATAGGCGCCGACATCGCCGATGACATCGGCACGCAGTCCGATCAATAGTCCGTCCTTCGTCACAGCAAGTTCGGCTTCGATCAGTTCGTCGAAAGCCTGGCTTGTAGCGGAAAGATCCTCAAGACGGTCGCTGATGAATTTCACTGGCCGCCTGAGCTTGCGAGCCAAGGCGCAAACGAGAATTTCTTCGCTATACAGTGATCCCTTGCCGCCGAAACTCCCGCCGACGTCCGGCGCGACGACCCTAAGACGATTTCCGGGCAAATTAAGGCAACCGGAAAGAACGTCGCGGATGACTCCCGGAATATTTGAAGATGTGTAAAGCGTCAGCGACTGGTTTCGTGCGTCCCACTCGGCGAGGTAAGAGCGGTTCTCCATCGCAACGGCTGTCTTGCGTGTCATCCGGAACCGTCCTTTGACCGTGACGGCAGCCCCTTCGAATGCCGCGTCGACATCGCCCCGCTTGAATTCGCGCTTGATGATCGTGTTCGTGCCAGCCTCTTCGTGAAGGAGAGGTGCGTCGTCTTTGACGGCGTCAACCTGCCTAATGGCGAACGGCAAAGGCTCATAGTTGATGATGATGTGCTCAAGTGCATCTTCAGCCGCGTAACGGCTTTCAGCAACGACCGCGATGACCGGCTCACCAACGTAACGAACCTTCTCCCTTGCAAGGGGCCAGATAGGTGTCGCGTAGTAGCCCGGCATGCGGGACGTGGGGATGGCTGGGTTGATCTCATCATCGAGATCGGTCGCATCGTAGATAGCCACGACGCCTGGAACGGAAAATGCCTCACCAACCTCGATGCTAGTGATCCAGGCATGCGGCTGGTCCGACCGTCGCAAAGCCACGTGGAGCGTGCCTGCCGGTGTCATGTCGTCAACATATCGCCCCACCCCCGTGAGAAAGCGCGGATCTTCCGTGCGCATTACTCTCTTGCCGACGAGTTTCGGACGAAGCTCAACGGAATGGTCACGCTGGTTCATTCATAGTACTCCAAGCCTTTCCGCAACATCTTCCATTGTCTGTCATCGTGCCCGGAAATAACCGTTTCACCCTTGTCCCGGAATGCCTTCAGTTGAGCAAGCGCTCCTACAGCAAGATCCATATTCCAGGTGTTTTTGGGCGCCACGCCTTCATCGATGTTCATCTGCAGGGGAGCTGCATCGGAGGCAAGGATGAACGTTCCGTCCCGTTGCAACGACACCCGCGCCGTTGTCATCCCAGGCGTGTGCCCCGGCATTGGAAGGAGCACGATGCGGCCATCACCGAAGACGTCGAGTTCTGCGTCGAACGTTTGGAAACCTTTCGGCTGGTCCCATTCCTGCTTCAGATAGCCCTGGTTTTCAGCGCCCTCAGCCCTCGCGGCATTTACCTCCGCCTCATGGCAGAGGATGGTCGCGCCTCGGAAGTATTCGTTGCATCCGCAATGGTCGGGGTGAAGGTGTGAGCAGATGACGACATCAATGTCATCCGGTTTCAGTCCAAGCAGATCCAACTCCCGGACCACTGTCTGCTCCGGTGTGAATATGGGGGTCATCACCTTGCTGAGCCCGCCCCACCGGGTCTGGGGATCGGCTGCTGCCTGCGGGCTGCAACCGCTGTCAAAAAGGACGTTGCCCTGCGAATGCCGCATCAATGTTGCATGCACGGGCAGTTCGATCACCTCCTCCTTTGACGCTCCGGAAATGAAGATTGAGCGGCGCATGCGCAGCCGACCGCCTTGAAGGAAGTGCATCTTCATTCCAATGGTCCTCTTTCTCTTGCCAGTTCGCGCACAGCATTGACGATGTGCTCGTAGCCCGTGCATCGACAGATGTTGCCTGACAGGGCCTCGCGGATCTGCTCATCGGTCTCGAGCGGATGGTAGCGAAGCATGTCGGTGATCGCCATGATGAAGCCCGCCGTGCAGAACCCACATTGCAATCCGTGATGCTGCCGGAAGGCCTCTTGAATGGGACCCAGCTGGTCCATGCTGCCCTGTCCTTCGATGGTCTCGATCGCCATGCCCTCGACCTGTATCGCCAGCGTCAGGCATGACCTCGCACTGCGACCGTCAAGGAGGACGGTACAAGCACCGCAGACGCCATGCTCGCAGCCAACATGCGTTCCGGTCAGACCAAGCTCATGGCGCAGAAAATCGCTAAGAAGCAGGCGCGGCTCAATCGTTCTGGTGTAGGTCAGACCGTTGACGCAAACAGTGATCTCTTTCTCACTCATCGGTCTCGCCTTTCCGAATATTCGCTCGTCTCCATGAATCGCGCAGCGCGCGCCTGGCGAGCGCTGCGGCGAGATGCCGGCGGTAGTCGGCCGAGGCGTGGAGGTCAGTGTTCGGTTGCAGGATATCCTTTAGCGCAGCCGAGACCTCATCAAGCAGCGCATCAGCCACCGCCTGACCGTCTATCATTGCTTCGATTTGCGATAGGCGCAGTGGGGTCTCCCCGACGCCCATCATGGCGAAACGCACATCGCGCGCCGCGCCGTCTTCGATGCGCATTGTCGTTGCTGCACAGGCCAGGGCAAAATCTCCATGGCGTTTCGAGAATTCGTGAAAACCCCAGCCGGTATTCTGCGGGAGGGTATCGATTTCGACCGATGTCACGAACTCGTCAGGCTCCAGCGTACTCACAAGAGAGCTGACAAAAAAATCGGCTGCGGAGATCAGCCTTTCGCCTCTGACAGAACAGGCGGTGATTATCCCGTTCAAAAGAAGCACCATCATTGGCATTTCAGCAGCGGGGTCCGCGTGACAAATGCTGCCGCAGAAGGTCCCACGATTGCGAACGGTCAGATGAGCAACGTGGTGCATGGCATCGTGCAGAACGGGAATATGTTGCTGGATCAGGCTATCCGTTGCCGTCATATAGTGGCGGACGGTTGCGCCGATCCGTATCCGGTCGCCACGTTTTTCGATACGATCAAGCCCGTCGATGCCGTTGATGTCGATGAGGATGGTGGGCTTCACCAGCCGGAAATTGATCATGGGCATCAGGCTCTGGCCACCGGCAATGATCTTGCCGTCCCCGCCGGACGCTGCCAGTGCCTCCGTCACATCAGAAATCGAAGTCGCGGCGAGATAATCGAACGGCGCCGGCTTCATGTCGTCACCCTTGTTCGGCCGTTCCAGCCAATAAAAGCGTGACAAGTTTTCCGGCGCTGCACCGGTCTTGCCATCCCGTTGAGGGTGATTGCTGGAAAGCTTACCATCTTGGCTCCTCCATCACGCCGCGCCATGAGGCATCGGTCTGTGATTTTTACTTGCATTATTAGACTTAATGGAAGAATGTCAAGTAATCTGGTTCGCTCAGGATCCGTAGAGGCGAACGCTAATAATATGCGAGGAGGGCATCCAATGGATATGTCAGGTCAACAGCACATTCCGGCAAGCAAGGAGGATGTGTGGAACGCGCTGAACGATCCCGAAGTCTTGAAGATTTGCATCCCCGGGTGCCAGGAGTTGACCAAGTCGTCCGATACCGAGATGTCGGCCGTCGCGGTGATAAAGGTTGGCCCGGTGAAAGCCCAATTCCAGGGTGCGGTGACGCTGTCTGAACTGGACCCGCCTAACGGCTACAAAATCACCGGCGAAGGGCAGGGCGGCGTTGCCGGCTTTGCGAAAGGGCTTGCAACCGTCCGCCTTGAAGCTACCGACGACGGTACCATTTTGCACTACAACGTCGATGCCCAGATTGGCGGGAAGCTTTCCCAGTTGGGCGCACGGCTGATAGATATGACGGCAAAACAGCTATCCGGTCAGTTTTTCAAGCGCTTCGCCGAAGAAATTGAGCGCCGCCAGAACCCGGTGCAGGTTGAAAGCGGCATCGAGCAGGCTAGTGGCAAGTCAGCGTCGGCACAGGAGAGGTCCCCGTCGCAGACCGTGTCAAGCAGCAGCAGAACGTCGGCCCAACCTACATCCAATTCATCATCCACCGGCATGCTTGTCGGTCTGCCAATGATTGCAGCCGTTGTGTTTGTGTCAGTCCTGGCTGCTATGTGGGTCGCCCAAGGTGGTTTAGTACCAGGCCTTGGTTCGGCGCCGGGCAATATGGCTCGCGATGGCCAGGCTTGGGTGTCGGAAGATCTTTCGACCGTCGTGCAGATCATCATGGCCGCAGCCGTCGGTTATCTCTTCGGCACCCGCGCCACGTCCCGCGGCTGATACATCTTTGTTCCGCATAGAAAAACCGGGGCTGAGATCTGCCCCGGTTTTATTTACTTGCATAAGAAGACTTTTGTTGGTCAGCCGCGTCGGCGTTCGAGCAGAAGCTTTACCTCACCGAACACCCCCCGTCTGAACATCATGACGCAAACGACGAAAAACAGACCAATAATAAAGGTGATCGGCAGGCCGCTTGTCGACAGGAAATGCTCCAGCCCGACGACAAGACTTGCCCCGACGATCGGACCAATCAGCGTTCCCATGCCACCAAGCAGCGTCATCAGGATGACCTCTCCAGACATATGCCACGTAACGTCGACGAGAGACGCCAGCTGAAAGGCGATTGCCTTCATGGACCCGGCAAAACCAGACAACGCGGCCGATAGCGTAAATGCGATCAGCTTGTAGCGCTCCGGCTTGAGTCCGAGGGACGTGACGCGGGTTTCATTTTCACGGATGGCCGACAGGATGTGGCCGAAAGGCGAATTGACGGCGCGCCATATGATCACAAGGCCAATAACCGTCCCACCAAGCACGGTGTAGTACATTGACGTGATGCTGCGGAGATCGATTACGCCGAGAAGGTACCCGCGTGGTACGGCCTGGATGCCATCTTCGCCGCCTGTAAAGGGCATCTGCACCGCCAGGAAGTAGACCATTTGGGCGAGCGCCAATGTGATCATTGCGAAGTAGATGCCGTGACGCCGAATGGCCAGCGCGCCGAATACGAAACCGAGGCAGGCGGCAAAGACGGTTCCCGAGAGCACGGCAAGCTCAAACGGAAAATGCCAGACTTTGGCGGCATGTGCGGCGATATACGCGGCCCCGCCGAAGAAGGCCGCATGTCCGAAGGAGAGCAGGCCGGCATAACCCAGCACGAGATTGAATGCCGCGGCGAACAGCACAAAACAGAGGATTTTGATGAGGAAGAGAGGATAAACGACTTGGGGTGCAACCAGCATCAGCACGCCGATCGCGACCAGCAGATACGTTCCGGCTCGTTGAACCCTGCCGGTCACCAGAAAAGACGAGGAAATGTTCGAGCTATTCATGATCAGGCCTCGCGACTAAACAGGCCGGACGGCCGGATGAGAATGACCAGCACCATCACGATGAACACCGCGATCGATGAGGCCGCAGGGTAGAAGGTCTTGGTCAGTCCTTCGATGATACCTAGGGCGAGAGCGGTAACGATTGCGCCTCCGATCGATCCCATTCCGCCGATGACGACCACGGCGAAGACAACGATGATTATGCTCGATCCCATTCCGGGGCTGACCTGGTAGAGGGGTGCGGCCAGCGCTCCCGCAAAGCCGGAAAGCCCGACACAGAAAGCATAGGTCAACGTCAGCATCAGCGGCACGTTGATGCCGAATGCTTGAACCAACGCCGGGTTTTCTGTCGCCGCCCGCAGATACGCACCGAGCTTGGTGCGCTCGATCGCCAACCACGTCAGAATGCAGATCACAAGCGAGACCCCGATCACCCAAGCGCGGTACATCGGGAGGAACATGAATCCAAGATTGATGCCTCCCATCAGCGAAGGCGGAACCGGATAGGGCTTGCCTGCCGCACCAAAGATATGGCGGAACAGTCCCTCGAGCATGAGGGCTATGCCGAAGGTAAGGAGGAGGCTGTAAAGGTGGTCCATCCGGTAAAGCCGCCTGAGGAGCAGGCGCTCTACTACGATTCCGAGAATGCCGACTGCGATAGGTGCCGCAATCAGCGTCGGCCAGTATCCCAGCCCCAGTTTTGAAAGCAAAAACCAGGCGACAAAGCCGCCCAGCATGTAGAAAGCGCCATGAGCGAAGTTAACCACGTTCAGCATGCCGAAAATGATCGCTAACCCTAGGCTCAAAAGAGCATAAAATGACCCGTTGATCAGACCAAGCAACAGTTGGCCGAGCAGCACGGTGATCGGAACGCCGAAGATATCAGCCATCAGACAATACCTATTTGTAATCGCGCGCCATGGATCAGACTCCGAGATAGCGGTTCAGTCGGTCCATGTTGGCATCGAGTGTGTTGTTGGAAATTTCGTCGATGACCTTTCCTTGATCGAGGACGAAATGGCGGTCGGCAACCGAGGCGGCGAATCGGAGGTTTTGTTCGACCAGGATGATTGTCATGCCCCGGTCCTTCAAAACGCGCAGGGCAGCACCTATTTCTTCGATGATAACCGGCGCGATGCCCTCGGTTGGCTCATCCAGAAGAATGAAATCGGCACCAGTGCGCAGGATCCTTCCAATTGCCAGCATTTGCTGCTCACCGCCCGACAATCGTGTACCGGACGTATTGTCACGACCCTTGAGGTTTGGAAAAAGGCTGAAGATCTCGTCGACTTCCATGCCGCCAGCCTGCCACGCCGGCGGCAACATTAGGTTTTCGATCACATTCAGAGAAGAGAATATGCCACGCTCTTCCGGCACATAGCCAATGCCCAGACGCGCCACCTTGTGTGGTGCGAGCGACAATAGTTCGATGCCCTTGTAAATGCTCGAGCCTCGTCGCTTCCCGACCACTCCGACCAAACTGCGGAGCGTCGTTGTCTTTCCTGCACCGTTGCGCCCGATCAGGGTGACAACTTCGCCTTTATGCACGTTGAAATTGACGCCATGCAAAACATGACTTTCGCCGTACCATGCCTCGAGATTATTGACGCGCAGGAGTGCGGATTCAGCCATGAGCTCCTCCCATATAGGCCTTGCGGACCTCGCTGTCGGAAGAGACATCGGAATAGGTTCCTTCGGCGATGATTTCTCCGCGTCGTAAAACGGTGATCCTATCGGACAAATCGGCGACAACGCCCAGATTATGTTCGACCATGAGGACCGTGCGGCCTTTTCCAACACTGCGGATCAAGGCGGCGGTCCGGCCGATGTCTTCGGTTCCCATTCCTGCCATCGGCTCGTCCAGGAGGAGCACCTCCGGATCCAGCGCAAGCGTCGTGGCAAGTTCCAGTGCGCGTTTTCGCCCATAGGACAATTCGCTGGCTTTCGCCTGTGCCCGATCGGCAAGTCCAACGCTTTCCAGAAGCGCAGTCGCTTCCTCGTTGAAGCGGCGAAGCGTCGCGTTGGATTTCCAGAAGGCAAATGTCTCTCGCTCGCGGGCCTGCAGGGCTACGCGGACATTCTCCCGTGCGCTGAGATGCGGGAAGACCGATGATATCTGAAACGATCTGACAAGCCTGAGACGGGCAATGTCGGCGGGCGCCATTGACGTGATGTCCTGATCCTTGAAGAAGATCCGGCCGCTGCTGGGTGGGAGAAACTTCGTCAAGAGATTGAAGAGCGTGCTTTTCCCCGCACCGTTGGGCCCGATCAACGCGTGAATCGTGCCCGGCTTGATCTTCAGGTTCACATTCTGCACGGCAACGAAGCCGCCGAATGAGCGTGTCAGTTCACGCGCCTCTAGAATGGGTGCGGCATTCAACAATGTATCCTCCCTTACCGCCGCGAACTCTCTCCTTCAACGGGTGGCGGACAGCTAGTCCGTATCACCCAACGCTTCGCCGACGGTGAAAGCAGAAAAACATACAAAGTCTAATAATGCAAGCTTGCATATCGTTAGAAATTCTGTTTACCTTACATCTGTTACCTATTGCAGCGCACATGTTCCTTGGAAAAGAACATGCAAGGTATGATAGCGCAAGTTTCATTAAACGTGCCGGAGGAGTTTGGCGCGGCACTTGGGAGGGTGAATTATGAGAGCTTTGAAGGTGTTACTGTCCTGTGGCATCGCCGTTGGCGTCTTGCCGTTGCCTGTTTTCGGGCAGACCGCAGACCCCGTTCGCATTGGCGTGCTGACCGATGTCAGCGGCCAGTTTTCTCACGAGGCCGGCGAGGGCGCGATTGCGGCAGTGAAGATGGCCGTCGAGGATTTCGGCGGCAAAGTTCTAGACCGTCCGCTGGAGGTCGTCGTCGCAGATCATCAGAACAAACCGGAGGTCGCGGTTTCAACTGCTCGCGAGTGGTATGAATCGCAGGGCGTCACGATGATCAACAACCTGATCAATTCCGGTATTGCCCTTGCTGTCACGCAGGTTGCGAAGGACGAGGACAAGATCGCGATCGTCAACGGGTCTGGCTCGTCACGCCTGACGAATGACAGCTGCACCCCAAACAGCATCCATTATTCCTACGACACCTACGCCCTAGCCAACGGCACTGCCAACGAGCTTATCCGGCAGGGCTTGAAGAACTGGTTCTTTTTGACCGCTGACTATGCCTTCGGTCACGCGCTCGAGGCTGACGCGACGCAAATTGTGAAGGCAAATGGCGGAGAAGTTTCGGGTACGGTTCGCTATCCCATCGAAACCTCGGACCATAGTGCCTTTATGCTGCAGGCACAGGCATCGCCGGCTCAAGTCGTCGCGATGGCCGGTTCCGGCACAACCTTCGTGAATGCGGTCAAGTCTGCTGCGGAGTTCGGTCTCGCTGCGTCCGGAAAGACTGTGGCGGGCCTGCTGGTGTGGGACACCGACGTGCACTCGCTCGGCCTGGAAACGGCCCAGGGGATGATCCTGACCAGTGCATTCTATTGGGATCGCGATGACGAGACGAGGGCGTTCGCCAAAAAGTTCGAAGAGCGCGTCGGACGTCCGCCGCATATGGGAGATGCCGGCGACTACTCGTCGACAATGCACTACCTCAGGGCGGTACAGGCCGTCGGTACGACCGATACCAAGAAGGTTATGGAGAAGATGCGGGAAACTCCCGTCAACGACTTCTTTGCCAAGAACGGGAAGATTCGTGAGGATGGCCGGATGGTTCACGACATGTACGTCTACCACGTGAAAACGCCTGACGAATCCAAGGGCGAGTGGGACCTTCTCAAGCTTGTCACAACAATCCCTGGGGACAAGGCTTTCCGGCCGCTTTCCGACAGTAAGTGCCCGCTTGTCAAGCACTGACCATACGTTGCCCGGTCCCTTGTGGGGTCGGGCTTCCAATGAACGTTCGATAGGGCAGGCAGATGAGCGGTATCGTCGTGGAGACCAAGGATAGGGTTGCCGTTGTCACGTTGAACCGGCCTCACCAACGAAATGCCGTCACCTATCAGATGTGGCAGCATCTGGCTGAACTGTTTGAGGGATTCAACGATAATCCTGCTGTGCGTTCGATCATTCTGACAGGCTCTGGCAACGACTTTTCGGCGGGCGCGGACATCAGCGAGTTCGAAGCCGTCCGCAGTGGGCTCGAGGAAAGCAAGCGTTACGAGATCGCGGTCGATGCTGCGGGCGACGCGATCTACCGGGTTTCCAAGCCGACGATTGCGGCCCTGCGAGGCTATTGCCTCGGCGGAGCTGCTCATCTTGCCATGTCGTGCGATTTCCGAGTTGCGCAGAAAGGTGCGATTTTTGGTATCCCGGCCGCGCGTCTTTCTATCGTTTATGGCGTCTCCGCGACACGCAAGCTCTTCTCGCTTGTTGGTGTCACCGAGGCAAAGCGCATTCTCTACACGGGAAAGCGGTTCAGTGCCGACGATGCCCTCATCAACGGCTTCGTCGACCAGGTCGAGGACGATGCACTTTCCGCTGCTCGCAGTCGGGCTGCAGAGATGGCCGAGAACGCTCCTCTTACGATCAAAGGTGCCAAATTCATCTTAAATGGTTGTGCGCGCGGTGAACTCGACCGAGCCTCGGCAGAGAAGTTGATCGATCTGGCGAGTGACAGCGGTGACTATCTCGAAGGGCGACGGGCCTTCAAGGAGAAGCGTCCACCACTGTTCCTGGGAAAATAATACGGTGCTCATTCCATGAATGCCACGGCAATTTGCGCTGCTCCGGCAGCCGTCACATCAAGGAGATAATCAAATGAAGACCAATCTGAACGGCAAGATCGCGCTTGTGACAGGCGGCGGCCGAGACGTAGGCGGAGACATTGCCCGCTCACTCGCGGCCGAAGGCGCCATCGTCGCGGTGAATTACAGCCGTTCACAGGATGAGGCGCAAGCTGTCGTCAGGTCCATTGAGGCAGCCGGCGGAAAGGCGAGGGCCTATCGAGCCGATATCAGCGACAACGAGCAGGTCAGGGCCATGGTCGCTGCCGTCAAGGCTGACTTGGGCACGATCGATGTGCTGGTCAACAATGCCGGTTACGTCAAATACCAGCGGTTCGTTGATTCCACCCCTGAAGAATGGAAAAAGCAGATCGACGTGTGTCTCTATGGCACAATCAATTGCTGCCATGCAATTGCGCCGCTGATGATCGAGCAAAATTCCGGTCGTATCGTCAATCTCGTCGGCGACAGCTCACGCATCGGAGAAGCCAATCTGGCGCTTGCCGCAGCAGCGCGCGGTGGGACCATCGCGCTCGGCAAGTCTCTAGCGCGCGAATTCGGCCGCAACAACATTACGGTCAACACGGTCTCGCTTGGTCTGATCGAGACTTCGCATTCGGATCCGGAATTCCTGGCCAAGAACCGAGAGAAGATCGTCAAGGCCTATCCATTGCGCCGCATCGGTAAACCCGATGATGTCGCGCCGATGGTAACGTTCCTGGCATCGGATGCGTCATCCTGGGTGACCGGGCAAGTGATCAGCGTCAACGGCGGTTTCTGCATGGTGTGACCCGGAGGAGCAGGGAGGAGACAACATGATACACTTCGAGCTTATTGCGCCAGTCGGAGAGATTCTCCGACGGAATGCCCGCCTCTATCCTGAAAAACTTGCGTTCGAGGACAAGAGCAGGGCTGTTTCCTACGAGCAATTGAACGTGGAAACCGAAAACCTGGCATCTCAACTGGTGGCCTTGGGCCTTCAAAAAGGACAGAAGGTAGCGATCTTATTGCCGAATACTGTCAACTGGGTCGTCGCATGTCTTGCGACGGTCCGTGCCGGCGGCGTCGCCGTTCCGGTCAGTATTGACTCGACCGACGCCGAACTAAGCTATCGCGTAACAGATGCGGATTGCGCGTTCGTATTCGCGCAGTCGGCCAGACGCCAGTCGATCGAAGCGCTGCTGCAAAATCTCGGGCGCTCGACAGTGCTGATTACGGACGGTTTCGAGAGAAATCTGCCTGATTTCACAACGCTCACCCAGACACGCGCATCCGATTTTGACGACGATAGCGACATCGATCGCCCCGCCTACATCGTTTACACATCCGGCACGACGGGCCAGCCAAAAGGCGTGTTGCTTTCGACCCGCTCCATGCTTTGGGTCACGGCCGCATGTTGGGCGCCCATTGCCGGACTGAGCCACAAGGATGTCGTTCTCAATACACTTCCCCTCTACCACTCCTATGCGCTGAACGTCGCCGTTCTCTCGATCATCGCGACCGCCGCGAGCGAATACATCATGGAGAAGTTCTCAACGTCTCATGCGACGGAGCTTCTACGGACGGGGCGCTTCACATTCATGCCTGGCGTCCCGACGGTCTTTCATTATTTCCTGTCGGCATGCCAGACGAGCGGCGAGAAGTTGTTGTCTTCCGTTCGGCTCTGCGTTTCGGCGGGAGCAATCCTGCCGGGTTCGCTGAACACGGATTTCGAAGAGTTTTTTGACGTTCCCTTGCTCGATGGCTACGGGATTACCGAAACATCGACAATGGTTACCATGAACTGGCCCGGCAAATGGCGCGTTCCGGGTTCATGCGGCTTGCCCCTCCCGGGTCTGACGGTTCGGCTGGTCGATCCGAAAACGGGCGCGGATGTGCCCTTCGGCACGGAAGGCGAACTGATTTGCAAAGGCCCCAATCTGATGCAGGCGTACCACAACAAACCTCAGGAGACGCAAAAAGCAATTGTCGAGGGATGGTACCACACCGGGGATCTGGCACGCAGCGACGCCAACGGATTCCTGACCATCACCGGCCGCTTGAAGGAACTGATCATTCGTGGTGGCCAGAACATTGCGCCCGCCGAGGTCGAGGAGACGATCCTCCTCCACCACGCGATTATCGACTGCGCCGTCATCGGCGTTCCGCACGCAATGCTGGGAGAAGTGCCTGTGGCATGCATCGTCCTCAAGTCCGCGGTAAATTTCGATGAAGAGGCTTTGATCCGTCACTGTAGGGATCGCCTGTCAGTCTACAAGGTGCCGGACAGGTTCCTCATTGTCAGTGAAATCCCACGAACGGGCTCCGGCAAAATTCTGCGCGTCAAGCTTCGGGAGAGCCTCCCGGCTGCGTGATACGGGCGGAAAACATCAAGGAGAAATGGATGAAACCCTTTGTATTCAGTACCACCGCCCAGATTGTGTTCCGAGCGGGAGCCTCTTCTGAAATCGGCGGTCTCGTCAGGAGGAAGCTCGGTGAGCGCGTCCTTTTCGTCACCGATCCGGGATTGCGCAAACTCGGTCTTTGCGACCCGGCGCTCTCTTCGTTGGCCGCGGCGGGCATCGAGGCGACGGTCTTCGACAAGGTCGAAGCCGACCCTTCGCTTGCGACAGTTCAGTCCGCGACCGATGCCGCCAAGGCCGGCGGCGCCACCGGCGTAATTGGGTTCGGCGGTGGTTCCTCGCTCGACGTCGCCAAGTTGGTTGCCCTGCTGTGCGGTTCGGGAGAGGACATCGACGGAGCCTGGGGTGTCGGCAACGCCAAAGGGCCGCGATTGCCACTCGTGCTCGTGCCGACCACAGCGGGAACGGGATCGGAGATGACGCCCGTCTCGATCATCACCGTCGGCGGCGATGAAAAGCGTGGTGTCTCATCGCCGATCATCCTGCCCGATATCGCAGTCCTCGATCCAGACCTCACGCTTGCGCTTCCGGCTCACATCACCGCAGCGACCGGCATCGATGCGATGGTGCATGCGATCGAAGCCTATACATCCAGAAGCGCAAACAACAATCCCTTGTCTAAAATGCTTGCTCGGCAGGCGCTGCAACTGCTCGGCGCCAACATCGAAAAGGCGGTCTTTGACGGCAAGGACCGAGAGGCGAGGGGAGCGATGCTTCTCGGTTCCATGCTGGCGGGCCAAGCCTTTGCAAACTCGCCTGTCGCGGCTGTGCATGCGCTTGCCTACCCCATCGGCGGGACGTTCCACATTCCACACGGCCTTTCCAACGCGCTCGTACTGCCACATGTCCTGCGCTTCAACGCGCCCGCTGCGGTCGCTGCCTACGCGGAGATTGCCGCCGATGCCTTTCCGGATCTCGCGCCCGAGCAAAGCAGCCAAGAGCGCTGCGCCGCATTCATCGACCGGCTCGCCGCTCTTTCGGCTAGTCTTGGGCTTCAACCGCGCCTGCGCGATGTCGGCATTAGCGAGGAACATCTCTCCGGTATGGCGCGCGATGCGATGAAGCAAACGAGGCTGCTGATCAACAACCCGCGTGACGTGAACGAAGCGGACGCCCTTTCCATCTACAAGGCGGCCTGGTGATGGCGGAACGTCCTCGTCCGAGCGGGCGGTCCGCCTACAGGATTTTCCGCACAGTCACGACCCGTTGGTCGGACAACGACATATATGGCCACATGAACAATGTCGTTCATTACAGCTTGTTCGATACGGCGGTGAACGGCTTCCTGATCGAGAACGGCGCGCTGGACATGAAGGGAGGCTCGGAAGTCTTCCTGGTGGTCGAAACGGGCTGCCGCTATCATGCGGAAATGGCGTTTCCAGACGTGGTCACCGCCGGCATCCGGGTGGCGAAGCTCGGCAACTCGTCAGTTACATATGAGATCGGTCTCTTCCGCAACGAAGAGGAAGTTGCAACGGCAGAAGGTTTCTTCGTGCACGTCAATATCGATCGCTTGTCGCGGCGACCGGTCCATTTCGGCGATGTTGCCCGCCGTCTGCTTGAAACGCTGCTCGTGCAGGCATAACGCTATCGATTGGAGGTACCTCCCATGACAGTTCTCACCCCCAAACACCCCTCTCCCCTGCGAGGGTCTAAGCATGGTTAATCTAATGCTTATTGGCCCGCCCGGAGCCGGCAAGGGAACCCAGGCGGAACGACTGGTAAGGGACCTTGGCGTGCTGCATCTTTCCACGGGTGACCTCCTGCGCAACGCAATTCAAAACGACACAACTCTCGGCAGAAAGGCAAAACAGGCGGTCGAGGCGGGTGACCTCGTTCCCGACGACGTCGTGATCGGTCTGGTCGAAACCCGTCTCGAGCAGAAACATGTCGATCAAGGCTTCATTCTGGACGGCTTCCCTCGCACGCAAGAGCAAGCCGCGGCCTTGGAGGTCTTTCTCGAGCGCCTGGGACAACCTCTGGATCATGTGATCATATTCGAGATTCCAGCGGACGTTCTCTTGAGCCGGGTTGAGCATCGAGCAATGCAGTCCAAAGCCGCCGGCCATGCCGTGCGTTCGGATGATAATGCCGACGTGCTACGAAAAAGGCTTCAGGAGTACGGGGCAACAACTCGCATGATCCCCTTCTATGAGAAGCGCGGTCTGGTGACACGTGTCGATGCGAATACTGCTGTGGACGAAGTGTCCACTCGTATCCGCGCTATCATAGCCACCTCCCATCGCCCATCTCATGACCGAGAGGCTGAATCAAAAGAATAACTTCCCAAGAGGTCGTTCGGAAAGAAATCGGTCAATCCGATAAGGAGGCAGCGAAATTCGTAACGTGGCAAAGCCCGATCCTTTGATGACGGCGGAGAAATGGAAACAGAGCGGGCGTGACGTGGCCGTCGCGACCGTCATCGAAACCTGGGGTTCAGCGCCGCGTCCTGTCGGCAGCTCTCTGGTGATCGATGGCGACGGCAATTTCGAAGGGTCAGTGTCCGGCGGCTGTGTTGAAGGCGCGGTTATCGCGGAGGCGGTGGATGTCATCGGCGACGGTAAAGCAAGGATGCTGGAGTTCGGGGTTGCTGACGAAACTGCCTGGCGCGTCGGGCTATCCTGCGGCGGCCGCATCCGTGTCCTTGTTGAAAGGCTCGAATGATGGACACTGCGAATTTGAAACGGCTCAATGCCGCCCGGAGGGCGCGTCGAGCGGTGATGCTGGTCACGGATATGGAACGTGGAACCGATCAGGTGATCCTCGAAGGCGAGCCCGTTGATGGCGCGCTTCGCAAGGCCGTCGTGACGACATTTCGTTCCGGAACGTCGGGGACTTTTGTGATTGCTGGCGGCACATGCTTCCTGAACGTGCATGTGCCGCCACCGCACCTCGTCATTATTGGCGCGGTGCATATCAGCCAGTTCCTAGCGCAGATAGCGGCTCTTGCCGGTTTCGACGTGCGCATCATCGATCCGCGAACTGCGTTCGCAACGCCGGAGCGTTTCGCAGGGATAGATCTGACCGCTGGCTGGCCGGTTGATGTCCTCGAGGACCGTCCGCTCGACGCCTATACGGCCGTTGTCGCGGTCACGCATGACCCCAAGATTGACGACTTCCCGATTGGTAAGGCCCTGCGAAGCGGCTGTTTCTATGTCGGGGCGCTTGGCAGCCGCAAGACCCATGGCTCGCGTCTTGAAAGGCTGAAGAAGGAAGGCTTTTCCGACGAGGAGTTGGCGAGGATCCATGGGCCGATCGGACTTGATATTGGTGCGTCAAGCCCGGCGGAGATCGCCGTGGCAATTGTGGCGCAGATCATCCAGGCCCTGCGCTCCTCCAAAAGGTGACAAACCATGATCTTTGGCGAATTCGATGTGCAGGGTGCAGAAGGGCTTCTGCTCGCCCATTCGATCAAGATTCCGGGCGGGGCGCTGCAGAAAGGGCATGTGGTTGATGTCAGGGACATTGACCGGCTGAAAAGCGCAGGCATCGAGAGGATTGTCGCGGCACGCCTCGAGGACGGTGATCTCGGCGAAAACGAAGCCGCGGCGCAACTCGGGGAGGCGATAGCGCCCGATCACCTCCGCTTCTCGGAGGCCGCCACAGGCCGCGTTGACATCTATGCCGGGGCTGACGGGCTTTTCGTGGCTAACCAGGAGGCTGTTGATCGGCTGAACCGCATTGATCCGGCGATCACGCTTGCCTGTCTTGCAGACCATACGCATGTCAGCTCCGGCGATATGGTGGCGACCTTCAAGATCATTCCGCTGGCGGTTCCAATCGCGAAGATCGAGGCCGCTTGTGCGGAACTCCGCGCGACTGCCCCATTTCAAGTGAAGCTGTTTGCCAAACATGCCATTTCCTTGATCGCCACGGAACTGAGTTCGCTGAAAGTGCCGGTAATGGACAAAACTGCGCGCATCCTGGAGCGGCGGCTGGCCGCATCCGATAACCGGCTCTCCCGGGAACAGCGCGTGCCGCATGAGATCAAGGCGCTTGCGGCTTCGATCCAGAATGTCATCGCGATTCCGCAGGAAACACCGAAGCTTGTCATCATCTTCGGCGCCTCGGCGGTCATCGACGCGGCGGATGTCATTCCACAGGCGATCCGCGAGGCGGGCGGGCATGTCTTGAGCGTCGGCATGCCGGTCGATCCAGGGAATCTGATGGTCCTCGGCCGCATCGGGGAAACTTATGTCGTTGGGGCTCCGGGCTGCGCCCGCAGCCCGAAGCAGAACGGCTTCGATTGGATTCTCGACCGCATTCTGGCTGGCGAGGAGCCGGGCGTGCACGACGTGACCGGAATGGGCGTCGGAGGTCTGCTGATGGAGATACAATCGCGGCCGCAGTCGCGTGACCTACCTGCCAGAAAACGCGCGGATGCTTCCGTTGCAATCGTCCTGCTTGCCGCCGGGAGGGCGCGCCGCATGGGCGAGGGCGGCCAGCACAAGCTGCTGGCGGAATTCGACGGGATGCCGCTGGTTCGCCGCTCGACATCCATTGCTGTTGCCAGCAGGGCTGCTTCAGTCAGAGTCGTGACGGGTCATCGCCGTGGCGAAATTGAAGCCGCGCTTGAAGGCTTGAGCGTGACGCCGATCTTCAACGCCGACTACGCGTCCGGTATGGCAAGCTCTCTGGCAGCCGGATTCGTGCACGCCCTTGCGTGCGGCGCTGATGGTATTCTTGTTATGCTCGCGGATATGCCGGGCGTTTCGACGGCCAACCTGAACGCTTTGATCGACGCATTCAAGGAGGCGGCCGGCCGGGCGATCATCCGAGCGGTTTCCGGGGGAAAGCGTGGAAATCCGGTCATTCTGCCGCGATCGCTTTATCATACCGTGCTGGGTCTCGAAGGCGATGTCGGCGCGCGGCATATCATCGAGATGGGAGGGCTACCAGTTGTCGATGTCGACATCGGCGACGCGGCACATCTCGACGTGGACACGATCGAACAAATCGTTGCCGCAGGCGGGAAGTTAACTGTATAGGAGAGTTGACAAGACCGAGCCTTTCACACCGTAAGGTCCGGTATCTGCTGATCCTCGAACGTATTGCGTCTGAGCTCGCGCAAAATCGTCGATCGATGCCGTCCGAGTTTCTCGGCAATCACCTCTGCGTGTAGCCGATCTTCTCGCTGTTGCTCGTCACCTTCGACGTTGGTTGCTGATCCTGACGCTTCTTTGATAAGGCCGGCACATCGTAACCTTGTTCTGGGTGCTCGCCGCATGCATCACACGCTGGGAACGTCCTGTAGGGCAGGGAATGCCCTTCCAGCGCACGTCCGGCCGACGATCGGCGAAGGCAAAGGTCTCGACATGACGGTGTGATGATATAACATATCCGATGGGATAAGACTTATTATGGAACTTCTGGCCTTTGGCACTCCGTTATACAAACTTTCTACGCTAGACGCCGACGCAATCCACCGGCACGCATACCCTCTTGGCAGACATGACCTTCCGATAGTCTTTTCTCATAGTAATTGGCATGATCAGATGAGCTTGCGGCTTTTCACCGGGTGAGCGCTTCGGCAGCCAATTTTCCGACGCCAGCTTGATCAGGGACCACACCGGCGGATTTCCATCAATGCTCAAGGTCTCGCGACGACGATCTCGTTTGTCACATATTCGGATAGACCGGGCCTTCGCCGCCCTGCGGCGGCACCCAGTTGATGTTCTGGTTGGGGTCCTTGATGTCGCAGGTCTTGCAGTGGACGCAGTTCTGGGCGTTGATGACGAAGGTGGGCTGGCCATCCTTCTCCACCCATTCGTAGACGCCGGCCGGACAGTAGCGGGTCGAGGGGCCGGCATAGACGTCGTGCTCGGAGCGCTTCTGCAGCTCCATGTCCTTGACCTTGAGGTGCACCGGCTGGTCTTCCTCGTGGTTGGTGTTCGACAAAAACACCGAGGAGAGACGGTCGAAGGTCAGGACGCCGTCCGGCTTCGGATAAGCGATGGGCTTGTGCATTGACGCCGGTTCCAGCGACTGGGCATCGGTCTTGCCGTGTTTCAGCGTTCCGAAGAAGGAGAAGCCGAACAGCGTATTCGTCCACATGTCGAGACCGCCGAGCGCCACGCCCGCCGCCGTGCCGAGTTTCGACCACAGGGGCTTGACGTTCCTCACTTTCTTCAGGTCTTGGCCGATGGCGCTGTCGCGCCAGCCGTTCTCGATCTCGATGACCTCGTCATTGGCCCGGCCTGCCGCAATCGCATCGGCGAGCTTCTCGGCGGCGAGAATGCCGGACAATACCGCGTTGTGGCTGCCCTTGATGCGCGGCACGTTGACGAAACCGGCCGAACAGCCGATCAGCGCCCCGCCCGGGAAGGAAAGCTTCGGCACCGACTGGTAACCGCCCTCGGTGATGGCGCGGGCGCCATAGGACAGGCGCTTGCCGCCCTCGAAGGTGCCGCGGATCGCCGGATGCGTCTTGAAGCGCTGGAATTCCTCGAACGGGTGGAGGTAGGGGTTCTTGTAGTTCAGGTGCACCACGAAGCCGACGGCGACCAGGTTGTCCTCGAGATGATAGAGGAACGAACCGCCGCCGGTCTTCATGCCGAGCGGCCAACCGAAGGAATGCTGCACCAGGCCCTGTTTGTGGTTCTCCGGCCTGACTTGCCAGAGCTCCTTGATGCCGATGCCGAACTTTTGCGGCTCGCGGCCTTTCTGCAGGTCGAATCTGGCGATCAGCTCCTTGGCGAGCGAACCGCGCACGCCTTCGCCGATCAGCACGTATTTGCCGATGAGTTCCATGCCGCGGGCGAAGTTCGGCCCCGGCTCGCCGTTCTTCTCGATGCCCATGTCGCCGGTGGCGACACCGATGACGGCGCCCTCGTCGTTGTAGAGCACTTCCGTCGCGGCAAAACCCGGATAGATCTCGACGCCCAGCGCCTCGGCCTTTTCGGCCAGCCACCGACAGACGAGACCAAGCGAGACGATGTAATTGCCGTGATTGTTCATCAAGGGCGGCATGGCGAAGTTCGGCAGGCGTAGCGACCCGGCGGGGCCGAGCAGCAGAAACTGGTCGTCTTTCACCTCCGTCTTGAACGGATGACCCTCCTCCTCGCGCCAGCCCGGCAACAGCCGGTCGATGCCGATTGGATCGACGACCGCGCCCGACAGGATATGCGCGCCGACTTCGGCGCCCTTTTCCAGGACGACGACCGACAGCTCCGGATTGACCTGCTTCAGACGAATGGCCGCGGTCAGCCCGGCCGGACCGGCGCCGACGATCACCACGTCGAATTCCATGCTTTCGCGCTCGGGCAGTTCCATCGCCTCGGTCATTCCGCTAGTCCTCTTTGCATTTAGGCGAATGGCACCCGGTGGCACCAAAGCAGGAGAAGCGGGTTACCTGTGCAGCGAATTGCGATCTCGGTTCCTGCATCGCTGAAGAAGATGCCGCCTGGTGGTAGGACTACCCAGTCATTTTCGCCTGACCACACCTCGACGCGCGATAACGCCAGGAAGACGGTCGGATGCTTTCTGCGGTGATCGGGAAAGCGGCTATAGGGTGCCATCACGGTGACGCCCATGTGTACGTCGTCGCGTTCCTCAATCCCGCCCGGCCCTGCGACTAGAGCATGGGCGTGTCCAAGGACAAAGTTCACGCTTGCGAATGGTCCGGTTTTTGACCGATACCAGCGAAGGTCAGGAGCGATAACCTCGATTGCTTCTGCCAGTGCCGAAAGCGGGCTACCGAGCGGGCTGGCCTGCTTAAGAGCCTCTGACAGATATCTGGACGCAGGCAGCGTGTTGCCGCCCGCGCTGTACAGAGAGCTTGGTTTTGACAAAGTATGATGGATTTTTCCGGCCGTATACTTTGCCATCGTCGGTACATCGTGCGCGAGAAGCAGGTTGCCTGCGGCAGTGATCAGACTTTGGAGCGCAGAGGGACGATGACCCCAAACGGATATTGGCATCCGTCCTTCAGGAGTGGTGTCACAACTAACGCTAGGGCCCACAGTGTGAGCGTGAGGTACAATCACGATCCGTTTCCTTTGGATGCCTGATATCGTCGCTTACGCTCCCAGCGCCTTTTCGAGCGCCGGCAGGATATCGAAGAGGTCGCCGACGAGGCCGTAGTCGGTGACCTGGAAGATCGGCGCTTCCTCGTCCTTGTTGATGGCGACGATGACCTTGCTGTCCTTCATGCCGGCGAGGTGCTGGATGGCGCCGGAGATGCCGACGGCGATGTAGAGCTGCGGCGCCACCACCTTGCCGGTCTGGCCGACCTGCCAGTCGTTCGGGGCATAGCCGGCATCGACGGCCGCGCGCGAAGCGCCGACGGCAGCACCGAGCTTGTCGGCAACCGGCAGGATTACTTCCTGGAATTTCTCCGCGGAACCGAGCGCACGGCCGCCGGAGATAATGATCTTCGCCGACGTCAGTTCCGGACGATCGGAGGTCGACAGCGCGTCGCCAACGAAGGAGGACAGCGCGGAAGAAAGAGCTGCCGTTGAAATTTCTTCAACGGCAGCAAGTGGGCCTTGGGAGGCCTGGGAAAAGGAAGCTGTGCGAACAGTGATCACCTTTTTCGCATCGCTCGACTGCACCGTCTGGATGGCGTTGCCGGCATAGATTGGCCGCTTGAAGGTATCGGCAGAGACGACCTCGGTGATTTCCGAGATCTGGGCAACGTCAAGCAGGGCTGCGACACGCGGTAGCACATTCTTGCCGACCGAGGTCGCGGCCGAGAGGATGGTGTCGTAGCTGCCGGCCAGCGACACGATCAGCGCCGCCAGCGGCTCGGCGAGGTTGTTGGCAAGGCTTGCGTCGTCGGCCAGCAGCACCCTGGAGACGCCGGAGAGTTTTGCCGCCTGGTCGGCTGCAGCCTTAGCGCCGGAGCCTGCGACCAGCACATGAATGTCGCTCCCCGTTTCCTTGGCAATCTCGGCGGCAGCCGTCAGCGCCTTGGCTGTCTGGTCCGACAGGCTTGTATTGTCGTGATCTGCCAGAAGAAGAATGGCCATGATGTTAGTCTCCTTTTCCTGGACCTTAAAGCACGCCGGCTTCGTTTTTCAGCTTGTCGACCAGCTCGGCGACGGACTTGACCTTGATGCCGGCCTTGCGGCCCGATGGCTCTTCGGTCTTCAGGACCTTGAGGCGGGCGGTCGTGTCGACGCCGAAATCGGCCGGGCTCTTCTTGTCGAGCGGCTTCTTCTTCGCCTTCATGATGTTCGGCAGCGAGGCGTAGCGCGGCTCGTTGAGGCGCAGGTCGGTGGTCACCACCGCCGGCAGCTTAATCTCGATGGTCTGCAGGCCGCCGTCGACTTCGCGGGTGACCTGCGCGCTTCCGTCGCCGATCTCGACCTTGGAGGCAAAGGTGCCCTGCGCCCAACCGAGCAGCGCCGACAGCATCTGGCCGGTCTGGTTACTGTCGTCGTCGATCGCCTGCTTGCCGACGATGATCAGGCCGGGTTGCTCGGCTTGCGCCACGCCCTTGATGATCTTGGCGACGGCCAAAGGTTCAACCGCATCGTCGGTCTCGACCAGGATCGCCCGGTCGGCGCCCATGGCAAGCGCCGTCCTGAGCGTCTCTTCGGCCTTGGCCGGGCCGACGGAGACGACCACCACTTCCGACGCCTTGCCGGCTTCCTTCAGCCGCAAAGCCTCCTCGACCGAAATCTCGTCGAACGGGTTCATCGACATCTTCACATTGGCAAGCTCGACACCGGATCCATCCGGCTTGACCCGGATCTTCACGTTGTAGTCGACGACCCGTTTGACGGTGACCAGAACTTTCATGCGCCCTTCCTCTCTACCACGCCAGAACCACCGTCTCGTTCGATAGCTTTGAAATCCCGAGGCCAGTTGGTCGGGTCAGACCGCTTGACGGATGCACTCGGTTCGTGCTCACCCCGGGGGGTTCGTTAGCTATCACTGCCATTTTCACCGTTTGAGTGTCTCTTGTCCTTGATCACTCAAGCTTCGGCCGCCGGCTCATCGGGCCATGCAAATCAGCCATTATTTACTTGCAAACGAACATGGTTTCGGGAGCGGCGCGAAGTCCAAGCTTTCCAGGCACTCGATCCGCTTTCTTACGTGAAGATTGAACATATGATCCTTTATAAAGTCAAGGGGATCATATGATCCGCTTGTATTTTTTGTAATTTTGGTCAAGCCTATCCCTAATCTGGCCTGTGCAGTCATGCGCCAAGGTGCGTCCCAATCGAGTCCATGATCCGACACGGGCGCCTCGTTGCATGGTCCGAGCGGAGAGCCACCACTTTCTTCCAAAGGTTAGCCTCAAAGGCGCAAGCCCCCCGAAGCAACGGGTTTCAGCTACTTTTTTTCGTGGCGGGAGATCTTGGTACTGCCCGGGAGGAGATATTCGCCGGAGTCCACCAAGAAGTGCTCGTTGTCGCGAATTCTGTGG
>NZ_CAXUSP020000002.1:0-1188520 GCF_964254145.1 Pararhizobium sp. LjRoot235 | reverse complement strand
ATCGGCGAGCCGACGGTGGTCGACGTCAGCGAGGACACCTCGTCGCCAGATCTGACCGCCACAGGCAGCATCGCCATCGCCGATGCCGACCAGGGCCAGGCGGCCTTCCAGACGACGGTCGCCGCGGCGGCCGGCAATCTCGGCAGCCTCGTACTGCAGCCGGACGGCAGCTACACCTACTCGGTCGCCAACGCCGCCGTGCAATATCTCGGCGCCGACGACAGCAGGGTCGAGACCTTCACGGTGACGGCGCTCGACGGCACCAGCAAGGTGATCGCCTTCACCATCCACGGCGCCAACGACGCCGCTGACATCGGCGAGCCGACGGTGGTCGACGTCAGCGAGGACACCTCGTCGCCAGATCTGACCGCCACGGGCAGCATCGCCATCGCCGATGCCGACCAGGGCCAGGCGGCCTTCCAGACGACGGTCGCCGCGGCGGCCGGCAATCTCGGCGCGCTGACGCTGGCTTCCAACGGCAGCTACACCTACACGGTCGCCAACGCCGCCGTGCAATATCTCGGCGCCGGCGACAGCAGGGTCGAGACCTTCACGGTGACGGCGCTCGACGGCACCAGCAAGGTGATCGCCTTCACCATCCACGGCGCCAACGACGCCGCTGACATCGGCGAGCCGACGGTGGTCGACGTCAGCGAGGACACCTCGTCGCCAGATCTGACCGCCACGGGCAGCATCGCCATCGCCGATGCCGACCAGGGCCAGGCGGCCTTCCAGACGACGGTCGCCGCGGCGGCCGGCAATCTCGGCGCGCTGACGCTGGCTTCCAACGGCAGCTACACCTACACGGTCGCCAACGCCGCCGTGCAATATCTCGGCGCCGGCGACAGCAGGGTCGAGACCTTCACGGTGACGGCGCTCGACGGCACCAGCAAGGTGATCGCCTTCACCATCCACGGCGCCAACGACGCCGCTGACATCGGCGAGCCGACGGTGGTCGACGTCAGCGAGGACACCTCGTCGCCAGATCTGACCGCCACGGGCAGCATCGCCATCGCCGATGCCGACCAGGGCCAGGCGGCCTTCCAGACGACGGTCGCCGCGGCGGCCGGCAATCTCGGCGCGCTGACGCTGGCTTCCAACGGCAGCTACACCTACACGGTCGCCAACGCCGCCGTGCAATATCTCGGCGCCGGCGACAGCAGGGTCGAGACCTTCACGGTGACGGCGCTCGACGGCACCAGCAAGGTGATCGCCTTCACCATCCACGGCGCCAACGACGCCGCTGACATCGGCGAGCCGACGGTGGTCGACGTCAGCGAGGACACCTCGTCGCCAGATCTGACCGCCACAGGCAGCATCGCCATCGCCGATGCCGACCAGGGCCAGGCGGCCTTCCAGACGACGGTCGCCGCGGCGGCCGGCAATCTCGGCAGCCTCGTACTGCAGCCGGACGGCAGCTACACCTACTCGGTCGCCAACGCCGCCGTGCAATATCTCGGCGCCGGCGACAGCAGGGTCGAGACCTTCACGGTGACGGCGCTCGACGGCACCAGCAAGCAGGTCGCCTTCACCATCCACGGCGCCAACGACGCCGCTGACATCGGCGAGCCGACGGTGGTCGACGTCAGCGAGGACACCGGCGTCCAGTCCGGCAATCTGGTGGCAAGCGGCAGCATCGCCATCGCCGATGCCGACCAGGGCCAGGCGGCCTTCCAGACGACGGTCGCCGCGGCGGCCGGCAATCTCGGCAGCCTCGTACTGCAGCCGGACGGCAGCTACACCTACACGGTCGCCAACGCCGCCGTGCAATATCTCGGCGCCGACGACAGCAGGGTCGAGACCTTCACGGTGACGGCGCTCGACGGCACCAGCAAGCAGGTCGCCTTCACCATCCACGGCGCCAACGACGCCGCTGACATCGGCGAGCCGACGGTGGTCGACGTCAGCGAGGACACCTCGTCGCCAGATCTGACCGCCACGGGCAGCATCGCCATCGCCGATGCCGACCAGGGCCAGGCGGCGTTCCAGACGACGGTCGCCGCGGCGGCCGGCAATCTCGGCAGCCTCGTACTGCAGCCGGACGGCAGCTACACCTACACGGTCGCCAACGCCGCCGTGCAATATCTCGGCGCCGACGACAGCAGGGTCGAGACCTTCACGGTGACGGCGCTCGACGGCACCAGCAAGCAGGTCGCCTTCACCATCCATGGCGCCAACGACGCCGCTGACATCGGCGAGCCGACGGTGGTCGACGTCAGCGAGGACACCGGCGTCCAGTCCGGCAATCTGGTGGCAAGCGGCAGCATCGCCATCGCCGATGCCGACCAGGGCCAGGCGGCCTTCCAGACGACGGTCGCCGCGGCCGCCGGCAATCTCGGCGCGCTGACGCTGGCTTCCAACGGCAGCTACACCTACACGGTCGCCAACGCCGCCGTGCAATATCTCGGCGCCGGCGACAGCAGGGTCGAGACCTTCACGGTGACGGCGCTCGACGGCACCAGCAAGGTGATCGCCTTCACCATCCACGGCGCCAACGACGCCGCTGACATCGGCGAGCCGACGGTGGTCGACGTCAGCGAGGACACCTCGTCGCCAGATCTGACCGCCACGGGCAGCATCGCCATCGCCGATGCCGACCAGGGCCAGGCGGCGTTCCAGACGACGGTCGCCGCGGCGGCCGGCAATCTCGGCAGCCTCGTACTGCAGCCGGACGGCAGCTACACCTACACGGTCGCCAACGCCGCCGTGCAATATCTCGGCGCCGACGACAGCAGGGTCGAGACCTTCACGGTGACGGCGCTCGACGGCACCAGCAAGGTGATCGCCTTCACCATCCACGGCGCCAACGACGCCGCTGACATCGGCGAGCCGACGGTGGTCGACGTCAGCGAGGACACCTCGTCGCCAGATCTGACCGCCACGGGCAGCATCGCCATCGCCGATGCCGACCAGGGCCAGGCGGCCTTCCAGACGACGGTCGCCGCGGCGGCCGGCAATCTCGGCGCGCTGACGCTGGCTTCCAACGGCAGCTACACCTACACGGTCGCCAACGCCGCCGTGCAATATCTCGGCGCCGGCGACAGCAGGGTCGAGACCTTCACGGTGACGGCGCTCGACGGCACCAGCAAGGTGATCGCCTTCACCATCCACGGCGCCAACGACGCCGCTGACATCGGCGAGCCGACGGTGGTCGACGTCAGCGAGGACGCCTCGTCGCCAGATCTGACCGCCACGGGCAGCATCGCCATCGCCGATGCCGACCAGGGCCAGGCGGCCTTCCAGACGACGGTCGCCGCGACGGCCGGCAATCTCGGCAGCCTCGTACTGCAGCCGGACGGCAGCTACACCTACTCGGTCGCCAACGCCGCCGTGCAATATCTCGGCGCCGACGACAGCAGGGTCGAGACCTTCACGGTGACGGCGCTCGACGGCACCAGCAAGGTGATCGCCTTCACCATCCACGGCGCCAACGACGCCGCTGACATCGGCGAGCCGACGGTGGTCGACGTCAGCGAGGACGCCTCGTCGCCAGCTCTGACCGCCACGGGCAGCATTGCCATCGCCGATGCCGACCAGGGCCAGGCGGCCTTCCAGACGACGGTCGCCGCGGCGGCCGGCAATCTCGGCAGCCTCGTACTGCAGCCGGACGGCAGCTACACCTACACGGTCGCCAACGCCGCCGTGCAATATCTCGGCGCCGACGACAGCAGGGTCGAGACCTTCACGGTGACGGCGCTCGACGGCACCAGCAAGGTGATCGCCTTCACCATCCACGGCGCCAACGACGCCGCTGACATCGGCGAGCCGACGGTGGTCGACGTCAGCGAGGACACCTCGTCGCCAGATCTGACCGCCACGGGCAGCATCGCCATCGCCGATGCCGACCAGGGCCAGGCGGCCTTCCAGACGACGGTCGCCGCGGCGGCCGGCAATCTCGGCAGCCTCGTACTGCAGCCGGACGGCAGCTACACCTACTCGGTCGCCAACGCCGCCGTGCAATATCTCGGCGCCGACGACAGCAGGGTCGAGACCTTCACGGTGACGGCGCTCGACGGCACCAGCAAGGTGATCGCCTTCACCATCCACGGCGCCAACGACGCCGCTGACATCGGCGAGCCGACGGTGGTCGACGTCAGCGAGGACACCTCGTCGCCAGATCTGACCGCCACGGGCAGCATCGCCATCGCCGATGCCGACCAGGGCCAGGCGGCGTTTGCGACGACGGTCGCCGCGGCGGCCGGCAATCTCGGCAGCCTCGTACTGCAGCCGAACGGCAGCTACACCTACTCGGTCGCCAACGCCGCCGTGCAATATCTCGGCGCCGACGACAGCAGGGTCGAGACCTTCACCGTGACGGCGCTCGACGGCACCAGCAAGGTGATCGCCTTCACCATCCACGGCGCCAACGACGCCGCCGTCAACACCGTGCCGGGCTCGCAGACCGTCGGTTCAAACAGCGCGACCGCGATCGGCGGTGTTTCCGTCGCGGATGTAGACAGCAGTACTGTCACCACGACTCTCTCCGTGTCCAACGGTAAGCTGACGGTCGGAACGGGCGGCGGTGTGACGGTAAGCAACAATGATACCAATACGGTGACGATCAGTGGCACACTCGTGCAGGTCAATGCCGCGCTGGCAGCGCTGAGCTATCTCAGCAATGCCAATTACAGCGGCGCCGATGCGTTAACCGTGGTGACGTCGGACGGTTTCCTGAGCGATATCGACACGGTGGCGATCACGGTCAATCCGCCGGCCAACGCGGCACCGGTGGCAAACAATGATGTTATCGTCATATCCACTGGAACGTCCGTTTTCCTGTCGGCGGCATGGTTACTCAACAATGACACGGACGCTAACGGAGACGCACTTTCGATTTCTGGGGCGAGCTTCGGCTCGCTGCCGAGCGGTTGGACGGTCACGCCGGTGAATGCAGGCGGGGTGATCTCCGGGTTCAACGTGAGCGCGGGTAATCCTAGCCAATCGGTGACTTTGTCGTACACAATCAGCGATGGACAGGGGCACTATTCCACCGCCGAGTTCACGATTCAGACACCTTCCACGGCGTCGACCAGCGGAAAAAATGACATCGACCTAGGCTCTTTGACCTACAATTACTCGTATATCGATGGAAAGGACCACAACGATACCCTTACTGCTAACCTGACACTTACCGGAACGCAAGGAAACGACGTGTTCGTCGGCAGTGACGGCAATGACACCCTTGATGCCGGCGCCGGCAACAACATTCTGACCGGCGGAGCTGGCAGCGACGCGTTTGTCTTCCGGAACTTTGCAAGCACAACAAACCACGTCACCGATTTCGATCCGGGCACGAACGCGACGACCGTCGACACGTTGCGCTTCGATGTGGGGACCGGAGCCGCCGAATTCTCGGTCGGCAACAACGATGCGGCCTTCATTTTCAAGACAGGGAACAACGCAGCGATCAATGTTGCCGGCACAGAGGTTGCCGTGAAAACCGATGCCAGCGTCACCAACGCGACAGTCCAGAGCACGATCAACAGCTACGGCAACATCAACGCGGGTGGGTTCTTCGTCTTCCACAACCTCGATCTCGGCCACGGTGCGGTTTACTATGATGCCAATCCGAGCGCGGCTGGCGGTGCGGTGATTGTCGCGGAACTCGACAATACCACGCTGTTGGGCAGTCTCGGCAACTTCAATGCCAGTGATTTTCTTGTGTTCCTCTAATGTCTGACCGAGCGAAGATGCACGGCGCACCAACCTTCAGGCGGTAATGACCGAACTTCGGCGTGCCGCCTGGCCACTCGTGGCCTTCAGCGCTGAAATCAAGGGGTCGGTTCCGGCTGAGGGCGAAATGACACCCTCTCATGAGCGATTTAGGTTTCCGGGCGTGTTTAAACCTCCCCGCACACAGGTCAAATGATGTAGTTTACGACCGCAGCCGCGCTGATCAGCCAGCTCCTGAAGGCCCGTGACGAGCGACGGCTGCTCGAGCTACAGCGCGATCTGGGGCAAAGCTGCTCACCATCGATGAACTTGGCTCACGCGGCAACGTTGTAAGAGTCATCATTAACCTGCTCGTCCGCAAGCTGGAAACAACCTACTAAGTTGGTTAGCTCGCGGGTCTTTTCGGCTAGCTGCTGGGTGGCGGCATTCGCTTCCTCGACCATCGTTGCATTCTGCTGGGTCATACGATCAATCTCATTCACGGATGAATTGATCGACTTCAACGATGTGGCCTGCTCTCTGCTTGAGGAGGCGATAAGTCCTACATGGGAGAATATCTCAACAATCTCCTGGGAAATCTGCGTGAGCGCGTCGCCCGCGTTGCCGACGTATTCCGATCCTGTGGCGACCTCCCTGACGGAGTCGCTTATGAGTTGCCCGATCTCTTTGGCAGCCTGCGCCGAACGCTGCGCGAGTTCCCTTACTTCCTGCGCAACGACCGCAAATCCTTTTCCGGCCTCGCCCGCTCGAGCTGCCTCGACGCCAGCATTGAGCGCCAACAGATTGGTTTGAAACGCGATGGCGTCAATCACAGTTATTATTTGCGAAATCCTGTCTGACGAGTCCTTGATCCGCCACATTGCTGAGATGGCATTCTGCACTACGGCTGCGGAGTCGTCAGCGCCTTGCTTTGCCTTGTGGACGAGTTCCAGAGTAGCGTCCGCCCTGTTGGACGACGTCGACACAGCCGCTGAGATCTGCTCAACTGCCGCGGCCGCTTCTTCAAGCGCTGCCGCTTGCTGCTCCGTCCGCTTGGCGAGGGCGTTCACCGACTGCGCCATTTGCCTGCCGTTGTCGCTGATCAGGCCAGAAGTGCCCCGGATGGCAAACAGGGTTCGGTGAAGACCGGCAACCGATTTATTGAAGTCCTCACGTAGGCTATCGAGGTGATCCGCGAAAGGAGTATCGATCGAAAAGTCTAAGTCGCCATGAGACAGTTGGATCAAACCGTGCGCCAAGGCATGCATAGCGCTATCGATTTGGTTACGAGCCTCTCTGCGCTCGCTTTCGTTTCTTTGTCGCTCGGCCTCCGTGGCATTCCGTGCAGTCTCGGCCTCTTCCTCCATGGTAACTTTCGAGAGAGCGTTGTCCTTGAATACCGAGAGGGCTCGCGCCATGTCGCCGATTTCGTCGCGTCGCGTGCCACCTGATATCGCGGTGTCCAGCTTTCCATCCGCAATTCGGCGCATTGCCGCAGTGATCTGACTGATTGGTCCTTTTAACGTAAGAACGAGCGCCGCTCCTGCAATCATAGCAATGAAAATACCAATTGCTGTGGCACTAAGCGAAATGGTGTTTGCCTGCTTCCGCTCGACGCCAGCCTCCTGCTTCTGGCTTTCAGCGAACTGTGTCAGGAGCGTCCAGGTGTCCTCTATTTGTTGTGTCGCTTCGGCGAAATCGGTTTGGATTTCAGCCGAGCTCGTTGCCAATGCAGCAGCGTCAGATGAAAGAGCGTCGAGAATTGGCTGAACCTTCAATGGCAGATCAGAAAAGAATGGATCGTCTTTCACCAGGCGTGCAAGCCGCCCGAGTTCTGTGCCGTACATGTATAGAGACTGTTGAACCTTCTTGACGCTCGCTTCGTCCGGTTGCGCAACGAGCTCCGCGAAGACGACACGGATTTCGTTGTTGCTATTGACGATCGCGCGCAGCTTATTGCCAACGGCCTCCGCTTTTGCCACCTCTTGATCCGATGCCGCTAGATCGGCGACGGATTTACGCATCAGCAGATCGCTCGTCTGCTTCAACTGCGCGCCAATCATAGAAAAATTCTTGAGCGCAACATCCGCTGAAGTTACGCCGGCGTCATCAATAGCGTTTGCCTTTGCGAGCGCTTCGACGCTTTGAAACTGCTTCTCGAAACCCTGAGCAAGCGCTTTTCGATCCTCCGGCAAGGCCGAAGCGAGTTGTGAAACGACTTTTGATAGTTGGGGCGCCCATTTTGCCAGAACGGCGCGTTTCTCTTCAGGAAGCGGTGCCTTTCCGTATTCGATAACGAGATCAGAAATAGAAGCCGCCACAACGCTTATTGTTGCCGATTTTTTCAGAGCGGTTTTATTAGCGTTTTCTTTTGCCTTCCCGGCGGCCATTAAGGCAAAGGAACGCTTTCCTGTTTGTCCCTGTAGATCGAGGAGCGCCGCAGCGGCGACGGTGACATCGTTTAAAATTTTCTTTTGATTCTGGTGCAATTGCCAGATGCTTTCAATCTCCTGAGGGATTGTCTGTGATTGAACGAGAGCTTGATCGAGAAGGTCGACGTTTGTTCGTGACCTCAACCCGGAAGCTGTCTGCTCCAGCAACTTAAGCTGATCAGCCGCGTCGGACGCTGCAACATCATGCGTAGCATGGGTGGGTTTCATTATGAAACCACTCATGCTCGAAAACACGTTCTTGAAGCCGCTGAGAGACTGAAGCACATCATTGGAAACTTCCATTCGCTCTTCCAGAAGCCGCGATGCATAATATCCGGTCAAGCCGACGGCGCAGACGCTTAATATGAACGGTGTTACCATCACCATCACCTTCGTCTGAAGCCGAACCTTCGACATAAACTTGTCAATCATGCAGAGACTCCCAACCCCCGAAACTAACGTTAAGAAATCTCACTTTTAACTTAAGGACATGTTAACTGTGAATCGGGGTAATGTCGGCCGTATCCTCCTGACAGAATGGGTCTGCTTACGCGCTGGAAGCTTTGTAAAAATTCGCAACAATAAATAGTTGATGGTCTAGACCAGAGCGAGAATCTCTTCTTCACGAACTCGAGGACAATCCTCACCGAACAGCGTCGCGACGCGTTAATCAGGAGCGAAAGAGTTCGCCGGGCTCGGCTCTAACCTTGCCCAACAGAGCCTGCTTCAAGCTCGATGGCGGTTCATCGGCTCCGCGCCGTCGATCTGGCGAGCCGCCCCATTACCTCACCGGCCCGCGGCCGAGCCGGGTCTTTGGATGCGTGGCCTGCTGATCGGCCGCTAACGATCGTGGCAAATGGCTTCGATCGGTTCGGACTGTCTCCCGCTGCGATCACGGAGAGGTGGCGCGCTGGGAAACTGCTCTGATCGAGATCGAGGAAACAGACCAGGCCGCGTTCAAGCGGCGTTGATGCCGTGCGAAAGGCTGGCATTGAAGACCATGCCGAGATCAGGCGCCGGCTGGATCTGATCGGTGCGGACCGAGAGAATATCCGAGACCTGATCGACGATCAGGCGGCGATACCACGTCCACTTCTGCGACGACGATTGCAGCAGGGGTCGTATCGATGCGGCTGCGGACGCCGCGCGGGTTCATGACGCCGATGACGTCGGCAGGTGAATGGGGCAGCGGCGTCGCCGCTGCCCCTCCGCTTGGTCTTGATGCAGACTGCTGGTCACCGCGAAGGACGGCAATGATTTCCAACGTCGCGCCGTTCATCAAAACTCCTCCCATTCTTTCGCGACGGCGGCGGGCGCCGTTCGGCCGCCGCCAAAGGCACCGGCCAGTTTCTGGCCAAGCGCGCGGGCGGGCGAGGCAACCGGCCTGCTGTCGTGGCCGATGGCACGGCGCTCCGACGTGGCGCCATCAAGCTTGAAGCGGGCGATTAGCCGGGCGAGGTTGGCGGCTTCCTCGGCCAGCCGGTTGGTGGCGGCGGTCGATTCCTCGACCATCGCCGCGTTCTGCTGCGTCACCTGGTCCATGTGGTTGACGGCGGTGCTGACTTCCGACAGACCGGTCGACTGTTCCTTGGCCGCGGTGGCGATCGAATGCACATGTTCGTTGATCTTGACCACGTGGCCCTGGATCAGGCTGAGCGCCTCGCCGGTCGCCGTCACCAGCTTGACGCCGGATTGAACCTCGCCGCTCGAACGGGAGATCAGCGCCTTGATGTCCTTGGCGGCACCGGCCGAACGCTGGGCGAGTTCACGCACCTCCTGGGCGACGACGGCAAAGCCCTTGCCGGCATCACCGGCACGGGCGGCCTCGACGCCGGCATTCAGCGCCAGGAGGTTGGTCTGGAAGGCGATCTCGTCGATGACGTTGATGATCTGGCCGATTTCGCCGGAGGCCTGCTCGATCCGTCCCATCGCCGAGACCGCGTCCTTGACGACGGCACTCGACTGCTCGGTCGAGCGGCGCGCCTCGTCGACCATGTGGCTGGCCTCCGTCGCCCGCTCGGTCGAGCTCTTGACCGCGACGGTGATCTCCTCCAGCGCCGAGGAAGTCTCTTCCAGCGACGCCGCCTGCTGTTCGGTGCGCTTCGACAGATCGCCGGAGGCGGTGCGCATCTCGCCGGCGCCGCCGTTGATCGTGTCGATGGCGGCGCGGACCTCGCCGAGCACCGACTTGAGGTTGGCCATCGTCGTATTGACGTTGCCCTGGAGCTCGCCAAAGGCGCCCTGGAACTCGCCGCGCATGCTTTCGGTCAGATCGCCCTCGGCCAGCGCCGACACCACCCGCCGGGTCTCGGCAATGCCGCGATCGACCGAGGACACCAGTTCGTTGACGCTTGTCGCAAACCGGTTGAGATCGGCGTTGTCGTAGTCCTTGCTGATGCGCTTCGTGAAGTCGCCGGCGACCGCCGCCGACACCACCTGACCGATGTCCGACTGCAGGTCGGCGCTCTTGGCCTGCAGCGCCGCCTCCTGCGCGTTCATCTCGCGCACCTTGATGCCATTCTGCTTGAACACCTCGACAGCGCGGGCCATCTCGCCTATTTCGTTGCTATTGCCGGTAAAGGGGATTTCGGCTGTCAGGTCGCCATCCGCGAGAGCCGTCATTGATCGTGTAATGCGCTGCATTGGCCGCAAGACCACGCCGATCACAATCTTAAAAGCCCATGCCGCCAACGCCAATCCAAGGACGAGGGCCGCACCATTCAACATCATCGACAATTGAGCCTCGCTCGCGGACGTAGTTGTGAGCGCATCCGCTGTGTTCCCAGTGCTGTGAGCCAGAGCAAGCAAGGTGTCGATGGCCATCGTTGCGTCAGCGATCCACTCGTCGGACCGGAGCGGATAGGGTGTTCCTGCAATTCCAGCGGCATAAACTTCCCCCCGGATTTTCTCAAAGCGACCAAAGAAGGTTTGATTGACCGCGTCGGCTGCCGCTGTCATCTCCGGCGTGACGCCACCCTTTTGAAGAAAGGAACTGACTTCCAACCAGGATTGTTCGACACGACCGCGATATGTCGCCAGGGTTTGAAGCCTCTCATTGTCCAGCACGTGGCCGCTCGAAACAGCTTGACCGATAAGCGCTCTCTCGCGCCCGGCGAATTCACTCATTGTCCAGATGGCGCTCTTGACGTCCTGGATCTGGTCAATCTTCGTTTCGATAGTTTCAGGTAGATATTGTGAAGCGAGCCTGAGATGCTGAGATCTCATGATCAGGTTGGTGCTGATCGATACCCAATGCGCGGACAGACGACCGTCGCGCTCTTCCAGCGGGTCATACAACGCCTTGTCCACCTGACCACGGGCTTCCAGCAGCTCTCTTTGGGCAGCCCCCACCTCGGCTACAATAGTGCTCCGATCCTTGAAGTCCGGGGCCATTGCGATCTGCTGCAACGCCAGATCAAAAGCTCCGTCACCTTTCGTGCGTCTGGCCTTGACGGAAGCCATTGTTGTGGTTTCAGCTGGATTTTTTCCCGCCAAAGCAGCATTCACCATGCCGCGCTCAACAGCCCAATCACCAGCGGCCGCGAGTAAGAGGTCAGATGTTCGATTGCTGGCGGCAACCGCTTTCGCATCATTGAATCTTGCCCATGCGCCAGCGACCTCGCGCCCGGCCAATGCCGTTATTGACAGACACAGCAAAGATACGATCGTAAGCAGGCTGGTACGAATTGTGACAGGGGCATATTTCATCATAAGGCTCCTTCAACGGGATTGGGGGCAGGGCGCGGCGTGTCTTCGTGCTTTCCGGGTCTACTTCGACGAAAGAAAATCGATAAACTCAGTGAGTCCGTCGGGATGCTTCTGGGAGAACCCCCTGAAAACAAAGGCGACTTCATGCTCTTTGTGCGGTAGTATATCGGAAGTTGCCTTCCACTCTGATTGAGTGTGCCAACAATGCGCGCAAAACGTTTACAATTTCTCTATTCACTAAATTATCAACTACAATAATAGGTTGTTCGGATTGTAAAGTCAGGCCGAGCAACCACGCGCCAGCGATCAACGCGCGCGTGTCCTTCAAGTCTGGTTGTCAGCACCTTCCACCTTCCCTGATCTCAACGTGTACACAAAAGCTGTGAGTGCGTTCTTACGGAGCTGTCTCGGCCAGAAACGCCAAGGCCGCGGCGCCGATCAGGCCCGAATTCTGGCCCAATGCCGCCCGCCTCACCTTCACATCCCTGAAGGCTGGCATCGCCCATGTGGTGATGTAGCCCTGAATGCCGGGCTGAAGACGGCCGAACTCATGGGAGAGGCCTCCCCCCATCACCAAGACATCCGGGCTAAAGATATGGATCAAACTCGTGAAACCGCGGCCAAGAATTTCGGCTTCCTCGTCTATCAGCCGGTTGGCAAGGCAGTCGCCGTTCCTTGCGGCCGTGAAGACGCTCTGGCCTTCGATGGCGGAACCATCACGGCCAAGCGTCGTCTCGCTGCATTGCAAGGCCTGCCTCCGGGCACGAAGCTGAAACGCCGTTCCGGATCCATAGGCCTCGAAACAGCCATTGTTGCCGCAGGGGCAAAGGGCTCCGTTCGGCACCACCGACATGTGGCCGATATGGCCTGCCATGCCCTTGCGGCCGCGAACCACGCGCCCGTCGGCGATGACCCCGCCGCCGATCCCTGTGCTAACGGTGACATAGACCAGATTGTCGAGCCCCTTACCGGCTCCGAACTGCCACTCGCCGATCGCCGCGGCGATCCCGTCGTTCTCCAGGCTGACTGGAAACGGAAAGAGCTTCTGCGCCTCCGCCTTCAGCGGAAAGTCGGCAAAGCCCGAAAGGGTCGGAATATCCGACGCGACCCCGGCGGCCGTATCGGTCGGACCGGGGGTGGAAATGCCGACCGCCGCCACCGATAGCGGATCGGTGCTTGAAAACAGCCGGTCAACGAGCCCGCGGATTTGAGAGAGCACCCGCTCCGGGCCGGCCATCGCCTCGGTCCTATCCTCGACGCGCGCGACGATCGTGCCTCCCTCGTCGACGAGGGCAGCTCGAACCTGGGTTCCACCCAGGTCAATTCCGATGGCGAGCCGCTGCATCTGATGACCGCCGTTCAGAGAGCGCGCAGCCACGCCATGCGCTCGTCGAGGGACGGCGCATTGAAGGCGAGCGAGCCGAGGACGACAGTCTCCGCGCCGGCCTGGTGCAGCAGCGGCACCGTGTGCTCGCGGATGCCTCCATCGGCGGCAAGCACGATGCGATGGCTAGCGCCGCAATCAGCGATGATCTGCCTTGCCTGCTGCAGGCGTTCGCCGGCTTTCTCATTGAGCTCCTGCCCCTTTACACCAATCGCCGTGCCGAGCAGCGTGAGGAAGCTCAGCCGGGACGCATATTTGCGGACGCGCTCGACGGGGGTATCGACTTTGAGAACCATGCCGGAGGCAACGCCGCGGCGATCCAGAAGATCAAGCGCCTCGTCGGCGACGTTTTCATTTTCCACATGAAGACTGATCAGGCCGCTGCCAGCATCGGCGAACTGCTCGATCTGCGAAAGGATGATGCTGTCGTCCACCATGAGGTGGACATGAATCGGCCGCGCGGAAATCCTGCGGACGCCGGCAACGAGATCCGGGAAGAACAGCATGGCAGGCGCGAAATGGCCGTCAGCTACATCGATATGGAGTACGTCCACATAAGGATCGACGCGTGCGAGATCGTCCGCGAGACGAATGAGGTCCGCCGACCAGACGGAGAATTCCGCAATCAGGCGGTCCTTTGGAAGGGCGGCAATCCAGCTCTTCGATGGGGCGGTCATGGTCTCAAAGCTCCTTCAGAAAATGGCCCATGGCGAACCGGAAGTCGGCGACGTACTGCGCGCGGCTTTCGACCTTCGGGGTGATTTGGACGAAGCGTGCCGCCGGAATCCAGTCGGCAAGGGCGCGCGCACAGGCAATGGGATGAATAACGTCCTGCTCGTGGCCGATAATGAGTGTCGGCACCCCGATCCGCTCCACCTCCTCTTGCGTGACGCCCGGGCCGTCGTTGGAAATGGCGGTCAGCAGTTCGGCGGTCATATCCAGAGGCGTGCGGGAGAAGAACCCGATAAGCGATGCCAGATTGTCCGGTGCCTCGGCCGAGAGGTGCTGGCCCGTTGGCCCGGCAAGAAACGCGATCCTGGCCGCATCCGGCGGCAGTTTCTTCAGAAGACGGCCGACTTCGGCGTTAGGCGCCATGTTTTTTGGGGCGGCTGCCGTCAGCCATGCCGGCCGCGCGATGATCAGCGACTTTACGAGATCGGGCCGCTTCACCGCAAGGCGCAGGGAGATCGCAGCACCCATCGAGATCCCGCCGATGGCGACGGGTGCCGAAAGATGTTTTTCGATATAAGACGCGATATCCTCCGCGAAAGTGGCGATCGACAGCTTGTCCAGCTTTCCGGTTTGCGACCGGCCATGGCCGCGCGCTTCGACCGTGATGCGGCGAAACCCCCGCTCCGCTGGAAAGGCTTCCCCGGTCTGCCCCGCGTCGCCACAGAGACCGTGCTGGAACACAACCGGAATACCATCCCCAGCCGTATCGACGTTCAGATGCGTGCCGTCGCGGGCTTCAAAGGTTTGAGCCTCGGTCATCGTGCCGCTCCGGTGGAGGCGGTCTCCAGCTTGCTCTTGAGGAACCCGCCCACGCGGGGCGCCTCCGACGCCAACAGACCGTGTGTGATCAGGCTCCCGGTAAAACCGATCGCCCGGAGCCTGCCGAGGTAGTGCGCATAGTCGAGCACGCCTTTGCCAGCAGTGGCGAAACTGCCGTCCGAATTGCGGTCCTTCGCATGCGCCATGACGATCCGGTCGGCCAGAAGATCGATAGCGGACGAGACGATGGTCCGCTGCTCGTCGATCGTCGCAAGCTCGAAGAGGTTGGCGGGATCAAGCACGATCTTGAGGCGCGGGCTCTTCAGCTCCGCGATCAGACGATGCGCCTTTTCGGCCGAGTTGATGACGTTGGCAAGCTCGGGCTCGATGCCGAGATCGACATTGTTACGCTCAGCAATCTCGACGGCCGTGCCCATCGCTTCGAGCAGGTCCCGCCAAGCGTCCTGCGTATTGTTGTCCGGATGTTCCTTCCACTGGTCGACCGGATCACGCGTGCCGGTGCAAAGCGTAATCAGCCCGGTCGACAGATCGGCACAGCGTTCGGCAAGCGCCGCCAGCTTGCGATGCCCGGCCTCGCGCACGGCACGATCGGGATGGATCATATTGTAGGTACCGGAGACGGCGGCGATCTCGATGCCCGTCTTTCGCGCGGCTTCCGTGACCGGTCGCGCCTGCTCTTTGCCGATCGCCTCCGGCATTGAAGGCAGGCCCGAGCAGGCCATGTTGTATTGCACGGAGACAAAACCGGCGTCGGCAACCGCCTTCAGTACGGTTTCGGGATCCGCCCCCCCGAAGGTCTTGGCGAAAATGCCGAGCTTCATCACATGCCACCCGTCACATCAGCAAGGGCGACCGGCTTGCCGCTTTGGACGGACTGGGCGATGGCGACCATGGTCTGGACGGATGCGAGACCGTCATTGATGTCGGCGCCTTCCATCGGCATGCTGTCCAGTATGGTACGGGCGAAACCTTCCAGCTGGCGGCGGTAGAAGTGGCCATCCGCGCCGAGCACGCGATGGGTCGCCCCGTCGGCTTCCCGGAAGATATCGACCTCGCTGGTCTTGTAGTACCAGGGGTTATAGGTCTTGCCGAGGATGCTGCCGTTCTGGCCGTAGATCTGGAAGCCCTCGTGCCAGTCCATGCGCACCTGTACGGTCAGGTCGAGGTGACCGAGCGTGCCGGAGGCGAATTCCACATCGATGAACCAGCACCAGATACCGGCGCGCTCCGCCAGGCGCGCCTGAACAGAAACGATGTCCCCGGCAAAGTAGCGTGCAGTGTCGATCAGGTGGCATCCGTGCGCGAGCATGTAGTAGCGGCGCAGATCCGCCTTCGGATTGCTGGAAGGTTTGCGAGCACTGGCGCTGGTTACGATCAGCGGCTGGACCGCATCGGTCATCGGATAGCGGTGCGTGCTGTCGCAATACCAGGCCTTGAGCGCGATCAGATCGCCGATCTCGTCGCGAATGAAAGCTTTCGCCGCCTGAAGGCCGGCATCGAACCGCTTCATGTGGCCGACCTGGAAGATCTTTCCGGATTTTTCAATTACAGCCTTCAGCTCGAGGCATTCCTCGACCGTCAGGCCGACGGGCTTCTCGCAAAGAACATGCTTGCCCGCCTGCAGCGCCCGGACGGAGGCCGGAACGTGAAAGGCGTCAGCGGTCGCAATGATCACGGCGTCAAGGTCCGGATCGGCGAGCATCTTGTCGTAGTTCTTGTAGGTCTTCTCCGCCGCATGGGTGATCGCCATGCGCTCGCGCAGATCGTCAGCCACGTCGCAAATTGCATAGAGATCGGCATTCGCCGCCTTGGTGCAGCTCTCGAAATGCGCTGCCTGAGCAATCTGGCCCGCTCCTAGGACGCCTACGCGAAGGCGTCGTTCCAGTTTTTTTGGCACCGGGAAACCTCTGGGTCTTGACGTTGACAAGCGACGCCGGCTCCGGCGCCTAAAAGAATGGCATGGATAGCGGAGACCGGCGGGCCGGAGGCGGTCCCTTGCAGCGCACAATGCTCCTTGCGCACCGCCATCGCCGGCCTCGATCTCACAGCGCCATATGCGTCTGCGGGTGAAAAAAGTGCAGCTTGGCGGGATCGACGGCCAGATCGATGCTCTTGCCCGCCTCGACCGCGCTGACGGCTTCGAACCTCGCGACGGCATTAGCGGCACTGCTCAGGTCCTCGACAGCATCGGGGTCGCCCGAGTCGACGCGGACCGCCTCGATGTTGAGGTGCACGATCAGTTCGGAGCCAAGCTCCTCGATCGACTTGACGAGCGCCGGGATCGTCGGATAGGCGACACCCGAAGGCAGGCGTCTGTCATAGAGGTCTTCCGGCCGGATGCCGAAGACGATCGTCTTTCCCTCGAAGGTGGACAGACTGGGCGCACGCTCGAAGGCGCTGGCGGGAAGAGGGATTGCGAAGGTCGGCAGCTGGATCTTGTCGTCCTGCAGACGCCCTTCAAACAGGTTCATGGACGGCGAGCCAATGAAGCCGGCGACGAAAGCATTGATTGGACGGTTGTAGAGGGCCTTGGGCGTATCCACTTGCTGCAGCACGCCGCCCTTCAGAACCGCAACGCGATCGCCCATCGTCAGCGCCTCAGTCTGATCATGGGTGACGTAGATCGTTGTGACGCCCAGCTGCCGCTGGAGGCTTGCGATTTCGGCCCGCATTTGCACGCGCAGCTTGGCATCAAGATTCGAGAGGGGCTCGTCCATGAGGAAGGCCGCGGGCTCACGCACCATGGCGCGCCCCATCGCCACGCGCTGGCGCTGTCCGCCGGAAAGCTGCGCGGGCTTATTGCCCAGCAACGTCTCCAGCTGGAGGATCTTAGCGACTTCGTGGACGCGTTTGGTGCGTTCGGCGTTGCTTTTGCCCGCCAGCTTCATCGAGAAGGCAATGTTGTCGAAGACGGTCATGTGCGGATAGAGCGCATAGCTCTGGAAGACCATGGCGATATCGCGGTCCTTGGGTGGGAGATCCACGACATCCTGCCCGCCGATGCTCAGCGTCCCGCTGCTGATCTCCTCAAGCCCGGCGATCATGCGGAGCGCCGTCGACTTTCCGCATCCGGAAGGGCCAACCAAAATCAGAAACTCGCCATCATGGACGGTAAGGCTCAAATCCTTGATTGCATGGTAGTTGTTTCCATAGGTCTTGCAGATCTTGTCCAGCACAACCACCGCCACGTCATTTCCTCCCAAGGCCCAGTCTCGGCCGCACCCAAGGACGGCGCTTGCCCATCACCTCCCCAGCCTTCATACAAGAGGCTCAGGACTGCGCTTAAAAGTCAACAGAAAATCGCCAGAAGAAGGTTCGTCTGCGATCTGACATAGCTTCAACATACTGAAAAATATATATATTTCACTATCGAAAAAATTATATGTATGCAATGTTATTTTTTAACGCGCGTATATTTTTGCTGCTAGACAGTCGATGACGGGACTTCGCAAGGGGATCGACGCGGTCATCAGCTGCGCCCACCGCGGACGAGCACGGTCCACCGACATGCACGGCCACGCAGGCAGGGATCTGGGTTTTACCCGGACGTCAAAGGCGCGGGTCTAGGCGCATTTTCACCCATCATCCACGCCTGGCACGTTTGGTTGCCGGGCAGCCCCCTGCGCCCGCCATGGGCTGTCACGGAGACGGCGGCAGCGGCTGTGGCATAGGCCGCGCAACCGAGAGGTCCCTTCCCTTCCGCCAGGGCGAAGGCATATGCCCCATGAAAACAGTCCCCCGCACCGGTCGTATCGACCGCCTGTACCGCATAGGCCGGAACATGCCAGCGGACGGCGTCGTCCTTCTGCCGGACGTAGGAACCGCGATCGCCATCTGTGAGAACGACCGCGGAGCGCTCGGCTGACCAGAGCCTTTCAAGGATCACGGCAGGATCGCTCTCGCCAGTGTAGGACTTACCGAAGGAGATCGGCAGTACCAGATGATCGGTCAGAGCCATGATCCGGTCGGTCGCGGGACCGACAGTCCATTCGATATCGGCGACAATGGAAAGGCCAAGCGCGCGTGCGCGGGCAACCACTGATTCCGAATGCACGGAATAGCCGTCGATCAGGAGCACCGGCGCCTGCGTCAGTACAGCGTCCGGCAGCGCATCCGAGGTGCCATGCAAGACGTCGTCGTCATAGGCGATAAACCGGTCGCCGTCAGGGCCGACCATGACCACGGACCGGATCGGTGCGGCGAATGGATGGCGTGGTGCAAAAGATATATCCACGCCGTTCCGCTCGAGCTCGCGACCACCGACATCGGCGAGCGGCTGATCGTTCAGCCACCCGATGAATGCGCCGCGTCCGCCGAGCCGGGCGACAGCCACCAGGGCTGTTGCCACGTTGCCGCCGTGCTCGGTGGCGCGCTTCGTCACCTTCCCCTTGCCGGCCGTCAGCGCCCGATCGACATAGATGATGTCGTCGATTGCCAGGGCGCCGAAACCCAGAACATGAAGTGGGCGTGACATATCTTACGCACCGGCAGCCGCCAACGCCTCCTCCGGCGCCATCCGATCGTGAATGACGAACTTGTAGGCGCGCGCGGCCTTGGTGGTATCACCGTGACCCCAAAGGTTGCGGCCGACCACGGCACCCTTGGCACCGGCGCGCAGGGCGTCGGACGTCTGCTCCAGGGCGCCGAGCAGCGTATTGGTCTTGGGGCCGCCGGCGATGACGACCGGGATCGGGCAGGTCGCCACCGTTTCGCGGAACGAGTCGAAATCGCCCGTGTAGCCGACCTTGACGACGTCCACGCCGGTCTCGTAGCCGATGCGCACCGCATAGGCGATTTCATCCGGCGTGAAGACGATCTTGCCGCCGTTGGCGAAGTCGCGCGGATAGACATGGGCGATGACCGGCATCTCAAAGCGGGCCGCCGCATTCACCGTATCGGTCAGCCAGCGAATATATTCGCCTTCGGTGTTGCCGCGCACCGGAATGGCGACTGCCAACGCATCGGCGCCATAACGCACCGCATCCTCGGGCGTTGCGATGAGTTGGCGAATGCGGTCGTCGGCCGTGAAGCAGCCGGCCTGGATAACCAGCGCCGCCTTCCCGGCGTATTCCGACCAGAGATGACGCGCCGCACCCGGCTGAATGCTGATGTAGTCGGGGCCTCCGGCCACGACGCGCTTCAGCGCGCCCGGCAGGTCGGCAAGGCCTCCTTCACGCACATTGCCATAGCCGACGAAATGATCGACTGCGCCTCCGAAAAGATTACCTGATGGGTTGGAGAACAGACGGGAGAGGCGAATTTTTGTTCCAAGACCCATATCAAAAAATCCCTTTACGGTTGCGGCGCTGATGTCAGATGACCCTAACTCGAAAACAAAACAACATTCAATATTTCGATTTCTTTCATTTTTACCTTATTTGGAAATTTTTGGCGTGCTAATCTCCGACAAAATCGTTATCTGCTTTTCTGGAAAGAAATAATGGAATGGCGCGCTTTCGATTTTCGAAAGAAAGTCTCATCATCAACAGAGGTAATTCGAGGTCACATATGCTTGCAGAACAGCGACGGCATCAGATCTTGCTGGAACTTCAACGGGTCGGTCAGGCGCGCACCCGTCAACTCGCAGAATTCTTCGAGGTTTCGGAAGTGACGATCCGTTCCGACCTCGAAATCATGGACGCCAAGAAGCAGCTTATCAAAACCCATGGCGGCGCAGTCGCCTTGCCCGCCGATTCCCCTGCCGCCGCTTTCGAAGAGCGCATGCAGCGCAATTTCGACGCCAAGCGGCGGATCGCCCAGGTGGCCGCCCGCCAGATCATCGACAACCAGTCGATCGTCTTCGATAGCGGCTCCACGCTGTTGCAGGTGGCCATGCAGATGCCGCCGGTCAACAACGTCGTGGTGGCGACGACAGCCATGAATATCGCGCAGCATCTGATGTACCGGCCGGGACTCGACGTGCACATGATCGGCGGCCGGGTTTTTCCGAGCACCGTCAGCACGATCGTCGCGGATTCCGACAAGGCGCTCGGCGGGCTCGTCGCGCACCAGGCCTTCGTCAGCGCCCACGCGATCGATCAGTCCTTCGACGTCGTCGATGTCTCGGAAGACATTGCGCGCACCAAGCGCAATCTGGTGCGCATGGCCCGTCGCGTGGTACTCGTGGCGGATTCCAGCAAATGGGATATCGGAGCATCCTCCAAGGCTTTTTCCCTGTCACGCGTCGATCTGATCATCACCGACAGCAACATGCCGCACAGCATCCGCAACCGCCTGGAAAAACTGGGCGTCGAAGTCCGCTACGCGTGAGCTGCGGGTGGCCTCGCCATCGCCGCAAACCGCGGGGGGACGCCTCGGTGCACGCCCTTGACAACGGTCGGCGGCCGGCAACAGTCCATCGACTAGAAACCGAAACGGCGCAACGTCTCGCGGTTCTGCCGAACGGCGGCGGCCGGATCCTTGCCGGCATGGTCGGACTCCTCCTCGACCACGATCCAGCCGTTGAACTCCGGGGCCTGACGAACTGCCGTGATCACGGCCGGCACATCGCAGACGCCGGCACCAAGCATCGCCCAGGTACCGTCTGCGTCGACATCCTTGAGGTGGACGTAGCGGATGCGGGCGCGGTGAGCTGCCAGCGTGTCATCCATCGACTGGCCGCCGCGCAGGATATGGCCGGTATCCGGTACCCAGCCGACCTGCGGATCGAGGAACGCGAACAGGCGGTCATAGTCCCCGCGGGAAAAGAGGAGCGTCTTGTGGTGCGAGGACGGATGCACCGCGACGGCGACGCCGGCGGCCCGCCCGATTTCCGCGGAGCGATTGTAGCATTCAGCCGCAACCGCAAACTTGTCATCGCGCCGGCCATCCGAAACGACCGTCGCCGAGCCCATCGACACGAGCGCGCCGGGGAAATGAGCGGCGAAATCCACCCAACGGCGGGTGGTATCGAGGTCGGAAGCAATCTTTTCCAGGACAGTGAAGCCGCTGGACGAACCGAAGGCAACAGAGACCAGCTTCAAGCCCGCATCCGCAAGCGTCCGGGCAAAGGCAGCGGGGTGCAGCGCATAGTGGCCGATCATCGTGTCAGTGATCTCGATACCGAAATAGCCGCCGTCGGCGATTGCACCCACCAGGTCATCCGGCCCGCCAGTCCACTGTGCGCCCAACATCTCCCACGTGAATGTCTGGCAGCCGATTTGCAGTTCTGCAGTCTTCATATTTTGGTCCTGACCTCTCGATTGATGAGCACGTCGGCACAGAAGCCGACGGCCTTGGCCTGCGCATACAAGCCTCCACAGGGCCACCCGTTTCGTCGTGATCGGAAAGGCAGCCCATCCCGGACGAGGATGGACGGAAACCGGAACGTCGGTATCCTCGGGATTGCGCCGCCTCCAAACGTCTTGTCACTACGTAAGATAAAATGTTATCGTGCGTCAATATAATTTATGTCTCGCGACTATATTCGACGTTCCGTTTCGGAACCCCTCACGCAGACCGGCAAGATCGGGCTCTTCAAGATGACACAGACGAATGACACGAAACTCAGAATCGGGGTGGTCGGATGCGGCAACATTTCGCTCGCCTACATGCACAATGCGCCCCTGTTCCGCGGCGTCGAAATCACCACCTGCGCAGATCTCAACATGGAGGCTGCCAAGCGCCGCGCGGCGGAGTTCAACCTGCGCGCGACGGATGTCGATTCCCTCATCGACGACAAGGATATTGACCTCATTGTGAACCTGACGATTCCAGCTGCACATTTCGATGTTTCGATACAGGCGCTGTCGGCGGGCAAGCATGTCTTCACCGAGAAGCCGCTCGGCGTCACGGCCTATGAGGGAAGGCAGCTGGTCGATGCGGCAGCCGCGAAGAGCCTCGCGCTCGGCTCGGCTCCCGACACCTTCCTGGGCGCGGCAGGACGCCATGCACGGCGCCAACTGGAAGCCGGTGTTGTCGGCAAGCTGGTGACCGGAACCGCCTTCATGATGGGACGCGGGATGGAGCACTGGCATCCCGACCCGAGCTTCTACTACCAGGCCGGCGCCGGCCCGGTCATGGACATGGGCCCCTATTACCTCACCATGATGGTCAATCTGATGGGACCCATCCGCCGCGTGCAGGCTGTCGCCAGGAGCGGGCAGGAGGAACGCCTGATCACGGCAGAGGGGGCAAAGAAGGGCACAACCTTCAGGATCGACACCCCGACCAGCGTGCTCTCGCTCCTGGAATTCGATTGTGGCGCCGCTATCACCTTCGGCGCCTCCTGGGACGTGTTCCGCCACTCCAATCACCCCATTGAGCTGCACGGCACCGAGGGGTCGCTGCGCCTGCCCGACCCGGATAATTTCGGCGGCGTCGTGGCACTTTCCAACCGTGGCGCGCCCTGGCAGGAAACGGACACCGCCAGCGAACTCTTCGGTGCCGTCAACTGGCCTATCGCAGCACCCGATCGCGCAAACTACCGCATGCTTGGCCTCGCCGATCTCGCGGGCGCAATCATCGAAGGCCGTTCGCCACGCGCTTCGGGCGATCTCGCGCTGCATGTCCTTGAAGTCATGGAGGCGATCCTGCGGGCCGGCGAAACCGGTGTCGCCCAAACCATCGCCGGCACGGTCGCACAGCCGAAGGAACTGAAGGAAGACGAAGCGAGAAGCCTGCTCGGATGACGAAACTGGACGGATCCGCAAAGCGCGCCCTCGCTTGGTCGGACGATCCGCAGATCTCGATCGAACGCTGCACGCCGATCGAGGCGCGGGCGCAGTATCTCGACAGCTTCGCAAAGAGCCAATGGCCGCTCGAAGAGGTGGATGAGACGTGGGAAGAGCGTATCGGCGGCATCAGGCTGAAGATCTGGCGAGGCCGCGGCGCACTGCGACAGGGTGCCCCCGCCCTGCTCTACCTCCACGGCGGCGGCTGGGTGATCGGCGCGCCGGAGACCCACGAGGATATCTGCCGCTCTCTCGCCAACGCGGTCGGGGCCGTCGTCGTTTCACCGGACTATCGCTTGGCCCCGGACCACCCCTTCCCGGAGGCGCTGGGGGATTGCGCCAGGGCACTCGTCTGGATGAAGGATCAGTCCGACATCCTCGGCATCGACCCGGCGAGGATCATCGTCGGCGGCGACAGCGCCGGCGGAAATCTGGCCGCGGTCATCGCGCTCTTGGCACGGGACGGAGACATTCCCGGGGTGATCGGTCAGGTGCTGATCTATCCCGTCACGGATCAGCAGCAGGCTCTGGACAGCTACGGGCGCTATGCCGAGGATTTCGGCCTGACGGCGGCCGCGATGACATGGTTCCGGGACCATTACCTTCCACAGGCCGCCAGCCGCTCGGACTGGCGCGCCTCGCCGCTCGGCGCAGCATCTCTTGCTGGCGTTGCTCCCGCCTTCGTCGTCCTTGCGGGACACGACGTGCTGTTCGATGAGGGCGCAGCCTATGCGAAGCGACTGGAATTGGAAGCACAAGCCACGTGTCGGATATGGCCGGGACAGATTCACGGCTTCGTGTCCATGGGACGCGCCATACCGGAGGCAAAGGAGGCGCTGGAGGCCATTGCAGCAGCGTGGCGCAGCATGGACCCCGCCATCCGCCCGTGAAAGCGCGGCCGGCGAACGAAACCTCAGGCCGACTCGCGCATCACCAGGGTCGCCTCGAGGATCACTCTCTTCGTCCCTGCCGTCCGGTCGTCGTCCTCATCATCAAGGCGCCTCAACAGAAGCTCCACCACTTTGGCGGCAATTTCGGGGGCATTTTGCGCCATGGTCGTCAGCGACGGGCAGGTGTAGCGGCTCAGTGGATGATCGTCGTGGCCTGCAATGCGCACATCGCAGGAATCGCTGCGGCCAATCTTCAGCCCAGAGGCGAACGCGGCTGCCATCGTTCCGAAGGCGAACCGGTCGTTGGCGCAAAGCAGCGTCTTGCCCGGCAGGCTGCCCTTGGCGAGGATCCGCTGCATCTGTTCGTAGCCGAGGCGCTCGAATTCCCAGGAGGGTGGGGCCTCGCAATCGATGACAAGAGGCGAATGACCTTCCCGGATCATGGTGGCGCGGTAACTCGCCTGCCGTTCGCTCGCATTTTCGGTCAGATGCGGAACCTCCAGGAAAATCGGCGCTTCGCCGGACCGACACAGATATTGGACGATGGCCGCGACGCTCTGTGTATTGTCATTCCCGACGAAGGGCAGGTCGATGCTGGCGGGACTGTCGAAGCAGACGACGGGGATCGCATCGGTCAGCCGTTCCAGCGCCGACCGGCGCGACCCAGCCCCCAGCGGAGCGACCACCGCGCCCGCGACCTTGAGTGACAGGAGTGTCCGCACCGCCTCCTCCTCCAGCTCAGGCCGCGTGTGGGAGGAGAGTTGCACGGGCCAGAAGCCCTTTGCGCGCAATTCCAGCTCGATCAGGGAGACGACCTGCACATAGAATGGGTCCGACATGGTCGGCACCAGGATGCCGATATTCTTGGTCCGCTTGCGATTGAGGTGACGGGCAAAAAGGTTCGGCTCGAAATTCGACTTCTTGAGCGCCGCCTCGATGCGCTTGCGGGTCACTTCCTTGACCTGCGTCGGATCGTCGAAATATTTCGACAGCGTCGGCCGCGAAACGCCACATGCGCTCGCGAAATCGTCCATCGATCTGTAACTCTTCTTGGCCATTCAATTCCTTACCGACATGCGGGACGACACGCTGAGCGAGCGAAAAATCGAACTCGTTCGCACAGCAGAAATCCGATGTCGCGCAAAATTAAGCAATAGATAAAACGCACTGGTCTCTGCCGAAAGTTGGCAATTGCAGTGGTCGCATCCACGTCGCGCGATACGGTGAGGACGGCGTTTCCTTCTTTGCATATAGTCTCAAGAGGGCGTTGTCGCGTCGGACGCTCGCCGCCCGGATCGCCCCAAAATCGCACTTTCTTGCGAAAATCGAAAATATCCGTCCGGTCGCGCTCCGGCGTTATACGGCTGCAAGTCGCTCGTTTCGACTGACAATCGTGAACGCTCGCCACGAAACCGGTGCCGGCAGTCATATTTCGATTTATTGAGTAAACTTTCATTTGCTTGCGAAAGTAAGGAAATAATGCGTCACAGCCAATAAATATAGCGCAAAAAAATTTGCGCGCGCAAATTTTTTTTATCCCTTTGTATCATATATTTAGGTAAGGATTCGGCACAAAAAGGTCCTTCCATCCCTCTCTCGATCACAGTTCCTCGTTGACAGGCAGGCGCCTCAAGGAACCTACTTCTGCTGCGATCTGGGAGGATCGATCCGCTGAAAGTCCAATGGGAGGCAGACATGATTTTCACAAACCTCAGCATGACGATGAAGGCCGCCGTGGCTGCCTGGGCGCTCTGTACCACATCGGCATTCGCCGACACCACCATCGAGTTCATCCAGTGGTGGGAGCCCGAAATGCCCGCCGGTGCGCTGCGCAGCATCATGGACGATTTTGAAGCCAAGAACCCCGGCATCAAGGTCACACTCGTCAGCGGCCCTTATGCCACGACCCGCGACCAGATCGTCGTCGGTGCCGCTTCCGGTACGCTCAGCGACGTGGTTGGCCTCGACGGTGCCTGGGTCAACGGCCTCGGCAAGCAGGGCGCCATCGCATCGATGGACGAACTGATGGAGAAGGCGAACTACGACAAGAGCCAGATCACCGACATCATCAAGGTCGAGGGCAAGAGCGTGATGTTCCCGCTCGCCTCGTTCGTCTATCCGGTTTTCGTGAACATGGATCTCGCCAAGGCAGCCGGCGTCAACAAGATGCCGACCACACGCACGGAATTCGCCGAAGCCGCGAAGAAGATGACGGATGCCTCCAAGAACCAGTACGGATGGGTCCTGCCGCTGTCGCTCCAGTCGCCCAGCGGCATCCAGAACGACGTGATGTCCTGGGTTTGGGCCTCGGGCGCCTCGATGTTGAAGGACGGCAAGCCGGATCTCGAAAACGACGCTGTTGTCGGTACGCTCGAGTACATCGGGTCCCTCAACAAGGAAGGCATCATATCGCCCGGCATCTTCGCCAAGAAGGAACAGGACAAGGTCGAGGAATTCGTCAACGGCCGTGTCGGCATGATGGTCGACTCGCTCGCCCACGTAAACCTCATCCGCGAACGAAATCCGAAGCTCAATTTCGGTATCTCTGCCCTGCCAGCCTCTGACGGCTACACCGGCAAGCGCGGCATGCCCTACGCATCCTGGGGCATTGGGATCAGCGAAGGCAGCGAGCACAAGGACGAAGCCTGGAAGCTGGTCGAATATCTGATGAGCCCGGACGTGAACGGCCGCCTCGTCTCGATCGCCAATGCCTTCCCCGGCAACGTCCACGCAAAGCCGGACTTCGTGGCCTCCGACCCGATCTTCGCGGAAGCCTTCAAGATCTTCCAGAGCGGTTATCCGGCCAACGAATTCGTCGGCCTTCCCGTTGCCGAAGAACTGATGCGCGACATGAACGTCGAAGTTCAGAAGATGTTCGACGGTGCGCAGTCGGCCAAGGACGCTGCTACCAATACGCAGAAAGCCTGGCTCGCCAAGTTCTAGGCGCGGCGTTTTCGCCAGCACCGGCAGCGCGCTCCGCGCTGCCGGTGCAACTCGCCAATTCTCGGTAGAATGGAAAGTCAGACCTCATGAATCGTTCCGCTCTGGCTCTGGTCGCTGCGCCGACGAAAGCGCGCAGGAAGGGCAAGCTTCGCTACACCACAATGAGGAAGCTCGTGCCGTATCTCTACGTTTCGCCGGCCACGTTGCTTCTCGTTCTGCTGATGCTGTTTCCCATGGCGATGGTGTTCCGTTATTCGTTGATGGATGGCGCCATTATGACGAAGGACGCCGGCTTCGCCGGGTTTCAGAACTATATTGCTATCTTCAAGAACCCGGTTTTCTGGCAATCAGTCGTCCAAACGCTCTATTTCACGGTCATGAGCGTGGTCTTCCACTTCATCATTGGTCTGGCCTTCGCGCTGCTGTTGAACACCGAACGCGTGGATCCACTCGTACGCAGCATCCTGCGTGTCCTCTACATCCTGCCCTGGCTGTTCACAGCCGTTATCATCGCCATCATCTGGCGCTTGCTCCTCGACCCGAACGGCGTCGTGAACAGCGTGCTGATGGCGTTCCATATCGTTGACTTCAAGGTCGAGTGGTTCTCCTCCACGAGGACCGCAATCCATGCCTTGACGTTTGCAAACATCTGGGCCGGCTATCCGCTCTACATGGTCAGCCTGCTCGCCGGCCTTCAAGGCATTCCGAAGGAACTGTACGAGGCCGCCGGCATCGACGGAGCCAACGAATTCGAGAAATTCTGGTACATCACGATTCCGCAGCTGATGCCCATCATCATCAGCATCGCGCTCCTCGATTTCATCTGGACGATGCAAGTCTTCCCGCTCGTGTGGATGACGACCGGCGGCGGCCCGATCTATTCGACCGAAGTGCTGAGCACCTTCACCTACAAACTCGCCTTCGCCCAGTATGAGTTCTCACTGGCCTCGGCGAGCGCGATGATCATCCTCGTCATCTCAATGAGCGTCACCTACTTCTACATTAAGCATCAGCAGCGCAGGTAAAGGCCATGGCAAAGCGTTCCTTCAAAAACACGGTGCTGCCGGCCCTCCTGACCTATGTCGGGCTCGCGATCGGTCTGGTCTTCGCCGCCTTTCCGATCGTGTGGATGTTCTTCAGCTCGCTGAAATCGAACACTGAAATCTTCGCCCTTCCGCCGAGGCTTCTGCCTGAGGATTTCACGATCGCGGCCTATTTGACGATCTTCAACGACCCGGTGAAGGTGCGATTCTTCATCAACAGCTATTTTGTCGCCGGCGTTGTGACCGTCCTGACACTCATCATCGCCATCCTGGCCGCGTACGGCTTCAGCCGTTATTCTTTCCGGTTCAAGAATACGCTGAATGTCTTCATCATCAGCACCCAGACCGTGCCGCCCATCACACTTCTCATTCCCTACTTCGGAATGGTGGTGGCCTTCAGGATCTTCGACACATACCTGGCACTGATCCTGACCTACATGGTCTTTACCCTACCCTACGCCATCTTGTTGATGACCGGTTACCTCAACACCCTGCCAAAGGAACTGGACGAAGCCGTGCTGGTGGACGGCGGTTCGAGTTGGACAGCCCTTTGGCGGGTAATCGTTCCCATATCGGTCCCCGGCATCGTCGCCACGGCCGTCTACACTTTTCTGCTCGCCTGGAACGAATTCCTCTTCGCTCTGACGCTGACGAAATCCATGGACCTTCGAACCGTTCCGATCGGCATCCAGCTCCTGATGGGCCAGCATGCCTTTGAATGGAACGAGATGATGGCGATGAGCGTGCTCGGATCTCTTCCGCTCCTGGTGCTCTATCTGGTTGCCCAACGCTACTTCTTGGCTGGCATGACGGCGGGCTCGGTCAAGAGCTGAGGGCAGGCCGCGCAAACCGTCCGATCGCACCATGGGGCCGTTCTTCGTTGTGCAACAGGGCTACAGAACGCCCACAGGACCAGGCCGCGCCGGAGCTGTTCTGGACGACCTCGGCTGCTGCTTATCTCACTGGGGCGCAAGGCCGCCTGGTTTCGGTAAAGTGCAGCGGTCACTCGGGCAGCCCAGCCAGTCGCAGGCCATCGACGAACCGCGCGAGATCCTCGGGCCGGTGGATTGGCAGCCAGTCCTTGAGGTTGGAGGCGCGCAAGGATGGATCGAGCGTGCGCAGGCGCTGCATTGCCTGCCGCGCCTCCTCGGTTCGCCCGGCAAGCGCGTGGCTTGCCGCGACCAGGGCGACCGCGGGGAGCAAACTGGGCAGGTTCCCTAGCGCCTTTTCCGCCCAGGCCGAGGCGAATTCGAAGCGCGCGGCGAAGAAATGTGCCAGCGCCATCCCGACCTGCATCCGGAACATTTCCGGATCCAGCGGACTCAGGCGAACGGCATGCGCCAAGTGCTCAATGGCGGCGTCTGTTTCGCCGCGGAGAGCGCGCAAGGCGCCGCCGAGGTACCAGGCGGGGGCGAGGTTCGGGTTGAGCAGCACGGCCCTGTCGAGCAGCGCGATGCCGCCGTCGAGGTCCCCGGTGAGATGGGCGAACGCATGCCCGCCTCTCGTCAGGGCGACCGCATCGTCCCGGCCGAGCTCGACCGCCAGCCGCGCCAAGCGAGCACCCTCGGCGATCTCCCGCGGACGATCAATCATCCAGCCATTCACCTTGCGCCAGAAATGGCACCAGGCCCCCATGCCATAGGCCGACGCAAATTCGGGGTCGAGCTCGGTTGCCTTGTAGAACAAGGGCAGCGCCGCGTCGATGGCTTCGCGGGTCCCGCTGTGCAGCTTCGCCATGCCGCGCAGGTAGTAGTCGTAAGCGTCCAGGCTTTCCGTCGGTTTCCGCTTGGCGCGCTCGATTTCTGCCCGCTCGAGTTGGGGTGCGATCGCGCCGACGACGCTTTCGGCCATCCGGTCCTGCAGCACGAAGATGTCGTCGAGCATGCCTTCGAAGCGCTCCGCCCAGAGATGCGTCCCGGTGGTGGCGTCGATCAGCTGTCCGGTGATGCGCACCTTGTTCCCGGACTTGCGCACGCTGCCCTCCAGCACGTAGCGCACGCCAAGCTCCTGGCCCACTTCCTTCACATCCACCGCGCGACCCTTGTAGGAAAAACTCGAATTGCGCGCGATGACGAACAGCCAGCGCATGCGAGACAGGGCGGCGATGATGTCCTCCACCACACCGTCGGCGAAATACTCCTGCTCCGGATCGCCGCTCAGGTTCTGAAAGGGCAAGACGGTGATGGAGGGCTTGTCCGGGAGGATGAGCGCGGACGGTGGCTCCCTCGATTCGCTGGACGCGTGTTCGGCGACGCTTGACCCGCCGGGCCCTCGCGCTTCCCCGGTCTCGCCGACCTTGATCTCGCCTATGAAGCGGAAACCCTTGCGGGCGACCGTCCGGACCAGGCGCTGCTCTTCGCCGCTGTCGCCGATGGCCTTGCGAACCGCATTGATGTGGCTGGTGATCGTCGATTCCGAGACGATCCTGCCGCCCCACACCGCCTTGAGCAGGTCGTCCTTGCTGACGACGCGGTCGCGGTTCCTTATGAGATGCAGCAGCAGGTCGAAGACCTGCGGCCCGACAGCCACGACTTGCGCGCGCAAAGTAAGTTCCCGGCGCTCCGGATCAAGCACGTAGTCTCCAAACATGAATTGCACGTCGGCACCCCCTAGCCAAGCGCCCTCGGCTCTCAGTCCGGGAAACTGGCGAATATCATTTGACGTTGATAGCACGGCAGCGCGTAACTGGCTGCACCGCTCGCAGCAAAGCATGCCGGTCGAAACAACGTTCCTTGGACGAAAAACCAAGCTTCCCTGAAGGGCAATTCAAGCCCGTCACAGGGACTTCCCAGACGCGCGCAGGCACTCTCCATCCACATCGACGGCAATGGTTGCGGTCGAGAGAAGCGGAGAGAACTCATGAAGATCGTCGTCATCGGAGGCACCGGCCTCATCGGATCGAAACTTGTGAAGAACCTCAGGGGGCGCGGCCATGACGTGCTCGCAGCCTCCCCCAACACGGGCGTGAACACCATCACCCGCGAAGGCCTGGCCGAAGCGCTGGATGGCGCCGACATCGTCGTCGACGTGGCGAACGCGCCGGCATGGGAAGACAAGGCCGTCCTCGAGTTTTTCGAGACGTCGGGCCGTAACCTGCTGGCCGCGGAAGCTGCCGCCGGCGTGCGCCGACATGTTGCCCTGTCGATCGTTGGTAGCGAACGGCTTCCCGAGAACGGCTATTTCCGGGCGAAGGTCGCGCAGGAAAACCTCATCAAGGCGTCCGGCATTCCCTACACCATCCTGCGCGCCACCCAGTTCTTCGAGTTCGTCGCCGGCATTGCCCAGTCGGCCACTACCGGCGAGGAGATTCGCCTGTCGCCGGCGCTGTTCCAGCCGATCGCGTCCGACGACGTGGTGGCGGCGCTCGCCGATGTCGCGCTCGCACCGCCGGTCAACGGCACGATCGAAGTCGCCGGTCCGGAGGCCGTTCCGCTCGACGAACTGGTCAGGCGCTTCCTGCGGGCAACGCAGGACACGCGCAAGGTCGTTCCGGACGTCCACGCGCGCTACTTCGGCGCCGTTCTCGACGATCAATCGCTGACCCCCGGCGAGAACCCGCGTATCGGCGCGATCCGGTTCGAGGACTGGCTCGGCCGGTCGGCGGCCCAAGCAGGACGCTAAGGCTCGGACAAATCAGGCCTATGGACAAATCAGGAAAGCGTCGGCCTGGCACCGGGCAGGGTCTTCATGACAGATAACTTAAAGGAGAACTGCAATGTTTATACGATTTCTCTCAGCCGTTGCCTTCGCAGCGCTCTCGATCACCGCAGCCTCGGCCGGCGACCGGCCCGCGGGCAAGGTGACGGTCGTATTCGATCGACCCCTTCCGAACGTCCCCGGCAAGAGCATGAAGGGCGTGCTCGTCGAATACGAGCCGGGCGGCGCGTCGCCGGCCCATACGCATCCGGATTCTGCCTTCATCTATGCAACAGTCCTCGAGGGCGCGATCCGCAGCAGCGTCAACGGCTCGCCGGAAAGGGTCTACAACGCCGGCGAGAACTTCTACGAAGAGCCCGGCTCCCTTCATGGCGTAAGCGCGAACGCCAGCGACAGGGAACCTGCACGCCTCTTGGCCGTGTTCGTCCTCGACACCGACGAAAAGGAACTCACCACGCCCACCACGGAGTGAACTGATCGAAGCGCTCATCGACGACTCCCGGCAGCCCGGCGGCAGGCTACTGCCTGGGGCTGTCTAAGGTCATCAGCATTCAACAGGGAATGAGAAAATGGTTTCGCCCTGCTTTTTGTAATCGCCGCCCCCGTGCTGATCGGCATAAAAATCGGACTCTCCCGATACGCGAAGGTGCACACTGCGCAGTTGCTCAGCACGAAGGAACCGTAGCGGGAGACAGGCCAAGCCAACGCGGCCAATCCCTGCCTTGCCGGTGCGAATTCTTGACGGCTTCGCACCGGGATGTCGCGATGTTGCCGCAGCAAGGAGGTCGGCAACGTCCGCTTCAGAACGAATTCAGGACATGATCAATCCGCCGTCCACGTTGATCGTCTGCCCTGTGATGTAAGCCGCATCGTCCGAAGCCAAAAAGGCGACGAGCGCTCCGACTTCGGCGGGCGTTCCAGCGCGGCCCATCGGGATGCCGCGGACCCATTCCGCCATAAGCTCGCCCGGACCATACTCGCCGAGCATCTGGCCCCAGACACGATCATTGTAGTCCCACATCTCGGTGTGAATGATGCCGGGGCAAATCGCGTTGGCTGTGATGCCTTCACGGGCCAGTTCCTTGGCAAGGCTCTGCGTCAGCCCGATCACGCCGAACTTCGAGGCGGCGTAGTGCGGCGTGTAGATAAACCCCTGGCGGGCCTGCCCGGAAGCGGTGTTGATAAGACGGCCCTTGGTGCCACTGGCACGGAAACGGCGGATAGCCTCCTGGCAGCACAGGAAGACCCCTTTGGTATTCACGTCCAGGTTCAGGTCCCATTCGCGCTCAGTGAGGTCCTCGATCTTGGCGATGGTGATCACGCCGGCGTTCTGGACGGAAACGGAGATGGCGCCCAGTCTCGCCTCGGCTTCGCCATAGGCGTTCCGCACAGCGTTCGCGTCGGTCACTTCCAACGTGAGGCCGATAACCTGTGCGCCGGTTTCCTGAGCAAGCGCCTCGGCCGCCTCGGCCACGTCTTTTTCGATTGCGGCAATGGCGACCTTGGCCCCCTCTTCGGCAAAGCGCCTGGCGATGCCGCGGCCGATGCCCTTGTTGCCCCCCGTGACGAAAACCGTCTGGCCTGCAAAACGTTTCATGGTGTTTCCTCCATAATGCGCAGCAGGCCAAAGGTCCGATCTCGGACCAGATCAGGCCGTCAGTCTCGCTGCAGTGAACTTGTCGGTGACAAACACATCGATGACACCCAGTTTCAGGGCGCCAGCGATGGCTTGGGTTTTTGATTCTCCGCCCGCCAATGCCATGACACGGTCGGCTTTCTTCAGATCTTCCAGCGAGATGCCGATCACACGCTCGTTCAGCGGAGTTTCAACCGGCTTTCCGTCCTGGTCGTAGAACCTGAAGGAGATCTCGCCAACGGCGCCCGCCTCGTTCAGCATCGCCATCTCCTGGCGGGAGAAGACGTTGCCGGAGCGGGCGAGAAGCTCTGACGGCTCGACGGCGCCGATGCCAACGATCGCAAGACTGAGACGTCCGAACAGGTCCATCGTTCCGCGCACGACCGGGTCGGCCAGCATGACGAGTTTTGCCTCGCGCGACGACGTGATGCCCTGAACCAGGAGCAGGCGCGGTTCGCCTCCTGTCAATTTGGCGAGACGGGCCGTTAGCTGTGTGGCGTGCGTCTGGACCGACGCGTCTCCCATGCCGCCGAGGATCTGCACGATGTATTTGGCCTTGGCGCTCTTCAAGGGGTGGATGTTGTCCACCATGCGCAAGATGGTCTGGCTCCAGCTTGAAACGCCGATGATTTCATCCTCCTGAAGGGTCACCTCGAGGAAATGAGCCGCCGCCTCCCCAATGCGAGCCATGATCGCACCATCGCGATCTTCGGAACAGTCGATGACAATGGCCTCGGTCAGCCCATAGCGGTCGCGCAGCGCGGTTTCGAGGTCGGCAAAGGTTCCCGGCGGTGGAATGACCGTCGTGCGCACGATATCTTCCTGCTCGGCCCGCTTCAGCATGCGCGAAACGGTTGCCTGCGACATGCGCATGATCTCGGCAATCTCCGCCTGCCGCTTGCCTTCGACATGGTACATCTGCGCAATTCGGGCAATCAGTCGCAGCTCGTTGAGCCGTCCCATGGGGTCCTCCAAGTGTGAATTTTTATTCACTCATAGTTGAAGGACCCGGAACGGTCGAGCGGTAGATTGCATCCTGCCAGACCAGAAGTCGTTCTGTGGCGTCGGAAGCACACGGCAAGAGGGAATTGCCGGCGCGCGGCAGGGCGGCGATCGCGGCAAGATCGGGCCAGACGCCCAGCGAAAGGCCCGCCAGATAGGCCGCGCCAAGGGCGGACGCCTCGGGTGCGTCGCACTGCGTAATGACATGGTTCAGTGTGTTGGCGACGCATTGCATCAGGAAGGTGTTCTTGCTCGGCCCGCCATCGGCATAGAGGCAGCCGAGCGGCGTCGGCGATTGCGCCGACATCGCCTTGAAAACGTCGTAGACTTGGAAGGCCATGGAATCTGTCACCGCGCGGGCCATCTGGGCGCGGGTCGTGTTAAAGGTGATGCCGGAGAACAGCGCCCGCACATCGGCCTGCCAATAGGGCGCCCCGAGGCCCACGAAGGCCGGCACGAAGCCCGGTCCGCCAGGTCCAGCCGTCGCGGCCAGATCGGTCAGCGACTTGACATCAGGCAGACCAAGCATCTCAGCCATCCATGGCAGCGCTGCGGCTGAGACCAGGATATTGCCTTCGAACGCATAGGTCGGTTGACCGTTTATCGACCAGGCGATCGTCGTTGTGATACCCTGCTGCGGCGCGATGAAGCGGGGCAGCGTCGTCATGATCGACGAGCCGGTGCCGAAGGTTACCTTGCCGTCACCGGGATTGAAGGCGCCATGTCCGAAAAGCGCGGCATGGCTGTCGCCGATGGCCGAGGCGATCGGGATGCCGTCCTTGAGGGCCCGCACGTTCCTCGTAACGCCGAAGCGGGAGGCGCTGTCGCGCACCTCGGGCAGTGCGGCTTTCGGCACGCCGAACAGGTCGCAGAGTTCATCACTCCAGGCCTGGCGGGTGAGGTCGTAAAGTTGGCTGCGGGCGGCGTTGGCGGCATCGCAGGCATGGACCGCACCGTCCGTAAGGCAATGGATCAGCCACGCATCGATCGTGCCCAGCCGGACCTTATGTCCAGCCGGCACGCGATCGAGAAGCCATTTCATCTTGGGGCCGGGGAACATGGGGTCGATGGGCAGACCGGTGAGCGCCTGGGCCCGCGATGCATGACCTGCCGCGATCAATTCGGCGCAGGCCGGCGCGCTGCGGCGGCATTGCCAGCTGACCACCGGGCCGAGTGGTTTGCCCGTTAGCGCGTCCCAAACGGTGACCGACTCGCGCTGGTTCGAAATCGCGATGCCCAGGATGTCAACCGCCGGTCCGGCCTGCAAACAGGTGGTGATCGCCTCCTGCACCGATTCCCAAATGCGAAGCGGGCTTTGTTCGACCCAGCCAGGCTGGGGGTGCTCGATGCCGACCGGAGAAGAGCCGCGCGACAGAATTTCTCCGGTCGTCGAAACAAGCACCGCCTTGGAATTCGTGGTGCCCTGGTCAATGGAGAGAATGGCGGTCGTCATGGCGTCTCCGACAGGCAGGAATTGGGGGCGACGGGAGGATTTGCCGCGCCCGGTACGTTATCTAGACCCGCGACATCACGCGCGTGAAGATTTCCGTGCAATCAGAGGGATGGCCGCCTCGGCAATGGCGGCGGGGGACATGCCGAATTCATCCAATAGGAATTCAGCTGATCCTGTGGGCGCAAAAATGCCCGGAACTCCGAGGATCTTCATCGGCACGGGGGCTTCCGCCACCACGACCTCTGCAATCGCCGAGCCGAGGCCGCCGAAGGTGGAATGCTCTTCCGCCGTCAGGATGGCGCCGGTCTCCCGGGCCGCGGCGACCACAGCATCGACGTCGATCGGGCGAACCGTCGCCATGTTCAGCACTCGCGCCTCGATCCCCCTTGCGGCCAGAAGGTCGGCGGCCTTCAGCATGCGGTGGGTGAGCGTGCCGTTGGCTACCAGGGTAATCGCATCGCCGTCGCGCAACAGGTTAGCCTTACCCAGTTCGAATGTGTGGCCGGTCGGCAGCACGTCGGGCACGCCCACGCGTGACAGGCGCAAGAAGACAGGACCCTCATAAGCGGCCGCCCATTCCACGGCAGCCGCCGTTTCGATCGAATCGCAGGGCGCGATCACCGGCAGGTTCGGCAGCACGCGCAGCCAGGCAAAGTCCTCGACGGAATGATGCGTAGGCCCAAGCTCGCCATAGGCCATGCCGGAGGAAATGCCGATGAGCTTCACATTGGCGTTGGAATAGGCGACGTCGGCCTTGATCTGCTCCAGCGAGCGGCCGGTGAGGAAGCAGGCGGCGCCGCAGACAAAGGGCAGGAGCCCGCCATTGGCAAGGCCGGCGCCGACTCCGACCATGTTCTGTTCGGCGATGCCGACATTGACCAGCCGTTCCGGCCATTTTGACTTGAAGCCGCCGAGCTTGGACGAGCCGACCGAGTCATTGCAGACCGCGACGATCCTGGAATTACCCGCGCCAAGGCGTTCCAGCACGGCCACGAAGGCGTCGCGGCAGTCGTGCAGCTTGGGAGAGGTCATCACGTCTTTCATCACAGCGTCTCCGAAAGCTCAGCCACGGCAATCTCGTATTGTTCCGCATTCGGCACCTTGTGGTGCCAGTCGACCCTGTCCTGCATGAAGGAAATGCCATGGCCCTTGTTGGTATGGGCGACGATGCAGTGCGGACGGTCGCCACGCCGTTCCAGCGCCGGAACGATCTCGTCCATGTCGTTGCCGTCGATCTCGGTCACGTCCCAGCCGAAGGCTTCGAGCTTGGCCGGGAAAGGGGCCATGTCGTTGGTATCTTTCAGCGCAGCGCCCTGCTGAAAACGATTGTGGTCGATGATCAGCGTCAGGTTGTCGAGCCCGAACTGCGCGGCCGACGAGATCGCCTCCCAGTTCGATCCTTCTTGCATCTCGCCGTCGCCGGTCATGACATAGGTACGATAGCCGGCGCCGGTCAGCTTGGCTGCTTTGGCCATGCCGACCGCAACGGGCAGGCCATGGCCGAGTGGGCCGGTATTGGTCTCGACGCCCGGCACCTTGTTGCAGTTCGGGTGCCCGTTTAGCCGCGAATGCGGCCTCAGGAACGTACTGACCTCTTCCTCAGGCAGGAACCCGCGCTTGGCCAGCGTTACGTAGAGCGCAAGGGCGACATGGCCTTTCGAGAGCACGAAACGATCGCGTTCTGGATGTTTCGGCTGATCTGGCCAGATGCGCAGCACGCGGAAATACAATGCCGTCAGAATGTCGATGGCGGACATTTCTCCGCCGATGTGGCCGGCGCCAGCTTCGAAAACCGCCTGCAGATCGCGAAGTCGGATCTGTCGAGCGATGCGGTCGAGATCGTTCGGCTGCATGAATCCCTCTCTTTGCATAAATATACATGGATACATATATTTGCGCGACGAGGGGCTCGTCAAGCGGAAACAAGCTTGCGTGGTGGAAAATTACGTCGTCTAAACATCTTGACACACCGACAATCCATCATGTACGCATTTAAACACTGGCATGAATATTTATGCTTCTTATTAACTGGCATGATGAACGCCGGAGTAGCAGGGGGGAGGAGACGCAATGCTTGCGACAGCAAAGGAAAACCAGGGGATCGCGGGCGGGATGTTTGTGTCGATGCGAGGGGCGACTGGCCCTTTGATCGGCCTGCTCATGCTTTGCCTGTTCCTCACCTTTGCGACTGATACGTTCTTTTCCATCCGGAACTTCCTCAACGTACTCGACCAGATCACGGTGCTGGGCATCATGGCTGTCGGGATGACGCTGGTGATCCTGATCGGGGGCATCGACCTTGCGGTTGGGTCGGTCATGGCTCTTGCGATGATGGTTCTGGGCTACCTGAACGTCGTTGCCGGCGTGCCGATGGGCCTTGCCATTCCGCTTGCCCTGCTTACTGCGTCGCTGAACGGCCTGATTGCCGGCATCCTCATCACCCGCTTCAACGTACCCGCATTCATTGCAACACTTGCCATGATGTCGATCGCGCGTGGCCTCGCCAACATGATTACCGACGGCCAGCAGATCATCGGCTTCCCGGCCTGGTTCAATACGATGGCCATCGTGCGTTTCGGCGGCTTCCTGACGCTGACTGTCGCCGTGATGTTGGCGGTGTTCGTCATTGGCCTGCTCTACCAGCGCTACCGCTACGGCGGGCGCATCCTCTACGCAATCGGGGGCAATGCAGAAGTGGCGCGGCTCGCCGGTATCAACGTCAAGCGGGCAACCGTGCTCGTCTACGTCGTGTGCAGCTTCCTCGCCGGATTGTCGGGAATGGTTCTGGCCGCGCGCCTGGACTCGGTCCAGCCGTCATCCGGGGTCTCCTATGAGCTCGACGCCATCGCGGCGGTCGTCATCGGTGGCACCTCGCTTTCCGGCGGTACCGGCGGGATCGGCGGCACCATCATCGGTGTGCTCATCATCGGAATCCTGCGGAACGGCCTCAACCTGCTGAGCGTGTCCCCGTTCATGCAGCAGGTGATCATCGGGGCCGTCATTGTCCTGGCCGTGACGGCCGAAACCTACCGCAAGCGGAAGTAACGCTTCAACCCCGCTGAAGAGGACGCAACGGGCATCAAATACGGTCAGCAATGGTGCAGGCCGGCAAAAGGGAGGTGGCCTCCTGCAAAGGCAGGACGCTTACCAAGTAACTTGGAGGAGAAACTATGAAATTGTCCAATCTGCTGATGGCGGCAACCGCAGCCGCGGTCCTGATATCCCCCCTCGGTGCTTCTGCCGCAGAGGTCAAGAAGGTCGGTCTTGCTGTTCCGAACCTCCAGGCGGACTTCTTCAACCAGATCAAGCTGGGCGTCGAGAAATACGCGAAAGAAAAAGGCATCGATGTCATCGTCGTCGATGCGAAGAACGACACCGCCACGCAGGTCAGCCAGGTGCAGGACCTGATGACCCAGGGAATCGACGCGTTTATCTACATTCCCGCCGGTGCCGCTGCGGCCGCCGTCCCGACCCGCCTTGCACGCGAAGCCGGCATTCCGGTGATCAACGTCGACCGTGTCCCAGAAGGTGCGCCGGGCGATACCTTCATCGCCGGCGAGAGCGTCGAGTCCGCCTATGCAGTCTGCAAGCACATCATCGAAAAGGCCGGCGGTTCGGGCAAGATGGCGATCATCCACGGCCAGAAAGGCACCACGCCGGAAGTGGATCGCTTCACCGGCTGCAAGCGCGCGATCGACGAGAACACGGGCGTCGAACTTGTCGACCAGCAGTGGAGCAACATGTGGTCCGCGGACGAGGGCTTCTCGATCGCGCAGAACATGCTCCAGGCGCATCCTGACATCACGATCATCTTCGGTCAGGCTGACGGTCTGGCGATGGGTGCTGCCAAGGCCATGGATGTGGCCAATCTCTCGGACAAGGTCATTATCGGCGGTTACGACGGTGACGTCTCGGCTCTAGAGTATCTGGCCAAGTGCAAGGGGCCTTTCATTGCCACCGCGACGCAGAGCACGCAGAAGATGGGTGTCCTTGCAGTTGAATCGGCACTCGCCGTAGCCGCAGGCCAGAAAGTCGAAGAGCGCCAGACCCCGAATGCCGTGTTGACGACCTGCGACAACGCACCGGAATTCGTGAAGAGCCACCCGTAATCTGTCTTGATACCGAAAGGCAGCAGCGCCATGACGATCCAGTCTCCCATCCTGTCGCTCCGAGGAATCGAAAAGTCCTACGGTCCGATCAAGGTTCTGCACGGTGTCGGCCTCGACATCTATCCCGGAGAGGTGGTGGCGCTGCTTGGTGAAAACGGTGCCGGAAAATCGACCCTGTCGAACATCATTTCCGGCACCGTGCAGCCGTCCAAAGGTGAAATGACCTGGCTCGGGGCGCCCTATGCCCCCGCCAATCCCCGTGCCGCGATGGACGAGGGCGTGGGCATGATCCATCAGGAACTGAAACTGCTTCCGACGCTCTCGATTGCAGAGAATGTCTTTGTAGGCCGCTATCCGATGAAGTCCGGACGGATCGACCGGAAATCAATGGAAGAGCGGGCGCGCAGCGGCCTGCACCGCCTGGGTCTCGATATCTCGCCCGACCGCCTCGTCGAAGGGCTGTCGACCGGAAAGCAGCAGCTGATCGAGATCGCCAAGGCGCTGACGCTCAAGGCCCGTTTGCTGATCCTTGATGAGCCGACTGCCGCCTTGGGCGGCGAAGAAACCCAACTCCTGTTCCAGCAGATCGAACGTCTGAAGTCGGAAGGGGTGGGCATCATCTATATTTCGCACCGTCTTGAGGAAATCCGGCAGATCGCCGACCGCATCGTCGTTATGCGTGACGGCGCCAAGGTCCGCGAGTTCGACAGTGGCATCGTTCCGATCCGCACTATCGTTGAAGCCATGGTCGGGCGCTCCCTCGAACGGATGTTCCCCGCGATTCCCACCCCCGCAGACGAGGTGACCCTCGAAGTCCGCCAGCTGACGTCGCCTGCCAACGCGTTTCGCGACATCAACTTTTCGGTCCGTAAGGGTGAGGTTTTTGGCATCGCCGGCCTCATGGGCGCCGGGCGCACCGAACTTGTCCGCGCCATCACCGGAGCCGATCCCATTTCCGGGGGCGAGGTTCTCCTGCATGGTAAACCCGTCACACCCCACTCTCCCATCGACGCGATCCGCAATGGTATGGTTCTCGTGCCGGAAGACCGGAAACTTCAGGGCGTGGTGCTCGATCATTCGATCGCGGAGAACATCGGCTACGCCAACTTGGGCGAGATTGCCCGCAAAGGCTGGATCTCCTCCCGCCGTCTCCATCAGTTCGCCGACGAATACATCAGGAAATTCGGGGTGAAGGGCCGCGGCCGCCAGAACGCGGGCGAGCTTTCCGGCGGCAACCAGCAGAAAGTCGTACTGGCCAAATGGCTGGCGCGCAAGCCGCAGGTCGTAGTGCTGGACGAACCGACGCGCGGCATCGACGTGGGCGCGCGGTCTTCTATCTACGATCTCATCATGGATCTCGCCCGTGAGGGCGTCGCGGTCATCGTGGTCAGTTCGGATCTCGAGGAGGTTCTCGGCGTCTCGAGCCGCATCATGGTCATGGCACAGGGCAAACAGGCCGGCATTCTCGACCGCAAGGACGCGACCGACGTCTCGGTCATGGAACTGGCGACCATCTGAACGAGGAATAATCCGATCATGACTGACATCACTCTCAATGCGCCGAAAATGTTCGATCTTTCCTGGAACGTCGCCCTTGTGACGGGCGCGGGCAGCGGCATTGGCCAGCGGATCGCCATGGGTCTGGCGCAATGTGGGGCAGACGTTGCGCTGCTCGATCGCCGCACCGACGACGGGCTGGCGAGGACTGCCGAGTTTATTGCCGGAACCGGACGCCGCAGCATCCAGATCGCCGCCGATGTGACGAGCGGTGCTGCGCTCAACGCGGCGGTCGCTCGCACCGAGGCCGATCTCGGCCCGCTGACCCTTGCCGTCAACGCTGCCGGCATCGCCAATGCCAATCCGGCTGAGGAGATGGAGGAAAGCCAGTTCCAGACGATGATGGACATCAACCTGAAAGGCGTTTTCCTGTCCTGTCAGGCGGAATCCCGCGCGATGTTGAAGAACGGGCGCGGGTCGATCATCAACATTGCCTCGATGTCGGGGGTAATCGTGAACCGTGGCCTGAGCCAGTGCCACTACAACGCCTCCAAGGCCGGCGTGATCCACATGTCGAAGTCGATGGCGATGGAATGGGTGGGCCGCGGCATTCGCGTGAACACGATCAGCCCCGGCTATACGGCCACCCCGATGAACACCCGTCCGGAAATGGTGCATCAGACCAGGCTGTTCGAAGAGCAGACCCCGATGCAGCGCATGGCCGCGGTGGACGAGATGGTTGGGCCCGCCGTTTTCCTGCTTTCGGATGCGGCAAGCTTCGTTACCGGCGTGGACCTCCTGGTCGATGGCGGCTTCTGCTGCTGGTAAGCCAAGCGGCCAGCCAGCAGTTGCCCCTCTTTGCATTTTTGCCCTGGGAAGTCCTTATTTGTGCTTGTTCTCAGGGCGGGTGAAAACCCACCGGCGGTATCTGGAGTGATTCACGAGCCCGCGAGCGCTTCCATGAATGTGGAAGGTCAACAGGCCCGGTGGGAGGCCGGGGCCGACGGCTATAGTCCGGATGGAAGAGGACAATGTCGGCAACCCTCCTTCGCGAGCGTCGCGCCTAACCGGCACAACAAGACAGCTTGGCGAGGTCTTGCCCGAACGCCAGCGCCGCGAGCTTCAGGCCCTCCACCGTGGTGAGATACGGAAAAATCGTGTCGGCGAGATCATTGATGCTGAGCAGCACCTCCAAATCAACGACCTATCGTGATGGAGACACCAGTTACCCGCCGTCACCAACGCGCAAAACGATGCGCGCCGACAGCGCCAAGGAGTGTGAGAGCCGCAATGGCGATTGTATACCATGTCACTACGAACAGAGGTGAATCGTCCGTGCAATGGGCGGCATAGAAGGTCGCGGCAATGCCGCCGGCCGCCAGGCCTGCCATCGCACCTGCGAGCGACGGGTGAGACGGGGCGCCGTGGCGCAGCGCCAGCAGCAGGAGCACAAGCGGACCGATGCCGATCAGCGGAATGTAGGTCAGGCACACAAGGCTGTTGGTTCCGACGAGCTGCGCCGACCATGTGCCCGGCGACGAGACGACGAGTTCGGCTACGACACCCGCCACCAGCAGCGCCGGCGCAACGACGAGGCGCGGTAGCGATCGACGCACCTCGGTTTCCGGCCGTGACAGGACACGCAACAGGCCCAAAGCGCTCGCGGCAAGCGCAATCGTCACTACGAACTTGAAGAGAAAGCGGAAGGTCTGCGCGGCGTCGGCAACATCCGGCCTCGGTCCGAGCAGGATGAAGAAGACAACCGCAGCGGCGACGACGGCGGCGAGGACGGCGCCCGGCCAGGCGCCGGCCATCGAAATGCCACTTCGCCTTGTGTCTGCCACAAGAGCCTTGATGAGTTCGTCAGTTTCCATGTCGGTCTCGTCCAAATCGCCGGGCGATGGCAGCAAGGCCGCGGTGAAGCGCGACACGAACAGCGTTTTCATTCATGTCGAGGCTTCTGGCGGCCTCGGCTATCGTTCGGCCCTCGACTGAGATCGCCGTCACCACCGAACGCTGGCCGGGCGTCAGCGTCTCGAGTGCGCGGCTGATCTCCCAATCCCTGATTGTTTCCGCCTCCTCAGCCGCAAGCCGGTCTTCGACCTCGCTGATTGCGATCCAAGGGCGGCGGCCCTGCCGCCGAAAGGCGTCGACAAGCTTGTGTCTGGCGATCGCATAAAGCCACGGCGCCACCGGTCCGTCGCTGCGCCAGGTGTGCCGCTTCACGTGGATTGCCAGCAACGTTTCCTGAACGATATCTTCCGGATCCACCCCGGAAAACGTCGTCCTCCGTCGCGCCCAGGCGCGAACCAGATTGGCAGCTTCGTGCAGGAAGTCGCCGTAGGCCCGTTCGTCGCCTTTAAGCGCCACGCGGAAAAGCCGGGCGATATCCCCCTCATCTACACCGCTCAACCACTCTTCCTCCCAATTCGCTGGTTTTTGCCGCTTGTTACACCTCCGCTCTGAAAATTTTGCCGCGACCGCACAATTAAGGGAAATGCGTCAGGTGCCGCCTGCCGCATTCCTCTTGTGGCGGCAGATCACGCTGATGATCTCTGCAAGTCAATGCCTCATTGTGATCCGGAGTCTCTTCACGAAAGCGTGAATGTCCGCCAGTGTAACATATCTCCCATGGGCCGCGAATGACGCTCTGTGTGCCAGGAATACCGGGACGCATGAGAACCATCAACATGGAGATAAGTCATGTCTACGAGATCCACGATAGCTGCTGCCATGCTGGCGAGTGCCGTGGCGGCTGCGGTGTCGTCATTTGCGATCGCCGCACCGCTCACGAAGGCTGAGGTCAAGGCCGCGATGGATGCCGGCAAGGAGAAATGCTTCGGCGTCGCGCTCAAGGGCCAGAATGATTGTGCTGCCGGCCCCGGCACGACCTGCCAGGCGACCTCGACAGTCGACTATCAGGGTAACTCCTGGAAATTCGTCGATGGCGGCACCTGCACGACGATGGAGCTACCAGACGGCCGCAAGGGCTCACCGGAGCCACTGTCGCGCGACCTTCCGTCTTAACCCTTCGAGATACCGGAAAGTGGAGGCAACGATGCCCAATTTTGCAACTCACGCGGATCGTGGCGCGTCGGGATCCCTCCGCTTTCCGGCGCACACGATCGACGGCTTGGCTGGTACCAGTTTCAAGCACCAGCATTTGCCGTCCATCCTTGCTGACGAAGGACGGGATAGCGGCTTCTTCGAGGTCCATGCGGAAAACTACATGGGTGCTGGCGGTCCGCCACATGCCGCGCTCACGCGCATCCGCGAGGACTATCCGGTTTCGCTCCACGGCGTGTGCATGTCGATCGGCGGACCGCAACCGCTGGACAAGGCGCATCTGGGGCGCTTCGCGGGGCTGGTCGAGCGGTACGAGCCCGCGCTCGTCTCGGAACATCTGGCCTGGTCGACGCACAACACGACTTACTACAACGACCTGTTGCCACTCCCTTACACCGAAGCAACGCTGCGGCGTGTCGCCGAACACATAGACGAAGTGCAGGAAGCGATCGGCCGGCCGCTTCTGCTGGAGAACCCCTCGTCCTACCTGTTGTTCGAGGAGTCGACCATGAGCGAGACCGCGTTCATCCGGGAAATCGTCAGATCCACCGGCTGCGGATTGTTGCTCGATGTCAACAACGTCTTCGTCTCGGCGACCAACCACGGCTTTTCTGCTCTCGACTACCTTTCCGACTTTCCGCTCGAACATGTCGGCGAAATTCATCTGGCCGGTCATGCGCAGCAGCAAGACGACGAGGGTGATCTCCTGCTGATCGACAGTCACGACGCGCCGGTGGCCGACGCTGTCTGGAAACTCTTTGACATCGTGATCGGCCGGCGGGGGCCTATCCCGACACTCATCGAATGGGACAGTGCCATTCCCGATTGGCCGGTATTGAAGGCCGAAGCAAATGCGGCGCAGGCGATCCTCGATCGGCACGCGGCTCTGCGACTGCGACTGGAGCGGATCCATGCACGCGCTTAGGGAATGTCCTACCCAGGCTGCCAACGGCCTCGACTATCAGGCAGACTTCGTGCCTGGCCTGCTCGATCCCGCCCGCGCAACACCCGTTTTCGTTGCCGGCCCGAACGGCAAGGCCGCCGACAAGCGCTTCAACGTCTATCGCAACAATGTGACCGTCAGCCTGATCGATGCGCTCACAGCCGTGTTCCCCGCAACAATGCGTATCACCGGAGAGACGTTCTTTCGTGCCATGGCCCGGTTTCACGTCCGCGCGACACCGCCGACATCGCCACTGCTGTTCGAGTACGGCCGGGATTTTCCGGATTTCATTGAGCGCTACGAACATGCGCAATCCATGCCGTGGCTCGCCGACGTCGCGCGTGTCGAGCGGGCCTGGCTCGATGCCTATCATGCGGCGGATGCCGCCGCGTTACAGCCGGATGCCCTGGCCTCGATCCCGCCGGAACGGCTGAGTGACGTCGTTTTCGAGGCACATCCGGCAACCCACATCGTGTGCTCCGCCTATCCGGCGGTGACCATCTTTTCCGCGAATCGGGCAAGCGATCCGGTTTGCCGCATCGAGGCCACGGCGGCGGAGAGCGCACTGGTAACACGGCCAATGCTGGAGGTGGAGGCTCGCCGCCTTCCTGCGGGCGCCGATGCCTTTCTCGCCCACCTCGTGGCGGGCGAACCATTTGGAAAAGCTGCGGCGACAGCGAGCGCGCGCTGCCCGGAATTCGATCTCGCAACCGCTATTGGCACAATGCTCGCGGCGGCTGCGTTCACGGCGGTCCGCCTTGGAGGATGAGATGCTGACTCCCATACGAAAATTCTTCCACAGTCCCGAGATCGGCGGGAGGGCACGGTGGCTCGGCCGGATCGACGATCTGATTGCCATCCTTGCGCCGGCATCGCTGGCCCAACTCGCCCTGCGCATCGGGCTCGCCGTGCCCTTCTGGCGGTCCGGCATGAGCAAGTGGGATGGCTTTTTGCAACTGAACGACGTCGCCGTCCTTCTCTTTACGTCGGAGTTCAAGTTGCACCTGCCGGGCGGCCCGTACGACTTCCCGACGCCGGCCGTGATGGCCTTTGTGGTCGCTTGCGCGGAGGTCCTGTTGCCGACCCTTCTGGTCCTTGGATTGGCGACGCGGCTTGCGGCGCTCGGCCTGCTCGCGATGACCATGGTCATTCAGCTTACCGTGCCGGACGGATGGCCCATTCATCTCACCTGGGCGGCGATGGCTCTCGGTGTTATTGCTTGGGGACCGGGCAGGTTGGCGCTCGATTGGTGGATCAAGGCACGCAGCCGCCATCTCGGCGACGAGTAACTGCCAAAGTTTGCGCTCGGTTGCTGTCGTGTGCCGAAACTGACGCAGGACTTCTGGAGAAAATGGGAACTCGCCTGCATGAAGACGCGACCCGCGACATGAAGCGAAAACCAATGAGTCCACGGGGAGAGAAGCCAGGCCATAAAGAGACCCTATACGCTCGCCGTACTCGCCTATCTCGTCCCAACCTTCGTCGCGGTTTTGTCTGGCACCAAGGCCGCCTTGCCACTGCCGAAGCTCGGCAAGGCCGATCGCCTCGAGGTGCATGTTCGACGTGCGGGCGGCGGCGAGCAGATGCTTTCGCTTCCCCCCTCGGCTGCGACCGTGGTGGAAACGGTCCTGGCCCATCTCCTGCGCGGAGAGCGCATCGCCGTACTCGCCGAGGACGGCCGCTCGTCGTTCTGCGCATGGATCGCGGCGAGCTGCCGTTTCGCTATGTCGGCAAGCACCGACGCGCGAAGCTGATGGATGTCCTGACCCTGAAAACCAAACTCGACACCCGTCAAGCTGCACTCGACGCACTCGCGGAGGATACCGAAGGCCTCAAGAGCGGCCATGCACTATAAGCCGCCGGTCGCGGGCTACGATGCGCTGCTGATCTGGCGCATCTTCGAACACCGCGGAATGGGCCTTAGCCCGGCAGGCCGAATGTTTCCAATTACCGGCGCCCCGGAACTATACTGAGAGCCAGACCCTGATGTCCTCAATGAAACGCATCAGAATTGATGGATTGTCCCGAGCCGAAACGAACCCCCAGCTTCGCCAATACGCCTCCGCTTCTTTGTCAATCGCCCGAACGACAACCGCTCTTCCGGCAACGATATCAGCACCGGCAATGCAGCGCAGAAATGCATCCTTGACCAAGGCTGTACCGACGCCGCGACCGACATAACGCCGATCCACGGCAAGTTGACCGATGAGAAGGCAGGGAATTGGATCCGGCGGGCGGCCCGTGCGTATTTTGCGCGGAACGGCGTTCGGTTCAATAACGCTCGGAGCGAGGCCATAGTAACCGACAACAGTGTCGTCCTCATGGGCAACGACCACGCGCGTGAAGCCCCGTGCCTGGTTCGAGCGCGCGAAATTCGCCAACCAGTCGTCGAGGGCGGGTTTGCCACACGTAAACCCGTCCAGACCGTGGTGGTCGGCAAGAAGTTCAATTCCTGACAGCGCCACGATGTCAACTGCTCCAGGGGGCCTTGCGCTTCAGCCGCTCGGCAACCTTCGCCGGAGCGGCTGAAGGTGGCGCGCCAATGGCCTTCACAAAATCCTCATAGGCATCTGGAGACAGGCGCAGGACAGTTTCGTTCAGGATCGCGGTTTGGGCTTCATGGAGCGCGGCGCGTCGAACGAATTCGGTGCGAGAGAGACCTGTTAGTTTCGCCCCGCGATCGATGATGTCGAGATCGTCGTTACGAAACCGCATCGACACCGGCGTCTCTTTCCTGGGTGCTGCCGCAACCATCTTCCTGTCTCCTATAACGCAGATATACATACGGCAATGTAACGTAAAACGCAATACAATGAGTGGACGACATAACAATCAAAAAAGGCCGCAGCACGAGTGAGGCGTAAACTCCGACATCCAACGCAGCCTCCTCGCTCGAACGCCCCGAAGCAATGGCTTGCCAGAAACGAGCGCGTTCCTCATGCTGCCACGCAGGCGGACGCCTCGGTCTTTACGAGGCTGAGGTCATTCATCGACGCGGTCCCTGGCGAGACTTCGAAGCTGTCGAATTCGCTACCCTTGAATGGGTCGACTGGTTCAACCACCGACGCCTGCTGGAGCCCATCGGCGATATCCCGCCAGCCGAAGCCGAGGAGCGATATTACGCCATGCTGGACGAACCAGCATTGGCCGCATAACTAAACCAAACAGCCTCCGGCAAACCCGGCGCGGTTCAAAGGCTGGAGAACTTGCGCAGGCGCAAAAACCATGCAGGTGGTTTCCACGTGGAGACTTCTAGGACGTTATCGCTGTCGGTCGCTAGATCGTAACCTGAATGCCCAGCTCCACGACGCGGCCCGTCGGCAGTTGGAAATATTCGGTAGCGCTGCTGGCGTTCCTCGCAAGGGCGATGAAAACCCTGTCCTGCCACAGGGGCATCCCGCCTTTGACCGACGGTTTGATCGTCCGACGTGACAGGAAGAATGAGGTCGACATGATATCGAATTTCCACCCCAACTTCCGCGCAAGAATAAGGGCTCTCGGAATGTTCGGTTCTTCCATGTATCCGAACGTGATGATTGCCCGGCTGAACAACGGGTTAAAACTCTCAAAATGAATCTTCTCCTCGTCGGGGACCACAGGAGAACTGGACGTGACGACACTCAGGATGACGTTGTGCTCATGCAATACTTTGTAGTGTTTGAGGCTGTGAAGTAGGGCCTTCGGAGCTCCCGCGACCTCGCTCGTCAGAAAGACGGCCGTTCCCGGAACTGTGTTGTGTTTCTTCTTGGTCAGGTTGTTGAGCAGGAACTCTAAGGGAACGTCCTCGCCCTTAGTGCGGTCTGAAAGCAAATTGCGGCCCGAAATCCAGGTCTGCATCACAAACGCGATGAGGATCGCCACGACTGCGGGGACCCAGCCGCCCTGGGGGAATTTCGCGACGTTGGCGGCGAAAAAGCCCGCATCGATGATGAACAAGGGCACCACGATGGCCAGCGCCGCAATGACCCGCCAGCGCCAAATCTGTCGCATCACTACGGGAAGGAGGACCGTTGTGACCAGCATCTGCCCCGTGATAGCGATGCCATAGGCGACCGACAGCGCGCTTGAGCTTTTAAATCCTATGACAAGCAGGATGACCGAGACGAGCAACAGGAAGTTGACCTGGGGCATGAATATCTGGCCAGCCTGGGTGCCCGACGTGTGACGAACGTGAAATCGCGGCAGCAGGTTGAGATGCATGGCCTGGCTCATCAGCGAGAACGCCCCGGAAATCACAGCCTGGCTGGCGATCACCGTCGCCATCGTCGCAAGGATGACCATCGGCAGGCGAGCCCAATCGGGTTGCATCTCGAAGAACGGATGCTCGACGTGGCCGAGATGGGTGAGGACGAATGCACCCTGCCCGAAATAGTTCAGAAGGAGACACGGAAAGACCAACACGAACCACGCAAAGACAATGGGTCGTCGGCCGAAATGTCCTAGGCCGTAAACCCATTAATTTACTTGGCGTTGCGCGCGCCGCGTGATTCAAGGCTTCCAAATGAGGAGCTTTGATGACACGCCGCCGCTACGAACTCACGGACCATGAATGGTCGATTATTTCGCCACTGCTTCCCAACAAGCCGCGCGGCGTTCCTCGTGTTGACGACCGGCGGGTCCTGAATGGCATCCTTTGGCGGTTCCGAACAGGCTCGCCGTGGGCGGAAGTCCCTGAACGTTACGGTCCACCAACCACCTGCTATAACCGCTTCGTCCGCTGGCGAAAGGCCGGTGTCTGGGATCGGCTTCTTGAAGCTGTTTCAGAAGCTTATGATGGCGACATCGTCATGATCGACTCGACCTGTGTCCGCGTTCACCAGCACGCGGCCACGGGAAAAAGGGGGATCGAGACGATGGTGGCATGGGACGTTCCCGCGGCGGGCTTACGAGTAAAATCCACGCGCTCGTCGATGCCGAAGGTCGGCCAGTAACGCTCCGCCTGACCGGCGGGCAAATTGCCGATTGCACTGAAGCCGATGCGCTGACGGAAGGCCTCCGCGAAGGTGACATCCTGCTTGCAGATAAGGGTTATGATAGTAACGCCATCAGAGCCAAAGCGGCTGCGCGCAAAGCCTGGGCCAACATCCCGCCGAAAGCAAACCGCAAGGGCTCCTTCTCATTCTCGCGCTGGGTTTACAGGCAACGGAATCTCGTGGAAAGATTCTTCAACAAGATCAAACAGTTTCGAGGCATCGCCACACGTTACGACAAGCGCCCAGAAAACTACCTTGCCGCCGTCAAAATCGTCGCGACAAGGATCTGGTGTCAGAGTTTATGAGTCGACGCCCTAGGTCGACATAGAGTGCTTCCGCACCCGTCACGGCGAGAAACACGGCCCCCAGGACAGCGATGGAAATATGCGCATGGTCGATCAGAAACCTGACGCCATACGATGGATCAAGGGCGACAAGAACCTGGGGGACCTCAATGATATGCCCAAGGCCCGAGACTCCGAGCGCCAGGAACCAGAGCACAGTGATCGGCCCGAACACGGAAGCGACCTTTCCGGTCCCGAACCTCTGTACGAAGAACAGCGCGACGACAATGCAAACGGTTATCGCGACGACCCAGTCGGCAAGTTGCGGAGCGACGACCTCAAGTCCCTCGACCGCCGAGAGAACCGAAATGGCCGGCGTAATGATGGCGTCCCCGAGGAAAAGCGAAGCGCCGACAATGCCCAGGACAAGTACCCAGACCGGCCGGCCCGGAAGACTGTTCCTGGCAAGCGTCATCAGCGAGAGTGTACCGCCCTCCCCCTTATTGTCGGCTTTGAGTACGAAGCCAACATATTTCACCGCTACCACAATGGTCAGTGCCCAGACGATAAGCGACAGTAACCCGAGTACTTCAGTTATCGTTGCATCTGATGACCTGCTCGAGGCATGCAGCGCCTCGCGAAACGCGTAAATCGGGCTTGTGCCGATATCCCCGTAGACGACGCCGATCGCGCCGAGAACGAGGATACGGAAATTTTTTGGGGCGGCGTGGTTGATCCCGTCGATGGTGCTTCCGCTCGCTGTCAACTTGAGATGCTCCTCGCTCTGCACTCCCAAACGTCTTATGTCGTAAAAAGTTCGAGCGTTTGGCAGCATGCGGAAAATTTGCCATAAATCCAAAATGCCGATCCCTTGCGTGGCGGGCAAGATCGGAAATTCACGCACTCTGCCCGACCGTCCTGTACGGATTCGCACCGACGCCGTCCGAACGGTGCGCTTCGCTGCATGCTGGCGATAAGGGCGACGCCGCTGCCCTATGCTCGGTCAAGCCAACTCGGAACGCCCGTCGCAAGTCCATCAGATCGTTAGGTTGAGAAAGCCCTTCAAAAGTCCGCATCGGCTTCTTGCCGCGATCGCTGCCTCCCTTCGCAAGGAAAGCGCCAAATTCTTTCCACAGGACTATTGGCTGATGAATGACGATCGTGCGCCTTCCTCCAACTTGATCTGAAGTCGATCTGACCGTCGATCGACGGCGCGTGGGCGCTATTTAATATGAGACAGGGCCCGGGACGCCGATGGTTCTCCCCAAGCGAAATGCTTCGCAGCATGATTGATGAATCCTAAAGTACTCACGCCAGACGAGGGCACAGCAAGTTGCTGCGAGTGCTCGCCATACACGATGAAGGCGCAAGGAACACATTCCCGACGCCTTCAAGATCGGTTACCGAACGAAGTCGGCCTGATTGCAATCAGCGCTGAGCGACTGACCTATTCAGCGAAGCTTCACGTTGGCATGATCGTTGGCGGCATCCGTGTCTGTGGCCGGCGTCTGGGTGTCGTGGCCGGTGAACGGACTTCCCTGGCCGGGCGCCAAGGTACCGCTGTGACCGGCACCGTTGGTCGTAAAGGCGTGCGTCGTGGAAGATGCCGTGCTGCCGGACTGCAATCCATGCTGTTGCGCCTGGAAAAGGTGGTCGTCCGCCTGGGCTACGGCGCAGGTGGAGATCAGCAAGACCGCCGTCGCGGTCATCAAGGTATGGATCTTCATCACAAAAACTCCTTCTCTTTCTGCCCCTCACACGTACGACACACCAGCCACCGCCGATATTCCCCGATCCTCAATCACATCGTCGTGAACCGCATCCTGAAGAGCGATCACATCGGAACAAGAACTGCTCGAAAAGCGAAGATTCTAGGAAAGCCGTGGCTTTTGTCTCCTCAGTCAGCGGCCAGGGGATCTGCGCAGCGCCGCTTCGGTTCTCAATCCCTGCCTTCCTGCATCGCCCGTTCCTTCGCCTTGCAACACGGGTGCAGCAAACAAGGGGCGACAAAAGCAATGCGGCAGCCGTAATCGCGCGGTCAACGTCGCGGAAGGCGCCGCTGGCGAACTTGCACGGTTGTCCGGTAACGCACCTTCCCACCCGCCTCCGAACAAACTTATAAAACAGTCCGGGTCATGTTAGAATGACCCATGGCTACGCTTAGGTACAGTGCAAGGAAAAACGACAGAGACGAGTACTGGTCCGTGATCGACATCTTCACCGGACAGCCGACCGTTTATAAAAACATCCTGCTCGACTGTCTGGACTTCGATGAGGTCGACGACATGATCGACTGCTTGAACTACCTGAACGCCCAACGCATAGGCACCCTTAAGCAGCCTTAAGGTGACTGGGTCGCAGCCGAAAAGAGCATGGCGCTCCGTCTGCGTAGCAAGGACGGAGGCCACTAGATGACCCAAAATCCGTGAACAGAAAACCAGCGTCACCAGGAGGAAACGCTGGCTCTGATGCCGGCGCGCTGTTGGAACAGCGCGTCGATTAGTGAGGCGTAGTTGGAGAAAGAAAGGCCTCAACCTTGTTAGAAGACGCCGGGATCAATTTGGTTCCACCGGGCGCAAAATGTTCGTGGCGACGCAGGAGTGGCCGCCTTTCAAAATGAAATCGCGAAGCGGAACTGCGCTCTAGCAGGCTGCTGAAAAAGCCGCTGGCTTTTGGGTTGAACTCATGCCGAAGGTATTGTGGCCCGACGGTCGGAACCGACCCCAATAGCAATAAAGCGACGGCTTCGCGTCTGATTTTGGCATCGTCGCAGAATGAGCCTTTTGCGAAAAGACGTCGTTCTGCGATTTAGTGCGACATCAGGACCGGCATTGAAATGTTATTCAGCAGATCGTGCGTTGCGCCGCCAAAAATATCTTCGAAAAACGGCGAGTGGCCATAGGCGCCGCAGACGATAAGATCTGCGCTCTCTCGGTCGAGGCCGGCAAACAACGCACTGGTGAAATCGGTCTGCCCCGTATCGCGCCATCCTGCCAAGGCTGCCGTAACCCCATGATGTTCGAGATGACTCCTTATCTCCTGCACATCTGCATTTTTGTCGCTGTAGTTTCTCGCGAACACGAACAGGAAAACTTTGCGCGCTGCCTTGAGAATTGGCATCGCGTCGTGAACGGCCCTGGTTGACTCCCGGCTGAAATTCCAGGCAATGACCACCTGCTCACCGAGCGCGTCTTCTCCCGTCCAGCCGGTCGGAAGGACCAACATGGGAACCCCTGCTGTCACCAAAATGTCTTTAGGGACTACTGAATTGGAAAGATGGCGGTGGTCCGGATGCGGCTGTGTTGCTACCAGAAGATCAGCGCAATGGGAAAAAAGTTGCCCTGCGGTATGAGCCTCCGGCCTTGCCGCGTGATATTGGAAATCAAGGCCAGCCTCCTGAACTGCGGTTTTGAATTCATCTTCAATAGCCAGCGCGTGATCACGGCTCTCCCCCTCCAGTGCTTCTTTCGTGCTGACGTCGACGCCGATCAGCCTGGCTTGGTGCTTGGCAGCGATATTAATGGCAGTGTGCACACGGGCCGCGGAATCTGATCCGGCGTCCAAATAAACAACGATATCTCTGTAGGCCATAGCTTCCTCCATTTGCGAACGCACAGGGCCGAGCGCTTCACGGTGCTCGCTTCTCCGTCCTAGGAGTCATCAGCAGAATCGCGGTTAAAGGCGAAATCCATCATCTTGTGCACTTAATGCCCATTGACGCTGCAGGTTCCGGACGATTGCAAAGAATTAAGGATGTCATTTGCCTCGGTTGTACGATCCCTTTGGAAAGACACGCAACGAGAGGCAGAACCGTTGCGCACAAGCTTTGGTGGGGATCTCTATGAAGACATGTTCGCAACGTCGGCCGGAGGCGGTCAGCAATTGGCCGGCTGACTTTGAACAATCCAGCGCCCGCCGGCGGCGTTGCGAGCCATGCGACGCGGGAGTAGAATGAGCTTCTGTGGACCAGAAGCGATGGAAGCATCGTGGCAGGAGGTCCGACATGAACAATGCGCTCTCGAATGGCGACCCGCAAAGACCGCCGCCGCAACAGGCTGGCGTCATCTTCGCCGACCATGTGCATGAAGTTGCCGTCCATGCCGATGTCCTCGCCTTGCTCCCTGATCCCGCAACCGCGCGCTCTTGCCTTGATATCGCCGAGGCTGCCGCAGGTGCCATCAATGGCACCATGGCCGCCGCTCATGTGGGGGCCGACCCCGAAAAGATGATCGCCGCAGCCGAGGAAATCGACCTGCAGATGCTGAGAGAGCACGATGAAGGCTCGCCGCTGCAGCGACTGGAGCGGGTCACGCGCGCTTTCGAGGATTGGAAGCAGGAAAGGCCGGACCGAAAGAGCCTGGTCCTGGATGATTGTCGCGGCGATCTCAACCGTTGCGTGACGAGCGAATGCCATGAGACAGCGCTCGTCGTCGCCCCATGCCATGGCAACATGGATGCCCGTGATACATTCCACGACATCCTGTTCAACGAACACAAGCTGGCGCTGGTGCCGCCACCCGGTCAATATGCCGGCGATCTCCTGGGCCATATGGTGATTGGCTGGAAGCCGCACGATCATGCGCAGCGCGCCGTCGTCGCGGCGAGACGCTGGCTGGCGGCGGCCGATCGCATCACCGTTCTCTGCGTCAACGATAAACCCGACGGGAGCGATCAGTTCACGGCGCGGGAGCTGCTGAAGCAGCTTGGGCTTGACGGCGACGTTATCGCGATCAGCTCAGGCAGCCGCTCCGTTGGCGAAACGATCCTCGATTTCGCGAAAACCGCGAAGGCCACCTGCCTGCTGATCGGCGCCTTCAAACACGGATATTTCCTTGAGTTGCTGCTCGGCCGCGTCACTCGGTATCTGTTGTCACATAGCCCGCTTCCGATGATGATGAAGCATTAGCTACACTTGGCGGGTAGGTGACTCGTCACGCTGGCAGGCCGTTACGGTTTACACCACCGCCGGACGCTTCGAGATGAGCTACAATGCCGCCGAGCGCGCAATCAGGCCCTTGGCTCTCGGCAGAAAGAATTATCTCTTTAGCGGCTCTGATGCCGGCGGTGAGCGTGCTGCTGTCATCTACACCATTGTCGAAACCTGCAAAATGCCGTTCTCAACCCGCAAGCCTATCTTGCCGACATCATCACCGCATCGCAGATCATCCCGCAAACAAGATCGACGAATGGCTGCCATCGAACTGGACGCCGCAGCGCGTCCCCACTCTCGTGCTTCACGGCAAGGGCGACCGCGTCGCACCCTTGGAAGAGGCCTAGCCAACCTGATCCCTGGCGTGAACCTCGTCGAGTTGCCAGGAAACAATCACGTGTTGTTGGGCGGAACCCCGGCATTCGTCGAGTTTTTCAACAAGGTGATACCATTTCTGGCGTCCCAAAACAGGTAGGGGTCGCTGGAAATGAGGTCATGAGATAGACGCAGATCAGAGTTTGCCATCGTTGTTCCTCCTATTTTGTTCGGACAACTTCAGGCCGGGAAATTGTTCCATGCGCGATCGCAGGATATTGCTACCCCGCCTTCAAATCGCATTGGCCGAGCTCAAAAGCTGTTCATCGCGGCTCGATCGATATGTCAGCTTTACAACCAAAGTCGGCGGCGGTACCCTCGATTCCAATGGCGCTGAGGGAGGAGCCCGTCCGAACGTCATTTGACTAACCCATCGACATGCCTCACCGGCCGACTGAAGATGCAGTCTGGCGGACGTCGATATTTTCCGGATACTCATTTCGATGCTAGTCACAGCATGGCAACAAATGGGAGGATACAATGTTCAAGACATATGTCGGCGGCATTCTCGCGGCCGCTGCCGTCACCCTTGCCTATACCACCGTTCTTGCAGAGCCGGAAATCGTCAGCGGGCCGGCCGCCGAGCCTGAGTGTTTCGCGCCATGGTCGGCGGACACCAAATTCTTCAAGTTTCCGAAGAAAGACGGTCCCTATCGCATAGCACTTGCTAATGGCTACATCGCCAATACCTGGCGCATCCAAATGATCCAGACCGCCAAGGCATATGCGGCTCAGCCCGACGTCGCCGCCAAACTTAAGGAATTCAAGGTCGTTTCGACTGGCGAGGATGTGCCCGCCCAAATCTCCGCGATCAATAACTTCATCGACTCCGGCTATGACGCCATCGTCGTCAACGCGCAGAACCCTACGGCCTTCGGACCGGTGATCAAGCGAGCCAAGGAAGCCGGTATCGTTCTCGTCGCCTTCGACAACATCCTCGACACTCAGGATGCCATCAATGTCAACGTCGACCAGAAGGGCTTAGGCGTGTTGTGGGCGAACTGGCTGGCAAAGCACCTGCCAGACGGCGGCAAGGTTCTCGAAGTGCGCGGCGTTCCCGGTACCTCGGTCGATACCGATCGCCACAACGGGATCCACGAAACCTTCGCCGCTACAGGCAAGAAATGGGATGTTGTCGAGGTTATCGGCAAGTGGGATGATCCGACGGCGCAGAAGGCAACCGCCGATGCTATTGCCGTGCACAAGAAATTCGACGGCATTACTGCACAGGGCGGTGACACGGGCGTCGTTCAGGCGATGATAGATGCCGGTCATCCCTTCGTGCCTTTCGGTGGAGAGACGGAGAACGGCTTTCGCAAATTCTGCGCCAAGCATACTGCGGACGGCCTGAAATGCTCGTCGGCCGGCACTGGGCCCGCCCAGGTGGCGGTTGCCATCAAGACGGCGATTGCAGCACTTGAAGGACAAGTAGTTCCACAATCTATCAAGCTGCCACTGGCGATTGTCGAGGACCCGAACTTCAAGGAAGGTCAGGATTTCTATCCCGATCAGTCCGATAATTTCTTCGTCGGCAACGCCTTCCCGACCTGTGGCATCAACTTCACGGCCCAAGAGATCATGGGGCAGTCGAAGGAAAATCAATAAAGGGGGAAAATCCGTTGTATGAAAGTCGTGTCGCGGGCGGAGGCCTGCGACGCGCGCGAAACCCGCCCCGGGGACCTTCATGATCACATCACCAACACGGGCGGCGGCGCCGCTTTTTCAAATGGACGGCGTATCGAAGTACTATGGGGGCGTCCGCGCGCTCGAGAATGCCGCCCTAACCGTAGAACCCGGCCGCATTCATGCCATCCTAGGTGAGAACGGCGCGGGCAAGTCGACGCTGATCAAGATCATGGCGGGCGTGGTCGCTCCGGATAAAGGGCGCATGCTGCTGGATGGACGGGAAGTCACCTTCCGTTCCCCTGCCGACGCTTCCGCCGCCGGCGTGACCTGCGTTTTCCAGGAACTATCCTTGATCCCGGATCTCAGCGTCGCCGACAACATCTGCATTGCCCATCCGCCTCGGCACTTCGGCCTGATCGATCGGCAAGCGCAGCGCGTGATCGCAGAGCAAGCCCTGGGACGCGCAGGTGCCGAAGAGATTCATCCGCGCACGCTGGTCAAGGATCTTCCGCTTTCTCGCAGACAATTGGTGGAGATCGCCAAGGCCCTGGCGTGGAAACCGCGCATCCTTATTCTCGATGAGGCGACGTCGGCGTTGACCGCAGCAGATGTTGCAAAGGTCTTCTCCGTCCTGATGCGGTTGCGGTCGGAAGGGCTGGCGCTTCTCTATATTTCCCATCGCATGCACGAGATCGCCGAACTTTCCGACGAATGCACAGTGTTCCGCAACGGCCACAACGTCATGAGCTTTGCCGCCGGCACTCGTTCCAACGGCGAGATCGTCGAAATGATGATCGGCCGCGAATACAGCAATGCCTTTCCGCCAAAACCCGAGCAAGCAGTCGATACTGCCGCTCCCGCTCTGGAATGCCGCAAGCTCGGCTGGATGGATAGCTTGCGCGACATCTCGTTCACCCTCGGCAAGGGCGAGGTTTTGGGCCTTGGCGGCCTAGACGGGCAAGGGCAGCGCGAACTGCTGCTGGCGCTGTTCGGAGTGCTGCGCGGCACGACCGGCTCCGTCCTTGTTGATGGCAAGGCCATCACGCTCGCTAGTCCGGCAGCGGCAAGTTCAGAGCAAATCGGCATCGCGCTTATTCCGGAGGACCGCAAGACCGAAGGCCTGATGCTGCCGATGACAGTACGGGAAAATCTGTCCTTTTCCGTTCTGGATCAGGTTTCGCGGGGCGGCGTGATAAACCAAGAGTTCGAAGAGCAGCTGATCGACGAGATGATACAGTTGCTAACCATCAAGACGGCGGGTCTGGATCTGCCGGTCGCGGCGCTGTCGGGCGGCAACCAGCAGAAGGTCGTCATTGCCAAATGGCTTATGCGCAAGCCGAAAATCATTCTGCTCAACGATCCGACGCGCGGTATCGATGTCGGCACCAAACACGAAATATATCTGCTGCTGCGACGTCTTGCCGACAGGGGGACAGCGATCCTGTTCTATTCGACGGACTATGACGAACTAATCGGATGCTGCGATCGTGTGCTCGTGCTTTACGACGGGCGCGTCGCGCGAGAACTAAAGGGCAGCGCCATGACTGAGCGTGCATTGATCGCGAGCGCGCTCAATGTCGAAGATGGACACGCGGGGACGGCAGCATGAGCGAGTGGCGGTTCTGGCTGAACGAGCAGCGCGGCATGCTGACGGCTGTGGGGATTTTTCTCGTCATGTTCACGATCTACGTCTCCAACCACCCGGCCGGGCTGACCGCCAACGTGGTCCAAACTGCGTCCAACAAGGGCGTGCTGCTCGCCTTCGTTGCCATGGCGCAGACACTGGTGGTGATTACGGCGGGCATCGACCTGTCGGTAGGCATGATCTTCATCCTCACCAATGCGTTGGCTTCCTGGCTGGTTATCGGTACACCTCTTGAGACAACTTTCGGCGTTATTGCCGTTCTTGCCGCGGGTCTTGCCTGCGGAGCGTTGAACGGTCTGATCGTCATCTACGGGAGGCTACAGCCGATCGTCGCCACCATCGCGACGGGCGCCGTGTTTTTTGGCATCGCTTTGCTGCTCAGGCCTTTTCCTGGCGGTTCGGTCAACGAGGATCTGGCGGACATGATGACCGGCAAGATATTCGGCGTCGTGCCGTCCAGCCTGGTCGCGCTTGTCGCTGTTGTGCTGGTCGTCTGGATCCCATTCAGCCGGTCGGTGATCGGGCGGGCAGCCTATGCATCCGGATCGTCGGAAATCGCGGCCTATATGTCGAGCCTACCAATACGCCGTGCGAAATTCACAGCCTATCTGCTCTCAGGCCTCCTCGCCGCGACCGGCGGCCTATTTCTCACCTTCTTCACCTATACCGGCGAAGCGGCCCTTGCGAGTGGCAACGCCTACACGCTCTTCTCCATCGCCTCGGTCGTGCTTGGCGGCGTCTCTCTTTATGGCGGCAGGGGCACCGCCATCGGTGCGGTCTTTGGGGCGCTCGCCTTTCGGACCATCGGTGATCTTCTCTTCGTCTTCGATTTCGATCCACTCTGGCAACCCCTGTTTCAGGGTGTGGTCTTGCTTGTCGCGGTTAGTCTGGGTGCGTTCGGATTGTTTCGCGTCCGCAATCGCCTGGAGTGGTTCGGATGAAGGATGCCACACGAGAACAGCCCGTATCTCGGCTCCCTAAATTCGCCCGTCGGCTGGACCCGGCAATATCAACCGCTTTTGCCTGTATTATCGTGCTTCTGATCCTCGGCAGTTTATATTCAGCGAGCTTCCTGTCTCCGGAATATCTCTTACAGCAGTTGAAGGTAGCTTCCTTCCTTGGCGTCATCGCAACCGGCATGATGGTGGTCATTCTGCTTGGGCAGATCGATCTGTCAATTCCATGGTCGGTGGCCGTTGGCGGGATGATGGCCTGCGCCGCCGCCGCTTATGGACCTGTCGGTGAAACTCTCGCTATTCCCTTCGGCGTAGCCTGTGGCATGGTGATAGGCTTCGCCAATGGAATTGGCGTCGCCTATCTACGCATCCCCTCGATGATCATCACCTTGGCAACGAATGCCGTCGCCCAAGGTTTGATGGTTGTCTACACCGGCGGCTTCTCGCCACAGGACTCAGCCACGATCACCATGCGCTATCTGGCGACCGGCTTTCTTATACCTGGCGTGCCGAACGCGGTGCTAATCTGGGCGATCGTGGGAGCGGTAGCGATCTTTGTGCTAACCCGCACCACATTCGGGCGTTCCGTATACGGCATCGGCAACCAGGAGCGTGCCGCCTACCTTTCTGGTATCAATACGCGCCGGATCGTCCTGATCGCCTTCGTCTCATGCGGCGCGCTCAGTGCCTTCGGAGGCACGCTTCTTGCGGGCTATGCTTCGAAGGCGGCCCAATCGATGGGCGACAGCTACCTGTTGCCTTCGATCGCCGCCGTCGTACTCGGCGGCACATCGATCCTGGGCGGTCGAGGCTCCTACCTCGGCACGATCGCAGGGGTGATCCTGATCACCTTGCTGCAGTCTATTTTATCCGTCATGCAGATGCCGGAGGCCGGGCGACAGATCACCTACGGTCTGGTCATCATCGTCATGCTGTTGCTTTACGGCCGCGGCCCCGCCAATCGATAGTTTCGGGTGATCGCCGTTCCATCAGTACGGTCTGCGACCAAATTTGCTCGCCTTGAACGGTTTCGAACCGTAGCTCCCGCTGTTAGAGAGGTGCTTGTGCCGCTTTCGTGCACTTCAGATGGCGCCGGACTACCTCTTTTGTGTAGCTTTTCGCCGATGCATGCACGCGGTTTACTATCTTCGCGCGCAGTGACGGAGAGGGGCATGCACTATCGCCATAGGTCGGTGCTTTTCGCGGCACCTGGACTAGTTATCGGAGCGGTCGCGGTAGGTGCTACCGGCGGCATAACGCTTGGCGACTTCGAGAAGCCTGAGCTGCTGATCGCCTCTCTTTTTGTCGGCTTCATCATTGGCATGGCCGTTGAGGAGCTCCGATCCATGAATGCGACGGCAGGCGTGGCGAACAAGAAACCGATCACGCTGGGAGAAGAAAGGCACCGGGGCCAGCATTGTCGCTGCGCCTTGGCTTCCGACATCTGTTCCGGAGCCGCCGAAACAATTTGACGCTGCTGACCAGTTGCGCATTGTCATGAACTCGAATTTCACGATTCAGCCGCTCCTCAACAAAAGCGAAGCGCGGGTATTCAAGGAGCTCGACCGCATCGTGATCGGCTGCAATCCCACTTGGCAGGTGATGGCGCAGGTCTCGTTAGGCGAGATCCTTCGCAGCAAGGATGCTGATGCGTACCGCTGCATCAACTCGAAGCGGGTCGACTTGCTGCTGGTGGACGGTACTTGCCGGCCGAGGCACGCCATCGAATATCAGGGCGGAGGGCATCATCAGGGTGCCGCGGCCGCGCGCGATGCGATCAAGAAAGAGGCGCTGCGACGCGCCGGGATCGGCTACGACGAGGTCGTCGCTGGCCAAACGACCCCGTCGGAGCTTCGGCGATTGGTCGAGAGGCTGGTGGACAAGCCGGACGTCAAGTAGCGCCCTGCGCCCATCGACTCAGCTCGCGCCATTGGTTTTGCCCGCGGCGTCCTCCTCACTCGTCCCCTGAGCATCGAGGGTTTGGTGATGCCTGAATCGGTTGCCTCCAACATGGCCTTGGATTTCGCGGCAGTTCGAGAATGAGCGGTAGGCAGCCTGGGAGATCACTTGGTCGGCTGGGCGAGAGGCCATTCCGGTCAAGTTCCAGGCGAGATCTTATGCGATCCTGCGAGCACAAAACACGAACGCCGTTCGCTCCCGCTTTGCGCCCTCAATGCGTCTGAGGCAAGCATCCGTTCTTAAAGACGGAATTTGGCACCGTCAGGGTCAGCGTCGATGTAGAACATGCGTTGCTCCCCGCCAGCAGAACCGATATCAGCGGGAAAAAGCGTTATAGACGCATGCCATCAGCACATAGAAAAATCGATCGAGGACCGATGGCCCGCAAGAACAGAGAAGAAGTGGCTTCGTGGGACGTGGAGCCAGAGCCAGTGTTTGCCCGATGTGCGAGCGCGTGATCTCGGATGATCAGAAAGACGCCCACCATCTCGTCCCGAAGAGCAAGGGTGGCAAGAAAACCGTTTGCCTGCACCGAATCTGCCACGACCAGATACATGCGATTTTCACGGATTCCCAACTCGCGAAGAAGTTTTCTACGATCGAGGCCATCCTCGAAGACCCTGCCGTGCAGAAATTCGTGGCATGGGTAAAAAGCAAGCATCCAAGTTTTTCGGACTCGGCAAAGGAACCGCGGCAAGCGTTTGGTTCGGGCCGAGGGCGCAAACAGTAACCGCACGAAACTTCCACATGGGGCCAACAGCCTCCAGGGTTATTTGGCTGCTCCGCGCCGTCATGCCGGTCGTCCACACCACCCGCATTAGGGCGTCGACTCATAAACTCTGACACCAGATCCTTGTCGCGACGATTTTGACGGCGGCAAGGTAGTTTTCTGGGCGCTTGTCGTAACGTGTGGCGATGCCTCGAAACTGTTTGATCTTGTTGAAGAATCTTTCCACGAGATTCCGTTGCCTGTAAACCCAGCGCGAGAATGAGAAGGAGCCCTTGCGGTTTGCTTTCGGCGGGATGTTGGCCCAGGCTTTGCGCGCAGCCGCTTTGGCTCTGATGGCGTTACTATCATAACCCTTATCTGCAAGCAGGATGTCACCTTCGCGGAGGCCTTCCGTCAGCGCATCGGCTTCAGTGCAATCGGCAATTTGCCCGCCGGTCAGGCGGAGCGTTACTGGCCGACCTTCGGCATCGACGAGCGCGTGGATTTTACTCGTAAGCCCGCCGCGGGAACGTCCCATGCCACCATCGTCTCGATCCCCCTTTTTCCCGTGGCCGCGTGCTGGTGAACGCGGACACAGGTCGAGTCGATCATGACGATGTCGCCATCATAAGCTTCTGAAACAGCTTCAAGAAGCCGATCCCAGACACCGGCCTTTCGCCAGCGGACGAAGCGGTTATAGCAGGTGGTTGGTGGACCGTAACGTTCAGGGACTTCCGCCCACGGCGAGCCTGTTCGGAACCGCCAAAGGATGCCATTCAGGACCCGCCGGTCGTCAACACGAGGAACGCCGCGCGGCTTGTTGGGAAGCAGTGGCGAAATAATCGACCATTCATGGTCCGTGAGTTCGTAGCGGCGGCGTGTCATCAAAGCTCCTCATTTGGAAGCCTTGAATCACGCGGCGCGCGCAACGCCAAGTAAATTAATGGGTTTACGGCCTAGTTCCTGGAAGCAGTCAGTCTGCTATTCGAGCGGTCACGTCCGGAGCGCGCCGTCAAAGGAGTCATGGCGATAGCCTTGGGCATGTTTACCGCCCAAGGCTTGTAGCGTCTAAAGGGTGCCTTCTTCCGTTTTCGATCCGGTGGACAAGCAAGGTTATCCCCGACAATAGCACGGCATTGTTTTCGGAGCGTTCAGCCCTGTCTTTTCATTTCGGGAATGAGCAGAATGCTGCCTGCAATACGTCCCGCCTCCATGTCCGCATGCGCCTTGGCAGCTTCTTTCAAACTGTATTCGGCACCAATCTGGGACACAATCCCTGCTTCCATGGCACGGATCGCCGCGTGAGCCGCCGCGCGATATCTGCCAGTATCGGCGCACCAGGCCATGATGCTGGGGTGCGAGAGCGATTTTCCAGGCCGAAGTTCCTCGACCGGCACCGGTGGTATGGGTCCGGCGGCCTGGCCGATGGTGATCGCCATCCCGAAAGGCCGGACCGCGCGCAGGCTCTTGACCAGCATGTCGGCGCCGATCCCGTCAATTGCGACATCGACGCCCTGTCCGTCGGTCAGCCGCTTGACCTCCGCGACGATGTCGGCCGAACGACCGACGATCAGATGATCCGCGCCATAGGATTTTGCGAGTGCAGCCTTTTCGGGCGTGCTGACGGTACCGATCACAGTGGCATTCAGCGACTTCGCCCAGCGCACGAGGATACTGCCAAGGCCGCCCGCGGCGGCATGAACCAGAATAACACTGCCATCGCCGACATCACATGTCTTGCTCAGCAGCATGTAGGCAGTCATGGCTTTGAGCAGCGAGCTTGCGGCCGTCCGCGCCGAAACCGCGTCGGGAAGCCTGATCACGCTTTCCGCGGCAATGACCCGTGTCGAACAATAGGCCCCGGCCGGCGGGCCGGCATAGGCGACCCGATCGCCCTGTTGGAGATCGACCACGCCGGCCCCGACAGCTTCGACAATGCCGGCGGCCTCGACGCCGATCACAGCCGGGTAGGACGGCAGCGGATAGATGCCCTTGCGGTGATAGATGTCCAGGAAATTGGTGCCGACGGCCTGATGACGGATCAGGACTTCACCCTGTCCCGGAGAGTCCGGACGCTGTTCCTGGACCTGAAAGTGGGTGACATCGCCGGGCGCGCTCAGCAGTATGATGTGATCGGTCATTGTTTTCTCCATGATGGTTGCAACATAGCTGCTGGCAGGATGTGTGAAAATTCCCTATTGTCTCACAATGGCAGGGAATAAATTCACACATATCGACTGGGACGACCTCCGGCATTTCCTGGCGCTGGCGCAGTCGGGAACGTTTCTCGGCGCGGCCAGGCAGCTCGGCGTCGAACATGCCACGGTCAGTCGGCGGGTCCTGTCGCTGGAAGCGCGACTGGGGCGCGGGCTCGTAGACCGTCGCGGGCGGCGTGTCGTTCTCACGGCCGATGGGGAGCAGGTCGCCAGGCATGCGGCCCTCATTGCCGCGCAAACGGCCGCCGTCGAGCAGCTTGGCCGCAGCAGCGCGACGGAGCTGCAGGGTCACGTACGGATCAGCGCCCCGCCGGCGCTTTCAAGCGTGCTGCTGGCCGAGCCGATAGCCGCCGTTCGGCGTGAACATCCCGGCATTCACATCACGCTGGTCGGCGAGAAGCGGCTGGCGTCGCTGGACCGGCGCGAGGCGGATATCGCCGTGCGGCTGTCGCGCCCAGATCAAGGCGACTATTCCATCGTCAAGCTCGGCGAGATGAGTTTCAACCTTTACGCATCCAGGCGCTATCTTGACACCGTCGCCCCTTCAGACTGGACCTTCATCGGCTACGACGAATCTATGAATGCCTCGCCGCAGCAAATGCGTCTGATCGAACTGGCCGATGGCCGCCCGATCGCATTGCGCTCGTCCGTTCTGGAGTTTCAGGTTGCAGCCGCCAGCCTTGAGAGCGGTGTCGTCATGCTGCCGGATTTCGCCGCCACGGGGTCCGGCGATCTTGAGCGCGTAAGAGAGGATCATGCGCTCGTCAGGGAAATATGGCTTGTCGTGCATACAGAGATTAAGGACGTTCCATCTGTCCGTGCCGTGACAGATGCCTTCAAAAGTGCGTTTCGACAGCGGCTCTTGGCGAATAGCGCCCCTTGCGCCACACCTTGACGCGTTCCGTTCGACTGTAGCGTAGTTCTTGCGAAGGTGGTGATGGCCGCAAAGGGCCGACAGGCGACCTAGACCACGGCAAGAATGCGCCGTCATCTCGGCCGTTGAAAGCCCCGAAAAGGTCTCCCGATAGCAGACATGCTGGCGTATTTACGGCTAGGCGGGTTGGCGCCGATACTGTTGAAAAGTCGTTTTTCTATGATGTCCAGTTTGTGGGAAGGCTGTAGAGGCGGATACTGAAAATCGACGTGAGGGACTCCCAATTTTACGATTAAGCAACGTGTGCGCCGTATAGCGGGATTGGAACAGCATCGGCGGGCAACATCAGTCCAAATCGCGAAATGGCAGACTTTTCGGCGAGGCTCAATTTTGGACTTTTTCAACAGTATCCGCCAATTGCGGTCATCGAGCTTTCGCTATGCCGTTGGCACTCTATTGCGCAGGGCGTCCACCAAGACCGAGAATGCAGGCAGGTTCTGCCTGCGCGTCGGATAGTAGAGAAAATATCCAGCAAATTTCGGCGACCAGTTGTTGAGGATAAGCTGCAGCCGGCCGCTGGCGATGTGGGTGCCGACCAAGCTCTCGGGTACATAGGCGATGCCGTACCCTTCGAGAGCGGCATCCACCATCGCTTCGGACGTGTTGAACGTCAGCTGTCCATCGACGCGGACGCGGACTTCCTCGCCATCCTTTTCGAATTCCCAGGCATAGAGCCCTCCCGTCCGCGACTGCCGCCTGTTGATGCAATTGTGCTGCATCAATTCCTGCGGATGCCTGGGCGGCGAATGTCGACGAAAATAGTCCGGCGATCCAATGGCGACCAGCCGCCAGTCCGGCCCGATCCGGACCGCGACCATGTCCTTCTCGACACTTTCGCCCAGCCGGACGCCGGCGTCGAAACCTTCCTCCACGATATTGCGGAAGCCGTTGTCTATGTTGAGCTCGACCCGGATATCCGGAAAGTCGCGCAACATCGGGGCCAGCTTCGGCCAGACCACGCTTTCCATCGCATGATCGGAGAGCGTGATCCTCACCGTGCCGGCTGGCTTGTCGCGATAGGCCATCACGGCTTCGATGTCGGCCTCGATCTCCGCGATGCGCGGTGCCATGGATTGTCTGAGTCGTTCACCCGCTTCCGTCGTGGCGACGCTGCGTGTCGTCCGGGCCAGGAGCCGTAGCCCCATGCGCGCCTCCAATTGCTTGATGGCGTGACTGAGAGTTGATTGCGCGATGCCGAGCTTGGCGGCGGCTTTTGTAAAGCTGCGCTCCTCGGCTACCGCCAGGAACCAGAGCAATTCGTTGAAATTTCCGCGCGCCATGCAGCCCGTCCCGTTGAATGGATAAGGTTCGATTATTAGCGGATTTCGATAGGTCCATGCAAATTGCCATGACTAATCGTGATTATCCTGGGGTGCTATGTTGAGCTCAACACAAGGTGGGCCACTGGCGGCCCAACATATGACACTCCGGAGATACCAATGCTCGGAACAGTCCTTCACACCCGTGGAGACATTCGCTGCGAGGAAGTCGCCGAACCGAAAATCCTCAAGCCCACAGACGCGATTATCAAGCTCTCGGCGTCTTGTGTCTGCGGCTCCGACCTTTGGCCATATCGCGGCCTCCAGCCCATCGACGCGCCACAGCATATGGGCCACGAATATTGCGGTATTGTCGTCGAGGTCGGCAGCGCGGTGACGACAGTCCGCCCCGGCCAGTTCGTTGTCGGGTCGTTCTGCATTTCCGACAATACCTGCCCGCATTGCCGATATGGCTTCCAATCCTCGTGCGAACACCGGGAGTTCATGTCGGGCGCGCAGGCACCTTATGTTCGCGTTCCGCTCGCCGATGGCACGCTGGTCGCCACTGATGTGATGCCTTCCGACGACTTGATTCCGAGTCTGCTTGCGGCCTCGGACGTTCTCGGCACCGGCTGGTATGCGGCAGACGCCGCGCGGGTGAAGCCGGGCTGCACCGCTGTGGTGGTGGGCGATGGTGCCGTGGGCCTGATGGGTGTGCTGGCAGCCAAGCAACAGGGAGCCGAGCGGATCATCGCCATGAGCCGCCACAAGGCGCGGCAGGAACTCGCTCTTGAATATGGTGCCACCGACATCGTCACCGAGCGCGGCGATGCCGGCGTGGCGAAGGTGAAGGAACTGACCTCCGGGGTCGGCGCGGACTCCGTTCTCGAATGCGTTGGCACGCAGGAATCCATGATGCAGGCGATCAACTGCGCCCGTCCCGGCGGCGCGATCGGCTTCGTGGGTGTCCCCCATGGCGTGACGTTTGACGGCCAGATGCTGTTTTTCCAGCAGAAGAGCCTGATGGGCGGCCCCGCTCCCGTTCGCCGCTATCTTCCACACCTCATCGACCTCGTGATGAACAGGCAGATCAATCCCGGCAAAGTCTTCGACCTGGAAGTCCCCTTGGTGGATGTCGCCGAGGGCTACAAGGCCATGGATGAGCGCCGGGCAATCAAGACTCTGCTTCGGATGTAACCGAGCCCCGGGAAATCATGGAGACGAAGATGGACATCAAACGCGCCGGAAGCCAGCCCTCTGGCAAGGGCCCTTCCGATTGGTTTACGGGTACGGTCCGCATCGATCCGCTCTTCCCCGTTCGCGACCCCGCTCGGGCTGCCGGCAACAGCGTCACATTCGAACCGGGAGCCCGGACAGCATGGCATACCCATCCGCTCGGTCAAGTTTTGATCGTGACCGCCGGATGCGGTCGTGTCCAACTTGAGGGCGGTCCCGTCGAGGAAATCCGGCCTGGAGACGTAGTCTGGTTCGAACCGGGCGAGAAGCATTGGCACGGCGCGGGGCCGACCACCGCTATGACGCACATCGCCATCCAGGAATCGCTCGGAGGCAAGGCCGTCGAGTGGCTCAAAAAGGTCGACGACGCGGACTACGGCGCAACGTCCTGATCGGTTCCTCGACGTTGGCCAAGAAGAAGCACACAGAGTCACGGAGCGGCAAGATGGACAAGCGCATACTCGGCAAGCAAGGCTTTGAAGTGTCTGCCCTGGCGCTGGGAGCGATGGGATACGGCAAGTCCCGGGAGATCGAAGACCGCGCCGATATGATCCGGCTGCTCCGAAACGCGGTCGATCTCGGCATCGATTTCTTCGACACCGCCGAGGTCTACGGCCCCTGGACCAATGAGGAGATGGTTGGCGAAGCTTTTGCCGGACTGCGGGACCGCATCAAGATTGCGACCAAGTTCGGTTGGAACATCGACCAGGCGACGGGCGAACATCTCGGCGGTGTCAACAGCCGACCGGAGCAAATCCGGAAATCGGTCGAGGGCAGTCTAAAGCGGCTTCGCACGGATCATATCGACCTTTGCTACCAGCATCGTGTCGACCCCAATATTCCGATGGAAGACGTCGCGGGCACCGTCAAAGACCTCGTCGCCGAGGGTAAAGTCTTGCATTTCGGCCTGTCCGAGGCCGGAGCCGGCTCGATCCGCAGGGCGAACGCGGTGCATCCCGTGACCGCGCTGCAGAGCGAGTATTCCCTCTGGACACGCGAGCCAGAGGCGGAAATCCTGCCGACACTTGAAGAACTGGGCATTGGCTTCGTCCCCTTCAGCCCGCTCGGCAAGGGTTTCCTGACGGGTAAGATCGACTCCTCGACACAGTTCGCCGCCAATGATTTCCGGGGCATGATACCACGCTTCAGTGAGGATGCCCGCGACGCCAACCAGGCGCTGGTCGATCTGATCAAGCGGATCGGTGATCGTCATGATGCCACGCCCGCCCAGGTCTCTCTTGCCTGGCTGCTGGCGCAGAAGCCGTGGATTGTGCCCCTGTTCGGAACGCGTAAGCGAGAACGGCTTGAGGAGAATCTCGGGGCGGCGTCCGTTTCTTTGACGGAGAGCGACCTCTCGGAATTGTCGAGCGCGGCGATCACAATCGAAGGCGCACGCTATCCCCAAGAGTTCATGAAGATGTCTGGACTTTGACGCCGGCCGGGATAGGCAAGAGAATGTGGATCGACGCAAATTCCCCGGAAGACAGTAGCATGGCTGTAAAGCGCGGTAACGGATGGACGTTGGTCGTGCTGGCGGTTCTCCTGGGATTTGCCTCGATCTCGACCGACCTGTTCCTTCCCGCACTCCCCACAATGCAGGCACAGCTTGAGGCAAAGGAGGGCGCGCTTCACTTCGTCATCTCGGCCTATCTTCTCGGCTTCGCCTTCGGCCAACTTGGCTGGGGGCCGATCAGCGACCGCTATGGACGGCGAGGCCCGATCGCTGTCGGTGTCCTCGTCTTCGTTCTCGGTTCGGCCGGATGTGCGTTGTCGACGAGCGCCAGTGAAATCATCGGTTGGCGCGTCGTCCAGGCCCTCGGTGCGAGCGCAGGCGTTGCTCTCGCTCGTGCCATGATCCGCGATCTCTATGATCGCGACGAGGCGGCCCGGACACTATCCACTCTGATGACCGTGATGGCGGTCGCGCCTTTGCTCGGCCCGTTGGTCGGTGCACAGATATTGGAGATCGCGTCGTGGCAGGCGATATTCTGGACCCTCGTGGGGATTGGACTGGCGACATGCGTTGCCGTGATGACGCTTCCGGAAAGCTTGCCGACTGAGAAGCGCGAGCATGGGTCTGTCTTGACGGCGATCTCAGGCTACGGCGAGATTCTGACCAACCCACGACTTCTGGCCTATGCAGCCGTCATCGGTTTTTTCTATGTTGCGATCTTCGCCAGCGTCGCGGGAACTCCGTTTGTTCTGATCGAGTATTTTGGTGCGACGCCCCGAACCTACAGCCTGATCTTTTCCGCCGGCATAATCGGCTTGATGGGGGCCAACGCCTTCAATGCCCGTCTCGTCAGCCGCATTGGCAGCAATCAGATGTTGCGTCTTGGCGCGCTCGGAGCAGCCGTGTTCGGCCTAGCGCTCCTTGTCACCTCGCTCGCCGACATAGGAGGCGTCGTCGCATTCGTCGTTCTCCAGTTCCTGTTCACGGCGATGAATGGCCTCATTCTGGCAAACGGCGTCGCCGGAGCCTTGGCCAGCGTTCAGACGAAAGCAGGTTCGGCGTCGGCCGTAGTCGGTGCCATTCAGTACGGTTCTGGCATGATCGGTTCCGCGGCTGTCGGCCTGTTGGCAAACGGCACGCCCACGCCAATGGTATTTGTCATGGCGGTCGGCGGGATTGGTGCGTCGTTGATGGCCTTGTGGATGGGGCGTCAAAAAGGGGGAACTTGACGTCTGCTTTCGGCCATTCGAGACCTTGGCGCCAAGTATGTAAATGTCCACTTGCTCGTTAAGTATCCTAGCAGCGGACAGACTGCAAACGTGAAGAGTTTCGGGCGCCGGCAGGCGTACGAAAGTCCCCGAGGAAGGAACCCGCGGTCCACAGGCGATGGCGATGGCTATGGGGATTTCAGATTTCCGCCAGTGGCGTCGGTGGCGCGAGCGCCGTCAGGAAGGACCAGGTGGATGGGGACAGACGATTTTGTTGTGCCCTTGCGCCGTGTTGTTGGCACGTCGCGCGGCGGGACGCGCCTGCTTCAATGTCGATCATCGGCATAGACTCGTGTGGGTTCGTTGCCTGAGGCTGAGTGCCTGCGGCTGGAGGCCGGATCATTTCATGCCGGGTCATGGGGTGGTCTCCCGGTTCGGTGTGGTTTTGTCCGGCGGTCCACGCGGCTGCCTCCACCGTTCGAACATCTCGATGATAATCATGCGTCCGCCGCAGCATGGGCATGGCGGGCGGAAGTCGTCCGGTTCGTCTGGGGTATCGTCATCAGGTGGCGCGGCGACGTTCAGCAGTTCGCGAGCGAGCGCGAGGCTGGCCTTGCGGGCGGAGCCGGCGAGGAGGCCGTAGTGCCGAATGCGGTGGAAGCCACGCGGCAGGACATGGATGAGGAAGCGGCGGATGAACTCGTCGGTTGCGAGCGTCATCACCTGCTGACGGTCGGCGCTGTGGCGGCGATAGTCCTTGTAGCGGAAGGTGATGCTGTCCTTGTCGAAGCGGATGAGGCGGCTGTTGGAGATCGCGACCCGATGGGGGTGTAGCGCGACAGATAGGCAAGCACGGCTTGAGGCCCGGCGAAGGGCGCCTTGGCATAAACCACCCAGCGCTTCTTCCGGACGGGGGCCAGGTGCCGCTGAAATGCCCGCCGGTCGGTGAAGTGCGCCATCGATCCGAAGAAGGTAAGCCTGCCGGTATCGTGCAGCCCGAGCAACCGAGTGAGGAACAGCCGGCGGAACAGCTTGCCTAGTACCCGTACCGGGAGCAGGAAGGCCGGGCGCGACGATACCCATCGGCTTCCGTCTGACGCGATGCCGCCACCCGGCACGATCATGTGGACATGCGGATGGTGCGTCATCGCCGATCCCCATGTGTGGAGCACGGCGGTGATGCCGATGCGCGCGCCGAGATGCTTTGGATCCGCCGCGATGGTCAGCATCGTCTCCGATGCCGCCTTGAACAGCAGGTCGTAGACTGCCGCTATGTTCTGGAACCCGATGTGGGCGACCTCGGCGGGCAGCGTGAACACGACGTGGAAGTAGCCGACCGGCAGCAGGTCGGCCTCGCGCTCGGCAAGCCATGTCCGCGCCGCGGCACCCTGACACTTCGGACAGTGCCGGTTGCGGCAGGAGTTATAGGCGATCCGCCACTGGCCGCAGTCCTCGCAAGCCTCGACGTGACCACCGAGGGCCGCGGTGCGACACTGCTCGATCGCCGACATGACCTTGAGTTGGGTGAGGCTCAGGTGTCCTGCATGGTCGGCCCGGTAGGCGGGGCCCGCCGCGCGGAAGATGTCGGCGACCTCGACAGAGGCGCGCACGGCTCAGCCGTCGGGCGATATCTCTCCCCGCTTGAACAGGCCGAGCTTGTCGAGCGGGCTTGTCACCGTTCGCACCGTGCGGGTCGCGACCTTGGTATAGAAAGCGGTGTTGTTCAGCTTGGCGTGCCCGAGCAGGACCTGGATGATCCGGATGTCCGTGCCGTCCTCCAGCAGGTGGGTGGCGAAGCTGTGGCGCAGCGTATGCGGCCCGACCCGCTTGGCGATGTCGGCGGCCTGGGCCGCCTCAACGACGATGCGATAGAGCTGCCGCGTGCTGATCGGCTTCATCGTGTGCTGTCCGGGGAACAGCCAGCCATCGCGGTGCATCACGCCCTGCTGCCGCCCGACCCGCCACCACTGGCGCAGCAATAAGAGCAGGTCTTGCGACAGCATGGCGTTGCGATACCGGCCGCCCTTGCCGCGCTCGACCCTGAGCAGCATGCGCTCACTGTCAATGTCGGCGACCTTCAGCATCGACACTTCGGCGACGCGAAGACCCGCACCATAGGCGACTGACAATGCGGCCTGGTGTTTCAGGCAGGTGGTGGCGTTTAGGAGGCGGGCAACCTCGTCGCGGCTGAGCACTACTGGCAGCGTGCGTGGGTGCGCCAGTCGAACGAGCTTGCGCGCCAGATCGGGACGATCAACCGTATGAGTGAAGAAGAAGCGTAGCGCCGACACGATGCTGTTCATGGTCGGCACGGGAACGCCGTCCTTCTGCTGCTCGATCTGGAACCGGCGCAGGTCGTCGGAGGTCGCTGTGCCTGGTGAGCGCCCAAGGAACGTCGCCAGGCGCCCGATATCGCGGAGATAGTTGCGCTGTGTCTCCCGTGAGAAACGCCGCATGTTCATGTCGTCGATCAGCCTCTGGCGCAGCGGGCTGATGGGTGCATCAAGAACTGAATGGGACATGGTCAGGCTCCTTGTTGAAGAAGCCCGTCATGGTCTGCTCACACCGAACGACGCTCAATGCATGCGCCACGACCGGTTGTTGATCTCTACCTCAACTGCGGGCGCCCTCCCGCGCAGCGGGTTCGTTCCTCGGCCCCTAAGCTGCCGTTCGCGGCCTCCGCCTCCCTCAGTTGGGGGAACCGACGACGGCTGATGCTGACCGGAGGAGCTCAGGTTAAAAAGGGCATGATATCTACGCCGTCACCTGGAAACACGGTGATGTGCGGGTGGTCTTTGAACAGCCGTGCCGCAGCGTCGATGGTTTCCGCTTCGACGACAAGGTAACCGCAGAAGGGGTTCACGGCATTGGCGACACCGTCCTTCGTTACACGCGTCGTCTTGCCGACCATGCCACCACGATCAAGTATGGATGCGGCGTTTCTGTTCTCCCACGCGGCCCACTGTTCTATGCCGACGGCGTCGATCGCATCCTGCTCGGCTTTGGGCAGCCTCCGAAAGGAGGCGAGGTCTTTGGGCTTCATGGTGTAAACGGCAAGAAAACGGGGCATTGGCGCTCTCTCCACGTGCTGGACGGTTTGTCAGATTTCACTACGCGTCGGAAATCACCCGTGCCGCCGCCATAAATCTTGCGAGGCACAGGATGACCGCTTGGAAGGCGCGAAGCAGCACAGTACACACTCGCCCGATTAGCGAGACCTGTGGATGAATTATGAGCCCGCACCTATTGCAAACTGACGCCTCGCCGCATCGTACGTCGATGCTCGGTCATTATTTCGCGAACATCGATGTCCTCCCAACCTGTTAAGATCTTGTCCCCGGCGGCTGCCGAAAACGTAGTCCCGGAAGGATTTCAACCTCGACCGCCACGCGTATCGTGCCGTGACAGAACTGACGACGGCGACCTAACCTGAATGACGACGGCTTCTGCTGATACGGCTTCACCGACAAGAACCTGCCAAAGCAGCGCCAGTATCCTTTTCTAGTCCTCGCGGCGAAACAGTTCCGACGGCATCGCGCGCATGAATTCTTGCGCGCGGTGCAGATGGTCGCGTATGGCGGCATCCGCCGCCTCCGCATCCCGGGCGCGAATTGCAGTGGCAATCATCCTGTGCTCATGCAGTGACGTGCCAATGACATGCGAGGTCAGCGACGACCTGATCTGCGCCATGATCAACGACAGATGCATTTGCTGATTGAGCTTGACGAGCTGACCGTTCCCCGCTGCTGCAGTGACCGCTGCATGAAACCGCTGGTTTTCCTGTAAATAGTCGGCCGTCGAATGACGCGGCTCGATACTCCAGATAGGCGCGATTGCCTCCTCGAACGCGGCCCGGACACGAGGGTCCTTCATATTGACGGCAGCAAGCCTGGCCGCAAGCGCCTCAAGCTCCGTCCGGATCTCGAACAGTTCAAGCGCTTCCATGATCGACAGCCGGCGCACCATGGCGCCGCGATTGGGGACGATCTCGATCAATCCTTCGGCGGACAGACGGCGGAAGGCCTCCCGCACCGGGCCGCGACTGACCCCAAGATCGGTTGTCAGCTCCGCCTCGATCAAGCGCTGGCCTGGTGCAAAACGCCCGTTCAGGATCGCAGAACTGAGATAGTCCGCGACAGACACTTCCTTCCGGCCATGAGGCTCTGCCTTCAATTCTCTCGTTGCTCTCAATCCCATCTCCTTGCTGACAAAAGCTGCACGCAAAACAGCGATTGACAGCGCTTTCTTTTGTAAACAATATTGTCCTACAAAAAAAGAAAAATGTGCGGGAGGAGGCGTCATGCTGATTGGCAAGGCGGAACCGGCAACGACGTCGATCAGCACCGCTGACGCGGCAAGTGTTACAGTGCGCGGCAAGGACCTGTGCGCCGATCTCATGGGTCGGCTTTCCTTTACCGCCTATTTCCATCTGCTGCTGACCGGCCGCGAACCCACCGACATTCAGTGCTATTTCCTCGACCTGCTGCTGGTGGCGATCGCCGAGCACGGACTTGTGCCGACAAACCTGGCCGCTCGCATGACCTATGCCGCCGATCCGTCCTTTCTGCAGGGCGCCGTCGCCGCCGGCATTCTCGGCTGCGGCACGGTCGTGCTGGGCACCTCGGAACTCTGCGGCAAGTTTCTGAGCCAAGCCGAGAAAAGGATAAGAGAGCACGGGCTCGACCGCGCCGAAGCCATGAAGACGATTGTCGGTGATATCCGCAACGAAGGCGGCAAAGTGCCCGGCTTCGGCCATCCGATCCACAAGCCGATCGATCCGCGCTGTGAACGCATCCTTACATTGGCAGACGCCAAAGGCGTTTCCGGCACCTATGTCCGGCTCGCACGTGAAACGGCAAACGCAGTCCAGGCGGTTTGGGGCAAGCCGCTGCCGATGAACGTATCGATGGCCATTGCCGCGGTGCTGCTCGATCTCGATTTTCCGACGACGATGATCAAGGCCATCCCCATCCTTGCACGCACTGGCGGGTTGCTCGCCCATCTCGCCGAGGAGCAGGAGCGCCCGATCGGCTTTCTCATGGCAGCGCATGCGGAAGAGGCGATCGCCTACGAGCCGGGAGCCGAAGGATGATGCACAATCCGGCCGTTGAATCATCGCCCTGGGATCGGCAAGTTGACGCGGATGACCAGCTTTATCGCGCCCAGATCGCGTATCTCTTTGAAAATTCGCGCTTCTACCGGAAGAAATTGACGGAAGCCGGTTTCAAGGAGGCCGCCGGCGTCGGAGGCCTCGCCGAAATCGCAAATCTCCCCATGACCGAGAAGGACGAACTGCGTGTGAGCCGCACGCCGGAAAATCCGGTCGGGACGCATCTCGCGTCGCCGATGAGGGAGGTGGTCCGCATCTATTCGACCAGCGGCACCACCGGTGCCCCAAGTTATATCCCCCTCACCCGTTCCGACCTCGCAAACTGGATCGAGACTTCCTGTCGGTCATACGGTGCCTCTGCGATCCTTAAGGGCCAGAAAATCGTATCGACCTACAATGCCGGACCGTTCGTTGCAGCGGTTACGCTTGACGCCTTCAATTCGCTCGACCTTTGCCAGATTCCGGTGGGCGCCGGCAACACCGAGCGGCTGATGGCCGCGGTACAATTGCTGAAACCCGAAATCCTGGCGCTCACGCCCTCCTACGCTCTGCACCTTGCCGAATGGGCGGAGACACGCGGTATCGATATCGCAAACTCAAGTATCAAGAGGATTCTCGTCGCCGGCGAACCGGGCGGAGGCGAACCCGCACTGCGGGGCCGGCTCGAGACGGCCTGGGGCGCAACGGTGACCGAAGCCATGGGTATTGGCGACATTTCTGTTTCCCTGTGGGGCGAATGCGAAGAACAGGCAGGCATGCACTTCTCCGGCCGCGGCTTCGTGCATTTCGAATTGATCGATCCGGAAACCGGCGTGCCCGTAGTCATCGACGATGGTGTCGAAGGCGAGCTCGTCTACACCCATCTTCAGCATCGGGCAGCTCCCTTGCTGCGGTTCCGCAGCCGCGATCACGTTCGCCTGCATGTCGGCACATGCGCCTGCGGCCGCACCGCGCCGAGGGTTCGTTGCATCGGCCGCACCGACGACATGCTGATCGTGCGCGGCGTCAACATATTCCCGACGGCGATCCGCGAAGCTGTCAACAAGTTCCAGCCGGCCGTCAGCGGCGTCATCTCGATTCGACCGAAGGCGCATGGCGTCAAGCAAGCGCCGCCGCTGCCGGTGACCGTCGAACTTGCCGAGGGCGCTGGCGCAACGGCAGAGTTGTCGGACCAGATCAAGCGGCGCATTCGCGACCTTCTGATGGTATCGACCGAGATCGAGCTGGTGCCGTGGGGCACGTTGCCGCGCAGCGATTACAAGTCCAAACTGGTCGACTGGTCGCAAGCCGCGACATGAGGAGGAGACGATGAGGAAACTGCAGACACAGGGCGTGCACCACGTAACGATCGTCGGCGCAGACCGTCAAACGTCGATCGATTTCTGGGAAGGTATCCTGGGCATGCCCTTTGTCTTTGAGCAGCCCAATCTCGACAAAGCCACCGAGAGCCATCTCTATTTCGATCCAGGCGATGGCCGGCTGATCACGATCTTCACGGACGAGAGCCGCAAGCCCGACCCGAAACGCACCTCGACGGATATCGGTTGCGTCCACCATCTCGCCTTTGCCGTTTCTCAGGCCACTTTCCGGCAGGCGGTAGAGCGCCTTAACGAACGCGGCATCAAGCATTCGGGTCCGAAGGATCGCGGTTTCATGGACTCGATCTATTTCGAGGACCCGCTCGGACTCTTGATCGAACTGGCGTCTTACCGTTTCGAACCGCCGTTCGGCTACAGTCACGGCGACGTCATGCTCGAGGCCCACAGGATCAGAGTGGCACGCGGCGACTACAACATCGCCGAAATCCACCTTGCCGATGCGATCGAGACCCTGACGGCACGCAATCGCGGCAGCCTGTCTTCGGACCGCGGTCCGAAGAACCCATATCCCCGCAGCTGAAAGCCCGAAGCGCGCTCCAACCGCAAGCAGTCAATGGAGGAAACAATGAAGCTTTATATGCACCCCGTGTCGCAGACCAGCCGGCCGATCCGCCTGCTCATCGCCGAAAAAGGCCTTAATGTCGAAGAAGAAGTCGTCGACTTGATGACGGGCGCCCATCATCAGGAGCCCTTCATTTCACTCAATCCGAGCCGGCAGGTTCCGGTCTTCGAGGACGGCGACCTCAGGATGACCGAGTGCTCGGCAATCCTGAAATACCTCGCCGACAAATACGACATGCCGGAATACCCGAAAGATCTGAAAAAGCGTGCGCGCGTCAACGAGATCATGGACTGGTTCAATACCGGCTTCTATCGCGACTGGGCCTACAATATGGTCTATCCGCAAATCTTTCCGCATCACAAGAGGCCAAGCGAGGATGGCCAAAAGGTCGCTGTCGAATGGGGACGCGACAAGGCCGGATTCTGGCTGCAGGTGCTTAACGACCACTATCTCGGCAAAGGCAACGCGTTCCTGGCCGGCGACGATATCACCATCGCCGACTATCTCGGCGCAGGCTTTGTCGCATGCGGCGAACTCATCCGCTATGACCTCTCGCGCTTCCCCAATGTCCGGGCCTGGCTGGAGCGAATGAAGGCACTACCGCATTGGGACGAGGTCAGCAGCGTGATCACCGGATTTGGCAGTTCGATGAAAGATCAGGACTTCGTTGCCTGATCCATCCCTCGCTATGTGAACGTTGCGTCAGTTCTCCTGCTCGCCACAGCCGCGCCAGCATTTCAGCATCGCGCCGATCTGTCTTAACCCGATCTCCAGCGCGGCGCGGGATCATGGCCGGCGCGACAACGGCAGCATCAAATCCGAGTTTTGTCAGAAGCTGATACAGCCCATAGCCACACGGACCTGCTTCGTAGCAAAACACCGGTCGCGCACCTGTAGCCGAAAGCCGTTTTGTCAGGCGTAAAACTGCATCAGCGTTGTTTTCGATAATGCCGTAAAACCGCACGTACTATTCCGGCCATCATCCGCTGTCGCAACGGCAATCGTCTCAGCGTGAACATCAAGGCCGATATAAACCATTCTTTCCATAAGCTTCTTCCTTTCCAAACCATTTCGTTTGACAAGGAAAACCTAACGGCTTTGTGGCCGTAAATCACTCATCTGGTCTAAGGCCGAAGGGACCGTGAATATCAGATATTCAACTACACGTTCTCGGCCATCTGCCTAGTCCTTTATCCACTCCGAAAACGCTTCCGGCAGCACGTTCGACCCGCAGATTACAGCTACCACACGCTTGCCGCTGTAACGCGAGGAATCTTCCAGGATCGCCGCGATGCCGAGAGCGGCCGAGGGCTCGACCACGAGGCCGGCGTGCTGATGCAGCAAGCGCATGCCTGCCTTGATGCTTGCTTCCTCGACGAGCGGCACGTGATCGGCGACGGCGAGCAGGTCCTGAAGGACCGCCGCGATCGGGAAGCGGCCGGCGACGCCGTCGGCGATAGTGTCGGTGCGATCTGTGGTGACGACCGCTCGCGCCCGCCAAGACAGAGCCAAGGCGGGTGCTCCGCTGGGTTGGATGCACACCACCTCGGTTGTGGGCGACAGGCTCTTGAAGACGTGGCCGACGCCGGTGGCCAGCGCGCCGCCGCCGAGTGCGAGCAGGATCGTGTCGATGCGGTCGCACCCTTCGATGAGCTCCAGCCCGATTGTGCCCGCGGCCTCGCAGGTGTCGAGGTTTTCGCTGTCCTCTACGAGTAAAGCATTGTCGCTGGCCGCGATCTCGCGGGCGCGTTGTCGCGCCTCCTCAATATCGCCCTCGACCAGGTCGACGGCGGCTCCGAGCCGACGAATGCGATCGATCTTCGCGGGATTGGCGCTTGTCGCCGCCACCACGGTTACGCCAATTCCGCGTGCCCGGCCACTATGTGCGAGCGCCTGCCCGAGATTGCCGGCGCTGGCGCAGACCGCGGCCTTGGGATCCGGGCTGCTTGCCAGACGAGACATAACGACCTCGGTCCCTCGTCCCTTGAAGCATCTGATCGGGTTTGCAGTCTCAAGTTTGATGACGACTTCGCATCCCAGCACGTCGCCAAGAGCGGGGCAAGCGAATTGGGGCGTGTCGCGAAACACGGATGAAATTTGTTCCCTAGTCGCAAGAATGCGGTCGAGGTCGAGCCTGGTGTCTGGTTGCCTGACTTCAGGGTATGCTGTGGATCTTTCACCGACAGATCGCATGGGATAGTCCTTGGACATTGTGTTGTGGTTGCGTGGGTGTGCGTTATAGCGCATACTTTGGATGTGCGCTATAACGCACAAATGCGAGGTCGGTCTTAAATGAAGTCCATCAGTCCCGTTGAAACAGGGAAGCTACTGAAGTCCATCAGGCACGAGCTCGGGTGGAGCCTCGATCAGACCGCTAAGCAGACGGGAGTCAGCAAGGCAATGCTGGGCCAGATCGAGCGCGGCGAATCCACCCCGACTGTTGCGACGCTTTGGAAGATCGCGACGGGCTTGCGAGTTCCGATGACCACCCTGCTTGAGCCGGATCGCGAAGAAGGCGGTGTCTTGCTTTTGCGTGACGCCAGTAGTCTCCGGGTGCGCCCGTCGCAGGAAGGGATGCAGCGCGCCTTGTTGTTTCCTTATGAGGCCCGATTCGGTTTCGAGCTCTACGAGCTAACCTTCGCACCTGACTTTGAGAGTATCTCAGAGCCGCATGACATCGGGGTTGTGGAACATGTGACCGTCCTGCGCGGCGAGGTCGAATTGCTGGTCGAGGAAGATTGGAGGCTGCTCAGGGAGGGGCAGTCGTTACGGTTCCCTGCCGACCGCCGCCACGGCTACCGCAATCGGACGGAGAGCGAGGCTGTTGTCATGGACTTAATCCACTATCGGTTCATTCCGCAGAATATCGCGGGTCGCGAAACGCAAGAGGGTTCCTGATCAGAGAATACCGTACACGACGATCCGGTCGCTCACCGCCTGGTCGAACGCCAATGCCGAAACTACACTTATCTCGGACCTCGATCCGGAAAAGCTGCAAACCCTCGACGGGCTTCTGGCTGTCGACCCGGCAATGACGCGCTTTCACTGGCTGCGATCGGCTCCGGACGCTCCGGGGGCGATGAAACTTGGTCGGATTGACCGAACGCATCGCATTCGCGCGCACTCGGGATTGATCCCCGTTTGCAGGCTCGAATCCCTTCCGGGCGGTGGAACCAGATGATCCGGGAGGGCGATGCAACACCAGCCTGGCTCGCCAACGACTTCAATGCTAGTCGCACTGCGATTGCCGGCGTCTTTCACCACATCAGCCCGCAACATGCGGATCTGTATTTCCACGAGATCGGCTTCCGTTGGTCGCAGCGTGTCGTCACAGGCAGTACCGTTCGCAAAACCCGGCATGGCCGCGAAATCGTGCGAACCCTCTGGTCGCGCGTGCCCCCAGCCCTGCAGTTGCCGAATGTCTTTCGCGCGGCTATCGGGCGGCAGATGCGCCGAAGCCCGGACGGCGGTATCAGCATCAAATCAGCCGTAGCTGTCTTTGGTTGATAAAGGCCGCGCGTTTGGGGGACCAGTTCTTGTTCTGGCGCCTTGCGGGTTCGGAGCGTTCATTCCGGCAGAACTGCCGCTATGCACCTGATCCTATCGCAACCGCGCCTCAGTCATATCGACCATTCCGCCCCCCGGCGCGCGGTGCCGCAAGCATAACCGCAATCGCCAAAATCATTCACGCCCTGTATAATGTCGAATAAGGCTTCCGTTGGGGGTAATCTTCAAACGTCACGCCATCAGGCGGTGAAGGGCGGAACCGTGGTATCGAGGCAAGCCGAGGGCCTTGTGAGGGGCGGCCTTCCGAGGAGAAGCCAATGGTCGCACGAATGCTATACGGCGCAGATCCTTTCCGCAACATACGCCGCTTCCAAGACGAAGTGAGCCGGGGCGCCGCGAGGGCGCTGGAATTCCCGGCGGTGAATGTCTTCGCAAACCAGGACGGCGTCATCATCACCGCCGAATTGCCTGGAGTAAGATCAGAAGACTTGGACATCCTGATTCACAGAGATTCGGTTACTCTCAGCGGAGAGCGGCACACCGAAACTGAGGAGGCCCAAGGATATCACCGGCGTGAGCGTCGTGGGGGCGGGTTTGTGCGGACCGTGTCATTGCTGTTTGTGGTCGACCCGAACAAGGTTGAAGCGGATCTCGTCAATGGCGTACTGACTCTGGATCTTCCTCGAGCTGAAGAGGACAAACCCAGGCGCATTAGTGTGAAGGCGAGCAAGGGGGCGGATCATGGCTAAGGGAGAGACCACGAAAGCTGGAACGAAGGGCGAGAGCAAGCAGCAGTCTCAGGCCGCGCTGACTAGCCAACCGGAGCTAGAGGGCAAGCGGTCCGCGGAGCAGGACGCGGGCGAGCGGACCCATGAGAGACCGGTCTTCATACCACGGGTTGACATCTACGAGACCGAACACGGCCTTGTCGTCGTTGCGGATCTGCCCGGCGTGAGCCCGGAGGGTTTGGAGGTCACGTTGGAGAAGCGGGTGCTGTCGATCTATGGCCGCGTCGAAGAGGACGCCCCCGAGGGCTACAGCCAGGCCTATCGCGAGTACGCGGTTGGCGATTTCGAGCGGCAGTTCACTCTCTCCGGGGATTTCGACATCAATGGAATTGAGGCGAACTTGAAGCTCGGTGTGCTTCACCTCGCCATCCCGAGAGCTCCGGAGGCAGCGGCAAAGCGGATCGAAGTGAGATCTGTTCCCTGACGGTTGAGAGGATTGCGAAAACGCCGCGCTCGCCAGCGGTTCGCCGGGCCTACTCTATGACCGAAGCGATGTGATTTCTGGGGCTGTCCTAGAAGGAGATTTGATCTATTAGGATGGTTGGATATGGTTAAAGCACTCGAAACTCCCAGCAAAACCTCCCTGAACGCCCCCGAAGTACACAGATCCCTCCGAAGGGCGGCCCCAAGACCAGAGCCACGATGGGGTTTTCGCAACCTCCCGGTGATCCCCGGCTTCAACCTACGCCCGGTCGCCAGCTTGGTCATCCTGGGCCACGCGCCTTTCATCCCGGCGGGGCGCGGGCAGTCATGCGCTGCTCGCGAAGTGGCCTCTCGGAGCGGTTTCCTCGCCAGCTTTGCCTTAAACCGCACAGTCCGTCGCGATGCCATAACGTCCGATAATGTTGGCTTATCGGTCGCTCTGTTTTTGAAGTCGGAACCGCCGAAATCAGCTAGAAAAAAGGAGCCCGGCTGCGACTATGCCGGTGATATCCAGCCCTTGCGGGCTTACGCTTGCCCCTGCCCGCTCGTCGAGGACACAGCCAACCTGGCAAACGTTCGCAGGAAACCCTTAAGTTTGCGTTATTTGAAGAGGCATGCGGGCAGCCGCTGGATCAGGAGTTGGCCGCCGCTCGACACGCCACTAGTTTTGCGGGTGCAATAACGCCCGGTTGACGGCATACTCCGCCACGCCAGTTCTCAGTCGTCGGCAGGTGTTATCAATGACCACACGCATCATGTTGGCCCGAGCAAGAACGGAGGCAAGCCGCGGAACGCCGACGCGCGAAACGCTCACGATGCTGCGCGAGATAGTCAAAGCTCAGCATCTCGCCGATGTTCGGGGTTCAGACGTTTCCGGTGATGCGGCCTCAGCGAGGCGCTCAGATCGGAAACCTCCAGCTCGGCCATTCCGATAAGATACCGCAGCATCTCATACCGGTCGCTACGCGGCACGGCGTGGCTCAGTTCAGCAAGTAGACCGCGAAGTTTGTATAGGTCGTCCATTGTCCCCCCCCGAGTATTGTGGAGGGAGTTTGTCACGTTCAGACAGTTTTGATTATCGCAGCTTTTTAGGGGATTTTCGTATCCGAGAACAATCCGAGGTAGAATTTTCAGATGTGTTTCCGGGTCGCTGTAGTCTGTCGCTACTCGATTACGAGTGCCGTGGCTGCGGCGAAAAACGTGGAGCCAAGCAAGATCACCGCGCCAATGGCGATGCCCTGCATCATGTTCATGCGCCTCGTACGCTTCCCGTCCCAGTCGTAAGTCATAGTCGCGCCTCATGAAGGGGCCACTCGCCGGCGGGCAGTGGAACATCAGGATGACGCGGAATAAACATCATAAAATTGCGGCGGTCAAGTAAAGCGCCGCTAAGGTAGTGTCACCATGCGACGGCGCCACGCCGGGCACCCCGCAGCTGCAGGACGTTTCTTTAGTTGCTGCCATGCCCGAATGAAAGAAAGAGGTGGTCATGAGCAAGCAGCAAGCGAAAAATTTCGTCCTGGCGATGATAGAGGCGGGCAGCAATATCCAGGCGATCGGCAAGAGCGGTTATGTCCTGGCCGAGCCTGTCGTGATCGATGACCAGGAGGCTTGCGAAAGGATCGATCGGGTGGCCGAGCGCTTCGGCAATGTCACTCACCTGAAGCAAGACATCATCGACCACCTTATCGAGATGGGGCGGGTCATTTGAGTGGTCAGCCCGACAACAGGAAGGATTTGTCCTCAATGCCCGTTTTTGGCATGAAGCACGCGCCATATGTCGACATGACCGGTGTAGTCGCGATAGTAAACGAGATAGGGGTATTGTTTTAGGGAAAAACTTCGCAGGCCAGGCAATCCCAACTCGTAGGCATATCGCAACGATCCGCACTCCGGATGGCTAGCGATCAGATCGTAACCTACTTGAAGAGCGTCGATAAAGCCCAGCGCGACCTCGGCTCCAGCTTCGCGGACATAATAGTCGACCGCTGCCTCGACATCGCTGCGAGCCAGCTCCCGGGGTGACTATCGTTTTATTATTCACTTGCTGTGCCGACCGTGGACTCGATCGCGCAGACTGGCGAAATAGTCCGCGTCGACCGGTTCACTCTGTGCGGACGAGGCTCCGTCAAGCAACAGCCTACGCAAATCGAGACGGTCCTGATCTCGACGTATCAGTTCCCGGATATACTCGCTGCTCGTCCCATAGCCTCGCCCAGCGACTTGCTCATCGATGAAGCTCTTGAGATGGTCCGGTAGGGAAATATTCATTGTGCTCATACGAAAGGATCATGGCAACTTTGGCAAAAATTGGCAAGAACCCGCTCTCTTCGAGTGCGGTGGCAGGTTCCCATTGAGCCGTTCGGGCAAAGTTGACATAGCTCAGGTCCCATTCTCTACCCGGCATTGCGAGCCATTTGGCGCGCCTGCTTCGTCAGCTGGCCGCCATTTCATGCTCCATCGCCACCTCGATCATCAGGTTTTCGATATCGCGGGAAATCGAAGCGGCAGCCAACACACGTCCGTCGAACTTGAAGCGCAGCAGACAGTCCGCGGCGGCGACGTCCCCTTCGACCACGATCTCGTCCCATCGTTCGGCATGGCCGACATAATTGATCCTGACGTCATAGTGCTGGCTCCAGAAGAACGGCACGGCTGTGAACTTTTCGCCCTTGCCGAGCATATTGAGTGCCGCGATTTGCCCTTGCCTTTCGGCGACCACCCAATGTTCGACGCGAATGTTGTCTCCGCTATGGGGATCAGGCCACCGCGCAATGTCACCGGCCGCGAAGATCCCAGGCACGCTGGTTTCCATAAAACTGTTCACGACAACGCCGCGGTCGGTTGCCAGCCCCGCCGTTTCTGCGAGTCTGGTCCGCGGGCGTACGCCGATACCGGCGACAACGAAATCAGCGGCCAGCGTGTCGCCGTCGCGAAGTTTCACGTCGCTGCCATTGATGCTGCTCGCGATCTCCTCGAGGTGAAAAACGACTCCGTTCTTCTCGTGAACGGTCCGGATGAAGTCGCCCATTTGCGGACCCAAAACCCGCCCCAGTGGCTGCTTGTCGGGTGCGACGACGTGCACTTCGATTCCGCGGGATCGCAGGGCAGCGGCGACTTCGAGGCCGATAAAGCTGGCGCCAAGCACGACGACGCGGCGGGCAGTCGTGGCCCGTTCAATTATGGCTCGGCAGTCGGCAAGTGACCGTAGCATATGGACATGCGGCTGATCGGCACCTGGTATGGTCAGCCGAACCGGCTCTGCACCGGTCGCCAGCAACAACCTGTCGTAGGGGATCGAGCCTCCGCCGGCGAGGGCGACCTCACTGGTGCGCGGATCGATGCGAACCACTTGCGTACCGAGACGCAGGTCGATCTGGTTTTTTGAATAGTAGCTCTCCCCCCGCAGCGGCACCCAGTCCTCCGGCGCCTTGCCGGAAAGGTAGTCCTTTGAGAGGTTGGGCCGATCGACAGGCGGCGCTTCGTCGTCGCTGAGCATGACAATACTGCCATGATACTGTTCTCGCCGCAGCCTCTCGGCCGCGGCAAAGCCGGCCGCACCGCCGCCGACGATGACGATCTTCTCGGGCATTGCTTCGACAGAACCATCGCTTGATGACGGTTCTGCACGCTTGCGCTTTCCGACCACGAAGATCTTGCCGTCGCGCTGCTCGACCCGCCAGCATGCCAGCGGCCGGAAGGCCGGTGCCCGCAGAGCCTCACCTGTCCTCAAGTCGAAACATGCGTGATGCCACGGGCAGCGGATGGTGTCGCCGGCCACCAGACCGTCGACGAGCGGACCGTTATAGTGCGTGCAGTGCGCGTCAACAGCGAATATCTCCGCCCCGCGGCGCACAAGCAGCACCCGCGCATCGCCGCAATAGCCGACCAGCTTCCTGCCGTCGGGAAGATCGGCAATTCCGAGCCCTCGCGCCAGATCCGGACCAGTTATGTCTGTGTGTTCAGGAGCCATTTTCTTCTCCTTATCTAGAGGCGTCCGCCTCGGCGGCGTAAAGACGATCTGTGTTCGGGTCGCCGGGCCTTTGATATCACCCGGCAGTTTGTTGCCGTTACGAGTGATAAGCAAACGAATTCCACTGCTGCCCGCAGGCCGAGACGAACCGAATAGTTCTTCTCCCACATTTCAAAACGTCTGGCATCAGGTCGCAATTCATATCGATCAGGCCCGTCCAGGGCGCGCCATCGAGGTCGATCATCGCTGGCTCGATCGTCTCCAGGACTGATTTACGCATGTGAAACCAGTTCCCCGCGGCGCGCGGAGAAATTTCCTGCCAAGTAGCGGTGAGGATGTCGCAGCCGAGCGCGTTAACATCTATCGGAGTTTGACCAGCAGCTTGGCATGCGTCGAGCAGATAGAGAATGCCATTTTCGCACGCTATCCGACCGATCGCTGCTGCTGGGTTGATACGCCCGCCGTTACAGGAAATTCCTGCTTGCGCGCGTTGGAGACGCGGGCTCACCTCCGGATTGCTGAAGCGCCGTTCAATTCTGCACAGTGGGTTACACCAGATACAAGATAGCGCTTTGTGGTCGTCCAACTCCGCGCTCCCTTACCAGCAATTGCAAGCGTGCCGAATAGAAATCGGCACGCCTTTTGGGCCGGCGATGCGAGCCCGCTTTCACACCAGTCCAGGCACGACGAATACCAGCCAGGCAACGACCGGGCCGATAATCGCAATCAAGGCGCTGTAGATTAGCAGTTGACGGAGAACGTGCTCCCGCTTGTCGTCCGGCGCATTGGCGACGACGAGTGCGCCGTTGGTGGAAAACGGGCTGGTGTCGACGATCGTCGTCGAGATCGCGATCGCCGCTACCACACCGACGGCGCTGATATGCCCTTGCAGGAGGAATGGAACCGCGAGCGGGATAATGGCGCCGAGCAGCGCGGTCGACGACGCAAAGGCCGAGACGATAGCACCGGTGAAGCAAAGCAGGAGCGCCACCAGCAGCGGCATGCCGAGACTGGATATGCCGTTCGCCACATAAACGACCGTGCCGGCCTTTTCCATGACGCCGACATAGGTGATGATGCCGGCGATCAGCAGCACGGTCGACCAGCTCACCTTGTCGATCGCCGCTTTCTGGGTCTTTGGCGACAGCAGCGCGAGTACGACGGCGACGGTCATTGCGACGAGGCCAACATTGAACTTGAAAACCAGGGCGCCGATGCCGAGCGCCGTCAAGCCGATCAAGGTGGTAATTCTCTCGTTGTTCAGGCGCAACGTCGTGGCAGTGTCAGCCGCGGTCCCGTAGGCATGCTCCCTGATCGGTTTTGCAGGTGTGCCGCCATGACCCCTGATCGACGCCGATACGCCTTCAGGATGCAGCTCTGGCAGGGGGCCGGATGAGGCCGGTTCTTGTTTCATCACCTTTGCGCCGCCGAAAACGAAGAAGACCAAGACGGCGATCGCCAGGTTGAAGAAGAAACTGGAGAGAAACAAGGACGTCGGAGCGAAAGGCAGGCCGGCCTTCTCAACGATCTGGTTGGTGATGCCGCCATAGATGCTGATCGGCGAAAAACCGCCCGCCTGCGCGCCGTGGATCACCATCAGGCCCATCATGACCGGATGAATGCGGTACTGTACGGCAAAGCTCAACGCGACCGGTGCGAGGATGGCGACCGCAGCCGGCCCAAGAGCACCGAAGCCGGTAATAACGGCGGCGACGAGAAACATCACCCAGGGAATCAAGCCGATCCGCCCGCGCACCAGCCGGACGGCGCATTCGACGAGCCAGTCGATGGTGCCGTTGATCTGCGCGATGGCGAAGAGGTAGGTGACAGCGACGAGCGTCAAGAACAGATCGCTCGGAAAGCCGGCAAAAATGTCGCTGGTTTTCATCCCGATGATCATCGAGCCGAGCACGAAGGCGCCGGCAAACGCCAGTGCACCCATGTTGATTGGCTGGATCGTCGCGATGATGAACATAGCGACGAGCAGCCCTATGGACAGTAATTCAATACCCATGATTCCCCTCCCTCCGACGCCTCCAGCGCCGTAGTTGTTGTTTTCAAGATTGATACGGGATGTCGACGCACCCTCCTCCCAGAGGGCGCGGTCGCCTTACGTCCTTGCGTACAGATCGGCGTATTGCTGCCGCAGGATGTTCTTCTGAACCTTACCCATCGTGTTGCGCGGCAAGTCCTCGGCAAAGATGATGCGCTTGGGTTGCTTGTAGCGCGCGAGACGGTCCTGGAGTGCGCTGACGATGGCCTTTTCATCGAGGACGACGCCGGGCTTGCGCACGACGATGGCCGTCACGCCTTCTCCGAAATCGGGATGGGGCACGCCGATCACGGCGCTCTCAACCACCCCCTCGATCTGGTCGATCTCGCCCTCGACCTCTTTCGGATAGATGTTGTATCCACCCGAAATCACCAGGTCCTTTCCGCGACCGACGATGTGCACATAGCCGTCGCCGTCGATCTTGCCGAGATCGCCGCTGATGAAGAAACCGTCGGCTGTGAATTCGGCCGCGGTCTTTTCCGGCATGCGCCAATAGCCCTTGAAGACGTTCGGCCCTTTGATCTCAATCATGCCGGTTTCTTCTGCCAGCAGCACGGCGCCGGTGGCGGGATCGGTTACGCGCACCGTCACGCCCGGCAGCGGGAAGCCGACCGTTCCGGCAATCCGTCTCCCCTCATAGGGGTTCGATGTGTTCATATTGGTTTCCGTCATGCCGTAGCGCTCAAGGATCGCGTGACCGGTGCGTGCCTGAAACTCGGTATGCGTCTCGGCAAGCAGCGGGGCCGAACCGGAAATGAAGAGGCGGATGTTGGCGACCGCCTCTTTGTTGAGGCGCGCGCTTTGCAGGAGGCGCACATAGAAGGTCGGCACGCCCATCAGCATCGTTGCCTGCGGCATCAGTGAAACCACCTCGTCGGCGTCGAATTTCGACAGCAGGAAGATCGAGGCGCCGGCAAGCAGTGTAACGTTCGTGGCGACGAACAGCCCATGCGTGTGGAAGATTGGCAAGGCATGAATCAGCCGGTCGTCTGCGGTGACGCGCCAATAGTCGCGCAGGGTCAGGGCGTTCGAGAGCAGGTTCCCATGCGTGAGCATAGCCCCCTTGGAGCGTCCCGTCGTTCCCGACGTGTAGAGGATCGCAGCAAGGTCGTCTGAGGAGCGCGAGGCATCGATAAAGTCGGCCGGCTCATCGCGTGCAAGATCAAGCAACGAGCCGGTGCCATCAGCGTCGAGCGTTTCGACGATGGCACCGTGAGGCTTCGCGATTTTCTCGACGCCACCCCGCGCGACCGACGAAACGATCACCAAGCGCGGTTCTGCATCGCCAATAAAATAGTCGAGCTCAGCCAGCGTATAGGCGGTGTTGAGCGGCAGGTAGACCGCGCCGCTGCGAAGGCAGGCGAGATAGAGGATCAAGGCCTCGGCACTTTTCTCGACCTGCACCGCAACGCGGTCGCCCGGGCGAATGCCGAGCGTGTCCATCGCACTGGCAATGCGGCCGGAAAGAGCGAGCGCGTCATGATAGGTCCATGTGCGAGTGCTATCGGTCCTGATGAACGGTGCGTCACCGGGCGCGGCAGCCCGCATGGCGTCGAAAAGATGGTTGCTCACTTTCGCCCTCCTCCAAGCGTTGAGTTCATTATTTGTGCGAATGGCCGGGAGCCTTGTTGGCCATTGCCCCCGCGGCGGCTTTCGTCGTTCTGGTTGAGCAAACTTTTGACGGCCGGCGAAGCAATCACTTCGCTGCGCTGCGCCAACGCCTCGTGGTTAGCCACGATGTCATCGAGCTTGTAGAGATAGTTGACCATCAGGCCGTGTGCCTGCTGCATCGCCTTGGTCGAGCGGTCGCCAAGAAAATTCAGTCGTTCCAGTCGAGCGCCATTGCCGAGATGGAAGCGGGCGACCGGATCGACCGGGCGGCCCTCCGGTGTCCGCTCAGTCAGGAAATAGCGCGCCGCGAGCGGCAACAATACGCGCTCCACCTCGATCACCGTGCTCCCGTCTTCGGCCCAGTTCGGATCATCGAGCAGCATCAGTGTTTCGCGGATCGCTTCTGACAGCAGCCGATCAGCGGCCGAGGCGCGCGCCTTGGCAAGCCAACGGGCGAAGCCCGGAACCGGCGACAGCGTGACGAAATTCTTCAGGCCGGGCAGATCTCTGCGCAGATCGTCCACGACCTGCTTGATCAGAAAGTTGCCGAATGAGATTCCGCGCAGGCCATCCTGGCAGTTGGAGATCGAATAAAAGACGGCCGTCGTCGCCTCGTCGGCATTGATCTGCTCCCTGCCCTCATCCAGCACATCTCCGATCGCCCTTGGTACGGATCGTGTGAGCGCCACCTCAACGAACACAAGCGGCTCGTCGGCCAATCGAGGGTGAAAGAAGGCAAAGCATCGACGGTCGGCCGGCGCCAAGCGACGGCGCAACTCCTCCCAGCCGGCGATCTCGTGCACAGCCTCGTATTTGATGATCTTTTCAAGGATATAAGCCGGCGTCGACCAATCAATAGGTCGCAGCGTAAGAAAGCCGCGATTGAACCAGGAGCCGAACAGATGTGCGAAGTCGGCGTCAAGCGCATGATATTCTGCGGATTGCTCTTTCGAAGCAAGAAGCTGTTGCCGCATCCGGACGAGGTTGGCGGTGCCGTTCGGCGCGTGATTTAATCGGCGCAGGAGCTCCTGTCGCCGCGGCTCGGCCGCCTGGTGAAGAGCAATGACCGCGGAGGAGCTTTTGTCAGTGCGGTAATTTTCAATCGCCTGGTCGAGCTTGATGGTATCGGGCCCAAACTTTTCATGAAGCATATGAAGGAATTTCTGCGCACCCTCGCTTTCGAGTGCCCCCCAGCGCTCGAGTATTTCGGCAGCAATGGCCATGCCTGAAGCTTCGCCCCGGCTCGATAGCAGCATTTCACAGAGCGTCTGGAGATCGACTTCAGTTGCGACTTGAGCGGTGCGCGAGCCGGAAAACAGGAGCTGGCGTCCGCGATCCGTGATGCTCTGTAGCATGTCGGTGAAGAAGGAAGCCTCAGACATGCCATTCTCCTCTCTTCTGGATGGTCGACCAAGGATGCGCGGACCGTTTTAAGACCACTTCCCCTGGCCGGGTTTCACCGGTAGTATGTAGATTGCCATGTTTCGTACACGAAATCAACTATCGTGTATACAAGAATAGTGTTTATGTATGAGGGAAACGAAACGAATGTCCGAGAATGTCGGCCGATGGCTTCGGGATGAGATTGAAAATGCAATTCTTTCCAACGAGTTCGCGCCTGGCGCACGCTTGGACGAAATGGTGCTTGCCAATAGGTTCGGAGTCTCGCGAACGCCGGTGCGGGAGGCGCTGATGCAGCTTGACGCCATTGGTCTGATAGAAATCCGTCCGCGGCGAGGTGCTGTGGTTATCGATCCGGGGCCGCACCGGATCTATGAGATGTTTGAGGTCATGGCCGAGCTGGAGGGCCTCGCCGGATCGCTTGCCGCCCGGCGGCTGGACGAGGACTCTCGAAAAGCGATCACAGCCACCCACAGCCGCTGCGAGCGGTCCGCCGCTGCCGGTGACAGCGACGCCTATTATTATGACAATGAGGAGTTCCATAAGGCCATTTACGCGGCAAGCCGAAGCGACTTCCTTGAGGAGCAATGTATCCAATTGCACCGGCGCCTGCGCCCTTACCGCCGCCTGCAGTTGCGCGTGCGCAACCGCTTGGCGACGTCCTTTTCGGAACATTGCGGCATCGTCGACGCGATCTTTGCCGGCCACGGAGAGGAAGCCCGCCGGCTGCTGCGCGGGCACGTCGGCATTCAGGGCGAGCGCTACAGCGACCTGGTCGCAAGCATGACGACCAAGTGACTTTGTATTCAAGCAACGGGCTGGTCAGGCAATCTTGGACTTCGTGACGATGCGGGAAACCTGGTTCTCGCCGAGATGGTGGTTTGCCGCCCTGCCTACGCTAGTCGCCATTCTTGATACCAATGTCCTGTTTCCCATGTTGCCGCGCGATACGCTGCTACGCGTTGCGGTAGCGGGTTGCTTTCGGTCTCACTGGCCACCTCGCATTCTCGAGGAAATGACCCGCAACCTTGTCAGCGATTACGGCATGGACCCATCCCGGGCGCCACTGAGCCGTGTCGCCATCCCACGCCTTGAAGGGATATGAACCGGCGCCGTCGCCCTCAAATTATTCAAGGCTATGATAAACCGGGGATAACAGACGGAATATGTTGAAAGCTGGCTGGCGCCTGAGGAAAGGTATCGTTCAAAATACATCTAGGCAGTTGCTTTTTTCGGCATCGCTGGTGCGCGATCCAGAAACTCTTACGGCAGCGTCCGCAAATTCTTGCCGTGGTGGCTAGCTGCGTCCATATAAGCGCCATGACGTTTGATTCGAAGATATTTGTTGGGCTTAAACCTGACCGCAAAAAGTCAGCTCCCGCCAGCGAACCTGCAGGTCCGAAATGCCAATGGGACGGTTGCGAAAAGGTTGGCGCGCATCGCGCTCCTGTTGGGCCGGGTGCGGAAGGCCTGTATCTGTTGTTCTGTCTTGAGCACGTGAAAGAATACAACAAGGGATACAGCTTTACGACGGCTCCCTCGAACGCGGACATCGCGCGCTATCAAAAGGAAGCGGCAACCGGCAGTCGTCCGACCTTTGGAACCCGTGTCAACCAAGCGACCGAAATCCCGATCCCGTCGACTGTCCGGTCCGGTTCTGCGAAGACATTAAAAGCCCGCAGAGCCGCCGCACAGCACCCGGCACAAAAGAGCAGTCTCCTCCAAAGACGAAAACTCAAAGTGCTCGAAGCCAAGGCTTTCGAGACACTCGGTCTTTCGCCGGAGGCGACACCGGAGGAAATCAGGCGCCGCTACAAGCAACGGCTCAAAATGCACCATCCCGACGCCAACCAAGGGAGCCGTACCTCCGAAGACGAGCTTCGGGCATCGATCGAGGCGCATAAGATCCTCAAACTGAACGGACTTTGCTAAGGCTCACTCATGGGATTGCCGTGTAGGGCTCATCCAATCCCGCGCGGCGCGTCTGCCCATCGCTGTTTTCAAGAGAGAGCCAAAAGTTGTAAGCGTTGAAGGAAACGAACCAGCGACACGGGGTTCTGGTGCGAACTTTTTTCTAACCGCGGACGGAAATCAGCTCCGCGGCCAGCGCTGTTGAGCCTCTGCCGTGGGCCTCATATTTAGTTACGGAGCCTCCGAAACAGTCGCGCAACCGGCGAAACTCGACCTCCTCACCCTCGAACCAGGCGTCCAGCCCACAGTAGGCAACCGCGGTCGCGGCATCGCTGCCATAAAGCGCGAGTGCCTGGTCGATGATGGCGTCACCGGCCGGATTGCCTTGGGCGGCGGATTGCGGGCTTGTCGCCTGCGGTCTCTTGGACCGAACTGGATTGCGCGACATCATCGTCTCCCCGTGTCTGAAGTGATTTTTGAATGATCGCCGGCGTGCCGGGCGTCAAATTTCATGGCGATGATCGCATGGGCATTGACATGTGGACGCTTCCCGCCCTCTCCCGCCTCTTTCGGATCACTGGCAGGATCGTGCACCAAAGACATAGCGATGGCCGGCAAACTGATGCGCGAGGACGCGAACCGCGCCCTCGAACGCCGCGACATCCCTTCCGGCTGTGTAGCTCGCCGCGCCAATCTTTCTGCGCCAGGTCACCCGCTGCCTTCTCGTCGGCGATTGAGTGGCCGCGATCGTACATGTGGATGCTGATCGACCAGGCCGCGCAAACGGCTGGCCCCGAACTCGACGCCATTTCCGTGCCCACGAAACGAGAATTTCGCCTCTGCCTCGCTGGCTGCCGCGCTGGCGTCGTAGCGGCTTTGAATGATGCCGCCTGCTTTGGTGTCGCCCGTCAGCTGCTCCCCCTGCCCGCTTCTGAGTACGACGAGCCCCTCAACGCTCAAGGATCCATCGTCATCCTTCTCGATGGCATACACCTGCATTTCGAATATCTCGAACGCATCGGCGACGGCTATCTCTTGACGGCGAGCATGAGCTCATGATCGAAGCGATCCTGGCCCACACCCGTCAGTTCCAGCACAACTTCATCCAGTTCCTGCGCGAAAACGATACGACCGACGTATCTCTTGGTCGGCTTGTCACAGCCGGGTCGCTTCTGTAAAAACGCCGCGAAACCACGAGCATTCGACGTTAAGTTCTGTTTGCTATGCGAATAGGCAGATTGAGCTGGGTGGTGCCGTTTACTGTCGGGCAATAGACGGCTTGACATACAGGAACGTCCCACATGACTTATTTTGCGGTTGATCAGACGGCTGAAGACGAGAGTGAATGGGAGCGTATCCGTGCGCAATATCCAGCGCAGGAGCCCTTCCTGAACTTGAACAATGCTGCGGTCAGCCCCCCGCCAGTGATAGTGCAGGAGGCGATGGTTGATGCCTATCGTTTCATCAGCCGCAATCCTGATTACAATATGTGGAGCAGGCTTGATGCCGCACTACCGGCAATCAAACGCGAGCTGGCGGAACTGATTGATTGCGCGCCCGAAGAGATCGCGCTGAACCGGAATTCGTCGGAAGGCCTCTCGACGGCGATCTTCGGGATACCCCTTAACAAAGGCGATCAGGTACTGATCTCGCCTTGGGACTACCCCAGCGTATGTGCAGGATGGTTTCAGCGCCAACAGCGCGAGGGCATTGAGGTCGTAAACTGCGCTTTCGACCTTATGGACAGCGACGAGGATATCATCGACACGTATTTTGCAGCGATGACGCCGTTTACTCGCGTCCTGCAACTGACGCACATGTACCATTGGAATGGCCGCGTCCTTCCCATCAAACGGCTCTGTGAGATAGCCCGGGAGCGCAACATCATCACGATTGTCGACGGTGCCCAGACATTCGCTCAAATGCAGGTCAGCTTTCGCCAACTCGATTGCGATTTCTTTGTTACAAGCCTTCACAAGTGGCTTGGCGCGCCCGTCGGCAATGGAACGCTCATCGTCAACAAACACCGGATCGAGCAAACCTGGCCCTTGCTTGCCCCTTTCGACCAGCCAGCGTTGCAAATAGACAAGTTCGACCACTGGAATCTGGGCACATACAATTCCGCGATACAAGCGGCAATCGCACCTGCTATTGAATTCCACAAAACTATTGGCGCGAGTAGAATGCATGCCCGGCTGCGCGAACTTACCCGATATTGGGTCGGTCTCGCCCAAGATATTCCCGGTTTCCGGCTACAGACATTCACCGATACAGACAGCCTCGGCGCCATAAGCCTGTTTTCGATCGACGGTCTCGATTTGAGAAAACTCGAACGGGATCTTCGCGAGAATCACCAGGTTCACGTAAAATATCGCACGGTCAAGCACGTCGAGGGCCTGCGCGTTTCACCGCACATCTACATGCTGAAGAGAGATCTCGATACGTTCGTGACCGCGCTGCGAAACGCATTGGAGGCAGGAAGTCGCCGCTTTTGAGGAGGGTGCACGTGGATTGGGTAGAACGAAATGGACTCGCAGCCATGTGACCTTGGCTTGGAATGTTCGGAAGCCCTAAGCAGACATGCCGCTTGGAGTCTGCTAGTTGCGGCGCTTCGATGGGTGTAGACTGCCGTTACAATTGCATGTTCATGCAAGAGAACGATGATGAGTATCCCCGAGCTCGACCGGAAGCTGCTGGCGATCCTGGCGGCGGATATGGCAGGCTACTCGAAGGCGATGGAGGCCGATGAGGCCGGTACCATCAAGCGATTGAAGACCATCCGCGCCGAGCTGATCAATCCCGCCATCTCCCAGCGCCATGGCACCGTTGTCAAGCTGATGGGCGACGGAGCGCTCGTCGCGTTTGACAGCGTGGTTGATGCGGTCGCCTGCGCCGCGGAGTTTCAGAATGCCGTGGCGGCGCGCAACGCCGGCCTACCGGAGCCTGAGCGCACCGTATTCCGCGTCGGGATCAATCTGGGCGATGTGGTGTTGGTGGACGGCGATGTGTATGGCGATGGGGTGAATGTCGCCGCGCGGCTGGAGCAGTTGGCCGAGCCTGGCGGCGTGATGGTGTCGGGAACCGCATACGATCATCTCCAGGGCAAACTCGACTGGCCCCTCGATTTCGCCGGCGAGCAGCAGGTCAAGAACATCAGCCGCCCGGTGCGGATGTATCGGCTGAGACTCGACGGCAAACTGGCGCGTCGCCCGCTTCTAGGAATGATACCGCGCTGGGCCAAAACGGCTGCGGCGTCGATCGTGGCGCTTGCTCTGGCGGGCGTCGGGGTCTGGTGGTTTTTGCCGCCCGAACCTTTGAGCGGCAAGCCGTCGGTGGCGGTGCTGTCCTTCGACAATTATGGCGGCGACGAGGCTAGCGGGCGTCTGGCCGATGGCCTGACTGAGGACATCATCACCGACCTCGCGCGGTTTCCCGAATTCGAGGTGGTGGCTCGAAATTCGACGGAAGTTTATAAAGGCAAGCCGGTGGATGCCCGCCAGGTCGCAAATGCGCTCCATGTCGGCTTTGTACTGGAAGGCTCGATCCAGCGGCAGAGGGGCCGGGTACGTATCACAGCACAGTTGATCGATGCAAAAACCGGCCATCATCTTTGGTCGCAGAATTGGGACCGGCCCGCAGAGGACGTGTTCGCCGTTCAGACCGAAATCGCAGAGCAGGTCGCCAACCGCCTCGGCGGGGGAGTGGGACTGATTCAAGAGGCCGGGCGGGCTGCAGCCAAACGTAAACGGCCTGAAAACCTGAATGCCTATGATTACTATCTTCTCGGGTCCGAGAACATAGAAAAGCTCACCAAAGCCGATGACGAGGAGGCCATCACGTTCCTCAACCGCGCCGTTGAGCTGGACCCGGGGCTGGCACGGGCCTGGGTAGAACTTTACCATGCTCATGATCTAATGGGTGTGTTTGGCGTCGATCCCGAGAGCAACCGCAAGGCGGCCGCCGATGTGGCCGAACGCGCGGTGCGGCTTGATCCGAGCGACGCTGAAGCACATGCGGTGTTTGGTATGAGCCTTGCTAATCAGGGCGACATGGGCCGCGCCAAGTCTGAGCTGGACACGGCCCTTCGTCTAGCTCCGGGTTCGTCCGAAATCCTGACTTTCTATACCGGCTTTGCAGCACGATTCGGGGAACCCGAACGCGGCGCTCAAATGGTCGACCGGGTAATGAGGCTGGACCCGAACTATCCGATGTGGGCGTCCAACTTCTTCGCACCTGCCTATTTTATGGCGGGCCGATATGAGGACGCGGTGAAGATGCTGGAGCGCATGACGCCCAACAACTACCAAAAGTGGACTTGGGTAGTCCGTAGCAGCTCCCTCGCGGCACTGGGTCGAATCGATGAGGCGAATGCTTCGGTTACAGAAGCTCTCAAGCAGCACCCCGACCTGACTGTAGAGAGCATGATCAATGAACCCGGCCTAAGCACAATGGAGCGCAGTCGGTTCATAGAGACGATGCCGCTAGCTGGCTTCCCGGCGTGCTCCAAGCCTGAGGCGCTGGCGAAACTCGCCAAGCCTGTGCGACTGCCGGAATGCGAGGCAGGGAAGGCGAACGCTCTCGGGCAGCCATAGAACTTACAACGCGCTTGCGAGCCGCTGATCACTCCAGCGCCAGCGAGCACCCACAACATTGGTCCTGTAACGGCCGCTTTTCTCCTCCCCGTTAACTTTCCAGCTGATTGGTCTTACACGCGCAGATAAGGTTTGTTTTCAAGCGCACCGTAGGGACCGCTTCGAGCCGATAGCGGTCTACGTCTCAATCGCTGCCTTGAAAGGAGCGGAACCTATGCCCACGAATTGCCAATCGGATTCTGCTGACCATCTCGTGTTGAATTCGGTCACCTCGCGAACCCTTTCGCACCTCTCATTTTTCACTATCCTCCTGATACTTCTTTTCTAAAAGAGTGCCTGAATTGAATCGCAGGACCAGTGCCGAGCGGCATGGCAGCTGGGTTCAATCAATGGCTCCTAACGTGGCGGGACACCTGATCTTCGTAGTGCGCCCGCTTTGGCTCGTGCCAACTCTCGGTGGTTGCGGGCAAGTTCCTGGGCTCGGTACCGGTAGGGAGGCGAAACTCATGACCGTCATGGGGATAAGGAAGCATAGAAATGCAGCACCGAGTTACATCGGTGTCGTAAAACTTCAACCTGACCGGTGTGCCACGATCCGATCGGTCGACGATTGATCACGCTCTCATCCGCGGATTGATTACCGCATTTCCCATGTTCGTCGCGGGCCTTCCTCTGCCTAAGCACGGGCATAAGCTGGATGCTCGCCCCAACGTGTCTCGAGGATTTCCCATCATGCCTGGATTTCGCGGCACGCCGGTCAGGTTGTTATGTATTTTCCGAACTCCCTTGAGCCTGTTTTCTTACTGAACTGGCTGGATATGTCGGCTACTTCAATGTGCCTAGCTTTGATGATGGTGCCGTGAGTGACCTAGTAGGCCGGCCAATAAATGCCCCTCACCTGGCCGGCCGGAGGCGCGAACTTGCAAGATAGATGACGTTGTTGCGAGCGGCGGACTTTTTGCCTAGCTGCCACGCACGCGTTGTGGCAGCTGCCAGGTTGAAATGTCCGTCGCTGCAGGTTATCCGACCGGGCAGGTCGAGCGGCCCCTATACAGCGGTGCGAGGCTCGCATTTTTTCGTGGGCATGGCGAGCAGGACCGAAGCCGGCGCATTCGTGCGGTTGGATAAGGCCCGCGCTTCTCCCGGCGCAAGCCGACAGCTATCGAGATAGCCGAGCGTGACCGTCCCCGTCTGCGTTTCGATGGTCACCTTGCCGACAACGACGATATAGATCTTCTCGACAGCAGCGTCCTTGAGCGAGGTCCGCCCGCCGGGCAGGAGATGCGACAGGCCGATCCAGATCGTATCGGTTTCCGTCGCCTCCTTTCCCTGCAGACGCAGGCAGCGCATGTCGTAATGCTCCGCCGCTTCGTAAAGCTTGGCTTCCCCGTAGCGGGTTACCTGCATCGCCGGTCCCTCACGGCTTCAGCAGGACGCGATCGGGCGTGCCGCGCAGCACCGAGGCATAGGCCTTGGCCGCATCGGCAAGGCTGTAGCAGGTCGCCTGGTTGATCGGGAAAGGCTTCAAAAGACCTTCCTCGAATTTTGGCTTCAAGCGGTCGAAGATGCGGGCGCCATCGACAGAAGACAATGCCAGCGTGTCGATGCCGATATATTTGTGGCGGCCGCGGAAGAAGTTGAAGATGTCGAAGGGCACGGCCCGGTCGAAAGTGGAAATGAAGATCTGCCGCGCCTGTTTCGCCATCGCCTTGTTGGCGATTTCGAAATAGGGACTGCCGACGGTGTTGAATACGATGTCGGCGCCATGGCCGCCGGTCTGATCGCGAACGATCTGGGCGACATCATCTGCGCTGCTGTTGAGCATCGTCACCGGCGCATTGGTGTGCCCCTGCAGAGGCTGGTCGTTATATTCGACGGCAAAAACCTTGGCGCCGGCCATGGTTGCGAGCTGGATCACAGCCTGGCCGACCTTGCCGTTGCCGCCGCAGACAAGCACGACATCGGTCGGCTGCACGCCGCCGGCTTCCCGCAAACCTTCGTATGCGGTGATGAACGGCACGCCGATGGAGCCCGCCTCCTCCATGGTGAAATTCGCAGGCTTCTCGCGCGCTGCCTTCTGGTCGAGCACCATCCATTTGGCATGGCTGCCGTCCTGGCTGATACCGAGTTCGCCGCCGCCGCCCCAGATCTCCAGACCGATCATCTGCTTTGGCCCTTCGCAGACGATCCCGCCGAAATCGCGACCGGGAATACGTGGCCAAACGGCGTGCGGCATATGGCCAAGGGAGGCCTTCACGTCGCTCGGATTAACGCCGGCAGCGACGATTTCGACCAGCACCTGGCCGGGGCCGGGGCGCGGTACGCTGACATCGACGACGTCAATGAGCAGATTGTCGAGATCGGTGGATGCCTGCGAAACACGCAGCGCCTTGCCGGCCTTTGTCTCTGTCAGGATGTTCATTGGCTTTGTCCTTTCATAGGTCCGCCCGGCCGCTCAGGCCTTCAATTGCAGGATGTTTCTGGCTTCCGACGGGCCGGCGATCTGCCCGCCCAGCTTTTCGATGATGTCGCGGGCGCGCTCGACAAGTTCGCCGTTGCCTTTCGCAAGCACGCCCTTGGCGATGTAGGAATTGTCCTCCAGCCCGACCCGCACGTGGCCGCCGAGCAGATAGGATTGCGCGGCCATCGGAAACGACATCCGGCCGACGCCGAAGCCGGTCCAGACCGCATCACGCGGCAACATGCGCGAAGCGAGCGCCATCGCGTCCGGCGTTGCAGGCAGCCCGTATTTGACGCCCGTGACGATTGTGAACATGGCGGGCGATTTCAGCACGCCGGCTTTCAGGAGATCGAGGGCGAGCTGGATATCGCCAGTGTCGAAGACTTCCAGCTCCGGCTTGACGCCGGCGCCATTGATGAGGTCCGCCATGATCTTCACATTGCCGGGTGTGTTGATCACCACCTCGGCGCCGAAGGTCATGGTGTTGAGGTCGAGCGTGGCGATATCCGGCTTCAGCGCAACAATGTGCTCCACCCGCCGCTCCGGCCGCATCAGCGTCGTGCGCGGCCCGGCGACGGCCGGGTTTTCATCGCTCGGATGATAGCGCCCGCCGGGTCCGGTGGTGACGTTGAGGATCACGGCATTGTTCCTTGCCCGGATCCGCTCGATGACCTCGCGATAATATTCGAGTTCCATCGACGGCTTGGCCGTTTCCGGATCGCGGACATGAATGTGGACGACGGCCGCGCCGGCATCGGCGGCCTCCAGGCAGGAGTTGGCGATTTCCTCGGGCGTGACCGGCAGGCCGGGATGGTTTTCCCGGGTGGTGAGGTTGCCCGTGACGGCGCAGGTGATAATGACTTTCGGCTGCATCAGAGGTGCCTCCCGCCATCGACCACGATCCGCGTGCCGGTCGAGAATTTGAGATGTGTCGCACAGGCAAGGATCGCCTCGGCGACATCGGTTGTGGACGTCAGCCGCTTCAGTGGCGTCGTGGCGGCGGCCTTATCCTTGAATTCCTGCCCCCGTCCGGGAACGAAATCGGTATCGACCATGCCCGGCGACACGGCCATCACACGGATTTGCGGAGCAAGTGCCCGGGCCAGCGAATTGCTCATGATGTCGAGGCCGGCCTTGGCGCCGCAATAGGCGATGTTGGAACCGATGCTTGTGAAGGCCGCGATCGAGGAAACGTTGACGATTAGTCCGTTACCGCTTGCCTTCAAGGCAGGTGCGAAGGCCCTGACCGTCGCAAATACGCCGCGCCAGTTGTTGATGAATATCTGGTCGATCAACTCGTCGGTCAGCGCATCGAGATCGGCATGCGGTACCGGTTTGGTCACGCCCGCCGTATTCACTAGGATATCCGCCTGCCCGAACCCGGAGAGCACGGCATCGCGAAACGCCTCGATGCTCGGCGTCTCCTCGATCGACACCGGCAGGGCGGCGTGTCCCTCGCCCGGCAGGGCTTCAACGAGCGCTTCGGCCTTTTCCTTGGCCGACCGATAGCCGACCACAACACGGGCACCGGCTTGGGCGAGCAGCCGGCAGGTTTCCCGGCCGATCCCGCCGGAGCCGCCGACCACCACTGCGACCTTGCCTGTCAGAGCATGCGACATGTTCATCATCTGCTCCGTCATGATTTCTTGCCCGAGATCGGCGGCATCGGATAGCTTGGCTCGCCCTCGACCAGCTTGAACTGGTATTCGCAGCTGTAGAAAGGCAGCGGCGCATCCGGATGATCCGGGTGCGGCTCGGTGTGCTCGACGAAATCGCCGATGATCTGGGTCTTGGCGCCGAAGACGACATCGGTCGCCAGCGCATCATGCGTGTCCGAGAATATCTGGGTGACCAGCGTCTTGTGACCGGGCGCCGAGACGATGAAATGGATATGCGCCGGGCGCATCGGGTGACGTTGCTGCGCCCGCAGGAGATCGCCGACGGGACCATCGACCGGCACCGGATAGCCGGCCGGCTTCACTGAGGTGAAATGGAAGCTGCCATTTCCATCCGTGCGGAAAACACCGCGCAAGTTGAAATCGTCCTGTCCGGCGTCCTGATTTTCGTAGAGACCGACTGGCGACGCCTGCCAGACGTCGAGCTTGGCGCCCTCGATAGGCGCGCCATCGACGCCGGTCACGCGGCCTTTGAAATAGAGAGCCGGGCCGGGTGTCTCAGAGCGGGCGATGCAGTCGCCGCAGGCGCAGTCCGGCGCCTGCCCTCGATAGAAGGGGCCGAGCAGAGCCGACATGGTCTCGCCCTGCATGCCGTCATTGTTGATCAGGTCGATCAAGGTCGAGGCGCCGACGACATCGGCGGCGAGCACCACCTCGTTGTTGCTCTCGTTGGTGTGGTGACCAAGGGCGGCGATCCAGCGCAGCCCCTGCTCGAACTCCTCCTCGGTCGGCTTCGTCTCGATGATGAAGGCGTGCAGATGCCGAACCATGGAATCCATGATTTGCTTCAGCCGCGGATTGGTCGTGCGCGACATCGTCGAAAGCACCGTCGGCGTCACGTCGGCAACAGTGCTGATGAGCTTAGCTTCGATTGTTACATGCTGCATGATGCTTCTCCTGTCGTTGCCCGCGCTTCAGGCGGCTACGGTCTTCAAGGCCTGCAGATGCGGATATTTTTCCGTCAGCAGGGCACCGTGGTAATAGGTCTTGGCAAAGGCGTCGGTCGTGCGGATGCGGTCGAGCCACCCGCTGATCTCAGGCGCATCCACCCAGAGGTGGCCGAGATTGATGTCGTCCATGCGCACGATGACGGGCATGATGGCGATATCGGCGAGCGTCAGGTCCTTGCCCATCAGCCAGGGGCCGCCGCTTTCCCGGAGCCATCTTGTCATGCGCTCTATCCCGCGCCGCAGGCGGCCGAGCGCTTCGTCCATTTCGAACTGCGGAAAGCCGGTGCGGCCCATCTTCAGCAGGAACTCGCGGCGAAGCGGCTTGCTGTCGCAGACGGCAATGAATTCCTCTTCCGTCATCGTCTGATAGTGCGGCAGGAAAGCCAGGTTGTAGGAGGGCACGCGGACGGACGGCGTCGGCACTTCGTCGATGTAGCGCATCATCGCCCGCATCCGGGCAATCTCCAGCGGATTTTCCGGGCGCAGCGGTGAGACCGTGCCGAGGATCTCTTCCAGATATTCCATGATGACGGCGGAATCGATGACTGCATTGCCGTTGTGCACCAGAGCCGGCACCAGCCCGTTCGGATTGATCTTGAGGTATTCCGGCTTGAGCTGGTCGCCCTTGAAGAGATCGAGCTTGTGCTCCTCGAACTCTCGGCCCTTGGCATGCAGCACATAGCGTACGCGCTGGCTGCAGGTGGATTGCGGCGCATTGTAAAGAACATATTCCGGCATGACTTCTCTCCTCCCGCCGTTCGGCAAGGTTCAAACCAAAGCATTGAGACAATTGCCCCTGGGGGCAGCCCGCGCGATCAATCCCAGTTGAGGACGCGCGGCAGTTTGCCTTTCCTCGCCAGCGTGCCGACGAGGCCGAGCGGGAAGAACATCAGGCCCGCCGCCATCACCATGCCGGTCCCGAGAATATTGATCTCCGAGGCACCCATGGTGGCGACGAAGAGTTCGTTGAGCGCCACGATCAAGATGGCGCCGATCACCGGCCCGGCAATGGTTCCCTTGCCGCCGAGGATCGACATCAGCACGAGATTGGCCGAAACCAGGATCACCAGGAAGATATTGGGCCGCAGATAGGTGAGGTATTCGCCCCAGACCGCGCCAGCCATGCCAACGAAGAAGGCCGAAAGCGCAAAGGCCATGACTTTGTAAAAGCGCGTGTCGATGCCGGCACTTTCCGCCTTGATCTCATCCTTTGAGATCGCCCGTAGACCAAGGCCGAACTTCGAATGCTTGATGCGGTAGCTCGCCCAGATGGTGAAGGCGGCAATCGCCAGCATCGCGTAATAGTAAGGAACCTTCGCCCAAAGCACGGGAAGGTCGTTGACGGGCAGCGTCACACCATTGGCGCCGCCGATGAATTCCCAATTGTCGAACAGGATACGGGCGATCATCAGGAGCGCGATCGACGAGATGATGAAGCTCGGGCCGCGGACCTTGAGCGTCACCATACCGATCAGGTAACCGACCACCGCGGCGAGCAGGCCGGCGAGCGGCGCGGTGATGATCGTCGAGATGCCGTAGCGCGCAAGGATCATGCCGGAGAAATATCCGCCGATCGCGAAGAAGACGCTGTGGCCGAGCGAAATGTAGCCGGCAAAGCCGCCAAGAATGTTCCAGCCTGATGCCATCGCCACATAGGACGCCGTGAACAGCACCATATGCAGCAGGTAGTTGTAGTTGCCTGTGAACTGCAGAAGCGGCAGGGCGGCAAGCGCAGCCAGGATGACCAGCGGAAACCACGTGGCCCTAGTCTGGTCGGCCTTGCGGACGAGCTTTTCGTTGTGGGCGCGGCGCGCTTCGACAACGGCGCTGGCGCTGGATTGCTGAAGAGTAACGGCCATCATGCCATCTCCGGTTTTTCGCCGAACAGGCCCTGGGGCCGCACCAGCAGGATGAGGAAAAGAGCGAGAAAGAAGGTGAGCGTCGACCAGGTCGCACCGATCCAGGTGCCGACGAAGGCAGCGATCACCGACAGGAGCAATGCCGCGACCACCGTGCCGAGAATGCTGCCCATACCGCCGAGCACGACGACCGACATCAGCATGGCGATCCACTCCCAGTGTTTCGCCGGGAAGAAGCTGAAGACGAAGCTGACCAGCGAGCCGGCTGCACCGGCAAGACCGATACCGATGGCAAAGGCTAGAATGCAGATGAAGTTGACGTTGACGCCCAGCAACTCGGCCGCCTCGCGGTTCTGCGTCGTCGCCCGGATGGCATAGCCGAGACGGGAATATTTGAGAAACAGGCTGAGCGCGGTGATGATCGTCAGCGAGACGATGCCGGCATAGAGCTGCCCTTTCGGGATGAAGATATCGCCGATGAAGAAAGCGTCCGTCGCATAATCAGGCGAGACGACACGCTGCGTGTTGGTGAACAGCCCTCCGAGCAGACCTTCGACCATCATCGCCAGCGCAAAGGTCAGGAGTACCGTCATTTCGGAATATTTGGCGCTCTTGGTCTCCCTCTCGAACATCAGCCGGTAGAGCAGCACGCCGATGGCAGCCATGATGACGGAAGCCACCGGCAGCATGACGATCGGATCGACCCCCGTCATCTTGAAGGCCCAGTAGGTGACATAGGCGCCACCGATGATCAGCGAGGGATGCGCGAGATTGACGATGCGCATCACGCCGAAGACCAGCGACAGGCCGGACCCCATCAGGGCGATGACGCCGCCGAGAGCAAGGCCCAGAATGAGAATTTGCAGGATATCTGCCATCATGTCCTCCTTCAGGCGGCCTTCTTGCCGCCGAGGTAGAGTTCCTGGATGCGCGGGTCGGCAAGCACCTTGGCCGCCGGTCCCTCGAACAGCGTGCGCCCGAGATCGAGCACCACCCCCCAATCGGAATTCTTCAGGCCCATCAGCGCGTTCTGCTCGACAAGCAGGACGGTGACGCCTTCGGCCGACATCATCTTCATGATGTCGAACATCTCCTGGACGATCTTCGGTGCCAGCCCGAGCGAGGGTTCGTCGAGCATGACGATCGTCGGCTTGATGATCAGCGTGCGCGCCATGGCGAGCGTCTGCTGCTGGCCGCCGGACATGGTGCCGGCATGCTGGTCGGCGCGCTCACGCAGGATCGGGAAGCGTTCGAGGATGCCTTCGATACGGCGCTCCAGTTCCTTCTTGTCGTCAAGAATAAAGCCGCCCATGCGCAGGTTTTCACGCACAGTCATCTTTGGAAACAGCGCCCGCTCCTGCGGCACGAAACAGATGCCTTCGCGCAGGATCTGGTCTGGGCGCATGCCGTTCAAGCGTTTGCCCTTGAAGACTACATCGCCTTTGCGGATCGTCAGCATGCCGCAGATGGCTTTCATCAGCGTCGATTTGCCGGCGCCGTTCGGGCCGATGATGCAATGGACCTTGCCGGGCTCGACGGTCAGATGGGCGCCGTCGAGGATTGCCGGGCCATCGCCGTAACCGGCGGTGATATTGGTGACCTGAAGCAGCTCCGTCATCACGCGGCCTCCTGATCGAGCACTCCGCCGAGATAGGCATCGAGTACCTGCGGATCCTTGCGTACCACGTCCGGCGTGCCGTCGCAGATCACCCGTCCCTGCGCCATGACGACGACGCGATGCGAGAGCCGCATGATCAGGTCCATATTGTGCTCGACGATCAGCACCGTCAGGCCGCGTTCGTTCAGAGCCTGGATATGGCCGATAATCTCTTCGAGCAGCGAGGGGTTGACGCCGCCGGCCGGCTCGTCGAGCAGGATGATCTTCGGGTCGGACATCAGAAGCGCTGCGAGGTCCATCAGCTTCTTCTGCCCGTAGGAGAGGTTGTTGCCGTCCTCATAGGCGATGCGGGTGATGCCGAGGAAATCGAGAATGGACATCGCCTTGTCCTTTTCCTCCCGGCTCATCGCCGGCTTGAACAGGCCTGCAATGCCATCGACGCGCGATTGGACGATGACGTTCTCTATCACCGTCATGTCGGAGAGGTTGCGGGAAATCTGGAAGGTGCGGCTCAGGCCCCTGGCAGTCACCTTGTGCGGCCGCAGATGGTCGATCCGCTGGCCGTCCAGCCAGACCTCGCCCGATGTCGGCGCAACGGTGCGGCTGATACAGTTGAAGGCGGTTGTCTTGCCGGCGCCGTTCGGGCCGATCAGGGCAGTGATCGAGCCCTTCTCGACGGTGAAGGTCGCGCCGTCGACGGCCCGGATGCCTCCATAATGCTTGCAGAGATTCTTCACTTCGAGCATGCGTCTTACCTTCCATCACTTCTGCATTCGGCAGTCAGGATGTGAGGCCGCGATGCGGCCCCACGGTATGGGAAAGATCAGAACCCGGCCTTCGGGTAACTGAACGGCACGACACCTTCGAACTCGCCTTTCGGGTAGACGAACTTCAGCTGGCCGTCCTGCCACTGGGTCATGATGTGCTCCTTGTCCTTGGCAAGGCCGCGCTCGTCCCAGCTGAAGCGGCCGAGAACGGTGCGCACCGGATCGTCCTTGGTGCGCGCGTGCAGCCATTCGCCCATCTTGGCGTTGTCGGTCGAATTCGCACCGGTGATCGCCTGCTCGATGCCCTGGCAGACGGCGAAGGGGATCGCGCTGTCCTCGTCCGGCTCGACGCTATAGGCCGCCTCGAACGCCTTGACGAAATCGGCGTTGCTGAACGGCTTTCCGGCAAGCGTTCCCTCGAAAGGAACATCCTTGTGCCAGGTGGTGTGGATCAGTACGCCATCGGCGGCGTCCTTGCCCACGCCTTCGATAAACTCCGTCTGGGCGCCCTGGCTGAGATAAACGAGCTTCGGCGTGGCGCCGACAGTCTTCAGGCTGCGGGTCAATTGAACCGCTTCCTCGGCGGAGGCCGTCAGCCCGACGATCATCTCGGCGCCGGAGCGTTTGATGGAATTGGCAAGATTCAGCCAGTCGTTGAAACCTTCTTCCGGCCATTTCTCCTGCATCACCACCTCGATGCCGGCGTCCGCGAGATAGCCGGGCGCGAGATCGGCGATCTCCTTGTCGGTTGCCGGGTCTTTGACCTTCTGGCCCAGAAGGCCGGCTGAAATGGCGTTGGCGAAGAAGTCGTCGGCGGAAACCACAGCAACCGTCTTCGGAGCCTGGCCGGACGCGACGATGTCCTTCATCACGGCGATCACGTCCTTGCCGGTATATTCGGCGGCGCTCACCTGGAAATAGAACAGGTTCTTGTATCCCTGTTCATAGATGCGCAACGCGCCGCCCGAGGGGACCGGATGCACCATATTGTACTTGGAAAGGATGCTGGCGACGGGGAAGGTCAGCCGGCTGGAGAAGGTGCCATAGACGGCATCGACCTTGTCGACATTGAGGAAGCGTTCGTACTGATTGATCGCGGTCGCCGGATCGGAACGATTGTCGCTGACCACCAACTCGACCTGACGGCCGAGAATGCCGCCGGCGTCATTAATCAGCTTGGTGCAGAGTTCGTAGCCACGCTTGTGTTTTTCACCGCTGACCGAAAGGCCGCCAGTGATCGGTAGCGATGCGCCGATCTTGATGTTCGCCGCCTGCACAGCGCTTGCGAGCAAAGCCACTGCTGCTGTCGTCGTTAGGAATTTCGCCAGTTTCATCGATGTTCCTCCTCCGGGTGCAATCGATTGCACAACTTGCCAAAAAAATCGACGGACAATCAGGTCGCCCGCTCCGCGCACGTCATCCACCTCTAAGGCTCCTCCCTCAGGCAAATGATTGCGTGAATTATCGACTGATAATATCTCGCCAAGCGAAAATCTGCAATCGATTGCACGAATTCTTAGCACCTCATACTTGAACGGTCAAGGAGCATTCTGCAATCGATTGCTTAATTCAGTGCGCTCTGTAGAATGTGGCGTGTTGCGAGGCGATGACATGCAGAAAAAACGAATTACGTTGAAGGACATAGCGCGAGAGACCGGCGTTCACGTATCGACCGTGTCGCGGGCATTGGACCCTGTCGAGCGCAAGATGATCACGGAAGAAGTCGCAAAAAGAATCCAGATGGCGGCCGAAAGCCTCGGCTACAGGCCCAACAGGATCGCGGCGGGCCTCAGAACCAACCGGACCATGACCGTTGGCGTGATGATCCCCGACATTACCAACGTCATCTTCCCGCCAATCCTGCGCGGCATCGAAAGTGTGCTCGAGCCGCTCGGCTATGCCTCGATCATCGTCAACACCGACAGCGAGAGGGACCGCGAGATCCGCCTTCTCGACGTACTGCGCGATCGCGGCGTCGACGGCATCATTCATGCCGCCGTACTGCGTAGCGATCCGTCGATCGCCAGTGCTGCTCGGGATGGATTGCCGGTCGTGACGCTCAACCGAAAGGTCGAGGCCTCCGATATCCCCTATGTCATCAACGACGAGGATGCCGGCATCTGCCAGATGCTGCGCCATCTCCGTGAGCTCGGTCATACGCGGATCGCGCATATCGCTGGGCCGCAGGATCTCTCCACCGGGCAATTGCGGCTCGCGGCATTCCGCAGGGCGGCGCAAGACCTTTACGCCGAGATCGATGAGGAGCTCATCGCCGTCGCCACCCGTTTCGACGAGCAGGAGGGCAGCCGCTGCCTGACCGAGTTGCTTGCGTCTGGCAAGACCTTTACCGCCGTGCTCTGCGCCAACGACCGCCTGGCGCTAGGCGCCATCGAGGTCCTGCGCGAGCGCGGCATCGACTGCCCGCGCCAGGTTTCCGTCACCGGCTTCAACGACATGCCCTTCCTCGACCTGATCCGGCCGAAACTGACGACTGTCAGGATCCAGCAGCACGCCGCCGGACGCGCCGCCGCCGAAATCCTGTTGCGGCTCCTCAACGGCGAGACGGCGGATGATGTCGATATCGAGACGATCCTGCCGGTAGAACTGGTGATCCGCGAAAGCACGGCTCCCTGCCCCTGATATTCTGCCGTTAGCCCCGCTTCTCGCCGACCCGGGCGAGAACGAAATCATGCTCGACCTCCCAGAAATCCCCAGCGAACTCATAGGCCTTGGCACGGTCCGGATCATGCGTGTGCCTGAATTCCGCGAGCAGGCTTTCCTTCACGCCGAAGACGGCATCCGAATTGATATAGGGATCGTCCGGATCGAAGATGTGGGTGATCAGGGTCTCGAAACCGTCGGCCTTGATGATGTAGTGCAGGTGTGCCGGGCGGTTCGGATGACGGCCGAGATGTTCGAGCATCTGGCCGACCGGGCCGTCATTCGGGATCGGGTAGTATTTCGGCTTCACCGCCCGGAACCAGTAGCGGCCGTCGGCATCGGTGCGGAAGACGCCGCGCAGGTTGAAATCCGGCTGGATGCCTTGCTGCTGCACGTCGTAGAAACCCTCGTCATTGGCTTGCCAGACGTCTAGTACAGCGTCCTTGATCGGCTGCCCGGCAGTGTCGAGAATGCGGCCGCCGATCACCATATCCTCGCCCTTGGCATCGAGGCAGATATTGGAACCCATCGGCAATTCCGGCGCACCCTCGACATGGAACGGCCCGAGCACCGTGCTTTCGGATGCGCCCGACGGCTTGCGATTGTTGATGGCGTCCACCAGCATCGAGACGCCCAGCGTATCCGACAGCAGGATGAACTCCTGCCGCCACTCGTTGCACATCTGGCCGGTACGCGTGAGGAACAGGATCGCCTGCATCCACTCATCCTGAGTCGGCTCGATCTCCTTCACCGCCTCATGCAGCTTGCGGGTGACCACTTCCATGATCTGCTTCAGCCGCGCGTCCCTGGCGTTCTTGTTGCGGCCGGTGACGACCTCGACGGAGTTCTCTTCGGTGAAGAAGCCCTTTTCATGTGCGTCCATCACGGTCTCACTTTCCAAGAATGGCTGTTAGCACGCGACGTAGTTCGCTCGCTGGATCGTCGGCGATTGTCTCGAGGCGCCAGGCGACGTGATGGTCCGGACGCACCAGCAGGATACCGCTGTCGCGGATTTCGCGGATGTTCGCCCAGTCGCCGGTAAAATCCTGCCAGTGCTGGCGCGGTCCGATGACATGGGTGGTGATGTCGATGCCCAATTCCTTGCCGAGACTGCGGGCCGCCTCGACCCAGCCCTGCCCGCCAATACCGGTGAGCACGGTGAACTTGCCGTGGCCGGTGAGATCGAGCGTCGAAACCTTCTCACCGGTGGCGGAAAACACCCAGGCATGCGGCAGCCGCGCACCCGGCCAGCTCGTCTGCTGGCAATGCAGCTCCGGGTCCTTGGTGAAGGCTGGCTCCGCCTGTCCATCGGTGATCGCCGCGCCGGAGCGATAGCGCTGGTTCATCTCGACGCCGTGGCAATCGAATTCGTAGACCTTGTCGGCAATCGCCTTGCGGATCGCGGTACGCTGCTCTTCGGCGGCGACCGTGTTGTCGCAGCGGGCATCCATGTTCTGCTGCATCTTCACCGGGTCGATGGAATCGAGCAGGCCGAGCGCCTTGAAGATCGGGCCGAACTCCTCGATCGACTTGTTGGCGCGGGTGACGATTTGCTTGGCGACCGGCGCGCGCTCGGCCTGATAGCTGTCGAGCAGCTTGGGAGTCGCCGTGCCCTTCAAAACGAAAGCCAGCTTCCAAGCGAGGTTGAAGGCATCCTGGATCGAGGTGTTCGAGCCGAGCCCGTTCGACGGTGGATGCCGGTGGGTGGCGTCGCCCATGCAGAAGACGCGGCCGTTCGACATAGTGGTGGCGTACATGTTGTTGACGGTCCAGGTGGAGACCGATTTGATGGTCATTTCGAGATCCGGATCGCCGACGAGATCGCGCACGACCTTCTTCGCATGCGCTTCATCCACCGAGGGAGCCGGCTGGTTGATATCGTAACCCCAGACGATCAGCCATTCGTCCCAGGGCCGCACCATGCGAACCAGCCCCATGCCGATGCCGCCGACATCGGCGCCCGGCTGCAGCACCCAATAGAGCACCGACGGGCGATGGGCGACCAGACGCGAAAGGTCGGCCTTGAACAGGATGTTCATCGAACCGGCGACACCCATCTTGCCCTCGAAACTCAGGCCCGCATGTTCCGCGACCTTGGAATTGCCGCCATCGGCGCCGACCAGATATTTCGAGCGGACGGTAATTTCCTTGCCGGTCAACCGGTCGAGACAGGTCGTCGTCACGCCATCCTCATCCTGCACATGGCTCAGATATTCCGTCGACATGCGCGGCTGGGTGCCACGCGAGCAGGCGGTCTTGAACAAAAGCGGCTCCATGAAGGTCTGCGGCAGGTCGTTCATCTGGGTCGGTGACGACAGCTGATGCTCGGCGCGAGACAGCGGGTGCTTGCCCCAGCTCTTCATCCGGCCGATCTCCTCGCCGGTCAGCGAGGTGCAGAAGACGTTCTCGCCCATCAGGTCCTGTTCGGCGGCGAACATATAGGCCTCGTCCTCCACGTCGCGGCCTAGATCGCGCAGCACCTCCATGGTGCGCTGGTTGGTGATGTGAGCGCGCGGTGTGCTGGCGAGCCAGCGGTAGCGGTTGATCACCAGGTTCTCGACCCCGTAGGACGAAAGCAGGGCTGCGGTAGCGGAGCCGGCCGGGCCGGTGCCGATGATGAGTACGTCGGTGGTAATGTCAGCCATGAGGCCCTCCCTTAAGCGTGAGATTGAGCGGCCCGCCCTTCAGAACGCGGCGGACCGGAAAGAGCTGGATGCCGGTGCGATCGGAGAACAATCCCCAGAGGCCGCGCGGCGCAAACAGCATGACGACGATGCCGAGAAGACCCAGCATCAGCAGATACCAGGAGCCAAAATCGGCCAACAGGTTCTGCAGCAGGAAGAAGATGATGACGCCGAGGATCGGGCCTTCGATGGTGCCGATACCGCCGATCACGACGATGAAGATGACGTAGGCCGTCCAGTCGGTGACCGAGAAAGCGGCATCCGGCGAGATGCGCGCCTTCTGGACGTAGATGAGCGCCCCGGCGATCCCGGTGATGAAGGCGGTGGCGAGATAGACAAATGTCTTCATCCGCCGCGCATCGACACCGACGGCGCGGGCCGCCTGTTCATTGTCGCGCACCGCGGCGAGGCCGAGGCCCTGCTTGCTGCGCAGCAATCCATAGATGAAGCCGATGGTGGCGACGACGAGGATCAGCGCCAGCCAATAGGTCAGCGCATCGCCCGCCTCCGAGGCCTTCATGCCGAAGAGATCGCGCATCGTGTTAACGCCGATCATCTCGCGGGTTGCCTCGCGCGGCAGCGAGGTACCGGTGCCGCCGCCAAGCGCCTTCCACTGGGCGAGCAGCAATCGCACCACCTCGGCCACCACCCAGGTACCGATGGCGAAATAGGGGCCGTAGAGCCGGAAGGTGAAGAAGGCGGTCGGAATCGCCAGCGCCACCGCGAACAGCCCGGCAATCAGGATGGCGACGACCGGATCGACGCCAAACAGGATGACCGCGCCGAACATCGTATAAGCCCCGAAGCCGACGAAGGCCTGCTGGCCGACCGAAATCAGGCCGGCATAACCGGCAAGCAGGTTCCAGTTCTGCGCCAGCACCAGCATGGTGAGGATGAAGAACAGGTCCTGGATGACGCCGCGGGAGACGATGAAGGGCGCGGCAAAGGCGATCAGCAACAGGACGATGACCGCGGCTGCCGTCAGCGTCGACGCCTTGGTGCGCGTCTCGACCGTGAAAGAGGGAATGGCCATGGTCATCGCTGCACCTCAATCGACGGCGCGCGGGAAAAGGCCGCGCGGCTTGAACAGGAGAACGGCAAGGAATGCCAGATGGCCGGCAAGGATCTGCCATTCCGGATTGATCGCGGCACCCACCGTTTGTGCCACGCCGAGAATGATGCCGCCCGCAAGCGTGCCCCAGAGCGAGCCGAGCCCACCGATGATGACCGCTTCGAAGGCATAGATCAGCCGCGAGGGACCTGACGTCGGATCGAAATTGGCCCGCGTGCCGAGATAGAGCGCGGCAATCGTCACCACGACCATGGCGAGCCCGGTCGCCATCGCAAAGATGCGTTGCGGCCGGATTCCCATCAGACCAGCGGTCACCGGATCATCTGACGTCGCCCGGAAAGCGCGACCGACGGGTGTGCGGTAGATCAGTTGGTTGAGGCAGACGATAACGGCAACGGCTGAAAAGAAGGTCATCAGTGGCATGATGCCAGCTGTGACCGGGCCGAGGTTGACCGAGGCACTTTCGATGCTACCGGCGAAAACGCGGCGGCTATCGGCAGAAAAACCTTCGAGCAGGCCGTTCTGGATGACGATCGACAGGCCGAAGGTGACGAGCAGCGGCGGCAGGATATCCTTGCCGAGCGTGCGGTTGAGCAGGAAATACTGCAAGACCCAGCCGATGGCGAACATCAGCGGCGCAGCGATCAGGGCGGCAATGAACGGGTTGAGCCCGAGCGTCGTCACCAGGACCAGGATCAGGAAGGCGGCAAGCACGATCAGGTCGCCATGGGCAAGATTGACCAGCCGCATGATGCCGAAGACGAGGCTCAAGCCCGCCGCAAACAGCGCATAGAGCCCGCCGAGCAGCACGCCCTGGAGAATGGTATCAAGCCAGTTCATGATGGTCCGTCCCGAAATAGGCCTTGTGGATGTCGTCGCGGCTGAGATCGGCGGCGCGGCCGGAGAGCGTCACCCGCCCTTCCATCATGCAGTAGACGCGGTCGGCGACCTTCAGCGCCTGGGCGATGTCCTGCTCGACAATGACGATCGAAGCGCCGGTCTCGCGGATGCGCGGAAAGGCGGCGTAGATATCGCGAACCACAACGGGCGCCAGACCAAGGCTGATCTCGTCACACAGCAGCACCGCCGGATTGGACATCAGCCCGCGGCCGATCGCCACCATCTGCTGCTGGCCGCCGGAGAGCGCCGTCGCCGGGTTGTTGCGGCGTTCCTTCAGGATCGGGAAGAGCGCGAAAATGCTGTCGAGCGTCCACGGCCCGTCGACCTTGCGGCCGTAGTTGCCGATCAGCAGGTTTTCCTCGACGCTCAGCGACGGAAAGAGCTTTCGCCCTTCCGGCACCATGGCAATACCGCGCGCGAGGATATCCGGCGCCGGCAGCGCGCCGATCGGCTCGTCCTTGTAGAGGATTGACGCCGATGTATTGGCGAGCACGCCCGAGATGGACCGCATCAGCGTCGTCTTACCGGCACCATTGGCGCCGATGATGGCGATGGTTTCGCTGGCACCGACCGCGATATCGACGCCGAATAGCGCCTGGAAATCGCCGTAGGAAGCAGTCAAGCCTCTGGTTTCGAGCAGCGCCATCAGACTTCGATCCCTAGGTAGATTTCGCGCACATCGCGCGACGCCATGATCTCGTCGGGTTTGCCGATGCCGATGACCTTGCCGAAATGCAGAACCAGCAGGCGCTCAACGACGGAATTCAGGGCATGCAGTACGTGCTCGATCCAGATGACGGCAACGCCGCGCGCATGAATGGCGCGGATGGTGGCGACCAGCGACCGGCATTCCCCTTCGGTCAGTCCACCGGCAATTTCATCGAGCAGCAGCAGCTTCGGCTCGGTTGCCAGTGCCCGGGCCAGCTCCAGCCGCTTGCGCTGCAGCAGCGACAGGCTGCCGGCCAGCACATTCGCCTTGTCGATCAGCCCGGTATCCACCAGGATTTCGGCGCAGCGATCCGACACGTCGGCCTCGCGCCGCTGCGATCCGAAGGCGCCGGCGACCAGGAGGTTTTCGAACACCGTCAGTTTCTCAAACGGCTGCGGAATCTGGAAGGTCCGGCCCATTCCCGACAGACAGCGCGCCATCGGCGGCACGCGCGTCACATCGGCGCCGAGAAAGCGGATGCTGCCGCTGTCGGCGGCGATATTGCCGGTGATGAGGTTGAACAGCGTCGACTTGCCGGCTCCGTTCGGCCCGATAATCCCCAGCGCCTCGCCTTCGCCGACGGTAAAGGAAATCTGCTCGGCCACCGTCAGCGCGCCGAATTTCTTGGAGATGCCGTCGAGTTCGAGAATAGGCATGGTTATTGTTCCAACGAATGTTCTGCGGTACCCAACCTTCTCCCCGTTCACGGGGAGAAGGTGGCCGCCCCTTTTGTCTAAAAGAGGGGCCGGATGAGGAGTTGTGCCGCCTAGCCGATCGCTTCCATCTTGCCGCCGACCGGAATGTTCGGCGCCGTCTTGTTGTCGGTGATGACGAGATCGTAGCCGCCGCCGTCCTTTAGCCGCCACTGGCCACCGACGAGCGGGGTCTTGGCGACGTTCTTGGCGGCAAACGGCGGCAGGCCCCTGCCGTCCCAGGCGATCGGCCCGACCAACGTATCTAGCTTGGTGGCAGCGATCGCCTGCGCGACGACATCGCTGTCGGTCGGATCGCTGGCGCGTTTCATCACATCCACCGCCAGTTCGAACAGTGCATGGGCGAAACCGATCGGCTGCGTCCAAGGCCGGTTGGTCACCTTGGTGAAGGCCGCGGCCACCTGTGCGGCGCTTTCCCCGGTCAGCGACGACTTGAACGGGTGGTTCGGCGTCCACCAGACTTCCGACGAGAGATTATGCCCGGCATTGCCGAGCGCTTCCACCGTCTGTGGGAAGAGCAACGCTTTGCCGATCGAGGCGATCTTCGGGGCGAAACCCTGCTGCTTGGCCTGATTCCAGAAGGTGGTGAAATCCGGCGGGATGACGACGCCGGTGATGATTTCGCACTGGCCGGACTTGAAGGCGTTGATTTGCGCGGAAAAATCGTCGGTCATGTTCTGGTAGCGGCCGGGGTCGATCAAGCCGTAACCCATCTTTTCCAGCACCGGCGGGAAGCCGACGACCTTGTCGCCCCAGGCATTGCCGTCGCCATCGTTCGGGAAGAGCCCGCCAACCTTTTTGTTGGTCTGGATCTGGGACCACATATTGGTGAAGACGGCGATGACGTCCTCCAGCCCCCAGAAGAAGTGATAGGCGTAGTTGAACGGCTTCCACGAGCCCGGATCGCCGGGATTGCCCTGCTGGCCGATGAACCAGGGCTGCCAGGGTGCGACCGTCGAAATGCAGGGCATTTCCTCGGCCTCGCAGGTCGTCGCCACCGGATTGGTCGTCTCCGGCGTCGAGGCAACCAGAATGAGGTTCACCTCGTCGGTGACGATCAGTTCCTTGGCGACTTCCGCCGCCCGGTTTGGATTGGACTGGCTGTCCTTGACGACGACCTCGTAGTTGAGGCCCATGCTTTTGGTCGTCGAAAGGAAACTGTCGATGACGAACTTGTCGGCCTCGCCGAAAGCGGCGAGCGGTCCGGTCTGCGGGCTGACGTAGCCCAGCTTGATGGCAACATCCTGCGCGATCGCCGGCGCCGCAAGCCCGGATGTGGCGGCCAATGCACCGGTCGCAGCCGTCGTCTTCAGAAAATCGCGTCTCGTAAACATGTTTCCTCCTCCCATTGTCCTCTCCTCCCAGAGAGTGTGATGTCCGTGGTTCGCCTAGGCCGGCCGCTTGCCCTCCCAGGCATCCTGCAGCAGGACACGAATGGATTGCCGATCGATCGGCCGCGGGTTCCAGTAGGGGTTTTCGGTGGCGATCTCCGCTGCGCGATCGAGTTCGGCCTCGCTCAGACCCAGATCCTTCAGCGCCAGCGGCGCGCCGGTCTGCTTGGCGAAATCCCAGAGGCCGCCACCGACCGAACCGCCGAATATCCCGGCGACGGGCGCCAGCAGCTCGGGCACGGCGATGGCGTTGAAGGCGGCCGTGTGCGGCAACATGATCGCATGCGTATCGGCATGCGGCGTATCGAAGGTGCCGCCCAGCGCGTGGCAGATCTTGTGGTGCAGGGCCATGCCGACCGTGCCGAGCACTGTGCCGCAGAGCCAAGCGCCGTAGAGCGCATCGGCGCGGACATCCGGAGCCTGCGGTGTTTTGATGATATCCGGCAGGCTCGCCTTGAAGGCACGCAGCCCCTCGACCGCCATCAGGGTCGAAATCGGGTTTCGGTCCTGCGCATAGAGCGCCTCGACCGCATGGGCCATGGCATTCAGTCCCGAAGTAACGCTCATGCCGACCGGCAGACCGAGCGTCAGCGCCGCGTCGTAGATCACCACTTCCGGCAGGATGCTGGCGTGCCGTACCGTCGTCTTGCGCCCGCCCTCCGTCTGGCCGAGGATCGGCGTCACTTCAGATCCGGCATAGGTCGTCGGAATGACGATCTGCGGCAGGTCGGTGCGGTAGGCGATTGCCTTGCCGAGCCCGGTGGTCGAGCCGCCGCCAAGCGAGACGACGCAATCCGCCTTGGTTTCGGCGACGACCTTCATCGCCGCTTCGGTGACCTCGACCGGCGTATGCATCACCGCGCCGGCAAAAACGCCCACGGCGAGCGGCTCCATTCGCTCGGCCAGCGCCTCGGCATCTACTTTCTGCTGCGGCGTCGACAGCACCAGTGCCCGGCTGCACCCCAGCTTCTCGACCCATGCGCCGACGTCAGTGCTCTTGCCTGCACCGAAAACGATATGGGCGGCGCTGCCGCTATAGATGAAATCGCGGCTCATGCCTCGGCTTCCTGTCTTGCACGGACCATGACGAAATTCAGTTCCAGCCGCGATGCCGGCGTGCTACTGCCCTGTCGCTCGAAGGTGCGTACCAGTTCCGGCTTGACGCCGAAAATCGCGTCCTCGGCCAGATGCGGGTCGCTGCCGTCGTAGATATGCGTTGTGATCGTTTCGAAGCCCGGCGCCTTGATCATGAAATGAAGATGCGCGGGGCGGCGCAGCGGATAGCCCGCCTGCCGCAAGAGCTTGCCGACCGGGCCATCGTCCGGCACGCCATAGCCGCAGGGCTTGATGGTTCGATAGTGAAAACGGCCTTCCTCGTCGGTTCGAAAGATGCCACGCAGATTGAATTCGGGCTGCAGGTCCGGCTGCTGGTTCTCGTAAAATCCTTGCGCGTTGGCCTGCCAGGTGATGATTTCGGCACCGGCCACCGGATGCCCGTCCAAATCCTGCACTTGTCCGAACACATCCAGTCTTTCGCCGATGCCATCGAGGGAGATGTTGCTTCCTGAGGCCAGTTGCGGGACGTCGGCGCGAAAGAATGGCCCACGGACGGTGTTGGGGGTTGCCGTCTTCGGGCGGCGGGAATTGATTTCCTCGACGAGCGCCGAGGCGCCGAGCAGGTCGGAGAGCAAAACCCACTCCTGGCGCCGTTCGTCGCTGGCGTGGCCGACGTCGGTGAGAAACTCGACGACCTTGCGCCAGTCCGCCTGCGTCGGCCGTAATTCGCGGATAACGGCATGAAGATGCGTGACCACCGCCGCCAGGATCTGCGGCAGGCTATCGTCTTTCGATTGTGGAAGGCGTTGCGCGAAAATCTCGGACGAGGTGGCCTCGCTGAAATTCAGCGCCGTCGGACCCGGCATCATGCGTCTCCTCCAAGGCGTCGGCTGGTGGAAACAAATTTAGCCGAGGATCGACGTGCCGTTGATGATTTTATTCCAGTTTAATATATCATATCGTTATGAAAATAGACGAACGCCATCTTGTCCAGCTTGCCGCCGTGGTCAAAACCGGCGGCGTCACCGAGGGCGCCGCCCTGCTCGGCCTGTCGCAGCCGGCAGTCTCGCGCACGCTCTCCATGCTCGAGGCCCGCATCGGCGAACCCCTCTTCATCAAGGGCCGCCGACCGTTGCAGCCGACGCCCCTTGGCCGGGCGCTGGCCGATCACGGCCAGACCATGCTATCGGCATCGCGCAAGGCGTCCGATGTTGTCGAGAGTTTTCGCGTCGGCAAAAGCGGCGTGGTGCGCGTCGGCGGCACACCTTTCTTCATGGATGCATTGATCGCCGGCATGATCGCCGAGTTCCAGAACCTGCATCCGGATGTGCGCCTCGACCAGAGTTACGGCTATTTCCGGGACCTGCGCGCCGCGCTCAATGCTGACCAGATCGATCTCGCCATCTGCCCGATCGATATTCTTGACGAGGGTTCCGGCCTCGAGTTCCACCAGATTCTTCCCGGCCGAAATGTCGTCGCCTGCCGGGTGACGCATCCGCTTTTGTTAAAGCGCCGGCCACAACCCACCCATCTGCTCGACTATCCATGGATCGCACCGCCACCGGGCAGCCCGTTGCTCGCCGACCTGCGCAGCATGCTGCTCTCCTTCGGCGCGACGGAGATCAAGATCCGCTATTCCGGCGGCTCGCTGATGAGCGTGATCAACTACATGAAAGCGGCCGATGCGCTGACCATCATGCCGCACAGCGTCGTCTTTGCGCTGCGCAATGAGAAATCCATCACTGCACTTCCCGTCTCCATCCCGCACCCGGAGCGCGCGCTGGGCCTTCTCAAACGCTCCGACGCCCCCCGCGCGCCCGCAGTCGACCACTTCGCCCGCCACGTCCGCGACAGTTTTGACCGTCTGACAAATCTGATTAAGCGACACGAGCAATCGGTCGTCTGGGGTCGGTAGGGTTCGAGGCTGCGGGTCGCAGTTCAGGCTGGACTCAATTAGTCGCTTAAGGCCCAGTTATGGTGGATCGCCCGGCCTGGAACATGGCGCTTTAGCAAGCCTATCCGGCATGAAGGGGTATCCCTCCGATGATGCCACACCGAAGAAAGGGGGACGCCGCGACGGTCGGTGGTCGTTCTCGCCTTGACCGCCGCGGAGGTCAGATTATCAGGCCCTGATGAAGGCGAGCAGATCAGGATTGATCACGTCGGCATGGCTCGTCAGCATACCATGCGAATAGCCTTCGTAGATCTTCAGCGTGCCATTTTTCAGGAGCGCGATGGCCAGCCGCGCGGAGTTGTCGATCGGCACGATCTGGTCGTCGTCACCGTGCATCACAAGCGTCGGTACGTCGATGTTCTTGAGGTCCTCGGTGAAGTCCGTTTCGGAGAAGGCCTTGATGCCGTCGTAATGCGCCTTGGCGCCGCCCATCATGCCTTGCCGCCACCAGTTCTGGATCACGCCCGCCGAGACCTGCGCATCGGGCCGGTTGAAGCCATAGAAAGGGCCGCTCGCGACATCGAGGTAAAACTGTGCCCGATTGGCGGCGAGCTGTGCCCGGAAGCCGTCGAAGACCTCGATCGGAAGCCCACCGGGGTTCGATGGCGTTTTCAGCATGATCGGCGGCACCGCGCCGACAATCACGAGCTTGGCGACGCGGCCAGCACCATGGCGCGCTACATAGGCCGCCGCTTCGCCGCCGCCGGTTGAGTGGCCGATATGGATGGCGTCGCGCAGATCGAGCCTGGCAGCAAGAGCGGCGACGTCGGCCGCATAGTGCGCCATATCATGGCCATCGCCGACCTGAGTCGAGCGACCGTGGCCGCGACGGTCGTGAGCAATGACGCGATAGCCCTTGCCCAGGAAATAGAGCATCTGCGCGTCCCAATCGTCGGAGGAAAGTGGCCAACCGTGATGAAACACGATCGGCTGGCCGGAGCCCCAGTCCTTGTAGAAGATCTCGACGCCATCCTCGGTCCTGATAAAATTTTGCGTCATGGAAGCCATTCCTTTGCTTTGTTTGAGATGGACTGCCGCCGCGAAGCCTACGGGGCTGCGATCGCGAGCGAAAACAGATGCGCCTGCAAGCAGATTTTACTTGGGAGGACGGGAGGAGAGCCTGCTCTGCAGGCCGGCACTATGCCGCTCATCCCGTCCCATTCCAGAAGCCTAAACCACCGCGCCCGGATCAATCTTGTCGGTTTTCTCTCTGTTTTGAACGAAAGCGCCCGCGCCGCATCCGAATGCCCACGCGCCTCCTTCAGTCGCGGCCGAGATGGGGACGATTGATCGACAAAAGGTGGCGCACGACGGGCGCATCCGCTCCCTTGTGAAAGCGACGGACTTCCTGCTGGATGTCGGCATCGGCCTTAGAGACGCGCCGGTGCTGTCGAAGGTGCTCGGCCCAGGATTCGACCATGAACCATTCGACGATCCTCTCCGGATCGGCGGCGTCCTCGGTGACGCCCCAGCCATAGGCCCCGTCGCGGCGTCGTTCGCCGGAGAGCCTCGCAAGCGCCCTCAGGAAATCCGTCCGGTTGGCCTTGTCGACCTGGTATTCGATCTCGACAAGCACGGGACCGCGATCATGCTCGACGGGGGCAGCTGTGAGTGGTTCCGGCCAGTGGTTCGAGGCCACCAGATCCGCCTCGCCGGGCGGCAGCTTGACGAGATGGAAGATGAGCCCGGTCGCGGCGAGTCCGACGGCGCCGATAACAAGCGTGAGCGGAACGCCGGCGAGTTCGGCGACGGCGCCCCAGGCGAGGCTCCCGGCTGTCATCGCACCGTTGAACACCGTCAGATAGACGGCGAGCGAACGTCCCCGAACCCAGTTCGGCAGGATCGATTGTGCGGCCCCGTTCAGCGTAGTTAGCGCGGTGATCCAGGCGGCTCCGAGCGCAAGCAGAGCCAGTATCGCGGCCCACCGGGGCGGCGCGAAGGACAGCCCAGCCATCACGGCGGCCGTGACGAGTGCCGAACCGAGCAACAGCGCGTCCGCATCGAGCCGTGCACGAAGTTTCGGCATGACCAGCGCGCCGCCGATCGCACCCGCGCCGACCGAGCCCAGCAAGACCCCGTAAAAACCGGCGTCACCGCCGAGAAGATTGCGGGCGACCAGCGGCAGGAGCGCCCAGACGGAACTCGAGAAAGCGAAGAAGGCGGCCGCCCGGAGAAGCACGATATGCAGTTCACGGCTCGCCCTCGCATACCGCAGACCGGCGCGGAAGGCTCCGAAGAAGCGTTCGGACAAGCCATCGTCGGCATCGGGCGCGCGCCTCCACCAGATGAGGGCGGCGATCACGAAAACATAGCTGATAACGTCGACGCCATAGGTGAAGGCCGCGCCGAACCAGGCGAGCAGCAGGCCACCGACCGCTGGGCCGATCGCCCGGGAAATATTGATGCCAAGCGAGTTGAGCGCTACGGCACCCTTGAGATCCTGCTTCGGGACGAGCTCGGGAACGATGGCCTGCCAGGTCGGCGCCATCAGCGCCGCTCCAATGCCGCCGACGAAGGTGAACGCAATCAGTGACGTAATGGTCTGCAGCCCCATGGCGGACAGGAACATGAGGCAAACGCTGGCCGCGGCAAGCAGAAGCTGGATGATGATCAGGAACTTGCGGCGGTCCAGAATGTCCGACAGCACACCCGCAGGGATTGCGAGAAGGAAGATCGGGAGCGTCCCAGCAGCCTGCACGGCCGCAACGGCGGCGGGTGCGTTCGAGAGGTCGGTGACAAGCCATGAGCTTGCGACATCGCGAATGAAGCTGCCGGTGTTGCCGACGATGGTCGCCACCCAGAGAATGGCAAAGGTCTTCTGGCGAAGCGGCGTGAACCCGCTGCTGGTCGCCTGGGTTGCAGATTGAGAGTTCATAGAGTGTGCACCTTTCCGGACGCGCTACGCTCATGCAGGTCGTGCCATGCCACCAGAGTGAACGCACCAGCGAGCCCGATATGTTCGAAGAAGCCGTTCATGGCCATCGATCGCTCCATGCCGGGCGGGAGTTCCCAGAAGCGAAAAGCGAGGAAAGTTGCCATCAGCGTGAAGACGGCCAAGGCCGTTGCCGCGACCCACCGAAATACGCCAAAGACGATCAGGGCGGACATCGAGAGCTCAAAGACGATGACTCCGATGGCAAAGAGCGGCGCGGGCGACAGGCCGAAGTGGTCCATCTCGGCCATCGCACCGCCAAAGTCGAAGATCTTCACGAGCGGTCCCTGAATATAGGCCGAGCAGAGCGCGAGCAGCGCAAGCAACCGCAGGATCGGCGCGGTGAAGACCGGCCGCACGATAGCGGCGAGTTTCGCTTCCATCGAGGCAGTTATCATCCGTCCTCTCCTTTTCACACCGCCCAGCATGAGCAGCCGAGCGCGCCGAAGAAGCCCTTGAGATCGGATATCGGCAGCTTGGATGTCCATGCTCCGGCATGGTCGTGGCCATGGAGGTTGCAGTCGCTTGCGCAGCCACATGTCGAGATTGCGACGCGACGCAGCGACCGCTTGCCCGCGCCTTCGGGCTCGCCCCAGGCCGCGTAGCCGCCGAATGTCCTGACGGGCGACCAGTCCGGCATAGCCGGCGGCAGCGCGTTTTCATCGAGGCTGGCGAACTCATTCGCAGCATAGACGATCCTGCCGCCGACGATCGTGAGGTCGGATGTGAGGAACGAGATCTCATCCTCGGCGCAGGTGAAATAGTCCTTGCTCGGCACGATCAGGTCGGCAAGTTGCCCCTTCTCGACGCGGCCCTTCCGGCCCTCCTCATTGGAAAACCACTGCACTTTCTCGGTCCACATCCCGAGCGCGGTTTCCCGGTCGAGGCAATTTTGGCGAGGATAGAGTTGCATGCCGCCGACGGTTTTGCCGGTCACCATCCACGACAACGAGACCCACGGATTATAGGAGGCGACACGCGTGGCATCCGTGCCTGCGGAGACCTTGACGCCCTTTTCGAGCATCCGCGCCACCGGTGGCGTGGCTTCCGCAGCGCCATGGCCATAGCGCTCGACAAAATACTCGCCCTGATAGGCCATGCGGTGTTGAACGGCGATGCCGCCACCGAGCGTCGCGACACGGTCGATCGACCGTTCAGAGATCGTCTCGGCGTGGTCGAAAAACCAGTTGATGCCGGAAAGCGGGATGTCCTGGTTAACCTTCTCGAAAACGTCGAGGGCGCGACTGATCGTCTCGTCATAGGTAGCGTGCAGACGCCAGGGCCAGCGGTTCTCCGCCAGTATGCGCACCACCTCCTCGAGCTCACCTTCCATCTCCGGCGGCAGGTCGGGGCGCGGCTCGCGGAAATCCTCGAAGTCCGCCGCGGAAAAGACCAGCATCTCGCCGGCGCCATTGTGCCGGAAGTAGTCGTCACCCTGCTTGTATTTGACCGCGGCGGTCCATTTGAGGAAATCCTCCTTCTCCTCTTTCGGCTTCTGCGTGAAGAGATTGTAGGCGAGCCTCACCGTCATCTGGCCTTCGTCGGCAAGTTTCTGGATGACGGCATAGTCATCCGGATAGTTCTGAAAGCCGCCGCCCGCGTCTATGACGCTGGTGACCCCCAGCCGGTTGAGTTCGCGCATGAAGTGGCGGGTCGAATTGACCTGATAGTCGAACGGCAGCTTCGGTCCCTTGGCGAGCGTCGAATAGAGGATGCCAGCATTGGGCTTGGCGAGCAGCAGCCCGGTCGGGTTGCCGTTGGCATCGCGGCTGATCTCGCCGCCCGGCGGATTGGGCGTGTCCTTGGTAAAGCCTACGGCGCGAAGTGCCGCGCCATTGAGCAGAGCTCGGTCGTAGAGGTGCAGCAGAAAGACCGGGGTATCCGGGGCGATCGCGTTGATCTCTTCGATCGTTGGAAGTCGCTTTTCGGCGAACTGGTGTTCGGTGAAGCCGCCGACGACGCGCACCCATTGCGGCGGCGGCGTGACGGCCACTTGCCGCTTCAGCATGCTCATGGCGTCGGTCAACGAGCGCACGCCATCCCAGCGCAGCTCCATATTGAAGTTCAGGCCGCCGCGCACGACGTGGGTATGGTTGTCGTTCAGACCCGGCAGCACCCGTTTCCCCTTGAGGTCGACGACCTTCGTGTCAGGCCCGGCAAGCGCCATGACCTCCTGGTCGTGGCCGACGGCGAGGAACTTGCCGTCCTTGATGGCGACGGCCGTTGCGCTCGGATTTGTGCGGTCAAGCGTGGTCACCAGACCATGGTGCAGGATCAGATCGGCGCTCATTGGCTTGTCTCCTGAGGTCGAAACGGGATCGGCGGCGCGCGCCGGCGAAAACAGGCCTGGGAGCGCCAGGGCAGACGCTGCTCCCAGAAAACGGCGGCGGGTCGGCATCAGCTGATCTCCCGCGTCGGTGGCTGGTCGGGCACACCAATATGATTATGATCGGCCCCGGTCGGCAGCTCCCCGAAAACGTGGGGGACGCAGCGGCTGTTGAACCAGGAAACGTTGACCGGATTGCCTGACATCAGGCGCTTGACGAGCGGCACCGCCTGTTCGCCAACGAGGATGCCCAAGAGCCCCACCAGCGCGATCACCGGCGGGGCGGGAGAGCGAACGTTGAGCAGGCTGTAGATGATGCCGACGAGAAGCCCGGCCCCGAGCGAAAGGAGATACATCTTCATCGCCAATTCCTTTAATGGATAGCCCTCGCCACTCCGACCGCATGCGCCTGCGGTCGGAACGGTGCTCGGCTGATCAGCCTACAGCGCCGTGCGCCTTTCAGACGCACAAAGGTCGCTGTAGCACTTTGAAATGCTGCAGTTTTATCCTTAAATCGGCTCCGATTTAAGGATACATGCAGTAGTGGATGTCAGTGGCCTTCGGAGGCGCCGAACATGCTCTTGGCGTAGATGATGCCGAGGCCATAGGCGCCGCCGAATTTCTTGGCGATGCCGGTGGTCATCTCGTAGGTCTCGGTGCGGGCCCAGTCGCGCTGCAGTTCGAGCATGTACTGGAGCGACGTCATCGGCCGAACTCCGGCCTGCACCATGCGGTCCATCGCGCGCTCATGCGCCTCGTCGGACACGTCGCCACAGGCATCGGCAATCGCATAGACTTCGAAGCCCTGATCGAGCGCCGAAAGGGTCGGACCAACGATACAGACGGAGGTCCAAAGGCCGCAGAAAACGAGGCGCTTGTTGCCAATGCGGTTCACCTCCTCAATCACCGCGGCATCTTCCCAGGTGTTCATCGAGGTGCGGTCAAGCAGCTTCTGCCCCGGGAAGGCATCGGTGATCTCGGCGAACATGGGACCGGAGAAGCTCTTTTCCGCAACTGTCGTCAGGATCGTCGGGACCTTGAAACCGGCGGCCGCACTCGCGACCAGCGCCGCATTGTTGCGCAGTTGCACAGCATCGATCGACTTCGTCGCAAACGACATTTGCGATTGGAAATCGATCATGATCAGGGTGTGGTCCTTCGGCGAGACGAGAAGTTTGCCGGGCGTCGGTGTCGCGTTCAGGGTCATGGTCGTGGCCTCTTTCTGTTGGTTGCCGATATCCGCCACTATGCCGAGGATGACTGCCCGATTCTTGTAGCCAAAGAGGGATTTTTGTACTTTTTGATCGCCGCTAAAACTGAAGCCGATGCGAGATCACGTGCTGCAGTTGAAGCGCTGACAGACGTCTCAACCGCACCGTCGAAAAGCGCCCTCCCCCAAGGCTCCCTTGGTTGACTGGAACCGGTCTTCATTGTCGAGCGCACTGCTCAGGACTGCCGGCGTCGTCTCCAGGCACCGGGAGCGGCGCCCATCGCCTGGGCAAAGGCGCGCGTGAAGTGGCTTTGGTCCGAGAAGCCGCAGATAGTAGCGATCTCTCTGAGAGGCGTCTGCGAAAACTGCAGCAAATCAACGGCCTTTTCGATGCGCTGCTGCAATAGCCATCGATGCGGGGTCTTTCCCATGCTTTCGCGGAAGGCCCGAAGAAATATCGCCTGCGACAGATTGCAGGCCGAAGCGAGCTCCTCGACGGTCAGGTCACCGTTCAACCGGCTCTGGACGAGATCCTTGATCTTTGCTTGGCAGCGCGAGGATAGACGGCGTCCTCCGGCGGCCGCACCGCCGCGGCCGTTACCGTACTGCTGAACGACATGAACACCGATTGCCACCGAGAGCTGGTCGACAAATAGGGCGCTCCTGTCTGCACGCCCATCCACTGTCGCAAACAAGGCGCCCAGCATGCCGCCGAGCACAGGATCGGGGTGCGCGGCAACGGAGCGCAACTCGCTGACACTTCTGAAGTCCGCCGCGTCCCCGATCCGCTCGAGTGCGTTGTGATTGATTTCGAGCAGCATGAAGTCGAAGGAACCGCTCAGATCAGCGCGATAATCATCGGCGAAATTCCGCAAGTAAACGGCGTTCTGATCGAAATCATGGACGGCCGAATGATGCTCTTTGTGGATACGGCGCCTGTGTCCGCCTGCTGCGGAAAGGCCGACCAGATAGCCACGTCCGGTCGCTGGTGTCGTGACCCTGTCGGGCGGCGCCGAAGCCGACCTCTTGCGATAGAAGGTCATGTCGCGACCCTCGATCATTCGGTCATCGTCGAGCCTTTCCATAGAACAACCAAGACTGTCATGCGGTCTTCTGCTAGCTATCGAAGAGACGTCGGTCATGGCCCTTGGGTCCTGAAAGTTGAGCTTACCTGCAGCGCGGGTCGCGGGTCGAAAAGACAGCCTCCACACGGGTGCTCCAAGTAGGGAATGGCCCCATCATCGCCGCGACCGGGATATCATTCTTGTACGAAACTCACGCATTTTGAATGATATGAGCCGATGGTCGCGGGGATCAATCCCCGAGCTGACCCAAGGCCATGCTGAAGGGCTTGTTCTTTCGTCTAAAGCGCGCCGGTGTCTCACCCGTCAGACTTGTGAAGACCCGTGTCATGTGGCTCTGATCGGCGAAACCGCAACTGATCGCGATCTCTGCAATTGGCAGGTCCTGCAACAGCAGTTCCTTGACCCGCGCGATCCGGTATTCGCTCAGCCATTTTGAAGGGGTGCGCCCAAAGCTCTCCTTGAAAGCCTTGTTGAAATAGCTGCGCGACAGTTCGCAGCGAGAAGCCAGATCTCCAATCGAGAACGGTTTGTTGAAATGAGTAGCCAGAAATTCCGTAGCGAGTCTTTCCTGCCAGGGCGCCAAGGTCCCCTTCTTGTCCACCGGGAAGTGCAGCCCGCCATAGGTTTGGCTGAGGTGCGCCAGCATGGCGAGATTGATCTGCTCCAGAAAAAGAGGATTAGCCTCACCGGGGTTGTCGAGCGATGGCAGCAATGCCTGGGCGAGGCCATGCATGACCGGATCTATGCGGCCCTGGACGCAAGTGAGCGCCGAGTATTCGCTTCGCCCGACCTCTTCCGCGAAGGCACGCATGCGGGAAAACGGAACATGGAAGCGGATATTGTCGAATGGTGAGAGGTGTTGGCACTGCCACTGATCGCGAAGGTCGGTGATCGCAAGCGACGCCTTGGCGTGTCCGCCTTCGTAGACCAATTGGCCACGTCGCCATAAGCGATGGGCATCAAAATCGCGCAGCTGAACAATGACACCAAATGCGTCTGTGCAGGGGATGGCCGGTGCGACGTCCAGATCGAAGCGATCGGAATACGTCCTCGTGACGATGATATCGCCGGCAGCAATTGATTTGACGATCGGGTCCCACCCATGACTTGCTGCGTTCAATCCTTCATGCAGGGTCATCGGCGTGGTCTCCCGATTTCTGGCTAGGCGCCATACACCGTTCAATGCTGTTTCGGACGCTACAGTAGTTCAGGGTTCGGATACAGGGCTGGCCCTCATAGCACGAAAGCGGCAATCGCTCTACCCTTCCCGTCATTGGAGCCAACGCGCCCGCCAGGCTGACGGGGTGGCGCCCGTCACTCGACGGAATACCTTGGTGAGATGATTCTCGTCGGTGAAGCCGCACCGGGTGGCGATCTCTGCAAGTGTCAAACGATCGGCGAAGTACTGCTTGGCACGTGCAATTCGATAGCGCATCAGCCACTGTTGCGGCGTCTGGCCGGTCACGCCCTTGAACCCTTCGATGAAATCACGGCTGGACACACCAGCCGCCGAAGCTGCTGCCGCCGTCGGGAAGTGATCGGCAAAATTGTCGATCATGAAGTCCTTGGCGGCCTTCTCCTGCCAGACGGAGAGGCGCGCTGTACTGGAGCCCAGTTCACCGGAAAGATCGCCATAAGCGTGAAGCAAGTGGGCACAGATGGCGATGGCGATGTGCTGTAAAACTGGAGCGTGGGAGCTCCCTTGCTTTTCAAAAAGCGGCAGAAGAGCTGCCCCAAGATTGCGCATGACATCATCGTACTCACCCCGCCGGCATCTAAGCCTGGTTGCTTTTGGGGCAGCCGAGAACTCGCCTACTTCCCGAAAGAGCTCTCGCGGCAGCTGGAAAGCGAGCGAATCGAGATTGCTGAAAAGGCGGATGCAGGCGCCATGGGCCAGATCGACGAGGCAAACGGAACCCTGCCGAAAGCGGCGAACTTCGCTCTCGGTGCCATCGGCAGCAACGTCGCAATGGTGCGCATCCTTCAGGTAGAGCATCAGGAAATAGGCGTCGTCGGGCGGCAAGGACACCAGGCGGCTCGCATCCCCGTTCAGCCGCCATTCCAAGCGCGTCACGGAAAATCTGGCGTCACGAACCGGTCGAGCCAAAAGACATGGAGTATGCGGCAAGCCGAAATGAGCGCCGACGCCCTCTTCCGTTCCCGTACTATGATTCATCCGCACCTCCCAGTAGATGCTGCTCTTGTGCTGCGAGAGGTCCAGTCGCGACCGGGCTCATCCCGGGCCGATGGACGGGGTATTCGGCGACCTGAAAAGGAAGACGCGTTTTCCCGACCGTCACGATCTCTACCATAGATGGGCCCCGATATAGGCGGTTGCTGTCCGATTCAACAGGAAGCATGCCCGCCAGCCAGCTCAATTTCTTGTAATTTTTGCTCGCTTTTTGCCGGAAAAGACACCTTCTACGCGAAAATACGACGGCTACCAGCCTCCGCGTTACAGCGGGCGCGTAAGAGTTACGTACTTTTCGAAGAAGTCCGAGAATTTGGCAACCCGCATCGGCAGTTTCTCGTAGGGCGGATAATATAGTGTCAGCCAGAGCTCGGGTGGCTCCCACTCGGCAAGGACTTGCTTCAGCGTGCCCCGTGCCAGCGCATCGTCGACGATGAAGTGCGGCAGCAGGGCTACGCCTTCTCCGTTTTCCGCCAGTCTGGCGAGAAGCTCGCCGTTGTTCGCCGCCAGCACCTTGCCGGCCCGTGCCTTTCGCGTCCGCCCGCCGTTCGTCAGCTCCCAACTCTCGGCGATCGCCTCCTCGTCATAGGCAATACAAGCATGGCGATCGAGGTCGTCGGGCGTCTCAGGCGTTCCGAAAGCGGCGAGATAGCCTGGGGAGGCAACAAGGACACGCCGCACGCGACATATTTTGCGCCATATCGTTGACTTGTCGCGCGGCGGCTCCGAGACCCTCACGGCGAGATCGAAACTGTCGGAAACGATGTCGATGAACCGGTCCGTCAAGGATAGCGAAACGCCCGTCCGCGGATATTCGACCCGAAAGCCTGAGACGATGGCGGGCAGGATATGCTGGCCGAGCGACAGCGGCGCGTTGATGCGGATCAGCCCGGCCACATCCCCATGCTCTTCGCGCAGATCCTCCCTCGCCTGGTCGAATTGCCCGATCAGCGGCTCGATGCGCGCCGCGTAGACGGCGCCGGCCGACGTCAGCGAAACCTGACGCGTCGTGCGCAGCAGGAGCTGCACTCCAAGGCTCTCCTCCAGCGCACTGACGGCGCGGGTCACAGTCGGCGGTGTCATCGACAGCTGTCGCGCCGCCGCTGTGAAGCTGCGCTGCTGCGCCACCGCCAGGAACACGCGGATATCGCTTAGATCGCTCATGCTCATTTATTGCAATAAATGCAATAATATTGTCAATATTATTGCTATTCAATTCCGTGAAGACCTGACCGATCTTGTCTCCAGATAAACGTCGATACACGCCAATCCGGAGATAGACCCGCCATGCTCACACAGATCAAAGGCCTTCACCACGTCACGTCGATGGCCGCCAATGCCCAGGAGAACAGCGACTTCTTCACCAAAACGCTCGGCCTGCGCCGGGTGAAGAAGACAGTGAATTTCGATGACCCGGAGGTGTATCACCTCTATTACGGCGACGAGATCGGCACGCCGGGCTCGGTAATGACCTATTTCCCGTTTCCGCATATTGCCAAGGGACGCCCGGGTGCCGGCGAAGTAGGCGAGACTTCCTTCGCCGTCGCGAAGGAGACGCTCGGCTACTGGAAGGAACGGCTTACCGCGCGCGGCGTCACGGACCTTTCGGAGCACGAACTCCGCGGTGAGAAGCGCCTTCGCTTCAAGGGCCCCGACGGGGATGCCTTCTCGCTGGTCGAAGTCGACGGCGATCCGCGCCGCGGTTGGGCGAGCAGAGAGATCGACGCGGAAAAAGCGGTCAAGGGCTTCCACGGCGCAAGTCTGCGTCTTAAGGATCCCGGCGCGACGCGGGAACTACTCAGCTTCATGGGTTACCAGGAGGTGGACCGCAAAGGCGACTGGTCGCGCTTCGCCATCAGCGGCGGAAACGGTGCCGACGTCATCGATCTGGAAACAGTTCCCCAGGCTGATCTCGCCCGCCTCGGCGCTGGCTCGGTGCATCACATCGCCTTCGCCGTGGACGACCGTGCGGCCCAGGCTGAGGTCCGCAAGGCTCTGATGGACACCGGCTATCAGGTCACGCCTGTCATAGACCGCGATTACTTCTGGGCGATCTACTTCCGCACCCCCGGAGGCGTGTTGTTCGAGATCGCGACCAACGAGCCGGGGTTTGATCGCGATGAAGACACCGGGCACCTCGGCGAAGCCCTGAAGCTTCCCGCGCGCTACGAACCTTATCGCGACCAGATCTCACGCCGTCTCGAGCCGATCAGGGACTAACCGACTTCGGGACCGCGGCAGTTCACGTCCAGCCCGACGGAGAAGACCACCATGACGATCTCATCCTATCAGGCGCTCATAAGAGTGCCCGGACGCGACGCGCCCATCGTCTTCGCCTTTCACGACACCGGTGGAGACGAATATCAGTTCGCCGAGTTGGTCGGGCAAATTTTGCCCGATGCCGGGCTGGTTTCGCCGCGCGGAGACGTCTCGGAGTTTGGCGCACTGCGCTTCTTTCGTCGAACGAGCGAAGGCTCCTACGACATGGAGGACCTGGCGAGACGAACAGAAAAGATGGCCAGGTTCATTGCTGCCCACAAAGCAGCAAATCCCGGGCGGGCAATATACGGCCTCGGCTATTCGAACGGGGCAAACATCCTTGCGTCCGTTCTGTTCAGAAATGCCGGTCTTTTCGACCGCGCTGCCCTGCTGCATCCACTCATTCCATGGATCCCCGCGAATAGTGAGCAGTTGAAAGATCGACCAATCCTGATCACCGGAGGCCAACGCGACCCGATCTGCCCGCTCCCGCTCACAGAGCGGCTGGTCGACTATTTTACGGCACAGAAGGCCCGCGTGGAGGCATGCTACCATTCCGGAGGACATGAGATCCGACCCGAGGAATTGGAAGCGTTGCATTCGTTCCTGATCTAGAGGAAGACGGGAGCGGGCGACGCCGGCGGATCTCAGTGGTTCCAGCAGGCGCCCCCGCCGACCCGGGCAAACCACGCGCTATGTCTGACGCGCGGATAAACCAGAGCAACGCGCATTGGCACTCCCCTCTTGGCCCAATAGGGTATACTTCACGGCGCCTAGCTTATGCGCCCAGCTCAAAAATAGAAATAGCAATTTAATTTGGCCTAGTCTCGATCACGGACCTTATTGGGCCAGACTGCAGCACTTCATGTTCCCTTTCGTCCGGCCAACCTTGCGGTTGGTCCCTTGCCGTGATCGGCATGCAGAACGGGGCTCTAGCTCGTCACACCGGACGGATAACCTTCGTCTCGATCAGGGCATGGAGGTTGGCACGCAAGTTGGCGGGGATATGCCCGCCAGTGACCAAGATTCCCGCTTCCATGTTCTTTTCGAGCGCATGGGCGGTAAGGTTTGCGCTAGTCAAGAAGGCCGTCCTGCTATCCGCCACAGCTACCTTTGCATGGACACGGCCGTTGGTGAATGGATGCGGTCGGTCGGTCCAGGCATATAGAAGAGCCGAGGGGACGCAGCTTCTCATCGTCGCCACCGGATCGATGAGCAAGCTGCCGCCATGATTCAAGGACGCCTCTACGAGAATTCGGGTTTCGACACGCCGGTCGATCGCCGAATTGATCGCGGTGATGACTGGCGGCACATCGTAGGCGACGAAGCTGACGATGAAGAGTTCCGTTTTAGCGCGCTGGATGAGATCCAATAGCACCTGCTCGGTGCCGGGTGGCGACGAACGGAGTCGTTGGGCCGGTCCAGACCAACTCGACGTTGTTCTCGCGTTGAGTCTGTTGTCGTGCGCGAGCGGCGCCAAGCAGCATCCCCGCCACGACGTCCCCTGAGAGCCCAGACCGTGCCCATGTGGTGACGAGGAGATCCAATGCGGCACGGGCTGCCGGCGTGCCCACGACCTGGCTCAAGCTGCGATCCAGTCACGTCCCACACGAAACCGGCAAGCTCACGGGCAATCGCGGTGATGATCTTCGGTTGTGGCTTGCCGGTCGCCGAAAGCCGACGGTATCGTTGGCATAGCCTTGCCTGGGCCTTCCGGCCGATGGCCCTGATCTCTTCCGGAAGATGTTCGACCCGCATCCTGTATCGTCGTTCCTCGCGTGCCGGCAGCCGATAGGACCATGCGGCCTCGACCAGCATGGCGCGCGCTTCTCCGTTACCGGTTTTGTAATCGCCCCCGCCGCGTTCTGGCTCCGCTCGACGCCTCCGATGGCACGAGCCCGAGCCAGCCCATAAGATGCTTTGGCCTTTGGAAACGAGCCAGGTCGCCGATCTCGGTGACGAGTGTAACCTCAGTCGCTCACCAGGTTCCGCTATAAAAGCGAGGGATGCTCGCTGGTGGTTTTTGAAGGAAAGGCGACAGCCCGCACCGCCTCCTCCCTGGACGGCAGATTGAACACACCCATGCTCATGACCGTGTTCGAAGAGTCTTCCGATAGTCTGCGACGGGAAGGCCCCCGACGCCCCAATCCTCTACCGCCACCTCGTCGATGACCACGAAGGTCGTGGCGGGGCTCTTGTTCAGGATGCGCACGAGCAGATCGGTAACCCCACTGATGAGTTCCGCTTTCTGTTCCTGCGCGATCACCATTCTGGAGCTGGAACGCGGCATCCTTGGTGTGCAGCGTCGCGATGCCCGGCAAGGCGCAAAATTTGCCGGCCGGATAATTCCCATCGATGACGCCGTCGCGACACGGTGTGCGCATCTGCACATTCCCGACAGACGCAATGAAGTGGATGTATTGATTGCTGCCACCGCGCTCATTCACGGGCTCACGGTTGTCACGCGCAACGTCAAAGACTTCGAGGGGACGGGCGCGATCATTGTTGATCCCTGGCTGGGATTGGGTGCGCTTTTTTGGGCAATAGACCTCCACAAGAGCACATCCTGTAGGCTTGTCATAACGACCGATAATGCCGGCTTATCGCTCATAAATGCCATTGTGGTAAAAATGACCAATGTCGGCCGATCCCAGATCGGGAGAATGGCGCGGAAACGCAGCGACGTGCGTATTGGGCCATCTTCGCGAAAATCTGGCACCGCGCGTCGTAGGCGCTGGTACAGAATTCATCACTTGGGTCCGGTCAATCGTTTTCGTGAAACATCTCATGGATGATTGCCAGTCCACGCTGGCCGTCACGATTGCCGATGGCGGCCAGAGCTTCGAAGACCCGGCGTGCGTCGCCATAGCGCTTCATCTTGAGATAGACATATCCCCTCAATGCAAGCAGATCCGTTCTTTCCGGAGTGATCTGTTTCAACTGGTCGAGCACAAGCAAGGCTTCTCGCGGACGGGCCCCGTCGAAGGCGGCGATGGCTTTGTCGGTCAGGATGGCTTTCTGCAGTTCGAGGGCGCGCTCACGTTTCTGCGGTGCCTTGACCGCCGAGACCGCAGCCTTGCCCGCCAATCCTGCGCGCAGGTAGGCCAGGCTTTGGCCATAGGCGGCATCCTCGCGTATTTTCGAAGATCCGAACAAGGCGACCTCGAAGGCGGCGGCTGCTTCAAGTGGCCGGTTCAGTTCCATCAGGCACCAGCCCCGCGCCAGTGCCGCGTCGGGCGACAGCGTTTCAGGATTGAATGTGGTCCTACAGCCGCGGACGGTTGCGACACTCTTGCGCCCGCGTGGCCGAACGGTGAAGTCCGGGGTTTCCCTATATTCCTCAGGTTCGTTGGATACGGCAATCGCTAGCACTCGCGGGCGGGCCTTGCGCCGGACGGTTACGGTTTCGCCCGGAACCGGCAATTGTTCCTTGGCGGCTTCGGGCTCCTCCTTCTCTCCGCCAAGCTTGGCAATGCGCTCCGATCTTCCGGCCCAAAGGCGCTGGATTTCGGAAACGCCCTTCATATCGTTGAGTTGCAGATAGGTTACCGCAAGGCCGTAGGCGGAAGGCTCGTCGTCCAGCTTCCAGCCGAGCGCCGTCTTGAACCATTGCACGGCCGTCTGCGGTTGGTTCAAGGCACGGGCATACCAGCCGAACTGCTGGGCCGTCGTAGCGTCGCGCGATTTGATCACCTCTGCGGCGATCCGCTTCAGGACGCCGGCCTTGATCGAAGCCGGCGGATCGAGCGCAAGCAGGTTTGCGGTCGCGGCCAGATAGACCGCTTTCGCCTCCTTGGAGGCGTCGCGCCAGCGATACATCACGTTCTCGGCCTCGAGAGGCACATCGCGATCGATCAGGGTCAGTGCCAGACCCTGCGAGGCGGAGGCGGAATCTTCCTTGTCACGAGCGCGCCGGAACCATTTTTCGGCGGCTTCCATTTCGCCGCGCGGCAGATAATACCAGCCGAGCAATAGGGCGTCAGAGGCAAGGCCGCCGGTCTCGGCAAGCCGCTCGACGCGCGAAAGATACTGGGGCGGGACGACAATCTTTCCGTCGGCATTGGCTTCGGCGACGAACCGGCGGGCAAGATCATCGCGAATGCTGTCGAATTCCCGCGTGCCATCGGGGGCCGTCTTCTCCTTGGCGAGCAGTTCCTCGACCGTGTTGGAGGGCAAAAGGTCGGCGGCCTTCTGGATTGTCGCGAGGCGTTCGGCGGTGTTCTGGCAATTGTTCAGGATGTAGGTATAGGCGTCCGTCGCCCGTTGCGCCTTGTTCGTCCAGAAAAATGCTTCGGCAACGCGCCAGAGGACATCGACCTCGCTGCAGGTCAGCAGGCTCGGCGTCTCGGCGCCGATGCGCACGACTGTTTCGTATTGTTTGAGATCGGACGCATTGATCAGTCGCAGCCGCGCCTCTGCCACGCCCAATCGATCAAGCAAATCCGCAGGCGGCTGCCAGGCCGGTTCCGCCGTTTGCCGTTCGGCGATCGCCTTGCGGACCTCCGCGTAGCGCGCCTGCGAATAAAGCTGCCACATCGTCTCCAGTTGCTTGTCCTCGTTCTGAGGAATGGCCAGTGGGTCTTTCGGCGGTGTCCAATCGGGATAGAGCGCCTTCAGGCGCGAGATTTCCGCTTGCAGCCTTGCGGTATCCCCCTGGCTTGCGAAGTAGCGCAGCGCACTTTCATCAACCGTGGACGCTGTCGCCGCCGTGACCACGGTGTCGAGCGGCGGCTCCGAAGGGCGTTTGATTTCCCGGAACACCGCCGCCTTTTCACCAACGGTCTGAAACGCTGGCTGTTGTTGTGGCAGTGGCGACGAGCGCGAAGCGAGATCATCTTCGCTTGCCGGCGAAAAGGACTGAACCATATGTTTCACATAGTCGGGCTTCTTCATGCCGACGATGCCGACGGCCGCGATGATCGCTGACAATGCGATAATGGACGGCTTCATAAACACTCCGGATGCTTTTCAGCAACAAATGATAGCCCCAGTAAGTGGAGCGTCGAAGGGTAATACAGCGTCGGCGTGAATTGTTTCACGTCCGCAGGCAACGCGGTCTTGTCCACCACACAGGCCAGAATATGGTTAACAATTCGATAACCCGGATCGGAGAGAGTGTTCTTGGTTGCGCCGGAATTTAAATCCACGGTTGTGATTGCACCGTTAGCGCCGGACGTGGCTTGGCGAAACCTCAAAAGCAATTGCCGGTCCGTCACGCCGCCGCGAACGAGATAAAGCGGTATACGCAGTGCGTTATACCCATATTCCGCCGGAAAGCCGGATGCAGGCTTGGGGGAAGGCTTCAAAGCGACCCAGTCTGCGGGAAGTTGTTTCGGACCGAACCGAAGTTCGTTGATGATCGCGACCCCTTCGCCGCGAAGCGTTCCCCAGACTGGCGACGGTGCCAGTTGATCGAGAACCGGAAACGCCTCGAAAATCCAATAGGACGGGTTGATGACCGGGCCGTCCTCGCGGTCGGCGCCGGAAAATCCGGTGGCGCCCGGCAGAAGCAACGTTCGGTCGTTGTCCCGAACGACGATCTTTGCAAGAATGGCTCGGGCGATTGCTGCCCCGGCCGACGTATAATCCCTGCGGTTCCACTGCTGTCCGGCAAGGCCCAGCGCATAGGCAATCAGGATATCGCCGTCGGACGCGTTGTTGACATCGGTAACATGTGGTTTTGCGCCAGGGCTCCATTTCCAGGCGGCGAGCCCGTCATTGCGCAGGAGAAGTTCGGTCCGCGTGAAAGCCCAGATCAACTCGAAATCCGCCTGACTGCCGGCAAGGACCGACAGCAGCAGGCCGTAGCCCTGCCCTTCGCTGTGGCTGATATTACCGTTACCATCGTCGACGATCCGGCCGCCGGGATCGAGAAATTTGGTCTTGTAGGCCTCCCAGGCTTCGTTGGTGATCATCGGTTGTTGTGCCTCGGCCGGAACGGTTTGCAGGCAGAGAGTGAAAATGCCTGCAAAGAGCGCTGCAAGCAGTTTTGCCTTCATTCCCGCCGCCCGAGATTGCTGAGCAGCATGGCGGTCGCAAGCCCCAGCAAAACGCCGAGCGCAGCCAGCAGCACGGCGTAGGTCAGAATGTTGGTCGAGAGCCAGTTGGCGGCGATCAGCCGGTAGTTTGAAAGGGACGCTGGCTGGGTCTCGATGAAGGCGAAGTCATTGATCGGGATGGTTTCGATCGTTTTGGTGCCACGCTGGTAAGTCGTGATGTGCCCGGCAAGCTGTCTCCACGTGTCCTGCGCACTCAGGGCCTGCACGCTTTCACGCAGGTCCTTTCCGGTCGGTGCCGCCACCAGGGACCATGTGCCGCTGCCATCGGGGCTGGCGCTTTGCGCGACCAGCAACGATGTCTCCGTCGAGGGGGTAAAGCTGCTCTCCGGGACCGGCGCGAACCGCAATGAGGAAAGGGAGATGTCGAAGTTCCGTTTGACCCAATCCTCGAACGCCGTGATCCAGGGTGCCCAGACGCCGCCGCGCAATTTCTCCCGCCACGCGTCGAGAGCAGCTTCGGTATTGACTGCGTCCGTCTTACCACCGGGATCGGATCCCCATGTCGTGCGGCTTGTCTCGGCAATATTCATTTGCGTCAGGACCGTCTGCGGCATTTGCGAAAGCGCGCCGATGAAGATCGCGCTTCGGCTGCCGATCAGTGCAGGAGATGCCACCGTCTCGACCGGGATCGGGCGACCGGCGCCGGCGGCCAGTCGTCCGAGAAACGTTGCTGTCGCCGACAGCGTATCGGAATCGATGCGATCCAGGTAGAGGCGGGTCGCGTCCGGGCCTCTGCCATAGGGAAACCCGGTCCCGGCAGACGCCGCGAGATTGGGCAATTGCGCGATACGCGCGAAGTCGGGCATGTGGAATTCCGAGCTGTCGAACAGCGCGAAGCGCGGCGTTTCCAAATCAGGCGCGCCAGGCGCGCAGAGCTTGTCGTCCTCGGTATCGAGAATAGCTTCGATTGCGATCGTGTTCACGCCCGGCCGGAAATGCCGCATCGTCACGTTGATCGGCCGATGTCTGAGGATGCCGCCGCCGGACGAGGCAATCGGTACTGTAGAGGCGATATTTCCATTGATGTAGATATCGATGTGGCTGCCGGGCAGGACGGTTGGAGAGTAGGCGGCGTCCAGAAGGATGACCGCTTCGCCATAGGCATTGGCATAGAAATCCGCGGGAACGCCGACGGTGAAATCGGTGCGAAACCGTCGGCCAGAAAACTCTTCGGTCTTGAAACCGAGTTGGGAGAAACTCAGCCGGGTATCGGAGAAGAGGAAAGGCGTGTCGGGAGAGCGCCATCTTTGTGTCGTTATGACATCGCGGCGGACCGCAGGACCAGTGGCGTCCGTGGGGGCAACGACGCTTTCTATGGCCGTGCCGATCGCCTGCCATGTCGGCCCGCTGAGGACAAGCACTGGCGACCCGGTTTCCGGATCTTCGACGAAACCGGCAACGGGCCCGGAACTGGCGCTGGCGGGCAAGGAGGCAAGAAGCGGCTGGAGTTCGGCGGGGGTGCCAATGAGCACCGTCAATTCGCCTGGCTTCGTTCCGGTCATGCTGCCCGTCTTGAAAGAGAAGGATTGGTTCGGCATGTCGGCGAAAACGGCGAGACCCTGGGCAAGCCGCATCAAGGGTATCGTCGTGCTGGGCTGCTCCAGCGCCGGTACGACGAAAGTGAACCGGGTGAGGCCGCGATCGTCGACGCCGATCGCCCGGATATCGTCGAGGCTTTGCAGCCCTTGCGCGTCGCTGCCCGAAAAGCTCAGATAGGTTTTTTCCGCATCGACACGCGACCAGAGCTGATAGGTCGATTCGATCGTGCAGTCGGTGCGGTGACGCTGGTCCGCGCGCATGCGGATGAGGTTCGATCCGGGCTTCAGCAGATCCTTCGGCAGTTTGAAGCTCAAGTCGGACACGGTATCAGCAGAGCGAACCTCTTCCTCGGCGATCTTCATGTCGTTGATCTCGACCCGAAGATGGGACACCTCCGGCGCGACGAAAATCGAATTCTGATAGCCGAGATTGAGCCTTGCTCCGCTGGCTGCCTGCTGCGGTGTCAGATAGACCGACCAGGCCCGATCTTCGAATTCACCGCTCAGATCGACGTTACCGTTTGGAAGCAGGTACCGCTTGAAGGCTTCGGTTTCACTCGGTTGGGCAGTCGGGACGACCACGGGTTGCGATGCCGCTCCGGTCCCTGTCTGCCCTTCAGCCGTCGACCGCTCCGGCGTCATGTCGAACGGGGCCTGCGCGCGAAGCGGGAAGCTCTGCAGTACCAGGATGGCTAAAGCCAGAAACACGGACCTCATCATCTTTTTGCCTTTGCAGCCAAACGGGCCTTATCTCTCGCCCCGGGACTGCTGAAGAAATAGCTGATACCGCGGCTCGTCTGATAAAAGGCAAGGCCGAGGAACCAGAGCGTGCCTCGCAGGAGACCCGGATTGCCGCGGCGTGAGAGCTGGAACTCGGTCCATTGCTGCGAGTTTGCAAAGATGAGATCGGCGACGAGGCTGTGGTCCCTGGTCACTTCCGGCAGATAGCGACAGCCGATCGCAACAATGTCGCCTGCGACCTGAGAGTTCCGGATCGCAACCGGCAGGATTTCCTCGGTGTCGCCGCTATAGGGCTTGAAGCGGATCAGGCCACGGGTATCGACAGGTAGTATCCCTATCTCCTTCGCGTAGATATTCACGCGCGCGCCATGAACGGAAACATTGTCGATGGTAGCCGGATACCACGTCTCGTCGAGCCCGAATTCACACCGCCGCGTGACCTTGACCCGTCGCGTTGCCGAATGTTCTCCCCGTTCGGAGACGACGCCGAGCGCGCAACCGGCAAGGATGAGGTTGAGCAGGTTCCAGCCGCCAACCACAAGGGTGACGTCAGCCTTGTACGGCTCCGTGTAGACCCGGTAAGCCGTTACGACAACGGCGAACAGCAAAACACCGAAGATGAGAAAGAATGGCCGGCTGATTTCCGACAGGCGGCTGACGAGGACGGATTCGTTCTTGGCCGTCACCTTGAAGCTCGGCTTCCTGGGGTTGACGATGGCCGAGACGACGGCCGGCAACAGATGGATCGTCTGGACATATTCGTAGAGCTCGGAGATCCAGGGCCAGCGGAATGATCCGTAGAGATAATTCTGCATCATCAGGTTCACGAGCATGTAGGCAAGTGTGTAGCCGAGGAACTCGCCGCCGGATGCCGTGAAGATTTCCAGATCAAAGAACAGGTAGAAAAGCGGCGCAAAAAGGAAGATCGCGCGGGCGAAGGGGAAGAGCCAGAACAGGGTCGATGACATGTAGCAGAGCCGCTGCGGTATCGAGAGGCCGCGCTTCAACAGCGGAAAGCGGAAGCGCAGGATCTGCATCATGCCCTGCGCCCAGCGGCTGCGCTGGCCGATGAAGCTGGCAAAGGTTGCGGGCTGCAGACCGGCGATCAGTGGCCGGTCGACATAGACGCTGTTCCAGCCTCTGGCGTGCAGAGCGATCGCGGTTTCGCAATCTTCCGTGATGCTGACGCCGCTAAAACCGCTGGTCTGGTCGAGCGCCTGCCGGCGCAACACCGCCGCCGAACCGCAGAAGAACGAGGCGTTCCATTTGTCGAGACCGCGCTGGATGATGCCGTAGAACATCTCGTTCTCGCTCGGCATCCTTTCGAAAGTCCGCAGATTCCTCTCGACCGGGTCGGGATTGAGAAAGAAATGTGGTGTCTGGACAAGAAAGAGCTTCGGATCGTCCTCGAAATAACCGACGGTCTCGAGCAGGAAATCCCGGGAGGGGGCGTGGTCGGCATCGAAGACCGCGATCAATTCGCCGTTGGAATGCTGCATGCCATTGTTGAGGTTGCCGGCCTTGGCATGTTCGTTCCGGTCACGGGTCAGATAGCGAACGTCGAGATCGTTGCAGAGGATCTGTAGCTCCTGATGCCGCGCCTTGGCCATCTGGTCTTCGAGGAGATTGGGCGACGTCCGCTTCTGCAGCGTGCCGCCGTCATCGAGAAGCCAGACGGTCAACTTGTCGGCCGGATAGTCCATGGCTTTCGCCGCCGCCAGCGTATTGGCCAGAAGCTCGGCATCTTCGTTGTAGGTCGGGACGAAGACGTCGACGCTCGGGTACTTGCCTGCCGATGCCGCGCGGGACGGCCGCGGCGGCAGCGGCATCGAAACGACGAAGAGGCTGAGCCCCAACATCATCACGCTGTACATCTCGGCCAGGTAAAGCAGGAAACCGGGAATGAAGTTTTCGAGCTGGTTGAACGGCGGCAGCGTGCTGGTCGTGCGCCAGTAGACGTAACGCATGACGATCGCCGTACCGAAAGCAAGGGCGATCAGGCGCCATGTCCCTTCTGCGCGCAGGATCTTGATCACCGCCATGAAGGTGACGACGGCGATGCCGGCGATCAGTTGGGTTTGGAGATTGATCGGCAAGGTAACCAATGCGATCACGCACAGGGACGCGATGATCCAGAAAAGGATAATACCTGCCTTGCGCATGGTCGCTGCCTTTCAGGCCCGCCCGGTGACAAGCCGTTCATTGGCGGAAGCTCTTATAAAATGCACGGCTGATCAAATTGCACTCGGCAATCCCGTTCATGCCGAGGTTACTTGCACAGCGTGGCACCTTCCGACTGTGTCATACAGTCCGGCGAAGGAACAACGACGGCGTCTATATCCGCGCCGGTTGGTAAAGGAATGGTTTCAGCCGAAGCCGGTTGTTTCACCGGCACCTTGTTTTCCGAGGCGCGAGCCACTTGTCTCTGTCGCAAAACGGGACGGGGTCTCGCGTTGTCCACCGGTGAATCGCGCAGGTCTTCGCTTTTCGGATAGATCGGGTTTCCGGTGCGGCCCAATGTCGGATCGACGCTCGGCGGTTCGCCGTAAGGGTTCCACCCTGGAACGTTGAAGGCCGCGCGAATGGTGTATCCGTACATCGTGCTGAGCAGTTTTTCTTCGCTCGCGCCATCCTCGCAGAGGCGCAGACGGACCTGGATCGTGCCACGGTTCTGGAAGACCGTCCTTGCCTCTTCGGGCGAGCGGATCTGCTGCCAGGCATAGAGACAAGCATCGTTGCCGTGACCGCGGCCGTATGCGTAGCTGAACGGGCCGTAATTGTTCTGCAGGTAGAGCGGCGACTGAACGAGGGCGACGCCGGGAAGCTCGCGGCGCATTTCCCTCACAATCTCACTCGCCTGGATCGAAGAGTTACCGAGCGCCTTCTGTCCGTCCATCTGTAACCCGACCGGCCCGAACAATTGAACGCGCAGGACATTCTGGCCTGGTGTGGATGCAGACGTGAAAAGGAAGATGTCCTGCTGGGTGCTATTGCTGAAACGGCGCTCGACAATGTTGACGACCGCCGGCCCGCCGGGCGGCGGCAGCGCGAATGCTGTCTCGCTGGGAACCGTCACTGCGGTATCGGACAGCCTTACGCCCTCGCGGGCGCCGCAGCCTGTAAGCGCAGCGGTTATCACAAAGCCAGCGAGTAAATATCGCGAAGATGGAAATGCCGATACAGGCAAAAAGCCCCCGTTTGCTCTTGAGCATGATGCCGAAAAGTGTAAGCGGTTTTCCGCCGAAATCATGCTCTACTTCTTTGATTCTAGAGCGGATTCAGATTTTAGGTCGATTCGACCTAAAATCATCCGGCTTTAGTGGATGTCAATGCCAGGACGCAAATGCGAATCGAGACGAATCGGATCGTTCAGCACTGTTAACTCAAAGGGCGCATTTCGTGAATCCCCATTCATGGAAGTGCAATTTGGGGCTGCAGTACAGATTTTCTCGCACAGGGCACGGCAGCCGCCTCAATTGAGGAAAACCCGAACGCTTGCGGCACGGCCTGCGGCATCGATGACCGTCAGCGTCGAATAACCTGTTCCGTCGGGAACCCATTGATTGACGCGGCGCCTTGACGTTTCCGGTAATGGCTTGCCGTTTGCCAGCCAGCGGAACGGCGCCCTCCCCCCCTGCAGCTTCAGGACCAGCGGCATGGGTACGCCCGCAGTATCGACACCGAGTTCGACGCGTGCGCCCTCCGGGGGATAGACGATCTGCGGAGCCGCTTCACGAACCGTTGCCGAGACAAGACCGCTCAAGGTTAGCGAGAAACGCCGCTGGCTGATAGGCAGTTCGGACTGGGCCATGCGAACGGCGCCCGCCGGGGCGCGCAGCAAGGGCGTTATCGCAAGCCCGGATTTGGCAAAGCCTTCAAACAGGATCGGCGCTGCCGTTGCATAACCGGTCAGGCCGGGAACAGCCCCATTGTCGGGTCGGCCCACCCACACGCCGAGCACGTAGCGGCCGTCAAAGCCAACCGACCAGGCATCGCGGTAGCCGTAGCTCGTTCCAGTCTTGTAAGCGATGCCACGCTGGACGGCGCCTGCCGGTGGCAAGACACCGGACAGGATATCGGCGATCTGCCAGGTCGAGGCCGGATCGAGAAGTGGCTCACCTTCGATCTGCCCCGGCTGGTCCTGTATGCCGTCACCAAGCCGCATGGGTTTGCCGCGGTTGGCCAATGCCGTGTAAAGTTGCACCAGGTCCTTCAGGTTGATGCCCAGGCCGCCGAGCCCGATCGCGAGACCCGGCGCCTCATTCGGCGGCAAGACGGGCCTGACTTCGGCGCGCCGGAAACGCATCATCATCCGGCTTGGCCCGACGGCGTCGAGCAGCCGCACGGCCGGCACGTTGAGCGACAGCTGCAGCGCCTGCCGGATGCTGACGTCACCCTGATAGGTCATATCGAAATTGCGCGGGCGGTAGCCGAAGAAATCCGCAGGACGATCCTCGATGATCGTTTCCTGCGAAATGAGGCCTTCCTCGAAGGCGAGACCATAGATGAAAGGTTTCAGGGTCGAGCCCGGCGAGCGGGAGACGCGGGTCATGTCGATCCATCCGGAGCGGCCGGCATCGAAATAGTCGGCGGAGCCAAGCTCGCCGACGATCTCTCCGGTGCGTGCATCGGCCATAACCATTGCGATGGAAACGCGTGGTCCGAGTTTCGCTGCGGCGTCCTTCGCGACTGCCTCGAGCGCCTTCTGAATGGGACGCCTGAGCGTCGTCTGGTGCTGGATGGCTTTCGGCTCCTTGCGCAAGGCCGTTTCGGCGACGTGGGCCGCAAGAGCCGGGAGCTGTAGCCGGCGGTTTGGGATGACAACCCCAGCTGCGCGGTCAGCCTCCCCTTCCCCGATGACGGCGGAAACAGCCATGCGCGTCAAAACCCGCTGGCGCGCCGTCTCGGCGGCCTTAAGGTGACGGTCGGGTCGGCGTTTTTCGGGCAATTGTGGTAGCGCCACGAGCAACGCCGCTTCAGAAACCGTCAGTCGCCGCGGTTCCTTGCCGAAATAGGCAAGGCTTGCCGCGCGGATACCCTCGAGGTTGCCGCCATAGGGCGCGTGGGTCAGATAGAGATCCAGGATGTCCGCCTTGCTCAGCCGCCGCTCGATCTGAATGGCACGGGCCAACTGGCGAAGTTTCGCAGTAAAGGAACGTCCCTCGCGCGGCTCTATCAATCGCGCCACTTGCATGGACAGCGTCGATGCCCCGGAGACGATCCGGCCGTGGGTTGCGAATTGCCAGGCGGCCCGCACCAAGGCCCGGGGATCGACACCGCCATGCTGCCAGAAACGCTGGTCCTCATAGGCGACCAGCATGCGCAGGAACTGCGCATCGACGTCCTTTGCCGTCGTCTTCAGCCGCCATCGGCCCTCCGGCGTCGCGAAAGCGCGCAGCAACTGGCCGTCCGCATCGAGAACTTCGGCAGAGACGGTGCGCGCCTTGTCGAGGGGCGGCGGATAGGCGCGGTCGGCGGCCTCAAGGCCCAACACTGCCGTGACGCACAGAAATGCAAAACAGAGCAGCGCGGCGCAGGTTTTCCACCGGAGCGACATTATTCGACCGCCTGTACCTCCATGCGCCCCATGGCGGTGCGCGCGGAAAACTGCGGCCGGTACATGTCCTCGATGCTGGCCGCCGGATGGTCGTAGGTTCCCGGCGTGACGGCGCGCACGACATAGGCGACCGTGATCGCCCGATCGTCACCGCTCGACCGGTCGAAGGCTGCAACGAAACGGTCGCTGCGGAATTCCGTATGCGCCGCCTCGATCTCGCCGATCCATTCGAAGTTAGAGAGCTTGGCGCTGTCGACGAGGCTCGGATTGTCGATTTCGAACCCGGCCGGGAGAAGATCTGTGATCAGCACGCGAGACGGCCAGGCATTGCTCTCCGTCGCGTTGATAACGACCACGTAACGCTCGTTCTGCCTGGCCTGTGTAATGTTGGCTTCCTCGCCATCAAGCGTGTAATAGGTGCGCTGAATCGTGAAGCCATTGCCGCCGGCAGGCAGCGGGAAGGCAGGTGCTGCAACCGTCGTGACGACAGCGGCAACCGGATCCTTGGACCGGTTGCTGATCGTGATCGGCTGGTCGAGAATTTCGTCGCCGGTCAGACGCGCGGCATACCCGCCGCTGCGCGCCGTTCCGTTGATGTCGAGCTTCAGATCCTGATCACCTCCCTGGATCGCCCGCGCGGCGAGCAGGGTCCACATCTGTTCCTGCGTGCTGGTATAGGACTGATGTTCCCATTGGCGGGCGACGATCTTGGCGAGTTGCGGAATGATCGCCGGTATGGGACGGCTTTCCGCCGCCAGTGTCAGCACCGCAGCATTGTCGCGGAGCGGCGAGCCATAGTCGGAGCGGTCGAGCAGGCTGGTACTCGTGCCTATGGCCATCTGCAGCGCGTCGCCAAAAATACTCTGGGAGCGTTGCGCATCGCCGTAAAGCGCGAGTGCGGCAGCCAGATGGCCCTTGGAAAGAGGTGTCGGGAACTCGGCAAGCTTCGTATCGGCATAGTAACGCAGGTCGCTGATTGCGGCTTTGCGGTTGCGGGCCAGCACATAGAGGGCATAGGCGATCTCGTTACCCTGGCTCTTGACGTCGACATCGTAGCTCAGCGCGTTTTGGAGATTATCCAGAGCCTGCACCATCGCCTGATCCGGGACCTGGTATTTCTGTTCGCGTGCGCGGGCCAGGAAGTCGGTGACGTAAGCATCGAGCCAGAGATCGCCGGAGCCCGGGCTCCACAGGCCGAAACTGCCCGTTGACGACTGGTAGGAGAGGACCCGGTAGATCGCCTCCTGCACCCGCTTCTGAACGTCCGTATCCTCCGGCAGGCCGGATTGTTTCGAAAGCTCGCTGAGATAAAGCAGCGGCAGCGCCCGGCTGGTCGTCTGCTCGGCGCAGCCATAGGGGTAGCGATCGAGTGAGGTCAGCAGCGCCGGGATATCGAAAGCCGCGGCGCGGGTGACGCTAATGCTGACCGCCGACCCCTGCAGCATGCTTTCGGCCAGCAATTCGCCGTCCACCTTCAAGCTGGCATTGGGCTCGATGGTGACGGGATGACGTGTCGTGACCGGCAGGGATGCCGGCCGCACCGGAACGGAGACGGATTGCCGTAGCGACAGTCCGTCAGCGCTCGTAAGTTCGATCATGATTTCACCGTCTCCCGGATGAACACCGGAAAGTGGCAGCGTCAGATCGAATTTTCCGCCCGGCTTGACGCCAAACGTCTGCTCGGCCCGGGCGCTGTCGATCACCACGGACGAGCCACTCGTCACCTTGAGATTGATATCTCCGGCGGGGGCGTCGGTGTTGGCAATGTCGAGGCGAAGTTCGGCCTTGTCTCCAGGCGCCAGGAATTGAGGCAGGCTTGCCGTCACCACGACCGGGTCGCGGATGACGATGTCGGAGCTTGCATGGCCGACGCCTGTTTTTGACCAGGCGACCGCCATGACGCGGGCCGTCCCGTTAAACTGCGGGATGTCGAAACTGATGATCGCCTTGCCGCTCGCATCGAGCTCAACGGGGCCGGAGAAGAAGGCCACCAGCTTTTCGGTCGGCGGATTGCCCTGAAGCGGCATCTGGCCGCCGTCGCCACCGGTGCGCAGACGTCCTGTGGCGCCGAGCGAACCGTCGATCAGACGACCATAGAGGTCGCGGATCTCAAGACCGAGCTGGCGCTGGCCGAAATACCAGCCGTCCGGATCGGGCGCCTCGTAGCGTGTCAGGTTGAGAATACCGACATCGACGGCGGCAACCGTCACATAGGCTTCCTCGCCCACCCCTGCCCCGGCGACCTCGACCGGGATGTTGAGGGTCTGTCGTGGCAGCGTCTTTTCTGGCAGGTCGAGCTTGACGGAGAGCTTGCGGTCAGCCGGATCGACGGCCAGCCATTTGATACCGATGGCGCGCATCGGCATGCGGCTTTCCAGGGCGTCGCCCGAGCGATAGAGGGTTGCCGTGACATAGGCGCCGGCGCCAAAGTCCTCGGTGATCGGAATGTCGACGTCACCGCCCTCGGCGGGAATGGTGGCGGTCTTCGTGGCGATCAGCTTTTCCGAACCGATCGTGACCAGAACCTCGCCGGCAAACCGTGGCGAGACCCTGAGCTTGGCGGTGTCGCCAATCGTGTAGTTCTCTTTATCGAGAGCGATCTCCAGACCATCCGGCGTTTCCGTCGAGTTGGCGGCGACATACCAGCCAGAATCGAATTCCACGCTGGATGTTGGTCCGTCGATATCGGCGGTCTCGACTTCGAGCCGGTAACGGCCCCAGCCGGCCGAAAGGGAGATTTCACCCCCATCCTTGGTGACGTCGAGCTTGCCGGTGGACACCTGCTTGGTCGAAATGACGGGCTCGTATTTCCACGCGGTGCCGTCACGGTACCATTGATAGTCCTGAACGACGCGCAGCAGCTTCCAGGTCAGGCCCGATTTCGCCTGCTTGTCGCCGTTCTGGTCAATGGCGATGACATGGAATTTGCCGACAGCGTTTTCCGTGAGTTCACCGGTGAACTCCGGCTTGATGCCGATCATCGAGCCTTCCGGCCTGACGGGCAGTGTCAGCGACCGCTCAACAGCCCGGCCGCCGGCTTCCTGAACGCGCACCGCTATAGTGGCGTTGAGTAATTGGGTGGTCGACGGCGTTTCGGTGAGGTTGACGTCGAATGTAGCTTTGCCGTCTTCGTCAAGCGGCTCCAAGGCCTCCAGCGGCGAGCGGCTGTCTTCCGTCGCTTCCTCATCAGCCAAGCCGAAGAAAAATCCCTTGAAATCGGCGCTTTCGCGCGTCGGCTTCAGGCCGACTTCGCCTTCGAGCTCGAGGCCCGCTGCAGGTGCGCCATACAAGTATCGGCCGTCGATGGTGACCGGCGCCGACTTGCCGATTTCGATCTGCTTGACGCTGCTCGCCAGGTCGAACTCGACCCGATCGGGCACGAAATCGTCGACCTGGAACTGCTTTTCGCTGATCGCCGTACCCTTAGGATCGGTATAGACCTGCACAGTCCATGTGCCGCGCATCGTGTTCGGCTGCAGGGTGAGATCAAGCGCGTAGCCCCCTGCCTGTCCGCCGTCGTTGACGACACGCCGATCCTCGACGCCATCGGGGCGCATGAAGATGAAGGTCAGCGGCAGCGTCTCGATTGCAACGGAGGCGCTGTCGCGCGCCAATGCGGAAACGTGCACGGTCTCACCGGCGCGATAGATGCCGCGCTCGGTCCAGGTCAGTATGTCGATCGCACCCGGAGCCGCGCGTCCGGTGACGCCGCGGTCGGAAAGATCGAAGCCAGCGCGCGTCAAGTCGAGGAAGACAAAATCGTCGTTGCCGCCCTTTGCCGTGATCACCGCGGGGATCATGGCGCCGGTGCCGCGCAACAGACCGGCATCGAAGGTCGCGCGGCCTTGAGCGTCGGTGGTCGCCGTTCCGAGAATTTCGTTATTCTTGGCAAGCAGCGTCAGCTCGACCCCGGCAATCTGCTTTGCCGTCGCAAGGGACCGGGCAAAAACGCTCAAGCCATCGGTGCCGGAATAGGTCGAGAGGCCTATGTCTGAGACGACGAACCACTGCGTCGCCTGGCTGTCCCATTCATTTGTCGCTCCGGTACCCGAGACGGCGGTCAGGACATAGACGCCCGGCTTGCGCTGCGGCAACGCTTCATTCACCGGAAAGCTCGTCACCACTTCCTTGTTGAGTTCGGTGGAGATGTCGATCGAGCCCTGCCAGACCGTCTCGCCGTTTTCGTCCTGGATGCGCTGGGCGCTGTATCCGTCGAGCTGCGTCAGGAACTGAGAGGTGGTAAGTAGCGAAGCGATGTTGCGATCGCCGATGCGATAGAGCTTGAGGTTTGCGCTGGTCGTGTTGACCGAGACCAGCGGAATGCCGCGGCGGGCGGTTGCCGGCAGCACGAAGCTGTCGCCGGTGAAACGCACCATCGCTGCGCGGTCCGGGACATAGACGTCAAGATTGACCTGGGCTTGGAGGGGCTCGTCGGAAATGGAGGACGGCAGGCCCTGGCGGAAGGCCAGCTTGTAGCGCTGGCCGTGGTTCAGGCCCTCGACGCAGATTTCGCTGCCCTTCGCTTCGAGCGCCTTGGGCGGTGCCCCGTCGAGCGTGACGAAGGGGGTATAATCCACGCCAGCTTTGACCAGCGGCTCGGAGAATTGGACGCAGATCCGTGGCATGGCGCTGTCGGAATCGACCGTGTGCTCGGTGACGCGGAAGCCCTGTCTGGTTTTCAAGGTGGTATAGGCCGCCCGAACCGTCTTTGCCTCTCCAATCGTAAGGCTGGCCTTGTAGGCACTGAGCGCCGCGCGGAAGTTTTCCGAGCTTTCCAGCGCCTTTGCAAGAACAGCCAGAGCGTCTGCGCGGGACTGGGTGGTGCGCGTAAGCTGGTAGCCGTTGATGGCGGCGAGCGACGCCTGGACGGCAAAGTCGGTATTGCCGTAGACGCGACTGGCCGCTCTTGCTGCTTCTATCCAGAGGTCGCCGTCATCCGGGGTGATCGACAAGGCTCCCTGGAAAGCCTTCAGCGCCGGGGCAATGTTACCGGCAGCGAGTTCGCGATGGGCGGCGGCAATCAGGCCGTTGACCCCCTGCCCTTCCTGGTCCGGCTCCAGCGCGAGGTTATCCTTGGCGGTGCGGGCATCGTCAAGTTGTCGCTCAGTAAGGAACGGCAGCGCCGGCGGCGCGCCGATATCCGGTTCGCTCGAGGCGGCGTCGACGATCTTGCCGGCGATCGCGCCGTTGAAGGTATTCAGCGTGTTGTAGTCGGATTTGAGAAAGCACCATTTCACCTTGGGATTGTAGGTGAACGCACGGCAGGATGAGTCCGCAATGCAGACGCTTTCGCACTGGTCGAGCGTGACATTTTGCTCGGTGCGCAGGTCAAAGCCGAAATAGTCGCTGTTCTCTGTCGTAACGACATGCCGACCCGTTTCGGCCGCATGAACCGCGGGCGAAAATGCAAGGACGGCGAGGATGATGGCTGAAAACCGGATAAACGCGCGCATAGACGAAAGTCCTCCCCAACGCTGCGGTTTTGACCGGTTTTACTCTTCAGGCTTGTCTGTTGTTTGTCAACCGAGCCAGCGCAGCGACCTTTTCGCAGTCACTGTTCTGGTTAACGGTTGAACATCACCATTTAATCGCGGGATGGTACATAAAAATGCGCAACCTGCGATATCTCCTTGCGGCCACTCCCGCTCCTGAGGTCGGACTGGCGGATTTTACAGGCTGAATTCGACCCGCGACCCCGCAGGCCGCGGCATCAAGTCTTTTTTGGCGGCGTCCCGCCCGTCAGTCAGCCCGCCTGCAATTGCGGCCGTGATCGCGCATTGATCAACGTCGCAGCGGTGTAAGCCTGCGTCACGATCTCGGGCACAAGATCGATATCCGGAAGCGAGCCAAGGCCAAGCGGACCGATGGCAAAGAGGCCGGCGGGCCGGCCGCAGGGGGTAAGCAGTTCGCCAGCCGGGTTTACGGCCAGGCCGAGATCGAGTTCGTCCGTGCTCGCGAGGCCCGCGCGCAGCAGGTCGGCGACAACAGGATCATTCAAGTCGGGCGAAAGGCAACGGCAGTCTATGACTTCGTCTGCGGCAAAGTGCTCTTCCGTGGACTGACCGGCCCACCGTACGATAAGCCCATCGGGGCTCCGCTTCAGAGTGGTCCCGCGTTTCAGCTCCGTCATGCCGCCTGCCAGTTCACGTTCGAGCCTTTCATGCACATCCGCCGGGAGCCTGTTGCGGTGGCTGTCATAGATGGCCCTGAGATGACGATTGAATTGCCGTTTTTCGCTTGGCGGCAGCGACGCCCACAGGGTGCGGGCCCGCTTGCGCAGGCCGTTCATTGCGGCCTGCCAACTCCAGCCGTTTTCTTCGGCTTGCGCGCAGGCTTTGCGCACGAACCGGACGATATGGCGAAGCTGCGAGGGCATCGGCTGCGACGGGCAGACGGCATCCGCGGGCATCCGGGTGTGCGGCTGCGGCAGGAAACCGCGGCGCGACAGGATCGTGATCCGGCCTTCAAATCCGCCGTCACGCAATTGCAGGACCTGGTTCACCGCTCGCAGCCCGTTGCCCATGACGACGACATGCCGGGCGCGAATGGAGGGATTTCGCAGAGCCGCTTCGGTATCCTGCTCCTTCCCCTCCGGAGGAACTTTCAAACCATAGCCCGTTGCCAGGACGACCGTATCATAAGCGGCTTCGCTGCCATCGGCCAGGCCGAGCGTGAAACGGCCGGTTTCATTGCGCCGGATTCTTGTGATGGCTTCATGGGACATCTGGATGCTGACATCGGTTCGCTCGGCAAGCGCTTCGGAAAACCGCTGATAGACATAGTCACTGAAGATGGCCTTTGGCACGAAGATCTGGCCGAAGCCCGGGATCGCGGCGGAGACGGCTTCGCGAAAATGCTGGTAAGCCTGCAGCCAGCGTGTGAAATCCCTAGGCTCGCCGGTTGAAACGGAGAGATCGCGGGCGCGGCTGTTCAGGATTTCGGTTGCCCGTGCCGTTGCTAAGGCTTGGCCGCCGCTGATGACCGGCTGCGGATCGAACATGCGCAGTTGAAACGGTTGGCTGACGGACTTCATAAGGGCGATTGCCATCATCAAGCCTGAAAATCCGCGGCCGACGATGGCGATCTGCAAATGCTGACCGGCATAAGACGCCGGGAAACCGTGAACCGTCATATCGTCCCCCTCCCCCCGCACCATGCGGCTGGATTGTTGAACCTGGGCACTGTCACTCAATGCCAGTTCGCAAATACACGGTATACTCTATATATTTTGTCATTTAACCACGGGAAGCGCATAGCAGCAAGTCGTTTTCACGCCCAGTGATTCTTCGATTTATTTCCGTTACTTAATAGAAACTGGAGTTGACGGCCGCGGCACAGGGGCAAAGCCGAGCGGCTTTGTTTTCCGCACAGCCTCAACGGTCGATGCGATTGGAGCGGCGCTTTTCGAACCGCTGGATGAAAGCGTTGATATCGCTGGCGCTGCGCTGCAACTCTCTTTTTCGGATCAGCACGCACATCACGCGCGCCGCTGTCGAAAAGGTCATTTCGTCAAGCGGGCTGTCGCTGCTCCAAGGTTTTGTCAGCCGCTCGGTAATGGCGCTGACCATATTGTTCGGCAGAATGTCCGTGCAATTGCGCATGTGATCGAACACGATACCGATCGGCACAGGCATGCCCTGATAGAAGACAACCGGAGCATCTGCACCTTCGACCCAATCGTCGTAGGCTTCCAGGGCGTCGCGGAACAACTGGTGCAGCGTGATCGGCGCGTGTCCTTCATGAAGTTGTGGCAACAGGTTGTTCATCTGCACATCCTCACATCGTTGCAAAACACGGTGGTTGATGTCGACAGAAATCGACCCGGCGCTTAACGCGCGACGAAATGGATTGTTCCGGCGGCGGCCAAGAAAGGTGCCTGTCGGATCAACCGACAGGCGACAGCCTTGGATGGTGCAGTTGTGCGCCGCGATTCGGGAGAAAACCCGCCAAAGGCTGCGTGAGTCGCGCATTTCACCCTCCCGGTTGCACATATCGGGCCGATTGCTGCATGATTGTTAACATGAAACATTTGGTTGCTGCTCTCGCGGCGCGGCGCTTCGGCGAAGAACAAGAACGCGTTGGATTCATGAGTGAATCGTGTTTTGGACAACGGCGGATTCAATTTCCTGCTCCGTTGCGTTAACCTTCTGTTAACCAATAACTTCTTGCACGAATCGTTGCGTTGCGTATCGTCACGGTTATATCCCTCATCCGCCCATTTTACCGTGACGAAAGTTTTTGAACGTGAGCAATGCAATTCATGCGACCAAGATTGAGCGCCAGACCGTCGACGAGACGATCGGCGATCATGCGAGGATTATCAGCTCGCAGCTGCAAGCGATCAGCGAGGCGCTCTTTCCACCAACGGCCAGCAAGACATTGCGGCGGTTCACGTCAGGCGAGGCGGCTCGCCTGATAGGTGTGTCGGATTCGACTCTGCGCAAAATGACGCTTGCCGGCGAAGGACCGCAGCCCCAGCTCACCAGCAACGGACGCCGCCTCTACACGCTGCGGCAGATCAACGAATTGCGCGAGAAGTTGGCGCAGACGGCGCGGGGCCGCGAAGCCTATAACTTCGTGCCACGCCGCGGCCCCGACGATCATCTCCAGGTCATCGCTGTCACCAATTTCAAAGGCGGCTCGGGCAAGACGACCACATCTGTACACCTGGCGCAATATTTGGCACTGCAAGGATATCGCGTGCTCGCCGTCGATCTCGATCCGCAGGCAAGCCTCTCCGCCCTCCTCGGTGTCCTGCCGGAAACCGATGTTGGATCGAACGAGACGCTTTACGCCGCCATCCGCTATGACGAGGAAAAGCGTCCGCTGGCGGACGTCATCCGCAACACCTATTTCGACGGTCTCGATCTTGTACCGGGCAATCTTGAACTGATGGAGTTCGAGCATACGACGCCGCGCGCACTGACCCGCGGCTCTCGCGATGGAGACGGGATTTTCTTTACCCGCGTGGCGCGTGCGCTCGATGAAATCGCCGAAGGCTACGATGTCGTCGTCATCGATTGCCCGCCGCAGCTCGGCTACCTGACGCTAAGTGGCCTTTGCGCGGCCACGTCGATGGTGGTGACGGTTCATCCGCAGATGCTCGATGTGGCGTCGATGAGCCAATTTCTGTTGATGACGCATGACCTCCTGGCCGTCGTTCGCGAGGCTGGCGGCGAACTGAAATATGATTTCATCCGCTATCTCCTCACTCGTTACGAGCCTCAGGACGCGCCGCAGACCAAGGTTACCGCCCTCCTCCGCAATCTATTCGACGATCACGTCATGACCAATCCGATGGTGAAGTCGGCAGCGGTTTCCGATGCCGGCCTGACGAAGCAGACACTCTACGAGATCGGTCGGGAAAATCTGACGCGCTCGACCTATGACCGTGCGATGGAGGCCCTCGACGCCGTGAACGGTGAAGTTGAATCCCTCATTCGGCTGGCGTGGGGGCGCACGCCAAAATGAATACACCCCTCCCCCGTCCAGTAGTTTGTTGGGAACTCCCAACGGGGTCTTTCAAGCGAGCCCGTTCCTCGCCCGGACGGAACCATTCAGGTGACATACGCCCCTGGGTCCAAGGGTTATCTCACCCCTGTTGGGAGTTCCCAACATCTGCTGTTGCCAAAGCGGCGCGGCTCAATTTTTTTTAAATCAGGGTGATCTGCCGTGAGCCGAAAAGATACCGTTAACACGTTGTTCATGCGCAAACCGGAAGGCTCGGCGCCAGTTGCAGGCGTTGAAAAAAGTCCGGATCGCGTCCGCACGGGCGCCATTTCGGCGATGGGCGCGTCGCTGCAGGAAATGACTGAGGGGGCGCGCAGCGCCGCCAAGTTGCAGGAACAGCTGGCGTCCGGATCCACTGTGATCGACTTGGATCCGTCGCATATCGATAGCTCGTCTGTGAGCGATCGTATTTCGATAGCGGTCGATCCCGGTTTTGAGGCTCTCGTCGAGAGTATTCGAGAAAATGGCCAACAGGTTCCGATCCTCGTTCGGCCTCAGGCCGCCACGCCCGGGCGCTTCCAGGTGGCTTATGGCCGCCGGCGTCTGAGAGCTGCAGCCAAGCTTGGCAAGACGGTCAGGGCCATTGTTCAACAGTTGACGGACAACGAACTCGTCATCGCGCAGGGCAAGGAAAATCTCGACCGGCAGGATCTATCCTATATCGAGAAAGCGCAGTTCGCGCGGCGCCTCGAAGATGGCGGCTACGACCGGACGACAATCATGGCCGCGCTCTCGACCGACAAGGCCGACCTCAGCCGGTACATTTCCATCGCGCGCAGTATTCCGGAATACCTGGTTCAGGCGATCGGGCCGGCGCCAAAGGCTGGCCGGGCGCGCTGGGCGGCATTGGCCGATCGGATGGAGCGGAAGCAGAACACGCTCGATGCCCTGGTCGCGGACGCGGAATTTTTAGCGGCTGACAGCGATACGCGGTTTGGTCGCGTGTTCGAAATGCTTGGCGCCGAGCCTGCGAAGAGAAAGCCAAAGGCACAGGAATGGAAGAACCCGCAGGGCAGGAAGGCAGCGCGGATCGAGCGGGACGATGTTCAGACCCGGATCGTTTTCGATGAGCGGCAGGTGCCCGATTTCGGCAGCTATCTCGCCGATCGGCTGGACGATCTCTATGCCGAATTTACGGCCAGCCGCAAACAGGATGGCCGACACTAGCTTACGCCGGGCGTCCATCGTGGGCGCCTTAAGATCAACCGCTATCGAAGGATAGGTAGCAGACGAAAAATCGGCAAAGAAAAAGGCCCCCGAAATGCATTCCGGAAGCCCTTCTCGACTGTTTGGCGACTGAGAGAATCACACTTCCTGGAATCGTAGTCAAGTCTCTTCATTGAGATCGGCGTCATTTTGACGAGCTGAGTAGCTTTGCCCCGACGAAAGGCAGAGGCGATGTACGGTGGAAGTGTGGCGACGCCCTTTGGGCGGCGGGCGATGACGCTTGGCATGTTAGCCAATCAAGTCATGGCGCGAGAAATCGAAAACGGCAAGACAGTCGACAAGTGGAAACTCTATAGGGCGTTATGCGAAGCTAGGCCGCTGATTGGCGTCACCGATCGCTCGCTCGCGGTCATGAGCGCACTTCTGAGCTTCTATCCGAAGGATGAACTCTCGGAAGTAAACGGGCTCGTTGTTTTCCCATCCAATGCCCAGTTGTCACTGCGCTCCCATGGCATGACCGAACAGACGATTAGACGTCATTTGGCGGTGCTGGTCGACGCCGGTCTCATCGTCCGCAAGGACAGCCCCAACGGCAAACGCTACGTGCGCAGGAACCGTGCGGGCGCCATCGACGACGCCTACGGCTTTTCCCTGGCGCCGCTTCTGGCTCGCGCGGATGAAATCGAACGCCTTGCAGCCCAAGTGACGGCCGAACGGCTGCATCTGCTACGGCTTCGCGAGCGGTTGACGCTTTGCCGGCGCGATGTCGCCAAACTGCTCGAAACGGCCGTCGAGGAGGGCGCCACGGGCGACTGGGAGGTCGTCGGCCTGCATTTCCGCGCCTTGGTGACGGCCCTTCCGCGCACACCAGCACCGGACGTATTGATGACGGCCCTCGAAGAGATGGAGATGCTGCGCGAGGCGATCACCAATCGCTTGGAAATGCACATTGATTCACGGAAATTAAGCGGCAATCCCTTTCAAAATGAACGGCACATACAGAATTCACATACCGACTCCACATCTGAATCTGAACCCGCCTGCAAAACGACGCGGGGCACACAATCCGAACTCCATCCACCAGCAATCCTCGCGCCGAACGAACCAGAAAGCGCCGATCATGGTAAACACGGCGTTAAGAACGCCCGGCCGGTGGGTGAAGCATTACGCCGCAGACCAAGCACCGCCATCAAGGCGTTTCCGCTGGCGCTTGTGCTGCAGACGTGTCCGCAAATTGCCGACTACGGCGCCGGCGGAACGATTTCGACCTGGCGCGATTTGATGGCAGCCGCGGTTGTCGTACGTTCGATGCTCGGCGTCAGCCCCGATGCCTACCAGCAGGCCTGCGCCATTCTCGGACCGGAGAACGCCGCCACCGTCATCGCCTGCATTCTCGAGCGGGCAGAGCATATCAACTCGCCCGGCGCTTATCTTCGCGACCTGACACGACGCGCCGAACGGTGTGAATTTGCCATCGGTCCGATGCTCATGTCACTCGCCAGAGCCAATGGAAATTCTGTGAGAATGGCAGGCTAGAAAGAGGTGATTAACCTTTATTTTCTATTGAAAAGGGTACGCCCATTGCCCGTGAATTATGAGTGAGCAGGTCCCCATGCGTCTTTCCCGAACCAATTTTTCGAACCCCTTCGATCACACGGGAGAGCACCCCGCAGACCACGACAATCACCTCGCGAAAATCGAGCATCAGCGGCGTGTTTACGGTTCGCCGATTGATGCAAATGGCGAGGAAAATGCGTCCAGGACGGACACCGATGCCATGGCCGCAAGCGAGATCGAGGGGCGGGGCGATGCTCCGGTGTGGCAGAGCGCCTTTGTGCTCAGGCCCAACGTGCGGTTCACCCGCACACCGGAAAGCGCCTATTCGAAGCGTTCGACCTCTGAAAGCAGGAAGCACGCAGCGTCGGCATATCCGAACGTTGAAACAGGGACGAGCGCGAGCGCCACTGATGATGCTGTGCCGACCGGCGAAAATCCTGTGACAACTGAACCGCCCGTTGCTTTAGCGCAGGAAGAACCGGCAGCAACAGGCATTCAACTGCTTTCGTTGCGTTTGAAGCAGGAAATTGAAATGCAGGCGGAGGCAAATCCGGTCTGCGAAGCTGCAGAGCTCGGCGCCATCGATCTCGCCTGCTTTCCAGCTGGCGAGGATTCGCAGGCCCAAGAGATTTGGACGCCCGTGAAAAGACCGAACGCACTGTACGACGTCTCCGATGAGGTGTTCTGGAGTGCCATGGATATGGACGCTGATATGGACGTATTGGCGCCTGCGGCCCGCTGGCAGGCGCCAGAGTTTCAGGCGGCGCCGGATTCGGTAACGGCGCTCTATCGGGAAATCGTCATCGCCCGCGCGCCGCAGGCAGGGCTCCTTGTCGCAAGGCCCTTGCCTGCCAAAGCGCCTGCGAAGTTGCCGCTGCGAGAACTGGCCGAAGTCAAATCCGCGTTTTCAGCCTCCCGGGCTCCTGTCGAGCCGGTCGACGACGCAAAACACCCGTTGACTGCTTCTAGACCGGTTCCGGAGATCAGGCCTGAGATCGTCGCTAAAACCACGGATACCTCGATTGTTGTCGACACGGGCGACTACGTTTTCCCGCCCGTTACGCTTTTGCAGGAACCGTGTGTTCAGGAAACTGCAATCATCACCCAGGAGGCGCTGGAACAAAGCGCCGGTCTGTTGGAGAGCGTGCTGGAGGATTTCGGTATTCGCGGCGAGATCATCGATGTGCGGCCGGGTCCTGTGGTTACGCTCTATGAATTCGAACCGGCGCCGGGCGTGAAATCCTCGCGGGTCATCGGCCTTTCGGATGATATCGCCCGCTCGATGTCAGCTTTGTCCGCCCGCGTCGCCGTGGTTCCTGGTCGCAATGTCATCGGCATCGAACTTCCGAACCCTGTTCGTGAGACGGTCTATTTCCGCGAACTGATCGAATCCGAAAACTACGGCGAGACCCGCTTCAAGCTGGCGCTGTGCCTGGGCAAGACGATCGGCGGGGAGCCAGTGGTGGCAGAGCTTGCCAAGATGCCGCATCTTCTGGTCGCGGGCACCACGGGTTCGGGAAAATCAGTTGCGATCAACACGATGATCCTGTCCTTGCTCTATCGACTGAAGCCGGAGGAATGCCGGCTGATCATGGTCGACCCAAAGATGCTGGAGCTTTCTGTCTATGATGGCATCCCGCATTTGCTGACGCCGGTCGTTACCGATCCGAAAAAGGCCGTGATGGCGCTGAAATGGGCGGTGCGAGAGATGGAAGACCGCTATCGCAAGATGTCGCGGCTCGGCGTGCGCAATATCGACGGCTTCAACGCGCGCGCCGCCTCGGCACGGGCAAAGGGTGAAACGATCCTGTGCTCCGTCCAGACCGGCTTCGACCGCTCGACCGGCGCGGCAATTTTTGAGCAGGAGGAAATGGACCTCGCGCCAATGCCGTACATCGTCGTCATCGTCGATGAAATGGCCGACCTGATGATGGTCGCAGGCAAGGAGATCGAGGGTGCCATCCAGCGGCTCGCTCAGATGGCACGCGCCGCCGGCATCCATCTGATCATGGCGACGCAGCGCCCTTCGGTCGACGTCATCACCGGCACGATCAAGGCCAACTTCCCGACCCGCATCTCGTTCCAGGTGACCTCCAAGATCGACAGTCGGACGATCCTCGGCGAGCAGGGCGCAGAGCATCTGCTGGGGCAGGGCGATATGTTGCACATGGTCGGCGGCGGTCGGATCGCGCGTGTCCACGGCCCCTTCGTGTCGGACGAGGAGGTCGAGAAGGTGGTCGCGCATCTGAAGATGCAAGGCCGCCCGGAATACCTCGGCACGGTGACCGAGGATGCCGAGGATGCCGACGAGGCCGCGGAGGAGGACAGCGCGGTTTTCGACAAGGGCGCGATGGCTGAAGAAGACGGCAACGATCTTTACGACAAGGCGGTCAAGGTTGTGCTGCGTGACAAGAAGTGCTCGACCTCCTACATCCAGCGCCGCCTGCAGATCGGCTATAACAGGGCCGCTTCACTCGTCGAGCGAATGGAGAGGGAAGGGCTTGTCGGGCCGGCGAACCATGTTGGAAAACGCACGATCCTGTCCGCCGTCCGCGAGCCGATCGAGGTGCCGGCCGGCGATGAGGATTGATCGGTCCTGCGCGGGGCGCGTTCCCCAGGAACAGGTTTTATCGCCTCGGCGATAGGCGATTATGGCGCTGTAGCATTTTTAATCTGGCCGCACCGGCCCGAACCAGCCTGGCGGCCTTGGTGAGGTTGACGCAGCCCGGCCCCTTTAGCGGCAGCAGCGCGGCACGAGACCGGCTGCTTATCCGCCTCGTGAGGCGGACACTCAACGGGGCGTCACGAGACCGAGCCGGCGGGCCTGATCCAGCAAGGCCTTGACCGAAGAGGCTTGCCATTTGCGCCCACCGCGTGGCGGCCGCTCGTGCATGCGCTCCAGCTGTTGGCCGATTTCAAGCAGCGTTAAATCCGGATCGGCAGTGGCGATGCCAGCGACAAGTGTCATCAGCCGGTCCTCCGGCGGCCGCTTTGGCGATCGCTTTATCAATGATGCTTCTGCCAAACGTTCGCGAACCAGGCGATGCACGGCGCGCCGCAGCCGTTCGACGGTCCAGTCATTCCCTTTGCGATTGAGGATGCGCACGACGTCGTCCCAGCTGTGGTGCGGCCTCAACCGGCGCACCGTCGGCAACCACGTCTGTGCCGAAGCGATGAGATCGTCGAGATAGGCTTGCTGGCGTGCGGCTGAAACGGCCCGGACGGCGTCTGGCCGACGCTCCCGCAGCCCCGGATTGCCAGCCAACCGTCCACGCGCCTTAGCCGCCTTCATCCCCGCCTTGGTGCGCTCGGCGATCAGCGTACGCTCGAGCTGAACGACGGCGCCCAGAACCTGCAACGAAAACATGCCCTGGGATGTCGACGTATCGATCGGGTCGCGCAGTGAACGAAAATGCGCGCCACGCTGCTCCAACTGGTCGATGACCTCAAGGAGATGGCTGACGGATCGGGCCAGACGGTCGAGACGCACGACAACGAAAACATCACCGGCAACGATGTCACGCAAAAGCTTTGCCAGCACCGGACGCGTGCGCGCCACGCCAGATTCGTGCTCTTCATACACGACGCGACAGCCGGCTGCCTTGAGTTCATCGACCTGGGCGTCGTTGACCTGATCCTCGGTCGAAACGCGGGCATAGCCGACAAGACGGCGCAGTGGGGACGAGGAGGGTGCGTTATAGGGCTCAGACATGGGCGGATTCTGGCTGAGTTTTTGCAGTTATGCAATGTCTGAGAAAAGGGTCCTTTGCACATACATTTTATTGATCGATTTGCAGCCCCGTACAGCGCGCCTGGAGGGTTTCTTGGTACAACGACACTCGGGAGCGGATAAAACGCGCCCGTGGGCATCCATGGCCGAAATTCGGCAGTTACGGCACTTGGTGGGTGAGAAGGAAAAGGGTGCTGCTGCCGTTCGGCGTCCGCAGTCCACCGATCCAGCAAAGATCTTGCGACTGAACGCGATCGAGAATCCAGCCAATCAGGGCGAGAAAAGCCGCGGAAACACGGCTTCTTGAGGCTATTCTACCGATCCAGGACGATTGACAGAGGTGATTCTGGGCGTGCGAGACATTATCGGACGTAATTCGGTAGCGACGGGCCGTGCGGTTTTTCGCAGCTTTGGCCCATAAACCGCACGCTTCAAATTTCCTGAGAAAGGTAGGCTTCTGACCGTCCTTGGTCCTGGGACAAAGAACACTTGCCTGATCAGGCCCTCCTGTCAAACTGGCTGCGGACGGATCTGGCTTGCCATGTCGCCTGCCAGACCTGATTCAAAATCCTGAGGGCAACTCCGCCTTGTCTTGCGCGGGAATCGGGCGGAGTGTTTTGCAACCACGTCCGCCGTGTCCTGGACTGCGTAGCTCGCCTGCTCGTAGGACCGGTCTGCTTCAGAACAGGCGTGGCGGGAACTCACCGCGTTTCATGTCTTCGAGACGACACTCGGAGGTCGGAAAAGGTTCGCGCGGCCATCCCAACTAGCGTTCGAAGGGTTCACCGAGCGAGGCAACGCCGTTCAGCTTGAGTAGGCGGCGGTCTGCCGAAATGATGCCGAGCACGATGATGGTGACGAGATAGGGGAGGCTCGAAAGCAGTTGTGAGGGAACGTCCAGCCCGGTCGCCTGGGCTGCAAGCCCCATCAGGGAGACGGCGCCGAAGAGGCTGGCCCCGAGGAAGATCCGGCCGGTAAGCCATGTGCCGAAGACGACGAGTGCGATCGCGATCCAGCCACGCCCGGCGATCATCCCGTCGGCCCAGAGCGGTGTGTAGACTACTGCCGCATAAGCGCCGGCAAAGCCAGCCATCGCTCCGCCGAATGCGATCGCTAAGACGCGGATTGAGATGACCGAATAGCCGATGGCGTGCGCAGCTTTGGGGTTCTCCCCCACAGCCCGGACGACGAGACCAACCTTCGTGTAGGCAAAAGTCGCCCAGATTGCCAAGGTTACGACGAGGGAAAGCCACACGATGATGTCCTGGACGAAAAGGCTGCCGATGACCGGTATTTCGGAGAGTCCGGGTATGGCAATCTTTGGAAGCCCCTTGACCGTCAGGCTTTCATAGGTCTTGCCGAAAAGCGCCGAGAGACCTTGGCCGAGGATGCCGATCGCAAGACCTGTCGCCACCTGGTTCGCCCGAAATCCGAGCGCCACGACGGCGAAAATGAGGGAAAGGACGGCGCCGCCGAGACCTGCGGCGAGGAAACCCATAAGATGCCCCCCGCCATGATAGACGATGATAAAGGCGAGCACCGCGCCAAACGCCATCAATCCCTCCACCCCGAGGTTGAGAACTCCGGCCCGCTCGACCACCAGCTCACCGAGGGCCGCAAGGAGAAGCGGCGTCGCGGCCGCGAGCATGCCGGCAAGAATGAACTCGATGGCGTTCATGGTTGGCTCCGGTAAGTGACACGGCGCCACTCGAGATGATACCGCACGAAGGCCGCGGCGATGAGGTAGGCGATGAGGAGGCTGCCCTGGAAGACGCGGACCGCCGCGATCGGCAAGTTTGCCGACACCATGGCATTGTCCCCGCCGATATAGACAACGGACATGAACAGGGCGGAGAAGACGATTCCGATCGGGTGCAGGCCGCCGAGATAGGCGACGATGATAGCAGCATAGCCGTAACCGGTCGAAATCGAGCGCTGCAACTGGCCGAGGGGACCGGCGACCTCGGCCGCACCGGCGAGCCCGGCGGCAAAGCCACCGATGAGGAGCGAAAGCCAGATCGCCCACCCTTCGTTGAAACCGGCATAAGCGGCAGCGCGCGGCGCGAGCCCGCCGACCTGGAGCTTGTAGCCGATGAAGCTCTTCTGCATGAAGACCCATGCCGCCATCGACAGGGCGAGCGTCAGGAGCAGCGAGACGTTGACACGGGTACCGGATATCAGGATCGGCACCATCGCGTCATACTGGAACATCACGGACTGGGGGAAATTGAAACCGTTCGGGTCCTTCCAGGGACCGAGGAGCAGGTAGTTGAGGAGTTGCCCGGCAACCAGGCTCAGCATCAGGGAAACGAGGATCTCGTTTGCGTTGAGCCTGACGCGCCAAAACCCGGTTATCGAAGCCCATAGGGCGCCGCCGATGGCGCCAAGCAGCAGCATCAGGGGCCAGATCCACTGGCCCGTTGCCTGCGGAAACCATACCGGTATTGCGGAGGCGAATATCGCACCGAGAATGAACTGGCCCTCGGCTCCGATGTTGAAGACCTTCGCGCGAAAGCCGATCGCCAGGCCCTGTGCGATAAGGAGGAGAGGACCTGTCTTCAGCAGCACCTCCGAGAAAGACGCCCAGGAGAGGAAGGGCTCAAGAAGCATCGCGTAGACGACGGCGACCGGATCGCGGCCCATCAGCACGTAAAGCCCCAGATTGAGAATGGTGGCTACCGCCAGCGCGAGGGGCGGCGCAAGCAGAGTTGCCGCAAGCGAGGCGCGCTCCCGGCGGACAAGGGTGGGAAGGAAGGCCGTGGGCAAGGCGCTCATGCGAGCGCCTTTTCGGGTGACGAATGTGCCCCCATCATATACCGGCCGATCTCCTCGGGTCGCGTGTCGCGCGTGGCGAGTGGCGGGCTCAGCCTGCCGTGGTACAGCACCTGGATGGTATCGCAGAGTTCAAAAAGCTCCTCGAGCTCCTCGGAAATCACGAGGATGGCCATGCCCTCGTTGCGCAGCGTGATCAGCCGCCTGCGAATGGCGGTTGCAGCGCCGATGTCGACGCCCCAGGTCGGCTGCGCCACGAAAAGCAGTTTTGGCGACAGCATGATCTCGCGTCCCACGATGAACTTCTGCAGGTTGCCGCCGGAGAGCGCGCCTGCCTCCGCTTCCGGACCGGGCGTACGGACATCGTACTGGCGGATGCACTCATTGGTGAACGCCCGCGCGGCTGCCCTGTCGACAAGACCGTGCCGAAGAAGTTTGAGTGGGTGCGCTGTCAGCAGGCTGTTGAGGGTCAGCGACATTTCGGGGACCGCGCCGCGTCCGAGCCGGTCTTCTGGTACGAAGGCAAAGCCAAGCTGCCGTCGGGCAGCGGCGTCGAGTGTGCCCACGTCCTTTCCCATCATATAGATCCGGTCGCGCTGTTCTCGTGGCAGCACCGTCTCACCGGAGATCAGCGAGGCAAGCTCGTTTTGCCCGTTTCCCGAAATCCCGGCGATGCCGAGGATTTCGCCGCCACGCACCGCAAGGCTGATATTGGAGAGCGACACGGCAAAGGGGTCATCGGGCCGATGATCGAGACCGATCATCTCGAGTCGCTTTTCACCGCCAGACAGGGGAAGCGCCGGCATGGGCTCCGGCATGTCGCGGCCGATCATCATGCGGGCAAGGTCGTGGGCATCGTGGTCGCGCGGGTCTACATTGCCGGTGACGCGCCCGCCGCGCAGGATCGTCGCGTGATCGCAGATCGCCCGAATTTCCTCGAGCTTATGGGAGATGAACAGGATGGATATGCCGCCGTCGCGCAGGCGGCGCAAGGTGTCGAAGAGCTTGTCTACCGACTGCGGCGGCAACACGGAGGTCGGTTCGTCGAGGATCAGCAGCTTCGGATTGGTCATGAGGCACCGGATGATCTCCACCCGCTGCCTCTCGCCGACGGAAAGGGCGTGTACATGGGCGAGCGGATCGACTTCGAGGCCGAAGTCGCGACCAAGTGAGCGGATGCGTTCGGTGAGGTCGGTTTTGCCTCCTTTGACGACCAGGTGAATGTTCTCCACGACCGTCAGCGTCTCGAAAAGCGAGAAGTGCTGGAAGACCATTCCGATCCCCCTGCGCCTCGCATCCGCGGGGGAGGCAAGGCTGAGAGGCTCGCCTTCCCAGACGACGGTTCCGTCGTCCGGCTGCTCGACGCCATAGATCAGCTTCATCAGGGTCGACTTGCCCGCCCCGTTTTCTCCGAGGATCGCATGGATCGACTGCGGGGCCACGTCCAGATCGATACCATGATTGGCGTGGATCTGGCCGTAGCTTTTCGAAATGCCGCGGAGCGACAGGAGCGGGTTGGTCATGGATTACTTCGGCAGCGGCGTGGCGACGCCCTTGACATGCCAGTTCATGGCGACGATCTCGCCGTCGGCGAGCGTCGCACCGACAGCCACCCCTTCGCTGCCGTCTGCCCTGGTGATCGGCCCGGTGAAGGGCGAGAAGCTGCCGTCGGCGATCTTCGCCTCGATCTCCTTGATCTTTGTCATCATGTCAGCTGGAATGTCGGGGTTCCAGTCGACCACTTCGATGACCTTGTCGGCGACGCCGAGGAAGGTATTGGCGCCCTTGAACGAGCCGGCGAAATGGGCGTCGACCGACGCTTTGAAGAAGGGCGACCAGTCCGTCGCGACGCAGCCGAGATAGGTTTTCGGGGCGTATTTCTTCATCGACGAGTTGAGATTGAAGGCGTAGACGCCCGCTTCCTCGCAGGCTGCGATAACGGAGGGAGTATCCTGCGCGTTCGAGAAGATCACGTCGCAGCCCTGCGCCATCAGGGCCTTGGCGGCTTCCTGTTCCTTGGCGGGGTCGAACCAGGAGTTCACCCAGACGACCGACACTTCGATGTCGGGCTTCACCGTTTGGGCGCCCAGCGTGAAGGCATTGATGGAGGTGATCAACTCCGGAATGGCGAAGGCGGACACCGAGCCCAGCTTGCCGGTCTTGGAGAGTGCAGCGGCAGCCATGCCGAGCAGGTAGGTACCCTGGAAATACCTCGCCGCGAAGGGCGAGAAGTTCGGAGCCAACTGGAAGCCGGAGGCATGCAGGACGGTGACGCTCGGATCGCGGCGGGCGATCTGCAGGGCACCGTTCTGATAACCGAAGGAGCCGGCAACCAGGAACTTGTTCCCGTCGGCGACGGTCTTGTTCATGATGCGATCGGCATCCGGACCCTCAGCAATGTTTTCAAGAACGGTGACCTTTACCTTGTCGCCATAAGCGGCCTTGACCGGCTCGAGGCCGGCTGCAAGCGCGTGGCCCCAGCCGACGTCGCCGACCGGCGACGGGAGCACGAGGGTGATGCCGAGCGGCTCGTCGGCCGCGATTGCGAGGCGGTTGCCAAGTGCGCCGGCAAGGCCGGTGGCGGCGGCAGCCTTCATCAGGTTTCTGCGGGTCAGGTTTGTCAGCATGTTAGTTCCCCTATTTTGGTTGTTCTAGAATTCTACCGTTGCGAGTGCGGCCTCGGCATCGGCAAACAGCTTGGCCTCGTCGAGCCCGGCGAACTCGCCCTTCTGCCAGACGATGCGGCCATTGATCATGGTCATGTCGGTCGGCATGCCTATTCCGACCTTGGCGATCAGGCTCAGCGGATCATGCCGCGTGCCCACGTAGTCCATGCGCCGCGTGTCGATTGCAAAGAGGTCGGCGGCCATGCCGGGGGCAAGCCGGCCAATGTCGCGCCGGCCGAGAAGGCTTGCGCCACCGGTCGTGGCATAGCTCAGGAAGTCGACCGGAGGTGGGACCGGATGCGTGCGCGTCGATGCGGTCAGGCACTGCAGCATGTAGGCGGAGTGGATGCAGTGCATCAGGTTCGAATTGTCGTTCGACGCCGCTCCGTCGCAGCCGAGACCGACGCGCAGCCCGAAAGCGGACATTGCCGGAATATCAGTGACTTCGGCACCGACCAGATAGACCGGTTCCGGGCAGTGCGCGACGCCGGTGCCGCTGGCAGCCATCGTCCGCAGTTCGTCGTGGGTCAGCTCCCAGCAATGGGCGTAGAAGACATCGGGGCCGGCAAAGCCGAGCTCTTCGCAGTAGTCGACCGTGCGCATGCCATGTCGGGCCTGAATGACCGGGCTTTCGCCCTCACCCACATGCGTGTGCATCTGCACGCCGCGGTCGCGAGCCAGCGCCACCGACTCCACGAAGGTCTCGCGATAGCAGTTGACCGGCTGGCAGGGCGCGACGACGACCTGCCGCATGCTGAAGGGGCTGGCATCGTGGTAGCTGTCGATCAGGCGGGCGCAATCGGCGATGAACTCGTCCGTCGTCTCCAGCATCACGTCTGGAATGGTCGAACCTTCCGACTTCGGCAGCGTGTTGCCGCCGCGTCCGGCGTGGAAGCGCATGCCGAAGAGATCGGCCGCCTCGAACTGGCGGTCGACCAGCCGCTTTCCGGCATGCCGGGGAAAATTGTACTGGTGGTCGAAGGCTGTCGTGCAGCCATGCTTGATCATCTCGGCCATCGCCGTGACCGAGGAATGGTAGAAGCAATCCTCGGTCAGCCGCGAAAAGATCGGATAGATGCGGTCGAGCCATTCGATGACCGAGAGCTTTGTCCAGTCGAGGTCTGCGCGGTTGCGCACAAAGCACTGGAAGAAATGGTGGTGGGTATTGACGAGGCCGGGATAGACGAACCAGCCGGTGGCGTCCTGCGTGATCGTGCCGGTGGGTAGCTCGTTTGTCCTGAGATTTTCGCCGATTGCCTGGATCGCCGGACCGTTCGTCAGGAGGTCGACGTTGCGACGGACGGTCGGACCCTTGCCCTCGTCGACGATCACTGCCGTGCAATTCTTCAGAAGGTGGCCGGTCATATCACACCTTGCCCGGTTCGATATGGGGTTCGGGCTTCAATTCATGCAGCCGATGGATGCCTGGCATCTCGATGAAGTGTTCGAGGCTGCGCAGCGCGCGGGACCAGAGCCGGATCGCCGGATAAGGGGCAAGCGAGACGCCGCCGTCCGGCGCGAGCGCCACATAGGGGAAGCAGGCAATGTCGGCGATTGTTGGCCGGTCTGCCGCGAGAAACCGCATGCCGCGGAGACCCTGCTCGACCAGGCCTGCTTCCAGCTCGCGAAGCGCGGCGATGCCCTGGGCCTGGAGTGCTGTGATTTCACCCGGGCGCAGGAGCATTTCGTGAAGCCGGGCGCCGCCGAGGCTCGCGGTCAGCCGGTGGGAGAAGGAGAGCCACTGTTGGACGCGCGCCGTTTCCTCCGCCGCGCCGCTGCCCAGCCATTCGGGTGCCGCGCTCGCGGCGAGGTAGGCGAGCATGGCCGAGGATTCGGTCAGGATCAGGTCTTCGTCCTCAAGGATCGGAATAGAGCCTGCGGGATTGAGCGCCAGGAGCTCGAGGCCGCGGTGCTCGGCGCCGGGGTGGAAATCCACCGGGCGGATATCGAGTTTCACACCGGTCAGCGCCGCCAACAGGCGCACTTTGTAGCAACTGGGCGAAAGGATGTAATCGTAGAGCTTCATTGCGCCACCAGCTGTGCGCCGTATGTATAGTTGCGGCGTTTCAGCCAGCGTCGGTAGGCGACCGAAGTAAGGTCGGCCCGCGTCGGAATCTCCATCCCGGGATCGAGGGGCAGGAGCCTCGGGATCTGGTTTTCGAGGATCGAGCGGTCCTGCAGGAAGATTGTCTGCTGAAAGTGAATGAGGTCAGTCATTGAAGTCGTGTCGTCGAAGAGCGCCATCCACGGCCAGACGTCACAGAGATCCTCGGCGAGCGGCTGCACGAAGAGGGTGATGACGTCCCATTCGCTCGGGCGCGGCGGGCAGGTCTTGTAGAGAACCGAGCACGTCGGTGCCGGCACGCGGTACATATATTCTGTCGTGATGCCGCCGCTGGCCGATTTGGCAGCTTGCGGCTGGTAGAATTTCACCTGCGTGGCCCAGACCTCGTCTTCTCGGATTTCGACCTTGTAGTTCTGGACCTCCGTGTTCGGCTCCGCACCCAGGATGTCGGTGTGCACGAAGGGAAAATGCGCGATGTCGAGAAAGTTCTCGACCGCGCGCAACGGTGAACAGCGCACGCGAATGACGCCGACATCGACAAAACGGCGGCCAGGCTGGTCAGCTTCGGGGATGGCGAAAAGTGGCTTTTGCGGGATGCCGAGGGACGACCAGACGTGGCCGTAGCGGACGCATACGGGTAAGGCGCGTCCATTTCGGCCAATCACTTTCGCATTGCCTTCGGTGTCGCGCGCGACGTCGATCGGCTCGCCCATCAGAGCGGTCCTGCGTCCGGCGGCGTCGAGCTGACTGAAAAGGCCGATCGGATACCACACGTTGATCATCGCATTGTCCATCATGGCGCGATCCCCTGGGTCTGGAGAGCTTCGGCCACCCGCCGCAGGATTTCGGCGGCACGTGACGCGGCGATGCGCTGGGCCGGGTTGCTGTTGTCGCTCAGCAGAACATGGATCAGCGTCTGATGGTTCTCCTGTGGGGCGAGCAGCAGCCGGATCATCTGCGAAGCCTGCACCTTCCAGACAATACCCTCGCGGCCTGCCTTCGCACCGGCCGCAGTTTCGAGCGCCGCAACGCTGGCATGCGCCGTCAGGGAGCGCAGGGGAACGAGGCCTTCAAGCCGCGGGGGCTGGGCTGTGGGTTCTCCCACGGCAACCCAGATGAGCCCGTCGGACTCTTCGACCTGCTGTGTTGCGACCCGGATCGTTTCTGGCGGCGCCAGCCCCGGATGGGCCGGAATGCGCAGACAGTTTCCTGCCCGGGCATAACTCCAGCCGTGATAGATGCAGGAAAGCGCTTCGCCGCGCACGAAGCCGTGAGACAGGCGCATCCCGCGATGGGGACAGCGATCCGCCGATGCCGCAATGCGCCTCGAATCGCTTCGCCAGAGGGCAATCGATCCGGCTGGCGTCCGTGCTGGCATCACGGTTCCCGCCGGCAAATCCGCGGAAAGGGCGACTGGCGTCCAGGAGCCGGTCGTATCGGATAGCATGGCTAAGCTTTCTGCATAATATCAATATCTTGCTGGCTATGCCCCCGAAGTCATCGCCGACCAGCACCCTTACGTTTGCATAATTATTTCGCAATGGCAATATTGGTTAAATAAGGGGCAAAAGATGTCCTGGCGGCGAAAAGAGCCGCCGTGGTCCTAATCAGTTTGGTCGTCGATCGGCGTGCGTTCTATTGTCTCCACCCAGACGTCGATAGGCCCCAGAGAACACCCCATCTCCATCATGTCGATCAGTTCTTCCGGTCCTGCGACCTCGAGCTCGATCCGGACGGAACTGGTGTGGCGTATGGCCTGGGAGAGCCCGAGCTTGGCGGCATGGCGCTGGATCCAGGGGACGAAGGAGGCAGCATCAAGATCGCCGAGAATTGTCATCCGTTCCCGGAAGTGGCCCTGATCTTGTGCCATCATGAAAAATCTCACTCTTGGTTTCTTGGTGCACAGCATAGCGCCTGAATGAACTTGCGGAAGGGTGATTGTCAAAGCGAGGGCCTCATCCAGGGGGAACCCATGCCAACGGCAAGGCGATGATTGCCGAGCGGTTTGCGGTCGAGCACCTTTTCCAAACTGCAAAAATCAACACAGTCGGTTGTCGCCTTTTCCCCCGTGCACCTACCACTTTCGAGCGGCTGCTCTTCGTCGATGTCGCCAGTGCCGCAGATTTCTCCTGTTCGCAATTGTCTTACTCAGGTTCGCGCAAATCCAAGCAATCATGCGACAACGCCCTTAAACATGATAAAAATACTCCTGTTTAATGGCGCGCCGTACTGCGCGGCTCGCAGGGCAATCCGGGTTCTTGCAACCCCTGCGACAAGGTGTCTTCTATGACAATTGTAAAGGCTTCTCCTACGGTGGATGAAGGTTTCGGTTCGCGCGACGCCGGACGCCTCTATGCTGTTCTGGGCGGGCTTTATCTCGCGCAGGGCATTCCGAGCTACCTTCTGCTTGTTGCCCTGCCGCCGCTGATGCGGGAGAGCGGCGCGTCGCGCACGGCCATCGGACTGTTTTCCCTGCTGATGCTGCCCCTGGTGCTGAAATTCGCGGTGGCTCCGCTGATTGATCGTTATGCACCCTTGCCCACGCTCGGTCACCGCCGCGGCTGGGTGGTGCCGACGCAGCTTCTCGTCAGCGCGGGCATTGCCTCCATGGCACTGGTCGCGCCCCATCAGGCCGGTTGGCTCTTTGCCATCGGCCTGGTCATCACTCTCCTTTCCTCGGTGCAGGACATAGCGACCGATGGCTATGCGGTGCGCCATCTGACGCGCAAGTCGCGCCCAGTCGGCAATGCGGTGCAGGCAGGTGCAGTTGCGCTTGGCGTCATCATCGGCGGCACGGTGGCGTTGGTGCTCTTCCACAAAATCGGCTGGCGGCCGACGATCCTGCTGGTTGCCGCCCTGTCGCTCCTCCCCCTCTTTGCGACGATCTGGATGAAGGACAAGCCGGAGCCTTCACAAAATGTGGCCGCGCGAAAGCGGCCGAGCCTTCGCGGCTTCTTCCGGCGGCCGAATGCCTGGATGATTCTTGCTTTTGCCCTGACCTACCGGGCGAGCGAAGGTCTGGTGCGCGGCATGGAAGGACCCTATCTCGTCGATAGCAAGGTGCCGACCGACTGGATCGGCTATCTTTCCGGCGGGGCGGCTGCCACGGCCGGGCTTCTCGGCGCCGCCGTCGCCGCCCTGATCATCCGCAAGGCGGGATTGACGGCAACGCTCGTCCTTCTGGGCGGGCTGCGCAGCCTCTGCTTCCTCGCCTTCACGCTGAATGCTTTCGGGATATGGCCCGGGATTGCCGTGGCAATGTCGGCTTCCGCCTTCCAGACGTTCATCCGCTACATGGAACTGGTGGCGATCTATTCCTTCTTCATGAGGTCTTCGTCCGACGATCAGCCGGGCACGGACTTCACTATTCTGACCTGCGCCGAACTGGTCATCTATCTGATCGGTGCTTCGATCGCAGGCTTACTTGCCGACAGGTTCGGCTACGAGACGCTCTTTTCGCTTGCAACGGTCATCTCCGTCCTCGGCGTCGGATTGTCAGTCTGGATGCTGCAGACGATCAAGGCGCAACCAGCACCCGCAATGGCCGGCACCTGAGCCCATCAATGACTTTCCCGGAAAATCTCAACGGAGTTGATCTTATGGATGCTTCCGCCCTCTCGAGCAATGACTTCTACCTCGATCGCCAGGCGCGGCGTGAATCGAACGCCCGCAGCTATCCCCGGCGCTTTCCCATCGCGCTGAAATCGGCCTCCGGCTGCACCATTACGGATGTCGAGGGCAGATCTTATCTCGATTGCCTTGCGGGTGCCGGAACGCTGGCGCTCGGCCACAACCATCCGGAAGTCATCGAAACGCTGCAGGAGGTGCTCGGATCCGGCCTGCCGCTGCACACGCTCGATCTGACAACGCCGGTGAAAGACCGGTTCGTGGCCGATATCTTCGAAACGCTGCCCGCCGGGCTACGCGAAGAGGCAAAGATCCAGTTTTGCTCGCCGAGCGGCACCGATGCCGTGGAGGCGGCCATCAAGCTGGCAAAGACCGCGACCGGCCGGACCGACATCGTCTCATTCCGCGGCGCCTATCACGGCATGTCGCAAGGATCGCTCTCGTTGATGGGCTCGCTCGGGCCGAAGGCCGCGGTCGGCCAGCTCGTGCCCGGCGCGCATTTCTTTCCCTATCCCTATGCCTATCGTTGCCCTTTCGGCCGTGGCGGTGACGAAACGGCGAGGCTAGCGGCGGAGTATTTCGAGCGCGCGCTGCGCGATCCCGAAGGCGGCATCAATCTTCCCGCGGCCGTCATCCTCGAAGCCGTGCAGGGTGAAGGCGGCGTCATCCCGGCGCCGGCCGAATGGCTGAGGACCATCCGCCGTGTCACGCGTGATCTCGGCATACCCTTGATCCTCGACGAGGTTCAGAGCGGCGTCGGCCGGACGGGCAGCTTCTACGCCTTTCAGAAGGCCGGCATCGTTCCGGATATCATCGTGCTTTCCAAGGCAATCGGCGGCGGACTGCCGCTTGCCGTGGTGATCTATCGGGAAGGGCTCGATCTTTGGAAGCCCGGCGCCCATGCAGGCACCTTCCGCGGCAATCAGTTGGCCATGGCAGCGGGATCGAAAACGCTCGAAATCATCCGGCGTGACGGCCTGGTCGAACGGGCAGCCATCGCTGGCCGCAGGCTGCGTTCCAATCTGGAGCGCATTGCGGCGAATACGTCCTATATCGGCGAAGTTCGTGGCGAGGGGCTAATGCTCGGCGTCGAAATCGTCGATCCGGAGGGCGGGCCCGATGCGCTTGGCCACCCGCCGCACGGCTCAGCGATTGCCCGGATAATCCAGAACGATGTTTTCCGTGCCGGCCTCATCCTCGAAACCGGCGGCCGTTACGGCAGCGTGCTTCGTTTCCTGCCACCGCTCGTCATTTCCGACGAAGAGATCGATCGGGCCACCGGCATCCTCGCGGCCGCGTTCAGCCGCCTCGGACGCAAGGCAGCATGAGCATGAATTTCGTAGCGATTAAAGCGACACCCGCGCTCGAACAAGACCACGCTGATCAGATCCTCGGCAGCGACGTTACCTCACGCCGGGCTTTTCGCGAAGCGATGCTCGAGGCGGTCGATCTGGTCGCCGGGGGCGCGGCAGGGCACGGCCCCTATTCGGGCGCAAGTGTGCAGGGATTGAGGAGCATGCTGAATGACCTCGATCCCTGCCCAAAAACCGGAACAGGCATTGCCGCGGCGCTCGCCGACATCGGCAGGGCAGCGATCGATCACGCCCTTGCCGTCGGCGATCCGGCGGCAATGGCCCATCTTCATTGCGCGGTGGCAGTGCCGGCACTGGCGGCCGAGGTTCTGATCTCCGCTACCAACCAGTCGCTCGATTCCTGGGATCAGTCTCCCTTCGCCACCATGGTCGAGGAACGGGTTCTCGGTTGGCTGACGGAACTCGTGGGTCTGCCGGCCGCAGCAAGCGGCAATTTCACCAGCGGCGGCAGCCAGTCGAACATGACGGCGCTCCATCTGGCAGCCGCGCGTTGCGGCGACGATGCGAGAACAGCAGGCGTCATCTTCACCTCGGAGCAATCGCACTTCAGTATCGGCAAAAGCGCGGCCATTCTCGGCTTTGCGAAAGACGCGGTCATCGCGATCCCGACCGGCACTGACGGCTGCATGTTGGTTCCGGTGCTGGAGGCTAGCCTGCGGCAGTCGGCAAGGCAGGGTCGCGTGCCGGTCGCAGTGATCGCGACGGCCGGAACGACCGACCTCGGCGCAATCGACCCGCTGCAGCCGATCGCCGATATTGCCGCAGCGCAGAACGTATGGATGCACGTCGATGCCGCCTATGGCGGCGGCCTTCTGTTTTCCCGCCACCGCGACCGCCTCGCGGGGATCGAGCGCGCCGATTCCATTGCGCTCGACTTTCACAAGATGCTGTTCCAGCCCATCAGTTGCGGCGCTCTTCTCATCCGCGACCAGTCGGATTTCTCACCTTTGGCGACGAAGGCGGATTATCTCAATCCGGAAGATGCCGTCTTTGCCGATGCGCCAAACCTGGTCGAGCGCTCTTTCCAGACGACGCGCAGGGGCGATGCCCTGAAAGTGCTGATGACCATGCGAGCGATCGGTCGCGACGGTCTCGATGCCCTGATCAGCAAGACGCTGGAGAACACGCTTGCCGCGGCCAGGGCTATCGAGGCGCGGGCATATCTTCGGTTGGCGCGGCAGCCGTCGCTGTCGACGGTGTTGTTTCGCTACCTTTCGCCCGACGGACCGGAACGCTCGGATGCGATCACGATCAGAATACGGTCCGCCCTTTTCCATGCCGGTATCGCAGCCCTCGCGACGACCGTTCTCGACGGTCTCGTCCACTTCAAGCTTACGCTTCTGAACCCGCATTCAACGCCGGATGTCGTCTACCGCGTCCTCGATGCGATTGGCGAGACGGCCCGCGAACTGGAGACACAACATGCACGCCCATAATGCCGGAATCCTTGCCCTGCGCTCGCTTCTCAATTGCGTTGCGCGCGAATATCCCAAACACGTCGGCTGGTCTGGAAAGCCGGGGCACCTGCGCTTCGCGCTCACCTTCCCGGGCAGCGGCGGAAGCCTTGTTTTACCGGCACTCTACCGTTCTGAAACCGGGCACCACCTTTTCGGCGAGCCGGTCATGCTGAGCAGCGGGAACACCCAGCAAACCATCAGCCCTGCGGATGCCGTCACAGCAGTCCTCGAACGGCTGGAGCCATCGGCCGCGGCAAAGGAAGGCCGCGAGGATCTTCTGAGCCGTTCCCGGTCAAGCCGCCTGCTCGTGGAAGCTGCGCTTGAGGCACGCAAGACCGATCTCGCCGGATTGGCCGGTGACGAAGTCTCCTTCATCGCAGCGGAGCAAGGCCTGATCGCCGGCCATGGAATCCACCCCTGCCCGAAAAGCCGCGAGGGTATGACGGAGGCAGAGTCGCGCCGTTATTCGCCCGAATTCGCCACCGGCTTTCCGCTCCGCTGGTTCGCTGTCGAGAGGAGCGTGTTTCATACCGGTCATTCCGAAGGATCACCTTCTGCCGAAAGCTGGCTTGAGAGCGTGACCGGCAGCGACCTCGACGAATTGAAAGCGTGTCTGCCCGCCGGTGATTTCGCGCTCTTGCCGGTCCATCCCTGGCAGGCCGATCATATGCTGAAGGATCCCGCTGTCGCTGCCCTCGTCGCGGACGGCCGTGTCATTGATTGCGGCGAGGCGGGAAAGCCCTGGTTCCCGACATCGTCGGTGCGTACACTTTACCGGCCTGATGCCCCATTCATGCTGAAGGTCTCTCTCGGTGTCGGCATCACCAATTCGGTGCGCGTCAACCTCGCGCACGAACTGTTGCGCGGCGATGACATGTATCGTTTCCGCCGTCATCGGCTGTGGCAGGATTTTTCGCGCAGCTACCCAGGCCTGACGCTCGTGCCTGACCCGGCCTATTTGGGCGTCAAGGTGGCTGGGAAGGTGATTGATGGTCTGTCCGTTTCAATGCGTGAAAACCCGTTCACCGGAGCCGATGCCGATCGCAACGTCTCGCTTCTTGCTGCTCTGTGCGAGCATCTGCCCGAACGCGGCAGTCGCCTCGGCGCCTTGATCCGCAAGCGTGCCCGGATTGAAAACCGTGTGCTCGATGCCGTCGCGACGGACTGGTTCGAACGGTTCCTCAGGGTCTTTGTCCGCCCCGTCTTCGGCCTTTATCTGCGGCATGGCATCGCCATGGAGGCGCATCAACAGAACATGCTGATCGAGCTCAAGGACGGCTACCCGATCGGCGTCTTCTATCGTGACAATCAGGGCTTCTTCCACCATGAGCGCGCTCACAAGAGGCTGGCTGAAGCCCTGCCCGGTCTCGGCGAAGCCAGCGAAACCGTCTTCGGCGAGGGGCCTGTGGACGAGCGGCTGCTCTACTACGCATTCATCAACGCGGTGCTCGGCATGATCGGGGCGCTCGGGCGCGAGGGGCTTGTCGCAGAGACTGTTCTGATCGCCCTGTTGCGCCGCGAACTGCTGCGGCTCGCAGCGCTCGAAGGTGCAAATTCCGGGCTCATGCGCAAGATGCTGGCGCCCGCGCTGCATTGCAAGGCCAACCTGAAAACTCGCCTTGCGCGGATGGACGAACTCGTCGGCCCGCTCGAAACGCAGTCGGTCTACCTCGAAATCGACAATCCCATGCTGCAGTCAGAAAAGGCCCTGGCCGATGCTTGATCTGAGCAAGCCCGCCGCGGCCTGGGCTTATTCGCGCTACGACCCGGATATCGGGCGTACGGTTAGCTTCCGGCTTCTGCAGAAGGAGCGAGACCTGGAGCTTCTCTGGCGCTGGATGAACCAGGCACATGTGGTACCGCAGTGGAAGATGGCAAAGCCGATCGAGGATATAGCCGCCTATATTGACACCAACCTCGCCGATCCGCATCAGGACCCTTATATCGGCCTGATCGACGGTATCCCGATGAGCTATTGGGAAGCCTATTGGGCGAAGGACGATATTCTCGGGCGCTATTACCCGGCCGAGGAAAAAGATCGGGGCTGGCATATGCTGGTCGGAGAGCCCTCCTTCTTCGGCCACGGCACAGCGCCCGCGGTGATCCGCGCCTTCACCCGGTTCCTCTTTCTGGACGATCCCGCGACCCGAAAGGTCGTGGGTGAGCCGAGCGTCGCGGCGCGGCGTCTGCTGCGCTATGCGCCGGTCTGCGCCTTCGAGGAACAGGGCGAAATCGACCTTCCCGACAAGCGCGCAAAACTGATGTTTTGCCATCGCGACCGCTTCAGCCAACAGTTCGGATTATAATCATGATGGATCTCGATCTGGCGGGTATCGGTATCGGACCGTTCAATCTCGGTCTTGCCGCCCTCCTCTCCTCCCACGACAATCTCGCCAGCGTTTTTCTCGAGCGCAAGCCGGCGTTCCGCTGGCATGAAGGTCTTCTTCTGCCGGGCACGACCCTGCAAGTCCCCTTCATGGCGGACCTCGTCACTATGGCCGACCCGACGCACCCGCTGAGCTTCCTGAATTATCTCGCCACGCACGACCGCCTCTACAAATTCTATTTCTACGAACACTTCATGATCCCCCGGCAGGAATATGACGACTACTGCCGCTGGGTATCAGAGCAGCTTTCAAACTGCCGTTTCGACGAGAATGTGGTCGATGTCACCCATGAGACAGCGTCCGACAGCTTCCTCGTCCAAAGCCGCGCGGCTTCGGGGGCGAGGCAGCACTATCGCAGCCGCAACATTGCGATCGGCGTCGGTACGGTACCGTTTCTGCCGCACTGGGCCCGTATCCGGACGGCAGGCCCCCTTTTGCATTCCAGCGAATTCGGCAAGCGCCGCACCGAGCTTTCGAAGCGGCGGCGCATAACAGTTGTCGGCTCCGGGCAAAGCGCTGCCGAATGCGTACTGGCGCTCTACAACGACCTGACGCCGGAGATGGTCGCCGCCGGCTCTTCCATCCAGTGGATCACCCGCTCCGCAGGCTTTTTCCCGATGGAATATTCCAAGCTCGGGCTCGAATATTTCACCCCCGACTACATGCGCCATTTCCACACGATAGCGCCGTCCAGGCGCCGCGAGATCGCGGCCAACCAGGGTCTTCTCTACAAGGGTATCAGCTTCTCGACCATCGGCGAGATCTTCGATCTTCTTTACGAGCGTTCCGTCGGCGGACGCGATCCGGGCCTTTCCCTCTACTCGAACTGTGCGGTCGAAACGTTGGAGAGCGCAGGACCGCATGGCTCCTTCCGTCTCGGGATCGGCCATAACCATCTCGAGCAGAAGGCTCTCGTCGAAACGGATGCGATCGTTGCTGCGACCGGCTATCGCCATGCCTGGCCGGAATGGCTCGGCAAGCTCAAGGGCCGCGTTCTCGAAACCTGCGAGAGAGGCGACCTGATCGTCGGCGAGGATTTTCGTGCGCGTCGGTGCGACGGCGGCAGGGCCAACATTTTCGTCCAAAACGCGGAAACCTTCCACCACGGCGTGGGGGCGCCCGATCTCGGTCTCGGCGCTTTCCGCAACGCCGTTATCGTCAACCAACTGCTCGGCAGGGAGCGTTACCGCGTCAGCGCACCGGCATCGTTCCAACATTTCGGCCTGCCTGGGCGCCAATCCGATTCTTCCTCGATTTCAGGAGATTTTATGCCCATGCGTTATGATCCCGTCTTTGCTGGCGCCTTTTCCAAGGAGCTGTGGCAACAGGCTTCCCGGCGTCTTCTCGCCAAGATCATCGAGGAGTTCGCGTATGAGCGCGTCTTTGATGTAAGAAAGGAAAAGCCGGGCCATTACCGCATCGAGATCGGAGATACGGCCTATCGGTTCAAGGCGAAGCGCTATGTCTTCGACAATCTCTCCGTCGACCCGCACAGCATCGTGAAGACAAAGGGAGGTATCGATACGCCGCTCGATGATCCGCTTGCATTCTGTGCGGAGGTCCTGCCTGAACTTGGCGTTAAGCCGATGACGATCGCACATTTCATCAAGGAGCTCGGCAATACGCTGGTTTCGGACGCGCATATCGCTGCCCGGGCGACGAAAACCGGCGCGGAACTCGCCGGACTCGACGACATCCGGCTGGAAGGCGAAACCACCGGTCACCCGTGGGTGACGGTCAGCAAGGGACGCATCGGCCTCGGCTATTCCGACTATCTCGCCTATACGCCTGAAAACCAAGCACCGACAGAGGTGCTGTGGCTTGCCGTCAGCAAGGACCGCGCATCCTTCATTGCGGAACAGAACCTGACCAATGAGGGGCTGGTGCGCGACGCGGTCGGCGAACCCCACCTGGAGGCGTTCCGGGCCACCCTTGCCGGCCACGGAGGCTCAGCCGCGACGTATCACATGATGCCGGTGCACCCCTGGCAATGGGACCACATGATCGTCCCGCACTTCGCCGCCGACATTGCATCGGACCATATCGTCCTGCTCGGTCACGGCGACGATCACTATCTGCCGCAGCAATCCGTGCGCACCCTGTCGAACATTTCCCACCCGGAAAAATCGACGTTGAAGCTGTGCATGACCATTCTCAATACGGCAGTCTACCGCGGCATTCCGGGAAAACGGGCGCTGACCGCCGCTCCTCTGACGACGTGGCTTGACGAATTGCTCGCCAGGGACCGGTTCCTGTCGGACGAATGCGGCTTGGTTCTTTTGGGTGAACGCGCCGGCATGCACTACGTCCATCCGCAATTCTCGACGATCGACGGCGCGCCCTACCAATTCAACGAGATGCTGGGTTGCCTTTGGCGCGACAGCCTGGCCGGGCATCTGAAGCCCGGTGAAACCGGTGTTCCGCTCGCGGCTCTCCTGCATGCGGGGACCGATGGCAAGCCGGTCGTGCAGGCGCTGGCCGAAAAGGCGGGCATATCCGTGCCCGAATGGCTGGCTCTGTTCCTCGACGTTGTCATCCCGCCTGTTTTCCACCTCCTGGCAAAACATGGCCTCGCCTTCTCGGCGCACGGCCAGAATGCGACGCTCATCGTGAAGGACGGGCGCCCCGAACGGCTCGCCCTTCGCGATTTCATCGATGACGTCATCGTGTGCGATGAGGAATTTCCCGAGAGCGCCAGCCTGCCGCAGGAGGTCCGGGCCGTGCTGCTTTGCCTGTCTGCCGATTTCCTCATCCATTTTATCCAGACGACGCTGTTCATCTGCGTCTTCCGCTATATGTCCGTGCTGCTCGACCAGCGATCCGGCATTTCCGAAAGCGCCTTCTGGGCGCTCGCGCGCGAAAGTGTCCTGCGCTACCAGGCGCGGTTCCCGGACATGGCATCGCGCTTTGCGATATTCGACCTGTTCGGCGATGAATATCCCCGCCTGTGCCTGAACCGCGTCCGCCTGTTCACGCACGGCTACGCCGACGACGACGAACGTCCGGTGCCGGATTTCCAGGGCATGGTAGACAATCCGCTGGTCGCCTTCGAAAGGCGCAGCGACGCCGCCTGAGGCAACTTTAGACCCGCGCAAGTCATCCGCTTCATCGGAAGAGCCGCCCTTGTTTTTCGGGCGGCTTTTCGAGTCTGCACGCATTGGTCATGCACTGGCGAGACGGCGCAGATCGGATGGCCGCACGCCGTAGCGGCTTCGGAAGGTGCGATTGAAATAGGAGAGGTCGTTGAAGCCGACATTGTAGGCGATTTGGCTGATCGGCATGGATGGTCCCTCCGCCAGTATGAAGCCCTTGGCAAGCGACAGCCGTCTTCCAAGCACATAGCGGGAAAAGGTCGTTCCCTCCCGGCTGAAAAATTTCTGGATCGCGCGCGGCGTGATGCCTTCGTTGTCGGCCACATCCGTGAGCGAGAAGGATCCGTTGGCGAGCTGCCGTTCGATATAGGCCTTGACGGAGGCGATGCGGTTCTGCGGGGTATCCGGCGCGCCGGTACTGCCGGCATGCTGGGCGAGAACCGGCAGCAGGTCGTAGAAGTGTGTGACCATCATGCCTGCATCCTGTTCACTCTGATACTCCTGCCGCAGAAGGTAGCCGGCATAGCTGGTCAGCAATTGCAGCGGAAGGCAGTCGGCCGCAAGCGGCTGCATCATCAGGGGTGCCAAAAGCTCGCGCATGGAAGCAAGCGCGTAAGCCGGAAGATGCGCGCAGTCGAAGCGGCCGCCCTCCGGCAGAGTGATTTCAGAAGGCCCGTCCGCAGGCAGAAAGATAACGTCCGAGCGCGCGACATCAATCTTGCGACGGCGGTGGTGAACGAACAGCGGCCCGTCCATTGCGCGGACAATGACGATACCCGAATCCGTGAGGCCGTTGGTGGTCAGGCGAAGTGAGACTTTCGGGAAATAGAGCGTCGCAAGCGACAGAGACACATATTTCCAGAACAGCCCCGTCACGCCGGCCAGATCGCCGTCTTCGACGGCAATTTTCGCGTCGCCAAGCATATCGAGAAGAATGCTGCGGCATACGATCCTGCTTTCGCTGTCAGGGAGCGACAGCGTGCCGAATTTCAGCGGTCGGATGGTTTCCATGCCGTGCACGGCCTTTCTTGTTGAAGTTCGCGTCCGTCCTAGTCCGGTTCGCCTCAATCCAAGCGGGGATACATCGGATCCCATAAACATGACTGAAATTGTCTTGTATTACCAATTCGCTTCCGGGGATCAAGCGGGCGGGTTGTTTTTCGGTGCACAGGGGACGTTATGGGCAGAAAATTTCATGGTGGGGTGTGGCTGGTAACGATGGCGGCTGCAATGGCCGGCACCGGCGTGGCTGCCCAGGATACGGATCAGGTGGCGGACGCAGCAATAACAAGCCAGGACAAGTCGACGACGCTCGATGCGATCGTGGTTACCGGCGGTCGGTCGCCGCAGCAGATTTCGGAGACTGCGCGAACGATCTATGTCGTTGAATCGCCGGAAATCCAGTCCCAGGCACGTTCTGGAAAGACGTTGCAGCAGATTCTCGGCGAAACGATACCGAGCTTCGATCCGGCAAGCGTGGGTGCCCGCACCTCCTTTGGCCAGAACCTGCGCGGCCGTACAGCACTCGTCCTCATCGACGGCGTGTCGATGAATTCCGCCCGCTCGCTCAGCCGGCAGTTCGATTCCATCGATCCTTTCAACATCGAACGGGTCGAGGTTCTTTCGGGCGCAACCGCGCTCTACGGCGGCAACGCCACCGGCGGTATCATCAACATCATCACCAAGAAGGGCAAGGATGCCGAGCCTGGCGTGCATGCCGAAGTAACGGGCGGCATGGGCAGCGGTTTTTCCGGAAGCAAGGACTTCGACCGCAACGCAGCCGGCGCCGTTACCTATAACAGCGACAACTGGGACGCGCGTTTTTCCGTGGCCGGCAGCAAATCCGGCGCCTTTTACGACGGTACCGGCACCGTCCTCATTCCGGACATCACGCAAACCTCGACAGCCTTCAACGACCGTATCGATATCATGGGGTCTGTCGGCTTCCAGATCGACAGCGGCCGCCGGCTCGAACTCTCCGGGCAATTTTTTGACAGCAAGCAGGAGTCTGACTACGGCCTCTATTATGGCCCGTTCTTTGCCGCGCTGGCCGATCCAAGCCTGTTCGAGACGCGCAGCGGATACAAGTCGGATTTCAATCCGCGCACCCGCCGCTCCATGTTCAACGTTACCTATACCGATGACGATGTCTTCGGTCAGCAGCTTCTGTTGCAGGGTTCCTATCGAAGCGAGCGGCTGCAGTTCAGCCCGTTTCCGTCCGGCAGATATTTTGCCGGCAGTTCGCAGGACACGGACTACTACGGTATAAAGGCCGCCCTGGTTGCCGAGCCGACCGATAATCTGAAGATCACCTATGGCATCGATGCCGACCGTGATTCCTTTTCGTCGCATCAGAATGTCTTCGACATGCTTCTGGCAGCGACGACGGGCGGCCTGAATTTCGAGACGATCGGCACGACGGGCCTTTATCCCGGGATCGACGTCTCGACCGTCGCCGGCTTTGTCGAGGCCTCCTACGAAGCCACCGACAAGCTGACGCTGAGCGGTGGCGTGCGCTACCAGTTCGTCAATGCCAAGGTCTCCGATTTCGTCGGAGCGGCCCAGCAGGTTGCCATTCTTCAGGGGACGGCGACGTCCGCCGATGTCATTCCCGGCGGCGAGGTGGATTACGATGCGGCGCTTTTCAACGCGGGTGCGATCTATCAGCTGACCGATACGCAGCAGGTCTACACCAACTTCAGTCAGGGCTTCGAACTGCCTGACCCAGCCAAGTATTATGGCATTGGCCTCTACTCACTGTCGGGTGGTCACTATTCGCTGATCGACAGCGTCAACGTCGCAGATTCGGCCCTGGAGGCGATCAAGACCAACTCGTTCGAAATCGGCTACAGGCTGGATGACGGCACCTACAATTTCGAGACGGCAGCCTATTATTCGCTCTCCGATCGCTCCATCAACCTCAACCGCTCGACGCTCGCGGTGGAGGTCGTGGATCAGGACCGGCGTGTCTACGGCATCGAAGGAAAGGCCGGCGTGAAACTCGACTACGGGTTTGACATCGGCGTCTTGGGCCAGTGGGTGAAAACCGAGGTGAAGGGCGACGACGATTGGGAAAAGGACTCGGTCGGCAGCGCCAGCGTTTCCAAGCTCGGTGGTTACGTCGGCTGGACCGGTGACGCTCTCAACCTGAAATTCTCAGGCCAGCACGTGTTCGAACTGACCGATGCCGATGCGTTCAAGATCGATGGCTACACGTTATTCGATCTGACGGGCGGCTACGCGTTCGAAAATAAGGACACGACCCTGAACTTCGGCATCCATAACGTCTTCGACACGGATTATACGACCGTCTGGGGTTCGCGCGCCAAGGCGCTTTACGGCGCGCTCGCCGATGAGACGGTGTTCGACTATAAGGGACGCGGGCGCACATTCGCAGTCTCGCTGACGAAAGTCTTTTGATGTGAGGCGTCGTTTCAAAGGCAGTGGAGCTCGCCTGTGAATATCATGGGGAACCAAACCGCCTCTGGCGATGGTCTTGTCCATCGGTCCTCCCTGCTTTCCGAAGCAGGGGCTATCGAGGTCAGGCAAACCGGATCGGCTCTGTCGGTCTCGTCCGGCAAAGCCGATCACGCGCTCTTCCTGTTGTCGCGGGCAGCCGCGGCGACCCTCGAGGTTGCCGTCCTGCCGCCGTCTGGCCCACAGGGGGTCCGGTTGGCTTGTTCGGCTTTCGAGTATCTTTTTGCCACCCGGCGCGATCTTGCCTCGGTGTCGCTGGCCGGTGATGGATGGGCGGGCTTTCTGCCGGAGCTTTTACGACGTGGCCTCGCTATCTCGGGCAAGACCCTGGCCTCAAAGCCAACAGTGAGTGCCGATATGGTCTGGCAGATACCGGAATTATGGATGCACTCGCCCTCGCCAGCCTATCCCCGCCATGATGTTCATGACGGCAGGACAGCACATCCCGCAAGGCCGCCCAAGCCGGTTGGGCGGCTCTATGCCCGCTTCGTTCCCTGGCTCGGAGGAACACTTGCCTTCGATGCTGCCACGCTCGGTGACCTGCCTGATATCCATCGCTGGATGAACGATCCACGGGTCAATGAATTCTGGCGCGAAGCCGGGGACGAAGCCCGTCACCGGCGTTATCTGGAGGGCATGCTCGCCGATCCGCACATCATCCCACTCATCGGTCGGTTCGACGGAAAGGCCTTTTCCTATTTCGAGATCTACTGGGCGAAGGAGGACCTGATCGGCACCTTCTGCGATGCCGGTGACTACGACCGCGGTTGTCACGTGATCGTTGGAGAGGACGCCTTTCGCGGGCGCCGATGGTTCACGGCCTGGCTGCCGTCGCTGCTCCATCTGATGTTCCTCGACGAGGCTCGCACCGAACGCATCGTCCAGGAGCCGCAGGCCGATCACTATCGCCAGTTGCGCAACCTGCAGAGATCGGGTTTTTCCCATATTAAAACCGTCGATTTCCCCAGCAAGCGGGCCGCGATCGTGTCGATTTCCCGCCAGCGCTTCTTTTCCGAGCGGCTATGGCATCCCGTGGTGGAGCCCGGTATCGAGGTAAAGCGATGAGCCCGCTTGAACTTTCGGCCGATCGTGCCCGACCCTATGCCTTGCGGGCACGCGTGGAAATTCCCGACCCGGAAAACTGTCTTCGCCGCCTTTGCGATCATATGCGCGAGCACGGCATGGACGTGCAGGAAGACGATGGCGTTTTTACTGTGATCTTGCCGGAGGTTGCCGGCTCGCTCAGTCAGGACGGCCGTCATGTCATGGTTGAGGCCGCTGCCGCCGATCTTGAATCGTTCTACTTCGTCAAAATGTGGCTGCAGGCCGAATTTTCGGAGTTAGCGGGGCATCCGGCGCCGCGCATCGAATGGAACGAAGAGAGCCGCAACCGCCGCTTCCCTCCCAGCTTCTGTACGCTCGCAGTCGTTGCCGTCCGGGATATAACCCCACGGATGCGACGGATCACATTCAAGGGCAATGGCATCAAGCGTTTCGATACGATGAGCGCGCTGCACCTGCAGCTATTGATCAACCTCGACGAGGTTGCTGCGCAGCAGCGGCGCCAGCTCGATTTTTCCGGTTCGGAAGCCTCGCAGTTCGCCCCGGTCTGGAGGCGCTACACGGTGCGTTCCATCGACCGGGCCCGCAGCACTATCGACGTCGATTTCTTTCTGCATGGTTCGAGTGGCCCCGGCGCGAGCTGGTCGCGGCAGGCGCGGCCCGGCGACCTGGTCGGCGTGGCGGGACCGGGCGGCGGCGGCATCGGCAAGGCCAACTGGTATCTGCTCGCCGGGGACGAGACCGCCCTGCCCGCCATTGCCCGTATCCTCGAATGCCTGCCGGCGACGGCGCGGGGAATTGCTGCTATCGAGGTTGCGAGCGATACGGAGCGGCAGGCGCTTGCGGCCCCGCCGGGCGTTGCAATCGAGTGGCTTTATCGGGAGAATGGCGTAGCCGCTTGCCGACGCAGCCTGCTGGATGCGGTCGAAAGCGCCGATTTTCCGGTCCCGGGAGAGTCACGGTTCGCCTGGGTGGGGTGCGAAGCCGGGCTGGCGAAGAAAATTCGCGCCTATTTGCGTACCGAGCGGGCCTTCACCAAAAGCGACCAGCTGGTGGTCGCCTATTGGCACGGCCACGGCGATGGGCCAGTCCACTGTTCGAGTTCCGGCGGGATATCGAACAGATCGCCGACGAGGCCGTAATCGGCGACCTGGAAGATCGGCGCTTCCTCTTGGGCGGCATGAACGGCCTGATGGCTGCCGTGAACCGGTCTTCCTCCGCCTCCTCCTGGCTCGGGTTCATCGAGGTGAAACGAGCACTCACTCTCATGTTGACACTTGTATGTTAAGTGATATATGTAATCTTCGTCAAGCGGAAATATTTCTCCTTCTCTTGCGCAGGACCTGTGGCAATCGCTGGAGAAAGGCAGGAAAACGGACAAGAAACGCAACGGAACAAAAATGGGGAATGGAATGGTGACGAGCGCGCCTCGAAACTGCCGCGTCGGCGTCGACATCGGCGGAACATTTACAGACATCGCACTTGATCTCGATGGGGCGCTCCATTCAACCAAGGTTCTGACAGACTACGCCGCCCCCGAGCGGGCGATCCTCAAGGGCGTAAAATCCGTCGCCGAAATGGCCAGAATAAAGCTCTCCGACATCGACATTCTCATCCACGGTACGACGCTTGCGACAAACGCGCTGATCGAGCGGCGGGGCGCCAAGACCGCCTTCGTCACGACCGAAGGTTTTCGTGATGTTCTGGAAATGCGGACCGAAAACCGGTTTGAACAGTACGACCTCAACATTTCACTGCCGCCGGCACTCATCGGGCGTACCGATCGCTTCACTGTTCGGGAGCGGATTGACGCGGCGGGCAAGACGCTGCTTCCGTTGGACGAGACGACGCTTGGGTCCATGATCGACAGTATTGAAGCAGGCGGCTATGAGAGCGTGGCGATCGGCTTCATTCATGCCTATGTGAATGGCGCACATGAGGTGCAGGTGCGTTCGGCGTTGTTGTCCCGCCTGCCTCATCTTTCCGTTTCGATTTCCTCTGAAGTGTCGCCGCAGATGCGCGAATTCGAGCGGTTCAATACGGTCTGCGCCAACGCTTATGTGAAACCGGCTATCAAATCCTATCTCGACCGGCTTGTGGTGTCGTTAAAGGAGATTGGCGTTGGTTGCCCGGTTTATATGATCCATTCGGGCGGTGGTATCGTCTCCGTGAAAAGTGCGGCCGAGTTTCCGGTGAGATTGGTGGAGTCCGGTCCTGCTGGCGGTGCGATCTTCGCAGCGGACATCGCGCGACGTTATGGTCTCGACACTGTGCTCTCGTTTGACATGGGCGGGACGACTGCAAAGATCTGTCTGATTGAGAATCAGGTTCCCAAGACCGCAAAGACGTTCGAGGTAGCCCGCACCTATCGCTTCCGAAAGGGAAGCGGCATGCCGATCTCCATTCCCGTCGTGGAGATGGTGGAGATCGGAGCGGGCGGCGGTTCGATTGCCGGCATCGACGCGATGCGGCAAATCCGGGTTGGTCCGCACAGCGCCGCATCCGAACCCGGTCCCGCCTGTTACCAGCGCGGCGGCCGCAATCCGACCGTAACCGACGCTGACCTCATTCTGGGCAAGCTCGATCCGGACAATTTTGCCGGCGGTGCAATCCCGCTCTCTATCGCAGCCGCGCGCGACGCCATGCAGCGCGAGATCGGAGCGAGCCTCAAGTTGGACCCCGACGGCGCGGCCTATGGCACGTGCGAGATGGTCGATGAAAACATGGCGAATGCCGGCCGGGTTCACACTGTCGAAAACGGCAAGAACATCTCCGATTTCACGATGATCACCTTCGGTGGCGCCGGGCCGCTTCATGCCGCCCGCCTCTGCGAAAAAATGGGAATTTCCACCTTCCTCGTTCCGCCCGGGGCCGGCGTCGGTTCTGCAATCGGCTTTCTCAGGGCACCGTTCGGATATGAATCCGTGCGCAGCGCGGTTTTCAATCTGTCGCGCTTCGATAGCGCCGGCGCAAACCGGTTGATGATCGCCATGCAAGACGAGGCCTTGAGTTTCGTGGCTGGCGGCCTTGATACGGAAAATCCGATCATCGATCGCACTGTCTTCATGCGATATGCGGGACAGGGTTGGGATATTCCTGTCGCCCTTCCCTTCCATGGTTTCGATAACGCCAGCGCCGACCGTATCCGTGATCTGTTTTTGGCTGAGTACGAGCGCTTTTTCGGCCGGGCGATCGACGGCCTCGAAATCGAGATTGTCAGCTGGTCGGTGAAAGCCAGCTCGCCGCTTCCAGATGTCGCTCGCGTCGTCGCAGTCGAAGGATGTCGCACGATAGACCCGCGAACGCGCCGTCGCCTGTTTGACGCCGGTAGCAGATCATTTGTGGATGCAGGAATCCACGAGCGCGAAGGCTTGTCACCCGGCGATATCGTCAATGGTCCCGCGGTGATCGTCGAGCGCGAAACGTCGACCGTTCTGACCTCCTCCTTCACCGCCACCGTCCAGACTGACGGCTGCCTTCTCATCACCCGCCGTTGAAAGGGCCACGACCATGAGCGAATCCCTGATCGACATCCACATGCAGGTCATGTGGAACCGCCTGATCTCCGTCGTCGAGGAACAGGCCCAAACTCTCATTCGCACAGCCTTCTCGACAAGCGTACGCGAGGCCGGCGACCTTTCGGCGGGCATCTTCGACCTGCAAGGGCAAATGCTGGCGCAGGCGGTGACCGGCACGCCGGGCCATGTCAACGCGATGGCTGAATCCGTCGCCCATTTTATCAAGGATATCGGGCCGGAGAGCATCTTCGAAGGCGACGTCTATATCACCAATGATCCCTGGAAAGGGACCGGACACCTTCATGACATTACCATCGTCACGCCGTCCTTCCATCACGGCAAGCTTGTCGGCTATTTCGCCTCGACAGCCCACGTCGTCGATATCGGTGGCCGCGGGTTTGGTCCCGATGCACGTGAAGTCTATGAAGAAGGTCTGTTCATTCCGATCATGAAGTTCTTCGAGCGCGGCCAGGTGGACCGCACGCTGTTGAACATCGTCCGCAACAATGTTCGCGAGAGCGACAAGGTCATTGGCGATTTCTACGCGCTCGCGGCATGCAACGAGACCGGGCATCGGCGACTGATCGACATGCTGACGGAGTTCAATCTCGATGACCTCGATGTGATCGGCTCCTTCATCCTGAAGCATAGTCGGGAAGCCACGCTGGAGCGTCTTCGCAGCCTTCCGCATGGAAGCTGGTCCTACAGCCTCGATCTCGACGGTTATGACGAACCCGTTACTCTCGTTGCAAGGCTCACCATCGGCCCCGAAGGCGTTCTGGTCGATTTTGCGGGAACGTCCGGCATGAGCAAGTTCGGCATCAACGTGCCGCTCGTTTATGCGAAGGCCTATGCCTGCTACGGCATCAAGTGCGTCGTCGCCGCCGAAATTCCCAACAATGCCGCCTCGCTCGCCCCGTTCGACGTCGTTGCGCCGGAAGGTTGCATTCTAAATGCAAAACGCCCTGCTCCGGTCGCAGTCCGCCATGTTCTCGGGCATTTCGTTCCCGATCTCGTTCTCGGTGCGCTCCATCAGGCACTGCCCGGCAAGGTGCCGGCGGAAGGGGCAAGCGCACTTTGGAATCTGCATATGAGCGTTCGTCCGGTCAGCGACCAGATCGGCGGCAAGGGCGCCGAAATTCTCATGTTCAATTCCGGTGGAACCGGGGCGCGGCCTGCCCTCGACGGGCTCAATGCAACAGCCTTCCCGAGCGGCGTCCACACGATGCCGATCGAAGCGACGGAAAACGTCGGCCCGGTCATCGTCTGGCGCAAGGAATTGCGCGAAGGCTCGGGCGGCGCCGGGGAGCAGCGCGGCGGCCTTGGGCAGACAATCGAGATCGCTGCAGCGGAGGGCTACATGTTCCGCTTTTCAGCGATGTTCGATCGGCTCGGGCATCCGGCACGCGGCCGCGACGGTGGCCACGATGGAGCGGCTGGCTTTGTCTCGCTCGACGACGGCACTCCGTTGCGCGGAAAGGGGCTGCAGGTCGTCCCGGACGGCAAGAAACTCATCCTCCAGCTTCCCGGCGGCGGCGGCTACGGAAACCCATCCAACCGTCCGTCGGGCCTGGTCGATGACGATATCCTCAATGGATACATCACCGAGGATCAGGCTGCGGCCGATTACGGCCGGCATAATTGAGAAGGGGGAAACGATGAACATCATGAACTTCGAGAGCAACCGAGCGCGCAGCATCAAATCATCGCCTTCCATGGCTGTTTCCATGGCTGCGAAATCCATGCGCTCTAACGGAGAGCATGTCGTCGATCTCTCCCTGGGCGAACCGGATTTCAATACGCCCGACTTCATCGTCGAGGCCGCGATCGCAGCGATGCGTGACGGGAAAACCCGCTATACAAGCCCGGATGGCATGGAGGAGCTTCGCGCCGCGATCGTCGCAAAATTCAAGCGCGAAAACGATCTCGACTACGCCATGGATGAAATCTCCATCGGCAATGGCGCCAAGCAAATCCTGTTCAACGCCTTTCTCGGGACGCTCGAACCGGGCGACGAGGTCATTGTTCCGGCACCTTACTGGGTGTCCTACACCGATATCGTCATCCTCCACGGCGGCACCCCGAAGATCGTTGCCTGTGGCGTGGAGGACGATTTCAAGCTGACCCCGGAACGGCTGGAGCAGGCCATCACCGATAAGACGCGCTGGTTCCTGTTCAATTCGCCCTCGAACCCGACCGGCGCGATCTACACCCATGACGAACTCGCCGCGCTCGGGGTGGTGCTGGAACGCCATCCGCAGGTTTCCGTCATGTCGGACGAAATCTACGAGCATATCGTTTGCGGCGATGTGCCGTTCACATCCTTCGCTATCGCCTGCCCGCAATTGCGCGATCGCACGCTGATCATCAATGGTGTTTCGAAGGCCTATGCAATGACGGGATGGCGGCTCGGCTATGCGGCGGGGCCGAAGAGCCTGACGAGGGTTCTGAACAAGATGCAGTCGCAAAGCACGACATGCCCCTCGTCCATCTCGCAGATCGCCGCCGCCGCCGCCCTCAACGGCCCACAGGAATTCGTGACGGCTGCCGTTTCGGAATACAAGGCACGCGGAGCTTTGGTGGCACGCGGGTTTTCCGAGATACCCGGTCTTGAAGTCCGCGCACCGGAAGGTGCGTTCTATCTCTTCCCGAAATGCGAACCTTACATCGGCCGCTCTACCAAAAGCGGCACGCGCATTACCAACGATACGGATTTGGCCGCCTACCTTCTTTCGGAAGGAAAGGTCGCCACGGTTCCGGGCGCTGCCTTCGGCATCGAACCCTATATCCGCGTGTCCTTCGCAACCTCGCGCGAGAACCTGTCCATCGCAATCGAGCGCATCGGAACGGCTCTCGCCGCACTCTGCTAATTCGAGCTTGAGGGAAGTATCATGACTGATTACCAACGCACTTTGCTCACCGGCGCAGCCGGCGCACTTGGCACGGAGTTGCGCAAATCGGGCACAAAGCTCGGCAAGATCGTTCGCCTCTCGGCGCGACAGTCTTGCGAAAACCTTGCCGCGCATGAGGAAGACGCGCCTGCCGATCTTGCAGACTTCGATGCCGTTTCGGCCGCGGTGAAAGGCTGCGACGCAATTGTCCACATGGGCGGCCAGGCCCTTGAAGGGCCCTGGCAAACCATTCTGAATGCCAATATCGTCGGAAGCTATAATATTTACGAGGCAGCCCGGCAGCATGGCGTCAATCGTATTGTCTACGCCAGCTCTGTCCATGCGATCGGTTTTTACGAGCGCACGCAGACGATCGATGGCAACGTTCCGACGCGGCCGGACAGCCTGTACGGCGTATCGAAGACGTTCGCGGAAAATCTTGCGCGATACTACTTCGACAAATTCGGTATCGAAACCGTCAGCCTGCGCATCGGCTCGAGCTTCCCCGAACCGACCGATCGCCGCCACCTGATCACATGGCTGTCCTATCGCGACTGCCGCCAGCTCGTCGAGAAAAGCCTGTCGGCACCGCGCGTTGGTTTCATGGTCGCCTATGGCATGTCCAACAACAGCGAAGCATTCTGGGACAATCGAACGGCGGCCGTCCTTGGTTACAAGCCGCAGGACAGTGCCGACGATTATCGCGACAAGGTCTTCGCCGCGACAAGCCAGGGTGACCCGAACGATCCCGCGGTGCGCTACCAGGGCGGAAGCTTTACGGCTGCCGGCCATTTCGAAGATCAAAAGGATAAGTAGGTCTGTCATGCCAGCCTTGAAAACCGCATATGACGTCGTCATCGTCGGTGGCGCGGTCATCGGCAGCGCAACCGCGTATTTTCTTGCCACAAACCCGGACTTCAAAGGGTCGATCCTCGTGATCGAGCGCGATTGGAGCTATGCCCGCTCGGCAACGGCGCTCTCTTCCAGTTCGATCCGGCATCAGTTCTCCAATGCGATCAACGTCAGGATTTCCCAGTTCGGATCGGATTTCATCCGCGATTTCGACAAGCATGTCAGCGTCGATGGCGAAAAGGTCGATCTCGGCTTCAAGGAAAATGGATATCTTTTCCTGGCAGGCGATGTCGCGGGCCGCGAGGTTTTGAGGCGTAACCACATCACGCAGACCTCGTGTGGCGCGGAGATTTCGCTCGTTGAGCCTGACGAGATGAAGCGGCGTTTTCCCTGGCTGAATACCGATGGGCTGACACTTGGGAGCTATGGTGAGAGAGGTGAAGGCTGGTTCGACAACACCGGCTTGATGCAGGGTTTTCGCAAGAAGGCTCGCTCGCTCGGTGCCGAATATATCGAGGACGTGGTCATCGGTCTCAATCGGGAAGGCGGCCGGATCGTCTCGGTCACCACCAAGGGCGGACAGACGATTTCCTGCGGCACCTTTATCAATGCCGCCGGCACGCGGGGCGCGCAGGTCGCCAAGATGGCGGGTCTTGATATTCCGGTTGAACCGCGCCGCCGCAGCCTTTTCGTCGTCTCCTGCCCGACCCCGCTCGAAGGCGTCGTCCCTTTGACGATCGACCCCAGCGGCGTTTTCTTCCGTCCCGAAGGGCAGTTCTACCTGATGGGGACCTATCCGAAGAACGATCCGGCAGTTGATCCTGATGATTTCGACATCATGCATGACGAATTCGAAGAGGAGATCTGGCCCGTGCTGGCCGAGCGCGTACCCGCCTTCGAAGCTTTGAAAGTGGCCAACGCCTGGGCCGGCCATTATGACTTCTGCACGCTGGACCATAATGTCGTTCTGGGCCCGCATCCCGACGTCGGCAATTTCCTGTTCGCAAACGGCTTCAGTGGTCACGGCCTGCAGCAATCGCCGGCAATGGGCCGTGCGCTCAGCGAGCTCGTGACCTACGGCAAATTCCGCACGTTGGACCTTAGGCCATTCGGGTATGAGCGCGTTATCGCAAACAGGCCGTTCCTCGAAGACTCGGTCATCTGAAACACAACGAAATTGGGGACGGAAACATGACAAACGGTCCCAAAGGCCGCAATGGCGGCCAGGTACTGATCGACGCATTGCGCATCCATGGTGTCGAGCGCGCATTCTGCGTTCCGGGCGAGAGCTATCTCGCGGCCCTCGACGCCCTTCATGATGCCAGGGATGACATCGAACTGATCGTCTGCCGTCAGGAAGGTGGCGCTGCCTATATGGCCGAAGCCTACGGCAAAATGACGGGCAAGCCGGGCATCTGTTTCGTGACACGCGGGCCCGGCGCGACGAACGCATCCGTCGGCGTGCATACGGCGTTCCAGGATTCGACACCGATGATCCTGTTCATTGGGCAAGTAGCCCGCGACCAGGTGGAACGGGAGGCCTTTCAGGAAGTCGACTACCGCCGCATGTTTGGCCAGATGGCCAAATGGGTCGTCCAGATCGATGAGGCATCCCGTATCCCCGAACTGATCGGCCAGGCTTTTCACCGCGCCGTCAATGGCCGGCCGGGACCCGTCGTCGTTGCCCTGCCGGAAGACATGCTGACCGATCGGGTGGAAGTGCAGGACGCCCCCGCATACAAGAAGGTCGAAATGCATGCCGGCGAAGAACAGTTGCAGGAACTAAGGTCCCGGCTCGAAGCCGCCGAGCGGCCGATGATGATCCTGGGCGGTGGCACATGGTCGTCCCAGGCAGTGGCCGACATTCGCGCGTTCAGCGAAGCCATGTCGCTTCCCGTCGCAGCCTCTTTCCGCTGCCAGGATCTGTTCGACAATACCCATGCCAATTATGCGGGCGATCTCGGCCTTGCTGCAGGAGCGAAGCTCATCCAGCACATCGGGAATTCCGATCTGTTGATTGTCATTGGAGCAAGACTCGGCGAGATGACGACGGGTGGTTACAGCCTCATCGATATCCCTGTGCCGAAACAGACGCTTGTGCATGTTCACGCGGGCGCCGAGGAACTCGGTCGCGTCTATCACGCAACACTGCCAATCAACGCCAGCGTCACGGCCTTTGCCCGGCAAGCGAAGGGGCTTGCTCCCATTGCCCATCCGCGCTGGGCGGCGTGGACCAAGCAGGCAAATGCGGACTATCGCGAAAATCTGGTCCATCTCCAGACGCCGGGTGCGGTTCAGATGGGCGACATCATGACGTGGCTGCGCGGACATCTGCGCCCGGACGCAATCCTGACAACCGGCGCCGGCAACTACTCCGCGTGGGCGCATCGCTTCTATCAATACCGCACGTTCCGCACCCAGCTCGGCCCCACCAACGGCTCCATGGGGTATGGGGTGCCTGCTGCGATCGCGGCAAAGCTTACCAACCGGGAGCGCACGGTGGTTGCCTTTGCCGGCGACGGCTGCTTCCTGATGAACGGTCAGGAACTGGCAACCGCCATGCAATATGACGCGCGCGTCATCTTTCTGGTGATCAACAACGGCATGTATGGCACGATCCGCATGCACCAGGAGCGGACTTATCCGGGCCGAGTGTCCGGTACAGAGCTGACCAACCCCGATTTTGCGGCTCTTGCACGTGCCTATGGCCTTCACGGCGAAATTGTCGAAACCACCGGAGAATTCGCTTCTGCGTTCGAAAGGGCCGAGAGTTCCGGAAAACCGGCGCTCATCGAGATTCGCATCGATCCGGAAGCACTGACCGCGAAAATGAGTCTCAGCCAGATCCGCGAGCACGCGTTGGCCAGCGGCAAGTAAATTGCGAGCCAAAGCGGCGGTCGCCTCGTTGTGAATGCGACCGCCAGAAACAACTGCCAGTCATGAATGGCACCTGCCTTTGAATCGGAAGCCGGTGGGCGAAATGCGGCGACATATTTGGCCGGGCTTTCAATCGGCTATCTCAGCGGGCAACGATTCTTCAAGCATGGCCCGGTATCGCACAAGGCTTTCTTCGAGGTGCTGGGCCAGCGCATTCTTGGCGCCCTTGACATCTCCCTGGGTTATTGCCGCCAGAATGGCCGCGTGCTCCTTGTTGATCTTCTTGAGATAGGTTTGGTAGGTTCCTGAGGATTGACGGTGCTTGAGCACGAGATCGAAGCTGATCTCCCCTATGACCGCCTCAAGGAATTGCGGAAAATGCGGATTTCGGGTCGCTTTGGCAATTGCCAGGTGGAAGTCGAAATCCGCGCGCGCTTCAACTTCGGCATCATCCGTGTTCAGATTTTCAAGATAGTCATAGGCACGCGCGATTTCGGCCAAAGCTTCAGGGGTTCGACGCGCCGCTGCGAGTGCGACCGATTGCAGTTCGACACCCAATCGCAATTCCAGGATCTGCATGGCCGAGCGAATATCGTCGATCCGGTTGATCTCGAAATTGAGCGTCTTGGTGTCCTTTTCGGAGACAAATACGCCGGCACCCTGCCGCGCGGTCAACCGGCCGGCAACGCGCAACGATGCAACCGCTTCCCGGATGACCGTCCGGCTGACGCCAAACTCGTCGCAAAGCTGGGCGCTCGACGGCAGCTTGTCACCCGGCCCATAGAGACCGGACTCAATGCGCGCCGAGAGCTCTGCCACCACGATTTCCGCAAGATTGCCCCGTTGGGTTATCAATGCCACTTTCGAATCCGTCCCTTTAGCCTGCCCACCTCACCGCACTTATCACATATCATGCCACTTTCGGGCAAGCGACGGCCTGTCTTCGCAAGCCAGATAGCCGCTGAGACGCAGTCTTTCGAAAAAAGCCTTGGTCGATTGCGGCGTATTGCTCTCAAGGGCCAGATACGGGACCATTCATCTCTCCGCAAAAATGACTTCATGAACATAGGCTTGCTACTTTGCATATAAGTGATAACATACCAATAAATGAGTGAAACACAATGCGCGAAGGGTGAACAATGAAGGGACAGACTGTCGTTATCGTCGGCGGAGCGTCCGGCCTCGGCCTTGCAACCGCCAAAATCATGGTCGAGCGCGGCGCCTCCAGGATCGGCCTCATCGACAAGAATGAAAAGCTTCTGGCAGACGCTTCCACGGTTCTTCAGTCAATCGGCGCCGAGGTGGCAGTCGCCAGCGCCGATATTTCCGTCAAGGAAAGCGCGCATGGCGCATTTGCGCAGGTCGCAGATCAGCTTGGTCGCGTTCATTCACTGATCAACAGTGCTGCTATCTATCCGCGCAAGGCGATCCTGGAGATTACAGACGCGGAATGGGACTTGGAAAATGCGGTGAACGTGAAGGGCACATACCATATGATGGTTGCTGCGGTTCTTCACATGCGCAATTTCGTGAATGTGCCTGATGTGACCGGACGTATCGTCAACATCACCTCGGTGGATGCTTTCAAGGCACATCCGCAGAATGCGCATTATGCGGCAACGAAAGCAGCAGTGGTCAGCCTCACCAAATCCTTCGCTCAGGAGTGCGCGACGGATCAGATCCTCGTCAACTCCGTCGCGCCGGCTGGCTTTGCCACCGAAAGGGCCAAGGAGCTCGGCTTTCTGCCCGAGCTTGCCAAGGCAAGTGCGCTTGGCAGAGCGGCAGAGCCAACCGAAATGGCTGAATGGATCGTGATGATGGCGAGCAGCCGCAACACCTATGCAACTGGTGAGAACGTCGTCATCAGCGGGGGCTATATCTATGTCTGAGCCTCTTCCCTACCGGGTTGCCGTCGTAACCGGCGCAACCAGTGGCATCGGCCGGGCCACTGTCGTGAAGCTGTGCGAAATGGGACTGACGGTCCACGCTGTCGGCAGGGACGATGCTTCGTTGCAGGAATTGAGCGAGCTTTGCGGCGCAATACCCGTCCGGGCGGATGTACGCGACACGGCCGCCATCGTCCAGCAGCTTTCGGGTGTTGATGTCGACATCCTCGTCAACAATGCCGGCATTCTCTCCACGCGCGCTGCGTTTCATGAGATCGAGCCGTCCGAGATCGACGCAATGATCGATATCAACCTTAAGGCGCCGATGCATTTGACGCGCGCTTTCCTTCCCGGAATGGTGGAGAGAAAGCGCGGACACCTGGTCTATTTGGGATCCAGCGGCGGCCGGGCCCCGTTTCCTTCCATGGGTGCCTATGGGCCGTCCAAGGCGGGATTGAGCCTCTTTTGCGACAATCTGCGCTGTGATCTTCTGGGAACATCTGTCCGCGTAAGCGAGATTGTTCCGGGCCGCGTCCAGACCGACCTTTACCGAACCGCAATCGCCGAACAGCAGGCACAGGCGCTGCTCTATGATGGCTATCGTCCCATTCAGCCCAATCATATCGCCGCCATCATCGCCAACGTCATCGAGCTTCCGATTTTCGTCGATGTCGCGCGGATCGAAGTCTTTCCGACCGATCAGGCGACGGGGGGCGGGAGCATGGTCAAGTTTCAAGAGTGAAGGGACTTTGAAAAGATGGTTCCGCCCGTTGCGCAAGGATCCGACTCCCAATTGCCGCGCATCCTCACCTGGCCGACGGGGGCGCAGATACGCGTCGGTCGTGCAAAAGGCGGCGGGGTTCAATGTCGCTAATGCTCGTGCGGCATAGGCGCTCGCTCATTCACATTCTTGCACACGTTCTATTTGGGAAACCCATATTTTTCAGTAATTCTCCAAAAGGACTGATTGATGTCAATCAAGGACTTTATGCTCGCCTTGATCCGGTTGATCTCCTGATCATCAAGCTCTTCGATCTTGCCGTATTTTATCTCGTCCCTGCTCTCGAAAATCCGCATCGACTGCGTAAGTCCCCGGCCGCTGTCCGGATCAAATGAATAGATGCAGTGATTATACTTGTTTCGGAGCTTTGCCTCCTCGGACAAGCGCCTTGTCGCGTCCAGGATATCGTTTCGGCAACCAGCTGGCGTTTTTTGCATCTTTGCCAGACGCTCCACGAGATCAATCCGCGCGCGAGGAGTATTCAGCGTGAGAAAGATGACGATTGCCGTCTCCTTGTCCGACAAGGCCAGCCCGGCGATCATATGAATCAGGAGGCTTTCGGTATTTGTCCAAGTATAATTCAATTGCCCCAGCAGGAGCAGGATGTCCTGGAACTTACGCATTGCCGCTTGGCACCAGACCGTCGCTCGAATGAAGGCGGCCGTCCGGCGAGTGAGCGGCATGCTCCACATTCAGGCAAGGAAATTCCCGCTCGATAGCCGCCGCCGCTCCGGATAGGACATCAGGAGAGCCGAGAGACAAAAGCGCGCGCAGATAAGGCCCTGTCCTCGAAGACGCCATTCGATCCGCGTTGACGTCTTGTACGCGAGGCGCAGTATGCATCATTTAGCTTGCCTCCCCGGATGTGGTATCACAGAGTGCGGGTGCTCGATCCACCGTCTCAAAACCGTAAACCAAAGAGCCTCGGTTGGGAATAGACCGAAGGAACTACCCCAGTCGGCGTTCGCCCGCCCTCTGAGAGACTGATGCAGAGATCAGCACTAAGAGGCAGCCAGTGACAGGATCTACCTCTTTTGGGGCACTTTGCCCGAAAATACTTGACTGAAGCCAGGGGCAGACCTGTCGCACGGTAATCCATGCCCCATGATCCCTGATCTTGCGTACACGTATCGCGGCACGGAACCTCTCCATCGGAACATTTAAGTATCTTTGTCCCATCAGGAAAACGCGGTTTTCAGTTGCCTGCGCACTTCTCCTCCGCACCGGCGGGCAATAGCGTTTCGATAACCGGCGACCCGCAGCTCTCAGTTCCCCATGGATGGAGGCGGTCGTCTGTAAGGGCGCGCTAACGCGTCTCGTCCCACCGTAGAACCCACGCGTAGTGGGGGTACTAGCTCTAAATAGCAACTTACATTCCCCGGGTAATGTCCCCAGTCTTCGGGTTGCGGCTTGCGTCTAAAGGGCCGCTTGGGGATGCGTCGGCTCAGTGTAGCGAGCCTTAATCAGCCGAGCCCTCTCACCAACATTTCTGGGAGGATCCTTCAATCAACAGATCACGATCATGCAAGCAGGATTAAGCGGTCTTGCGATGCACGTCCGCTTTTCGAGTATTAGTTCAATTTCAACCTCTGCGTGGCCAAGACCGTACAGAAGATGAATGACGGTCAAGCTGTCGCGGATCCAGACAAGGACACGACAATGTCGGACAAGTTCAGGAATAACCACGATCTGAAATTCTACGACGACGACCAGGAACAGGCACAGGGACAAGGACAGGGACAGGGACAGGGACAATCCCAGAGCAGTGAATCGGAGAACTACAACCTAAACGGTAACGGCAATCTGAACGGCAATGGGAATCTCAACCTTAACGGTAACGGCAACCTGAATGGCAATGCCAATCTCAATACCAGCGAGAACACCAACGAAAACGTCAACACCACGACCGTCGATGTTGGTGTGACCGTGGACGTTGGGTTGGAAGGCTACCTGCCGAGTGACGACGACTTCGCCGACATCGATGTCAGCGGTGGCAGCTCCATCGACGGTGTGTTCAACATCAGGTTTGACGATATTCTCAACGACGCCCTGGACGGCGCTGGCAACGACGTCGCAAACGTCATCAACCAGGTCGCCAACCTGCAGGATAATGATCAGCTGGACAACGCCGAGGTCAGCAATGACGGCTCCTTCGAGCTCAACAACAATGCCAATGGCGGATCGGCATCGGCTGCCGACGGCATCAGCGGCGGTGGCTCAGGCGGCGATGGCGGCAATGACGCAGATGCGGATGGCGGCGATGGCGCACGCGGCGGTGACGCCACGGGCGGCAACGGCGACGGTGGCAATGGCAGTGGCGGTCTGGCCGTCAGTCTGGCGGCAGGAGGAATCAGTGAAGGCGGTCATGCCGACGGTGGTTCAGCGACCGGCGGCGCCGCATCAAGCGGCAGCGCCGACGGCGGCAACGGTGACGGTGGCCGCGGTGGAAACGGAGCCGAAGGCCTTGGCGTCGGTCTGGGGCTTGGCCTCGGACTCGGTGCCGGCTTAGCCTTTGCCGGTGACAGCAGCAATGGCGGCAACAACACGGCTGGCGACGGCGCCGGCGGTGGAGACGCCGGAAACGCCAACGGCGGCGATGCGTCTGACGCTGGAGACGGTGGTGATGCCACCGGCGGCGCAGCCAACACCGGCATTGGCGCTGTTCTAGGTCTGATTGATCCTGTCATCGTCGACAATAATGGCGGCGACGCCACAGGCGGTGCCGGCGGTGGCAACACTGGAGGTGCCGGCGGTGGTGCAGGCGACGGCGGCGCAGGCGGTGCAGGCGGAGGTGCTACGGACGCCGGTGATGGCGGCCGCGGTGGCGACGCTCTTGGCACCGGTACCGGCACCGGCACCGGTACGGGCAACGGCACGGGCACCGGCGGCGACGGCGGCAATGGTGGAGCCGGGACCGGCGGCGATGCGGCCACTGGCAGCGCCACGAGCGGCGACGTCTATGGCGGTTGGGCTGAGGCTGGCGGCGGAGACGGCGGCGCTGCTTTGAGCGGCGCATGGGCCGACGGCTTTGGCGGTGACGGCTACGGCGGTTGGGCCTATGGCGGAGACGGCGGTGCAGGCGGTGCAGGCGGAGTGGCCACAACGGGCTATGGCGGTGCTGGCGACGGTGGTTCGTGGGGCTCTGGCAATGGTGACGACGGTTTCGTCACCGGCACGAGCTCGGCGACAGCTGATGCCGTCATCGAAACCAACGCCTTCAACCAGGAAATCGTGATGGGTGCCAACCTGCAACAGAACGCGATCGATATGACCGTGGTCGGTGGCAGCCTCACCAGCTCGGTGGTTGGAGAAGATGGGGACGATGACGCATAAGAGCAAACAGGCTCTCAACCGATTGTGAAACACAATCTCGGCTGCGCAGGTGTCCTGCGCAGCTACCTCATGCCGCCAGACCACGCGTCGCGGCGGCGATTGACCGGGGAGCTCGTGCCGTGACGATGTTGGATAAGATCACCGAAGAGATCGCCCACTTCATTGGTGTCTTCCATGTCAGCGTCGAAGACGTTCGCTTCCGGGAGGCATATCACCAATTCTCCTTCAATCCGGTCAAGGCCGAACTGGATCCGCTTCCGGTTATCGAAACTGATTTCGCGGCGCCCTATGAGTTGCTGGGTTACGAGCCCGGACTCGATTACCGGTCGCCTAAGCCTCAGCCTTGGCATCTCGATCCGCGGCCGACGGGGTTCCAGGGCACACCACCTCCCCAAAGCGCCGATGGAAACGTCCCCGGCAATACGGAGTACAACTGGCCGAAACATGAGATCACGAACTCACACGGGGCGACGAAATTTATTCCGCCGGAGATCGAGCCTCCCGGATCGGTCGTCAATCATCTCAATCAGGCCATCGCGCTTTCCGACAATGATTATTTTAGTGTTGGCGGGCACGGCCTCGTCTTTTCCCCAGACCCCATCGATAACTTCGAGTTGCTCGAAGGCGCAGAAGCCGCAGCCTCGCTATCGCCCATCGGCGATCTGGAGCGACCCGGTTCGAGCGCGGAAATCATCGCGGTCATCAAGACAACCCTTAGTCAGCTTGACGCCGCCGAACCCGGTGCAGGCGACGCCATGCAGGTGTTCACGACGGCGAAGACCATCGAAGGCGTGTATGTCAACGGTGAACTGGTTGCCGAGGCGCCCAAGCTTGAGGACTACCACTCGTTCGATGGCGCGGAGGAGGAATCCGAAGACGATCTAGGGTCCAACACCTGGACGATCGAGGACGGGACAGCCGCCATCGAGGCTTCTGTCGAACTCGAAGCCGGCGGAAACACCCTGGTCAACGACGCCGTCTTGAAGAGCTTCTGGACCGGCGGGACAGTGACTGCAGTCGTCGGTGACCATGTCGAGGTGAATGCGATTGTCCAGATCAACGCGCTGTGGGACGTCGATGCGATCACCTCTGCGGTCGGCGAACCGACGACCGGTGACGCCAACGAGCTGTTCAACAGCGCAACGTTCGAGCGTTTGGACGCCTCCAGGGAACCAGATACAGATCCGGCAAGCGCCGGCGACTATCCGCAATACTGGTCCATCACGGAGATCGAGGGAGACCTCATGATCGTGAACTGGCTGGAGCAGTTCATCTTCATGAGCGACAACGATGTCGGAATTCTCTCGTCGTCCGGCGTCACGACAAGCGTTGTGAGCGGCGACAATCTTGGCGTGAATCACACGTCCATCTTCGAACTGGGCTTTGCCTACGACCTGATTATCGTTGGAGGGTCGGTCTATGATGCAAACATCATTCAACAACTGAATGTCTTGTTCGACAACGACGTCGTGGGCGGCGCGTCTGGTTTCCACACCACCGGAAAGGGCACGGTCTCCTCGTCCGCAAACCTCCTCTGGAACCAGGCCCACATCGCCAATATCGGAGATCCGGACCGGTTCGATGCGTTACCGAAACAGTATCTGGACGCCGCAAATGCGCTGGCAGGCGGCAGCAGGAATATTTCGCATAAGGTGCTTTCGGAGGACGCGTTCGCAGGCCTCGAAGGGCTGCAAGTCCTCCATGTCAGGGGCGACCTCCTCAAACTTCAGTCCATCCAGCAGACAAACATTCTGGGCGACAGTGATCAAATCGCGCTCGCGATGAATGCGATCGCCCCTCATCTCGATGCCGGATGGTCGGTCTCGACGGGTTCCAACGCGCTCTTGAACAATGCCGTCATCGTCGACCTCGATTCCTTCGGAAGGACCTATGTCGGTGGCGATCAATACTCCCAGGAGACACTCTATCAAGCCGAGTTGATATCGCGCCAGCCTGACTTTGGCAGCCCCGATGCGGACGCGCTCGTCAACGAGGCCGTGCTCTTCCTCGACGATTCAATGTTGGAGCCAACCGATGTGGCGGCGCCCGAGCCTTACATTGCAGCAGAATACGATGCGCACCTGGATGACGGGGTGAACACCGTGCTTGGACATTAGGGGGATGAATGTTTGACATTCGCAATCGCCTTGCCGTCCCGACCGGACCTATGGAGGCGAAGACAGAGGACACACGCACCGCTCGGGGCGCATATGACACTACGGCGGAAGCATGCGCGAAATTCGAGCGTGCCGTGGAGGAATGCCTGAACGCCAGCACGGGCCGACCTGCGCCAGAAGCAGACATATCCCGCCAGCAGTCCGCGGCGGCGGGCGAGCCAATACAACCGTCATATGAGGTCCCCAACAGGTTTGTACCACCTCAGGGGGCAGGCCGCGTCCCCTTGGAGCCGGTTAGCAAGGCCTCGTCTGAGCTGTCGGCACGCGGCGTGCCAGAAGCCAAGGCAGCCGATGGCATGAAGATCGTTGAGGGCGACTGTGGTCCTATTACGGCCGGTCCTCCCTTGGGTGGCAAGCCGTTTTCCGGTGGCAGTGGCACAGGATCGGGCAAAGGACGCGGCACGTTCCACAAGCGTCTGGGGCCGATCGACTTCACTACCAGTCTCAAGGCAGGCATCAATGCCGTACGGCACAACCTGATGATCGTCATGTTGTTCACGATCGCGAGTAACATACTCGTCCTGGCGATCCCGATCTATCTGTTCCAGATTTCCGATCGCGTTCTGACCAGTCGGTCTATCGACACTCTGATCATGTTGACGGTCGTGATCGTTGGCGCGATCATTTTGCAAGCTATGTTCGACGCATTGCGGCGTTTCGTCCTGATGCGTACGGCGGTGGAGGTTGCCGCCCAACTTGGTGCGCCGATTCTGAGCGCCGCAGCCCGCGCTTCGCTGCAAAGCAATGGTCGAGAGTACCAGACCCTCGGCGATCTTCAGCAGGTTCGCTCTTTTCTGGTATCGAGAACGCTGCTGTCATTTCTTGATGCGCCGATCGCGCCTGTTTTTCTTCTCGCTGTTTTCCTCATTCATCCGCATCTCGGATTTATCGTCGTGACGACAGCGATCCTGCTTCTCATTCTCACGCAGATAAACCAGCGCATGACGGCCACACCCTTCGCAGATGCAAACACGGCTCAGGTGAAGGCCAATCTTCACCTGGATTCGATGACGCGCAACTCGCAGATCATCAATGCGCTGGCGATGATACCGGAGGCAGTGCAAATCTGGGGAAAGGACACCGCCGCCTCCCTGAAGGCGCAAGTCATAGCCCAGGACAGGAATATCGCGATTTCAGCGATTTCAAGGGGTACGCGGCTTTTAACCCAGGTTACGATGCTAGGCTGGGGTGCATATCTCGCGGTTGAGGGCGAATTGACCGGCGGCATGGTAATCGCCTCATCGATAATCGCCGGTCGCGCACTCGCGCCGATTGAAGGCGCAATCGAGGGATGGAATCAATTCAGCCAGTCACGCGCCGCCTATGGCCGGATAGCGGCGTTGCTGAAGGCTTCGCCCTTCAATTTCGACCGTCTCAATTTGCCGAAGCCCGAAGGACGCCTTGACGTCGAACGGCTGCTTTACGTGCCACACGGGACCAAGCGTGTCGTGCTCAACGGGATCTCATTCGCTCTGCAGCCTGGAGATTCGCTGGCGGTTATCGGCAACTCCGGCGCGGGAAAGACCACGCTGGGCAAGATGCTTGTGGGATCGATCCTGCCAACCTCCGGAAATGTCAGACTGGATCTGATGGATTTGCGCAACTGGGACCAGCGCCAATTTGGCGAGAATATCGGCTACTTGCCGCAGGACGTGCAACTCTTCCCCGGCACGATCAAGGCAAATATAGCCCGGATGAGGATGGACGCCGAAGATGAGCAGGTCTATCGGGCAGCGATGCTGGCCGACGTTCATGAGATGATCGCGACCCTGCCACACGGGTATGAGACGGTGGTCGCTGCCGATGGCTCCCCCCTTTCCGGCGGCCAGAAGCAACGTATCGCCCTCGCCCGCGCGTTCTTCGGAGATCCCCATCTGGTGGTGCTGGATGAGCCCAACTCGAACCTCGACAATGCAGGCGATGCTGCACTCGTTCGGGCCCTCCAGCATGCGAAGGAGCAAAAGATCACCGTCGTCACCATCACCCAGCGGCCCGCGCTCCTCAAAGGCGTGGACAAGATACTCCTGCTGGTGAACGGAACGGTGGCGCTGTTTGGCATGCGCATCGACGTTTTGAAAGCGCTGGAAACTCGCGGCATAAACATCGAGGGCGGCGCCTTCGGTCATCAATTGCAGTAGGAGACGGCCCGTATGTCTGACATCGCCAAGGTCCACGATATAGAATGGTACGCTGATGTTCCAAGATCGATCTGGAAGCAGACGACAGTCGGGTTGGTGCTGTTGGGCGTATCATTCGGTGGTTTCGGGACCTGGGCGTCTACAGCCCCCCTCGCGGCTGCTGTCATCACGCAGGGCAGTTTCGTTGCCACAGGCCAGAACAAGATTTTGCAGCACCTGGAGGGCGGCATCATCAAGCAAATTCTCGTCAGCGAGGGAGATCAGGTCACCGAAAATCAGCCGCTGGTCCGGCTCGATGAGACCGCGGCGCTGGCAAAAAAACGGGAGCTGTTTCTGCGCCGCATGAGATTGGACGTGACAGCGGCGCGTCTGACGGCGCAATTCGAGCGCGCCGATGTTCTCGACATCTCGAGCTTGCTGAACGAGCATCGTGCCGACCAAGATGTCTGGTCGATCCTCGTCAGCCAGCAACTCAATTTCAAGGCGCAGCAGCTTAAACTTTCCAGCGAACTCTCCCTGCTTGAGCAAAACATAAAAGCTCTGCAATTTCGCGAGATCGGTTACACACGGCAGCGTGATGCGACCGTGCGGCAGCTGGAGCTGCTCGGGGATGAGCATCAAAGCAAGAAGGCCCTGCTGGCCAAAGGACTGGTGCGTGCAAATGAGGTGAAGGCGATACAGCGCGCGATTGCCGAGGCCGAGGGACAGATCGGAAGGCTTGAGGCAGAGATAGCAGAGACACAAGCGCAGTTGGTAAAAGGACGACAAGAAATCCTGCGGGCGGAAGGTGTCTATCGGGAAGAAGCTCTCGAACGACTGCAATCGATACAAGGTGAACGCGATGCGGTTCGCGAACAATTGCGCGAAGCCGAAAATGTGCTCCAGCGCGCGACGATCAATGCGCCCGTTTCCGGTACTGTTGTCCGTACCCATTACCATACGACCGGCGGCGTGATCGAAACCGGCAAGGCGATTCTCGAAATACTTCCTGCGGGCGTGCCTTTGATCATTGAAGCGCAGATATCCCGCAACGACATCGACAGCGTGAAGCTCGGACAGACCGCCACCATACGTTTGGTCGCATTAAACCAGCGAACAACACCGGTGCTGCAAGGAACCGTATTCTATATTTCGGCGGATGCAGTGCAAAACAGCAAGACAGGCTTGGCAGAGCATGACGTCTATCTTGCCCGGATCAATATTTCTTCTGAAGAAATCGCAAGGGTCCATGGTTTCGCGCCAACGCCTGGCATGCCCGTCGAGATAATGATTCAAACAGCGGAAAGAACGTTCTTCAGTTACATTGCAAAACCAATCACAGACAGTATGTCCAGGGCCTTCTCCGAACAATGATTTCTTTTGCCGACACTCATGAGGAGGGGGCGATAGAACGCAATCGAAGAACTCCAGGGTCAGGTGAGGCATTGGGAAACGTCTGGGTGCCTTTCTACGGAAATCCATCATCGTCAATTTATCAAAGAGACCGTACGAGATACACTGAGGCCAAAACCATCAGCAAGTTCGATCCGCACGGCGATGGGGAGGTTTACCTGCTTGGCCCAAGTGTCGAGCCAGATCATTTTATTCTCGCTATCTCGCGTCAGATAACCAAATTTCAGCTTGCCTATTCCCTTGTACAGTTCCTCGGATTGCACCTGCAATTTCTCGCCTTCCGGCGGTAATCGATGCTCCTGGGATTTTCGCATCAAAGTAGCCCCCGTGGGCGAGGATTGGGTAGAATAAGAAGCTTCTCGAAGGGCGCTGGCTGAAAAACCCGTTCGGATCACCGCCACAAAACGAATGCTGTCAGAAGAGCCGGTCATTGGCGTAAACTCATCTCCGTCACGCTTAAGGAGCGGCAGTGAAAGCGCGCCAGCCAATTCACCAGACATGTGATCAGCAACGGCCTCCAATGCGGACTGAGCGGATTGCCTTTTTTCCAGTTGGGCCCAGATCTGCATCTGTCGGATGCCACCGACCATCATTGCCGCCATCACCGCGCTAAGAACCAACACCACAAGCATTTCAACAAGAGTGAAGCCCGCTTCCACCGGACAATGGGAAGCGCCACCATCGGCTCGTCTGTTTAACAGTCGCAACAGAAAGCTTCTGCTGGTTTCCCGCCCCGCTTTATTGCGCATTGTCGTCTTCATTCGTTTGGACGGAACGATAAGTGACGTAGCGGCGAATGATGCGACCACCGGTTGGCGCAGCGACATCCACCGTCAATTTCTCGGCAAGCACTTCGGTGCTTCCATCTTTTAGAGCGAGGGGGTCCAGTTTTAGCGTCCATTTGAGACCGTCTGCGGCAACGCCGCTTTGCTCGCCAGAGTTACTCGACAAACTGAGACGTTCGGCAAAGACCTCCTCGGCAACGCGATCCGCGGCGCGGGACATCCTGGCGGAAGCAAAGGAGCGAAGCGAATAGGAGAGAGATTGGTTTGCCCCCACAAGGGCTGCAGACAGGATTAGGAAAGCCACCAGAACTTCCAAAAGCGTAAAGCCGTTGTCCTTGGCGCTGTCAGAATGCATGATCGGAGTATTCCGTCAGCCCGGTCAACCAGTTGACACGGACATAAGCTGTATCCCCATCAGGTTCAACCAAGGTGATCTCAGCACCTGACGATGTGCCATCAGGAAGAAACGTGATTTTCGGAACCGTCTTTGGCTGCGCGATTGCCCGGCCTATCGTAACCGACATTGTCCAGGTGCTTGGGATCACGATAGTGGGTGTTTTCGCCGTATCTGAGAATGTCTTCTGTTCAATATTGATTTCTAAGGTTTGAATTCGTCCTGTGTTCATGGCTCGATACCGCAGAGCAGTCAGGTTTTCCGACAGATCACGCGCATATGCGTGCGCAGATTTGCCGTTTCGAACCTGTTGCACGGAGACTGCGGAAATACCGGCAACCACTGAGACAATCGCTAGAACGACCAGCATTTCTATCAGGCTGAAGCCCGCTGCATGTTGGGCGGGGACCGGAGAAACTGTCATTGGACGGCCAGATTATTGATGCTGAGCAGCGCATCCATAACGGAGATCACTATCCCGCCGATCACGCCGCCCATGACAATTGTGATCACGGGAGTAAGCAGCGTCAGCATTCGCCGGATATCACGACTGGTCTCAGTTTCCAGCAAAAATGCCGCTCGCTTAAGCGCGTCCGGCAATTTGTTTGCCTCGTCCCCCATCTCGATGAGCGACAAGCTCGTGCTGTCAAATAGGGCTGCCTCCCTGGCAGCTTTTCGAAAGGGAACGCCTGCGGTTACCGAACTCCTGATAGACGTCATTTTCGAGCGGTAGGCTGCAACAGGACAGGACGTGGCCGCGAGTTCCAAGGCTTTTTTCATCGGAACACCATTCGCAAGAAGGATTCCGAGGACATGTAGATATCGTGCGCAGCCTCGTGCACCGCTGATAGGGCCCAACAAGGGCATTTTAAGCCACAGGAAGGACACTGCATCTCGCCCGGCGGCCGTTTTGCGAGTGAATAGAATAGCCGCTCCGCCCGAAAGGATGCCGATTGGAATGATCCAGCCGTAGGACAACAACAAAAGCCGGCCTGCGGAGAGCGCAGAAATCAAGATTGGCCTCTTCTCGGCAATCCCTTCGAATACCGGATCAATCGCCGGCACCAGGGCGAACATGATTATGCCAACAGCAAACATCATCATCATCACGAGGAAGATAGGATAGAGAAGCGCTTCGAGAACTTCGGCCTTTCGCTTTTTCTCCTCCTCAAACATTGCCGCGAGCACCGACACGACCTCGTCCAGCCGCCCGCTATGCTCACCACTGACCAACAAAGCGACCACGGCGGGATTGGCATCAGGAAGTTTCGCGACAGCCTCTGAAAATGAACTGCCCGACCCTATCGATCCGACAACTTGGGCAAGGCCCTCTTTCCCCTTTTGACTTGCGGCGATTGCCCTGAGCGCTGCGTCAATGGTGAACCCCGCTTGCAGCAGAATGGTGAGTTCGGAAAACAGGCGATGGAAACTGACAGAACGCCGGGCGGTGACGTTTGCCCAGATTTTGGACGCATTGCCCAGGCTTCCCGTCTCTTCCCTCAAGTCCACCAGTTTGCGGCCTGTCTTTGAAACGAGCCGTGCTGCCTCCAGTCTGCTTCCAGCCTCAATGAAGCCTTTCGTCTCGTTCCCGTCTTTCCCGTAGGCACGATATGAAAATCTGATCACGTGTCAGCCGCCGTGTTAAGAACTCTTGAAACCTCAAGTTTTGAAGTGACGCCGACCTCGACCAGCCTGGAGGCACATACCGCCAGTGTTGTCATGCCGTCTGCGACGGCCTGCTCGACAATGTCGCGCTCCGCTGCGCCGGCCTCCAGAAGTGTCGAGAGGCGTTCTCCGGCTTCCAGAACCTCGTAGATCACCGTGCGCCCCGAATAGCGTGTGCCGCGACAGGTGGCACATTCCGCTGCGTCTTCCTCATTGCAGGACCGGCAAAATACGCGAACCAAGCGCTGAGCGATCACACCCCGGATTGTTGATGCAATCAGATACTCTTCAATACCCATATCCCGCAGACGCGTGAAAGCTCCAGCGGCTGTATTGGTATGCAATGTCGTCAGTACCAGATGCCCAGTCAGCGCGGCCTGTATGGCGATCTGCGCGGTTTCCTTGTCGCGAATTTCTCCCACGAGAATAATATCGGGATCCTGTCTTAGTACGGATCTCAAGGAGCGCGCAAAGTCGAGGGAGATCGCCGAATTCACCTGAAGTTGCGTGATGCCTTCAAGTTGATATTCCACGGGGTCCTCGATGGTGAATATCTTCACCCCCTCCTTGTTGAGTAAACTAACCAGGGAATAGAGAGTGGTGGTTTTGCCACTGCCTGTGGGACCGGTCACAACGACCATTCCGTTCGATGACTGCGCTAGTTGGAAAATCTTCTGGCGGGCCTCGTCGTCGAAGCCCAAGGCTGACAGGTCGGTCGAGACGTTCAGGTTTCTAAGCAGACGCAAGACAATCGTTTCGCCATGCATGCTTGGGACGATCGACACGCGAAAATCTATCTCGGCGCCGCGGATCGCAAGACGCATACGGCCGTCCTGCGGCAGGCGTCGCTCGACGATGTTCAGGCCGGACAAAATCTTGATCCGGGTCACGATGCCAGACAACATCGTTTTTGGAACCGTTTCACTGCGGGATAGAACGCCGTCGCGCCGGTAGCGAATCTGAACACGATCCGAAAACGGCTCGATGTGAATATCGGTTGCCTCCGCATCAAATGCGTTTTGAGCCATCTTCGCGACGAAATTTATGATGGGTGCCTCGAGGGCGATATCCTTCAACCGATCAATGTCGTCGTCAAAGGTTACATGTTCAGTGGAACCGCCGTCACCTGCCGCAGTCACCTCGGAACGTGCAATAATCTCATCAATGGCCGCCAAAATCTCTTTTCGCGGGAGGATTCTGATTCCAATATCCTTATTAAAATAATACTCCAGGGTCTCGACCAGGTCGTTCTCGAGCGGATTGGCGAACGCGACGAGGAGTTCATCGTTTTCGAAGCCAATGGGGATTGCCGCCCGCGTTTTTGCAAATTCCAGGTCATAATTCTCCACGTCAGCGACAGGAAAAAAGGGCTTGGGAAGCAATGCCTTCGGTACACAGAAATACGTTCGCAACCAGTCCGCGAGATTGCCGTCGGTCAACAAACCAAGCTCGGTGACGACGACGTCAAAAGGCAGAGCACTCGTCCGGATTGCAGAGAGGATCCGCTGGGCTGATTCCACAGACAAGACGTCGTTGTTCCTCAAGAATTCGACGAAAGCACTCTGCGATGTCTTAGGCTCGTTCCTTTGCTTCATAGGCTTTCGGTCACTCTTCTCAGGATCTCCGGGCATTGCATCGGGTCCTGCCGTTCGAGGCCCAAAGTTTCCAGGCCGGCAAAAGTAATGTCTCTCTGCATAATTTTCGCAGGCGCGTCCGGTTCGGTGGACCGCGCCATCATGATTTTCGCCAGAAACCCAAAAGGCTCGCCAGCCCTGAATTCGGCGAACGAGATTTCGGCATGCCCCGAAGGTAGCTCGCCAGGAACAGCAAATTGCTGCTCGTTTTCTTGTCGTCTCAGTTGATCCCGAAGAGGGCCACTTGAGTGCGAGACAGTTACGGAGTCCGTCTTATTATAGATCGTGAACACAGCCGCGAGACGATCCATCTCCGGAACGGAGGGAGCAAGTACATCATATAATTCCACGAGATTTTCAAAGGGCGCATGTTTGGCGACAAACGTGGGATCGCTATTGGCGCTGTTGTTAGCGCTGCCAATCTCACGATAGGCCTCGACGCGAGCTGCGAAAAGCGCCGCATCAACCTCCGTCTGGCCAAGTGATTGAAAACCGATCTTCAGCAAGGGATTGCTTGCACTGTTCAGATCGATCAGACCGTTCTGATCTTGTATTCGCAGATAGAACACCTTGTCCTTTACCTCGCAACGCTGCCAGCTGGTGGTCAACGGCGACGCTGAATAAGCTGCGTAAACCACTCGGGAAAGGCCGGGAGCAAGCAATTCGAACGCTGTGCGTCTTGCGCCATAGGTCGAAGCGAGGACCTGACCCCGGCTAACCATAGCCAGTGGCGTCATGACGGCCGCAATCAGGAGAACGAACATGAGCGCCGTTATCAGCCCAAATCCGCTGGTTCGCCCCTGGGGCTCCGTGTCATTCTTCGGGATCGTCATCACTTGTCCGGATAAAGCGAAATATTGAAACTTACGTTCGCGTCATTTTCATTGGACAGTTCGATATCGTCCGTTCCGATCCTGGTTATACGCCAGCCAACAACAAGTTCACCCTTTCGAAACCATGAACTCGTTCCGGTTTCCTCCAGGGCAATCAAGGCACTCGGCAGCTGTGAGGTGTGTTCCGTTCCAAGCAGCTTCAATTGAGGCCGCTCGAGCTCAAGAATCGGAGGCTCCTCTTCCACCATGACGCGGAGTGCTGGTTCCATATCTGTCTTTACCGTCGCCTGATACGGCCGCCTGTTTTCAGAAAAGAGGGGGCGCGAATAGGTCTCTAATGTTTCTGCACGCAATCCCTCAACCTCCCCCCTCTCGTCGCCCCGCAGCAGCTCGATGCCGGCAAATGCAAATTTTGAGGGAAGTGCCGATGTCTCGATTTGTAGCTTATTGCTCCAAACGGACGCCGCAAAAATCGTCAGACACATGATAGCGAGAACAGAGATTCGCAAGGTCATCTCAGTTCTCGACAGCGGTTTTCTCAGGCATATTCGAAGCGCCGAGAAAGACGATCGTAGCCGTTAATTCAGCGGGCAGGTTCTCCTCGGAGGAAGTCTGCTGGTAATTCGAATGGACCTCTATCTCCTTGATAAAGAGCCTGGGCTGATTGCTCTCGATCGATGAGACCGTGCGGTGAACAGCCTCCATATTTCCCGACAAATTGACCTTGAGCCCGATCATCTTGATGTCATTTTCGCCGGATTCGCTGACATTGTTGACGGAATTTATCTGTCCGCCAGCGGCGCCAATTACGTTTTGCAGCCAGGATTGCAATTCAGCCGTCACGACGGCTTCATTCTCACCACTCAGGAGCATCGGACTTGCGTCATTCTGCGGAAGCAACTGCGTTTCAACGGACGTCCCCGCGGAGGCGATTGCGTTCAGCTTGCCAAGCAGCGCTCTCTTTTCTTCAATCGCCGCGTAGTCCGAGTAGAGCCCGACCACGAGCATTTGGATCACGCTGATAAACGCGACAGCAACCACAGCCGACGTCAATAGCGCGACAATGCGCTGTGTCCGGCTCGAAGTGTTCATGAGAGCAGCCAGCATTTTATCCCCGCTCCCGGTCGAACGAAATGAGGAAGTGATCGCCGGAAAAGCCTGGGATCTTCACGACAGGAGATGCAAACTGTGCCCGTTGAAACAGTGGGCTTTTTTCCATGCTACTGATGAGCGCTGCCGGTGTCTCGGAGAACCCCGTTATTTCCATCGTTTCATTCTTGACGACAAGGTCAGTCAGAAAAGCGGTATCCGGAAGAATTCGGCTTAACTCCTCCCATGCCTGCACCACCTCCAGAGTTTCCGCCTGTTTGGTTCTGAGCATCTGCAATTGTTTGATCTTCTTTGCATATTGATCGTATTTTGATCTCGCGGCGTGGGCGCGTGTATCAGCTTCGCTGATCTCCGTATCGAGTTTCTCGGCCGCGACCGCCGTCTTTTGATTGATCTGGTAAACAGCAAATAGGCACGCAAGTAGGACCAAAAGCCCAATCAAATAGTCAAAATACTTGGCGACGCTTCGGCGCGTCGGATCGGAAAAATCAGAAGGACTAAGTCCAGATACCACCTCAATTTTCTTTGCTCCGAGGTAAATGCCGGACACTCCGAGGCGTGCAAGTCTAAGCTGCCCGCTGATTTCTTCGACGATGTCGCGTCGTACGATGTAATACGTCGCCTGCCGGTCCCACCTCGCAGTCACCAGGATATTCACATCATCCATGCTGAAGGGTGTTTCTGTCAGAATATCCAGTTCGGCAGCGCGTTTAAGCGTCGATAGTGGCAGCCGCCGATGCGAGATCGTCCGCTCAAGATATCGTGTCTCATCCAGAAAGAGCCTGATGGTGGCGTCCTCAGACTCCCCTCCCACCTTCAGGGAGAGCAGCGTCTCGCCCAATGTCGCGAGAGGTTGGATTGTTTCTCCATCGAAGGAGAAACCGGACTTGGTGATTGTCACCTGACGCCCGAGCCGTTGAGATGCTTTCAATCTGTGCCGCAACCCGACCGGCATCAACGACAGCATCTCCTTCTTCCACCATAGGAAGAAATCCAGACCGCATTCGCGCAGGCGTGAGAATGAAGCGACTGCGCTAAGGGATGTCACTGTCTTCTCCCTCGCCGCCCTTTTTGCCGTCACGCCCAAGCGAGATCACTGCAAAGGAAACCTCGCCCTCCGGGGCTTGGTATTGATACAGGTGCCCCCAGGGATCCTTCAGATCCCCGGCATTCTTGAGATAGGGACCCTTCCAAACAACACTGTCTGCTGGCCGCGCAGACAGGCCCGCAAGCCCTTCCTCCTGTGTTGGATAGTGGCCGGAATCCAGGAAGTAGAGTTCCAGGGCGCTTTCGAGGTTTTTCACCTGGACCTTCGCTGTATCGATACGGGCTGAGCCGAGATAGCCCAACACGCGCGGAGCAACGACCGCCGTCGTCAAGGCGATGATCGCGAGGACAACAAGGAGCTCCACCAATGAAAAACCGGCCTCATGCCCGACCCTATGCGGGCGCCCTTTTCCGGACATCTTGGACTTGACGGAGAGAAACCAGATCATTGCAGTCGCACCTAAACAGTCAGAATCGAGATTGAGTTCATTTCGAACACCCAGGTGAGCAAAAGTCCCGCCGCAAGAAAGGGTCCAAACGGCACTCTTTTCGTCCGCGCTTCTTTTTTCCAGAAGGGCAGCATCAATAGAGCAAACATGAGCGCGCCAAGGCTCGATGCCGCCAGAAACAACGGAAAGCTGCTCAAGGTGATCCAGCATGCCGCTGCCGCTGCCATTTTCACGTCCCCAAGTCCAAGACCGATCTGCCCTCTGGCATGAAAATGCACCGCCCGGACAAGCGCAAAAATGCCGGCGAAGACGAGAACCCCGGCAAGGATCCAAACGAGGTCAAAGCTGCCGAGAAACCAATGCATGGCCAAGCCGGATGCCGCCAACAGGATGTTGCACAGATCCGGTATAATAAGCATCCGCAGATCGATCACCGCGATCACCGCAAGCTGAATGCAAAGAACGGAATATGCGGCGATCTCTGTCGTCATCGGATCATTCCGCCAAACGCGTGAGATCGCGCTTCATGCGCTTGCCAGGCGTGTCGGTTCGGCCAAAATCAAACTGCTGGCGGAATTCGTCCGTGACCTGGCGTGCCTCTTCGTTGTCGCGGACGATCCTTGGGCGGATGAAAATGATGAGTTCGGTCCGGTTGATGGCGTCGGTTTTCGACTTGAAAGCATTGCCGAGCAACGGAATGTCCCCGAGTATGGGCACCTTCTTCTGATTTAAAGACTTCTGCTCCTGGATGAGGCCGCCGAGCGCCAGGCTTTCGCCGTCGTGTACGACCACGCGCGTCGAAATCTTTCGCTGCTGGATGGTGGGCGAATCGATGCCAGAGGTGGTCGTTGCTACTACATTGCTTACTTCCTGCTGTACATCGAGCATCACCCGGCCGGAGCTGTTGATCCGCGGCGTGACAGAGAGGATAATGCCGGTGTCCTTCATTTCGACCGAATTGATGATGACGGCGTCGGCCGACGAGGTGTTGCTGCTCGTCTGCGTGACGACCGGTACCTGGTCGCCGACCTGAAGCTTCGCCTGCTGGTTATTGATGACCATCAGGTTTGGCGAGGAGATGACCTTGACCTTGGTCACGCTGGAAAGCGCCGACAGGGCGGTTTGCGCGTCGGTGGCGAGGTAGGTCCAGTTGAACCCGGGGAACGCAGCCGTAACCGCGCCGGAGGCAAGATCGGTCAGGCCAAGGGAATGGTTGCCGTTCTCCAGATACCAGCGAAGGCCGAATTTGAGCTCATCGTTCAGCGCCACCTCGGCGATCACAGCCTCGAGGAAGACCTGGGTCGGCAGCACGTCGAGCCGGTGGAGGATCTGCTCGATTCTCTGGTACTCGCGAGCAGTGGTCGAGATAAGTAGCGCGTTGTTTTCCACATCGGCAACAACGGACGGCATGGCGCTGGAGGTGGAACCCATTGTATCCGGCTCCATTTTCGCTTCCGGCGAATAATCTATGCCTTCACTTTGCCCCTCACTTTGTATCGTGTCGGCCACGAGATCAGGCGCAATCGGGTTTTGCCTTGCCGTGCTCGCGTTCGATTTGGCGCTGGCGAGCACATTCTGCAGAACTTTTGCCAGTTCCGCCGCAGGCCGGTTCTGGATCTCATAGACGAAGAGCTGTTGTTCGTTGGTCTGCGCGATCTTGTCCAGCTTGGCGATCCAGGCCGAAACCTTCGACAGGTAGGCCGGTCGCGAGGTAATGGCGAGAACGGCGTTGAGGCGGGTATTGGGGATGAAACGAATGGTTTTGGCGTTCGGCCCGTCCTCCGCACCGAAAACGGAATTCAGCTCCTTTACCAGTTCCTGCGGTTGCGACGCTTTCAGGGGGTAAAGCGCCGTGGACATGCCCTTCATCCAGTCGACATCGAATACCGAGATCGATTCGCGGATGGCAGAAAGCTCGCCATTGTTGCCGGCAACGACGATATAGTTGCGCGCCGGATCGGTGCGCAGCACAGCACCCTTCTTGCTCACCTGCTCGATGATGTCGCGCATTTCGTCGGCGGCGATGTATTTCAGTTGGAGGACCTGGACTTTCGTGCCGGGCTCGTTCTTCGGCAGACGCCCGCCGCTGATGATCGCATTCGACGCCGTCGCCTCGGTGAGCGGCACGATCTCGTACCGATCGGCCTTCTTGATGATCGCCGCACCATTGGTCGCCAGCGACACTTCGAGGATATCGAGGAGGCTCTGCTTCGACATCGGATTGCTGGTCTGCAGCGTGATGGCGCCGACAACCTTGGGATCGACGAGGTAGTTGTAGCCCATGATATCGCCGAGGATTTTTTTGGCCGCCGAAGCCACCGGCGCATCGACGAGGTTGATGGTGTAGCCCTCGGAACCGTCCGGGGCAGGACCGCTCGTGACCGAAGACAGGGACTGCCCGGTGAATTCGCCGCTGCCGACCTGCGCAAAGCCCGCCGGTGTCGCTCCGGTAATCCCGCCGTTCTTGATGACACTGGAATTCGGGTAGCCGCGCGTCTGATGCGCTTGCGGCCGCTCGACGCCCTCCATCAGCGACGTCCATTTGTCGTCGCTATTCTCCGAGGCGCACCCCGCCAGCACGGCCAAAACCATGCTGAGACCAACCCGAATCGCACGCACCCCAATCCCTCAACTTATGCTTTTGACACCTTATAGGTGTGGGTGGAGTGGGGGAATGGGGTCAGCACGTAAGCGGGGCGTTTCCACAGCATTATGTTTCATATCAAATCACAAAATACCTTGCTCCTCCCAGGCGGAGCCGACGCGAACAGCTCAATTTGTAAAGTATGCGTTCGATCGCTGTAGACGATGGTGAACCACACAAATGGCACGACCGTGCCCGCTGGGCACTCAATCTCCTTCGTCAATCATTAGCTCGATGGCTGCACGGAACCAGTCCCAGAAAGTCTCATACTCCTGCTCATTCTCATAGCCGCCAGAAGCAAAATCATTAATTATTACTGCCTTCCCCGGCTTGCCGCGTTCCCAACATGCAATCAAATCGTTGTCATTTCTCTTCGCGAATATGACTAGGTCTCGTTCAGGGAACCGCGTTTTTAGGTTTACGCTATAACTAATAATAGACTCGGCATTTACCTTTATGCTCCAGAACTCGATATCGCAGAGGTTAAGTTGAATTACCTTCAGGTATGAAGGCGGTAGTTTGACCCACTCAAATTTCTCCTGAATTTTTTGCTCGAAATTATCCATTACTTCAATCCTATAAATGGGGATCCATTTGGATATGTATTTCGGAATATTGCTCCTTGCGAACCTATTCTATTACTCATTGCTTCGCCCCAGGTTTGCGGCTGCGTGCCTTTAACTTCAAACCTTTGCTGTTGAGTTGCATCAAGCGGCTCGTCCGCCCGGTGAATATTCGCTTTTACACTAATACCCGCTCTTTGAGCCGCGATCACGCGATGATGATCAAGAGTTACGTACCGACCATCACCATTTAATACCACATCGACGCGGCCTCCAGTCCAGCCGTTTGCTGTCATGTCTTCGGTCAATCGATCTATTTTTTCGCCTTTAACTTCCCTTTGGCTAACAAGGATATCTGCTGGATTCAAGTCGTCGTTCCACTGATACGCACCTGCTCCCTTTTCTGAGTTTCCGCCGAAATAGGCCCCCAGGAACACCCCAGGACCAAGACCGAATGCACGTTTCGCACCAGATTCTATTAGGGTATCTGCCGTTGTTTCTGGGCTGTGGAAATAGTTGTCTCCCATGGGAGGAGCAGAACCATTTGCCCTCCAATTTGAAGGGGCAGCTTCAGAGTTGCCAGAGCCTCCAAAAATGCTTTTCACAGCGTCCCAGAATGTATGCCCATTCGGGTCGCTCTTATTCACCGGATCATTGCCGGCATAGGCATATCGGTTCGTCCCCACCCCTTCCATCGTCGGGTCCCAGGTATCCGGCTGGATAAACCGTCCGAACTTCGGATCCATGTACCGCGCGTTTTGGTAGAGCAGGCCGGTCTCGGCGTCGAAGCGTTCACCGATATAGTTCTTCTGCGTCGTCATCACCTTGTTGCCGCTTTCGCCGAAGGTGACGTAGGCGGTGTCTTCGACGATGCCGCCGTTCATGTCGGTGACGGCCCGCACCGAGGAGAGGTGATCTCGGTGCAGGAAATACTTCGTCGTGCCCACAACCTTGATATCCATATGCGGATAGCGGGTGAAGACCTGCGTTGCCGTATCGTATTCGGCATTGGCATCGGGATAGAGCGTCGTGCCGTAGCTCGAACTCTTCTTCGCCCGGGCGCCGTCCGGTCCGTAGGTGAGCGTCACCGTCGCACCGGCACCATTCTTCACGGTGGAGGCTCTATTGGCCAGATCGTAGGAGAACTCACGACTTCCGTCCGTGAGCAGATTGCCGTTGGCATCATAGGTGAACTCGACACCGTTCAGCGAGGCCGGCGCATGCGGATGGGCGGCTGAGGCCGCGGGATAGACGAAACGCCCCGTCAGCCCCGAGCGCGTAAACATGTTGTCGTTGTCGTGATAGGTGAAATTTTCCGTCGACAGGTCATTCCCGCGGACCGACTTGGCGATGCGTCCGAAGGCGTCATAGGTATAGGCCCAGTCGTTGTTTATGCCGTCGGCATTGATCGTCAGGATGCGACCGGTCCTGTCGCGGGTATAGGTCCCGTTTACAATGACGCTGCCGTCCTGCCTCTTTGTCACGAAGCTTTTCAGCCAGCGGCGCTGCGGGTCATAGGTAAAGGTCGTCGCCACACCATTGGCGTAACTGATCGACGATGTCTGCCCATCCAACTCGTAGGTCGTCGCGGTGATATAGCCGGGGATCGCGAGCAGCTGATTCTTGCGGTTGTAGACCCACTTGGTCGACGACGGCGTCTACAGCAACTGCGCTGACCGATACGCATAGTCAGCATGGAATTTATCAAAGTGCGGGTTCCACTCGCCTATGCCAAAATACGCTTGGATGGCCTCCTCGATCACTGCTGGTGACGACACGTTGCGGTATCTCAGTATTTCAACTTCTGATGGAGATGCAGGGCGGCTGATGGCTCGATCCCTAGATTCCACATATACGACCCCGGACTGCCGGACCTTAAACGCCGGTTGTGGGAAGTCAGCCAGATTCTCCCGAACGTTCCCAATGATTGGCCAATCCCCATGCCAAAATTTTGCATCTAGGGTCAGAACTAAAAGAGCCGGCTCTTGATCAATGGCACTGCGAGGATCGACGTTTCGATCTTCTACTTTTTGTCCGAATATCGCGAGGTAAAGTTCGTCGTTCCATGCACTGACAATCTGCCCGCAAGCCCAACTTCGATTATCAAGCGGGACAAGGAACACATCACCAACCTTTGCCTGAATTCCCATCAGATTTTCCTTCATTTACTTTGGCTCGAGCAGTCCAAACATGGGACGACGAGCCGCTCCAACTGGATCTCGCAGGTTAGCGACCGCAGATGAGCGACGAGCCGCGACGCCGCCAGTCAACTCCTGTATGAAGTTGTGTTCCGCGACGTCTAGCGCCTTACCTGGATTCGCACGGTCAATAATTTCGAAGTCGAACTTTGAATTCGGGAATTTTCGCGCATGCTCGGCCTGGCGAGCAAGATATCGAGCATCGTTAATTGCCTGCCCCCCATATGGTGCAAGCTTTCCAGAAATGTCAGTGCGAAGATAGACCATGCCTCTTGGTACCACACTCTCTGCGGCAATTGTGCGCGCCTCGGCTGCAGCGAAGCCTTTTAATATCCCAGCAACGCGGCCGACGGCCGCCCCTGGTATAAGCGCCAAGACGGTGTCATCAGGCTCAATAGCGCCGGACCGAAAAATATCTAACTTTCTTCTAGCAAGCGCCTCCGTTTCGGGGCTTACCCCATCCAAAAACCCGTCGAGTTTATCCGAGTTATCGCCGGCGTGCTGCAACTGAACCGCTAGCTTTGACGCCTCGTGGTCCTGCCGCTCTGCTATTTGCTGCTTTTCATAGGCCTTCATCGCTTGTGCTTGGCCGGTAGCGCCCGACACATGCCCATTCGGATCGCTCCTGTTGACCGGATCATTTCCGGCATAGGCATACCTGTTCGTCCCCACCCCCTCCATCGTCGGATCCCAACCATCCGGCTGGATAAACCGTCCGAACTTCGGATCCATGTACCGCGCGTTGAGGTAGAGCAGTCCGGTCTCGGCGTCGAAGCGGTCGCCGATATAGTTCTTCTGCGTCGTCATCGCCTTGTTGGCGCTTTCGCCGAAGGTGACGTAGCTGTTGGTTTCGATGATCGCGCCATTTTTGTCGGTGACGGCCCGCACCGAGGAGAGGTGATCACGGTGCAGGAAGAACGTGTCAGTGCCCACCACCTTGATATCCATATGCGGATAGCGGGTGAAGACCTGCGTTGCCGTATCATATTCGGCGTTGGCATCGGGATAGAGCGTCGCGCCTAAGGCCGAACTCTTCTTCGCCCGGGCGCCGTCCGGCCCGTAGGTGAATGCGACATCCGGACCGCTCTTGCTGTGCACGTTCGAGACGCGATTTGCGAGGTCGTAAGTGAGGATGCGATCGTCCGCCTCGACTGCCGTGCCCTGCCGGTCTATCAGCAGATTGCCGTTGGCATCATAGGTGAACTCGACACCGTTCAGCGAGGCCGGCGCATGCGGATGGGCGGCTGAGGCCGCGGGATAGACGAAACGCCCCGTCAGCCCCGAGCGCGTAAACATGTTGTCGTTGTCGTGATAGGTGAAATTTTCCGTCGACAGGTCATTCCCGCGGACCGACTTGGCGATGCGTCCGAAGGCGTCATAGGTATAGGCCCAGTCGTTGTTTATGCCGTCGGCATTGATCGTCAGGATGCGACCGGTCCTGTCGCGGGTATAGGTCCCGTTTACAATGACGCTGCCGTCCTGCCTCTTCGTCACGAGGCTTTTCAGCCAACGGCGCTGCGGGTCATAGGTAAAGGTCGTCGCCACGCCATTGGCATAGGAGATTGACGATGTCTGCCCGTCCAACTCGTAGGTGGTCGCGGTGATATAGCCGGGGATGGAGATCAGCTGATTCTTGCGGTTGTAGACCCACTTGCTCGACGACGAGCCGATATCCAATGCCTTGGCGTCCGGCCGATAGGCCTTCCAGATCGGCTGGCGGCCACCGTCGTAGCCCGTCATTTCCACCTGTGTGACACCGTCGATTACCGCTGCCTTTTTCTGTAGAAGACCATCGGCGTTATAGTCGAACGACTGCGTCGCGGCTCCGTTCCTGGCGGTCGTCAGCATGCCCCCATTATAATAACCGGTCTCTCCTTCGCTGTAGACATTCTCCGTCAAAGTCACGCCACCCGCAGTCGTCTTCAGCGGCTGGCCATCCTTGTTGTAGGTGATGGTCGTTACGACGTTGCGCGCGTCCGTCTGCTTTATCAGACGATTGGTATTGTCATAAACATACGACCATTCCCCGAGATCCGGGTCCTTCGCCGTCAGCCGGTTGCCCATGAAGTCGTAGGTGTAGGACCAGACGGCACCGTATGCGTCCATGGCGGCGATCATCCGATGGGCGCCATCGAAGGTCGCCCCGAAAAGCCACCGGCTTATAAGGGTCCCATCCACCCTGGGTGCGCGCTCCAATTTACCGATCACATCGCCGGCCGCGGACGTATAGGTGTAGGTCATCGCCCCCATTTCGTCCGTCACCCTGATATATTCCAAGCCAGGGTTTCCTGAGACGTCGATGGCATCCTGCAATCCGTAGACGAAACTCTTGTCGCTGCCGTCAGCATTGGTGATCTTGATCGGGCGGTTGGCCCAATCGAACACCGTCGTCGTCGTAAAAGGTGCCTTGCCCTCCTCATACGGCAGGGTCACCTGCCAGGCGTTGCCGCGCAGATCATATTTGGTGTCGACGCAGGATGTCGGCGACGAGCTGTCTCCGCCGGTCATCACCCGCCAGGTTCGTCCCACTCCGTCGAAATACTGGTATTGATCCGCCGTGCCGGTCGGGTTCGCCCGGCTAGTGGTGGTCTGGATACGCTGGGCAGCGGGGTTGCCAAACGCATGATAAGCCGTCCTGGTGTAGGAACCGGTCACAGTATTCTCGACCAAGGTTGGCCGGCACAGGACGTCATAAGTGTAGCGGGTGACCACGCCGTTCACGCCACTCTTTGTCGCCGGCGCACTGCAAGCGGCGTTCGGCGTGGCGGTTTCTATCAGACCGCTTGGATGGGTCGTCTTGATGACGAAGAGATGATGCGTGCCATCATAGGCATAGGATGTTGTTTCGTTCTCGCCATTCGTCGACGTCGCCAAATTTCCATAAGCATCATAGGTGAAGGTATTTCTCTGAGCGGTGCCTGGTTTCGTGTAGTCTAGGCGGGTTGTCAGTTGTCCCTTTGTCGGCACGGCCCCAGACCCCTGACTATCGTAGCCGAAGTTCGGCGCCTTCAACAGTTGGCCGCTTGATGACGTTCCCTTATACAGCCGTGTCCATGCCGGAAGCGAAACGAGATAGGCGTTTCTGTTGTGAACAAAAGCGGTCTGCGAAAAGACCTCATCGCCACCCACATCCGTGCGGCCGTGATCCAGTTCCTCGGTAATATTGCCGTAGATGTCAAAAACGCGCGTGGTTTTGGTTGTCCGGGTGTTGCTCCCCACTGTGATTGCCGTCGTCGTCTCTGTGTTCTGGGAGGTGTAGGGGACCGTTGCCGTGTTGATCGCATAGGTTTCGGTCACCGCGCGTCGCACATCGCCGTCGCCTTCCAGGTACTCCGTCTTCGCCGGCAGCCCGATCGTCGCGATCGTCTGCTTGTAGGCCGTTCTGACCATCGGAGCATTGGCCTCGCTCGCAATTTTCGGCAAGGTTTTCGTTACCGTCCCGAATCCAAGAAAGCGCCGCTTGTCGATGTCAAAGAGCCCGCCGGCATAGGCATAGCTGGTCGTCGCAGTCTGGCCGCGTCCATCCAGGACCGATAGCGAGCTTACCGTCGGCATGCTGTAAGGCAGGTAGCTGTTGGTGTAAGCCGTCGAAGGCGTGTAGGCCGCCTTCACCTGGCCGCCCTGCGGCGTCGTCACCGTGTTCAGAAGATTGGCGATGCCGCCGGACGCGCTGCCATAGCGAATATGGAAGGTACGATCCTCGAAGGATTGGAACAAAGCCGCCCGATACTCCGCAGCATTATCGTAAGAGCTTTCCTGTACATTGGTGTTGGGCGCCACCAAAAGGTCCGTTTGCCCGTCGCCATTGAAATCGCCCGTCGTGGCGAAGCTGCTCGAAAAACCGAGGCCATTATCCCGGATCCCTCGCCCACCAGGGCCATGTGTGGCGCGGAATATGACCCAATTCCGGTTGGCGAAGCCGTCAGCGCTACGCGTTCTCCCCGCCGAAAACTCGGCCTTGCCATCGGCGTCCACGTCCGTGACGAGCCAATCCGTCACCGGCCCGCTGTCGCTATTTACAGACGCTTCGATCCACGAGGCCAATCTATCGCCCGTGTGCAGATAAATCGTCAATTTTGTCCCGACCACATTGACGATATCATCAAGACCGTCACCGTTGACGTCAGCGACGGCGCAGCTTGCGTCGCACACGAAATCCCCAAGTCTGCCGACTTGTACGTTTGCGTCCTTGATAAATTTAAAGTCGGTGTGATCGTCTACTTTGATGACTCTTTGCTGGCGCGCGTCGCCGAAAAAGCTGGCGAGTTTACCCGAGCCTGAAGCGATGTTGTCTCGGCCATCCCCGTCCCAATCCGTCGCATAGACCGAAGGATAGGCCCTGCCGCAAAGCGCCTTCATACGTGGGTCCGTCACGGCACTGCTGGCGCCCTCGGCTGCCGCGCAATCGTTGGCATCGACCGCGAACGTGTCGCCGCTCTTGGTCAGCGTTGCCTGCCACCGCACAACCGAAGGATATTCCGCACCGCTCAACACCATTAGCTGCGGTTTTGATCTGTCGGCGCCAAAGCGGCCGACCGACAGGCCCTGCACGACTTTTGCCGCTTTCACTTCCTTATCGGTGCTCCGGCCGTTGGTGTAGACAAAGCCTGGGCATTTAAGCGGAAGGTCCTGCTCCAGATAAGTCGTCGTCCGCGCAGGACTGTGAAACAGGAGGTAGTTGCAACTCGAGCTGCCCAAAGCGGGAAACTTGCTCTTCAGAATCTCCGTGATACCGTCGCCGTTGACATCGAATGCCGCAAAGGCCGTTGTCCAGAAATTCTTCTGGGCATTTCTATAGCGATTGGTCTCGTAGTAATCTCTATAACTCTTGCTGACCTTCTGGTACGGCAGGCCGTTCAGCCCAGCGACATGCTTGACGGTGCTGAATTCCGTTGAGTCATTGTAGTCGAACGATGTCTTCGGGAGAGCTGTGCCTTCGGTCGCGATAATTGTCTCGGCGTTGTCGAGCTTGAGATCGCTGCCGAACTGCTGCACTGAGATCAATCGCGACGCATCGCTCAGCGGTGCCTGATTGTAGGAAAGCTTGTAACCCCAGGTCGTCACATTCGACGTCTGGACCAGAATGGTTTTGATGCGCTTGGTTATGGTCGAAATGGAGTGACCATTGGCCGTCGTGATGTAATCCGGACGGGTTTCATAAATGAACCGAATGTCCCGGCCATTGTAGGAAACCGTCGTCGGGTAGCAGACCGGCAGGTCCGAGCAGTTGTAGCGATAGCTTACCTGGTTGCCGACGGTGTCGCTGACGGACGTCGCCAGCCAGCGATACTTCAGCCGCACATCATTGTTCACGTCACCGGGCACGGTCGCGGATGCGGTGGCGATGTTCCCAACCGACGTGAAAGTGGTCTTCGTGCCGTCGCGGGCGGTGACTTCCCAGATGTTGTTGGCACTGTCGAACTTGATCCTTAAGTAGTTCTCGACCTCGGACGTCCAGTTGCCGCCCGGTCCGCAGGAGGCCCCGGAGGTCTCGTTCACGCACCTCGCCAGCGGTTCGCCATTGAGCACGTAGACATCGTCCGTCCCATACTGCGGGGCGCCGAGCGTAGCGCCGGCGCGCTCAATGACCGGCACACCGGAAAGCCCCCAGCCGTAGCCGAGCCAGCCCTGGTAGTCGCCGCCGGTTCTGGTTTTCCGGCTCGAATTGTAGGTAAGCGAAAGCTTCGGCTCCAGACCACGAAAAGTCGGAACATCGATCGGATAACGGTAGGAGAACGCGCCGTTGTTGGTCACGTCGCCAAGTGTAGGTTGCGCGCCCCAAACACCGCCGGATTGTTCATCGGCAGATGTATTGGTAACAATCGTTTCCGAAGTAGATTGCGCTAACACATTGCTGTTAAAGAGAAAAAGAAAGCCGATTAAAAAAACAATACGAACGTCCTGAAATATCATAAGGGATCATCCTAACCTGAAGTTGAGCACGGCTAGATTGATTCCAGTTGCAAATCAAGATAGGAACGGTCGCAACCTCAAAAATGCAACCAAAATAAGTTTTCCACTTTTGGTCGAGTTATTGGCGGCGATCACTGTAGCGGTTAAAGGGAGGGATGGGCTGATCGCGCTCGTTCCGACGTCGTTACGGCTGAAACCGGGTTCATCGCGAATTCGTGGCGTTGCCAATTTGGAATTTTGCCATTTTTTGTTAGCTATCGAGCCCTGTAAATTGCGAAAGCGAAATTGGAACATATGAAATGAGTTTGATTAGGCGGATAACGTTTGCGCTTTTTTTTGCTATTGTTGGGGCCTCCAATGTCTTGGCTGCTACCTGCACCAGCGCAGATATTGTCGTCTATGGCGGCACACCTGCGGGTTTTGCCGCGGCTGTTCAGGCGTCACGCCAGAAGAAAAGTGTCATTCTCTTGGAGCCGACGCAGCACGTCGGTGGGATGATGAGCAACGGTCTTACGAAAACAGACGCGTCACCGCGGCAGAAAGTCTACGGCGGGATCGTCGCGGAATTTCTCAAAAGAGCCAAGGCGCACTATCAAACGACGGACCCCGTTCGGATTTATTTTGAATCCAAGTGGGCTGAATCAACAATGGTAGCCATGCTGAAAGCGTCTGGCGCCAAGGTGATATACGGTCAGCGCATCCGTAACATCGTGAAGTCAACCAGCGTCATCAAACGGATCACGATGACGTCAGATCAAAGTTATTGCGGCGATGTCTTCATCGACGCAAGCTATGAGGGAGACCTCATGACCCTTTCTGGCGCTAAGAATATCCTCGGTCGCGAAGGTCGCTCCCAATACGGTGAAAGCGCGGCTGGTGTGCAGAAGCTGCAAAAGCCTACTCTGGACGATGGGACGGAAATTTCGGTCGATCCTTATGTCGTCCAAGGCGATCCATCCAGTGGACTCCTGCCAGGCGTGATCAATCACGTTCAAAAGCCGATCGGTTCTGCGGACCAAAGCCTCATGGCCTTCAATTTCAGGCTTTGCGTTACTGATGTGCCCAACAATCGCGTTCCATTTCGTAAACCCGCAGATTACAATCCGGCGGAGTATGAAACAACCGCCAGATTTATTGCAGCCCTTCAGAACAGGGGCCTTGGTATTTCCCCGCAGTACTTTATAGGCAACGGTAAAACCGTCCTCGGCAAGCAGGACGTCAACTCCTCCCGGTTTTTCTCAACAAATGTTTGGCACGTCGGTCGGGAATATATTCTCGCGAGCGAGGCCGGACGTGAGGCTATCCGAAATAGGGTCAGAAGTCATATACTGGGCTTTCTCTGGTTTGGTCAGACGGATCCGCGCATTCCTTTGGCTGCAAGGGAAGCAACGGCCAGGTTTGGTTTTTGCGCGGATGAATTTAAGGACAACGATAATTTTCCGCGCCAGATTTATGCACGGCAAGGGAGGCGTTTGGTCGGGCAATACGTCATGACGCAGAACAATATTTTAAAGAAGACGAAGTTTCCCGATTCGATCGGCCTCGGATATTACACAATGGATCAACACGGCATGATCAGGACAGTCGTGAGCGGGCTTATTGCAGATGAGGCGCGCGAGGGAATTTCGTCCGGAGGTCCATATCAGATCCCATATCGCGCAATGTTGCCGAAAGTCACTGAGGTTACTAATCTTATCGTTCCGGTCGCGCTGTCATCCAGCCATGTTGCATATACATCCTTGCGGGTTGAGCCTACCTACATGGTATTGGGCCAAGCAGCCGGCGCTGCGGCCGCGCTCGCTGTTAAAGGCAACGTCAGCGGCGTTAATCGCACAATGCTGAGACAGACTCTTTTGAAGGCAGGTCAAATTTTATCTTACTAGGGCGCATCGTCAGCTGGCGATTCCTAGACCTCGAATTACCACCGAATTGGCGTTTTCAAGCCGCACGCCTGGACAGGTTCGGCGAACGCCTGCGAAAACGCCGAAGCCAATTCCTGCATCTCCAGATTGTTGTCGCAGCTGGCTCAGCCTGCCATCGGACTACTCAAACAATCCGCCCGCGCGCCGCGACCGTCCATATGCCGCTTATCTCGCCCTGTTCCACGATATTCACCGCATCGACCATGTTGGTGACCACGCACGCGTGGTTGGGGACGATGCGAAGCCTGTCGCCGACCTTGAGATTGATCGGGCCTTCGCAGACCAGGCGGCCATGTTCTTCCGAGAGTTGGTCGATGGAGATGTCACCTCGACCGAGAACATGGCCATAACCTGAAAGGCCGAGAAGATCGGAGGTCAGCGTCTTTGACCCGGCATCGATGATCGCGCGGTTTGCGGCGGGGACGGAGACGACGGTCGCGAGCACCGTGAGTGCGCAGTCGTCCCAGCCGCAGACGCCGCGCGAGACGAGCGAGCGGTCGTTGTAGACATAGGTGCCGGGGCGGTATTCAGTCGTCACCGGTGCGTCGGCGGCATGCATCATCGACGGGGTTCCGCCTGACGTAACGACGGGAACGGCGATGCCCGCCGCTTCGATGACGGCCTTGGCACGGCGCATGAAGGATTCTACTGCAGTCTCGCCGTTCGCCGGCGGATAGGTCATCAGGCCGCCGAAGACGAGGCCAGGCGCTTTGGCTATTCGTTGCGCAAGCCCGGCGGCAGCTTCCGGGGTTGGCACGCCGCAGCGGTCGGCGCCGGTATTGCATTCGACCAGAACCCGAAGCGGCGCCGGTTGGTAGGCAAAGACAGCCGAGAGGCCGTCGATCACCGTTTCATTGTCGGCGACGACGCTGAGCGTTACTTTCCGAGCGAGCTGTGCGAGGTGCCCAAGTTTTTCGGCGCCGAGGATGTTGTAGGTGATCAGTACGTCGCGGATCTCCGAGCTGCCGGCAACCATGGCCTCTGCCTCCGACACCTTCTGGCAGGTAATGCCCACGGCCCCTGCCCTGAGCTGCATTTCCGCCACTGCAGGCAGTTTGTGCGTCTTGATATGGGGGCGGACCTTTAGCCCGTGCGCATCGGCATAGGCCTGGTAGCGACCGATGTTGCGGCGGGCGATATCGAGATCGACCAGCACGGCCGGTGTGTTCACGGTCTGAAGCGTCGCTGCGGGCTTGTCCATGAGATCTCCGGAAAAAATTTCAGATGCAATTTCAGGCGGAAGGAAATGCTGCACGGCTGGTGCGCCGATTCCCATCGGTCACGTCTTGACAATTTATGCATCCTGGCGCTGAATACGTCAATCCGGTAAAGCAGACATATGTCCACAATACCGGACAATAAGAATAACCGTTCACCAGGGGAACATCATGATCATTTCGCTCCGCGCCAGCGCGCTTTCGCTGACAACCGCTTTCATTCTTTCTGCAATGCCCGCAGCCGCCCAGCAGGCGGCGAGCAAGCTCGACGAGGTTCTGGCCCGCGGCCATCTCGTTCTCGGCACCGGCAGCACCAATGCGCCGTGGCACTTCAAGAGCGCCGAAGACAAGCTGCAGGGTTTCGACGTCGACATGGGCCGCATCGTCGCCAAGGCGCTGTTCGGCGATCCCGACAAGATAGAGTACGTCAACCAGTCGTCCGACGCGCGCATCCCGAACATCACCACCGACAAGGTGGATCTCACCTGCCAGTTCATGACGGTGACCGGCGAGCGCGCCCAGCAGATCGCCTTCACCATTCCCTATTACCGGGAAGGCGTCGGCCTGATGATGAAAGCTGACGGCAAGCATGCTGACTATGCAGCGCTGAAGGCGGCCGGTTCGTCCGTCACCATTTCGGTCCTGCAGAACGTCTATGCCGAGGACATGGTGCATGCCGCCCTGCCGGAGGCGACCGTCGATCAGTATGAATCGGTCGACCTGATCTATCAGGCGCTCGAATCCGGCCGCGCCGATGCGGCGGCGACCGACCAGTCGTCGCTTGCCTGGTACATGACCCAGAATCAGGGCCGCTATAAGGATGCCGGCTACGGCTGGAACCCGCAGACCTATGCCTGCGGCGTCAAGCGCGGTGATCAGGACTGGCTGAATTTCGTCAACACCGCCTTGCATGAGGCGATGACCGGCGTCGAGTTCGACTTCTATGCCAAATCGTTCAAGACCTGGTTCGGCAAGGATCTGACGCCGCCGCAGATCGGCTTCCCGGTCGAGTACAAGTAAGCCGCACGGCAGTCGTTGGGACGAAGGGCGTTTGCCCTTCGTCCTTCCTCCACCCGCTACGGCAGGATGCCGCCATGGGTTATACGCTCAATTTCGCCGCCGTCTGGCGCAGCTTCGATCAGCTTCTCGAAGGCCTGCTGCTCAGTCTCGGCCTGGCGTTCGTTTCCATTCTGATCGGCGCCGTCATCGGTCTGCTGGTCGCGTTTGCGCTTGCCGCCAAGAGCGATTGGATCCAGCGGCCGGCTGCGGCCTATGTGACGATCATTCGCAACCTGCCGATCCTCGTGCTGGTGCTCTTTGCCTATTTCGCGCTGCCGCAGATGGGCGTTCGGCTCGGCAAGATCGAGAGTTTCGTCGCCGTCCTGTCGATCTATTCCGGCGCTTATCTGGCGGAAGTGTTCCGGGCCGGCCTTATTTCCATACCCAGAGGGCTGACCGAGGCCGGGCTCGCCATCGGGTTGACGCCGATGCAGATCCGCGTGTCGATCATCGTGCCACTGATGCTGCGCAACGTCCTGCCATCATTGTCCTCGACGGTGATTTCGCTGTTCAAGGATACGTCGCTGGCAGCAGCCATCGCGGTGCCGGAACTGACCTTCGAGGCGCGCAAGATCAACGTGGAGACTTTCCGCGTCATCGAGACCTGGATTGTCGCGTCCGGTCTCTATGTCGCCACCTGTTCCGTGCTCGCCGCGCTGATGCGTCTGGTCGAGCGGCGGCTTTCGGTTCCAAGGTGATGATCATGATGGATTTCTCCGCTTTCTTCGATCAGCTCTGGATCGCCCGCTTCGTCGTCCTGAAAGGGCTCGGCATCACTGTGTCGATCTCGCTTCTCTCGATCATTGCCGGATCGCTGCTCGGCGTACTCGTCGGTCTATCGCTCGTCTACGGCAACCGCGTGCTGCGGCTCGTGGTGCGCGCCTATACCGACTTCATTCGCGGCACGCCGGTGCTCGTGCTGGTTCTCGCCAGCTATTATGTGCTCTCCACGATCGGTATCGAGCTTGGACCGTTCCAAGCCGGAGTTCTGGCGTTGGCAATCTTCTGCTCGTCGCATGTCGGCGAGATCGTCCGCGGCGGATTGCAGGCGATCCCGAAGGGTCAGACGGAAGCCGCCAAGGCGATCGGGCTGACCTTCCGCCAGACATTCGCCTATGTGCTCTGGCCGCAGGCGTTGCGGCAATTCTTGCCCGCCTGGGTGAACACGGCGGCCGAGATGGTCAAGGCTTCGACGCTGCTCTCCGTCATCGGGGTAGCCGAGTTGCTCTTGCGCACGCAGGAAATCATCTCGCGCAATTTCCTGAGCCTGCAGTTCTATTTTTTCGCCGGGTTTCTCTATTTTGTCATCAATTACGGCATCGAGCGGTTCGGCAAATATGTCGAGCGCAAGACCGCCGTTCCGTCCTGAGGGCTCGATCGCCATGAGCAAGGTACTTCTCGAAATACAGGGTCTGCGCAAGCAGTATGGCACCGTCGAAGTGCTGAAGGGGGTCGATTGCACGATGAATGAGGGCGAAGTGATCTCAATCATCGGTTCCTCCGGCTCGGGCAAGACGACGATGCTTCGCTGCATCAACATGCTGGAAGAATTCCAGGGCGGGCGCATCCTGCTCGAAGGTGAGGACATCGGCTATGAGCAGACCGGCTCTGTCCGCAGGCGCAAGAGCGAGAAGGACATCGCCCGCCAGCGCGCGCTGACCGGCATGGCCTTCCAACAGTTCAATCTCTTCCCGCATATGACCGCGGCGCAGAACGTCATGCTCGGTCTCGTCAAGGTGAAGAAGATGCCCCGCGACGAGGCGCGTGCCGTCGCCGTAAAATGGCTCGACCGCGTCGGCCTTGCCTCCCGCGCCGATAACTACCCCGGCCAGCTTTCCGGCGGCCAGCAGCAGCGCGTCGCGATCGCTCGGGCGATTGCTATGAACCCGCGCCTGATGCTGTTCGACGAGGTGACTTCGGCGCTCGATCCCGAACTGGTGGGCGAGGTGCTGCAGGTGATCAAGGGCTTGGCGGCGGACGGCATGAGCATGCTGCTCGTCACGCACGAGATGCGTTTTGCCTATGACGTCTCCTCGCGGGTGATCTTCATGAACCAGGGCGTGATCTGCGAGGAAGGCGACCCGAAGGAGATGTTCGTCCGGCCGAAAACCGAGCGGCTTGCGGAATTCCTCAAGACATCCAGTTTCAACTAAAACAAAAGAGAGAAAAGATTCATGACCATCAAGCGTTATGGCGCCGGCGAAACGGGTGCAGGCGGACAGCCCCTGCCCTTCGCCCGTGCGGTGGAAGCCAATGGCTGGCTGCATGTGTCCGGTCAGGTGCCGATGGAAAACGGCGAGATCATCCGCGGCGGCATCGTTGCCGAAAGCCGCAAGGCGATCGAGAACCTGATCGCCATCCTGCATGAGGCAGGATACGGTATCGAGGACGTGGTGCGCGTCGGCGTCTGGCTTGACGACCCCCGCGACTTCTGGAGCTTCAACGGCGTCTATGCTGAATATTTCGGCGCCAATCCGCCGGCGCGGGCCTGTGTGCAGTCGCGCATGATGGTCGATTGCAAGGTGGAAGTCGATTGCGTCGCCTATCGGGCGGACAGGGCTTGAAATGCCGGGCGCGGCTTGCAAAGGTCGCGCGCTTAACTTTTGACGAGGACGGATCGAATGACAGATGGCGCAGAAGACATCGTATCGCGGCGCACGCGGGGTCTTGATCGTGCCTTCGAGATTCTCGAATTCCTGCGCACGAAACGCCAGCCGATGCGACCGAACGAGATCGCCGTCGAGATCGGCGCACCGCGTTCGTCGGTCTACGAACTGATCAATCTTCTGTTACGCCATGGCATGCTGGACTATCAGGGCGGCGACGGCCGGGTGTTTTTGGGGCGCAAGCTTTATTTCCTCGGCACGGCCTATGCCGACCAGTTCGATCTGATGCGCGAATCCGAGGACCTGCTCGCGCGTCTGGCGGAAGAAACCCGCGAAACCGCGCAGATGTGCCTCCTGGAGGGCAACAAATACACCGTCGTCATGATGCGCGAAGGCGTGCGCGCATTCCGCATCTCGTCCAATATCGGCGAGCTGGTGCCGATCCCGTGGACGGCTTCCGGCCGCCTGCTGGTGGCGCATCTCAGCGACGCGGAGATTGTCGACTTCATTCCCGCCGACGATTTCGTTCTGCCGAGCGGCAAGCGGCTGGATCCGGCGCGGTTCATCTCCGAAGTCCGGCAGGCGACCATCGACGGCTATTTCACCTTCAACAGCGAAGTGGAAACCTTCACCCATTGCTTCGCCGTGCCGGTGCATCAGGCCGGTGGTCAATGCGTCGCCACGCTCTGCCTTGTCACGCCAAAGGAAGACGGGTTGCGCAATCGTCAGGCCTATCTCGATAGCCTGCTCGCCGCCGCACACGAACTGTCCGAGCAACTCGGTTATTCCACCGGGCGCAAGCGTGCCGAGAGGTAACGGCTCAAGCCACCCTGTTCTGCGCCATCCGCCATTGCCGCGGCGACAGGCCTGTGTGAGTCAAAAAGAAGCGCGAGAAATAGGCGGGATCGGAAAAGCCGAGACGGTAGCCGATTTCCTGCACCGGTAACTGCGTGAAAAGCAGTTCACGCTGGGCTTCGTCGATCAGTTTGCCGTTGATGAGTGTCTGGGTGTTGCGGCCGGTGAGCTGCTTGACGACGCGGTTCAGGTGCGTCGGGGAAATGCCGAGTTCGCGTGCATAGAAGGATGCCGGTTTGTGCGAGCGGAGATGCTGGTGGATCAGGCCCGCCAGCCTGTTCAGGCGACGCTCGTTTTCATTTGCTCCGTCCTCCTCGTCGCCGTGTCCGGTGGCAAACAACCGTGCCGTCAGCCTCAGCGCCGCCGTCAGATAAGCCTCGCACAGATCGGCGGGTCCCGTCCGCCGCGCGGCTGTTTCCGCGGCGAGCCGATGCAAGGTCTCGGCAATATAGCGACTGTCGGCGTGCTCCCTTGACAGTCCCGTCAAACGGGGCACGCCCAGCCACTCGCCAAGCCGGCCACGGTCGACGGGCATGGTTTTCAGATGCGAGGTCAGCACCGTGAAGACATAACCGTCGATGTCCTTGGAAAACCGAAATCCGTGGCGCGCGAAGGGCGGCACCGTGATCACCATGGGCGGCACGATTGGGTGGACATCATCGCCGAACACCGCATCGCCGGATCCGGCCTCGATGTACAGGATCTGAAAGAACTGCTCGTGTCGATGCGATCCGATCTCCCAGTGATGCAGGCTGCTACGAGACGGGATCGTTTCGCAATGCAGCCAGAAATCCGGAGAATCACCAGCTTTTTCGCCGTAGAGGTCGTATGTGGGGATGGAGCGCATCATCTATCTACAAATTCCAGAGTGTTCGATTTGTGCAATTTCTTGGCCGCAATGTCCATGGAGGCGATCCTGTGCCGGTGGCACAACGGAGGAATGCACGGCTTCGGGAGGAAGAGATGCGCACGCAGGTTGTCATCATCGGTTCGGGTCCGTCCGGCTTGCTGCTCGGACAATTGCTGGCGAAAGCCGGCATCGACGCAGTTATTCTGGACCGGGTGGGCAAAGACTACATCCTCGGACGCGTGCGTGCGGGTGTTCTCGAACACGGGACCGTCGGACTCATGGACGAAGCAGCAGCCGGCTCACGCATGCACGCCGAGGGTCTGCCGCATGACGGCTTCTCGCTTGCCTTCGATGGGCGCGATCACCGCATCGACCTTAAGGAACTGACTTGCGGCAAGGGCGTCATGGTTTACGGGCAGACTGAGTTGACGCGCGACCTGATGCTACACCGCGAAGCGAGCGGCGCCACGACGATCTACGATGCATCCAATGTCTGCCCGCACAATTTTGATGGCCAGTCGCCCTATGTGACCTACGAGATCGGGGGCGTTACCCATCGCATCGACTGCGATTACATCGCCGGGTGCGACGGTTTTCATGGCGTCAGCCGCAAGTCCATTCCCGAAAGGGCCATCCGTACCTTCGAGAAGATCTATCCTTTCGGCTGGCTGGGTATTCTGGCCGACGTACCTCCGGTCAGCCAAGAGCTGATCTATGCCAACCATCCGCTCGGCTTTGCGCTCTGCTCGATGCGATCGGAAACGCGCAGCCGGTATTATCTGCAATGTCCGCTTGACGAGAAGATCGAGGACTGGAGCGACGATCGCTTCTGGGACGAGCTGCGCCGGCGGCTCCCCGCGCATCATGCCGAAACCCTAGTGACAGGCGCATCCTTCGAAAAATCGATCGCGCCGCTCCGTTCCTTCGTTGCCGAGCCGATGCGTTTCGGCAAGCTCTTCCTCGTCGGCGATGCCGCCCACATCGTGCCGCCGACCGGCGCTAAAGGGCTCAATCTTGCGGCGAGCGATGTCCACTACCTCGCTTCAGGTCTCGCTGAATATTACCAGGACCGCTCACTCGCCGGCATTGATGCCTATACGGCCCGCGCCCTCTCCCGCGTCTGGAAGGCTGTGCGGTTTTCCTGGTGGATGACGACGATGATGCACCGCTTCCCGGAGGCCGGCGCTTTCGACCAGAGGATCCAGGAAGCCGAACTCGACTATCTCACCCATTCCCGCGCGGCGGCGACGGCACTTGCCGAAAATTATGTGGGATTGCCTTATTGAGATTGCGCTAGTCCAGCGACTTCAGGAATGCCTCCAGTTCCACCGGCTCGATACCAATCAGATGCGCCTTGCCCGGATAGGTGCCGGATTTCACGTCGGCGACATATTCGCAGAAGGCGGCGATGCGCTCCCGTTGCAGGTGGTCATATTCGGCGGCGAAGTTGCGGTAGATCTTCGCGTGGCGCGGGACGTGGCCCTTGTTGGCACCGAGCACGTCGTCGGCAAAGAGGTATTGTGCGTCGCAGCCCGCTCCGGCGCCCATCGAGAGCATCAGCATGGAGGTGCGTTTGCTGATCGCGCTCGCGACGTCGACGGGCACGACTTCGATTTCAGCGGCGAAAGCGCCGGCTGCCTCGAGCGCCTTGGTTTGGCGCCAGATTTCGAGCGCGCTCAGCGACGTCTTGCCGACGGCGCGAAAACCACCGGTCCAGGTGGCTTTGGAGGGAATGAGGCCGACATGGCCGCAGACGGGGATGCCTTCGTCGCGCATGCGGCGCACTGTCTGCAGGCTGGCGGCGCAATAGACGGCGTCGCCGCCGGCCTTCAGCGCCTGGAAGGCTGCCCGGATATATTCGTCCGCTGTGACGAAGTCGCCATATTCAAGCCCAGGGAAGGCGAAGCAGGAGGGCGCGGCTTCGCGAAAGGCCGGGCCGAGCAGGGATGGTGGTACGGAGAGAAGGTCAACCCCTGCCCGCTCGGCGGCATCCGCCTCATCCAGCGTTTCGACGCGCAGCATGCTGAGCTGGCGTTTGCCCTTGATTGACAGAAGGTCGGCCACGGTCGGGCGGCGGTGTCTCATTGATCTCTCCCCTTGTCGCGGCCGGCCGGCAGGTGCCCGCCACCGTCTGGTTCTGTTGTGATATCGAAATTGAGGCGAATGGCGTCGGGTTGGAAAACCGCATCCCGCAGGAAACTGGCGGCATCCGGCGTTTCAGGCTGCGAGCAATGTTTTGAGCTTGGTCCCCGGTGTCGCCAGAACCACGGGATCGGGGCGGAGACTTGCCGCGATCATCATTTCGGCAAGGCGGATGTCGCGGGCAACGGCGTTACCCGCTCCGATGCCGCTTGCTGCCAAAAGGCGACCATCGGCGTCGAGATGGAAGAGGATGAAAGCCCCGTCTGTCATATTCCGGCGGACTGTTTGCATCGCGCCGTCGGCAAGCCCGGCGATCTGCAGCGTCAAGTCGTATTGATCCGACCAGAACCATGGCACGGCCGATACCGCTTCCCCTGCCCCGAGCAGATTGGCAGCAGCAAGCGTGCCCTGATCCTGGGCATTACGCCAAGCCTCCAGCCGTACCCGGCGGCCGTCGTAAAGCGAAAGCGGGAAGGAGCAGCAATCGCCGGCGGCAAAGATATCCGGATCGGATGTTTCAAGATGCGTATCGACGGCAATGCCGTTATCGGTCGCCAGCCCCGCGTCGCGGGCAAGCTCGACATTCGGGATGGCACCGATGCCGGCGACGATCAGGTCGGCTTCAATGGTGCGGCGATCATCGAGCAGGACGTATGCGCCTTCACGATCTTCCGACAGTCCCTGGATCTTCACGCTGCAGAGGATTTCAACGCCCTCCGCCTTGTGCCGCGTGGCGACCACCACAGCCACCTCCTCGGGCACGCCGCGGCTGAGGATGCGTGGCAAACCCTCAACAAGCGTCACCGTTGCACCGAGCTTGCGGGCGGTTGCGGCAAGCTCAAGCCCGATGAAGCCACCGCCGACGATGGCCAGGTGCTTGCCCGGCTGCAGGGCGGCGCGGATCGCGACGGCGTCGCCGTGTGTGCGCAGCGTCCTGATACGATGATTGACGCCGGAAAGTCCCGGAAATGGCCGTGGTCGAGCCCCCGTCGTCAGCAGCAGGCGGTCGTAGGTTAGGCAGTTGCCGTTCGAGAGCTGAAAGGTTTTTCCAGCCGGGTCAAGGCTTTCGACGCTGTGGCCGGTCAAGACGTCGATATCTGCGTCAGCATAGCGGGCTGCGTCCGAGACAAGTTTCGGCTCAAGGCCATGCAGTAGCGCGTCCTTCGACAGCGGGGGGCGCTCGTAGGGCAGATGCTCTTCGGCGCCGACCAGTGTGATCCGCCCGTCGAAATTCTTTTCACGCAGCGCGAAGGCGGCACGCGCGCCGCACTCCCCTGCCCCGATGATGACGATGTGCGACATGATGGGTCCTTCAGGCAAGCGAGATGAAGACGCTGCCGGCTTCGACCTTGACCGGATAGGTCTTCAGGTTGATGCATGCGGGAGCGCCCTTGGCTTCGCCGGTCTTGTAGCTGAACCGGCCATTGTGTTTTGGACACTCGATGATGTCGTCCATTACCAGCCCGTCGGCGAGATGGATTTTCTCATGCGTGCAGAGGCCTTCGGTTGCAAAGAACTCGTCGTCTGGACTGCGATAGACGGCGAATGTCCTGCCCGCGTGGTCGAAGCGGATGACGTCCTCTTCGTCGATCTCGTCGGTCGCGCAGACTTCCACCCAGTTGCTCATGGTTTCCTCCATTCGATCTTGTTCGGGGCGCCGCTCTATTCGGCGGCGATCGGTTCGGCGTGCAGCTCTTCCCGGTAGGGCTTGGCCGTCGGCGGCAGTTCGCGCTTGAGGAAATAATCCTCGTTTCGGAGTTGGTGCCGGAAGGCCGGGATCATCTCGCGATAGCCCCCAAGGATCGACGTGTTCGGCGCCGGCAGGTCGTGCTTGATCATTTCATGAAGCCGCGGCAGCGCATGATATGGCACCATCGGGAACATGTGATGCTCGACGTGGTAGTTCATGTTCCAGTAGATGAACCGGCTCACCGGGTTCATATGGACTGTGCGGCTGTTCAGCCGGTGATCGATGACGTTGTCGGCTAGACCGCCATGCTGCAACAGGCCGGTCATCACATGGTGCCAGGCACCATAGAGACGCGGCAGACCGATCAGCATCAGAGGCAGGATCGAGCCCATGGCGATCGCAAGGGCGATCGTCGCGACATGGATTGCCAGCCAGATGCGGGCGATGCGGATGGCGCGCGACTGCTCCTGCTCGGGAATGAAGGTCTTTTCTTCGGCGCTGATCACACCGGCGGCATTGCGGACCATGTCGATCATCGCATAGGACACGTCGTGAATACCGAAGAAGTTGAGCACGAGGCGAACAAGATCCGGTGGCCGCATGACCGCGATTTCCGGGTCGCGGCCGACGATGACCGTATCTGTATGGTGGCGCGTGTGGCTCCAGCGCCAGGTTACCGGGTTGCGCATGATCATGAAGCAGGCGATCTCGTAGACCGCATCATTCATCCACCGGGTCTTGAAGGCGGTGCCATGGCCGCATTCGTGCCAGCGTGAATCCGAGGCTGAGCCATACAGGACACCGTAGACGAGGAAGAAGGGTACGCACCACCAGGAACCCCAGAAAATGATGCCGAGGCCGCCGGACACGATCATGCTGCCGAGCCAGAGGATGGTATCGCGGATGGCCGGACCGTCCTCGCGCTTCATCAGCTCCTTCATCTGCTTGCGCGGAATGTCGGTGTGATACCATTCCGCTGCGGCAAGCCCGCTTTCGACAGCGGTCTGGGCATCGCGGCCGAGCAGACTGTAATCGCGTTTCGTGGCGGCCCTGTTCATCTGTGATCCTCCCTGCGCATCGTTTCCGGATGCGCCCTGTGCTGTAATCGTGAGGATAGGTTGACTTTCGCGGCGGCTCAATGCAGCCTTGATATATTCTATCAAAGTACATCAAAAATGGATGTAGAGAATGATGGTTTACATCAGGAGGAGACATGAGCGGACGACCGACCATTGCCGATCTTGCCAAAACTGCCGGCGTCAGTGTCGCCACTGTTGACCGGGTGCTGAACGGACGTCACCGCGTGCGCGAGGAAACGGCGCGCCGGGTTTACGATGCGGCTAAATCGATCGGCTATCATGCGATCGGCCTGCTGAGGCAAAGGGTATTCGAGGATTTGCCGCAATACAGGCTGGGCTTTATCCTGCAAAAGCCCAACCAGTATTTCTACCAGTCCATGGCAAGGGAGATCGAGAATGCTGCGCTTTCGGCGCCGGGCATTCGCGTCGTTCCACAGATCGATTTTGCTGCAAGCGCAACGCCCGCGGCCATCACGGAAAAGCTGCGGGCCATGGCGGCGCGCCATCAAGCGATCGCCCTTGTCGGACCCGATTACCCGGCAGTGACGGCAGTCGTGGAGGAACTGAAGGAAAGAGGGATTCCGGTTTTTTCGCTTCTGTCGGACTTTGCGACCGGCGTTCGTGAGGGCTATGTCGGTCTCAACAATCGGAAAGCTGGACGCACGGCGGCGTGGATGATTGCCAAGGCGGCACGCAAGCCGGGAAAGGTGGCGGCCTTCGTCGGCAGTCATCGGTTTCATGGGCACGAACTGCGGGAGATTGGCTTTCGATCCTATTTTCGGGAGCACGCCCCCGAGTTCGAGGTCCTTGATACGCTGGTCAACCTTGAGACAGCCGAGATCACCCATGAGGCGACGCTGAACCTGTTGCAGCGCCACCCTGATCTGGTCGGCTTCTACGTCTGCGGTGGCGGAATGGAGGGTGCCGTTTCGGCCCTGGCCGAGGAGAAGCTCGCCGGAAAGCTGCTGGTGGTGGTCAACGAACTGACACCGGAATCGCGCGCGGCGCTGGCCGAGGATCTCGTCACCATGGCGATTGCAACGCCGGTCGCTCCGCTCGCGCGGGAACTGGTTGGCCTGATGGTTAGTGCCATCGATCGCGGAGTTGCCGGGGTTCCTGGCCAGACATTCCTCCCCTTCGATATTTTCACGCCTGAGAATATTTAAGCGACCAGGCACAGAATGATGGAATTCCATCATGACGTTTTCGTATTCTTTCACGGATGAAAGAGAAACGGTGGTGTTCCGCTTTGACTGCATGGCAATAAGCTGATGATCCTCCAAGTCTTCGAGGGGCGGAACCGTGCTCCCAGCGCTGCGCGCGCCGGGCTGCTCCCCTTCGATTTACTTGCAGGAGGAAATATCACCTATGACGACTCTTTCGTTCGCCCTCAATCACATGACCGCGCCGGCATTGCCGCTGCACGAATTCTTCACACTCGCCCAATCACTCGGCATTTCTGCGGTGGAGATCCGCAACGACCTTGCCGGCAACGCCATCATCGATGGAACGCCTGCGAACAAGGTCAAGGCTCTCGCCGAAAAACACGGGCTGACGATCATCTCGATCAACGCGCTGCAACGGTTCAACGACTGGAACGATGACCGCGCCCGCGAGGCCCAGGAACTTATCAATTACGCGCGGGATTGCGGCGCAGAGGCGCTAGTTGTGGTGCCCGTCAATGACGGCAGCGGCCAGAAGGACGGCGAGCGGCAGGCGAACCTGCGTCAGGCGCTGAGCGCACTGAAGCCGATGCTGGAGCAAGCAGGCGTCATCGGCCTTGTCGAGCCGCTCGGCTTTGAGATCTGCTCGCTACGCTCGAAAACCGAGGCGGCCGAAGGGATAAGTGCCGTCGGCGGCGACGGCAGGTTCAAACTCGTGCATGACACGTTCCATCACTATCTAGCAGGAGAAGAAAAATTCTATCCTGAAATAACCGGTCTCGTGCATATATCCGGCGTCGCGGATGCCGGCGTCACTGTTAGCGAGATGCGCGATCCGCATCGGGTGCTGGTCGATGCCGATGACCGGATCGACAATGCCGGCCAGATCGAGAGGTTACGAACAAGCGGTTATGCCGGCTTCTTCTCCTTCGAACCTTTTTCTCCGGCGGTACATCAACGGAGCGACATCGGGATGGCCGTGCGCGAGAGTATGGAGTTCCTTGCTGCGGGAGGATGAGGCATGAAGCGCATTGGCCGGCATTTTTGCGTGATTATATGCCGATGCGCACTTGACGGCACGTTAATAAATGGAATACATATTCCGTATTGGCAAGCGATCGGTTTGTTTATTCTGTTTTGAAGGCCCGCCACGGGAGAGGCGGTAATGGGAAACGGGCATCACCGGGGACCGGGATGCCTCCGGCTTGTGGAGGGTGGTTGCCGGACACCGTTTTGTGGAGGAAATACACATGAAGAAAATGATCATGGGCGCGGCTCTGGCTGTGATGATGTCGACGGCGGCGCATGCCGAAACGGTCGGCGTCTCGATGGCGCTGTTCGATGACAACTTCCTGACCGTTCTGCGCAACGGCATGCAGGACTACGCCAAGACGCTCGACGGCGTGACGTTGCAGGTCGAAGACGCGCAGAACGATGTCGCCAAGCAGCAGAGCCAGATCCAGAACTTCATCGCTGCCGGCGTCAATGCCATCATCGTCAACCCGGTCGATACCGATGCGACCGCTGCCATGTCGAAGATCGCCGCGGATGCAGGCATCCCGCTGGTCTACGTCAACCGCGAGCCGAGCAACATCGACAGCCTTCCGGAGAAGCAGGCTTTCGTCGCTTCCAATGAGGCCGAATCCGGCACACTGGAAACCCAGGAAGTCTGCAAACTGCTTGGCGGCAAGGGCAAGGCTGTCGTCATGATGGGCGAGCTTTCCAACCAGGCGGCCCGCATGCGCACCAAGGATGTGCATGACGTACTCGCGACCGACGCCTGCAAAGGCATCGAGATCGTCGAAGAGCAGACGGCCAGCTGGTCGCGCACCCAGGGTGCCGACCTCGTGACCAACTGGCTGTCGGCCGGCCTGGAATTCGATGCCGTCATCGCCAACAACGACGAAATGGCCATCGGCGCTATCCAGGCGCTGAAGGCCGCCGGCCGCTCCATGGACAGCGTCGTCATCGGCGGTGTCGATGCGACGCAGGACGCGCTTGCGTCCATGGCTGAAGGCGACCTCGATGTCACCGTATTCCAGAACGCTGCCGGTCAGGGTAAGGGCTCGCTCGACGCGGCATTGAAGTTTGCTCGCGGTGAAACGGTCGACACGAAGGTCTACATCCCCTTCGAACTGGTGACTCCGGCCAACCTCAAAGACTATCAGGCTAAGAACTAAGCCAATGATCCCCGGAGCGCGGCCGGCCGCGCTCCGGATTGCCCGGTTTTTATGACGGACACGCGCTGTGTGTCCGGTGAACCATCCGAGAACCCTTGGTGCCTGCGCGCACGGGTTCTGGCCGATGAGGCGACAGGGAGGCATTAGAACAATGGTTAGTCCGACAACGATGGCGGCAGTGCGTGCGAGTGGCGCGGTGCCGAATGCCGAATATCTGCTTGCGGTCGAAGGCGTGCGCAAGGAGTTTCCGGGCGTGGTGGCGCTCGACGACGTGTCGTTCCGGCTGAAGCGCGGCACGGTACATGCGCTGATGGGCGAGAATGGTGCCGGCAAATCGACGCTGATGAAGATCCTGGCCGGCATCTACACCCCCGACAAGGGCGAGGTGAAGTTCAAGGGCGTCGATATCCAGTTGAAATCGCCGCTCGATGCGCTCGAAAACGGCATCGCGATGATCCATCAGGAGCTCAACCTGATGCCGTTCATGACAGTGGCTGAGAACATCTGGATCCGCCGCGAACCCTTGACCCGGTTCGGCTTCGTCGATCACGGCGAGATGAACCGGATGACGGCCGCGCTGTTTAAGCGGCTGAACATCGCGCTCGATCCGCAGTCAGAGGTGCGCGACCTGTCGATCGCCAACCGCCAGATGGTCGAGATCGCCAAGGCGGTGTCGTACCAGTCCGACGTCTTGATCATGGACGAGCCGACCTCGGCACTGACCGACCGCGAGGTGGCGCATCTGTTTGAGATCATCCGTGACCTGCGCAGCCAGGGCATCGGCATCGTCTACATCACCCACAAGATGAACGAGCTGTTCGAGATCGCCGACGAGTTCTCGGTGTTTCGCGACGGCAAGTATATCGGCACCCATGCCTCGAGCGACGTGACGCGCGACGACATCATCCGGATGATGGTCGGCCGCGAGATCACCCAGATGTTTCCGAAGGAGGAGGTGCCGATCGGCGATGTCGTGCTGTCGGTCAAGGACCTCTGCCTGAAGGATGTCTTCCACGACGTCTCGTTCGACGTGCGTGCCGGTGAAATCCTTGGCGTCGCCGGTCTCGTCGGCTCCGGCCGTTCAAATGTCGCCGAAACGCTGTTCGGTGTGACGCCGGCCAGTTCGGGCTCGATCCGGATCAACGGCAAGCCGGTCAGCATTGCCTCGCCGACAGAGGCCATCCGAAACCGCATGGCTTTTTTGACCGAGGACCGTAAGGACACCGGCTGCCTGCTGATCCTCGACATTTTGGAAAACATGCAGATCGCCGTGCTCCAGGACAAATTCGTCAAGATGGGCTTTGTCGATGAGAAGGGCGTCTCGGCGCAATGCGAGGACATGGCTCGCAAGCTTCGGGTGAAGACGCCGAACCTTGCCGAGCGCATCGAAAATCTCTCCGGCGGCAACCAGCAGAAGGCGTTGATCGGCCGCTGGCTCTTGACCAATCCGCGCATCCTGATCCTCGACGAGCCGACGCGCGGCATCGACGTCGGCGCCAAGGCGGAAATCCACCGTCTTGTGACGGAACTCGCCCGCGACGGCGTCGCCGTCATCATGATCTCGTCGGAAATGCCCGAGGTTCTCGGCATGAGCGACCGGGTCATGGTCATGCATGAAGGCCGGGTCACGGGTTTCCTGGATCGGGCGGAAGCGACCCAAGTCAAGGTGATGGAACTTGCCGCACGCTGACGGCGCAGGAAATGCCAACCACAGGGAGGAAAGAGAAATGGAAACCAATGTCGCTGCACGGAGTGCGGGCACACCGCTTGCCAAATCCAGACGACGGATGCCCGCGGAATTCAACATTTTCCTGGTGCTGATCGGCATCGCGCTGGTCTATGAAGTGCTCGGCTGGATCTTCGTCGGTCAGAGCTTCCTGATGAACCCGCAGCGGCTGACGATCATGATCCTGCAGGTGGCGGTGATCGGCATCATCGCCGTCGGCGTGACGCAGGTGATCATCACCGGCGGCATCGATCTGTCCTCCGGTTCCGTCGTCGGCATGACGGCGATGATCGCCGCCAGCGTGGCGCAGGCCTCGACCTGGCCGCGGGCGCTTTATCCGTCGCTGACCGACCTGCCGGCGATCGTGCCGATCGGCCTTGGCCTTGGCATCGGCCTGTTGGCCGGCTTCATCAATGGCCAGTTGATCGCCCGCACGAAGATCCCGCCCTTCATCGCGACGCTCGGCATGATGGTCTCGGCCCGCGGTCTCTCCAAATGGTATACGAAGGGTCAGCCGGTTTCTGGCCTCACCGACCAGTTCAACTTCATCGGCACGGGCATCTGGCCGGTCGTCGTCTTCCTCGTCGTCGCACTGATCTTCCACATTGCGCTGCGCTACACCCGCTACGGCAAGTTCACCTATGCGATCGGCGCCAACGTCCAGGCCGCCCGGGTCTCGGGCATCAATGTCGAGGCGCATCTGGTCAAGGTCTATGCAATCGCCGGCATGCTGGCGGGGCTGGCCGGCGTGGTGACGGCGGCGCGGGCGCAGACGGCACAGGCCGGCATGGGCGTGATGTACGAACTCGATGCGATCGCCGCCACCGTCATCGGCGGCACTTCGCTGACCGGCGGCGTTGGTCGCATCACCGGCACGGTCATCGGCACGGTGATCCTCGGCGTCATGACCTCCGGCTTCACCTTCCTGCGCGTCGACGCCTACTACCAGGAGATCGTCAAGGGCATCATCATCATCGCCGCTGTCGTCGTCGACGTCTATCGTCAGAAGAAGCGCAAGGCTGCATGATCAGGTGATTTTTTCTCGATCGCATCGCTTGCATCTCCCCAGGCGGTGCGGTTGAGGCGGCGGGCAAGGCGGTGCGGCCTTTGCCCCAACGAGCGCGGTAGCGGCAATCTTGCTGCTGCCGCGTCTTTTTTATCCCCCTGTTTTGTCGGTCAAAGATAAAGTCCTTTGCAATCAATGATGTAACGTCTTGTTAACGCTAATTTCCTTGCGTATGACAAAACGCGGCCATAAAAACGGTTATCAGCAGCAAATCACCTGAAAATCGTTATTTGAAAGTATGCCGCCAATGAACGCTACTTCGTCCATTTCCGCACAGTCCATGCTTGGCCATTTCGAGGACCAAATTCTTGAACAGGGCGACCTGATCTCCAAGAAGCTGCATTTGCTTAGCGTTCAGCGTTTCCCCCCCAATGCACGCAAGAGCTTGCGGTCGTTCAGCCTGGCGGAAGCCGCGTCTTATATCGGCGTATCCCAAAGTAATTTGAAGAAGCTGCATCTCGAAGGCAAAGGCCCGGTTCCGCAGACCTCTGCGTCCGGCCGGCGCACCTACAGCGCCGAGCAGATGCTGGAACTTCGGCACTATCTCGACCTGCATGGCCGCTCGGAAGCCAAGATGTATGTGCCGCACCGGCGGTCCGGCGAGAAGCTGCAGGTGCTGGCTGTTGTCAACTTCAAGGGCGGTTCGGGAAAAACGACGACCGCGGCGCATCTCGCACAGTACCTGGCTTTGACCGGGCACCGGGTGCTCGCCGTTGATCTCGACCCGCAGGCTTCCCTCTCCTCCCTTCATGGCTTTCAGCCAGAGCGCGACCAGACGCCGTCGCTTTATGACGCGATCCGCTATGACGGCGAGAAGAAGCCGCTTTCAGAGATCATCCACACAACCAATTTCCCGGGCCTCGACATCGTCCCGGCCAACTTGGAACTCCAGGAGTTCGAGTACGATACGCCGCTGGCGATGAGCAACAAGGGGTCGACGGAAGGCAAGACATTCTTTACGCGCATTGGCAAAGCGCTGGGCGAGGTCGACGATCGCTACGACGTCGTCGTCATCGATTGCCCTCCCCAGCTCGGCTACCTGACGATCACCGCACTGACAGCCGCGACCAGCGTGCTCATCACGATCCATCCGCAGATGCTCGATGTGATGTCGATGGGCCAGTTCCTCTTGATGCTCGGCGGTATCCTGAAACCGATCCGGGCGGCCGGTGCTGCGGTCAATCTCGAATGGTACCGCTACCTGGTCACTCGCTACGAGCCGACGGACGTGCCGCAGGCGCAGATGGTTGGCTTCATGCAGTCGATGTTCCACCAGAATATGCTGAAGAACCAGATGTTGAAATCGACGGCGATCTCCGATGCCGGCATCACCAAGCAGAGCTTGTATGAGGTCGAAAGGGCGCAGATGATCCGCTCGACCTATGACCGTGCGATCGAGTCGCTCGATGCCGTAAATACCGAGATCGCGGGACTTATTCACGACGCCTGGAGGCGCTGAATTTGTCAGCTGACAAATTTCGGATTTTCGTTCGTAAATTCAACTCTCTAGAAACTATTCGGAGTGGTGCCATGGCTAGGAAAAACTTGCTCGCAGGTCTTATGGATCAGGACGATGCCACCGATATGCCGGCCTATCCGGTCCGCGGTGCCTCGAAAACGATGATCCGCTCGATTGATGAGCTTGCAAAGCAGGCCGAGAAGCTGATGGAGGGAGAGACGGTCATCGAGATCGACCCCGATGCGGTCGAGGGCTCTTTCGTGACGGATCGCATGGAAGACGACGGCGAGCAATATCAGGAACTGCTGCGCGCCATGCAGGAACGCGGTCAGGACTCGCCCATTCTGGTGCGCCCTCACCCGGAGAAGGACGGCCGCTACCAGATCGTCTTCGGCCACCGCCGTGTACGCGTGGCAAGAGAGATCGGCCGGCCGGTGCGGGCGATCGTCAAGGCGCTGGATGACCGCACGCATGTGATCGCCCAAGGCCAGGAAAACTCCGCCCGCGCCGACCTCACCTTCATCGAGCGCGCCGCCTTTGCCAGGCGGCTGGATGATCTCGGTTACGACCGTGAGACCATCATAACCGCGTTATCGGCCAATGCGGCATCCGTCTCAAAAATGATGTCCGTTACGGAGCGGATTCCCGCCGATGTCATCGCGCAGATCGGGTCGGCGTCCGCCGTTGGGCGCGAGCGCTGGGTGGAACTCTCGCTGCTGATGGGCAAAGCCGGAAATCTGTTGAAGGCAAAGGCTATTCTCGCGGATGAGAGTGTGCGCGCGCTGGACAGCAATACCCGGTTCAACTCTGTTCTCGCCGGGCTGAAGACGACGGCTAAGCGGGTAACAAAGTCGGTCGCGAGCGGCAGCACCTGGACGCCCGCCGACAAGAGCGTTTCGGCGCAGATCAAAAGCGGCAACAATGGATTTTCGCTGTCCCTGAAGGCCAGAAATGCTGTGAAGTTCGGCAAATTCCTGACCGATAATCTCGATGAGCTCTACGAACGTTTCGCGAAGAATGAGGACAAGAGCTGAGAATTGCTCTCAAGTCCTTGACAACCGAAAACGGTGTCGTTTGGTACTTAAACGTAAGACTGCGGCTGTTTCTTTCTTGCTTGGCATTTTATTTGAGATTCCTTTAGCCGTGAATCTCACATTAAGTGCAACTGCGAAGACGTCCGAGATTGACGTGCGCAGTCCACGATATCGTTTATAGCGTTGCCGAAGCGGGCTTTGTTCTCGCCCATCATATGGCTACGCAGCATGTGAAGCATCTCAGGTCCGGCGCGCTGGACGATGGCCACGCCAGCTAAAAGAGCCTGCCTCAAATGCAGTGGCAAGATCGGACTTGCTGGCGTCGGGAGTTCGCTACTTTCTCATCTTGAGAACGTCATCGAGATCAGGAATGATCACGCCGAGCACTCTAAACCCTGACGGTTCGTATTGATCGGGGAAAGGCTTTGGAACGCGTCGCATCAACAGAAGGCGGGCAATCTCACTTGGCGACACCCAGTTTTGGATGCCGCTCTCGGCCTCGTCGTCGAGTAACCGTTCTCCTATCAGCGCAGCATTGTGGTAGCGACTGAAGGGAGAGGGGCGGTCACGCCCGCCAATGTTCTGAAGGTGGGTACCACAAAGCGGACAGGTGATCCGCCAGCCAAGAAAGTGGCTTCGAAGAATGGTTTGCAACCCGTCGATAGTCGAACGACAGCTGCAGCATAATTGCCGTGGCTCGCCGGCAATCAGCCGCCGTGACGATTGCGCAATATTCGAGAAAGTCATGCGGCGGACCGTGGCGGGATCGACCGAGGACATGCAGGCGATGCGGACGACCTGACCTTCGGTGAGATCTAAATCGGCCGTGCGCAATGATAGCACCTCGGGAAGGCAATGCTGAAGCATAGCCCAGGGGAGGGACCTCATAAAACGCGGCATGCCGAGTGATCCACGACGACAGGAATTCGTCGGTGTGGGGAGCCAGCGTTACCGGCAATTGCCGTGCGGATCTTCCCACCTCATGCGAAGGCTGCTTCGGCGTCAAATTCCGGCTCCCATTTCTCAATGGTTTCGTGGTAATCCGCTCTCTTCCGCTTTCGATTGCCTCGATAGCCAATGAGTTGATGACGTGGAAAATGTTTGCAGTTATGCCCTCGGTGATCTGCAGTAGGGGAGGGTGTTATAGGGCGCTGACATGGGCGGATTCTCGCCGACGTTTTACATTTATGCAATGCGTGAGAAAAGGTTACTTTGGAAACATCTCTTGATGCGTTCGCAGCTTTCTGGCCACGCAGCAGGAAAGCCCGGAGCGCCTGGTGAGATGCGGAAACGGTCATTGGGGCTCTCGCTGGAGTGCAATGCCTATGTCCGGTCTTGCAGCTCCGAACCCAGCGGTCTGATGTCGATCTGATAGGATGGCAACGGCCAAGACAGCGCCAAGTGTTGTCTTGGCCCATGCGGAGTGGTAGTATTCACCAGTAGAATTGCCATTTTTCCGGGCGGTTGCATTTTTTATCTATGAGTTGCTTCTGATCAAGAAGAAGAACCCCTTTTAACTCAGAGACATACTCAGAAGCTTGTTATCATCCGACGCCATTCAATGGCGCCTCCGTCGATCTGTCTAAAAGTGAACGGATATACTTGGAGGAAAAAATGACCAAATGTACGATAGGTCTTATTCTTTTGGGCTGCCTTGCCTTGTCTGGCTGCCAATCTGCTGCAATGTCGCAAGGAGGACGCAGTAACGAGTTCGGCTGCATCGCCGGTACGGTCGGCGGCGCGGTCGTCGGCGGACTGGCTGGCGCGACCATTGGCTCGGGGACCGGACAGCTCTGGGCTGTTGGGGGCGGCGCCACGCTAGGCGCTGCGGGCGGCAGTGCCCTGACATGCAGTTGATCCGAAGGGCCGGGATGATGAAGACAGTAGTCCTAGTGACAGGATTCGTTTTTTTCACCGCCGTTGCGGCTGCCGCGCAGAGTCAACCGATGGCTATGAACCAGGGCCAAATGGATCGGCTCGACGGTGACAAGAACGGAGCGGTCGATCAATCCGAATATCAGGCCTTCATGACGTTGGCCTTCGCGAGTCTCGACAAGAACAAGGACGGCAGCCTGACCTCTGACGAAGTTGCCCGAGTGCTGAATGCCCAGCAATTCGCCGCCACCGATACCAATGGCAGCGGCAAAGTAAGCCAGAGCGAGTTCCTGAATAGGGTGATGGCAGATTTCAAGGCCGCTGACCGCCGCGGCGACGGGAGTCTGCAGTAACGCAAATCGCAGGACGATGGCCAGGTCCGTTCGTCCCGCTGTTACCTGCAGAGCTTCGCTCATATAGTTCATCATGCTGGTCTCGTGAGGCCCGAGGATGTAATGGAAGCGTTCAGGACCGGCGTCGCCTTATCTGCATGGTGCGGCCGCTTCAGGCGCTCGAAGTCCAGTGTGTTGAGTAAGCGCCGTTCTTGCGCCACGCTCTCGTTCCTGGGATCACTTGTTGCAGGTGACGTTGTCGTCGATAGCGTTGAACACGACATCCCCGTAAAATGTTGACTTCGCCCACAGGGCGAACGTCTCTTCGGATTTCGATTTCTTCGCCTTGTCGATCTGTGTAGCGCCTGAGCTAAATAACTCCTGGAGCGTTGTTTTGTGCTGGCACGCCCACCATAAATGATCTCTGACCCCTTTGAGATAGTCCACGACCGACCTTTTTCCGATCAAGGATTGGGGCGTGCCGCCTTCGACCGCTTTGATATAGGCCTCCACCGTGATCCTTTCGGAATCCTGGGCATTGGCCGATGAACAAGCGAAGATCAGTAGTACAAGTGAGGCAAACATCGTCTGTTTCATTGTTTTTCTCTTTTGCGCGGTTCTCAAGCCCTGCTCTGTTATCGAGTTTTGCGGCATAGGCCCAAGGCAACAGATCGTCGATCTGGCTGTTGGGATGACTATTGACGATCCTGGTCGTCCGGCGTAACCGAGGCCAACTCCAAACTCCCAGTCAGCGTTCGTCATGGCGAGGAGATCGAGCGTCCCAAAATTGACTTGGAAGTTAGTAGCGCCGATTGAAGCTGAAAGGCGGCGATGAAACCTCGCTGCAGCTCGCCTGCGTCATTGCCGGTGTGGCAGCGATGGCCATCCCCGCTCGCAAGCCCGCGCTGGCCGGCTAAGATCGGCCGTGCGCGGCGAAGAACTTAAGCTGGACCCCCAATCCCAGTCGCACCGGGGCCGGCTTGCCGTTCACAAATTCTATGTCGGCAAAGCTCAGGCTCCAACGCCCGATAAAATCCTCATTCGAAATACCCAAACCCATCAGTCTACTCCATAATTCGGAGCAGACTGTCATTCCCCGCAGATTCAGCTGTCAATCATCGCTGCCGTGTTCCCACAACGTTCTTCAACTTGGCCAAAATCCCAGCTTTGAGCCGACAGGGCCTATCAATGGGCAACTTGGGAAGCCGCCGACATCAATTCCTCGGGAGTCGGCGCCCTGAACGTATGGAGGCCAGCCTCCAGAACTTCAGTGAAGCTCCAGCGTACGATGCCCCCTCGGTCGATCAGGAACTGACCGACAAGCTGCCCCTGGCTGGAAGCCACCATCGCCTGCTGATCGGCTTCGGTAATCTCATATCCTTCCTTCTTGTTGAGAAACTCGTTCATTGCCATGACATCCATAGGCTCGGGCAACTCGCCCGGGAGATGGACCCGTATCGTCATGACCGTGTCCATCCCGACCTCGCGCAAGCCGAAAGCTCGGTGCGAGGCCCGCTCCGGGTCGGATGCGGCGAGAAGATCGGGGGCCGGGTGGTAACGGAAATAGAGCCGCGCCCGCTCGACCGGCGTAATGACCACCGCCAGGCATTCGACGCCTTTCTCACGCAGGGCCGGCTTGAGTTGCGCCATCGCTGCGACATGGCGCCGGCAGAACGGACAGTGTAGGCCTCGAAAGATACCGATCAATAACGGGTTACGGCCTCGAAAATCATCTAGCGCGATCTTGCCGTCACGCGATATCGCATCGAGCACTATATTCGGGGCCTGGTCGCCCGGCTGCAGCGGGCGGTCGACACTACTCGTGGACACGGACTACCTCCTCGCCCCGGATCAGTCAGGAAAAGGCAGCACACCCAGCTTCGGGGTTGAGCCTATGCTGGGGGCGCCAAACTTCCTGCGCCAGAGCAAACATAGCGTTCGGCCTCTGCCATATTGCCGAGGTCGTGATGACGCGCCGCAAGCCCATCATAACACGAAAAAAAGCATCTGCGGGTGCGGTCGCTAGCGATAGGAGTCTGCTGCGTCTTCGTTAGCGATGTTTTCACGGTTCTGCTCGATCATGTCAGCCATTTCCCACCCAAATAGAAGAACGACCGATAAGCCAACATTATCGGTCGTAATGATGCGGCGACGGGCGGTGCGGTTACCTACCCTTACGACAGCTAAACCACACACATGAAAATGACCAGTACGGGTCGTTTCAGATCGTCCTTGGTCCCGGGACAGCGGACACCGCTTGACCTGGTTTAAATCCCTGCCGCCCGCGCCGCCTTGTCCTGCGGCAGGAGCCGGCCGTAGTGTTTTGCCACCATCTCCACCGTTCAGTCGGCAGAGGATGACGCGCTTCCGCGTTGTCGGCTTTACTTTGGCGTCTTCTTACGGGCGGTCGACTTAGGCTTTTGCGGTTTCGGCGGCCTAGACAGGTCGAGCACGACAACATCGACACGCCGTCTTAGTTCGTCGGGCATCTCCGATAGAATGCTATCCCTGAGCTCCGCCGGTGTTGTGATTGTCGGATCCGCGAGTCCCGCGACTTTTTCGCGATTTCCATACCAGAGCACAAGATAGACGCCTTGCCTGGCCGCGTCGGAATGAATAGCATAGCGCTGATCCAGCTGCACGGACGCTGCTGTGGACAGTTCCTTGTTCCATTGGCCCTTGACCTCAGTGACGAGGAGACGGTTCGCTCCTTCGAGCACCGCTGACGCGGTGATATCGCAACGATTGCTGCCCGCCATGTGTCGTTCAATGACCACAGAAAGGCCGAGCGCGGTCATCCGCCCTTGAAGGCGGTCAACGATACGGTTTCGCGCGGTGTTCTCATCGACCCGCGTCCCGCCGGAATAGAAGGTGCCCAGCGGATCGGTCTCAGATCCCTTGAGCCACTTTTGCACCTCAGCCAGCTCTTGCACCATCAGGGCGCGCAGGTCTTCGACCGAAGCGACTTCATTCGCATCAAGCAGCCGGTTTATCTCCGAAGGTACGTCGCGACTCACATGCCTTCTGCGACTGCGAATCCGGTTAGCCCGCCGCTCGCGTTTCATCCGGTCACGCAGCAGCCGTTCCCTCCGTGACCATGCCTCAAGGAAAGCTCTCGAGGTTTGGCTCTGCTTGCGCTGTTCGGTCCTGGTGAGATTTGGTCCCTTACTGTTGCCGTAAAGACTGTGTCCAGACCGAAGGGCCGACCAGACATCAACAAGCCCTTGCGCGAAAGCGTGTCTGCTCAGGGCGTCGCGGTCGCCTTCGTGCACCACTATTCCAGCATGGGTGTGGCTCGAATAGAGGCTCATAACGACGTCATGGGCAGCATCGTCCCCCGTCACCCCCAGGATCGCCAGTTGCTGTACCGACCGCCGCAGGTCATGTGCTTCGCTGAGATACTGGACGGATGCGCTACGCTCTGGCGTCACACCGTTTCTGAAATGCAGTGGCTTGAGCCAGGACCAGACGCGCGCTGGGTCGAGATTTGAGGGGGACGATTCAAAGAACCGGTCGACGAGCATCCCGATTATTTTGCTCATCCCAAGTCGACAACGGCATTCGTAGTCGTGCTTTGCCGAACAGGTGCAGGTCAGCGCGACGGATAGGCGGTCAAGCAGGGTTGGCAGATCGGCTGGGTCGAATGTCTTGACGAGCCTAGAGATGAAATAACGCGACGCCCCGTCCCGAGCGCGCACTTCCGGCTTCGGCCGCCGCACTGCGCTCCATTAGGCCCTTGGACGCAGTTTCGAGCGCGGTCAAAGAATTCTCCGCGAGCAGGTCGGCAAAGTCGGTCGAAAGGTCATAGGCCGGAACGCTAAGCAAAGATTCCAGCGCCAATCTGCGCGTCTGACCATCAGCGGAGGGGTCCTTCATCAGACCGCTGAGATCCGGGATTAGGTCGGCGGCTGCCGACGTTCCGTTCAATAGTTCGAGAAGGAGGTTTCGCAACGATCCCGGCTTGGTAAGAGCACTACGGATTTCTCCAAGGATATCGGCCGTAAAAAACTGGCCGACATTGAACTTGCGCCAGACGTCACTGCGTCGAAACATGGGATCGATCTCGGCGAGGTTGTCCAGCGAGATCAACAAGTGTCGCTTTGAGGCAGGGGTGAGTTGCTGGGATCGCCGTTGGCCAAGACAGCATGAGGGTCGAGGCTGATAAGAGCGAGTTGCAGCGGCTCGCGTCCGAGAGCTGCCATCCAGCCGAGCATGCCGCGCAGCTCGTCGCGGGTTACTCCGTTGGGCGCGATTATCGAGACAACGCGCTCGAGCGTCAGCCTATCCACCGGATCCTCAATCCGCTTCACCAAGTATCCCCCAGCGCAATATTCCGCGACGATGCGGTGAATCGGCTCATGTTTGTCGGCGTCTTCCGACGGCTTTAGAAGTCTTGTATCCAGGAGAAACTGGGCTTGAGCCGCATTCTTTCCAACTAGCCCGTTGACGTAGGGAAAGTCGCGATCGCTAAGCTGTTCAGTTGTGGCGGCGCCCGCCGCGCCGGAGAGCATAAGCTTTGCAAAAACTTTCTTGCCGAGAGTAATGATCTCATCCGCCGGCGGACGTGTCTTCTGTCGTCCCAGTTCCGGGTTCGCTTCGTGCGCCAATCGTTTCACTGCATCAGCGAAGATCTTGGCCTTCGAGACGAAAACGCGACCACTTCCCAGATACGCTTCGCCAAGCAACTTCAGGAATTGAGGGTTGCCAAGAAGCGGGCCGAGCTCGAACTTGCGAACCTCGGAGGCAAAGACGTCAAAGTCTTCATCCGGAAACCCGGCTGAAAAAAGTTGGCGTTGTTCTAGCTCCGTGAAGGCCTGCAGGTAGACGACAATGGGTTCCGCCCGAAACAATGTTCGACATAGGCTGTTCGGCCTTGGTCCCATTCGCCGGATCGACCAGCAAAAATAACCGGCGATGCCGATGTCTCGCTTGCTTTGGCAACGATTTGGTCCGTCGCAAGAGTGTCGATCCGCGCGACCTCATCCATGGCATCGATCACAAGGGGAGCGATGCTAGCCGGTATCACCGCCGGTGATTTTGTGTGGTCTGCCTGCCGGAGTTTGCGTGAACTTCTAGACAAATTGCGACCGCGGCGGGAGAATTTCTATGCGGCAGGCCTGTGGCTCTGGTTGTCGATCCGGGACGGGTCTTGGATGGGAAAGCGTCATCTGCCTGTCGTCAACGACGACCAGGCCATACTCTCAGCGCTTTCCGAGTTGTGGGGCCACGTATGGAAGGACTATCCGCGCGGCGTGATGATTTTTCGGATCGGCGTCACGCTTTACGACCTTTCGCCATCCCATGAGCGTCAGCTCGACTTACTGCTCAACGACGATCGCCAGCGGCGGCGTTGGGAAAACGCCAGCAAGGCGATCGACTTGGCCCGAGACACGATATTTCAAACGACCAGCAGCAGCGTCGGTCTCGGTTTTCACCCACAATAGACGCGCAACCTTGAACGTGAACAACACACCGCTGAGGAGGACGCCCCACCGCAACACCCAGTGCCAGGTTGCGCTGAACACGATAAGAGTGATCGATAGAAACAGGAAGCCAAGGCCCAAAGTACGGCTCAAGGTTCGGCGACGGCTGCCGCCATCAGTTCGGCGGTTTCGAAAAATTCGCAAGTCGATTGGTTTACCGTTTACTTGAACCGGAATTGCGCGGAATATTGGAGAATGGGAGGAAGCCTTGGGCCCAACTCTCGATAAATAGCGCTCGAACGGCTTTCGTCCCTTGGCTTCAAGGGAGGACGATCATGAAGCGGATATTGTTGTACGCGGCATCGGCCGCGGCGTTATCGCTCGGCACCTCGCAAGCATTCGCGCAATCGGGTAGTGTCGAGAAAGCGGTTGGCGGCTACAATTTCGAAGAAGCCGCCAAGGAGGCCCCCGGCACGAAGGATTTCCATTCGGCTGACGGTCATTTGACCTTCGCGATCGTGACGCACACAGCAGGCAATGGTTTCTTTGACCCCGTCTATGTCGGCGCAACCGTCGCCGGCAACATGATCGGTGCCACGATCCTGCTGCTCGGTTCGGAATCGCCGGTGGATGATCCCGCCCGCGAGATCGAAATCCTGAACCAGATCGTTCAGGATCCGACCATCGACGGCATCATTATGACGACGCCGCAGGCCGGCGCCTATAACGACATCGTCAAGGCCGCCGAAACGGCCGGAATCCCGGTCGCGACGACCAATTCGTTCGACGGCACGATCCTTAATCGCAGCAGCATCAGCCACACCGGTCAAGATGCCTCGGCCGCCGCGATCGGCGGCGAGGCGCTGGCCAAATGCGTGCTTGACAGCGGCAAGCCCAGCGGCTCGATCGTGCTGCCGTCTTCCACAGCGATGGGCAATATCGAGGTGAACAACCGCGTCACGGCTGCCTTCAATGCGATTGTGAAGACCCTGAAGGACGCCGGCAAGCTCGAGGCCTTCAAGGTTGACGCCGGTCCGGAGAACGTCGGCATCGATACCAACCCGAACGACCCGGTCAATGCCCTTGTTTCGCTCTTCGAGTCCCGTGGTGACGTGGTCGGCGCCTTTACAGCCAACAACGTCTTCACGCCGCCGCTTGTCAAGGCGGTAGCCCAGATGGGGTGGACCGGCAAGTTCTGCGCCTATGGTTTCGATCTCGGTCCAGCGCAGCAAGAAGGCATCGCGGCCGGAAATCTGACCGGCTCGCTCGGACAGCAGCCCTTCTTGCAGGGCTTCTGGCCGGTCATGCAGCTTTATCTGCAGATCGATCGCGGCATCGCGGCTGCCAATCTCGATACGCGCGCCCAGCTCGTTACCAAGGACACGGTCGCAAACGTCGGCAAGCGTTTCGAGAATTGATTTCCATTGGAGACGTTGAAATTGATGCGGGAGGGCGCGAGCCGTCCCGCATCGCGACAGCAAGGATCGCTCGGTAGAAACCCATGGAGTTCGCCACGACGACATCGATTGGCCGTGCGCCGCCCCAGCTCGTCGGCGGCTGGGAGGCCGGACTCATCATATTCCTTGCGCTACTCTACTTCGGCGGGGCTCTCGTTAATCCGACCTTCTTCGGATCAACGGAGGCGCTTAACGCGCTGCTGCGCGACGCGTCCCGTGTGGGGATCATCGCAGTTGGAATGACTTTCGTCATCGCCAACAAGGATATCGATCTTTCGGTTGGCTCTACCTACGGTCTGGTCGCTGTGGTTTTCGCCAGGCTTTTTGCGTCGAGCTTTCTCGACTTCGACCTCATCACCTCGGTGATCCTCTGCGCGCTTCTGGGTACCGCAATTGGCCTGGCCAACGGCGTGCTCGTGACGACCCTGAAAGTGCCGGCATTCATCGCCACGCTGACGATGCTTTTCATCGGCCGCGGTTTCGTGCTCGCGTTGACGCACGGCCAGGCGATTTACTATTCCGACAAGGCGAAGGGCTATACGGTTTTCTTCCATCTGGGCGAGACGAATGTCTTCGGCTTCAACAACCAAATCGTGATTTTCGCCGTCGTCGCCGTCGTCGGAGCCTATGCGCTTGCCAAAACCCGTTGGGGTTACGAGACCTTCGCGACCGGGGGCAACGAGCAAGCGGCAATCTATGCCGGCATTCGCACGCGCTGGGTGCGCATCCGTGCGTACCTGATCTCGGCGCTTTGCGCGACCCTTGCGGCTCTCTTGTCGGCCGCACAGGACAAGGGTGTGACCCCACTCTATGGCGTCAGCTGGGAACTTACCGTCATAGCGTCCGTCGTCATCGGCGGCGCGTCGATCCTTGGCGGCCGCGGCCGAGTGATCGGTTCCTGCCTTGGTGCGGTGGCTGTCGTCCTGATCGACAAGGTGTTGCGTGAGGGGTGGCCGATCACGCGCATCGTCGTTATCGACGGCGAAAACATCGCAGTCGGCGCCAAGTTCACCTTGCCTGCGGGTGCGGTACTGGTTTTCCTTGGGCTGCTTCTTGTCATAGCCGTGCTTATTGAACCCTACCTCATTCGGCGCCAGATAGCGGCCCGGCTTTGGGCGTGGCTCCGCGGCCGACCACCGCCGCCGGCCTACGAGATGGGCGGGGTGGCGCTTGAGGGCGTCCAGACCAAGGGCGCGATGGCAGCCGACATTGCACTCTCTGCCACCGGGCACGGCCGTTTTCTCGCCCGCCGCGACGCGCTTGCCATTATCCTGACGGCCGTGTTGTGGCTGACGGGCTTCGCGCTGAGACCGGACTACTGGTGGAACCTGTCCAACACGTTTGCCATCCTGCTCAACTACACCGAGCTGGCGCTCATTACGGTCGGGCTCACCTATGTCATCGCAGCCGGCGATATCGATCTGTCCGTAGGTGCGGTGCTCGCCCTTGCCGGCAGCACCGCAGCCTATTTTCTGAAGGTGCTCGGCGCCGACCCGCTCACCGCCGTAACGATGGGCCTGCTTGCAGGGATGGCGGCCGGCCTCGTCAACGCCGTCGTCACCGTCGGTTTCAAACTGCCCGCCTTCGTTGCCACGCTCGGCATGTTCTACATTGCCCGAGGCCTCGCCGCCTGGTTCGTCGCAGGACAACAGCTGACCGGCTGGCCCGAGGGCTACAATCTGTTCGGCCGCAAGGTGAATGATGTTCTCCTCCATTTCGGCCTTTCGCTGCCCTCGGGAATCATTCGCACGGTGGCCGAGGTCGTCAGCGTCCAGACGATCTGGATGTCTTTCGTCGCGCTGATCGCAGGCGTCGTGCTCGTCTATACACCGTTCGGGTTGAAGGTCTGCGCCACCGGCGGCAACATCCGCGCCGCGGCCTATGCCGGCATCAACACCAACCGGGCGCGCTTCATCTCGCTCTTGCTGGCGGCACTCTGCGCGAGCATGGCGGGGATTATCAATGTCGCTTACTTTCGCAGTTTCAACCCGGTTGCCGGCCAGTTTCGCGAACTTGACGCCATCGCTTCCGTGATCATCGGCGGAGGCTCGATCTTCGGTGGTTACGGCACCATGGTCGGCGCGCTTGCGGGCGCGGCGGTCATCACGCTCGTGCGGGCGCTTATGCAACTTAACGTCCAGGGATTCAGCATGCCGCAGCACTGGATCAATGTCTTTATCGGCATCATCCTGATCGTCGCGGTGCTGATCGACATATGGGTACGCCAGACCAATATTTTCGGACGCCTGCAAACCCGCATCGCAAGAGGCGCGCCAACACGGGACGGTGGTTATGGCTGACGTGACACCATCCGCGCCGATCGTGGAAATGCGGGGCATCGAAAAAGCCTTCGGAGCCGTGCAGGCGCTTCGCAACGTCGATCTCACGCTTTATCCCGGTGAGATTCTTGGTCTGGTGGGAGACAATTCGGCCGGCAAATCGACGCTCATGAAGATCCTGACCGGTGCTTATCAACGCGATGCCGGTGAAATCCGGGTTGCCGGGCAACCGGTGCGCTTCAAGAGCCCGCATGAGAGCCGTGACGTGGGCATAGAGATGATCTACCAGGATTTCGCGCTCTGCGGGAACATGGACGTCGGCCAGAACATCTTTCTTGGCCGCTGGCCGCTCAAAGGCCCCTTCGTCAATCGGCGAAAGATGTATGCGGACGCCGACAGCGTGCTGAAACGTCTCAAGGTCGACGTGAATTCTGTCTACCAGAAGGTCGAAAGCCTGTCGGGTGGCCGCCAGCAATCTGTTGCGATTGCCCGCGCGATCTCGTTCGAGCCGCGCGTCGTGATCCTCGACGAGCCGACCGCCAACCTTTCCGTGATGGCGACCGAACGGCTGCTCGAAACCATGCTGGAGCTAAAGAAGCAGGGCGTTGCCCAGATCATCATCTCACACCGCCTTGTCGACATTTTTGCCGTGGGTGATCGCGTCATGGTTCTCAAGCGCGGTGAGTATGTCGGCGACCGCTACATCAGGAACACGGACGAGCATGAAGTGCTGGAGATCATCGTTTCCGGCACGCGAGAAAGTGCGCTGACAGCCGATGAGGCAAGAACCATTGATCCGTCGATTGCGCCATGACAGCACTGTCCGCATGAGCTGGAAAGAATTTGCTGAAGGCTTCTTACGGCCCCGACATCTTCTCAAATTTTTGTTTCGTCTATGCCCGACAGCACACCGTATCCGTCCGGGCGCATGAATTCGAACGATGTCCGCGGCAAGCGCGAACAGTGCGTTCACATAAGAGGGGTCAGGACAAGAGCAGTTCAAAATCCTGCGCTAAGATCGAACGGAGCGTGAACCTTCGTCGCGTATCCGCATGATAGTCTGGCGGCTTGCCCGCCTAGCCTCTAGCTCGCGTCGGCGGCGACTCGCTGATGATCTTGTTGAAGATTGAGGTTCTTCTTCTAGGGGTCGGAACAAGAACGGTTCAAAATTATACGGTAGCCGTGAACGTATGAAGAACGTGAAAATCCGACAAAAGCGCAAGCGTGGCGTGATGGCCGCCTACAAGGGGGAACAAATTGACAGGTTATACGCCGACGTTTTACGGCGCTTTTCCTCAGATTCTGAAACGTCGGCCTAGCATAAAGCCTGGCCGCCACCTCGAAAGATGGCGGTTTTTTGTTTCTTTAGCGTCCCATGCTATAAACCGCCCATGACTTACGCTCTCATCCATCTCCGACACATATTCGGGCGGCATCGGGCCGCACCGTTCGGAGATTCAAATGCATCACAAGAGAAAACGTCCGCGAATTGCGGCATGCGGACTCTGTAAACCTCATAAAACAAACGGGGCTTGTCCTCGCCATCGCGATATGCGTGGCGGCGATCGTCGGCGTTATCTGTCGGGAAGCGATCAGTTCCGTTGTGAAGGTCTTAAGGCTCCAAGCCGGGATAGGTGAAGTGCGAAGGCGGGTGGGGTGGCCGCTTTGACGTTCACCGGAGGTTCAGGCTCGATGGCTTAATGTGATAGCCAACGAGGAGGAGTCCATGATGACAAAGCTCTTATCCGCCCTCGCAGCCGTAGCCTTGGCTGCGTCTTTCTCTTTGCCGCTAAATGCCGCGCCCATCTTCGTGCCGAAGCCCGAGCAAGTGGAGACCGGTGCTGTCGAACAGGTCAATCACTGGCGTCATCGTCATTGGCGCGCGGATCGCCACTGGAACAGGCGGTACGCTTCCCGTTCCTGCCGCTACTACGGCAGGTGCTACCCTCGCCATTACGGGTATTACGACGGGTATTACGGCTATCGTGACCATTACCCGTACCACCGGCGGTCGGGAGTGACCATCTATTTTGATTTCTAACCGGTAGAACTGGCAGCACCGCCTGCGAGCGCAGCAGTCGACGGCAACCCGCGCTAAGCTCACACAACCGTTGCCGGAGATGTTCCCGTTCTGTGCTCGCAGGATCGCATAACAACTCGTCGGGAACCGCAGTTTTTGCGTTTTCAAGCGCTGACAACTTTGAACTTAGCGGCTTTTAGAAGCGGCTACTGCTTCTGCCTGAATAATGCACATCTCGCCGACCTCAAGGTCAGCGCCCAGATGACGAGCAATAGAAGACGTCAGGCAAGATAGGCCTTGTGCAGGATGTCGGGATTTTGCCGCAGTATTTCCGGCGCCCCACTGAAAGAAAACCGGCCGCGCGACAAGACATGCGCGTCGTGCGCCTCGTGGAGCGCGAGAGCGGTAAATTGTTCGATCAACAGGATGCCGGTTCCCTGGGCGGCGAGACGGGACAGAACAGCCATCAGCCGTTTGACGATCAGGGGCGCGAGCCCAAGCGACATCTCGTCTGCGAGGATGAATTTCGGGCGGGCAACAAGGCCTTGGCCCAATGCCAGCATCTGCTGCTGGCCGCCGGACATGGAGCCGGCACATTGCTTCTTGCGCTCCGCCAGTTCTGGGAAAATGGCATAGACCTCGTCCACGGCCTTTGTTGCATCGGCCGCCGATTGCTGGAATCCGGCCGCCTGCAGGTTGTCCTCCACATTGAGGCCTGAGAGCACGCGATGGCCTTCCGGGACCGCGGCAATGCCGGCGGCACGCACAACCTCCGGCGATTGCCCCGAAACCACGCGTCCATCGACCGTCACCGTACCCGAGGCGACCGGCAGAGCGCCGGCAATCGCCAGCACCAGCGAACTCTTGCCCGCGCCATTGGGGCCGAGCAGTGCAGTGATGCGACCGCTCTGCAAAGTGAAGCTCAGGTCATCGATGACCCGCTTGCCGCCGCGCTCGACCGACAGTTTGCTGACCGTAAACGTACTCATGCAGCCATCTCCTCCATGCCCAGATAGACTGCGCGGACTTTTGGATCCCTCAGCACTGTGGCGGTTGCGCCAACGGCAATCAGCGATCCGAAATCAAGAACCATTGTGTCCTGGCAGACCGCCTGGATGAGATCAACATCGTGGTCGATCAGCAGCGTCGTTGCGCCATTGAAGGCCCTGATGCCATTGATCACTTGGCGAAGCCTGTCAACTTCGCCCTGTGAAAACCCGGCGCCGGGTTCATCAAGGAGGATCAGCTTCGGCTTGCCAATAATGCATCGTGCAATCTCGACCATTCGGCGTTCAAAGGCATTGAGGCCTGCGGCGGACAGGCCACGAACGGCAGAAAGGCCCACGAACTCCAGGGCGGCCATCAGCGCACGTTCGCGCTCGTTTGCCGAGAGTGCAAACGGATCGAGCACGACACGAACATTGTCCTCGACCGACAGTTCATCGACCACCTGTTCCTTCTGGAAGGAACGGCGCAGTCCCCAGCGGGCACGCAGATGCGGAGCGAGGCGAAGAATGTCCGTGCCGTCCATGGTGATCCGGCCGGATCGGGGCGTGACGAAGCCCGACAGGACATTGAGGAAGGTGGTCTTGCCGGCGCCGTTCGGGCCGATGATACCGAAGACCGGCGTGTCGAGGGTGACGGTCAGGCAGCTGAGCGCGGTGACACCGCCGAAGGTGACGGTGACGTCGTCGATCGAGATCATCGTTTCTCCCCCCGTGCACGCAAAACCCTGACCGCATCGGTCAACTGACCGGCGAGGCCTTTCGGCGCGGTGATCAGGGCGTGGATCAGGGCAAGGCCGAAGATCACATAGGCGGTATCGCCATTGATGCCGAGGTCGTTGAGGTAAGCCGGAACCAGCCGGTAGAGCAGGGCGGCGATCACCGCGCCATACCAGTGCCAGGCGCCACCAACGATGGTCAGCGCGAAGATCATCACCGATTCAGCAGGCGGAAAGGAACGGGCATCAAGAAGCTGGAGGTTGCCGGCGAGAAGTGCGCCGGCCACACCGGCAAGAACGCCGGACAGCGCGAAGCCCCAGACCTTGTAGAGGGTCACATCAACCCCCGCTGCCATGGCGGAGGCCTCGCTCTTGCGGATCAGGGCCCAGCCGCGGCCAGCACGGCCTCGCTCGTGCCAATCGATCAACAGGAAGCCGAGCGCCACCACCAGCATGCAATAGCGGAAATAGGCGCTATCCGTTTTTGCGAGAAAAGGGCGCGGCATGTAGGTAACGGCCTGGACGGCAAAACCGGTCAGGCCGCTGCCGCCGTTTGGAAACTGCAGGACGTTGATCAGGATTCCGAACCCGCCGGCGGCCATCAGCGTTATCAGAGCCAGATAGAGGCCGCGCATGCGCAGGGCCGGATAGGCGAGCACCATGCCGATCATTCCGGCAAACAAGCCCCCTGCAATGAGGTTCAGTTCGAACGGCAGGCCGAAGCCATGGGCAAAGCGCAGGGCGATCCAGCCGCCGCAGCCCATCAGCGCCACCTGCGCAAGGGATACCAGCCCAAGCCGTCGATACAGCAACGCGATGCTGGCGGCGGTCAGCGTATAGATTGCAGTGCCGGTCAACACCTTCACCCAGAGCGCATTGGCGGCGAGGGGCACGATAACGGCCATCGCAACAAAAAACATCTGCGGCGCGTATCTCTGCAATAGTGGTCTCAAGGCCGTGAGGGACATGGCGGTTTTTCCGGCGAGCGGTTCGATGACAGTTTGCATGGCGTCAATCCTGTCCGGCGAATGTCAGTTTGCGGCCGCGCTGCATCCACATCATCGCAATGATCGCGACAAGGAAGGGCGTTGCCACGCGGAAGGGCGCAAGGGGCTTGTAGAGAGTCAGCAGGCTTTCGAGCATGCCGATGGCGAGCCCTGCGGCAAAGGTCGCGGTGATCGACGAAAGCCGGCCGATGATAGTCGTGGCGATGATCGGGATGACGAGAAAGGTCAGCACCGCCGGATCGAGCCGCACCAGGGTGGCAAACAACAGACCGGTGAAACCGGCAAGAACTCCGGATATGCCCCAGGCGAAAGTTTCGACGCGCCTGACCGGCGTTCCGAGGATGGCCGCGATTTCGCGATTGTCGGCAAGCGAACGCATCATCAGGCCGATGCGCGTGCGGGCGAGGAACAAGCCCATGCCGAGTGTCACGCCGATGCCGGCAGCCAGTGCGATCAACCGCGTCGCGGTCACGCGCAGGCCGAAGATCGACAGTGAGAGGCTGTCGGGTGTCAGCGACAGCTTGCGCGGCGTGACCGTCCAGATCAGATTCATAACGCCCAGCAGGGCAAGTGCAAATCCCAGGGTCGCCACCGCCTTGACCACCGGTTCACGATGGGCAAGCCCCGGTGCGATCAGCCGGCCGAACGTCAGCGACAATACCAACGCGACGCCGATGCAGGCGAGCCAGGCAAGGGGCTCGGGCCATTTCCACTGCAACAGCTGCCAGGCGGTCATGGCACCTGCGGCGCCCATGGCGCCGTAGGCAAAATTTAGCACGCCCGTGGCGCGGTTGAGAAGCACCAGCCCGACGCCGCCGAGGGCATAAAGCGCCCCGACGGCTAGACCGGAGACCAGGAACAGGCCGAGAGCGTTCATCGCGCATCCAATCAGTTGGGGGTGATGCCGAGTTCTTTTTCAGCGGCGCGGATCGGGTCGAGATAGGCGCTGTCGACGTCGGCGCATTCGCTGATGACCTTGAAGCCATTGCCGGCAATCTGCACCATCATGTTGGCATGATTTGGCAGATGCCGATCCGCCTTGCCGACATAGTACGAGCCGCACAACAGGTCGGACGTTTCGTTCTTGATCTGCTGGATCGCCTCGGTCACCGCAGCCCGATCGATCTTGGCCGGATCGAGCTTCAGCAGGGCATCGACGAAGAAGCGAGCCGAGAGATAGCCGGACTGGCTGAAGGTGTCGCGCGGGTCCTCTGGCCGGGCATGCTTGTCCATGATCGCCCGCCAGTTGGCGGCGTCAGGTCCGGTACCGTCGATCGGCGTCAGTTCGATGTTGACGTTCATCACGCCATCCCAATAGGCGCCGAGCATGCCGGGCACGTCGGCATCATAGAGCGGGGTCGAGGAGATCCACTTGAAATTGTCGCGAAGGTTCTGCTCTTCGACTGCCTTGAGGTAGGCGGCCGCCATGCCGGCGGGCAGGTTGACGAGGACGGTGTCGGCACCGCTGGCGACTGTTTCCAATACGGATGCATTCATGTCGGCGGCCGCAGGATCGAGCAGAATACTCGTTCCTGCCAGCCCCTTGGCCTGCATGTATTTTTCCGTCCAGCCGCAGGAGTAGGGGCCAACCGACGGAATGGTGAGGCCGATGCATACGACGTTTTTCGCGCCGAGATTGCCGACGGCCCATTGCGCCGCACCGACGCTGGAGGGCAAAGGCCCTTCATTGGTGGAAACGATGTTCGAGGATTCGAAACACTCCGCCACGGCACAGGCCGAGGCCATAGCCATGACGCCTTCAGCGGCATAGAGTTTGGCGTTGACGCCCATTTCTACAAAGGACCCGTTGCCGACAAGAGCTACGACCTGTTCGTCCTTGACCAGTTTGGTCGCGACCTGGCTGGCGACTTCCGGATTCCACTGGTCATCCTCGACCAGATACTCGATCGGCCGGCCGTTGATGCCGCCATTTTCATTGACGCAACTGAAATAGGCGCGCGCCGCGTCGGCTGAGGACGAGAAGTCGTCGGGTCCTGTCTGGCCGACCACTGCACCCACCTTGATCGGTTCGCCGGCCGCCTTCTGGCCATTGTTGAGCCCGCAGGCGGGTGCCGCGAAGGCTGAGCCGCCACTGAAGATGATCGCGGCGGTGGATGCCGCAAGAAACAGAGTTGTCCTGGTCATGTGTTCTCCTCCCAAAGAAACGTTGCATGAAGGTAAAAAAGGGCGCCGCTCTCACTTATGCGGCGGCCTCCGTACCGAGAATGAAGCGGGATGCGCGCTCGCCGATCATGATGCAGGGCGCATTGGTGTTGCCCGATACGAGCGTCGGCATGATGGAGGCATCGGCGACCCGAAGGCCCTCGACACCGCGCACCTTCAGATCCTCGCCAACGACCGCCATCCGATCCTCGGCAGGGCCCATCCTGGCGGTTCCCGCCGGATGGAAAACGGTCTTGGAAATGCTCCGGATATAGTTGCGCAGAGCGATCGGATCTTTCTCGAGGCCAGGTTCCGGCAACACCCGCCGTTTGACAATGCGCGCCAGGGACGGAGCCTCGGTGATCCGGATTGCCCATTCGACGCCGCGCACAAGGGTTTCCAGATCCGCCGGATTGGAAAAGGAATTGGCGTGAAAGAGGGCGCTGTCCTTCGGATCGGCCGAGCGCAACTTGACAGTGCCGCGGGATTGGGGCCGCAGGAAGCAGGGGCCGATCGAAATCCCGTGGCCCAGCGCGGCTGCGCGTTCGCCAAAGCCGACAAAGCTCGGCAGCACATGGAACTGGACATCGGGCTGTCCGGTGCCGGCCGTATCGACGAAGCCTCCGGATTCGACCACGGTCGAGGTCAGCAGGCCCGTTTTGGTGAGCAGGTAGTTCAGCATGTGGCCAACGGCCCGGAGCCCCTTGTCCTGCCCGAACATGGAGATCGGATCCTTGACTTCGACCTGTACGGTGGCCTCGAGATGGTCCTGGTAGTTCTCGCCAACGCCGGGCAGATCGGACACGACGTCGATGCCATGGCTCTGCAGATGGGCGGCGGCGCCGATACCGGACAGTTGCAGGATCTTCGGCGTGGCGATGGCACCGGACGTCAGAACGATTTCGCTGCGGGCCTTGTAGGTTGCGCCGGTCTCGGTCAGGACACCGACGGCCTTCTTGCCCTCGAAAAGCACCTTGTGAACGCGCGTACTGGTCAGGATCGTCAGGTTGGGACGCTTTTCGGCGTTGCGCAGGAAGGATTGCGCGGAACTCCGGCGCCGTCCGTTATGGGTCGTCGTTTGATAGAAGCCGACGCCCTCCTGGGCCTTGCCGTTGAAATCCTCGTTATAGGGGATTCCCGCTTCCTGAGCTGCGCGGATAAACGCCCAGGACAGGGGGTGGCCGAAGCGGCGGTCAGAAACCTTGAGCTCACCGTCTGCGCCATGGAATTCGTCGGAGAGACGCTGATTGCCCTCGACAGCCCGGAACGCCGGCAACACCTTGTCGTAGGACCAGTTGCGACACCCCATCTGGGCCCAGGTGTCATAATCTTCCCGCTGACCGCGAATGTAGATCATCGCATTGATCGAACTGCCGCCGCCGATGACATGGCCCTGCGGTACGACGTTTGGCTTGCCGTTCAGGCCTGTGTCAGGCTCCGAGACATAGAACTGGACGTCCTTGCCCTTTTCGATGACCTTGAAAAAGGTCGCCGGGATGTGGATGAACCTGTCGGCATCCCGCGTGCCGCTCTCTATGAGCAGCACCCTGTTGCCGGGGTTCTCGGAGAGACGTGCCGCGACGACGCAGCCGGACGAGCCGCCTCCCACGATAATGTAGTCAAATTCGTTCATGATAGGCTCCATCGCGGCTGCACGCATAAAACAGCGCGTGCCGGGTGTTTAACGTCAGCAGAAGACGGTCTGGATGGTGGTGAATTCCTTCAATCCGTCGGCGCCGAATTCGACGCCGATACCGGACTGCTTTACCCCACCAAACGGTGCATTCGGCTGGATCGCACCATGCTTGTTGATCCAGACCGAGCCGCATTCGAGACGGCTTGCGACCTCTTTCGCCCTGGCCAGATCGCTTCCCCAGACCGATCCGCCGAGGCCGGCCGGATTGTCGTTTGCTTTTCGGATGGCCTCCTCGACATCAGTGTAGCGGATGATCGGCAGGGCCGGGCCGAACTGCTCAAGGTCGACGAGCTTGGCACCATGATCGATGTCGGCGACCAGCGTTATCGGATAGAAATAGCCCGGGCCGCCGTTGGGATTGCCGCCAGCAAGGATGCGGCCGCCCTTGGACTTCGCGTCCTCGACAAAGGAGGCGACGATCTCGTACTGCATCCTGTTCTGCACCGGGCCAAGCACAGAGGTTTCCGCCATGCCGTCGCCGATCGGAATGTTGGCTGCGTAGGCGGCAAGATGCTCGCAGACGGCGTCATAGATGCTGTCATGCACATAGAGGCGTTTAAGGCAGGCACAGGTCTGGCCGTTGTTGATGAAGGCTCCCCAGAAGAGCCCCTCGGCGATCGCCTTCGGATCGGCGTCGGGCAGGACGATCCCGGCGTCGTTACCGCCAAGTTCCAGCGTCAAACGCTTCAGCGTGTCGACGGCGCTGGCCATGACCTTTTTGCCGGTGGCGGTGGAGCCGGTGAAGGTGATCTTGGCGATGCCCGGATGGGCGGTCAATGCGGCGGCGATTTCGTTTTCGCCCGTCACCACATTGACGACGCCCGGCGGCAGAACCTCGTTCATCAACTCGACAAGACGGATCGTCGACAGAGGCGTCATCGGCGATGGCTTGATGATGACGGTGTTGCCGGTTCGGATGGCGGGGATGATGTGCCAGCAGGCGATCATAACCGGCCAGTTCCACGGCGTGATCGAGGCGACGACACCGATCGGCTTGCGATGCAACTCGACACGGCCTTCCGGCGCATCCTGAAGCACCTCGACGGGAAGTTCGATTTCGGCAGTATGGCGCGTCCAGGCCAGCGCACCGCCGATTTCGAAGCGTGAACCAAGCCCGTTGAGCGGCTTGCCCTGCTCAAGGGTCAGCAATTGCGCGAGTTCCTCGGCATGGGCTTCTATCTTCGCCGCAACGGCCCGGCATGCATCGGCAAGCTCGGAGCTGGACTTCTGCTTCCACGTCGCGAATGCCCGGGTAGCTGCTTCCACTGCGGCATTGAGGTCGGCATGGGTCGCCATTGGCATGGCGCCGACGATGTCGCCGGTGGATGGGTTGCGAATGTCCACGTGGTTTGCGGTTTCCACCGCGGTACCGCCGATGAGCAGCGTATAGCGCTTCATGTCGAGCTCCTCCCAAAGCAATGATTCGAGAGGTATTCAATTCCATGTGCGCCGCGCTGTCTTGGGCTCGGGCGCGGCCCGAATAGGACAAAAGCGCGGGTCTAGTGCTGCAGGATATCCTTCGGCGAGCAGTCGAAGGCTTTGCGGAAGCACCGGTTGAAATAGGAAATGTCGTTGAAGCCGGCGGAATAGGCCACCTCGGCGATGGTCGGCGCCGACGGCACGTTCTTCATTTGGAGCAGCTGTTCGTGAACCAGGTGCAGCCGCCGCAAGCGGATGAGAGATGTGGCAGTGGTGCCGAGCGCCGAGAAGTCCTCTTGCAGGGTCCGCAGCGAGATTCCGACCTTGTCGGCCAGCCACTGAGGTGTCAGGTGTTCGTCCGTGAGGTGCCGGTCGATTAGAATCTGGACGATTTCCAATCGCCCGCCCGCATTGTCAGCCGGAAAGGACTGATCCGGCTCCTCATCCATTGCGAAGGCCTGACGCGTGGCGCTGAACAGCAGCTCTCGCAAATTCTGCGCCCGCTTGTCATGGGCATCGGTGCGGATCAGCTTGGCGACCAGCGCCCGCAACATGGTCGACATCGGGTCTTCGGCTTCGAGCCGCCGCGAGATCTCCACCTGTGCCGCCTTGCCGGCGACGATCAACTGGCGTGGCAGGTGAACGGAGAGGTGGTTGGAGAAATTCCCGCCGAAATGAAAGATTGAGGGTGCCGAGCTGTCCACCAGAATGCAGTCGCCCGGCGCGATGATCGATTGGCGGCCCCGCTGCTCGATGCCGCAGGTTCCCTCCAGTTGCAACAACAGGAACAGGTTCTCGCCGTAGTCACGCTTGATGTCGACGAAATCGCGATGGATGATGTCGAGATCGTTTGCCACCTGTGCCAGTTCCAAGCCGCCAGCGTCCATGATCGTAGCGCTGCCGGTGACGACTTTGCACTCGGCGCGGCGCGGATTGAAGCTGCCGCAGATTGATTTCAGTTGATCAGTCCAGTCGTCTACCGGGGTCACGGGCCATTGCTCGGGGATCATCGCCCCGAATTCCACCATTTGCTGCATGTCAGCCTCCTCCCAAAGACCGATTGAACATTCCCGGTCTCCACCGAGATATTTTTCATGTTAAGGAAGTAGTCTTCGGGGCGTTTGTCAACTCTATTGCGGTTGGATCACCCGGGATCTGCGACCTCCCGTAATTGCGCAAGCGGAAAAAATGCGGATAGAAAGAACCAGCATGATGAACGAACCGATCGATAATAGAGAAAGCGGCATAAGTTCTGTAGGCCCCGTTATCCGCGAACGCCGCTCGCTGGCGATTGGGCTCCTGCGAGCCCGTGAGGCGGTCATGAGCCACTTCCGGCCAGTCCTCGCGGCCCATGATTTGACCGAGCAGCAGTGGAGGGTAATCCGGGCGCTTGCCGAGGCCGGAACGCTGGACGCCACGGAAGTCGCGGAAAAAGCTTTCATTCTCGCGCCCAGCCTTACCCGCATGATCCGCTCGCTCGAGGAGCGCGGTTTTATCACTAGGCACAAGGACAAGGCGGATGGGCGGCGGGTGCTTCTGAAGCTCGCCCCTCCCGGCCGGGCCATTATTGATCAGGTGATGCCGGACAGCCGTCGGGTCTATGCGGAAATCGATGCTCGCTTCGGTGCGAGCCGTGTCGAAGAGTTACTCAATATGCTCGACGACCTTACCGCCCTAAAGCTCGACGGCAAGCCAAGCGGCGAGGACGCCTAGCTCAGTAGGCGTTGGTCGTCGCCAGCGCCGTGGCCGGCTTGGTGGCCTGAAAGTCGGAGAGCAGCCTTGTCGTGGCATTGGCGAGCAGCGTCACGTCGTTGCCGATCGCGACGAAGGTGGCACCGAGTTCAAGGTGGCGCTTGGCAAGGTTGAGGTCGCCAGTGAGAATGCCCGCAGCCTTGCCATGGCTCTGGATGCGCAAAAGGGCCCGTTCGACCTCGGCCTGAACTTCCGGTGCGCCCGGTTTGCCAAGATAGCCCATGTCGGCGGCGAGATCGGCTGGTCCGATGAACACGCCGTCCACGCCTTCGGTCGAGGCGATCTCGTCCAGGGCCGCCAGACCCGCCCGGCTTTCGATCTGCAGCAACAGGCAGATCTCGTCATTGGCAGTCTGCAGATAATCGGGAATGCGGTTGAAAGCCGAGGCTCGCGCCAGCGCGGCACCAACGCCGCGCACGCCGTGCGGCGGGTAGCGTACGGCCCTTACCATGGCCTCCGCCAGTTCCCTGCTGTCGACCATCGGCACCAGCAGCGTCTGCGCGCCGATATCGAGCAATTGTTTGATGATATAGGTTTCGCCGATTGGCGGCCGGATGATCGCATGACTGCCGCTTCCCTTCATCGCCTGCAATTGGGCTACCAGAAGCGGGATGTCGTTCGGCGCGTGCTCGGCGTCCAGCAGCAGCCAGTCATACCCGGCTCCAGCGGAGATCTCGACCGTGTAGGGATTGGCGAGCGCCTGCCAGAGGCCAATCTGGGCACGACCTTCCTTCAGCGCCTGTCTGAAAAGGTTCCGCGGTGCGGGCATGATGGAGATCCTTATTCGAAGAACAGGCTGACGGTGCCATAGGGGCCGAAGTCGCCGATAATGGTGTCGCCATGCCGGGCTTCGATCGGCCGGATGAAGGAACCGGCGAGCACTACCTGTCCTGCTTCGATACCGTCGCCATACTGGGCCAGCCGATTGGCAAGCCAAGCAATCCCACGGGCCGGCTGGTTGAGCACCCCCGCACCGAGGCCGGTTTCTTCAACCTCGGCATTACGGGACACGATAGCCCCCATCCAGCGCATGTCGATCTGGTCCGGGCGCACCGCCCGCCCGCCAGTGACGATGCCGGCGTTGGCGGCGTTGTCCGAAATTGTGTCGTGGACGGTGCGGGCCTTTTTCGTGTCCGGGTCGATGCGCAGGATGCGGGTGTCGAGAATTTCGAGCGCCGGCGTCACATAATCCGTGGCGCTCAGGACGTCGAAGACGGTGACGCCCGGACCCTTCAGCGGGGCCTTCATTACAAAAGCGATCTCGGCCTCGATGCGGGGCTGGATGAAACGATCCTTCGGCACGATCGCGCCATCTTCAAAGACCATGTCATCGAGGAGCACGCCAGAATCCGGTATGTTTATGTTCAGCGCATATCGCATGGCCTTGGAGGTCAGCCCGATCTTCCAGCCGATCACCCTGCGGCCTGCGGCGATCTTCCTTTGCACCCAGGCGTTCTGGATCGCATAGGCGTCGTCCATGCAGATCTGCGGGTATTGCAGGGACAGGAGCCCTGTCTGGACACGCGTGCGCTCGGCTTCATCGAGACGGGTTGCCGCGGCATCAATCTGGTCTTTGGTCAGCATGGCTCAAACCTCGTCGGCAATAGTGTTGCGTAGGGTTCCGATGCCGTCGGCTTCGACTTCCACGACGTCACCGGGCTTCAGCCAGATCGGAGGATCCAACCGGGCGCCGGCGCCGGTCGGGGTGCCGGTAACGATCACATCGCCCGGCACCAGCGTGGTGAAGGTCGAGATATAGTTGATGATCTTGCGGAAGGAAAAGATCATCCGGCCAGTACGGTCGCTTTGGCGGACCTCGCCATTGACACGGGTTTCCAGCCGGATATCGGCAAGCTGGTTTTCGTCGACATAGGGAACGAGCCAAGGGCCGATCGAGCCGGTGTGGTCGAAATTCTTTCCCTGCGTCACGTTGAACTTGGCGTGGCGGACCCAATCGCGGATCGTGCCTTCATTGCAGAGCGACAGCGCCGCGATGTGATCGAGCGCCTGCGCTTCGGGTATGCGCCGCCCACCCTTGCCGATGACGATGACGATCTCGCCTTCATAGTCGAGTTGTGGGCTTTCCGGCGGGCGGATCAACGGCTGGTCATGGCCGGTAAACGAGCGCGGAAAGCGAATGAACAGGGACGGGTTGGCGGGCGCCGACTGGCCGTCCTTGTATTCCTCGTTGCGGTCCGGGAAGTTCACACCGACGCAGATGATTTTTTCCGGCTGGGGAATCGGGATTTCGTAAGCGATCTCGGACAGCGCGAAATCGTCGGGAAGGCTCGCTGCGTCTTCGGCCAGCAAGGTGAGTGCGCCTGCTTCGATGACTTCCCGCAAGGTTGGCCATTTCGATCCGTGACGAGCGGAAAGGTCGACAACCCCTGTCTCAGTCAGCAGGCCATAACCGGTGCTGCCATTGCGGGAAAAGCTGACGAACTTGGGATGAGACATGGTTTCTCCTTGCCTCCTCAGGCGATGCCGCCGAGGCACACATATTTGATTTCGATGAAGTCCTCGATGCCGTATTTCGACCCTTCCCGACCGAGGCCGGAAAGCTTCACGCCACCAAATGGCGCTTCGGCGGTCGAGATCAGGCCTGTATTGACGCCGACCATGCCGTATTCGAGTGCCTCGGCAACGCGGAAGACGCGGGCGAGGTCCTTGGCATAGAAATAGGACGCCAGGCCGAATTCGGTGTCATTAGCCTGCGCGATGACATCGTTCTCGTCCTTGAACCGGAAGAGAGGGGCAAGCGGTCCAAAAGTCTCCTCGCGCGCCACAGCCATGTCCGGCGTGACATCGGCGAGCACTGTCGCCTCGAAGAAGCTGCCGCCGAGTTCGTGGCGCTTGCCCCCCTGTATCAGGCGCGCGCCCTTGGCCAGTGCGTCGGAGACATGCTCCTCGACCTTGGACACGGCAGCCTCATCGATCAGCGGGCCGAGAACGGCGCCGTCGTCGAAGCCGTTACCGGCTTTCAGAGTGCCCACAGCGGTAGCAAGCTTGGTCGCAAAGGCCTCATAGACGCCATCCTGAACATACAGCCGATTGGCGCAGACGCAGGTCTGGCCGTTGTTGCGAAACTTGGCGATCAAGGCGCCCTCGACGGCGGCATCGAGGTCCGCATCGTTGAAGACGATGAAGGGTGCGTTGCCGCCGAGTTCCAGACCGAGTTTCTTGATGGTCGGCGCGCACTGGCGATAGAGTTCTGTCCCGATTTCGGTCGAGCCGGTAAATGTCAGCTTGCGGACGATTGGGCTTTCGGTCAGTGCTCCGCCGATCTCGCGGGCCGAGCCGGTGAGCACGCTGAAGAGACCGGGCGGCAGGCCGGCGCGTTCGGAAAGGACGGCGAGAGCAATGGCTGAAAATGGGGTCTGTGACGCCGGTTTCAGAACCATGGCGCAGCCTGCGGCCAGGGCCGGGCCAGCCTTGCGGGTGATCATTGCATTGGGGAAATTCCATGGTGTGATTGCGGCCACCACGCCGATGGGCTGCTTGAGCACCAGGATTCGCTTGTCGATCTGGTGACCGGGAATGATGTCGCCGTAGACGCGACGCGCTTCCTCCGCGAACCATTCGATGAAGCTTGCGCCATAGGCAATTTCACCCTTGGCCTCGGCCAGCGGCTTGCCCTGTTCCAGCGTCAGGATGCGACCGAGATCATCCTGGTTCGCCATCATCACCTCGAACCATTTCCGCAGGATGGTCGAGCGCTCCTTGGCGGTGCGTGCAGCCCATTCTTTTTGCGCGCGTTCGGCCGCAACGATGGCGTCACGGGTCTCCGTCGCGCCGAGCTTCGGCACGCGACCGATGATTTGGCCTGTCGCCGGATCGGTGACCTCGATGGCGTTGTCCGGATCGGCCTCGATCCATTGGGTCCCGACCAGTGCGGCCTGGCGAAAGAGCGTCGGATCCTTGAGCTGCATGTTCGCTTCTCACTTGCTGTGCAAAAAATGGCGGACCCCAAGGTCCGCCAGGTGGGGAGGTCTGGGAGACTTAGGGCGCGATGATCGGTTGAGCCTTGAGGTCGGAAGCGCGTACCGGCGTATCGGCAAAAACGCTGCCATGCTCAAACCAGGACTTCGGCGCGGGCGCTCCCCAGAGCGTCTGACGTTGCGGATCCTTCAGGTCCCACTTGATCGGTTCCAGATCCGGATCGACCGTCTGGTAGTCCGAGCAATAGATCTCGATGCGGTGGCCATCCGGATCGAGGATATAGAGGAAGAAGGCGTTCGAGATGCCGTGACGGCCGGGGCCGCGCTCGATGTTGGCCACCCAGCCGGTGGTCGCCATCAGGTCGAGCAGGTCGATGATGTTGAGGGGCGTCGGCACCCAGAAGGCTGTGTGGTGCAGGCGCGGGCCGGTGCCGTTGGTAAAGGCGATGTCGTGCACGCCACCCTTGCGGTGGGTCCAGGCCGCCCAGAGGCGCCCGGTTTCCTCGTCCGCCGTGTATTCTGTCACCCGGAAGCCGATCTCGTTATAGAAGGCGACCGACTCGTCCACATTGGGCGAGAAGCAGTTGAAGTGATCGATCCGGAGCGGCTTCACGCCCCTGTAGAGTGCGTATTTCTGATGGATCGGCGGCAGGCGGTCCATCCTTGAATAGAATTCGAGCGGAATGCCGTGCGGGTCGCGGGTGCGGAAGGTGCGCGACTGGTAGGGGCGCTCGACCCAATCCACAGGCAGGCCCTTGCTCTTGAAGAAATGCGCGGCCTTGTCGAGTTCCGCTTCGTCATAGACCTTGAAGCCCAGGTCGCGCGCTTCCGCCGTGTCCGATTTCTTCAGCACGATGCAATGATGCCCGCGCTCTTCCATCGCCCGCAGATAGATCGTGTCGGCGGTCTCGTCCGTCACCTGCAGGCCGAGCGTATCGACATAAAAGGCGCGCGACTTGGCGAGATCCTTGACGCCGAATTCCACATGGCTGAGGCGCACGATGTTGAAGGGCGGGTAGAGATTGGGTTCAGGCAGTGCCATTGGGTCCTCCTCCGGCCTGTCTCGCTCCATGAAACAGGCACTCGTGTTCGTCGGGTTTTTGAAAATCAGCCGCCCAGCTTCTGGATGGCATGGGGCTTCGTAGCGAAGGCGACGTTCTTCGTTTCCATGTAGAAATCGAAGGACCAGTCGCCGCCGTCGCGGCCGATGCCGGAATTCTTGACGCCGCCGAAGGGCGTCGGCAGATGTCGCACATTTTCCGAATTCACCCAGATCATGCCCGCCTCAAGATGGTCGGTGAAGCGGAACGCGCGGGTGAGATCCGACGTCCACAGATAGCCCGTCAGGCCGTATTGGACGTCGTTGGCAAGCGCGAGGGCCTCGGCTTCATCCTTGAACGGTATCGCTGTGAGCACTGGTCCAAAAATCTCTTCCTGCGCGATGCGCATCTGATTGTTGGCACCGGTGAAAAACGTCGGCGAGACATAGCATCCACCGCCCGGTCCATCGAATTTTGCGCCGCCGGCGGCAATGGTTGCGCCTTCGGCCTTGCCGATGTCGATATATTCGAGAACCTTCGTCTCGTGCACCGGATGGATCAGCGGGCCGATGACCGTTTCCGGATCGAGCGGATGGCCGACCTTGATGCGCTTGGCTTTCTCGGCGACCATCGCGGTGAAAGTGTCATAGACGCTCTCTTCGACAAGCAGTCGCGAGGACGAGGTGCAGCGTTCGCCGTTCAACGAGTAGATCATAAACACGGCCGCATCGGCAGCGCGTTCCAGATCGGCGTCTGCAAAGACGATGACGGGATTCTTTCCGCCGAGTTCGAAATGGACCCGTTTCAAGGTGTCGGCGCCCTGTTTCATGATCATGGAGCCGGTGCGGCTTTCGCCCACAAAGCCGATGGCCTTGATCAGCGGATGCTCCGTCAATGCCTTGCCCGCATCCTCGCCAAAGCCATTGACGAGGTTCCACACACCCTTGGGCAGGCCGGCATCCTCGGCGATCTCGATCAGGAGGCGCGCGGTCAGCGGGGAAAATTCGGCGGGCTTGTGGACGATGGTGCAACCGCTGGCCAGCGCCGGCGCGATCTTCCACGTGGAGAGCATGAAGGGCGTGTTCCACGGCGTGATGACCCCCACCGGGCCGATCGGATTGCGCGTGGTGATGTTCACCTGGCCATCGGCGCGCAGCGACTTGCCGTCACGGGCTTCCGGGGCGCGGTCGGCGAAGAAACGGAAGTTCTCAGCGCCGCGCAGGGCAGCCTTGGCCATGAACTTCAGCGATTGCCCGGTGTCCATGCATTCGACAAAGGTGATCTCCTCGGCCCGAGCCACGATGGCGTCTGCAATCTTGTGCAACAGCTTCTTGCGCGCCGTGCCATCCATGGCGGCCCAGACCGGAAATGCAGTCTTTGCGCCCTTTGCGGCGCGATCGATGTCTTCAGCCTTGCCGCGGGCGATGCTCGCAAGCGGCTTCAGATCGACCGGCGAAATGGTTTCGAACGTGGAACCGTCGGCCGCTGCGACGTCCTCGCCGCCAATACGGTTCAAGACGCCGTTGTCCCTGAACCGGGCGAGATAGGCTTGCGCCTTGGCGATGTTTTCCTCAAGTCTGGACATGGAATGATCCTTGGCTCAACCGCTCGCGATACCAGCGGCAGTCGGGGTTATTTGCCGCGCAGGCGCGGATGAATGGCGTTTTTCTTCCAGCTCAACTCCGCGTTGATCTCGCGGATTTCCAGTGACAGCGCGAAATGCGGAGTGTCAAAGAGCGGTGCCAGGGCGGCGCTTGCCGCGGCGAACAGAGCCTCGCCCGTGCGTTTCCTCTCGTCTGTGCTGCGGCCCGCGCCGACGCGGAAATTGAGGTCGATGAAGCTGTTTTCCGCAAGGCGGTCGGCGACGGCGTAGTGATCCGCCTTCAGCGCCCGCACACGGACGGCTCCAATTTCAAACAGGCCCGTTTCCAGAACCGTTTCAAGCAAGGTTCCGCAAAGGGCGTCCAGATCGGCGCGACCTTCCAGGTTGGCCGAATATTCGACGGTCAGATGTGGCATGTGTCCTCCCAGACGCCGTGTATATTTAACATGTTAAATAGTTTGGCGGATGTCAAGGGAGATTTGAGCTCCCTTGACCGCTCCCGACATGAGCGGTGGAAAGATCAGCCCCCGAAGCTGCCGGTCTGTGTCGGCACATGCACATAGTTGCGGTCGAAATACAGAAGGGCGTGCCCGTCCTTGCGGGAGCGGATTTCGACGACCTCTCCGATCAGAATGTTGTGCGTCCCGACCAACCGTGCCTCGATCAGGCGGCAGTCGAAGGAGACGATCGAATCGGCGAGGGCCTGGTTGCCGGATGACAGGCTCACCCAGTCGGCTGCGGCATAGCGGGCATCCATGTCGCTTTGCTGACCGGCGAAATAGCTGGCCAAATCCTTGTGTTCCGGCGTCAGTACATTGACGCAGAACCGGCGGTTCTCAACAAAAATACCGGTCTGGGCCGATCGGCTGTTCATGCAGACAAGCAAGGTCGGTGGCTCGTCGGTGACCGAGCACATGGCTGTCGCCGTGAACCCGCCGCGGCCGGCGGATCCATTGGTGGTGATGACATTGACGGGAGCGCATACCCTCGCCATGGCATTGCGAAATTCGGTCTTCGAGACGGAAGGGTCCATCACAACACCCTCACTCGGCCGCGTCGCGCAGCGGGCGGATGTCGTTGAGCGGCGGCAGCCAGGTGTCGCCCGTCCAGCCGTTCTCATCATAATCCGCCATGCACTGATCGACGAGCGCCTCCATCTCCTTCAACCGGCCGCCGCGTTCAGCGCCTTTGAGAACCTGCAAGCGAACCTCTTCCGGCGCGCCGGCATAGTTCAGCTCGTAAAGAGCGTGGCGCCCCCCGAATTCCGTTCCGGTCGCATCCCAGAGCAGCTTCATGATCTTGATGCGCTCGATATGGCTCATATCGTTGGAACCGCGAACATATTGCGCGAGATATTGATTGATCTCCGGGTTCTGGAAATCCTTCGCCGAGGATGGCAGGTAGATGAGGCCGGACGCCACAGTACGCCGGACGATGTCGATGACCTTGGGATAGGCTTCGGACATGAAGGTCCGGTAGCAGAGCGCGGCCTCCAGGTTCGGCAGCACGGCACCGTTCGCCCAAGGAATAGGGTTGTGCGCCATGGCATTGGAAAAAGCCCAGAACTGGTGTCGGATGGCGATCACTTCGCCCAGCATGGCTTGGTTGCCGCGGAAGGCATCGCCGCCCGTCGCTCGGAGCGCCTTGGCGAGAAGACCTGCGAGGAAGTCCATTTTCACGGCGAGACGCGTGCAGCCCTGGAAGCAGTAGCCATGCATGAAGCCCGAGGCCGGATGGAAGGAAAGGATCTTCGCCGCATCCCGGATCACCAGAACGTCCTCCCATGGCACGAACACGTTGTCGAGCACGAGGATGGCATCGTTTTCATCGAAGCGTGAGGAGAGCGGATAGTCGAAAGGCTGGCCTTCCGTATTGGCCGTCTGTTCATAGGAAACGCGGCAGAACATCTTGATGCCCGGCGCATTCATCGGAACGATGAACATGACAGACAGCGAAGGGTCTTCGGTTATGGTTGCCGAGCTCTGGGCGAGGAAGTTGTAGTGCGTCAGGGCCGAAGAGGTCGCGACGACCTTGGCACCCGAAACGTAGATGCCCGCATCGGTTTCCTTGGTGATGTGGACGAACACGTCCTTCACCGCGTCGGCCGGCTTGTGCCGGTCGATCGGCGGATTGACGATCGCGTGGTTCATGAACAGCGCGGCTTCCTGGGCGCGCTTGTGCCAGGCAAGGGCATTGTCCTTGAACGGACCATACCAGTCGGCATTGGCGCCGAGCGTATTCATCAAGGCGGCCTTGTAGTCGGCCGTGCGGCCCATCCAGCCATAGGACATGCGCGCCCAGTCGGCGATCGCACCCTGCTGTCCGACAAGGTCTTCGGACGATTTGGCGACGCGAAAAAACTTGTGGGTGTATCCGCCAGAGCCGGTATCGGTCGGCGAGGTCAGGCGCGCTTTGGTCTTTTCGTCGTGAAGCGCATCATACATGCGTGCGATCGACCGGGCCGAGTTGCGCATTGACGGGTGTGTGGTGACATCGGCGATGCGCTCACCATTGATATAGACCTCCCGGCCATCGCGCAGGCTCGCCAGGTATTCGGCGCCGGTAAACGGACGGGTCTTCTCTGCGCGGTGGTCTTCAGGTCGCATCTCGTGTTCCTCCCTTGAGATTGTGGCAAGAAGGTAAGACTGCACATGATTTTCAACCATGGACAAAGCAGGCAATTCGCTGGTACTTTTTCCGGCACGATGGCAAAAAATGATATTCCCTCCTTCTTTGTCTATGGCGAGCCAAGCCGTTCGCTCGATGTAGGCTTCCTCCATGTCGAGACGGTCATGGCGCGAAGGAGCGTGCATTTCGGCCATGTAGCGCCGCACAAGCACCCCTCGATGGGCCAGATCACCTATTGGTTCAAAGGCAGCGGCGAGTATCGAATCGATGAACAGACTTGGAGTTTTTCGGCTCCAGCGATCAGCTTCGTGCCCAGTAAAGTGATTCACGGCTTCGATGTTGGCGAACAATCCGATGCAATTGTCGTGTCCGTGTCCGATGACTTGCTGGCGGCGATCGAGCCACAGATCGAGCTCGATCTTGACACATCGATGATGCTCATCGGTGATGGGCCTGATCCGGGGTGGGCAAGGCTCGGAACGCTGCTCGAGATGATCGCCGATGAATATCGGGACGAAGTCAGCAAGGACGAGAAGGTTCTGGTCGGCCTTGTGTCGGTTACGTTGTCCATGATGGCGCGTCTTGCTGGGGCGAAGAACATTCACGCGACTTCCCCGGAGGGTGCCCTCGGCATGGCTCTTCGAAGGGTCATCGACGACCACTACAAGCAGGCTTGGTCAGTGGGTCGCTATGTCGATCTTCTGGCCACCACGCCGCATCTGCTCGACAAGGCGGCACGCGAGGTTTTTGGCCAATCGGTCAAGGATCTTGTACTCGATCGTCGTTTGTTGGAGGCCAAGCGATTGCTCAAATTCACAATCCGCTCTGTTGAGGATATCGGCCGAGAAATCGGCTTCGAGGATCCGGCTTATTTTTCGCGGTTTTTCCGGAACCGTGCAGGAGAAGCACCTGCGGCTTGGCGCCGGCGGCAGATCGGGCAGGAGCCATAGAGGGATTGAAGCCTGTGGGCTCAGCACCAGTGATGTCGACAGGTGCCGGATGTTGATCACCTCTGGTCTGGCAAAGGCGGGAAAGCCCGTTGTGTTTTGCTGTCCTCGAAGTTGGGATCAGAACAAGGTGGGGTCGTCTAATCGCACGACGTTTTGCAAGCGTTTTTTAAAAGATCTGTCCAGTCGGAACTGAGGCCAGTGCCGGTGAGCGAACGATGCAGGGGCCGAGCAGCTGGATTTCGCGTGTGCCGAGTGAGCGTTTGCCGGAAGCAGGGTCGTCTTCGCGGCCGATACACGATCGCCGCATGATGGGGCTTCGCAGGTCGAGTGTTCCAATGTGGTTAACGCAATCCGCCGGTCAACTGCGGTTGCACCCCATCTTTGCGGAATCACCGTACCCACGTCCCGGCAGGGACGTTCTGACACCGGCGCATCAGGACGCTGGCAGAAAGTATTCGGATCAGACCAGGCAGTGGTCGCAACGCCTAGCCGTTGGTGGCATCCATTCCAACTGCCCGGTCAAAAAGCTGTTGTCGTTTGGCACTTAAACGTAAGAATGCGGTTGTTCGGATTTCGTTTGGCACTTTATTTGAGATTCACGGCGGAGTGAATCTCAAATAAAGTGCAACTGCGAAGACGTCCGCGATTGACGTGCGCAGGCCCCGGCCTCGTTGAAAGTGCGGCCAAAGCGAGCTTCGTTCGCGCCCGTGCTTCGACACGCGTCGTCACCGTCGGCGGGAAATGGATCACTCATTGTAGAAACGCCGTCGATCATCATCGTTGCCTTGCATGAACATGCAATTGTAACGGCAGTCTACACCCATTGAAGCGCCGCAACTAGCACACCGCCAAGCGGCATGTCTGCTTGCGGCGCGGAGCGTTCCCGATCTGTGCTTGCCGGATCGCACAATATCTCCTGTCGACTTTCGGATCGGCATGGGGGTTGCCTGGAACACCGAGGATCCGACCGCCGCGCGTGACGACATCATCGATATTGCCCGCTCGTTGGTCAGGCCGCCCAGACAACTTGCAACCGAACTTTCGCTATGGGTCTCAAACCATTGCTGCATGCGGTCGGCTATCTCCGCCGGCGTGCCGAGCACGATATGGTGCCCGCGGCCCGCCGCAACCCGCAGGGCCAGTTGGCGAATGGTGAGGTTCTCGCGACGGGCGAGTGCCGTCAGAAGTTCGGCACGACTGCGCAACTGGTCGGAAATCGGCAGATCCGGCAGCGGGCCGTCCGGATCGTAGTCGGCGAGGCTGTGGCCGATGCGCTCCTCCAGAAGCGGCATGGCGCTCTTCAGGTCCGTCCACCGGTCGATTTCTGCCAGCTTGTCGGCGGCTTCCTTCGCCGTGCGGCCGATCACCGGCAAGAAGCCTGGCATCACCGCGACGTCGTCCGGCCGGCGGCCGAAGCGGGTGACGCGGTCCTTGAGACTTCTGTAGAAGACCTGCGCTTCTTTGAGGCTCTGCTGAGCCGTAAAGACGACGTCGGCCGTCCGCGCGGCGAGGTCCTGGCCGGGTCCCGAGGAACCGGCCTGGATCAGGATCGGGTGCCCCTGCGGCGCGCGCGGAATGTTCAGCGGTCCCTTGACGGAGAAATACTTGCCCTTGTGGTCGAGCTGAATCAACGAGGACATTCCCTCGACAACATTCGTAGGGCCTAACATGAAATGAGACACCTGCTTTATAGCGCCGCCGGCCCCCACTCGCGGCTGGTCGGACGCGCGCAATCCGCGAATATGCACCTTTCACCGGTAGGTGGTTCGGTTGGCATGGCCAATTTGACAAAAAGCAATGCGCCCTAGCGAAAACCATGGGAGTGTTGAGACTGCGAAGGAGGCCGAGGTCAGGCGACACCGGAGGACGGTTGATGGCCAACTGCCCGGATTCAAAGGACCTCGGCTCGAATGATGAAGTCCTCCAAAATGCCGGCCCGAGACAAACTCCGACTCATTCAATCAGCCATCATAAAATGGCTGCTTCTGATCGTGATTATTCTTATGATCGCGTCGATTTTCAGCGTTCCTTTGATCAAGGCTTATGCTCTGACAGCGCCACGTGGAGTTGAAACGGGTAGCTTTAAGATTGATCGGATTCAATATCATGTCGTTGAAACCTAACCGCCGGCGAGTCTCCCAAGCGGAGATGGGCTGCGCCCATTTGCGCGTATGCAATACTGATGACGAGAGACCTTGCTTCTTTAAAAACCGGATCAGCAATCGCTTGGCGGCTTTGGTATCGCGGCGGGTCTGTACGATCTCATCGAGAACATAACCATCCTGGTCAACCGCGCACTCGCTCGTGCTCATTGTAGACCTTAAAGTCAAGATGGGTCGAGGAAAGGCCCCATAGACCGGAGCTTGAAACGGACACCAAACGACTTTGAAATCAAAGTGACTTCACCTCCATTCTCGCGCTCGTAGATTCGGCCTTTCATTAAATGCTGATGCAGCGGCTGGACGCCTGGTTCGAGGGTAAGGAGGTCGAGCTTCGCCTATTTGCGCGACTGTTTTCGGAGGCTCGGGAACCCGAGCCGTCTCCGGCTGGCGAATTGGGGTATGAAGCGTGTTGGTTGGCAGTTATCTCTTCGCGATTAAGCAGAACAGGTCGTCACAGCTCAGTCGCGGATGCTCAATGAACCGAACGGCTACTGATTGGCAGGTTGGGTGAGGTCACACTCGCCGGGTTGGCGGAACAGCTCGATGCCATCTTCCGAGCCGGACTTAAGCAGTGGAACCAATCGATGATGAGAGGTCATGAACTTGCCAATCTCGCTGGCGTCGCAGCGCTATCCAGGTGAAGATCGATCCAGTCTGCAACCGAATGTCGTCCGGGGCGCCGTGAGACGGCGGCTTGTGAGGACGGCGTCCGCGAGTTCCGCCGTCTGCGCGTCACCGAGGCCAGGTCGCTCCCGTTGTCGTCAGATAAATGGCATAAAGCGACTGTGTGGCGGTGATAAACAAGCGGTTGCGACGTGGCCCGCCAAATGTGAGATTTGCGACCGTCTGGGGAACCTTGATCTTGCCGATGAGAGTACCGTCCGGCGCAAAGCAGTGCACCCCATCTGCAGCGCTTGACCAGACATTTCCACTCACATCAACGCGCATCCCGTCTGGGATGCCGTTATCGATGTTGCAGAAAACTCGCCCGCTTGTCAGCGCTCCGTTATCCCCGATATCGAAGATCCGAATATGGCGGGCCGCGTTATCGTCGTGGCTCGCACCGCTGTCGGTGACATAGAGCTTGGTCTCGTCCGGTGAGAAGGCAAGGCCGTTGGGCTGCAGAAAATCGCTGACAACGACGGCAAGATCGCCGGTGGCGAGATCGAGCCGGTAGACGTTGCGGGTGGGCTGTTCCGGATTTGCCTGATAACCTTCATAATCCGAGAGAATGCCGTAGGTCGGATCGGTAAACCAGATGGTGCCGTCCGACCGGACGATGACATCGTTGGGTGAATTCAGCCGTCTTCCCTGATAGCTGTCGGCAAGAACCGTGATCGAACCATCCGCTTCGGTACGCGTGACGCGCCGCGTGCCGTGCTCGCAAGAAATCAGCCGCCCCTGCCGATCGCGGGTGTTGCCATTGGCGAAGTTCGACGGCGCGCGGAACACGGAAACCCCGCCGTCCGGCACCCAGCGCAACATGCGCTCGTTCGGAATGTCGCTCCAGACAAGCTGCTGGGCATCGCCGAACCAGACCGGACCCTCCGCCCAGCGGCAGCCGGTATAAAGCTCTTCGAGGACGACACTGCCGATGAACAGCGCCTTAAATCTTGGGTCATGGACTTCATAGGGAGATACTTGGAGCATGGGATCGGACCGGATTATCGTTGGTTTGGATTGCGGCCGCCTGCGACCACAATGACGGCAATAATGATGAGGCCTGTCATGATCAGCCTGATGCCGGCTCCGGCTCCATAGGTATTGAGCATGGAAACAACAAGAAACATGAAGAGCGATGCTCCCCAGATTCCGGCCACATTGCTGTTGCCGCCGGCAACAGCCGTGCCGCCGATGACGACGACGGCGATCGACATCAAGAGGTATTCCGAACCCATGTTGAGCGCGGCGCCACCGGAGAAGCTGGCAAGGAGATAACCGCAGACCGCGGCCAAAATGGCGCACAGGATGTAGGTGGCGAAGCGCGTTCCGTCGACCGGGATGCCGGCCATCCGAGCCGCACGGTTGCTCTGACCGATTGCCGCGATCCAGCGCCCGTAGACAGTCTTTTGCAACAGGACAAAGGCCAAAACCGAAAGGACCAAGGCAACGAGCGCGACATGCGGGATCCCGATCGTCGTTTCGGTTGTGAATTTTGCAAGGGCCTGTGGCGGCTTGATACGTAGGCCACGATTGGTCCAGATCGCCGTCGATTGCACAATGAAACTCATCGACAGCGTCGCAATGATCGGCGGGATCTGCAAGAGCTTGATCAGAGCAAAGTTGCCGATGCCGACGACAACGCCGATCGCGACGGCGACGGCAAGACCCGGCAGGACGAGCGAATTATCGACCTGCATGAATTTCAGTGCGACAGTGCCCGCAAGCGTCATTGTGGCCGGAACGCAGAGATCGATGTTGCCCGGCCCCAGCGTGATCACGAACATTTGGCCAATGCCGACAAGTATGGAGAAAGCGGCGAAAGTCAGCGCCGCTTGGCTGAGCCCAATTGCGCTTGTACCACCGGTAAATAGGATGGTGGCGATCCAGACGACGAATGCTGCAACGAAAGACCAGATCCAGGGCTTACGAGACAGGGAAGCGAAGATGCTCATGATCGCTTCTCCCGGTTTTCAAGGCGTTTGAGCAGCAGCCGGAGCCCAAGCACGACGATCAGAATCGCACCCTGCGCGCCAATCTGCCAATCCGGCGAGATCCGCAGGAAGGATAGAAACGAGCCGGCAAGCGTCAGCGTCAACGCGCCGATGACCGCGCCGATGGGAGAGACGCGGCCACCGGTGAACTCGCCGCCCCCAAGGATGACACCGGCAATCGACAAGAGCGTGTAGCGAAGCGCAATATTGGCGTCGGCCGAGGTGGTCAATCCGACCAGCGAGATACCGGCGAGAATGGCAAAAAAAGCCGCCAGCGCGTAAGTCGCTGCCCGCGCTCCCAGAATAGACCAGCCCGCGCGTTCTACGGAGCGGGCATTGCCGCCGACGCCGCGCAGGATAACACCGATGGACGAACGTATGATCACAAAATGCGCGACCATCGCGATGACGACGCAGGCGATGATCGCCATCGGCACCAACGGTGGCCGGGAGATCATGACGGCGCGCGCCCACTCCGGCGCGTGTCCGCCAGGAGCCGGCAGGATGAGGACTGCAAGACCACCCCAAACGAAGCTCATGCCGAGTGTGACGACGATGGACGGAAGCGTACGGACATGGATCAACACGCCGAGTGCTGCATAGGTCGCGATAGCGGCCGCAAGGATGAGCACACCGATCACGGGGGTGGCCTCTAGGAACGTCGCAGCGACGCAAGCCACGAAACTGACGAAAGTACCCATCGACAGGTCGAGATCGTTGACCGTCATGATCAACATCTGCGCAATCGTCGCCAAAGCAATCGGCACGGCCAGATTGAAGAGAAGGTTGAGTCCCACATAACTCATGGCGCGCGGCTGAAGATAGAAGACTGCGATCAGCAGGATGGTCAGCGACAACGCGGGTATCAAAAGTCGGATCGAATCGGAGGGTAGGGCTCTCTTCATGCCGCGGCGCCCATGAAAGAGGCTGCCAGGATATTCTTCTCCGTCACATCGTCTCCCTTGAGCTCAGCAACGATTATACCGTTATTGAACACATAAACCCGGTCGCAAAGGCAGACTTCATCCATCTCGGTCGAGTACCAGACGAATGTGCGTCCCTTATCCGCCTCAGCCCTTAGGATGGCATAGACCTCCTGCTTCGTGCCGATGTCGACGCCGCGCATGGGATCGTCCATCAGTACGGCGGGTGCCGGCGTGGCAAGGGCACGGGCAAACAATACCTTCTGTTGGTTGCCGCCTGACAGCGACAGAATCGGATTGCCGACATTCTGGGTGCGGATCTCGATACGCTCTTTCCAGGCCTGCCCGAGATCAGCCTCGGCGGGCTCGCTGACGATGCCGCTGCGGGAGAGGCCTGCAAGATCAGCGATCGTCAGGTTCTTCAGGATGCTCCAAAGCGGGAATACGCCATTTAGCGCGCGATCTCCGGCGATGAAGGCAACCTGAGCTTCGCGCCGGCGGAACCAGCTCCCAGTGCGCCCTAGATAGAGCTCGACTAGCGTATCGGTTTGGCCGTGGCCACCCAGGCCGGCAAGACCGATGATTTCGCCAGGAAAAGCCTGAAAGGCAAGACCCTTGCCGCGACGCGAAGGCTGCGACAGAAGCGGCGTCAGCCCGGCGGTATCCTTGACGCGCTTTTCTTGATCGCGACCCTTGACCACGCTCCCCATCGCCGCGACCAGGCTGTGCGCGTCGAATTCGCCGGCAGGTCGATCGGTTACCACCTTGCCGTCCTTCATCACGACGATGCGGTCGGACGTCGATAGTATTTCGCCAAGGATATGGGAGATGAAGATGACCGATCCGCCGGTCTCGACGAAGCTGCGGACATAGCCCAGCAACTGCGTCGCGAGGGTTGCATCGAGTGACGACGTGGGTTCATCGAGAATCACCAGTTTCACTGGTTGTGCTACCTGCGAGAAGGCCGTGGCTATCTCCACCATCTGACGCTCTGCGATCGAAAGATCTCCGACGACACCGGTTGGGTCGATACCATGACCGGGGAAGATCTCATCGAGTTTGTCGCCGATAATGCGTGCTGCTCGATGCCGCCAGCCCCAGCCCGCGAGCGTGCGGTGCATTACGCGGGTGTTCTCGATCACCGTCAGGTTCGGACACAGCGACAGTTCCTGGAAGACGCAGCGAATGCCATTGGCGCGCGCCGCAGTGATGCCATAACGGGGCATCGGCTCCCCCCCGCATGCGATCGTGCCCTGATGGGGCGACAACCCGCCATTGATGACGTTGACGATTGTCGATTTGCCGGCGCCGTTGTGTCCGACGAGGCCAACGCATTCGCCAGGCAGAATTCTCATGGTTACGCCATCGAGTGCCTTGACCGCGCCAAAGCTGACCTTGGCATCCGCGACCTCGATGACCGCGTCCCGCAGCGGTATTGCCGTCATTACTGTGCATTCCCGGAAAAAGGGACGGTTCTGGCCGGTTCGAAGACCAGACAGAACCGTAAGTTGGGAGGATACCTTATTTTGCTTCCGCTATGACCTTTTCGGCATCAGCTTGCGAATACTCGACGTTGGCGACGCCACCTTCCTGGGTGTTGGCCAGATTGGTTTCCAGCGTGTCCTGACTAATGCTGAGGAAGGGAACGACGAGATCCTTCTTCACTTCCTTACCGTCGAGAATCTGCTGGGCAACCCAGAAGGCGAGCGTTGACACGCCAGGTGCGATCGAAACCGACATGGTTTCGTAGCCATTGGCATCCTTCTGTTCCTTCCACCATTTCAACTCGTCCTGCCGGTTGCCCATGATGATGGTTGGTATCGGCCGCTTGGCGGCTGCGAAGGCTTCCGCCGCGCCATAACCGTCCCCGCCTTGGGTGACAACCGCGGCAATGTCGGGAAGGCTCGGGAGGATGCCAGCCACGGCCTTTTGGGCCACGTCCTGCGCCCAGTCGCCGTGTACGGAGCCGACGATCTTGAATTGCGGGAACTGCGCCACACCGGCGTGGATACCGGCCGAGATCTCGTCATCTACGAAGACGCCAGCGAGGCCGCGAATTTCAAGCAAATTGCCACCCGACGGCAGCTTTTTGGACAGATATTCAATCTGGCTACGACCCATTTCCTTGAAGTCTACAGCGATGCGCCACGCACACGGTTCGGTGACGATGCCATCGAATGACACGACGGTGATGCCAGCATCGCAAGCTTCCTTGACGGCACCATTGAGCGCCGTCGGAGACGCGGCGTTGAGCACAATGGCGTCATAACCCTGCAGAATCATGTTTTGAATCTGAGCCGCCTGTTCGGTCGCCTGGTTTTCGGCAGTGGTGAAAGGATCGGCCGCGGCAACGATGCCGGCCTTCACAGCTTCGCCGGCCACCTTTTCCCAACTTGTCAGCATTGCCTGCCGCCAGGAGTTGCCGGCGTAGTTGTTGGACAACGCAATCTTCTTGGCCGACGTATCGGCGATTGCCTGAATCGGCATTACGGCGCACGACAGTGCTGCCGATGCCAGAAGCATCTTTCTGAAATTCATCTCTCTCTCCCTGTTGATCCGACTTTCATTGAGCGGGATCTGTCCATCCTGGCCGAAGCGGTGACGAGCTTTTTGTGAAATGCCGAGCTTCCTCCTCTCAGCAGGCACAGGATGGTATAGAACTGGAGGCTTGTATAGGAAGTTTGAGGCAGCGCTTTTGCGGTATCTGCTGTAGATGATGCGGGATCCTGCAGGACGCGCGGCGCCTGTCGGGCGCTTACTAGAGAATGAGGAACGACCTGGGCTTTACCGTGGAGGCGGGACGAAGTCGGCGGGGGGGAGATACACCGTGCTCAAAATGGCGCCATCGGCACTTCTCGATCATTATCTGGGAATATCGCGCCTGCTTGCCGGGCAGCTTGAGTTCCGCTCCGCCATTCGCGCCGTGGCGGTGGAGATCTCCCATATCATCCCGCATGATCATCTGGACGTCTGCATCATCATGCACGGTGGCAAATACCATACGGCCTATGAGACCGGGCTCGAAACCGCATGGGGTAACCATCCGCCGGCGCTCGTCTCCGGCAGCCCGATCCGTACCCTCCTCTGGGGCGAGGTTTCGTATTTTCTGACAGATGACGCTGGAATCGATCCGCGGTTCAATTTCGAAGGTGCCTTTACCTTGCCTATTTTCGATCAGGCTCTACGCAGCCGACTCCATGTTCCGCTGAAAGTGGAAGGGGACGTGATCGGTGCACTGAGCTGTTCGTCGCACCAGGCAGGACTTTACACGATGGAAGACATCATCAACGCCCGCTCCATTGCAGATTTGCTGTCACCTTATTTCTTTGCTCTCCGGGCTGCCGAGCAGGCGCAGCAATCGGCGATTGTCGAGGCCGAGGCCCGAGCACGCGAAGAGGGACTGCGGCTTGGCGCACTCAATTTGACGGAAGCCCTCGAGCGCGAGCGGCAGCGCATCGGCATGGACCTGCACGACCAGACGTTGGCGGACCTCACGCGCTTGTCGCGACGGCTGGAGCGGCTTACCCACGAACCGGATGTTGCCGGCGAAGTATTGGAGCCGTTGGTTCGCAGCCTGCAGCAATGCATGCAGGATCTCCGGCAAATCATCGAGGAGGCCAAACCCTCCGTCCTGCAGCTCTTCGGTTTCGTGCAGGCAGTGGAGAACCACCTCGACCGATCGGTGCGCGACAGCGCCCTTTCGATCGAGCGCGAGTTGATCGACGAGACGGACGGCGGCATCGATGGCCTTGATCAGACCGTCTGCATTGCGCTGTTTCGCATTACCCAGGAGGCGATCAACAATGCTGTGCGCCATGCGCGGGCTAACCGCATTGTGGTGCGGCTTCGTGAGCAAACCGATGGCCTTTTAATTGAAGTTTGTGACGACGGTGTTGGTATTGCCAAACAGCGCCGGCGCAATGGCGGCGGTATCGACAATATGAAAACGCGGGCTAGGCTGATTTCCGCCAAGTTTTCCATCAGTGCGGGTCGAAACAATCTCGGGACCGCGATCGGCGTGCATCTGCCAGTGGCGGCGCAAACGCTGCGCCAAGCGGGCCTAAGGAACGAGCCATGAAAGTTCTGATCGTCGAAGACGACCCCTTGCACCGCTCCTACCTACATGAAGCCGTCTGTGCCGCCTTGCCGGAATGCGAAACGGTGATCGAGGCGGAAAGCGGCACCGCGGGCGAAAAGCTCGCACGCGACCACCGTTCGGCCCATGTCGTCATGGATCTACAGATGAACAATCGAAATGGCATCGAGGCCGCCCGCACGATCTGGAAAGAGCGGCCGGATACGCGCATCCTCTTCTGGTCCAACTATTCCGATGAGGCCTACGTGCGGGGTGTTTCGCGTATCGTGCCGGACGGTGCGGCCTATGGATATGTGCTCAAGTCCGCCTCCGACGAGCGGTTGAAACTGGCTTTGCGCAGCATTTTCGTCGAGGCGCAATGCGTCATTGATCGGGAAGTACGCGGGATGCAGCAAAAGAGCCTCGGCCAGACAAAAGGGTTTAGCGACACGGAGTATGAAATCCTGGTCGATATTGCGTTGGGCCTGACGGATCGAGCCATTGCGAGAAGACGCAATCTTTCGCTTCGCAGTGTCCAGAACAGACTTCAGCAACTTTATGAAAAACTCGACGTCTATCAAACCGCATCAGACGACCATGATGATAGCCGCTTCAACCTTCGAGCAAGGGCGGTAACTGTTGCGATGCTGCGCAAGCTTCTCAACTATAGTGCCTTAGAACGCGCTGAAAGCGAGCTAGCTGAATGGCTCAAATCGCTATGATTTGCTTTGCACCGCGTCGGCGGCATCGATTACGAGCCAGTAAGTTACAGTAATTGAGATGCTGAAGAGTGGCCGCTGTGAGTCGATCCCGGCCGCTGACCGAGATTTGTCAGTCGCCGCGCGAAAAATCGGTCCGCGCAGGGCGCATCGTACACCTTCACCAAAATCGACGTGGAAACGATCCCGCCGGTGACACTGATTGCCGCACGCACCTTGATGGCTGGCGCGATCCTCCTTGGCGTCATCAGGTCACGCGGGTTGGCCTTGCCAAGGGACGTCGCGATATGGCGGCGTTTCCTGTTTCGGGCCTGCCTCAACAGTATGATCCCATTTACGTTGATCGCCTGGGCGGAACGCGCCGTGGATGCTGGGCTTGCAGGAGCCGACTGCGCCAAAATAGAGGTGCTCACGTCCGTCGGCTCCATACTCTGTCGTACAAGGTCATGCCGACCAGCATCGCGATGACGAACAGCGCTGTCTGGGGGATGCCACTCGACAGGGACGCAACCGCCGGACCCGGACAGAAGCCGCCGATCCCCCAGCCCAGGCCGAACAAGGCCGAGCCGATCACCAGTGGCGAGTCGACCCGCCGGCTCGTAGGCACATGGAAACTGTCGTCGAAGGCTGGATGCCGCATACGCTTCATCACCTGCACGCCGATGAAGGCGACAACGACGGCGCCGCCGAGGACGAAGGCAAGGCTCAGATCCCATGCGCCGAACACGTCGAGGAAGCCCTGGACGCGGACCGGGTTCAGCATGCCGGACAAAGACAGGCCGAAACCGAAGACGATGCCCGAGGCGAGAGCGGCCCCGAACTGGTAGCTGTTCCTGTTCATAGTCCGAGACCTCGCAGAACTGCGACGGCAAACACGCCGACCGTCAGGAACGTGGCGACCGCCACCATCGATCGCGCCGACAGGCGGGCAAGCCCGAGAACGCCGTGGCCGCTGGTGCAGCCCGATCCCATGCGCGAGCCAAAGCCGACGAGCAGCCCCGCGACGATGATCAGCGGCCAGCCGGCGGTGATCTGCACGGCCGGCCAGCCGCCGAACACCAGCAGGTAGGTGAGCGGCCCAAGCAGCAGCCCGAGCACAAACGCGAGATTGGTGGTCAAGCCGACGCCTTGGGCGAGACGCCCGACAATCCCGCTGATCCCTGCAATCCGGCCGTTGAGGAGCAGAAGCATGACGGCCGATGCGCCGATCAGCATGCCGCCGAGCAGAGGTGGGAGATAAGTGCTCATTTGTCTTCCTTCACGCAGAAGATGTCATAGAGCGCGGCTACCAGTTGCGCGGCCTTCTCTTCCGTCAGGCGGTAAAAGATCTGTTTTCCCTCCCGACGGGTTTCGACAATGCCCGAGTTGCGCAGCACCGTCAGGTGCTGCGACAGATGCGGCTGGTGGACGTCGATCTTCTCTTCAAGCTCGCCGACCGAATACTCGCCCTCCACAAGAGTGCAGACCATCGTCAAGCGCGCCGGATGGGACAGCGTCTTCAGGAGGATTGCGACTTCTCCGGCCCGGTTGGCCATTTCGGCGGGGGAAAGCCCCGGCTTCATCATTGCCTTGAGGTCGGTGCTCATTCCCATGCTGCTCCCTGGAATGTATCGAGGGGAAACTTGAGGTAGCGCTTGCCGTTGGCTTCCGGCTCCGGTAGACGCCCGCCGCGGATGTTCACCTGCAGGGCATGCAGGATGAGCTTCGGCATCGGCAGCGTCTTGTCGCGCTTTGTCCGCAGCGCCACAAATTCCTCCTCGCTCACGCCGGCAAGATGCGGGTTGGACTTCTTCTGCTCGGCCACCGTGCTTTCCCAACGGGGTGCGCGCCCGTCCGGCTGATAATCGTGGTCCGTGAAGATCCGCGTCTCGTCCGGGAGTGCGAGGATTTCCTGGATCGACTTCCACAGGACGCGGGCATCGCCGCCGGGAAAGTCGGCCCGAGCCGTGCCGCTGTCGGACATGAAGAGCGTGTCGTGCACGAAGGCCGCCTCGCCGATAACGTAGGTGATGGAGGCAAGCGTATGTCCTGGCGAGAACAGCACCTTCGCATCGATGGAGCCGACCTTGAAAGTCTCGCCATGAGCGAAGAGCCTGTCCCATTGCGAGCCATCGGTGGCAAGTTCGGGCCAGTTGTAGATGCCCTTCCACAGCTCCTGGACGTCCACGACCCGTTCGCCGATGGCAGTTCGGGCGCCCGTCTTCTCCTTCAGATACTGGGCTGCGGAGAAATGATCCGCATGCGGATGGGTGTCTAGAATCCACTCGACCGTCAGATCTTTTTCGCGGACGTAGTCGAGAATCGCGTCGGCATTGATGGTCGCCGTTGCTCCGGCCTTCTCGTCGAAGTCGAGGACTGGGTCGATGATGGCACACTTGCGGGTCGCGGGATCGGACACCACGTACTGGACGCTCCAGGTGCGATTGTCGAAGAAGCCCTTCACCTGCGGCCGGTGCGCGGCATGCCTCTCCAGCCAAGCTGCAGCGGAAGAAGTGTCGAAGCCGCGGCTGCGTCCGAATTCAACGACCTCGTCGGCAGACATCCGACCATCAATCACCTCGCCAATGAGGTAGAGGTTCAGCGAGCGCTTGCCGGTCTGGCAATGTGCAAGGACGGGGCCTTCCGACTCATCGACCGCCCGCTGAAAGGCACGCACATCCGCTTCGGTGATCGTGTCGGCCGTGACAGGAATGAACGCGTAAGACAGGTCGCAGTGCTTCGCTTCTTGGCTTTCGGCTTGCGTTCCCGGCTGGGAAGGATCCTCGTTGTCCGGTCGGTTGTTGATGAGTGTCATAAATCCTTGGTCGCGCAACGACCGGACGTCCTCGACACTTGGCTGCGGCGAGACCGACAGTTTTTCGGATATTGCGGTGATAGGCATGGCTGGCTCCGTATATCGTATCAATATACGATCTAATATATTGTATAATGAATAATGACATGCGTTCAAGATCAGGCGCGGAACTTTGTGCTCGTCCTGTGGTTCCCGGCGCAGAGGAGAAACAACCATGGCCACGACAGCGAACCGGGTGAGCGCCCAGACTTCCGTCGAAATCAACCGACGCCTGCGCTGGCAGATGGAGGAGAGGCTCGCCTACTACGAGGTTCATCCCGACCAGTTCGAAACAAGGCTGGCGGAACTTGACCGGGAGTGCGACATCGAGCGAATGCTTCCACATTGGCCTTCACGGGAAGCAGCCGTAAGGCGCGCCCTTTCCGCTGCTTTTGCTAAGGCGGCGAAAATTCCGCTACCTGGGTCGGTGAAAGCTTCCGGGTGAAGCGTTGATACCTGAGCGTGACACCGGCCGTTATCCGTCGAATCAAAATCGCTGAGCCAAGAACGGCAGATTTGGTCAGTCGGGAGCTCGAAATCTACCAGTCCGCAATCGGCCCCGAATCGGTCGTTCAACCCAGACCAAGTTCATGTCCGGGCTAGAGAATTTGACACGGATGGAAGTTGTAACAACAGGGTCGACGGTTCTGATCCCTTCAAGGCGAGCAATTGAGACGTAGGCCGCTATCGGCCCCTAACCGGATACGGCCCGAGCACATGGGCGGGACGCCCCTTGCCACTGCCCTGGACTACGTGAAGGACCTGTTGGCCCGCCTCCAGCACGTGCCGGAACCGCTCGAGGGATCCATGGCGAAGATCGCCGAGAGGAGGGGCTGCAGCCCGCTGGCTCGGCGATATTGGGTCGGCAAGGGGACGCCCGGAGCTGTAAGCCAGCTAAGACTTCTTTGTGCCGTATGGGCTTTGGTTCGTCAGCTTCAAAGAAACCCCGATCTCACTCGCTTTCGCCTGAACGGCTTCAGGGGTGCGGCCGAGATGCAGACCAAGAACCCGCGTCGGCGTGTTGCCGGCAGCCTCTTTCTTAAGCTGATTTACGTCCTTGTTTGTCCAAGGGGTGCCGTGGTTTTTAGGTGCTTTAGCCATTTCAAAAAGTCCTTGTGTGGAGCCAAGGACGGCTTGACGACTCTGCCCGCAGGTTTAAAGTCTGAAATGTCTTCATGCCTTGCCGTCCTATGGCTTGGTTTGACAAAAGGCGACTGTGGTCTAGACAGTCGCCTTTTCAATTTCAGAGCAGTGGCTGATTCGCACAAGGGCGCTTTGGGCGTCATGCCCTGCTATTTCGGGGTTTTGTTCATCTTTCGTTTCCGTGGCCGCTTTCGAGGGCGGAACCGCGCCCGCTCTGTCCTCCGCCATGAAGCAGCCCTCGCCCAAATCCGTCATCCGCCAAATTCGACCTTGATCCACGCGAGGAAATTCCCGTGACCGAGCGCCGCCTTTGCTCGATCAGCTCCCGGCTCACCCCCAAAGTGACTAATTGCCAAACTGGGGCGATAGGGGGACGGTTCGTTTCGGTTCCGATGCCGCTGGAAGGAAAACATCCAATGATACGACACCTTGTCATGGCAGTCGCGGCAATGCTCGTTGTGCTGATTTCGTCTGTACAAGCCGACGCGGAAACGCGCAGGCAACCCGACACATCGACATCTTCACCGCAAAAGCAGTTATGCGACTTTGTTCTCAATTCCTGTGTGAGCCGTTGCTACGAGGTTCTTGGCACAGAACAGCAGGCATCGAGGACCTGCACGACAAATTGCACCAACCAATACCATCGGTGCAAAAAGACAGGCAAAATCTAGACGGGTCCCTTCGCCCATCTGGGCCACTCGTATTCACGTAAGATCGGCGATGGAGGTTGTTGCCATGCGGTTTCATAAATACTCGGCCCCTGTGGCATTGTGCGTTGGCGGGCTTCTCTGGGGCGGGGTCGCTTTGGCTCTTGATAGTGGTCAGCCGCATAGCCTCACCCGGGCCAACTACTGCAAGGAGAAGCTGGCTATTTGCAACGGGACAACCAAAGCCTGGTGCGCGACAGCGGCAGAGGGAACAAAAATTAGGTGCGCTTTATCAGTTATCGGTGAGTGTTCTAAAAAGTTCGGAAGCGGTTCGACCTGTATGTCGAGGACGATTAAGCAATGACATAAGACTATCGTTCTGCCGCAGGGCGGGTGCTTGTCGGCCTCCGTGCGCGGCAACGCGGGCCATCAGCGCTGAGTAGCGAGGTTCCACATTTCTGCGAGCTTATCGAGACAGGGCCCGGAGATCGGCGGCGGCGTTGAGCTTGGCCCGCTTGCTCCTGCCGGGGCGGACGACTTCCCCCAAAGAATAGCCTTCACCGCAAATCCGGCAGACGATCCAATAGCCGTCTGCGCCCAGCGCGCGGTGGCGCGGAGCAATTCATCGGCGGCGTTCATTTGCCTTTCGCTGATCGGATCCGCGCGCTTGTCGCCAGCGCCCAAGCGGGCTTGGTTTCTGTTCTCGTTCTGTGCTTGCAGCATCGCATAACATCTCGTCGGGAACCGCAGTTTTTGCGTTTTCAGGCACTGAACACTTTGAATTTAGCGGTTTTTGGCAGCGGCTACTGCTTCTGCCTAGTCCTTTTCAATATTTTCAGCCCGCGTTTCCAGATCGGAAGCCACGGCAGAAAAGAGTGCTCGGCGCTCATCGATGGTCGAACGAAGGATTTCAATGAACGCCTGTTTCATGCTCTTCCAGTGCCTTGTGGGTTGAGCCACGCGGAGCACGGATTATCGTGTCCACGGTCGAATACATCCAGGCGGGGATGGCGTGGATGTTTTCGCGCAGATCCTGGATGATCGCCTCCTGGTGCGGGTTTTGCGCCAGGTGGCGCGCGATACCCTCGACAACGATGTCCAAGTTGGATCGTTCGTCGCGAAACCAATTGAGCGCCTGGATCACGCGCATCGCCGTTCGTCCCGCCCAGAAGGCGGTCTTTGCCGAGATGCGCTTGAAATCCAGCGTATAAATAACGGGTTTCGTCGCGTTCGGGTCGCCGGCATTGGCCTCGATCTCGATCGTCCTTGGATAGGTGTCGGCGTAGATCGTCGAGCGTGCCGGGACGGCTGTCGTTAGACCAGGTCGTTGGCGGCGGTCATGCCGTCCACGCATACCCGTAGCTTGTCGCGCCGGGCAATCGCATCGATGAATGAGGCCCGCGGCGGAAGAACATCTTGCCGGTCAGCTGGCTGGTGGCTGGCTTGTCGTAGAGGCCTCGGTGAGGGCGACGAATGGCGCCTCGGTTGGCAAGCCGCTGCAGTGCCTTTTCGACGGCGTTGGGGGTTCCGATATCCAGGAAATCGGCACGCGATCAGACGCCGGCAGGTGCGGCCTTGGCGATACGGTCGTGAATGCGCTCCAGCGTATCGGATGTGGGATCAGGCATGACAGGTCACCCTTCTGGCCGAAAAATATATACAAATTTTGGTCCGTATTAAAAACAGCCGCCGGATTTGTTTCACGAACAACGCCGCAGAGCGCGCGCTGAGAGGTATTGCCCTCGGGCGCCGCAATTGAACCTTCGCCGGTTCCCAGCGCGGGGCCGATCGTGCCGCTCTCATGCTCACCTTCATCACGACTTGTCGCCTCAACGACCTGGACCCAAAGGAATGGCTCGCCGATGTGTTCGCCCGCATCGCCGATCTCCCCGTCTCCCGCCTCCACGAACTGCTCCCGTGGACGTGGAAAAGCCTCCGTGAGGCCGAAAAGGCCCCGGATCAGTACATCGCGTGAGCGACAGCCTCACCATACATCAGCAAGTGCGCCTGCGCGCGAGCCATTCCGCGGCCTTCCGCGCATGGATACCCAAAATCTGACATTAAGTGCCAAGTCTCAAATTAACTGTCGGGCTATCTTGTTGAAATTCTTGCAGGCAGCGTCTTGCGATTAAGTGCAAAACGACATCAGACGCGCTCCAGCGCGACCGCGATGCCCTGCCCTACCCCGATGCACATGGTCGACAGCGAATAACGGCCGCCCGTCAGCTTCAGGTCGAGCGCCGCTGTGCCGGTGATCCGGGCGCCGGACATACCGAGCGGATGGCCAAGCGCGATAGCGCCGCCGTTGCGGTTGACGCGCGGATCGTCGTCGGCGATGCCAAGTTCGCGTAGCACGGCCAGACCCTGGGACGCGAAAGCTTCGTTGAGTTCGATGACATCGAAGTCCCTCGCCTCCAGCCCAAGCCGCGCCATCAATTTTCGCGACGCCGGAACCGGGCCGACACCCATGATGCGTGGCGGCACGCCGGCGGCAGCGCCACCCATGACGCGGGCGATCGGCGCCAGGCCATGTTTCTTCACTGCGGCTTCCGAAGCGATGATCAGTGCGGCAGCGCCGTCATTGACGCCGGAGGCGTTACCCGCCGTCACCGAACCGCCTTCGCGGAAAGGTGCCCTGAGCTTGGCGAGCGTCTCGATCGTGGTTGCGCGCGGATGCTCGTCTTTTTCGACCACGATCGGCTCGCCCTTGCGTTGCGGAATCGCGACGGAGGTAATCTCCTGCTCCAGCCGCCCGTTTTCCTGTGCGGCGGCAGCCCTGTTCTGGGAGCGGACGGCAAAGGCGTCCTGATCCTCGCGGCTGACTTTGTAGTCCTCGGCAACGTTTTCGCCGGTCTCCGGCATGGAATCCACGCCGTATTGCTTCTTCATCAACGGATTGACGAGGCGCCAGCCGATGGTCGTGTCATGGATTTCGGCTGAACGGGAGAAGGCGCTTTCGGCCTTGGGTAGAACGAAGGGCGCCCGCGACATGCTTTCAACGCCGCCGGCGATCATTAGGTCCGCCTCACCGGAACGAATGGCTCGGGCGGCGGTGATCACTGCATCCATGCCCGAGCCGCAGAGCCGGTTGATCGTCGTGCCGGAGACCGCGAGCGGCAGGCCGGCCAGTAGGAGCGACATGCGCGCGACATTGCGGTTGTCCTCTCCCGCCTGGTTGGCGCAGCCAAGGATGACGTCATCGAGGGCCTGCCAATCGACGGAAGTATTGCGCGCCATCAGAGCCCGCAGCGGAATAGCCCCGAGATCATCGGCCCGAACGGAAGACAATGCACCGCCGAACCGACCAATCGGCGTTCGGATATAGTCGCAGATGTAAGCGTCAGCCATTACGCAGCCTCCTTGTCGCCCTGATGGGCCTTTTTCGTGCGTGCGTTAATGTCGCGCAGCGTCTTCAGCTCGATCTCGGTCGGCACGGGCGTCTCGATCACCGTTTCGGCGAATTTGATCGACCAGCCGCAATTGTCGATGATCTGTTCGCGTGCGACGCCCTGATGAATCGATACGACGGCCAATTCCTTGGTGACCGGATCCGGCTCCAGAATGCAGAGATCTGTGACGACGCGTGTCGGACCCTTCGTCTTCATGCCGAGCCGTTCGCGGTGGTTACCGCCCTCGCCATGGCCCATGGAGGTAATAAAGGGCAACGTCTCGACGAAGCCGCGCTTTGAAAGCGCCATCGTGATAAAGACCTGGCCGCAATTGCTGGCAATCTCCGGCGCACCGCCGCCGCCGGGCAGGCGGACCTTCGGACGCGCATACGGGCCGACGACCGTGGTATTGAGGTTGGCGAACCTGTCGATCTGGGCGCCGCCGAGGAAGCCGGTGGTGATGCGGCCACCCTGCAGCCAATAGCGAAACATCTCGGGCACCGAGACGGTGAAGAGGGCGGTTTCACACAACTCGCCGTCGCCGATCGACAGCGGCAGCACGTCCGGTCTGGTGCCAACCGTACCGCTTTCGTAGATCAGTGTGATATCGGGCGCGTGGGTGAGGCGAGCGACGTTGCAGGCGGCGGAGGGCGCGCCGATACCGACGAAGCAGACGTCGTCATTCGTGAGCGCGCGGGCAGCGGCGATGGTCATCATTTCGGTGGGGGTGAAATCGGTCATTGTCGTCTCCTCACGCAGCTTTCTTTGCATGCTTGGCAAAGTCTTGCGGACCAGCCTTCATGACGTTTTCCTCAATCCATTTCTGGAAGCTGTCGCGATCGCGGGCGATCTCATCCCAGGCGATGTAAAATGCGTTGGACCGCGGATAATAGCCCTGTGCATAGGACGGGAAGGCGCCGCCGGGTACCTCGACAACGGTCGTGATTGCCCAAGACGGCAGGACGACGGAATTGGGCGAGGGTGGGGCAAGCTCGTCGACGATTTCCTCCACCGTGACGATCGAGCGCTTGGCGCCAAGTACCGCTTCCTTTTGAACGCCGACAATTCCCTCCAGCAGCACATTGCCCTTCCGGTCGGCTCGCAAGGCGTGGATGATCGTCACGTCCGGGCGGATGGCGGGAACGGCGGCCAGGATTTCGCCGGTGAAAGGGCAGGTGATCTGCTTGATGTTCGGGTTTACCTTGGGCAGGTCGGCGCCAATATAGCCGCGCAGGATCGCGAAGGGCAGGTTGGCCGCGCCTGCCTCGTAAGCGTTGGCCATCGCCGCATGACTGTGTTCTTCGATCTCCAGCGGTCGCGGCCATTGGTTCTCGACGGCGTCGCGAAAACGATGCAGTGAGCCGACGCCGGGATTTCCGCCCCAGGAGAACTTCATGCCGCGCGCAGCGCCCGCGCCGATCAGCTGGTCATAGAGAATGTCCGGCGTCATGCGGATCAGGAAGAGATCCTTCTTGCTCTGCCGGATTATCTCATGCCCGGCGGCGTATGGGATCAGGTGGGTGAAGCCCTCCATGGCGACCGTATCGCCGTCTTTCACGTTTTCGGAAATGGCTTCCGCCAGCGAAGTCAATCGCGCCAAGGTATTTTCCTCCTCAAATGGATTTAGGTCGCCGTAAATAAGCGCTCAAATCCGGTGACCGTCAAATATTTTGTGCGGTATTTGACATTTGTTCGTATATCGCACATAATAGACTCAGCCTTTAAGGAGCGGGATATGCGGGAATCGGACTTTGTCAGTGGTTTTGCGCGAGGGCTGAAGGTCATCGAGGCTTTCGGCGAGACGCGGCCAAGGCTCAGCATTGCCGAGGCTGCCAAGCTAACGGATCTTGACCGGGCAACGGTGCGGCGCTGTCTGCTGACGCTCGCTGATCTCGGTTACGCCGACTATGACGGCAAGTTCTTTACGCTGACGCCGAAGGTTCTGCGGCTTGGACACGCGTATCTGTCCGCCACGCCATTGCCTCTGTTGATCCAACCCTATCTCGACCAACTCTCGGAAAAAGCGGGACAAAGTGCTTCGGCTTCTGTGCTGGATGGAACGGAAGTCGTCTATATTGCGCGCGCGTCGCAGAAGCGCGTCATGTCGATAAATTTGTCGCCGGGCTCTCGCTTGCCGGCCTATTGCGCCTCGATGGGACGTGTGCTTTTGGCGGCACTAGCCGAGGCAGAGGCGCGCAATGTTCTCGATCGCTCGGACCTCAAGGCCAACACGCCGCTAACCAAGACCGATCCGGATGTGTTGATGGAGGAGTTTCGCCGTATCCGCGCCGAGGGTTACGCCGTGATTGATCAGGAGCTGGAGCTCGGCCTCTGCTCGATCGCCGTGCCGATCGAAAACGATCGCGGCCGGGTGGTCGCCGCCATCAACATCGGCGCACCCGCCGCCCATGTGCCCGCTGCCGAGATGGCTGCACGTTATCTGCCGATGTTGAATGAGACACGGAAAGCGCTGCGGCTGGTGCTGCGCTAAGCGACTCGCTGTAGGGCCCCGAAATCCCCGTTGACCTGAGTTCACCGCCATGGATCGTCCACTTGCGGTTTGAATGCTCTGGTGAGCTTCTTTCTGCAGAGCCACTTGAGCGCCGAAACAGCGCTTGATCGTGTCCCGGCCTGTGGTGGCCAGATCAATTCGGCCGGCGGCTATCTGCGCGACCTGATGCGGCGAGCGGCGAAAGGCGAGTTTTCGCTCGGACCGATGATCTTGGCGCTGATGCGGGCCAACGGTCATCCGCTTGGCAGGGTCGGCTGAAGGGGGAATGCATAGGTTCCGCAGCAGTCCGGCCTTTCTTGTCAGCCGATCAGACGGAAACGAAAATTCGTGCTTATTGCGGAGCCGCGCGGTTCGACTCTGAGCCCAAGCCAACCCGCTCAAGTGATTTCGACTCACAGTTATTTCCATACAGTCTCGTAAAAGCGGCGTGTGTTCTGCGAAAATGCAGCCCGCGATGCCGGTGCCGTATAGAACATATGTCCGCCCCGATACAGATCGAGCTTCACCCGTCCCGCGCCGAGAGACGACGGCAAATGGTCGAGAACATATTTGCTGAAGCCATAGGGTGTCAGCGTGTCGCTGTATCCATGCGATACCATCACCCGAAACTGAGGGATCACCGATAAGAGGTCGCGAATATTGGTTGCCGCAGACGCGGTAACGCGGCTATCGGCACCCCGGCCGCTGTTCCATTCCCAGCGGCGGTTCACGTCCTCGTTCAAGAGCGTGTAGGTCATATCCGTTTTGAAGCCGAGTTCGTCGCGCGCGTAAGCGACGAAGGCAGCGGCGTAGGCCCGGGTATAACCGTCAAGGACCGGATCATCATTCCGGCTTGTGGCCGCGTCGGGATAGGCGTCGACAACAGAATGCGCCGCGTCATAGGGACTGACGACCCTGCCGGCGCCTGCTGACTGCTTTGCGTAAATGTCACCGATGAAGCCGCGCGTTCGCGAAACCTCCTGCTGCGGGATACCCGTAAGTGCCGAGACGCGCGCATACAGCGCATCAGCGGAAGCCCCCCTGGGGGAAGGACCTGCGAGCGAGACAAGATAGTCGGACATGGCAAACCGTTCGGCCTCTTCCACGAGGGTCGGATCGAACGCATTTTTCCGTTCAAGAGCTGCAGCGGCGAGCGATGGCAAGCGCAGAGCAGCGGTTAGTGGATCCTCATCGGCGCCCCACAGAAACCGGCCCTCGATCATCGGTGAGATCATGATGATGCCTGAGACAAGAATTCCCTGCGTGTCTTTCAACGCCGAAGCAACCTTTGCGGCGCGAAATCCGCCATAACTTTCACCCACAAGATATTTCGGCGACGGGAGCCGACCGTTCTTCTGCGTGTACAACGCGACTATCTTGGCAAGGCTTTCGGCGTCCTGACGAACCCCATAGAAACTTTTGGCATCCTCATTGCTGGCGGCGCGGCTCCAGCCAGTCCCGACTGGATCGATCAAGACGAGGTCGGTAAAGGCGAGCCAACTGTCCGGATTATCCGTGAGCAATGGTCGCGTTCCATCGTCCTGACGTGGACCGAACTCAAGTATGCGTGGACCGACCAGCCCTAGGTGAAGATACGCCGAAGCGGCGCCAGGGCCACCGTTGAAGACGAAGGTGAGGGGCCGGTCGATCGGCCGGTCGTTCGCAACATAGGCTGTGTAGAAGATTTTGGCTGAGCGCTCACCATTCTGCCCGAACACGTCGAGCGTGCCCATCGTTGCACTATAAGGCAGCGTCTTGATACCAAACCTCAAACTATGCTCCGTAACGGAGTCCGGCGGAATAAGGCTGAAAATCCCGCTCTGCGCGTCTTGCCGCTGTGGCCGGTCGCGCTGCTCCTGTGCCGGTGCGGATGTGACCAGAAGCGCAAGCAATAGCGCGACGATGTGTGTGACGTGAAACGCGCGCAAGGGGTAGCTCCTCCGTGGCCGGGCCGTCCAGAGGAATGTAGTGCGGCTGCTGGCGTTCGGCGAAGTCAACTCATTTTGATCGGCTTCGACTACAGAAACCCGTCGGGTGAGGGGGGCAGGTGGCATCGCACGCTTGAAAACGCGGGTGCGGGAAGCGGCTACCCGGAGCGGCGAGAGCCCGTAAAGACTTGTTCCCGCCGAACCTGAGCATTATCGAACATTTTTGTTGCCTCGACATGCCGTGCGGTTTCGTCCGAATATGGCGGCGTTATAACTGCTCAATATGCCCGCGCTCCTGCAAGGCTTCGCTTCGTTTCCCGCACCAAGTGCGGTTGCGCGCTGCCACGCTTGACGCCAGGGGGAGGCGACGATCGGGCGGCCATTGCGAGTCTTGGAAGAGGCAAGAGCCGGGGCGCCACGAAGCCTTATCGGCACTGTACAGTCAGGATGCAATCACAGCCTCAGCGAAAACTCCGGTCGTCCACGACCCGATCTTTGCGATGGTGGCGTTCAATCCGTCCATCAAAGGGCTGCGGCCCCCTCCGGCGCCTACGCCCTATAGCGCGCGCGAGTTACGGTGCATGCACGAAAAGAGCGATAGCCTGACACGGCATCCTGATGCAAAATCGACGTGTGTTTCCTGGACCGGTGTAAAAACCGAATGAGGAGAGGAAGATGTCCGGCAATGAACCAAAAATGCAGCTCAATCGGGCACGCCGTCACTCCCTCGGGTTGGCGGCCGCAACGAGCGCCAGAATTGCGGCGATGGGTACGCTTGCGGCGGCGGCAATGTTTCCGTCTTCGACCGAGGCCAGGGGAAGGAAATGGTGGAAACACGACGGCAAGCCCCATAGCCAGCCCGGAGGCAAATCCCATGGCCAGTCCGGGGGCAATGGCCAGTCCGGCGGCAGCCCGATGTGCTTCCTGCGCGGCACCGCCATCCTGACCCCGACGGGCGAGGTCTGCATTGAGGATCTTCAGATCGGTGATCGCGTTGAAACGGTGCGAGGCGAAGCCCTGGCGGTCAAATGGATCGGTCGCCATCTTTACAAGCGAAGCGGATCATCCTGGAATGACAGCGTCGTGCCGATCCGCATTTCGCGACACGCTCTTGACCATCAGACGCCCCACCGGGATCTCTATCTCTCTGCCGGTCACGCCCTGTTCATCGATGGTGTGCTCATCCGGGTGAAGGACCTGGTCAATGGGATCTCGATTGCGCCTGCCCTTCCGGAAAACCAGGAGATGATCGAATATTTCCACATTGTGCTCGATACCCATGAAGTGGTCCTGGCCGAGGGGCTTGCCGCCGAGACGTTCCTGCTCCAGTCCTATAACCACGAGGATTTCACCAACTTCGTCGAATTCGTGCGCCTCTATCCTGCCGATCAGACCACTGTCATGACGCCTTTCGCCCCCATCGTCGGCCTCGATTCCGGCCGAGAGCACCTGAAGGCGCTTCTGCCCCAGGGGGTCCGTCGCGCTTTTCAGATGCGTGAACTAATTCATGACATCTACGAAAGAATCGCCACACGCGCCCGGCAACAAATCCGCTGAGATCAGCAACCGCTATGCGCCAGCGGCGAAGCGGACGGCGTCTCGGATTTTTGATGCGGCGCCACTGCTGGGATTTATGCTATCGAGAGAGCAGCCTTTGCTTGCTCTGCAAGGAAGTCCTGGTTGGACTGCCTCTCCCGCGGTAAGTTGCGTTGTCAACGTGATGGACAATGCAGTCGACTATGTCGGTATCCCGCGTGTTTTCGTCTTGTGGAACGACGAGCCAACCCCGTTCGCGGGCCATGTGAAGCAAGAGCTGTTGGATCGTCGATTGATAGGCGCAGTAAGCTTCGCAGGGATCGCCGCAATAACCGTCCCAGCGGCCGATCTCGGTCTCTTTGAAGGCTGTGCGGCGACGCCATGATACGTGCGGGTCGATCTCCAACAGGACGACCAAATCGGGCTCGGCAGCCTGTGCGAACAACCTGAAAAGCTGAGTGAGTTCGATCCGCGCCCTGCAATGCGCCTTGGCAACGACGCGGTAATGCGACCCGTCCATCACCGTGACGCGGTCGCCGGAGCTTTGCTCCCGATGAAGTACCTGACCCACCGCGGAGAACCAGGAGGCAAGTAGGAACAGATAGAAATGCGTGCCAAGCAAGTCTTGCGCCGGTTCTCCCCGTTCCGGCCAGATAATCTCCCGCAGCAGCCCAAGCCGGCTGTCGGCAAAGTCATCCCCCAACGATATATCACTCTTGTTTAGATACCGAGCATCATACCCTCGGTCATTCAGATAGGGAGCGAGCTTTCGCGCAATGTGGGTTTTGCCCGCCCCGTCAATTCCTTCAATAGCTACCAGCATTTTCCGTCCTTGCTGATGATCGCCCGTGGCGCCGGCTTCAGCAGCCGGCCCATCTACGGGGTGTTCAAAATGGCTGCCAGTTCCTGATGCTACTGCGCCGCGGCCACCCGCCATTCGCCCGGTGCCGTCATGTCCTGCTTTTCGCGGAGATGAGCCGCGATGGCCGTTCCCACATAATATCCGCTCACGAGGGCCGGTACGAGCCCGCGGAACCGACCGACGACGTCGCCGCAATACCAAATGCGTCCGCAGTAATCTCGCAGACCCGCGTCGATGGCCGGAAAAGCGCCGACGCCCTCCACCGCCGGAAACAGGCAGACTGCCTCCGGCGTTGCCATGTCGGGAAACCGCTGGATGATCTTGCGCGCGCTCTCGGCGAGGATTCGGTAGAGTTCGGAAGGCAGCTGGGCGGCAACGTCGCCGCGGCGAAACTGTTGCTGCGGGAACCAGGGGCGACGAGCCGGCTCCGGATCGCGTTCGTTCGGTGCGGATGCGCCCCCAAGGAACTCGGCCAGCGGTTGCCATGTCGCCGGCACATCGTCCCCGAGCTGATGCCGCAGCTCCGCCCAGATCTGCCGGCCTTTGTCGAGGTTATCTCCCGTGAACCGCGCCAATAGCCCGAAATTGGAGTATCCGCTCGGCGGTCCGTCCGAGCGGCCGGAAAGCGCGGCGACATTGCCGTAGGGGATCATCCAGACTTCACCATCGCGGCAGGTGCAAAAAGTCCGCACCTCGGCTTCGGTTGCGTCCAGGATGTATTTGACGTCGGGCCGCTTCACCACCTCCAGGAAACCGACTCCGTTTGGATGTTCGATACGAATGCCGAACTCGTATCGCAAGTCGGTCATCTCCGGCGCTGGCAGCATGTCCGGCAGCGCCTGCGGACCAAAGCGTCCGGTTGCGATCGCAAGGTGATCGAAGGTGTCCTCTGCAATGGTTCCATCCGCTCCGCGGCTGCGCACCAAATAGCCGGCGGGCGAGGGGAGGATCGATAAGACGCGCGTATTGGCGCGGATCCTTTCGCGAAACTCGTGGCTCATGGCCGCAATCAGCGCGTTGCGTTGTTCAAGCGAGCCATAGGTTGATAGATAGGGCTTCGAAACCATGCTTTCATCTTCACCGGAAAAGCCGGGGGCAGCTTCATCGATCAAGGCGGGGGCTGATATACCGACCTCGGTCAGTTGGCACTGGATCGCGCCATAGGCTTGATGAAGGCGGGCGGAATTCTCCAGATTGTAAAGGTGCGTGCCGGAGGGAAAGAAGCTGAACTTGCCGTCCGAGAAAAGCCCGGCCCCGCCAATTCCGCTGCCCAGTTGGGCTGCCGCGTCGTGCTTGCGTTCGGCGAGCGTGGGGCCGGCCTCGAAGAGAACAAATTCGATTCCCTGTCTGGCGAGCGCCTGAGCAGTCGCAAGGCCAGCTGGCCCCCCTCCGATGATAGCCACGCATTCCATTATTTTCTCCTCATGAGGATGGGCATTGCGCTGCCATGCGGCGGCGTGTCCATGCCCGCTGTGATTGAAGTGTAAGAGGTGTTTGCCTACGAAACGGCTGCTGACGCTACGGTTCAGGCGAGTTGCAAGTCGCTTACGACGGTTCGCGACAGTAGTTTCGGGATGATATCTCCGAAGTCAGCCGGATCCGGCTGTCGTTGTGGATCTGGCATTAGCAGAGCCAGTACCTTTAAGGGCACCGGCGCGTCGAATAGACGCCGCACCTGCTCCAAAACGTAGAAGATTGCCGCCGAGAAACCGTATTTTGTCGCGACGGCAAGCAGTTCGGCCCAATCAATGTCTGCGGGGTGGAGACGCAGCAGCGCGTCAATATCCCCGAGCATCTGCAATTTTAGCGTGCCATGCTGATAGGCTTCAAAATAGATGCGCGCCGCGCTGAACCAGAGGGCGGCAGTGATCGATTGGCAAGGCACATCGTGGCCGAGCAGCTTGAGCGCGCGTGCGTGGCGCCAGACGTCAATCTCGTCCATGCCGGCCCCGAGATTGAAATGGATGTCGACGAACACCGGCATCCTTACTGATCCATCCTCTTGAACGAAGGACTTGATCTGCCGCAGTCTCCATTCCGGCGCGATCAGGCTCGTATCGAAACTCGGCCGTATCACCTCGACCTTGGTGACCGAATGAAGCGCGTATTTGTGCTCCAAGGTTTCGGGCGTGATCTTGCGGAACATGTGCGTGAAAACGCCGTCGGCGGGATTAAAGACGCCGTGCTTGTACCCGAGCCGGTAGAGTTCCTTCTGGACCCGCAGGACATCCGCCGTACGTACCATGATGTCCAGATCCTGCATCGGCCGCCACGCCGGGTCTGGATAGAGTAGGGCGGACAACAATGGCCCCTTGAACAAATAGTGCTCCAGGCCGCAGGCGCGGAAAAGGCCCAGAAGTTCACCAAGCAGACGGAACTGCACTTCGCTTCGCGCCTTGGACAATTGCGACCACGTGTGAATGTAGCTGATGACCCAAGCCGGCGTCCGGGAGATCAGGCCCAGTCGACCGAGGTGGAAGCCGCACAATGACAGCGTCTGATAGCTTTCCGCGCGCCATAGTACAAAGGGCCAATCCAGGTCCGGATCGACGATTTGTAGCAGGCGTTGATCGTCGGCGGGCGTCAGACACGGCCTGCAAGTCAAAAGGAGAAAGGTCTCCTCGCGGGACAGTTGAACCATCGTTTCTCTCCCTGGGTACTCTTAGGTTTTGATCTCGGCTCTCTTTGGCCTGGCGGCATCGTTTGCCTCGCCCTTCGTGAATGGCACTTCGAGCCCCGGGCCGACTGCGACGGTCGCTGACAATAGTTCCCGATAACGCCCCACTTGCCGGTCGAACTCGCCAAGGTCCTTGTCGAAGCCCTGACCGAAGATATCTGCCAGCGTGGCGTCCTCCTGTTCATCGGCCTCGCCTCCCGCCTGAGCGGTCATCCTGACGGCGTGGGATGCCAGAAGGCTGTAGGGAAACATCATCGGCAGTCCCGGCGTACCTGCGCCGCCGGGGCCGATATTGGCGGCAATATCCTGCATAATCGGAACCGCCAGCGTGCCCGCCAGCGTAATTACAAACTTGCCGCCGTTCTCTTCTACCGAATATCCAAAAAGCAAGGAGTCACTCATCTCATTCTCTCCGAACAAGTCGTTCCTCCAGAGATCGGAGCAGCTGCCGAGAGGCAGGTTGCCTGTGGTAAGGCAACCGTCCTCTGCCGCCGAATGAATCCAGGGGGAAACAGGGTCCTAAGCAAAGGTGGACCGTTCCGCCTAGGCGGTTCGGTGGATCGCGTAAGACTTGCGCCGGATGCTCTGCCCGCGCTTCCAGAGATAAATTTCCTGCCGCGCCAGAGCCAAGGCTCCGCGACCCGTCTTCAGCAAGTTCCAGTATTTCTTTTTGTTGCCAGCCGTCTGGTGCTTCTTGGCCAACGCGAAGCAGCTTCTGGCCAGACGCACATGTTTTCCGGCCGGAGAGGACCAGAAACCGCTGCTGGGTTTGGTCGACGATGTTGCACGCGCTGCTTGAAGGAAGGGGTTTTTTGCGTATGCCATTTGCATTCCTCCTCTTGGTTGCATTTAACTCTTAGCGCGAATAAAAATACTTGTCAATTTCAGGTTGTATAAGTTTTCTTGATTCTTTTTGAAAGCAAACGTTGCGGCAGACCTCATCGCCGCCGCAGGTCCGAGTGAGGCGTGGATGGTCGAGGGACGGCGTGGTCACAGAGGGGCCTCATAAGCCGCCTTCATCGTCAAGCAGACCGACGAAATCGTCTCGCCTTCCGCCTATATTCGATGAATATTGGAATTTCGGAGGTGAAGCCCGGCGGTTCAGGTATCTTGATCATGCCAGTCCCCTTAGGTGTCATTTCGCCCCTCCCGCACGTGACACCTAGAATATTCTGATGTCTTAAAACGTTAGCTCTCTCGTACACAACTCTCACCACAGGACAATCCTACATGAAACGCCTCGCCTTCGCCGCCGCCGCGGCTGTTCTTTTTGCCGGCCCCTCCTTCGCGGAAGACCTCGTCTTCACGCTGAAAAACGGGACGAGCGAAACGCTCACGCATTTTTATACATCGCCCGTCGGCGTGAACGATTGGGAGGGGGATGTTTTCGGTAACCAGGTTCTCGAACCGGGCGAAAGCATCGAACTGACGATCGCGGACGGGCGGACCGTCTGTGAGTACGATATGCGCATGGAATTCGAGGGAAGTACGAAACTCGATACCACCGAAGATAAGAAGAATCTCTGCGAACTCGGCGAGTATACGATCACCGAATAGGTGTCGCTGCCGCTCTGGTTTTACGCCGGAGCGGCATCTACATCCGCGATCGCCTTGGTGATTTCACCACCGGAGACGCCATGCTTCTTGACGGAGGTCGAGACGATTTCGGTTGGCGCCACGAGCCGGTCGGAGGACGTCGTCGATGGTATGCGGATATCCCGTTATGGTTGTTGCAACGTAGATAGATGGAGCTGCAGCCCTTTCAACGGCATTGCGGGCGGGACAGGCGTGCGCAAGGCGTTATTGCTGTTTTGAGGCAAGAGAGACGTGCGGTCCTCTCTCCCGGCAAACCTCCGCGGTGGGCGCGCCATGCTTCGCCTATTTCAGAACAAAGGCAATTTGCCCCTCGGAAAGACTTCGGACTTGATGGAACTCTGCTCGTCTCGCCGCAGAGATCATAACTGGAAAATAGCTGGCAAATGGCGCTCAATTTGCCGGGAGCACATCACAACTTCAGGTTCGGGCAAGCCAATTCACCTAAAATCCTTTCCTGTGAGGTGGTGGGCTTGAATGACCGGTAGCAATGTCAGCGTCCGGCCAGACAGGCAACACCAGCCGCTGGTCGTGGATGCGCTGCAGGTTCTTGCATGGAGGTCCATCCTCCTACAGGGCGACTGTCGGTAAATTAAATTGATTTAGACAATCGGCTTACATCAAGGGCTTTCACGCATGACCTCGACCATTTCTTCCCTGAGCACCGGTCAGATCAGGTCTCTTTCAATTGCGGCAGTATCGGCCTGGACCACGGAAGATGTGGCGTCGCTTTCCACAACTCAGATCAAAGCGCTTTCTTCAGTTCAAATCGCCGCTTTAGACACCGAGGATGTCGATGTTCTCAGCAGTCGGCAGTTGAACGCCATTTCACAAAGCGCCATCGTTGGTTTGACTCTGGATCAACTGGCTGTTCTGGATAAATATGACGTCGAAAGTTTGGGCTCGAGCCAGGTTGCAGCGCTCACCACGACGCAGATTAGTGCTTTAACGACGGGCCAGGCCGAAGCCTTGACCTCTTCTCAAGTCAGCGCCCTTCGCGCGTCGCAACTTGCGGCCTTGAACACGGATGACCTGGCAACCTTTTCAACCGCTGATATCGCGGCTATCGGAAGCGCGGTAGCGGGCCTGACCACGGATGTTATTGCCTCCCTTTCCACTGACCAGATTACGGCCTTTAGCACAAGCGCGGTTGCGAGCTTGACGACAGCACAGATCGGCGCATTGTCCTCCGGCCAGACTGCGGCATTGTCCGTCGCACAGGTCAAGACGTTGAATTCGCCGCAAGTCGCTGCCTTGGGCATGAACAATGTCACGGTATTGTCCACCGATCAGGTCGCTGCCCTCAGCACAAAGGGCGTCGCAGGCCTAACGACCGCGCAGATCGGGGCCCTGTCGACCGGCCAGGCCGAGGCACTATCCGCCTTGCAAGTGAACTCGCTGAGCTCAGGACAACTTGCGGCCCTGGGGACGGACGACATAGCGACATTTTCGACTGCTGACATTGCCGCGATCAGTAATAAAGCCATATCGGGTTTGACTACGGGCGTTATCGCGGCGCTTTCCACCGCTCAGATCGCCGCCTTGAGCACGAGCGCGGTCGCGAGCATGGCGACCGCCCAGATCGCTGCCCTGTCCACCGGCCAGGCTAAGGCGCTGTCGGCTTCACAGGTGAAGTCGCTTAGCTCGGGACAGCTTGCGGCCCTGGGGACAGACGACATAGCGACATTCTCGACCGCCGACATGGCCGCGATCAGTAATAAAGCCATATCGGGCTTGACCACGGGCGTTATCGTGTCGCTTTCCGCCGCTCAGGTCGCCGCCTTGAGTACGAGTGCGGTCGCGAGCCTGGCGACCACGCAGATCGCTGCCTTGTCTACCGGCCAGGCTGCGGCATTGTCCGTCGCACAGGTCAGGATATTGAGTTCGACGCAAGTGGCTGCCTTGAGCACGGACAATGTCACGGTATTGTCCACCGATCAGGTTGCCGCCCTAAGCACCAACGGCGTCGCAGGCCTAACGAGCGCGCAGATTGGCGCCTTGTCGACCAGCCAAGCTGAGGCGCTATCCGTCTTACAGGTGAAGTCGCTGAACGCCAGACAGCTTGCGGCCCTGGGGACAGACGACATAGCGACATTCTCGACCGCCGACATTGCCGCGATCAGCAACGCCATATCGGGCTTGACCACGGGCGTTATCGCGGCGCTTTCCACCGCTCAGGTTGCCGCCTTGAGCACGAGTGCGGTCGCGAGCATGGCGACCGCCCAGATCGCTGCCCTGTCCACCAGCCAAACTGAGGCGCTATCGGCTTCACAGGTGAAGTCGCTGAGCTCGGGACAGCTTGCGGCCCTGGGAACAGACGACATAGCGACATTCTCGACCGCCGACATGGCGGCGATCAGTAATAAAGCCGTATCTGGCTTGACCACAGGCGTTATCGCGTCGCTTTCCGCCGCTCAGGTCGCCGCCTTGAGCACGAGTGCGGTCGCGAGCCTGGCGACCGCACAGATCGCTGCCTTGTCTACCGGCCAGACTGCGGCACTATCCGTCGCTCAGGTGAAGACGCTGAGTTCGACGCAAGTCGCTGCCTTGAACACGGACAATGTCACGGTATTGTCCACCGATCAGGTTGCCGCCCTGAGCACGAGGGGCGTCGCGGGCCTCAGCACCGATCAGATTGACGCCTTTTCCACGGGCCAGGTTGAAGCCTTGTCCTCGACACAGATCGGTGTTCTCAGCTCTGCACAGCTTGCGGCCCTGGATATGGACGATATAGCAACTTTCTCGACCGGTGATATCGCGGCGATCAGCTCGAGTGCCATATTGGGATTGTCGACGGACCTCATCGGAGCCCTTTCCACTGACCAGGTCGCCGCCCTGAGTGTGAAGGCCGCTGGGAGCCTCAGCACCGATCAGATTGGAGCCTTGTCCACGGGCCAGATTGAAGCCTTGTCCTCGACACAGATCGGTGTTCTCAGCGCTACACAACTTGCGGTTCTGAATGCGGACGATATAGCAACTTTCTCGACCGGTGATATCGCGGCGATCAGCTCGAGTGCCATAGCTGGATTGTCGACGGACCTCATCGGGGCCCTTTCCACTGACCAGGTCGCCGCCCTGAGCACCTCTGGCATTGCGAGACTGAGCACGGACCAGATCGACGCCCTCAGCACCAGCCAGATCGTTGCTTTGAGCACCAAACAGATTGTGGTGCTGAGCTCGACGCAAGTCGCTGCCTTGAGCACGGATAATGTCGCGGCATTGTCCTCCGACAAGATCGCCGCCTTGAGCACGACTGGCATCAAGGGCCTGAGCACCGAACAGATTGACGCCCTGAGCACCAGCCAGATCGCCGCATTGAGCACCAGCCAGGTTGCAGCGCTGGGTTCGGGGCAAGTCGCTGCCTTGGGCACGAACGATATCGCGATCCTCTCGACCGACCGGATTGCCGCCCTAAGCACGGCTGGCATTGCAGGATTGAGCACCACACAGATCGTTGCCCTGAGCACCGATCAGGTTGGGGCCTTGACCACTGCTCAGGTTGGCACTCTCAACTCGACACAGGTCGCTGCCCTGGGTACGGACGACATAGCAACCTTCTCGGCCAAGGACATCGCTGCGATCAGTTTGAGTGCCATATCGGGCCTGTCCACCGCTGTTGTAACGGCCCTGTCCACTGATGAGATTGCCGCCTTGAGCGCGGCTGGCATTGCGGGACTGAGCACCAGCCAGATTGCCGCCCTGAGCACCAGCCAGGTCGCCGCTTTGAGCACCAAGCAGGTTGCAGCGCTGAATTCGGCGCAAGTCTCTGCCTTGGGCACGAACGATATAGCGATCCTCTCGACCGACCAGATTGCCGCCTTGGGTACAGCCGGCATTGCAGGACTGAGCACCAAACAGATCGTTGCTCTGACCACTGATCAGGTTGGGGCCCTGACCACTGCCCAGGTCGGCGCTCTCAGCTCGACACAGGTCGCTGCCCTGGGCACGGACGACGTAGCAACTTTCTCGACCAAGGACATCGCGGCGATCAGTTCGAGTGCCATATCGGGCCTGTCCGCCGCTGTTGCAGCAACCCTCTCGACCGACCAGATTGCCGCCCTGAGCACGGCTGGCATTGCGGGACTGAGCACGACGCAGATCGACGCCCTGAGCACCGGCCAGATTGAGGCCTTGTCGAGCAAGCAGATCAGCGTCTTCAGCTCCCAGCAAATCACGGCGCTTGATACGGACGACATCAAGGCGTTTTCGACCACGGACATCGCGGCGATCAGCGCGGATGTCATATCGGGTCTGTCGACAGATGTTATAGCAGCCCTCTCGACCGACCAGATTGCCGCCGTGAGCACGGCGGGCACTGCGGGATTAAGCACGAAGCAGATCAACGCCTTGAGCACCGATCAGGTTGCCGCATTGACCACTGCCCAGATCGGCGCTCTCAGCTCCAAACAAGTCGCTACGTTGAGCACGAACGATATAGCGGTCCTCTCGACCGACCGGATTGCCGCCTTGAGCACGGCTGGCATCGCGGGACTGAGCACCATAGATATCGTTACGTTGAGCTCTGACCAGGTTGAGGCCTTGACCACCGTTCAGATCAGCGCCCTCAGCTCCAAGCAAGTCGCTGCTTTGAGCGCTGATGACATCGCAACTTTCTCAACCGCCGATATCGCAGCGATCAGTTCGAGTGCCGTATCGGGATTGTCCACAGCTGTTGTAACGGCCCTTTCCACGGATGAGATTGCTGCCCTAAGCACGGCTGGCATTGCTGGCCTTTCCACGAGCCAGATCAATGCGTTGCGCACTGACCAGATTGAGGTCTTGTCGACCAATCAGGTCAGTGCTCTCAGCTCCAAACACGTTGCGGCCCTGGGCACCGATGACATAGCGGCTCTCTCGACGGACCAGATTGCCGCCTTGAGCACGGCTGGCGTTGCAGGACTGAGCACCACACAGTTCGTTACTTTGACTAACGACCAGCTTGAGGCTTTGACCACCGCCCAGGTCGGCGCTCTCAGCTCCGCCCAAGTCGCGGTTTTGGGAACGGACGACTTAGAGGCCCTCTCGCCCAAGAACATCGCGGCGCTTAGCTCGAGCGCCACATCGGGATTGTCGACAGACCTCATAGCGGCCCTTTCTGCCGACCAGATTGCCGCCTTCAGCACGGCCGGCATTGCGGGCCTTGCGACCGATCAGATCAATGCGTTGCGTACTGACCAGGTTGAGGCTTTGACCACTGCCCAGATCGGCGCTCTCAGCTCCAAACACGTTGCGGCCTTGGGTACAGACGACATGGCGGCCCTCTCGACCGACCAGATTGCCGCCCTAAGCGCGGCTGGCATCAAGGGCCTGAGCACCATCGATATTATTACGTTGAGCACTGACCAGCTTGAGGCCCTGACCACAGCCCAGGTTGCAACGCTGAGTTCGACGCAGATTGCAGCCTTGGGTACGGACGATCTGGAGGCCTTCTCAACCGCCGATGTCGCGGCGATCGGTTCGAGTGCCATATCAGGCTTGTCCACAGGCGCGATAGCCGCGTTTTCGACGGACAAGATTGCCGCCTTGAGCACGGCCGGCATTGCGGGCCTTTCCACAGACCAGATCAACGCGTTGAGCACCGACCAGCTTGAGGCATTGACACCCTCTCAGGTCAGCGCACTCAGCTCCAAACAGATTGCATCCCTGGGTATAGACGACATAGCGTCCCTTTCGACGGACCAGATCGCTGCCTTGAGCACGGCTGGCATTGCGGGCCTTTCCACTAGCCAGATCAATGCGTTGAGCACCGACCAGATCGAGGCGCTGTCCTCTGTCCAGGTTGCAATGTTGAGTTCGACGCAGATTGCATCCCTGGGTACGGACGATCTGGAGGCTTTCTCAACCGCCGACATCGCGGCAATCAGTTCGAGCGCCATTCCGGGCCTTTCCACGGACACAATCGCCGCGTTTTCGACGGACCAGATCGCTGCCTTGAGCGCGGGCGGTATCGCGGGCCTTTCCACCGGCCAGGTCGCCGCCTTGAATACCAGCCAGGTTGAAGCCTTGAACGCTGCGCAGGTTGCTGCGCTGAGCTCGAAGCAGATTGCGGTGCTCGGTATGGACCACCTCGAAACGTTCTCGACCGCCGACATCGCGGCAATCAGTTCGAGAGCCATAACAGGTCTGTCCACGAACACGATCGCCGCGCTTTCAACAGACCAGATCGCCGTGTTGAGCGCGGCCGGGATTGCGGGTCTTTCCACGGGCCAGATCGCTGCCTTGAGCACCGACCAGGTTGCCGTCTTGACCACTGCCCAGGTCGGCTCTCTCGGTTCCAACCAGGTGGCAGTTCTGGGCACCGACGATATAACGGCTCTCTCGACCAATCAGGTTGCCGCCTTGAGCACGAGCGGTATTGCAGGCCTGAGCAGCGATCAGGTCGGGGCATTGAGCGCCGAGCAGGTCGCAGCGCTTTCCACCAGCCAAATTGCCGCTTTGAGCGCGGATGGGCTTGCAGGCCTGACCGCGGAGGATCTGGAGGCATTCTCGACCGCTGAACTCGCGGCGATCAGCTCGACCGCTATAAAGGGACTGTCTGCAACCTTCATCGCGGCACTTTCCACTGCGGAGATCGCCGCTTTGGGCGCGGCTGGCATCAAAGGCCTGAGCAGCAATCAGGTCAGCGCCATGAGCACCGAGCAGATCGAAGCGTTTTCCACCAGCCAAATTGCCGCTTTGAGTGCGGGTGGGGTCGCAGGCTTGAGCACGGAGGACCTGGACACATTCTCAACCGCCGAACTCGCGTTGATCGGCACCGACGCCATAAAGGGTCTATCCACGGCTGTCATCGCGTCCCTTTCCACCGTCGAGATTGCCGGTTTGACGACAAGCCAGATTGGCTCGCTGGGGTACAACCAAGTGGCGGCGATGAGCACCAGCCAAATCGCGGCATTGTCCACGTCGCAGGTCGGCGCCCTGAACGCAATACAGGCCGCAGCGCTCGGCACAGACGACATAGCCCAGTTCTCCACCGATGATATCATCGTGTTAAGCACGAACGCTGTCGCTGGATTGAGCACCGGGGTCATTGCCGCCTTGACGACAGAGCAGGCCGAGGCTTTGACATCGGGCCAGGTCAGTGCCCTGACGTCTGCGCAAGTCGCGGCATTGACCACGGACGATCTGGCAACCTTCTCAACGGAAGATGTCGCGTCGTTCAGCTCAGCCGGTGTAGCGGGGCTGTCCACGGAAGACATTGCGAACCTGTCCAGCGAACAGCTGGACGCTTTGATGGACTCCCAGATGGGGGCTCTGAATTCGGATCAGATAGCGGCAGTCATTGGGGCTTATCTGGCAGTCTAATTTTTCTTCCCTGTCGACCCGAAATCCGCACGGGTTGCGAATTTCGACGAAGCCGGACGGTTTGGCGTCAATACTATGACGATGAACAGTCCGTGATGGGGGCGGCTTGGCAACCCATCGAGGCGATCTGATTTCCTTAGCACTCCGGCCGGATATCTTGAATAGTTCTTGTCTCAGCTCCCATATGCGACCGTATTCTGCTGATGAAGGACGGACTTTTGTCTGGACAAGGCGGATTTGGAAGCGGGACGCAGGCATGCGGACTACTCGTCGGTTTTGTTTCAACGAGCTTTCTGTGACAAACGGAAGGCCCTGTGTCGAATGCTGCAAGGGCACTCAGCTGAACAGCGAGGCGTTTTAGGACAAGTTTCGTCGCTCGACGATGAAACGTGGGTGATTTCTGATGTTAGTGTTCCCTCGGCGCTGGATATATCCGCATGGCCGGCATACGGCACAGGGAGGCACATGTCGCACGATGGAGGAGGCCGGGTTCTGGTTGCGGAGCGCAATCCGTTGGTGATTGCCGCTCTTCGCGGACTCTTTTCGGAAAACGCCAAGTTTTCCATCACAGATACGGCGCGGACATCCGCCGAACTCTGTGAGAAGCTGGCCTTCATCGAGATTGATTGTGTGCTGCTCTCATGGCAGCTCGAAGATGCCGAGGCTCCGGATGTGCTGGCGGATATCGGCCGTCTAGGCTTCGATCCAAAAATCGTGCTCTTTGCCGATACCAGTAATCCTGCGATGGTCAATGAGACGATCCGGCTCGGCGTGAACGGGCTTTGCTACCAGTTCGAAGACCCGGAGATTCTCTTCGCGACCCTCACCGCCGTGATGAAGGGTCGGATCTGCATTCCCTATACGATGCTCTCGAAAATCTCCAACACGCCCTTCCAACAACTCACCGCACGGGAGGCGGAACTGCTTGGCATGCTCGCCAACGGTTGGTCGAATACACAGATCGCCAGCCGCACCGGCATTTCTGAAAATACGGTGAAATACCACCTCAAGAATCTCTACGACAAGCTCGAAGTGCGCAATCGCGCCATGGCCGTCGCGCTTTACGCCAAGGAGCGCCGGCGCAACTCGGCTTGAGACTACCTGCGGGTAGGCCGCGCCCTACCCATCCTTTCCAGCAACCACCCATTAGGGCCGCGCTCGCGCTGCCCGTCAGGCATTCTTTTCTGCCTGAGCGAGTGTTGTGCGGACATGGCCCTAAAGGCAGTGTTGGCGTCGAGGAACAGTCCGACCGCGGACACTGTATCGGAGGATACCATGCCAGGTTACAATCATCTCTTCATTCCCGGCCCCACCAACATTCCCGAGCAGGTTCGCCAAGCGATGAACCTGCCGATGGAAGACATGCGTTCTCCGAAATATCCGGAGCTGACGCTGCCGCTCTTCGCCGACGTCAGACGCGTCTTCAAGAACGAGAAAGGCCGCGTCTTCATCTATCCATCCTCGGGCACCGGCGCCTGGGAAGCCGCGATGACCAACGTCCTCTCGCCCGGTGACAAGGTGCTGATGAGCCGTTTCGGACAGTTCTCGCATCTCTGGGTCGACATGGCAGAGCGCTTCGGTTTCGAGGTTGATTGCCTCGATATGGAGTGGGGCACCGGCGTGCCGGTCGAGCTCTATGCGGAAAAGCTGGCTGCCGACAAGGCGCACAAGATCAAGGCGGTCTTCGTGACGCATAACGAGACCGCGACCGGCGTGACCTCGGATGTCGCCGCCGTGCGTGCCGCCCTCGCTGCCTGCGACCATCCGGCACTGCTCTTCGTCGATGGCGTCTCCTCGATCGGCTCGATCGATTTCCGCCAGGACGAATGGGGCGTCGACTGCGCCGTTTCCGGTTCGCAGAAGGGCTTCATGCTGCCCGCCGGTCTCGGCTTTCTGTCCGTAAGTCAGAAGGCGTTGGAGGCGGCGAAGACCTCCCGCCACATGCGCTGCTACTTCTCCTTCGAGGACATGATCAAGACCAACGACACGGGCTATTTCCCTTATACACCGCCAACACAACTGCTGCGCGGTCTGCGTACCTCGCTGGACCTGATCTTCGAGGAAGGCCTCGAGAATATCTTTGTCCGACACCGTCACCTCGCCAACGGCGTCCGCGCGGCGGTCTCGGCCTGGGGCCTCAAGCTCTGCGCCACCGAGCCAAAATGGTATTCCGACACCGTCTCGGCAATCCATCTGCCCGAAGGCGTCGATGGCGCCGAGGTCATCCGCCACGCCTTCCGCACCTATAACACTTCACTCGGCAGCGGGCTGAGCAAGGTGGCGGGCAAGGTGTTCCGCATCGGCCATCTCGGCTCGCTGAACGAGGTCATGATACTCGGCGCGCTTTCCGCCGCCGAACTCACACTGCTCGACTGCGGCGTGAAGATCGAGCCGGGCTCGGGCGTGGGTGCGGCGATCAACCAGTTCCGCTCCGCCGCCGCGACGACAACCGCCAAGGCAGCTTGAAGAACAAGAAGGGGAGGATTTCATGAGCCATACGATAAACCATTTGCGCCGGTTGCGGCTGCAACGCAGCGAGCTCGCCGTGCCGGGATCGAATCCCGAGATGATCGAGAAGGCGGTCAATTCGGATGCTGACTACATCTTCCTCGACATCGAGGATGCCGTTGCGCCGCCGGACAAGGAGCGCGCCCGCGTCAATATCGTTGCGGCACTCAACCAGATCGACTGGCGCGGTCGCGGCAAGACGATCTCGGTCCGCATCAACGGGCTGGACACGCACTACATGTACCGCGACGTTGTCGACCTCATGGAACAGGCCGGCGACCGGATCGATACGCTGCTGGTGCCGAAGGTGGGCGTGCCCGCCGATCTTTACATGGTCGAGGCGATGGTCAACCAGATCGAGATCGCCAGGGGCTACAAGACGAGGGTCGGTATCGAGGCCCTGATCGAGACCGCGCTCGGCATGGCCAATGTCGAGGCCATCGCTGCTTTCGGCGGCAGGCTCGAGGCCATGCATTTCGGCGTCGCCGACTATGCCGCGAGCCTCAAAGCCCGCACGGTTAATATCGGCGGCCTCAACCCCGATTATCCCGGCGACCAGTGGCATTTCGGCCTGTCGCGCATGACGGTCGCCTGCCGCGCCTATGGCCTGCGCGCCATTGACGGCCCCTTCGGCGATTTCTCCGATCCCGACGGCTACATGGCGGCCGCCCGCCGTGCCGCGGCCCTCGGCATCGAGGGCAAGTGGGCCATCCATCCGAGCCAGATCGTTCTCGCCAATGACATCTTCTCGCCGCCCGAGAAAGAGGTCGATCGAGCCCGACGCATCATCGATGCGCTGAAGGTTGCCGAACGCCAGGGCAAGGGCGCCGCCTCGCTCGACGGCAAGATGATCGACGCCGCTTCCGAGCGCATGGCGCGCAACGTGCTTGCCACACATGAAGCCATTACGGCCAACCGCTGAGAGGAGGAAGACATGGATATCCACGAATACCAAGCCAAGGAACTTCTCTCCCGCTACCAGATCCACATTCCACGCGGCGGGCTGGCATACAGCCCGGAACAAGCAGCCTATCGCGCGAGCGAGATCGGCGGCAACCGTTGGGTTGTGAAGGCGCAGATCCATTCAGGTGCGCGCGGCAAGGCGGGCGGCATCAAGCTCTGCTGCTCCGATCATGAGATCGTCGAGGCTGCCGATGCCATGCTGGGCGTCAAGCTGGTGACGCACCAGACCGGGCCGCAGGGCAAGCTGGTCAGCCGCCTCTATGTCGAGGAGGCGATGGACATCGAACGCGAGATCTATCTCGGCTTTGTACTCGACCGCAAATCCGAGCGTATCATGATCGTCGCCTCGTCCTCGGGCGGAATGGAGATCGAGGAGATCGCCGAGGCCGAACCCGACTCCATCATTCGCGCCACCGTCGATCCCGGCGTCGGCATGCAGGACTTCCAGGCCCGCGAGATCGCATTCGGGTTGGGCATCGACAATGCCTTGATCGGCCGCGCCACGCAGACGCTGCTCGGCTGCTACCGCGCCTTCGTCGATTATGACGCCGCAATGCTGGAGATCAATCCGCTGGTCGTGACCCGCGGCGGCGACCTCGTGGCGCTCGACGCCAAGATGAGCTTCGACGAGAATGCGCTCTTCCGCCGGCCGCATATTGCCGAGATGCGTGACAAGAGCCAGGAAGACCAGCGCGAGACGTTCGCTTCCGACCGCGGCCTCTCCTATGTCGGTCTCGATGGCAATATCGGTTGCATCATCAATGGTGCGGGGCTCGCCATGGCAACCATGGACATGATCAAGATCGCCGGAGGCGAGCCCGCGAACTTCCTCGATATCGGCGGCGGCGCCTCGCCCGAACGGGTGGCTAAATCCTTCCGCGCGGTGTTGCGCGACAGAAACGTCGAGACGATCCTCGTCAACATCTTCGCCGGCATCAACCGCTGCGACTGGGTCGCCGAGGGCGTGATCAAGGCGTTGAAGGAAGTCGGTGTCCCGGTCCCACTCGTCGTCCGGTTGTCGGGGACTAACATGGAGGAGGGCCGACGAATCCTTGCCGAGTCAGGTGAAGATATCATCGTTGCGGAAACGCTTGCGGAGGCTGCCGACAAGGCAGTTGGCGCGTGGCGCGCCTTCGCTGCAAACAAGGCTGCTTGAGGGAGATCGAGACATGTCCATTCTACTCGACAAGAATACCCGCGTCATCGTCCAGGGCTTCACCGGCAAGATCGGCAGCTTCCATGCCGAAGACATGAAACGCTACGGCACCAACGTGGTCGGCGGCGTCACCCCAGGGAAGGGCGGTCAAGCCCATCTCGGCATGCCGGTTTTCAACACGGTGAAGGGCGCGGTGCAGGAAACCGGCGCGGAAGCCTCGATCGTCTTCGTGCCGCCGCCCTTCGCTGCCGACTCGATCATGGAAGCGGCGGATGCGGGCATAAGGCTCTGCGTCTGCATCACCGACGGCATTCCCTCCCAGGACATGATCAGGGTCAAGCGATATATGAAGCGTTATCGCTTCGAGGATCGCATGACCCTGATCGGGCCGAACTGCGCCGGCATGATCACGCCCGGTCAGGCGATGATGGGCATCATGCCGGGCTCGATCTACCTGCCGGGCGGCATCGGCATCGTGGGCCGCTCCGGCACACTCGGCTACGAGGCAGCGAGCCAGATGAAGGCACTTGGCATTGGCGTCTCGACCTCGGTCGGCATCGGCGGCGACCCGGTCAACGGCTCGTCCTTCAAGGACATGCTGGAGCTCTTTGAAAAAGATTCCGGCACGGACGCGGTGCTGATGATCGGCGAGATCGGTGGCCCGCAGGAGGCAGAGGCCGCGCTCTGGGCACGCGACAACATGAAGAAGCCGCTGATCGCCTACATTGCCGGCCTCTCCGCCCCGAAGGGCCGCCGCATGGGCCATGCCGGCGCGATCATCTCCGCCTTCGGGGAATCGGCACAGGAAAAGGTCGAGATCCTGAAAGGCGCAGGCGTCACCATCGTGCCGACGCCATCCGCCTTTGGCGAGACGGTGGCCGAGGTGCTGTCGGCCATGAGCAAGGCTGCCTGAATGGCAAAGCCCCGCGTGCTCGTAACCCGGCGCTGGCCGGAAGAAGTGGAGCGCGTGCTACAAGCGCGCTTCGACACCACGTTGAATGAAGCCGATCGTCCTCTCACCGGAACGGAATTCGTCTCGGCGATGAAGGATTACGATGCTGTCCTGCCGACTGTCAGCGACAGGCTGCCATCGGGACTCTTCGGTGAGCCGGGGCTGCGCGCCAGAATCCTCGGAAATTTCGGCGTCGGCTTCAACCATATCGACATATCAGCCGCCAAGGCGGCCGGCATCATGGTTACCAACACGCCCGGCGTGCTAACCGACGCCACCGCCGATATCGCGCTCACCCTGATGCTGATGATCGCCCGCCGCGCTGGTGAAGGCGAAAGGCAGCTTCGGGCCGGTGAATGGAAGGGCTGGTGCCCCACCCACATGCTGGGTAGCCAGCTCAGCGGCAAGACACTTGGCATCATCGGCATGGGGCGGATCGGCAAGGCCACCGCCCGCCGCGCCCATTTCGGCTTCGGCATGAAGATTGTCTTCTTCAATCGCTCGGATGTCGATGACGACGAGACGCGGGCCATGAACGCGGAGCAGATGACTTCAATAGACAGGTTGATGGCCGCGAGCGATTTCGTCTCGCTGCATTGCCCCGGCGGCGCCGAGAACCGGCATATCGTGGATGCACGGCGGCTCGCGCTGATGAAGCCCGGTGCATATGTCATCAACACGGCGCGGGGCGATGTCGTCGATACTCCAGCCCTCGTCGCGGCGCTGACGTCACGGTCGATCGCGGGCGCGGGACTCGACGTCTATGAGGCCGAGCCCGCCATTCCCGCTGGGCTCGTCGACCTCGAAAATGTAGTTCTTCTTCCGCACCTCGGCAGCGCGACATCAGAGACGCGGACGGCAATGGGCATGAAGGTGGTGGAGAACATCACCGCCTTCTTCGACGGTCACGATCCGCCGGACAGGATCGCATGAATGGGCAGGCGGTCCGCGGGAGAGTGGGGGTGGGCGCATTTATTAAACAAAGGGAAATAGTCAACACATAAATATGGAGGGATAAACATGTCGACCACAGACAGACTGCGAAGCATAGATCCGGCGGTATTCTGGCCGGCCATAGCGATAACGGCCGGGTTCATCTCATGGGGAGCGGTGGCTCCAGACAGCCTCGCTTCCGTCACCCAAGCTACGCTTTCGGCGATTATCAGCGGTTTCGGATGGGGCTTTGTTGTCTCGACCGCGTTGTTCCTGGTCTTTGCCGGGTTCCTGGCGATCAGCCGTTTCGGCAAGATCAAGCTCGGGGCCGATGACGAACTTCCGGAATTCCGGACAGTTTCGTGGGTGTGCATGATGTTCAGTGTCGGCATGGGCATCGGCCTGATGTTCTGGGGCGTTGCCGAGCCAGTTTTCCATTTTGGCGCACCGCCTCACGGGCTGGCGGCCGCGCAATCCAAGGAAGCCGCGCTGGTCGCGATGAAATATTCTTATTTTCATTGGGCGCTGCACCCTTGGGCGATCTATGCCATTGTCGGCCTGGCGATCGCCTACTTCACCTACCGCAAGGGCTTGCCAATCCTGATCTCGAGCGCATTCACCCCCCTTCTCGGCAGCGCCGTCAGCGGGCCGATTGGCAAGACGATCGATATCCTCGCCGTCATCGCCACGCTGTTCGGTACTGCGACATCGCTCGGCCTTGGCGCCCAGCAGATCAACAGCGGTCTGAATTTTCTCTGGGGAACCGGCGAGGGGACAGGCATTGCGCTTGCGATCATCGCGGTGCTGTCGGTGCTGTTCATCCTGTCGGCAGTGTCCGGGGTGGGCAAGGGCGTTCAGTTCCTCAGCAACATGAACATGGTGGTCGCTGCCGCGTTACTGCTGTTCCTGGCCATCGTCGGACCGACCATCTTCATTCTCAACACCTTCACCGAAGCGCTTGGCGACTACCTGGCCGATCTCGTCACCATGTCGTTCCGCACCGCCGCCTTCAGCGACGGCAAATGGCTGGGCAGCTGGACGATCTTCTACTGGGCCTGGTGGGTATCCTGGGCACCTTTCGTCGGCGTGTTCATTGCGCGCATCTCCAAGGGACGGACCATCCGCGAATTCGTCATTGGCGTTCTGCTCATTCCGAGCGGCGTAACCTTCCTCTGGTTCACCATCATGGGCGGCACCGCGCTGCATTCCGAACTGATGGGAATTGGCGGCCTGGTCGAGGCGGTCAACAACAAAGGTGCCGCTATCTCGCTGTTTGCCCTCCTCGAACAATATCCAGGAACAGCGTTCACCTCGTTCGTCGCGATCTTCCTTGTCGCCATCTTCTTCGTCTCGGGAGCGGATGCCGCCTCAATCGTGATGGGTATGCTGTCGTCTCGCGGCACGCTTGAGCCAGCACGCGGCGTCGTCGTCCTCTGGGGCGTCCTTGCAGGAGCGTCAGCCTGCGTGTTGCTGGTGATGGGAGGCTTGCAGGGTCTGCAGACCGCATCGATCATCGCGGCCGCGCCCTTCCTCGTCGTCATGGTCGGGCTGTGCGTCTCCTTATGGATGGCGCTGTTGGACGACCTCGAAGGGGTGAGCGAACAAGCTCCTCCCATAGCCGAAGGCTCACCATTGGCCGATGCGGTCGCGGCTGAGTAGTCACTGCGACTTCATCCAGGCGCTAACTAGCCGCACCTGAAAATAACCTTCAGGTGCGGATTGGGCGGGGAGCGAGCGCCGATAAAATCCATCCGGTCCGCTCTTCATCCTGACCAAGCCAAAAGGCTTGTCCAGCGTGACACCGACTTCGCGCTCTATAGAGAACGTAACTTGTCTGCCAGAAACGCCTCGGGTTCGACGTCTTCCAGCGGCTCTAGTTCCGGGCGGGCCACAGGACCGAGACACCGGCCGCCAGCGGAACATGCTCAAAGCGAGCGGATCAGGCGGAAGATCTCGCTCGAAACATCGGTCGTGATCTGGTGCACTTTCGCCTCCACGAGCGTACGCAGGATGGCGTCGCTGGTGTCCCCGCCGGGATTGATCGTCCAGGCGTCCGTCTCGATGCCGAGGTCGAGAAGGCGCGCAACGAGGGGGAAGCCCTGGCTTTCCGCGGCAACGATGGCATCGAACCGGAGATAGACGAGGCTCACGCCGGCGCTGCGCCGCTCGATGTGGCGCAGCAGCCGCTCCGGATCGCGCAGACCTGGCTGGCGGGATACCTCCAGCCTCGGGTCGTAGCCGAGCCGGGCTCCGGGAATGGCGGCGACGAGACGGCATGCATCATCCAGATGATGTGATCCGACGACGATGGCGTCCTCCAGCCCGGCGACGGCCGCTGCCGCATCGGCGATCGCCGAATCCGGGAGGGAGTGTCCTTGGAGCAGCTTGAGGTCGAGCTGAAGGTTGGCTGATGGCGCTCTCGGCCGCCCTCGAAGCGGGGCTATCAGTTCGGCGAGCGACAGCACCGGTGCGTCGGGGTCGGGGGCACCTTCGGCGTTTCGGTGGAAAAGTCCCCTCAGCGATGTGATCGGCATGCGCGGAACGCGGCCGCGGCCGGTCGTTGAGGGACCGAGCGTCGGATCGTGGAGAACCGCGAAGCGGCCATCGGCGGTGGCGAGTATGTCGACCTCGAGGCTCGCGCCGAGCTGCCAGCCGAGGGCGAGGTTCGAGCGCTTGAAGGGCGCTTCGGCGAGGTGCGTGCGCAGTTTGTGCCACTTCAGCCGGACAGGGCCGTACGGACCCTCGACTACCACCGGCGTGTTCGACGTCAGGTTGCTCGTCTCAAACGCTGCCACTGGCGCGCCCTCCTCTCCGCCTCGAGAAATGGGGCGGCTGTCGCTCGGTCGTGTCAAGCCGGTTCACGGATATGCGCGCCCGCAATGAGCTTCTGCCGCGTCGTCTCGAACACAAGCGAATTCTCGGGAAGGAAACCGATCTTTACCTGCTCGCCTGTCGCGTGCCCGGCGGACGAACCCTGTTCAAGCACGCGAACTGCGCCCACGCTGGTTTCAACGACATAGAGGATCTCGCGGCCCATCGGCTCGATCTGCGCGATCTGGCCGGCAAAGCCGGTATCACCGATCCTGAGGTGCTCCGGCCTCAGCCCGACCGTCAGCGACCCCGACGCGCCCTCGACCGGAAATCTGGCGCCGTTCACGGTGACCGTGCCACTCTCGGCTTCGCCAGCAATGAGGTTGATGGGCGGTGAGCCGATGAAACCGGCTACGAACAGGCTCGAGGGCCTGAGATAGAGGTCGTCCGGCGTTCCGACCTGTTCGATCCGGCCGGCGCGCATGCAGATGATACGGTCAGCCATCGTGGTCGCCTCGATCTGATCATGCGTGACGAGGACGGTCGTCACGCCGAGCTGCGCGTGCAGCGACTTGATCTCGGTCCGCATCGAAAGGCGAAGGGACGCATCGAGGTTGGAAAGCGGCTCGTCGAGAAGCAGCAGCTGCGGCTCCTTCACGAGGGCGCGCGCAAGGGCGACGCGCTGCTGTTGACCGCCGGAAAGCTCGCCGGGGCGACGGTCCAGCAGTTCAGCGACCCGAACAAGATCCGCCGCTGCCTTCACTCGGCCGAGAGCTTCGTCGCGGGGCGTTTTCTTGAACCGCAGCGGAAACAGGATGTTGTCGCGCACGCTCATGTGCGGGTAGAGAGCGTAGGATTGAAAGACGATGCCGACATTGCGGTCGCGTGCCTCCACCTCGTTGACGACATGGCCGTCAAAGAGGAGCTCGCCGCCACTCGGAAGGTAGATGCCGGCGAGCATGAACAGGCTCGTCGACTTGCCGCAGCCGGAGGGGCCGAGAAGTGCGACGAACTCGCCGTCCTCAATGACGAGGTTCATTTCGGGGATGACCTCGACGGCGCCGAAGCTCTTCACCACGTTACGGAATTCGATCTTCGCCATCGTCGTCAGCCCTTCACGCCGCCGATCGACATCTGCATGAGATAGCGCTGCGCGGCTATGTAGAGGATGAGGCTGGGAACAAGGTAGAAGACGCCGACCGCAGAGACGACGCCGTAGTCGACACCCATGACATCATCGCGCACCCAGTACATGTAGAGGCTCATTGTCCAGTTGCTGTTCCTGATCAGGAACGTGAACACGAAGATGTACTCTTCCCAACCGCGGATGAAGGTGAAGACTGCGATCGCGAGGATGCCGTTCCTCACCTGCGGCAGCACCACGCTCACGAATGCCTGCCGCCGTGACGCACCGTCGGTCAGAGCGCTCATCTCGATGTCCCACGGCACTGCGTCGAAGAAGCCCTTCATGATGAAAATCGCAAACGGCAGCTCAAATGCGACAAGCACGAGTATGACGCCGTAAAGCGTGTCGAGGAGCCCGATCCAGTAGAGCATCAGGAACATCGGCACGATCAGCGTCAGCACGGGAAAAGCGTGGAGCACCAGAAGCCCGCGCAGCATCGAGGAGCGGCCGGGGAACTGGAAGCGCGACAGGTAGTAGGCTGCCAATGAGGCGACGGTGACGACGATGGCGGTCTGCGTTCCGGCGATCAGGATCGAGTTGCCGAAGGCATGCCAGACGCTGGGAAACCGGACCGCGCCTTTGACTTCTCCGATCCGCGACCGCACCACCGAGGCGAAGTCCGGCTCCCACAGGAAGATGAAATTGTCGAGGTGAAGGTCCGGGCCGACGAGCACGGCGAAGGCGAAGAGAGCGATCGCGGCGACTGCAGCAATGCCGATCCATAACTGGCGCCGGCTTTGCGCGACCGCGGCCGTGAGCCAGAAGGCGACGACGGCCGGCACGACCACGGCCATCGAGCGCCATAGAACCGCTGTCTCCGCAACGCCGGTCTTGGCCGAGAAGGCGATGGTGACGAGCCAGAAATAGGGGAGGATGATCGGCAGCGACACGGCGATCAGGAAGGCGTAGAGGACGACCGCCTTGGTGCGCCGGACGCCACGCGCCCGCGCTGCCAATGCGTCCCAATCAGCCGCTGGCTCGGATGCCGCCGTGAGTGCCATGGGGATGGGTTGCGCGGCCATCTCAATGCACCTCGATACGCGGGCGTTGCAGCAGGCGCTCCATATCGAAGAAGCGCCAGCCGAGCAGCGCGACGACCACGCCGATGACGATGAGAAAAAGCGCCAGCGCGGCTCCGTAGCCGTATTGGCCGCTCTCGAAGGCGCGACGGTACACGTAGAGCGCATAGACAGTCGTGTCGTAGAACGGACCGCCCTTGGTGAGGAGCAGGATGTATTCGAAGCTGACCAGCAGCGAGAGTGTCTGGTAGATGGTCACAAAGCTGATCGGCCAACGCAGCGCCGGCAGGGTGATGAAGCGGATCGTTGCGAATGTTCCGGCGCCGTCCACTGCCGCGGCGTGGAACAGGTGCTCCGGGATCCCGCGGATCGCGGCGGTGAAGATGATCATGCCCATCGAAGCGCCGATGAAGCCGTTCGAGATGATGATGAGCGCGATCGGCGCCGAGGTCAAAAGGTCGAGCGGTGCGTCGAGCCCGAACGCTTGCATGAGGACCTGGTTTACGAGGCCGGCTTCGGTGGGGCTCACGGCCCACAGCCAGAGCAGGATGTAAAGAACCGACGGGCTCATCCGCGGCAGCAGCCACACGCCCCGGAAGAAGCTCCCGGATACATTCCTGATCGCCGTGGTGGTGATGGCGAGGATCAGGCCAAAGGTCACGTTGAAGATAGCCAGTGTGCCGAAGACGTAGATGAAGGTCAGCCCTATGACCTGCGACAAGCGGCGATCAGTTCGAAACACCTTCTCGTACTGCTCGGTGGTGAACTCGCTGATGCGGAGCGAGCGGCTGAGGTCGGTGAATGATACTGCGATGTCGATGACCACGGGGACAACGAAGAAGAGGACCGTCAAGACGATCGCCGGGCCGAGAAAGATCACAAAATTCGTGCGCCTGCGTGCAACCGAGCCCGCATGGCCGCGTCGCGCGATCGTCAGTTCATCTGCTATCGTCGTCATCGTTTGGCTCGCACGGCGGACTTCGCAACCGCCGACCCCGGCGCGCCAGGTTGACGGTCGCGAGACGTATTTGACCTATTTCACGATCACGTCCTCGAGAGTGGACGATGCCTCCTCGATGACGAAATCAGCTGCTTTCTGCGCCGTCAACCGCCCCGATTCTATGCCTTGAATTCCGGCATAGATGATGCCGTTGAGCTCCCCGAACTGCGAGTTGTTGGGCAGGAACTTGGTGATCTTGAGCAGTTCGGTTGCCCTGGCGAGCGGCCAGGCCTTGGCGTAGCGCGGGTCTTCGAGTTGCTCGGGCTTGATGCCGAGATGCGTCGTTGTGACCGCGTGATCGGTGTTGAGGTCGGCCGCCGAGGCGTGGCCCACCAGGCGGACGGCGAGTTCCGGCTCCTTCGTGTCGGCTGCGATAGCATAAACGATCGGATGGGTCAGACTGACTGGCGAGCCACCTTTCTTAGGTGCCGGCGCTGCAATCCAGCCCCAATCCGCGAAGAAGGCCTTTTCGTCCTGCGGCAGCCCGTAGGTCGGGAACGCGACGCTGCCGAGGTCCCAGATGCCGTACATGAAGAATGCGGCGTTGCCAGTGTAGAATTCCTTGCGCAGCGCATCGAATTCCATCGCGGTGTTGTTGGCCGGGATGACCCCTTCCTTCACCCCGCGCTCGAACCAACCGAACGCGGCGGCGAGCTTGTCGCGCTCGAGGAGCAGTTTGCCGGTTTCCGGATCGGCGAAGTTGCTGCCATAGGTCTGGAAGACCATGATGTAGTCCGGCCCCTTGTTTGGCCGGTGAAGCACGCCGTATTGCGCTTTTGTCTTATCGACGACCTGCTTGGCGATCTCCAGCACCTCGTCCATCGTCAGGTCACCCGACAACGCCCGCTCCGGCATGGCATCGACGAAGGCAGCGTCGTAGCCGGCCTCACGCAGCAACTTCTTGTTGTAGAAGAACATCCTCGCCTCGGCGTCCTGCGGAATTGCGTAGGTGCCGTCGGGACACTTCGCCGAGGACCAAAGCGACGGAAAGATCGTGCCGAAGTGCTGAGGGTATTTGGCGATATAGTCGTCAAGCTTGAGAACGAAGCCATCCTCCTGGAAGGCGCAAATCCATTCGTGCGCGGCAATGAATATATCGGGGCCTTCGCCGATGCCGAATACCTTGAGAAGTTGTAGTGCGTCGTCGTCGAAGCCCTTGGCGGGGCTCTCGCGCACGGCAACCTCGACGCGCTTGGAGGAGCCCTCGGCCTCGAGTTCCTTGTTCAGCCGCTCGGCTGCCTTGATCACATTGCCGGGGCGCAGTGGCCCCGAGGGATCCTGACGCGACCAGAGCTCGAGCTTCACGGTTTCTTGCGCCAACAGAGGCGTCGCCGCAAGGAAGACCGCACTGCCGCCCATCAATGCCGCGCTCAGAAGCGCAGCGGTTCCGATTTTCCAGTGAATCATCCTGATTTCCTCCCAGCCGCGACACGTTTTTTTATCGTGCCGTCATTGATTGTTGCAATGCTGTGCAACACAATTATGAATGCGTTTCGGGGAATGTCCAGCGGAGTCGAGCCGGTGTCGGATACCAGAGACAGCAACCAAGGCCGCTTCGTGAGCGCCCAGGCAGTTGCCGAGCGCGCAGGCGTGTCCCGGTCGGCGGTTTCGCGGGCCTTCACCCCTGGCGCAAGCATCGCACCGGCGACGCTGGCGCAGGTGCAGGAGGCAGCCGCGGCACTCGGATACCAGGTCAACGATCTCGCCCGCGGGCTTCTCGCCAATCGGAGTCGGCTCGTCGGGCTCGTGACCTCCGACGCCGATGCTCCATTCCAGGCCCAGATGGTTGCCGCCATCTCGCATGCTTTGATCGAGCGCTCCAACGTCCCGGCGATCATCAACATCGGGCCCACGGCGGACGACATTGCGAATGCCAGCCGCCAGTTGTTGCGCTATCGGGCGGAGGCGACCGTCTTCCTCTCGGGCTCGCCGCCGGCCACTCTGCTGGAGCTCACGCGGCGAAACGGACAACCGCTCATCCTGGTAAATCGAACCGAGACCGGCCTCGACAGCGTCCATTGCGATGACAGGGACGGTGCGCAGCAGGCCTTTGAGGCCCTACGCCTGGCAGGAGCCTGTCGTTTCGCCGTGGTCAACAGGGCGAATCCGAGCCTGAGCTTCTCCGTCCGCGAGCATGCCTTCGTTGAATTTGCCGCCGCTTCCGGATTCGAGACGAAGATCGTTCGGGCCGGCCGCGCCGACTATGATGGCGGAAAAGAGGCGGCGCGACAGCTCCTGGCGAGTGGCCCGACGCCCGACGCGGTGTTCTGCGTGGATGATCTCATGGCGTTCGGCACCCTCGATCACCTTCGCGGCGCGGGCCTGCGCGTTCCCAACGACGTGTCGGTCATCGGTTTCGACGATATCCCCATGGCCACATGGTCCTCCTACCGTTTGACCACTCTGCGGCAAGATCCTCGGCGGATTGCCCGGGATGTCATATCGATTCTCGACCGGCGCCTCGCCGAACCCGACTCGCCGCCGATTTCGCTGTACTTCCCGGTCGAGCTCGTCGTTCGCGAAACAGTCAGAGCGCGCCGGTAGACAACTTGCGTGCAAACGATGGAGGATCAAATCGAAAATGGCCTTCAGCTTCCTTGCCCGCGAAGCGGGACGTGTCCATGTCTGTGGCCACCGCGGCTACAGCCTCCTTTACCCGGAAAATACGTTGCCGGCATTCGAAGCGGCAAAGGCTGCAGGGGCGACCACGGTCGAGATCGACGTCGTCCTGACCGCAGACGGTGAGCCGATCGTCCTGCACGACTTGACCGTCGATAGGACGACAAACGGACACGGCTTTGCAGCCGACCTCAGCCTCGAGCAGATCCGCAGATTGGATGCGGGGGGGCGGTTTCATCCCACTTTCGCCGGAACGAAGGTACCGACCGTAGCGGAGGCGCTCGATTGGGCGAAGGCGGACAACATGGGGGTTGTGCTCGAGATCAAGGAGGCGGAGCGGCCGGACATCGCCGTTGATCGCGTGGCAGCTTTGCTGCGAACAACGCGCACGGCCGACCGGGTCATTGTCATCAGTTTCGACCATGTGATGCTGAAGCGTGCGGTCGAACGCCATCCAGGCCTTAGGACCGAAGCCATCACTCATGCCCGCCACGCCGACCTCGTTGGGGTTTTGAGGGCATGCAGCGCGAACTCGGTCTCGATCGAGCTCGACATGTTCAGCCCCGACGATGCGAAGGCGTTGCATCAAGCGGGCTGTAGCAACCGCGTACACGTGCCTCGCCCCGACGTGCTCGCCCAGTACTGGCGTGGCGGACGCGATCCTTTGCCGGAGCTCGTGCAATGGATCGCTGACGGGCTTATCGATACCGTCTCTGGTGACGACGTGCCGTTCATCGCCATGCTCGTCAAGCGCGCTGGCCGCGCCGGGTGAGCGGCCTCCTCGAGATAGACCGACACCGAGGCGAAGAGCCAGTTTTTCCGATTATGCAAATCTTTGCATAATCGGAAGAATAGCCTATTTGCCGGAAATGCCGGCGGCGGAAGGACTTGGGCCACCTCTACGCTCATCCAGTCCGCCAAGATGAACGAAGTCGACCCGCTGGCCTGGCTGACACAGACGCTTGAGCGTATCCCGCAGGTTGGCCATCGAGCGAGATCGACGCGCTGATGCCCTGGAACTTCCAGAAGTAACGGTGTCACCTCATCGCTTACAAACAAACGGCCTGGGGAGAAGGTTTTCGCGATCGGCTCCCTCATGAGCTCGCCGGCCGCAGCTTCTGCGCGCATCTTCATCTGTTCCACTGCTGCAGAGGCGTTGAGCCGCCGCGGCGGCAATGCTCCGGCTTTACATTTCTTTACATTCGCCCAGAACGCGCGAAACGTTGGCCTGTTAGCTTTCCTCCATTGCAGCAGGCGCTGCGGAGGAAAAGGAGACGAATGATGGAAACTGAGGACAAGAACCTGGCGAACCCGGCCGCCAGCGAAGCCGCTTCGAAGGGCTGGCGCCGGCGCGCGGCGATCGGCGGCATCGCGGCCGTCGCGGTTGTCGGCGGGATCGGCTTTGCAGCCGCGCGCAGCGACGATTTCGGCTTTGGCATGGGCCGCTTCGGCATGGGCGGCCACCTGATGCACGCGCATATGGGAGGTGGCGACTTTATGGAACACCGGATCGGCTCCCTGCTCGACGAACTCAATGCAACGTCCGAACAGGAAGACAAGCTTTGGGACATCATCGACAAGGCGCGCGATGAGATCAGGCCGACTTTCCGGGACTTCCGCGAGACGCGTGAGGCGGTTATCGAACTCCTCGGCGCGCCGACCATCGACCGCGCCGCCGCCGAGAAACTGCGCGGTGAGCGCATCGCGGCCATCGACGAGGCCTCGCGCAAGATGACGACTGCGCTCCTCGACGCCGCCGAAGTGCTGACCCCCGAACAACGCACCAAGCTGGCCGCGCATTTGAAGGAGCGCGGAGGCCGCGGCCGGTGGTAGACTGCGTCGGCCAAGGGACTGAACGGAGAGCGGAGCGATGGTGGAACAGGTCCTGATCGTCGATGATGATACGCGCCTGTCCGCCATGCTCGCCGACTATCTCTCCGCAAACGGCTACATCGTCCACGCCGCCGCGACGGCCACGGCGGGCCTTGCTGACCTCGGCCGCCGCGCGCCGGACGCCGTGATCCTCGACGTCATGCTCCCCGACCTCGACGGCTTTGAGACCTGTCGGCGGATGCGCGCCGTCTCCGACGTGCCGATCCTGATGCTCACGGCCAAGGGCGAGGAGACCGATCGCATCGTCGGGCTGGAGCTAGGTGCCGACGACTATCTACCCAAGCCTTTCAATCCGCGCGAACTGCTGGCGCGGCTGAAAGCGATCCGGCGCCGCCGCAACGGTGGTGCGGCCGTTTCGCGCGTCCTGCGCTTCGGACGGCTGGAGATCGAGCCGGGATCCCGCTTGGTCAGGATCGACGGCCGCGAATGTGCGATGACCAGCTACCAGTTCGACCTGCTTGTGGCGCTTGCCGAAAATGCCGGCCGCACGCTGTCGCGCGAGCAGTTGATGGACACGGTCAAGGGTGAGGAGTTGGAAGCCTTCGACCGTTCCATAGACGTCCATATCTCGCGCATCAGGGCGGCCATTGAGAGCGACCCCAAGCATCCGAGGCGCATCATCACCGTGCGCGGCGCCGGCTATGTCTTCGCCCGCTTCCAGGATGACGAGAGATAGAGCGATGCGCAGCCGGCTGTTCCTAAAAATCTATCTGACGCTGCTGGCGAGCCTTGCCGCGGTCGCCGTCGCCAGCGCGGCCTTCGTGTGGCTGGGACAGGGCGAGGAGGAGTCCAGTTGGCAGAGCCAACGCGCGCGGTTCGTCGCCGCGCTGATTCCGCCCGACATGGACCGGCGGTCGGTCGAGGCGACGTTGGAGCGGTTTTCACGGGCCTTCGACGCCGACATAGCGGTATACGATCCGCGTGGCAGACTGATCGCGAGCGCCGGCCGACCGCTCCCGCGCGACATTCTCCAGCGGCATTGGCGCCACCGCCCCTTAGGCAATTCTCACACCGTGGTAACGGAGTTGCCCGACGGTCGCGCAGTAGCTGCGCGCATGGAGCGGCCTTTCCGTCCGGCTGGCCGCAATCCGCTCGCCTTTCTGGCGTTGATCGCCGCCGTCATCGGGCTCGCCGCCTATCCGGTGGTGCGTCACCTGACCCGACGGTTGGAACGGTTACGCGCGGGCGTTGACGCCTGGGGCAGGGGCGATTTCGTGGCCCGCGTGCCTGAGGACGGCAGCGACGAGGTCGCGGCGGTGGCAAAGAGCTTCAACAAGGCCGCCGACCATGTCGAGCGGCTGATCAGGTCACACCGCGCTTTGCTCGCCAATGCCAGCCACGAATTGCGCTCGCCGCTTGCGCGCCTGCGTATCGCGATCGACCTCTATGAACAGGCGCCGGACGACAGTCGCAGGGAGGAGATCGTCCATAACCTCGCCGAGCTGAACACGCTGGTCGAGGAGATCCTGCTGGCAAGCAGGCTCGATCATGTCGATGAGCTCGATGTACCGGAGTCCGTCGACCTTCTGGCTCTGGTCTCGGAAGAGGGCGCGCGCAACGGCGTCGAGGTCTCCGGCACGCCGGCGACGGTCACAGGCAATGCGCGCCTTCTCGCCAGGCTCGTGCGCAATCTGATGCAGAACGCGCTACGCCACGGCGACCCGCCCGTCGCAGCCACTGTCGCGCAGGCTGGTAGCGAGGTGGAAATCAGGGTCCGCGACCACGGCCCGGGTCTACCGGATAGCGAGAGCGCCCGCGTTTTCGAGCCCTTCTACAGGCCCTCGGGCCGCAGCGAGGCCGCGGGCGGCTGGGGCTTGGGGCTGGCGCTGGTGCGCCAGATCGCCGAGCGCCACGGCGGCGCGGTCCGATACGAATCTCCGTCGGGCGGCGGCGCCTGCTTCGTCGTGGTGCTTCCAGTGCATCGGGTCGCCCGAAGGATGAAGTGAAGTGTCTGCAATGCCACCTTTTTGGCACACTGGCGCGAATGTTCGGATTCCACTCGTTGCGATCATCCAGGTTTGTCCGCGCCAGGGTGCAAGTTGACCCCAGCCGGTCATTCCGGATGCGCCCGATGAACGCTACCGCTCGGCCGCTGGCGCAAGGAGATGGGACAAGCGGACGTTTGCGAGCGAACGTTGGTTGTCGACCAAGGGTCTGCCTCAAGCCAAATAGACATGGCAGCAATACGGCAGTAAAGTTTGGCTAATCGGTGCTAGGAAGGCGCCATTGCTCATGGCCAACAAATCCATCAGACGTCGGCTTGCTGCCATTTTGGCCGCTGATGTGGTCGGCTACAGCCGGCTTATGGAGCGGGACGAAAAAAGCACCCACACGCTGCTCATGGCGCGGTGGAAAGAGGTGCTGGAGCCGCTCGTCGCAAGTCATCAGGGCCGCGTCTTCAAGAGGACGGGTGACGGTGTCCTTGTCGAGTTCGGCAGCGCCGTCAACGCCATCGAATGCGCAGCAGCAATTCAGCAGGCCATGGCCGTCGCAAACGGAGATATGCCGGAGGACCGGGCGATCGTGCTCCGTGTCGGTGTCAACCTGGGCGACATCATGGTCGAGGACCGCGATCTATACGGGGACGGGGTCAATGTGGCTGCCCGTATCGAGGCGCTTGCCGATCCTGGCGGCGTGGCGATTTCGGATGGAATTCATGAATACGTGCATGGGCGTGTCGGCCTCGATTTCGTCGACGCCGGCGATTATGAGGTCAAGAACATCGAGCGCCCGGTGCATATTTGGCGTTGGTCGCCGAACGACCGCGCGAGCGATCCCAACAAGACTGCCGCTGAACCCCCGCCGCAGCTTCCAAAGAAGCCATCGATAGCCGTTCTACCGTTTGACAACATGTCCGGCGACCCGGAGCAGGGTTATTTCGCCGATGGCATCACCGAGGACATTATCACGGATCTTTCAAAGGTTTCCGGTCTCTTCGTGATCGCCCGGAACTCCTCCTTCGCCTATAAAGGCAAGACGCCGGACATCCGCAAGGTGAGCCGGGAACTCGGCGTCCGCTATATCCTTGAAGGCAGTGTGCGCCGGGCCACCGACCGTATTCGCATCAACGCCCAGATGATCGACGGCACGACGGGCGGTCATCTGTGGGCCGAGCGCTACGACCGTGGACTTGAGGATATTTTTGCTGTTCAGGACGAAGTGACCCGCACGATCGTCAACGCGCTCAGAGTGAAGCTGACACCCCGCGAAGAGGAGTGGCGAGAGAGCCGCGGCAGGGTCGATCCCGAAGCCTACGACCTGCTCGTCCGCTCCCGTCAGTCCATTCTGCAGTTCAACTCCGTATCGTCCGCTGAGGCGCGCAGCATGCTGGAGCGCGCCATCGTGATCGATCCGGGGCTGGCGGCGGCCTATGCTTCGCTCTCGATTACCACCTTAACTGACTTCATCAACCAGTGGAACGGCGCAACGCCTGACAATCTCACACAGGCGTTCGAGCTGGCACACAGGGCAATCGAGACGGACGATACTGAGCCGCAAGGCCATCACGCGCTCGGGCTCGCGCTTGCCTTCATGCGGCGTCTGGATGAGGCGGAGCGCGCTGAAGAGCGGGCGATCGAACTCGACCCCAATTCGGCCAACGCCTATACGGCATTTGGCGCCATAAGGGATTTCCAGGGTCGGCACGAAGACGCCCTGGCGCTGTATACACGGGCCCACCGGCTTGACCCGCAATTCGACCTGTCGCTGCATTTCCTGGGGAGGGCGCTATTGAGTCTCGGGCGCTTTGACGAGGCCGAGATCGCCTTCAAGCGTCGGTTAACGCTTGCGCCGCGATCGGACATGACGCGCTTTTATCTCGCGTGTCTCTATGGACGAATCGGGCGGCACGAAGAAGCGCGGCGCTATTGGCGTGAGGTCCTGGAGGTTAACCCGAACTTCTCTATCGATCACCTCAAGCGGACTTTACCATACCGGGATCCCAATCTGTTCGATCGGCTGGTGGACGGACTCCGCGAGGCCGGCGTCTCCATCTAAATACGGAACGGGACAAGCGTCCTCGGCGGAGAGGAGCAGGGTCACAACCGGACAGGCCGGACGTGAGGTGCATTGCAATGGCCGGACGAGTTGAAGGCCGGGATCGCTTCGGAGAGCCTGCAACCGGGCGTGACGGTGAACGCGGTGGCGGACCGCTATGGGCTGAAGCCGAACCATCTGTCGTCGTCGCGAACGATGGTGCGTCATGGCAAACTGGTTTTGCCTAGCAGCGCCAGGGCGACTGTCGATGCGGCAAGGACGGCGGTAAGGATTAAGGGTCCCGTAGCGCCATAGTTGTCCACGACATAGCCGCCCAAAACCGCGCCGATACTGATGGCGACCTGGAAAGAGACGACCATTAGGCTGCCCGCTGCCTCCAGCGCGTCGGGTGCCCCGCGGGACAGATTGGTAGGCAGCACCACCGGCGCCATGCCGAAAGCGAAGCCCCAAAGCGTAGCAAAGCCGAAGGCAACGCCGATGTGAGCGCCCCAAAGCACCAAAGCGAGTGCTGCAAAAGCCATCAACGCGGCGTTGACTGCCAAGGCCATGCGGATATTGGCGTCGGCCATTCGGCCACCGGCAATATTACCGATCACGGCGGCGATGCCAAACCCGAGCAGCGCCAGGGCAATCGGCCCGGTTGCAAGGAGCGTCACCTGTTCGAGGAAGGGACGCACATAGACTGAGCCAGCAAAATGCCCCGTCATCAGCAAAAGGATAGCAAGCATTCCCAGTTGAATACGACGCCGCCGTGTCAGCCGAAAGACATCGCTGAGACTATTGCTTTCGCTCGCAGGCAGCGTCGGCAGGCTGAGCAACTGCAGCAGCATGGCAAGCGCGGCAAGCCCCGCTGTCATGGCCATGGCGCTGCGCCAGCCTACCCAGTCGCTAATCAAAGCGCCCATGGAAGGTGCAGCTATGGTGGCGAGCGAGACGCCCAGGGTGACGATCGCCATGCCCCGACCTGTTGCGTTGGCGCCAACCAGCCTCGCCACGACGGCAACGGAAAGCGCCCAGAAGGCGCTGAGGGCAATGCCCAGGCCGGCCCGGCCTAACAACAATAGCCAAAAATCGGTCGCTAAAGCCGCAAGAATATTGGAGCCGATCGCCAACGCACTGAGGCCGACGAGCACCGTCTTGCGGTTCAATCTGCCGATGAGAACATTGCTCAACAAGGCCGTCACGGCGCCTACGGAAGCGGTGGCGGTGACGACCTGTCCGGCTGTTCCCTCGCTAACGCCGAGATCGCGCGCCATTGGCGTCAACAGGCCTGCCGGCAGGAACTCAGCTGACACCAGCGCAAAGCTGGTGGCCGCCATCGAAAAGACCGCGAACCAGGTGGCCGCGCTCCACGCGGTTGGCTCAGTGGCATCAAGGCCTATCACTGCGCCGTCAAGCTGCGATATTGTGTCCGTCATTTGAATTATCTCCTAGGTTCGGAGACTTCATAGACGAATCTTTTGGGATGATATGTATCCTAAAATCCGAAATCCATGTCCGTTCGTCCGGGAATTGTGCGACGCACAATGCCCGGTGAGACGTTCGTGATGCGCTTGAACGCGCGAGCGAAGGATGCCTCGGATTCATAGCCCAAGCGGGAAGCAACCTCGGCAACCGACATGCCGCTTTGCCCCAGCAACTCGCGGGCAAGCTGCATACGCAGACGGGCGAGATAGCGTGCCGCGCCTTCCCCCAAAACAGCGCTGAAGCGCTCGGCGAAGATCGAGCGCGACTGACCTGCCACACTGGCGAGGCTTTCGAGGGTCCAGTTATGGCCGGGGTCTCGGTGCATTACCGCCAGAACGCGACCGATGTGGGGGTCCCGGATGGCGGCGAGCCAACCAGTGGTCGAGGCTCCGCTGCAATTGACCCAGCAGCGGATGAGCCGCGCTGCGAGCAAGTCCGCCATACGTGATAAGACTGTTGCGCTGCCCATCTGGGGTTGTGCGGCCTCCGCCGTCATAGCCGCCAGCAGGGGACCAACGATCGGGTCATTGCCAGCCACATCGCAGCCCTTGATGATTGGCGGCATCAAAGCGATCAAGGGGTTAAGCGCATACGCGCCCAAAGCCATGGAGCCGCAGAACAGGGTGCTGGTCGCACCCGTTCCTTCCCGCACCACTTCGCAGACGTTGCTCCCCAACTTTGTCACCTGGCACCCCTTGAGCGAGTCGCCCACAACATCCGGCGCGCTGGCCAATCGATGTGCGATGCCTTGCGGCAGCAGCACCAGATCGCCATCGTGCAACTCCTGCCATCCTTGGGCTTCGGTATGGATCCAGCATGGACCCTGGCTGACAAAGTGAAAACGAAGCAGTTGTTGTTGTGGAAAGGCGATGCTCCATGGATGTCGGAGCTCGCAGCGGCCATAGTTCACTCCACTCAAGCGAAAGTCTTGTAGGACTTCGCTCAGGGCATCCATTGGGATTTGGTGCGGCGAGGGCGGCCGGGACGAATGGTCAAGCATATAGCCAATCTAGATGCCGGGCGTCCGGCATGCAAGTGGAGACGTTATTGTCACAGTCGTCTCTCCGTACGAAGGCCTCGCGAGGCGGCTGTCTTTCCGGCATCAGCATTTGACCGCGTCGTCGTTTTCATGAGTTCAGCCGTGATCGCTACCACCAGCGGCTCTCTCGTTACTTATGCCTCTCTTTCCTACAGATCAAATCCGGCGGGGCCAACAGGTCGACGCCATCACTGCGGTCGCGCTCGGCGGACCTTCGCTTGCCGGCGCAGTCGGTGCTCCTCGGCCGAAAGGGAGTTCGATCATGCGTGTCAGCCAATCGAGTGGCGTCGAGTGCGAAAAGCGTGGGGTGCGCTGGTTCGCATCCATTCAAGGCGTCCAATGCGCATTTTATTTTCTTAGTATTTTTAGATACTTTGCCGCCGAGGACCGCCTGCTTTAAGGGTTCATCTCTCATAAAGGCGTTTAGACAACTTCGGGCACGACATAAAGCTGCATCACACAGACCGAGCTCAAGTGCCTTTTGCGGGCTACAGTTTTTCGCCGGCGATCGCCTCATGCAGCTTGAGCTTGCCGCCCCAAAAATCATCGCTGCCGAAGGTGTCAAATCGGAACTCTTGCAGCCTTCCTCCAAATATCGCCGCGCTTGCTCGGCCACCGCCGCGTCGAAATCCTTTCCCCGGATCGATTTGGCCTTAAGTTAATATATGAAGGGACCAATTGACGGTCGTCACCTTCAGTCCTACGGGCCGGTTTTTAGCGGACCTCAGCGATTCCACGAATTACCGGTAGTTTCTCGCCGTCAGGGGGGCAGGCCTGCGTTTCGCAAACCATCGGCCCATCGTGCGGCATCATCCGGTCGCCGGATCGGGAAGAAATCGTTGAGCCTCGACAGGCGGAAGTCGGGATCAAGCTGACGCAATCGCTTCATTGCCTCCGTGGCCTCTGGAGTTTGTCCAGCCAGGGCGTGGCTTGCTGCAGCGACGCAAGTTGCGATGAAGTGGACTGGTTGCTCACGAATGGCCGCGTGCGCCCATGACGTCGCCTAATACGCTTCCCGCCGCGCAGGACGAGTGGGAAGCTCTGCAGAGTGGTCCGTGCTGATTCGTTGGCGCCTCCTATGGCGGGCGTGATGATCAGTCCGACCGTTTTCTGGCCGAAGGTATCTGGGACATTGGCAATCCCAGTGATCGCCAGCGGGAGCAGATACTGCGAATGCAGCCCGGTGAGCGGATCGCGATCAAGGCAACCTATACCCGTAGGAACGGACTACCTTTTGATAATCGCGCTCAAATTGTATCGGTCATGCAGATCAAGGCCGTCGGTAACCATAACGGCCAATGCGGCAGGTGGTGAGCGGGTTTCGGTTGCCTGGAAAACTGACTACACGGCGCGGGAATGGTACCACTACCCCTACCAGCCGAGGATCTGGGGAGTCTATCCGAACAACGACATGGCGAAACGGCTGATCCGTTTCGCTTTCGACGGCGAGACCCAGGACTACAACTGGTTCCTCCAGAACCTGCCTCACTGGGGCGGCCTGCCCGCCTAAGAAACGCCGGCGCCGGATCCGGTCAAGCGTTAGCCACTCAACCTGATTCTCTACGGCCCGCCAGGTACTGGCAAGACCTATCGCACGATGGCCGAGGCTGTGCGGTTGTGTCGTGGCCTTGCCGATAACGATCCGTTGCTTACCGACCGGGTACGACGGCAGGAGCTGCGAAAGGCTTATGAGGAATTGCGCGGCCAAGGGCAGATCGGCTTTGTCACCTTCCACCAGAACTATGCCTATGAGGACTTTGTCGAGGGGCTACGGCCGATAGCGTCGGCTTCACGCTTGTGGCGGAACCCGGCATCCTACGCCGCATGGCAGAAGCCGCGGAGGCCACCGCGGAAGAACATGTCCTGGTGATCGACGAGATCAATCGCGCCAACATTTCGAAGGTCTTCGGAGAACTTATCACCTTGATTGAGCCGGAAAAGCGGCTCGGTACCCTAGGTCCTGGAACACGCGGCCATCGAAATTGTTCCCGTCTTTGAGCTTGAAGAAAATAAAACTCCGAGCGTGTCGGAGGACGAGGTGAAAAAGAAAAGAGCTTTTGACCAACACCATGATTGGCCCGCGACACGTCCGAAAACGCTGCAAAAAGTGAATAAATCGGGTCGCGCCCGGCACCCGGCGTTACCCCACCTGTGCATCAAATTGCATTTGAGATTGCGCTCCACCGATGAGAGGCCAGCCGTCGATTCTGTGACGCAATCTGCTGATCAAGCAGTCGCTGTCAAAGTTTGGCCGAATTCACGCTTACAGTCCGGGCTCCGCCTCACCGCTTCATATGTCACTTGTGACGCCAAAAACGATGCAGAAGGCGAGAACAAATGGGGAGCTGGCACCCGCAAGGAGAGTGGCAGACGAAGGCCTATTGCCGAGGGGTGTCTATGTCGAATACACGCGACCGGCAGTTGGACGGGCTGCGAGCCGTTGCCGTCACGATGGTGCTGTACGCACATTTTTTCGCCACTGACGGGTCCCATTGGGGTCACCTCGGCGTACGTCTGTTCTTCGTGCTCAGCGGATTTCTGATAACTCGGCTCCTTTTGGATGCGCGCCGCGCCGACCGGTATCAACCGATTACTGCGCTGAAATCATTTTATATACGTCGCGCACTGCGCATATTTCCTCCCTATTTCGCCATGTTGGGCTTCATCTGGGTTATCAATCTCGAAGGCGCCCGAGGCAACCTGATGTGGCACGCGTTCTATCTGTCGAACTTCTGGTATGCCCTGCAGGATGAGTGGGCCCCTTGGGTTCTATGTCACACGTGGAGCCTGAGCATTGAGGAACAGTTCTATATCGTCTGGCCGCTTTTGATCCTGCTGGCGCCGCGCCACCTGATTGAGCGGATCTGCATCGCCGTTATTGCATGCTCGTTGGCATACCGCTTCTGCTGGCCCGTGACCGGGACGCCTTCTCTGATGCGTGATCTGCTCCCCTCAGCGTCAATGGACGCGCTCGCATCGGGGGCGCTGCTGGCCGCTTATCGAACCAGAAGCCCGTCCTGGCCCCAATGGATGAGGCTCAGTTGGATGCCGTTTGCCGCTGGCTTCGTCATCCTGCTGTGGCTGGAATCGAGACCCATGACGCCAACACTTGATTGGGCAACCTGGATCGGCATGGAGGTTCTGCCCCTTTTGCCGCTGACAATGCTTGTGGGAGGCTGTTCGGCAGGGGGCGGAGGCTATCTCGGCCGGCTAGCTGAGCTCTCTCCATTAACGGCACTGGGGCGCATTAGCTATGGCGTCTACCTCATCCACCCGATCGTGCTCTCTCTGGTGGTCAAGGCTCAACCTTGGATTCCCGTTGATGTTTCGCAGCAGGGGCTCGGACGGTTTGTGGTCGCAGGCGCAGCCACCGTTTTGCTTGCCTCGATTTCCTGGTCGGTCTTTGAAAAGCAGCTCAACCTGCTCAAGCGCCACTTCCCCTACGTCGTCCCTCGAGACCACCGCCCATCGTTCGCGCGTGCTGGCAACCCGGTCGACTGGGTTCACGGTAGAAGCGACCATCCATCCGTGGTTCATGCACGCGCCGATCGCGGCGATGCTTTCCAAACCTCCGATCTTCAATAAACACGCGAGCTGAAGCATGTCCGTCCCACTGGTCTCCGTCCTGCTGCCTGTCTACAATGGCGAACCCTATCTCGCTGCGTCGCTCGAGAGCATCCTGCGCCAGGACCATGAACGCCTGGAGGTCATTGCGATCGACGATGGCTCGACCGACCGCTCGCTGGAAATCCTGCAGCAGTATCGAAAGGCCGACGATCGTATTTCCATCGTCTCGCGGGAGAACCGCGGCCTTATCGCGACATTGAACGAGGGCTTGGCCATCGCCAAGGGCGGCCTTATCGCCCGGATGGACGCCGACGACATTGCCTATCCCGCGCGTTTTTCCCGCCAAGTTGCATTGTTCATGCAACAGCCTCAGCTTGCGATCAGCGGTACGGGCGTTGATCGCCTTCTCGGCAATCGAATGGTGCGCGGCACCCCCAATCCGATCTACAGGTCGGGAGATTGGCATATCTTGTCGATGTTCTTCACCATCTTCATGCACTCGACCGTGATGTATAACCGGCGGGTCATCCCGCAAGACATGTTGGTCTACGACGCGAGCTATGTGCATGCGGAAGATTTCGATCTGTTCCGACGGATTACGGCCCGCTTTCCCGCGGCGATGATCGATGAAAGCCTGGTCGCCTATCGCATCCACGACCACAGCGTCACAAGCAAGCATAAGCGGTTGATGCGTCAGACGCATCTGAAGATTGTCGCGGAGAACCTCGAGCGTGAATCTCTTATCGACGATCTCGATGCCCTGCGCGACGTCGGTGTCGCGGTAACGCCCGATACCACACGACGTGCGGCCGAATTCGTTCTGACGCTCGAAGCGAAAATCGCCGCTCGCCCCAGAGCGGCGCAGTCCAGCTATGAGGACGGCGCCCTGTGTTTCTTCTATTTCCTCTATCAGCTCATCAACGACGCGGAGCAGCCTCGGCTGACGCATGAGTTTCTGACTCGGACCGGGAAATGGAGGCTCATTCGACGCCGGGAGCGATACGGCCTACGCGCAGGTGCTTACGCGCCGTGGTGCAGTCGTCTCTCAATTGCGGCAACCAGGCAGCTCGATGCGCTATCGCGGTATTTTGCGTCCGTGCCTGCCGCCACCGTGTTACCGCAGCATGGTCTTGGTTAGTATGGCTCCGGAACGCCCCAAAATCGTCCAAGAGTGCACCCGGGCCAATGTTGCCGCTCCATCACCTGCCGAGCGACGCGAACCGCTGGCAAGCTTCATTGTCTGCACAAGGAACCGCGCCGAGGCACTGGAGGCCTGCATCAAATCAATTGAGGAAGCCTGCCAGTCTCATGCAACGGTCACGAGCGAACTCGTGGTGGTCGACAACGGTTCAACGGACGACACGGCCGAACGGTTGATCCATATCGCCGCGACGTTAAGCATTGCGATTACGATTGTAACAGAGCCGCGCCCGGGCCTGGCCGCCGCCCGCAATGCAGGAATGGAACGGTCGCGCGGCCGGATACTCGTTTTTATCGATGACGATTGCAAAGTCGACTGTCGCTACCTGCAGGATTTGGAACGGCATTACGCGACCGGCGAGCGTTGCATCATCCGCGGCGGTCGCGTCGAACTCGGCAGTTCGCTCGATTTCCCCTTCACAATCAAGCGGTCGCAGAGGCGCGAGCGTTTTACCCAAGATGTCCATCCTGGCGGCTTCATATTGGGCTGTAACATGACGATGCATCGTGAGATTGCACTCCGGGTCGGCCATTTCGACGAACGGCTTGGGGCCGGCAGTTCCCTGAAGTCGGCCGAGGACACGGATTACCTGGTCAGGGCTTTTCAACTCGGCATCCCGATTGAATATGTTCCCGACATGACCGTCCTTCACTATCATGGTCGAAACACACGCGAGGCAATCGAAAGGCTTCACCGAGATTACAGCCTTGGGAATGGGGCGCTTTGCCTGAAACACATCCTCAAGGCTCCCTGGCTGCTTCGCCATTTTTGCTGGTCCGTGAGGTCAGCGTGGCGGGAACTTTTTGGCGGCCCCCGGTTCGATCCTGAGGTTTCTCTGTCCCACTGGCCGATCGTGTTCATGAATTTGCTCGGAGCGGCCCGGTTCGCGCGTGTTGCCATAACCAGACGGGCGCAGCCCTCTGAAGTAACCCAGATCAAACAGGCGGCTCGTTCGCTGAGGTGATATCGATCATGTTGCAATTCCTCCTGCCGGGCTTTCAGGTACTGCGCAGCACACTTGGACGACAGAGGCGCCTGCTTGCGGCTGTCGTTGCTCTGGGGCTGGGCAGCGCCGTGCTTGAAGGCGCAGGCATCGGCCTCATCATTCCAATGCTCGGCATCATTGCCGGTCAGAAGGACGGCGCGGGCGCAAGCGGACTGTCTGCCCTCTTTGAACAGGTGGGGTCGGGCTTCGACGATGGAGAACGATTGATGGTGATCTCCGTTGCCGTTCTTGCATTGATCACCCTGAAGAACATTCTCGCATTTGCGAATACCGTCCTTACCAATTTCATCTATGGCAAAGCCAGCGATGCCATACGAAGCGCGCTCGCCGATCAGCTGTTGAGGGTTGGTTACCCGTTTTTCCTGCAACAAAGCCCGGGGCGATTGCTGAACATTATTTCCAACGAGTCCTGGCGCGCGTCGGATGCGATGCAGACAGTCCTTGGTGCAATCGTGAACGCATCGGCCGCCGTCATTCTGCTCGGCTTCCTGCTGCTCCTGTCATGGCAGATGACGTTGTGCGTCGCGCTTGGGCTCGTTATCGTCCAACTCGCACACGCGCTTTTATCGGCAAGCCTTAAAAATCCGAGCCGCAATGTCGCATCGCTCAACAGTGAACTTGCCGCAAGGATGCTCCACCTCGTTCACGCCGGGCGGCTCATCCGCGTGTTCGGACAGGAGCCGCGGGAAAAGGCCGTCTTCGACACCGCATCGGACGCAGTTCGGAAAGCAGGCTTCGTCCTCCAAACCCGGCAGGGCGCTCTGCCGCCACTGACCGAAGTGCTGCACTCGGCTCTCTTTCTGGCGGCGGTCGTGAGCGCATGGACTTTGGGAGTGACCTTTCCCGTTATTGTGGCGTTCGTCGTCCTTCTCTATCGGTTGCAGCCGCATATCCGCGCCCTGCAGCTGGCGTGGAGCCAAATACAGGGCTGGAGCGGCTCTTTGGAAGAGGTGCGATGGCTGTTGGACCCGTCGGACAAGCCGCCACCGCCGGCAGGCGATGAACCGGCCCGGGCCTTGCGCCAACAGATCAAATTTGACCGCGTGACGTTCAAGTACCCCGGCGCGGACGCACGGCCTGGCGTTCTGCGGGCCGCAACATTTGAAGTCCGGAGCGGTTGTTCGACAGCCATCATCGGTCGATCGGGCGCCGGAAAGACGACGATCGTCAATCTCCTGTGCCGGTTTGTTGAGCCCGATCAGGGCCAAATTCTGATCGACGGGATGCCTCTGAACACAATCGATCCGGCCCAATGGCGAAGCCAGATTGCCCTTGCCAGCCAGGATCTTGAACTGGTGGATGGCACTATTCTGGAGAACATCACTTATGGTCGGATCGCTTCAATAGCCGATGCGGAGCATGCCGCCCGGCTTGCAGAGGCGCACGAATTTATCGAGAAACTCCCTCAAGGCTACGAAACGATCGTCGGCTATCGCGGCGCAAGTCTGTCGGCCGGGCAGCGCCAGCGAATAGCGCTGGCGAGAGCCTTGGTGCGGGATCCCGAAGTCCTCATTCTCGATGAAGCAACAAACGCCATGGATGGCCTGTCGGAAGCCGCAATCGTCGAGACCTTGAGGTCGAGGGCCGGTCGCCGCACGACCATTGTGATCAGCCACCACCGCAGCACGATTTCGTTCTGCGACGACATCGTCATCCTAGGCGACGGCCGGGTGAGGAACCAGGCTCCGTTTGCAGCAGTCGCCTCGTTGAGCATGGACCAGCTCTACGAGCACGAAATCGACGAAACACGCCTTTCTTCGCGCTAGCGGCAAACGCTCTTGTTCGCGACCTTACTCGTGTTCCAGGTCCACATCAGGAGCTTCGACTGCGGAATTTGGGGCGAGCGTGACACCGCCGCGCAACCTTCACCGGTTGCGCACCGGTTCGGGCAGGCCACGGCAGTTCCTTCCTTAGGCGAATGCGATCTGCGCCTTCATCGCCTGGCTACGGTCGCTGGCCAGTTCGAAGGCCGAGACAGCGTCTGTCAGCGCCACGGTATGGGTGATCAGCGGCTTGACGTCGATCAAGCCTTTCTGCATCAATTCGACACCCATGGCGAATTCCTCATGGAAGCGGAAGGAGCCGCGCAGATCCAGTTCCTTCGCGGTTATCGCCATCATCGGCAGGTTCATATCGCCGCCGAGCCCGAGCTGCACGATGATGCCGCGCGGCCGCAGTGCATTGATGCCGGCGATCAGGGCCGGGGCAGCGCCGGAGCATTCGAACAGCACATCGAACGCGCCTTTGTTAGCAGCATAAGGGGTCAGTGCATCCGGCTCGTTCCCCATATTAATCACGCGGTCCGCGCCGGCCTTTCGCGCCACCGACAGGGTGAAATCAGAGAGATCGGTTGCCACGATTTCCCCTGCACCGGCACGCCGTGCCGCTAGAATGGCCAGAACACCGATCGGACCGCAGCCGGTGACCAGAACCCGCTTGCCCAGCATCTCTCCGGCACGACGCGTTGCATGTAAAACGACCGCCAGCGGTTCGGCTATGGCCGCTTCGCCCGGCGTCAACCCGTCAGCCGGAACGCACTGGATCACATCAGCCACAAGCTTTTCGCGGAAAGCGCCCTGAATATGCGGAAACGGCATGGCGCTGCCATAAAAGCGCATGTTGAGGCACTGATTGTGCAGCCCCTCCTGGCAGAAGCGGCAGGTCCGGCAGGGACGCGACGGCGACACGGCCACCAGTTGCCCCGGCACCAGACCGTCGACGCCCGTCCCCAATTCCTCCACATAAGCCGAGACCTCGTGGCCAAGGATCATCGGTTCACGCAGCCGGATCGCGCCAAAGCCGCCATGGTTGAAGTAATGCAGGTCACTGCCGCATATCCCGCCTGTCGCAAGCTGCAGCAGCACCTCATTGGGACCGGGTTTTTCGGCCGCACGTTCTTCAATCCGCAGATCCCGAGCCGCATGGACAACGATTGCTTTCATGGATGTCTCCTCACAAGACAAGGGTCAGCAGGGGCTGACCGGCAAAATGCGCCGAGAGATTGTCACGGACCAGCTTGCCCATGGCCTTGCGGGTCTCGATCGTGCCCGAAGCATGATGCGGCTGGAGCAACACATTCGGCAGATCGATGAAGCGCGGGTTGAGGGCCGGCTCGCCTTCGAACACATCCAGCGCCGCGGAGCCCAAAGCGCCGGTCTCCAACGCGTCGAGCAGGGCGGCCTCGTCGATGTTGGAAGCGCGGGAAATGTTAATCAGCATGCCCTCCGGCCCGAGCGCCGCAATGACATCGCGACCGACGATGTGACGGGTTGCTGCCGAAGCTGCGAGCGTGACGAAGAGAAAGTCCGAGCGCGCGGCCAGGGCCACCGGGTCGGCGATGAACTCCCAGTCGGGCGCATAATCCTTGGCCGCAACATCGGAATAGGCGATCTCCAGGTCGAAGCCATTCAGGCGCTTGGCCACTTCGAAGCCGATGCGGCCAAGGCCCAGAACGCCGGCGCGCCGGCCCCAGACCCGGCGCTTCAGCGGATAGAGCCCCTTGGCCGCCCAGCTGCCATCGCGCACCCAGGTCTCGGCGCCAATCATGCCGCGTGACTGGCAGAGCATCATCGCAACGCCCAGGTCCGCGACATCATTTGTCAGAACATCGGGCGTATTGGTGACGCGGATGCCGCGTTCGCGGCAGGCCGCCAGATCGACGGCATCGAAACCGACGCCATAAACGGAGATCACTTCGAGCGACGGGCAGGCCTCGATCATGGCCCGGTTCGCACCCAGTTCGCCGCGCGTGGCAATGGCGCGGATCGACGGCCCGACGCTGGCCAGAAAAGCCGACTTGTCAGCCGCATCGAAATAGCGATGAATGGCAAATGCCTCGTTCAGCGGGCCTTCGTCCCATTCCGGATAGGGTCCGACCTGCAGGATCTGGTGTCTGGTCATTTGGCATCTCCGTCCCTTGACAATAAATGTTATCGATAACATAAACATGCGAAAGAGCGTTGTCGAGATGAAAAAGGAGGAAAGCGATGGCTCACGGATTGTTCGATCTGACAGGAAAACGCGCCCTTGTGACGGGATCCTCGCAGGGTATAGGCTTTGCTCTGGCGCGCGGATTGCGCGAAGCCGGCGCGAACGTGGTGCTCAACGGCCGTGATGAGGCAAAGCTCGACGTGGCGGCAAAAACGCTCGACGGCACGGTCCATCAACTCGTTTTCGACGCAACCGATCACACGGCCGTGCGTACCGCTATCGACGATTTCGAGGCGAAGATCGGGGCGATCGATATCCTGGTAAACAATGCCGGGATGCAGCACCGTGCGCCGCTGGAAGATTTCCCCGCGGATGCTTTCGAGCGCCTGTTGCGCACCAATATCTCGACGGTCTTCAATGTCGGCCAGGCCTGCGCCCGCCACATGATCAGCCGCCGGGCGGGCAAGATCATTAATATCGCCAGCGTCCAGACGGCGCTCGCCCGGCCTGGCATCGCGCCTTACACTGCGACCAAGGGTGCCGTCGGCAATCTTACCAAGGGCATGGCGACCGACTGGGCCAAATACGGCCTGCAGTGCAATGCCATCGCGCCGGGCTATTTCGATACGCCGCTCAACGCTGCCCTTGTGGCCGACCCCGATTTCTCGGCCTGGCTCACCAAGCGGACGCCGGCCGGCCGCTGGGGCAAGGTCGAGGAGCTTCTCGGCGCCTGCATCTTCCTGGCGTCCAACGCTTCGTCTTTCGTCAATGGGCATGTGCTCTATGTCGACGGCGGCATAACAGCGTCGCTCTGACATGGCGGCGCGCATGGTGCTGATGGGTGTGGCAGGTTGCGGCAAGCCTTCCGTCGGTACCGCATTGACGGCACGGATTGATGCCATTGCGGCACAATTGGGAGACATCCGGGTGGGAGGAGTTCCGAAATGACGAACAATGTGGCCTTGATAGGCGCCGGCGCGATGGGGGGCGCCATCGGCACTCGGCTGGCAGAGACGGGCAACCGGCTGGTGGTCTTCGATCTTGATCCGGCAAAAGTGCAGGCGCTGGTCGACAAGGGGGCCATTTCAGCGCCCAGTGCAGCGGAAGCGGCCGCCCAATCGGACTATGTGATCCTCAGCCTCAACTCGGCAAAGGTCGTCCGGGCGGCCGTGTTCAGTGCCGGCGGCGTCGCCGAAGGTGCCCGACCGGGGACCTTGATCATCGACATGTCGTCGATCGATCCGGAAGCGACGAGGGCGCTGGCGGCCGATGCGGCGGAAAAGGACCTGCGCTGGGTCGACAGCCCGCTTTCGGGTGGCGCACCGAAGGCGCTGATCGGCCAATTGACTTTGATGGCCGGAGGTGCGGATCAGGACGTCGCCGACGCTTACGAGGTTCTGAAGCACGTTGCCAGCAATTACACGCATATGGGTCCGTCGGGCGCGGGACAGACGACGAAGCTGATCAATCAGGTGCTGTGCGGCCTCAATTTCCTCGCCGTCGCGGAAGCCACGCAACTGGCACTCGATGCCGGCGTCGATGCGGCAAAGATTCCGCAGGCACTCAAGGGTGGGCGCGCCGACAGCGCCATATTGCAGGAATATATGCCGCGCTTCGTCACCAAGGACTACAGGCGCACCGGGCGCATCGACAACATGGTCAAGGATCTGAACGGCGCGCAGGACCTGGCGCGCCTGACCAATACGGCCATGCCGCTGACGGCAACCTGCGCCGAGGTGCATCGCATGCTGACGGCCGCCGGCCTTGGCGGTGAAGACCAGGCCGCATTGATGGAATTTTTCCGGGGACCAAACAAGGATATCATCCAATGATCACACGCTACGCTCTGTTTGAAGGCAAAGTAAAGGACGGTCAGACCGAGGCGTTTCGCGCTGCCGTGCTCGACACCATCCTGCCGAAATGGAAGGCCTTTCCCGGCGCCCTTGATGTCCGCGTCAGCTTCACAGACGCGCGCGACGATGGCGCACCGGAAATCCCGATGATCCTCGCCATCAATTATCCCGATCTGCCCTCTGTCGAAGCCGCCCTGGCAAGCCCGGCCCGTGCTGCTGCGAAAGCTGCGACGGAACAGGTAATGGCCCGTTTCTTCGACGGTCGCATCCACCACCACGTCACTCAAGCGAACGAATTCCCGCTCTGATCGGGACGATCGACACTGGCGGCGCGGCACCCTTTTCAAGCACCGCGCCGCCTCCAAGCAAAAGACGTGCGTCCCACAAGTCTACCGCAACATTTGCAATCGCCGGTTAAACCGGATCTATTGAGCTGGTAGCGATGACATGGCGCCATGCATTACAAGCGCAAACCTCCAACCATGGCAGATGTGGCCAAGAAGGCCGGCTTGGTTTGCATTCGCTCGTTATGTTCGCCTCCTGGCGGTCGGGCCGGGCACTCTTCGTTGCCCTCATGGTGGTCTTCCTTGATGCGTTTCAGCTCCGCCTGCCAACAGCGATAGGCTTGTGCCCTATCCGCTCTTTTAGATGACGCCTATATCCTTTCTATCGTCGCCCTTGGCATCACGGCTCGCCGCGGCGAACGTTGACATAATCCAATTCCCATGAGGTTCCCATGTTCGATCTGATCGTCAGAAATGCAAATCTCCCCGATGGCCGCACGGGCGTCGACATAGGCATCGCCGGCAAGAAGATTGTCGCGGTCGAGAGGAATCTCGAGGCGCAAGCAAAGGACGAAATCGATGCAACGGAGCGCCTGGTCACACCGCCATTTGTGGATCCGCATTTTCATATGGATGCGACCCTCTCCCTCGGCTTGCCGCGCATGAACGTTTCGGGCACGCTGCTGGAGGGCATTGCCCTCTGGGGCGAACTCCGCTCGAACGCAACCAAGGAGGAACTGGTCGATCGCGCGCTACGTTATTGCGATCTGGCGGTCACGCAAGGTCTGCTTTTCATCCGGAGCCATGTCGATACCAGCGATCCCAAACTGATAACCGTCGAAGCAATGATTGAGGTCCGCGAGAAGGTCGCGCCCTATATCGACCTGCAGCTGGTCGCTTTTCCCCAGGATGGTTACTATCGCTCGCCGGGCGCGATCGACGCCCTTGAGCGCGCGCTCGACATGGGTGTCGATATCGTTGGCGGCATTCCCCATTTCGAGCGCACGATGGGCGAGGGCACTGCTTCGGTTGAAGCGCTCTGCCGCATCGCTGCCGATCGCGGGCTCCCGGTCGACATGCATTGCGACGAAACTGACGATCCGCTCTCACGCCATATCGAGACGCTGGCTGCGCAAACCATCCGCTTTGGCCTTGAGGGACGCGTCGCCGGCTCGCATCTAACGTCGATGCATTCGATGGACAACTACTATGTTTCCAAGCTCATCCCGCTGATGGCGGAGGCGCAGATCAACGTGATCCCCAATCCCTTGATCAACATCATGCTGCAGGGCCGGCACGACACCTATCCGAAACGTCGTGGCATGACCCGCATACGCGAGCTGATGGATGCCGGGCTCAATGTTTCCTTCGGGCACGATTGCGTCATGGATCCCTGGTATTCGATGGGATCGGGCGACATGTTGGAGGTCGGCCACATGGCCATCCATGTGGCGCAGATGGGCAGCATCGAGGACAAGAAGAAAATCTTCGACGCGCTGACCGTCAATTCGGCAAAGACGATGGGCATCGAAGGCTACGGTCTGGAACCGGGTTGCAATGCAGATCTCGTCGTCCTTCAGGCACGGGATACGCTGGAAGCGTTACGACTGAAACCAAACCGGCTGGCAGTGATCCGGTGCGGCAAAATCATCGCCCGCTCGGAGCCGCGCATTGGTGAGCTTTTCCTGGAAGGGCGCCCGGCAAAGATTGACGGCGGTCGAGATTACGCGCCTCGCCGTTGAGGTGCGATATCGGCGCAACTTGCCGCCCGCCAGCGCCGCTTCGGCTTGCTCGTGGTGTCAACGGGGGTCTCGGCGCCGGGGCCTGCCCGCAGTGCCTGGTCAGGGCTGGCGGCGTCTGGGCCGGCGGACAGCGCGCACCTTACCGCTGCCTCCGCCCCCGCAGAAAAACTGATCGCCGCCATCAGACTCAAGTCCCGACACACCCACTCCAATCGGCATCTCGAGCCTCTCCAGGACCTCTCCCGTTTCAGGATCGATACGCCTGACATCGCTTTCGTCACCTTCCCAGGTGCCGTGCCAGAGTTGGCCGTCGACCCAGGTGACGCCTGTGACGACACGCTTGGACTCGATGGTGCGAAGAACCGCCCCTGTTTGGGGATCGATTTGATGGATCTTCCGGCCTCGATGCTGGCCCACCCAGAGTGTGCCTTCGGCCCAGGCGAGCCCGGAATCGCCACCGTCGCCGGGCGCAGGGATCGTGGTGAGTATGCGGCCGGTCTTCGGATCGATTTTGTGGATGCGATCCTCGGCGATTTGATAGAGGTGCTGACCGTCGAAAGCCGTCCCGGCATGCGCGGCGACATCAATCGACCGAACCATGTTGCCGCTCGCCGGATCAAAGGCGTTAACCTTGTCGCCTGACGCAAACCAGACGTTCTGACCGTCAAACGTGACGCCATTTACGCGGTCGGCTCCCGGAAAGGGCCCATATTCACGGAGTATCTCGGCAGCGGAGCGCTTCATGATTGCATCCTCATCATATGCGGTACGTCAATATTAGTCACTCGGCAGCGGACCGGGGAGTAACAAGATAGTCGGGAAACCTGGCACCGGCGGTGTCATCCAGCGACGCGCCCGCCCGTGACCGAACGATTGCACCTTGCCTGTCGTTGAAAGCTGATCGAGCGCCCGCTGCACAGTACGAGGGCTGGCGCCGAGCGCAATCGCGAGCGCTGAGCTCGACCACGCCTCGCCGTCGGCAAGAAAGGCAAGCACACCGGCATGCTGCTCGTCAACGGGCGGGGCCAGCATGACGACTTCGCATGCACGGCGCGGCTTCATCGCAAAGCCGCGCTTCGTCGCACTGACGTCAGCAAGCGTCCCAAGCGCGGCGCGCAGTCGCCCGACCTCGACCCGCAGCCGCGCGCGATGCGATTCGTCGACATGTTTCCCCCCGAAGGCGCGTGCGATCAGCGTACTGCGGCCGACGTCTCCGGGCCATGCCTCAGCCAGTGCGCGCGCCAGCGCGAACAGGACCGGGCGTGTCGCGAGCGAAACTGTTGTGCCCCGCTCACGAACGGCAAAGCGGCATGCGTCTACGACAAGTGTCTCTGACGCCAGCAGTCCTTCGACATCCTCGAGCAGCAGGGGACGCTCCTCGCCATGCGCGATTAACCGTGCTGCGGGCGTATTCAGGACGAGGAACGCGCTTTCGACCTCCGCCGTCAGCGCAGGAATGTCAACCTGATGTGCGGCTTGCCCTGCCCGCAAGAGCGCAGTGCGGGCCGCCTTCGTATCAAGGCGCCGGATAGCGATGCCCGCAACCACAAGGGCGTGCGCGGCTCTTGTGGCAGGCGGGAGCGACGTGGGATCAAGATCAGTGAGCGTGCGCTCGGCCTCGTCAAGGTGGCCGAGCAGCAGCAGACGCCGGACTTCGAGATTGCGCGCATGCGCGGCATTGACGCCGTCGCCATGCGCTTCCAACGTCACCCGCGCCAGCTCGAGCGACTTGGCCGGCCAAGAGAGGTCGCGCGAGACAAGCGCGATCTCTGCTTGGGCGACGATACATCGCGCCCGCGCCACCGCCTCTCTCGGGCCGAACGCGCGCGCGGCACTTTTCAGAAGTGCTTTTGCCCGAGCGAAATCGCCGAGCTGTGCCATCACGATACCTCGGAGCGCCAGCGCCGGCGCGTCGTCACGCAAGGCGACCCGCTTCAATGCGCCGAGGCGATCACCTGCCGCGAGCGCACGCGCTGCAGCGGTGATCAGCGAGTCCATCGGAATCCCGTCACACTTGTAACTCCCATGAGTTCGTTCATCGGCCCTAATCTATTCACGACCAGCAAGCAACACGTCGCACCGATAATGGTGGACGACAGACAGCCAGAAGGAAAGAACGATGATGGATCATATGACAGGGACACGTGAAGAGTGGCTGAAAGCGCGGCTCGATCTGCTCCAGGATGAGAAGGAGCTCACTCGGCGCAGCGACGAGTTGGCACGGCGACGGCAGGAATTGCCCTGGGTCCGGGTCGACAAGGAATACCTGTTCGACACCGATGAAGGCAGCGCCTCGCTGGCGGATCTTTTCAGGGGGCGTTCGCAACTGCTCGTATACCATTTCATGTTCGGGCCTGACTATACGGCCGGGTGCCCATCATGCTCTTCGATCGCGGACGGGTTCAACGGCATTACCACCCATCTGGAGAACCACGATGTCGCCTTCTCGGCCATATCGCGCGCGCCGCTGGCAAAATTGCAAGCCTTCAAGCATCGGATGGGGTGGAGTTTTCCTTGGGCCTCCTCTTTCAGCAGCGATTTCAACCGCGACTTCAGCGTCTGGTTCACCGCGGAGCAACAACGCGAAGGCAGCATCGAATATAACTTCCGCCGCGAGGCGCCGAGCCCCGAGGCACTTGCAGGCCAGACCATGCAGGAATGGAAGTTGCGCGGCAGCGAGGGACCGGTCGCCCAAATCGCTGCCATGACGGGCACCGACGTTGCCACATATACCCGCGATAGGCCTGGCCTCAGTGCCTTCGTGCTCAACGAGGGCACCATCTACCACACCTATTCCAGCTATGCGCGCGGACTGGACGGCATCTGGGGCATGTATCAATGGCTCGATCGTGCGCCGATGGGGCGAAACGAAAACGGTATTTGGTGGCGCCTCCACGACGAATACGGCCAAGGCTGAACATTCGATGGCCCTCCACTCCAATAACGCACAGGGGATGCCACCCGCAGGCAGCGGATCTGCGGGTGGCGGCAGCGGCAGCGTTGGCGCCCGCAGCGCCGCCGATTGGTTATGTCTCGCAGCCGCGCCGACATTCGCAATGATGACACTGCTGACAGCATTTGACGGTGATGCCGACATGATCTGCTCGGCCGCACAAGATGCATCACCGTCCAGCGGAATGGCTGTCATGTACGCGCTGATGAGCGTCTTCCATTCGGCGCAGTGGCTAAGATTGATCGCCAGTCGGCGAAACGGGGCCGCCCGGCGATTCTGATCCAGCGATACCAACCAACGGCGCCCTTGTTGAGGACGAGCGTTCGCCTACATACTGTCGCCTGGGGACGTCCCACGACAGCACAGGACGCTCCGGTCCATCCGCCGCTTAAAGGGGCTAGCCAAGCAACCATGGGAGAGACCGATGCAAGAGCCAAACGTCGTTCGCCGCGAGACGCGCATCCCGGCGCCGCCCGCCGCGGTGTTCGCGCTCATGACCGATCCAGAGAATATTCTCCGCTGGATGGGAACAGAAGCGCAGGTCGAGCCTCAGCCTGGAGGACTCTATCTCGTCAATGTCACCGGCGCGAGATTTGCTCGCGGCTCATTTCGCGAGGTGGTGCCGGTACATCGCCTGGCCTACAGCTTCGGCTGGGACGGCAGCGAGGTGGTGCCGCCTGGGTCGAGCTTGGTCGAGATCGACCTGATCGAGCAGCCGGACGGAACGCTTCTGCGTCTGACCCACAGCGGCCTGCCCAATGCCGAGCAATGCGCCGGCCATGCGGAAGGCTGGGCTCATTACCTCGACCGGTTGGCCGAGGTTGCAGCCGGGCGCGAACCGGGTCCGGACCCCTGGGCCGGCCGGGTGTGACTGTTTTTCCGCTTTAGAAATCGTCGCCCTTGATGCAGCCGCCGGCTCGCATGCGTTGGAAGCCGTCCTCAAGAGATTGGGCTGCACGTGTCACCTCACCGCCCGAAGGGTGTCCTGTTGTGGGATGCTCGCAGTCGACAACATGCCGGGCAGAAGGGCAGAAGCACCAGCGCCAGCGCGGATGACAGGATGGGTCCGTCATGGCATGATCGATGCATGGATCTACCCGCGCCCCTTGCCTGGCTGGTTGACGAGGCCGGTGCCTCGCCCAGCCCTGAATCGTTTCTGGCCGAGCTCGGCGACCGGCTGCTGGCCGACGGCCTGCCACTTGCCGGTGGGGCTCTGACGCTCGCGGTGGCGCATCCGATCATCGCCCGCCGCACGTGGCTGTGGCGGGCAGAGACTGGAGCGGTGATGGAGGCGCTGGGTTTCGTCGGCGGTCCGCCCAGCCAAGCGGGGCGCAACTGGCTGGCCGGGCTAGGCCCGGTGCAGGAGGACACTGTCGCGGCTTCGGCACTGGATAACCCGGTGCTGGGCTGGGCCGGAGCCAGGCCATTCGCCCCCTCCGAAGCCGGACGGCTGCGCCAAGCTGCGCGCTTTGCCGCGGCGCCCTTAGCCGCCTTGGGCGCGCGGGCGGCGCTGACGGCGCTGCTCGAGGCCTATCTCGGCCGGCGTAGTGCCGCCCGGGTGCAGGCCGGCACGTTGCGCCGCGGCACCGGGGAGACGATCCGCGCTGCACTGCTCTGTGCCGATCTGCGCGACTTTACCGCCATGTCCGAGGTGACGGAGCCCGCAGCGGTGATCGCCGCCCTCGACGCCTGGTTCGACCGCATCACCGGGGCGGTGCATGCTTTCGGGGGTGAGGTGCTGAAGTTCATCGGCGATGGCGTGCTGGCGATTTTCCCGGTCACCGGCGCGCCAAGCGAAGCCTGCGAGGCGGCGTTGCGCGCGATCGCCGCCGCTCGCGCCGGGATGGCCCATCTCGACGCAGTGCGGCAGGCGCAAGGGCTGTCTCCGCTGCCCTTTGGAGTGGCACTGCATTTCGGCGAGATATTATGGGGCAATATCGGCGCGGCCGACCGGCTGGACTTTACCGCCATCGGTCCCGCGGTAAATCTGGTCAGCCGGCTCGAAGGACTATGCAAGCCCCTTGGTCGCAGTGTGCTCATCTCGGGCGCGGCGGCGACGGAGACGACGACGGCTTTGATCCCCTTAGGCGAGCACCTATTGCGCGGTATCGCCCATCCCTGCTCGGTCTTCACCCTGCTACAGGACTGAGCTGCCTCCGCAACGTCACGAGAAAGCTGGTGCGGTGAAGTTCACGCTTGGCCTAGGCCGCCGGCAGCGAGCCTGTCCACCGAACCGTGCTGGCACACTGCTGTCGACTTTGCGATACCCCGCACATCAGTAGGATTTCTGCATGTGGTTCGTCGCTGCAGCCTTCTTACCGTCGGTATCGGATTGACAAAGTTCGCGATAATCGGCCATCGCCGCCAGCCCGGCGTCGCGCAGCAGTGCCACATCGTGCGGGCCGGCGATGGCGCGGTAGCCGCGGTCGATCAGGTCGCGGACGGAAGCACCGGCGTTCGGCACTGTGCCCATGATCTTGCCGGAGGCGAGGATCGCCTCCTCCGCCCGGCGCACCATTTCGCGCACCTCCGGATGCCCAGTCTGCTCCAGCCGGCCGATCGATCCGGCCAGATCGTTGACGCCGATGAAGATGATGTCCGCGCCCTCGACCGCAGCGATACCCGCCGCATTGTCGACGGCCGTGTGGGACTCGATCTGTACAGCGATGAGCATGTTCTCGTTGGCCTTGTGGATGTAGTCCGGCTCCAGCCCGAAGGTAGAGGCGCGTACGACCCCGGCCGCATAGCCGCGAATGCCCGCTGGCGGATAGCGGCAGGCCCTCACGGCGGCGAGGGCCGCCTCCGCCGTATCGACGGAAGGGATCATGACCGATTGCACGCCCGCGTCCAGCACCCGCTTCAGGAAGACGTGGTCGTTCCACGGAATGCGCACCAGCGCCGGCGAAGGTGTCGTCTCAACCGCACGCAGCGTGTCGATGATCTCGCGGGTTTCGCCAACGCCGTGCTCGTGATCAACGAGCAGGAAATCGAAACCAATGTGACCGAGGATTTCGGCATTGGTCGGCGAGCCGCCGCCGATCCAGCATCCGAACGCGACATGACCGGCGGCCAGATGGGCTTTCAGGCGGTTGGGTGTGTACATGAGCAATCAGCCTCGACTTTGATGGGAAGGAAGGGATGGAGGGCGAGCCCCCTCCATCCCGATATTCGAATTTTCAGTTTGCGGCGCGCACGCGCTGGATCGTGTCGGTCAGAGCCTTTACCAGGTCCGGGTTCGCGGAAGCCGCGAACTTGTCGGCAACCGGTTTGGTTTTCTCGCGGAAACGGGCGATTTCCTCGGGCGGCAACTTGGTCACCGTCATGCCCGAAGCGGCGAGTGCCTCGACGGCTTTCGCATCCGCATCACGTGAAAGCTGGCGCTGGAATGCCGCCGCCTCGCTCGCCGCCGCTTGAAGCAGATCCCTCTCTTCCTGGTCCAGTTGTTCCCATAGGGGCTTGGAGAACAGCAGCACCATCGGGTTATAGGTGTGGCGGGTCAGCGTGATGTATTTCTGCACTTCGTTGAGCTTGGCCGTCAGGATGCTTGGCGCCGGGTTTTCCTGCCCGTCGACCGTGCCTGTTTCGAGCGCGGTATAGACCTCCGGGAAGGGCATCGGCACGGCATTGGCCCCGAGTGCCTGGAACATTTCCAGATAGATCGGCGATTGCACGACGCGGATTTTCAGGCCCTCTATATCGTCAACCTTCTCGACTGGGCGGCGGCTATTGGTCAGGTTGCGGAAACCGAGTTCCCAATAGGCGAGGACGACGAGGTTCTTGTCTGCGAGTTCCTCGGTGAAGCTCTTGCCGACCTCGCCGTCCATCACCGCATCGGCTTCCTTCGCGTTTTCGAACAGGAACGGCAGGTCGAGCAGGGCGAAATCGGGCGCGAGGCTCGCCATCAGGCCGGCATTCATGACCGACATCTGCAGAAGGCCTCCCTGCAACGAGGCGACTGACTGCAGGTCGCCGCCGAGCATGCCGGCCGGAAACACCTTGACGTCGATCTTGCCGCCGCTCTTTTCCTTGACCATCTCAGCGAATTTACGCTGGCCGATCACCAGCGGCGAGCCTTCAGCCCCGGCGCTGGCGCAACGGATGATCTGTTCGCGGATTTCGGCGTTTGCCGCAGGCGGCGAGACTGATGCCAGCAGCAGGCCGGCCATGAAGGCCATGAGAGTTTTACGCATATCGCTTTCCTCCGTGTTACGATGCGAAAAATTCGAAAAATCAACGTCCCAGCCAGCCGGCGGGCACGGTAACGAGTTCGGGAAAGGCGACCATTAGCCCGAGCACGACGAGTTGCGCGACCATGAAGGGCGTGACGCCCCTGATGACGGTTTCCATATTGATCCGAGAAACGCCCGCCACGACGTTGAGCACGGTGCCGACAGGCGGCGTGACGAGGCCGATGGAATTGTTGATGATGAACAGTACGCCGAAATAGATCGGGTCGATGCCGGCTGCCTGAACCACGGGCACCAGCACCGGCGCGAGGATGAGGATGGTCGGCGCCATATCCATCGCCGTGCCAATGAACGACGACAAGGATCATAATCATCAGCATCAGCAGCTTTGGGCGGTCCATGAACGGCGAGAGTAGCTCGACCACCTGTCCGGGCAGGTCGGCGATGGTGATCAGCCAGGCCGAAACGAGGGCCGCTGCAACGAGGAAGATGACGACACTGGTCACCTTGGCGGAAGAGACGAAGACCGCATAGAGCTGACCGAGGCTCAGTTCACGGTAGACGCAGGTGGCAACGAACAGCGCATAGACGGCGGCGACCACGGCGGCCTCGGTCGGCGTGAACAGGCCGAATTTCAGGCCGAAGATGATGATGACCGGCAGGCCGAGCGCCCACAGGCTTTCACGCAATGCCCTCAGCCGCTCAGCGCCGCTAGCGCGCGGCCTGAGCTGGATGTCTTCCTTGCGCACCATGATCCACCAGGCGACGGCAAGGCCGGCACCGATCATCAGGCCAGGCGCAATGCCGGCCATGAAGAGCTTGGAGATCGACAGGTTGGCGGTGACGCCGAAGAGGATGAAGGCGATGGAGGGTGGAATGATCGGCCCGATGACCGAGGCGGAGGCCACAAGGCCAGCCGAGCGCGCCTTGTCGTGCCCGGCCTTGACCATCATCGGCACCAAGAGCGCCCCGAGTGCGGCCGCGTCTGCAACTGCGGATCCGGAGAGCGCGGAGAGAACGCAGGCGGCGATAATCGCGACATAGCCGAGCCCGCCGCGCACATGGCCGACCAGCGTCAGGGCAAGTGCCACGATTCGTTTGGACAGCCCGCCGGCATTCATCACCTCGCCCGCAAGCATGAAGAAGGGTACCGCAAGCAGCGTGAAGCTGTCCGTGCCGCTCACAAGGTTCTGCGCCAGGATTTGCGGATCGAACATGGCGAGCTGCACCATCAGTGCCACACCGCAAATGAGCAGCGCATAGGCGATAGGCATACCGATTGCCATGGCGGCGAGAAGGGCTGTTATGAAAATGAGAATTGTCATGGCGGATCAACTCTTTGGCGCTTATGACCGGGGAACACGTCCCGTCGACTTGCGGCCGCGAACTTTGAAAAAGGCGCCGGCGCGGCGCTATGGAAACGCCGCGAGGGCCTTCAGCGTGACGGCGCCTCCTTGCCGGACGACGGCAGCGCGCTGATGTCAAAATCCTCTTCTGACTCCCTGACTCCGATGAGCTCCTCGTCGCTCATCCGCCCACTCAGCGAGCGCAGCAGCGATAAGCAGAACCAGCCGGCTGCAAGCACCGTGAAGACCAGCACCGGAACGAAGAACCAGGCCTGCGATACGCCCATCACCGGCGTCGTCATGCCGAGATTGATCCCCGCCTGTCGCCAGGTGCCCGAGAATATCAGCCAGGTCGTGTAGAGCATCAGCAGGTTGGAAAGCGCGAAGCAGACAATACGCCCCTTGCGCGACAACCGGCGCACCAGTGTATCGACGCCGAGATGCGCCTGCTCGAAGAGCGTTACGGCGGCCCCGAGGAAAACCATCCAGACGAACAGCAGCCGCGACAGCTCATCCGATACGGAGATCCCGGTGTTGAAGGCGTAACGCAACACGACATTACCGAAGACGAGTATCACCATGACTGCCAGGCAGGCGGCGATGACGAACTGCAAGGGGTTCAGCAAGAATTTGCGTATCGCGACCAAGGGTGTGCCTCCTCCAGGACCAGCTGCAGCAAGACCATGCGCATCAGTCGATGCTCGCACGGCCGCCTCCCAACAGCCTCACTTGATGTAAGCGCTTACATATCAGTTTCGCGTTCTTTGTCAACTGAACGCAAAGATGCTGGGAAATAACTGGGAAATAACTTTGAAAAAGTACTGTAAGCGTATACAAATCTAATCGATTGAGAAAGGACATGGTTGGCATGGGGCGTGGAGGTAAAGACAGCAATGGACGCTCGCAACCGCGCGCGCTGGATATTGCGGCGCTCGTTGGCGTTTCGACGGCCACCGTCTCACGTGCGTTTAACGCACCGGAAAAGGTTGCACCTGAGATTCGCGAAAAGGTTCTCCAGGCAGCGGCCGAACTCGGCTGGATGCCGCATCCGGCCGGTGCCGCACTGGCGAGCAGGCGCACTTGGCTCGCCGGCGTGCTCATCCCGACGCTCGACAACGATGTCTTCGCCTCGCAGGTCGGCGCGCTGCAGACCCGGCTCTCGGCCGACGGCGTCACCGTTCTGATCGGCTGCTCCAACTACGACGCCGACCAGGCCGTCAATCAGGTGCGCACCATGCTGGCGCGCGGCGTCGAGGCGCTGGCCATCGTCGGCGAATCCCACCGCCCTGGCATGTTCGAGACCATCGCCGCGCGTGGCGTGCCGTTCGTGGTCACCTATTCTTATCGCCCCGGCTCCCCGCATCCCTGCATCGGCTTCGACAATGCCGCCGCTTTCCGTCGCATTGCTCGGCACCTGCTCGATCTCGGGCATCGTGATTTTGCCCTGATCCATCAGCCGTCGATCGACAACGACCGTGTCGTTGCCCGCCTCAAGGGTTTGCGCCAAGCGCTGGCCGAGGAAGGTCTGGCACTCAGGCCGCAGCACGTGCACGAGGGGCCTTCGAGCATCGTTTTTGGCCGGCAGAGCCTGCGCGCAATCATGGGGGCTCCCGGGCCGCGCCCGACTGCGGTCGTCTGCGGCAACGACGCGCTGGCAATCGGCGCGCTGATCGAAGCCCGCGTCCTGAGTCTCCGTGTGCCGGATGAGCTTTCGATAACGGGTTTCGACGACGCGGCAATGGCGGAGCAAACCGATCCGCCGCTGACGACCATGCGTGTCGATAACGCCGAAATCGGCAGGCAGGCGGCAGACTATCTCCTGGCCTGTTTGAGCGGCAAGATTCCTGCCCGCCCGGCACCGCTCGAGAGCCACCTGATCCTGAGAGCGTCGACAGGCCCTGCGCCGACTCTGTTAATCGGGTCTGTCGTCCGAGGTAACGCGAGCTGAGGCTTTTGGGTACCTCTGCGTCATTGACGATTTCCAAGAAGGCGCACTCTTCGCTCCAAGATCTCGCGGACGATTTGGTCCGCCCCTCGCTCAACGTTGATCCTAGACCAGGGAATATTCCCTGTCTCGCCACCAAGTTGCCCCGCGAGGATATCTAGGTCCGCATCGGACGGTCCAGCCAGCCTGGCAGCGACGCGCTGGCGAAGGACTGCCGGATCCGCCTCGAGCCAAACAGTCGTGCACGGCACCTGAGCCTCACGCGCCACCTTCTCGATCCGCTCGCGGTTGATGGCCTTGTCGAACACCGCGTTAACGATGACGGAGCCGCCCGCATTCAAGACCGAGGCGGCGCGACGTTCCATCTCGCGATACACCCTTTCAGATACGTCCGGACGATAGGCGGTGGGCGGAAGCCTTGTTTCGGCCGAAACCCCGTGCATGGCCTTGCGAATGCGGTCGCTCTCGACAACCCTTCCGCCCGGAGGCGAACCGAATTGCGCTGCCAACATTTCTGCCACAGTTGTCTTGCCGGAACCGCTCAAACCACCAATGACGATCAGTCGCGGCGGCTCTGTATTAATCAAAGTGAGCGCCAGATCGAAATAGGCTCGGGCCTCAGCGACAAGTCCCGCGTCATTGCTGCCTTCCTCGACCTGCGTGGCGGTGACATGGGCCCTTACCGCCGCGCGAATTGCCATGAGGTAAGGCAAAAGCACGAAGCCGTCTTCGTCATCCGATTCATCAAGGTATCGATTCATCACCAGGTTCGCGAGTTGCGGGAAACCGCGATGCCAGAGGTCCATAAGCAGAAAAGCAAGGTCGTAAAGCGTATCGACCGTGGCGATCTGATCGTTGAACTCGATGCAATCGAACAACCGCGGCTCGCCATCGAGAAGGCAGATATTGCGAAGGTGCAGGTCGCCATGGCAACGCCTCACCTTTCCGGCCGCTTCACGCGCATCCAGCAGTGGTGCATGAGCTGCCAGCTTCCTCTGGAATGCAAGATCGAAGGCTGCAAGCTCGTTGGCATTGAAAACCCGGCTGGTGGCGAAACCCGCGGCGTTAATGCCGAGCACGGCGGCGATATTCGCCGAACCGGGGCCTTGGTGGGCGATTGGAGCGCCGCGATGAAAGCGAGCGATCATGCGTGCCGCTCGCGTCATAAGCTCGGCGTTCAGCCTGCCCTCGATGGCCATACGATCGAACAATGAGCCCTGATCGAAACGAACCATTTCGACAACGGCATCGACAAGCTCTTCCCCGTTATCGAAACTGAGGCGGCCCTCTTTGTCGCGCATTATTCGTCGAACACCGATATATAGACCCGGCGCTGTCGTCGCGTTCAGCTCGACTTCCCTCCTGCAGGCCCTCAGGCGCAGCGTCGGCGACGAAAAATCCACATAGGGCAACTTGACCGCACGCTTCATCTTGAAGGCGCGATCGCCCACGAGAAAGATGCAGGAGATGTGCGTTTCGATCGTTTCAACGGCGTCGGTTCCATGTCCATAAGTGTCGGCATCGTTGAGAAATGCGACGACCGCAGTCTGGTTCTGGGTAAACATGAATCGCCTCCGATGTTCTTCATTCTTCGCGCAGAATGGCGTGGAACTATGTCCATCATCGTCCTTCAAAAGACTTGGCCGGATATCGCGAGAAGCGACTTTGCGCCGCCGTTGCCGGAGTGGCTTTCACCACATGGCAACAAAAGAGAACGTCTCGAGCCGAGCTGCATTGATAGCAATCGACAAATGCCGGCGGGGTCGCGCTCTTCGGCCAACTGGCTCGTCGTCAGGCCGGCACAGTTGTCCTTGTAGTGGGTTACCACCCCTTGATTATATAGGCGAGGAAGACCCGACCTGCGGTCGTGATCAATGACAAGCGGAAACCTCGGTCAGCGCCTCCAGGCAATGGCCGCCGAGATTGCTCATCAGCGTCGCCAGCAGGGTCATGGTACTCAACCAGCTTTTTTTGGCATCATTTCAATATCGAAGGTTCGTGATCCATCCCGTGAGAAGCTCCACCGCCTCCCTTCGCTCTGCCGCGGCGGGACAAACCAGAAAAAACGCTTCCTTGGGATGATAAGCCGTTGCGCCAAACGCGACGAGGCGCCCCTCGCGCACAAGGTCACCGGCGTTCGATTCCCATCCGAGCAACATCCCTTGGCCTGACAAGGCGGCCTGCGTCGCCTGAACGTAGTTGGTAAAATAGCGGCCGAGCGCGCGATTTTCGGGCAATCCGTTGAGGCTCAGATAGTCCTTCCATGTGAGCCAGCTGTTGTCGTCGCTCCTGACATGCAGCAAGGTTGCGGTCGAAAGACCTCCCTCCGCCTCAATCCGATCTACAACTGCCGGGCTACAGACGGGTACAACTTTCTCATCAAAGAGCTTGATGCTTCGACCATCTTTCCAGTTGCCTGTACCGTAGCGGATGATGAGATCCACCCCAGGTTGGAACTCCGGCGCACCCGCCGTGGTCAGCACGTTCACCGCGATGTTTTGATGCTCGCTGTAAAAGTCCGCCAGTCGTGGCATGAGCCAGTAGGTTGCCGTACCAATGCTGCTGGCAACGGTGACAGATTGTTCTGCTGCATTCTGAAGAGAACGTATCTGGACGAAGGCGTCCGTAATTCGTCCAAACCCTTCCGAAATGCCGACGTGCAGGATCCTGCCCGCTTCCGTGAGCGTGGAGGGGCGCTTGCTACGATCCAGCAGTCGTGTCCCGACATGGTCTTCAAGCGCCTTGAGCGACTGGCTGACGGCTGGCTGTGTCACGTTTAGATCCGATGCTGCCTTTTGGACGCTGCCTGCGCGCAACACCGTCTCGAAAACCGTTAACAGCCGAAGGGGAGGCAAGCGAGTATCCAATATAACTCCCAACTTATATAATGTGCATTTTTTTCGATATTCAAATTAGCGTATCCCGGCAATATTCTCCATAAACAATGGGTTTTCAAGTAAACCCTCATGATTAATATAAGTGGAAAAGAGGGTGAAATGGATACGAGTGTGCCTGTGAGACTGGACCACCGCGGCCTCCATCTCCGCGTGACAGGTGGAGCAGCAAGCTATTTCAATTATTATTGGCTGCGAGACAATTGCCCGACATCGTTCGACAGTCAGACGCGCGAACGTGTTTTCGATGTTTTCCATCTTGACGGCGCGCCTGTCCCGGCGCGGGTCGCAGTGGTCGATGGTGCCTTGGAGATCGTCTGGAAAGATGAAGGACATAAAAGTCGCTATCCGCTGGATTGGCTGGCGCAATATGATGGCGGCAAGCGCCGGCCCGACCCTGCAGATCGTCCACGGCGGGCGTGGTATTCGGATCACTATCCGGCGATAGCGAGGTTTGCGCAACCGGACCTTCTTGCAAACAAGTCCACCGTCGCCAAGTGGCTGGAAGCGATCATTGTTGAAGGCGTCGCAATCGTGACGGACATGCCAGACAGCAATGAGGGACTGACAGAGTTGGTCCGCCTGATGGGGCATGTGCGCCCGACATTCTTCGGCGAATATTTTGACGTGCGCACGCATATCAAACCGACAAACCTTGCCTATACGGCGAAGGCGCTGGAGTTGCATACCGATACCCCTGCGGAAGAAATGGCTCCTGGCGTGCAGTTCTTGCATTGCCGAGCCAATACCGTCGAAGGTGGCCGGAACCTCTTTCTCGACGGTGTGGCCGTCGCCAATGACCTGAAGAAAGAATTTCCCGAAGATTTCAAGCTTCTGTCGGAGACGGAAATCCCTTATTACTGCGAGCACGACAGGTATGATGTTCGCTCCCGCCAGAGGGTCATCGAGCTGGATAAAGACGGAGAGGTGTCCGGGGTCACCATCAGCCAGCATATGGCCGATATCTTCGACCTGCCGCAGACCTTCCTCGATCAATACTATCCGGCATTCTGCCGTTTTGGGCGCATGCTGCAGTCCGACCAATACCTGATGCGCTTCACCCTGAAAGCCACGGAATGCATCGTTTTTGACAATCACCGCATCGTGCATGGTCGGTCAGCCTATTCAGCGACCAGCGGCGAGCGCTATCTGCGCGGTTGCTATGCCGACCGTGGTGAGATGCGCAGCACCTATCGCGCGCTAACGTCAGAAGGGCGATTCAAATGAGCGGACTTAATTCATCTATCGGTATTGCCGGCGACGATTTTGCGCAATTGCGAATCGATCTGGCGGCCGCCTTCCGTCTCTGTGTCGAATTCGGCTGGAGCGAATCCGTAGGCAATCATTTCAGCGCAGCCGTCTCCGCAGACGGCAAGCGGTTCCTAATGAACCCGAAGTGGAGACATTTCGGATCGATCCGGGCAAGCGATCTTTTGCTGCTCGATGCGGATGATCCGACGGTGATGAATGATCCCGACGCCCCTGACGCTTCAGCATGGACGATTCACGGCACGCTGCATCGCGAGTGCCCCTCAGTGCGCGTGCTGCTGCACTGCCATCCGCCCTATGCAACGGCGCTTTCCACGCTCAAGGATCCGTCGATGAAGCCGATCGACAACAACACAGCGCGCTTCTTCGGCGCGCTCGGCATTGATCTCGGCTTCGGTGGCATCGCGGATGAAGCCGAAGAAGGCACAAGACTGGCTCAATCACTCGGCAAGAACAAAACTCTGATAATGGGCAATCACGGAGTGACTTGTACCGGTGATACGGTCGCAGAGGCATTCGAGGATCTCTATTTCTTCGAAAAAGCCGCGAAAACCCTGATATTAGCCTATTCGACCGGACAGGCTCTGAACATCTTGTCCGATGAGGTCGCCCAAAAAACTGCCGAAGGCTGGCGTGCCTACAAGGGCATGGCTTTCGCACACTTCGACTACCTCAAATCGAAGCTCAACCGGACCGATGCCTCTTACAGAGAGTGAGGAACGGTGGTCGCAGGCAAAACACATGCGAGGTGAATGCACGAGCATTGCGATCGCCTTATCCGAGGGTTGAGTGGTCGCCCGTCTGCTTTTCGCTTTGCTCCGGCCCTATCCGGTTACCCATGTCTGCGACGTCCGGCCGGGTATTTTCCGGCCGGACGGGTTTGGCAAGGCATCAGCCATTGCGGAACGTGTAGGCATATCCGTTGATTGCCGGTGCACCGCCCAAATGGGCGTAGAGCACCTTGGAACCCTCTGGGAAATAGCCCTTTTTTACCAGATCAATCAGGCCCTGCATCGACTTGCCCTCATAGACCGGATCGGTGATCATGCCTTCGAGGCGAGCGCAGAGCCGGATGGCTTCCTTCGTCTCGTCCGACGGCACACCATAGACCGGATAGGCATAGTCTTCGATCAGGATGATGTCGTCTGCCATCAGTTCTCGGCCAAGCTCGACCAATTCGGCGGTGCGCTGGGCAATCTCTAGCACCTGCGCCTTGGTCTGGGCCGGGGTGAAGGAGGCATCGATACCGATGACAGTGCGCTCACGGCCATCCTTGGCAAAGCCGACGGTCATGCCGGCATGGGTGGAGCCGGTCACCGTGCAGACAATGATGTAGTCGAACTTGAAGCCGAGCTCGGCTTCCTGGGCGCGGACCTCTTCAGCAAAGCCGACATAACCCAGACCGCCATATTTATGCACGGAAGCGCCGGCCGGGATCGGATAGGGTTTGCCACCTTTGGCCTTGACATCCTCGATCGCTTCTTCCCAGCTCTGACGGATGCCGATGTCGAAGCCTTCGTCGACCATCTGAACATCGGCTCCCATGATGCGGCTCAGCAGTATATTGCCGACGCGATCATAGACAGCATCTTCATGCGGCACCCAGCTTTCCTGGACCAGTCGGCATTTGAAGCCGATCTTGGCCGCGACCGCGGCGATCATGCGCGTATGGTTTGACTGCACGCCGCCGATCGACACCAGTGTGTCGGCCTTCGAGGCGATCGCATCGGGAATGATGTATTCCAGCTTACGCAGCTTGTTGCCACCGAAGGCCAGGCCAGAATTGCAATCCTCGCGCTTGGCATAGAGCTCGACCTTGCCGCCGAGATGTTTTGAAAGCCGTTCCAGCTTCTCGATATGGGTCCGTCCGAATGTGAGCGGATAGCGCTCGAATTTCTCCAGCATGGGATCGCTTCTCCTTATTGTGACGCGAAGGAAACGCTAGCACCACTTCAATGAAAGGTGCTCTCAAAGATGGTGTTCAGATTTTGTAAGGCTGATACAATCTTCGAAAACAAGAGAGATAGATTTCACAATATCCTCTATTCTCGGAAGATTCTTTCATGGCCTCTGAACTGGATCGTATCGACCTGAAAATGCTGCGCCTGCTGCAGAAAAACGGCCGGCTCAGCAATGCGGAACTCGCGCAGCTGGTCGATGTCAGCGCCGCCACCTGCCATCGCCGTACGCAGCGGCTGTTCGAAGAGGGCTATATCACGTCCGTGCGGGCAATGATCGAGCCGCAGAAGGTCGGTCGCGGCGCTTTGGTCATGGTGGGCGTGGTGCTGGACCGCTCGACGCCGGAAAGCTTCGGCGCATTCGAAAAGGCGGTCGCCAAGTTGAACTTCGTGCTGGATTGCAATCTGGTCGCAGGAGACTTCGACTATTTCCTGAAAATCCGTGTCGGCGACATGGCGGACTTCAACCGAATCCACGGCACGCAGTTGATCGCATTACCCGGCGTGCGCCAGACCCGCACTTTTTTCGTGATGAAGGAAGTGGTCGACAATGCGTTGCTGGACTTTTAAAATCGCTCTCGCGCTTGGAAACTTGTCCGAAGATGGCTGACCGCCTTGAATATGACCGGAGCTTTTAACACTACTATCATGCTGACTTAACCAGCTTCCAGCGGCTTTCGCCGACTTATATGCACGGCCTGGTCATTGACCGCCCGACAGCACCAATCCGAATGTGCTCAATTGGGCTCACGTTTCTCGGTCAGCGACTTGATCACGTCGTTTCCGACCGCCTCTCTGGTGGAGCCTCGATTGAAAAAGCAGCCGCAGTCTACCCCCGTTTCTTCGATGCGCAGCTTTTGGGGGCTGATGTTCGCCTATTGGTTCACCGACCGATGGCACGAGGCTTGGGGGCTTGCGGCGATCATCCTCGTGCTTACGGCGCTGTCAGCAATGGCCAGCGTCTGGTTTGCGGAAGCGTCGGGCCAACTTGTGAGCGCGATCGCCTTTCTTCACCACCCTGAAAACCCGACAACGCTCAAGACCATTCTTTCGAGCGCTGCAACGTTGGCGACGATCGTCGTGGTCAAGGAAATTGGGTTCACGGCAGTCCGCCACTTCTTCTCGACGAGTCTGCATCGCAAATGGCGCGTCTGGCTCGACCGTCGCTTCAATGATGCACTGCTCGATCGCAATCACACGCATTTTCACCTGCAGCAAGGTCCGGCGAAGACCGTCCCGACGAAGGCTGCAGTACCGGACAATATCGATCAGCGTATCCAAGAATCGATCAAGGGCATGACCGGTGGCGCCATCGGTCTCGCCATGGGGGTCGCCGGCGTAGTTCTGTCGCTGTTCTTCGTCGGCGGCAAGATTATCGAGACCTCGACAGAGGTCAGCGGACTGGAGTTCTTTGGCAGTTATGCCAGCGCCTGTCTGACGGCTGCAGCCGCCATCGCCTACGTCCCCATCAGCACGTTGCTGGCAGCCAAGCTCGGAGCGATCCAGCAAAGGCTGGATGTCAGAATGCAATCGGCCGAGGGCAGCTATCGTCGAGAGCTGACGACGCTCCTCAACCGCAGCTTCCACGTAGCGGCCGCTGGTGGGGAGGGAGCACAAGGGCGACTCCACAGGCGACGCTATCTCGAGGTCGACCGTACCTGGGCGAGCCTCAACATCCTGACAGCGATCTATATGGGTTTCGAGCTCGTCTACAACTTCTTCGGCTCTCGCATCGTTGCCTACGCGCCGGGACTGCTTCCCTATGTCGAGAACAAGATCAGCCTGCAGGCCTACGTTACCGGCGCCGAGTTGGCCAACGCGATCATCAACGATTGTTCATGGTTCATCCACGTGATGCCTGACATTGCGCAGCTAAGGGCGAACGCTCGTCGCGTAACCGACCTTGCACAGGCGATCGAGGACGTGCAGCAGCCGCGCGAATTCCATGCCCGCACCGGACTTTCCGAACTGCTCTATGACGAGCAGCATGCGCAGTCTGGCCTGTCGATCGAGCATCTTGAACTGATGCATCCGGACGATGATGAACCCTTCATCCGGGCCGGGCACCTTCATTTCAAATCTGGTGAATGGACGCTCCTCGTCGGGGACTCGGGTAGCGGCAAGTCGTCCTTGCTCAGGGCGATCAACGGCCTCTGGCCGCACGGCCGCGGTAAGATCGTGTTGCCAAGGAGCGTGCGGACTTTCTTTGCCGCGCAGGACGTACATCTGCCAGCAGTGTCGTTGAGGGAGCTGGTCTGCCTGCCCGATGCCGACCGCTCGGACGCGGAAGTGTCAGCGGCGCTCGGTAAGGCCGGTCTCGCTCACTTTGCCGGCGACCTTGTCGAGGAAGGCAGAGATAATCAAAGCTGGGACCAGCTTCTTTCCGGCGGCCAGAAGCAGAAACTCGTGCTGGCGCGAATTCTGCTACTGCGCCCGGGGCTCATTTTCCTCGATGAACCGACGAGCGCCCTCGACAGCGAGGCGACCATCGCGTTTCACCAGGCCATTCGGGACAACTGCCCCGGAGCCACGGTGATCAGCGTCATGCACGACGCCACGCCTCCGAAGTCTGCGAAAGGCGAGGAATTCTACGATAGCATGCTTTCGATCGCTGACGGCACTGTGACCAAGACGCCAATGACGAGGCAGATAAGCCGCCCGGTCGGTCCCGCGCGCGTGAGGCCGCGGCCGTAGATTAAGCTGAAATCACGTCTGTCCTCGTCCGAGGGATCATGTCGGCAGGGTTTGCGCGCCACTTGTCTGCGCCATGGCTTGCGATTGTTCGGGTTTTGCCAGCCCCCCCGAGATCGGGCTCTCCGCAGCGAGACGAGATCGAGACGCGGTACGCATGCGGAAGTCTGCATAACATCTTATCTCACCCCGCTCGCTTCTCGTGCCAAAGCAGGGCAAGTCGCCCGTTTCGCATCTGTATTATGCTTGCCCCCAATCGCAGGCTCACCCGATCTAGCGTTTGACGGAGCCATTCGACATCTCCTTTCGAGGACCGAACGAGACGAAACTGCCTTATCTGAAGGGGCACCATTTCAAGCGCCGCGAGACCGCCGGTCATGGAATCGATGTCGGCTAAATACATTAGACACAAGTCGCCCCTGTACTCCTCGTATCCCCTAATTCCCTCGTAGTCGTTCAAAAGGTCGCCGCAGCCATAAAGAATAAGTCGACCGCGATGGACTTCGATTGCCTTGGCGTGGTGCGATGAATGCCCATGCACTACGGCAACCCCAGCATCGGCGATCAGCGCGTGCGCAAATCGTCGCTGGACCGCCGGAATTTCATGGCCCCAATTTGCGCCCCAATGAATGGACACAACGATCACGTCGCGCGGCCGACGGACTCTGGTGATTTGATCGGTAATGCACTGGACATCTGAATCGAAATGGCCTGCCAAAAGGTTCACGCCCATGGCTTCTTTCGTCGCCGCCCAGCTCCGCGGCGTACCGCTTGTGACCGAGGCGAACGAGAATACAAGCACGCGGCTCTTACCAGCTACCTCAATAATTGCGGGTGCGCTGGCCTCTCCCGGATTACGCCCGGCACCGGCCGTCTTGATCGAAAGGCCGTTCAATGTTGCCAATGTATCGAATAGCCCGGCAGGCCCGAAATCGAGCACGTGATTGTTGGCAAGCGTGCAACAATCGATGCCTGCGGCAGTGAGGCAATGTGCATTCTCGGGACTCATGCGATAGTTGATGCCTTTCGGAAGATAGTCATCGCTGCGGGTTACGGCTGTTTCGAGATTGACGATGCGCGCGTCGACCCGCGACCGATCGAGTTCATCGAGCGCAACACCCCATATATAGGATGAGTCCGCATTCCGGGGGATCGGCCCATGCGCCTGCTCTGCCAGTCGAACGTAACCCCGCGCCGAGTGAACGTAACCTTCACGAAGGGCCGGATCACAGGGGTAGCGCATCACCTGGTCGATACCCCGTCCCGTCATGACGTCGCCGGACAGAAACAGCCGTATCGTCCGTCTTTCCCGAGACTCTCCTGAGGATTCTTCCAAGGGCGCGCTCATGGGGAAACTCCCTTGCCGCTAACCAACGATCATGCGGAACGCATCCTACTGCAGCAAGCCCAAGCTGCAAGACGCTTTAGATCGACCAAGACTGCCCTTGGGCGAAATGCCGATCCGGCGCTCCAACCTCGACAAGGATCTCGCCCGGCGGATAGACGCGTAGGCTTCACCCGCGCGCGCCGTTCCCAAGATCACGGGCATTGGCCAGGACCGCTGCGAGTTCGGCAGCCGGCGGCCAAGCGCCAAGGGTCCCATCGCTTCATGGGCTGCGTCGCAAGCGCGGTAGATCGGGAGTTGCCGCTCGCGTTTTATCATGGCGCTGATTTTCGGTGAGACGCTCTTCCTCTTCGCCGTTGGCGGGCTGTCGGCCTTGCCCTGACCAAGCTTGCGACCGCGCTTGCCGGCCCGGACCATGGTCTGGTCTTCTGCCGAGGGTACTGCTGAGAGCCTCCGTCGCCGGCGGTGGTCAGTTCATGACCTAAATTAGCGTTCTACAATGGCCACACCGCTTATGATGCGGTCACTCGGATAGAGGATGACCTTCTCCCCGGAGCGCATCCCGTCGCGGATTTCGACCGAAAGGCTGTTCCGCTGGCCGACGATAACGGGCCGCAGTTGTGCCCGTCCCTGATCCGCAACGAAGACTGCCCAGTGATCATCTTTTCGGAACAAGGCCCCGAGCGGTAATTTGAGGACGTTGCCTTCGAACAGAATGACTTGCACGTCGACGCGATAACCATGTCCGAGCGAGCCCCAACGCTCAGCTGACTCGGCAAAATCCAGCACGACATCGACCCGTTGCTCCTCAATTCCGAGTGCAGACACCTTGGTTTGCCCGAAGGGGTCAATTCGCCGTACGACCGCCTTCAGGTCCTGGCCACCCCAGTCCGTGATGATGGCTCTCTGGCCGGTCCTGATCTTGACCGCATCTTCCGAGAGGAAGTTGACTACGATCTCCAGATCGGCGGGATCGCCGATCTCTATCAAGGGGGTTCCAGCCTCAACGACCCCTTCGCTGCGGCGTATGACCTGCAGAACCACGCCGCTCACGGGCGCGGTTAGCGGCACGCATTCGCAGGGCCTGCTACGACTGCGGATCTCCTGGCGCGATAGCAAGCGCGACCGCGCTTGGTTGAGCTCATGCTGACGTACATTCAAGGCGGCCTCGGCCGTGGCGAGGTTGGCTTCCGCAACCTTATAGGCGCGCTCCGCATCCTCGAGAGCCCGCCGCGAAATCGTGTTGCGCTCGATCAGGAGTCGGGCGCGGGCGCGCTCTCCCTCTGCGAAGGCTAGATCGGCTCTGGCCTTGTTGAGTTCGGCGGCGGCGAGGTTATACGCCGCCCGTGCCGCCTCCACGGCCGCCTGCTGCTCCGCCTCCGTGCGCGCATCCAGAAAGGCCGGTTGTGCAGGCTCGATTTGTGCCAGTTGTGTTTCCCCGGCCTCGACGACGTCGCCCGGCTCCGCGGTGATGCGCTCCAATTGGCCGCGAAGCGGTGCGTGAAGGGTGTACACGTCGCGAACCCGCGCCTCGCCTTCTTCGTCGATAGTGACCCGCAGCAAACCGGTCTCGGCTGTGGCGAGGTCCACCTGTATCGGCTGCGGTCGCAAGGCATAGGCGATGCCAGCTGCCAGAACGGCGAGAAGGCTGCCCCAGATTGCCAATCTGCGTCTTGCGAAGCTCATAGGCTACTCCCTTGTCTTCAGCGCGGCGATCAGATCTAGACGATCGAGCCGCCGCCGCACGATGGCGGCGCAGATCAGCGTGGCCGCGAGGGCAATCAGGGCAGCCTTGCCGTAGGTTGCGTCCCGCAATACGAGCGGCACGCGGTACAGCTCAGTCTCGAAGGCACTGGTCATGTACCACGCAAGGCAAAAGCCGATGATTGCCCCGAGCGGAATGGCGACCCACGTTAGAATGCCGACTTCCCCAAGAAGGATGTAGGAGATTTCCCAGCGGCTGAAACCGAGAACGCGCAGGGTCGCGAGATCGCGTGTCCGCTCGGAGAGCGCGATGCGAATGGAATTGTAGGTGACGCCGACGGCGAGCGTCATCGAAAAGACGACGAAGAAGCCGATGAAGATGAAGATCGTTTCGCCCATCGTCTTGTAGAACGTATCGATGGCAGCCTGGCGAAAAAGAACGGCGGCGATATTGGGAATGTCCTTGAGCCTCGCCAGCAAGGTCGAGCGGCTCAGGGCATCGACTCGGATGTGCAGCCCGCTGACGACGCGGCCGTCTCCGGCCAAACGATTTAGGACGGTCATATCCATATAGGCGGGCTTGCCAATATAGGTTTCGAAGATCTGCACGACGGGAAGGCTCAACCGCGGCTGTCGCCCCTCCAAGAACTCGACGGCGACGGTGTCGCCAGTCTTCACATCGAGAAGTTCGGCCAGTTTTCGCGACACCACCAGCCCGCCGGAGGGCACTTCAATGCGTCCGCGCTCGACGTCAAAGATGGGGCTAAGGATGGCGCCGCCCGGTACACCGATAATACCCTGGCGCTCGACAAGATGCCCGTGGCTGATGCGCGCCGGCACATGGCGGTAGGGTTCCGCCGCCAGCACTCCGGAGAGGTTCTCGAAGTCTCCAATCGTGTCAATGGGTTGCAAGTCCCCGAACGCGACGGTCGCGTCCTGGTGCTGTCCGCGCTCGAAGGCGGTTTCGGCAAGGGAATCGATAGCGTCGACCCATTGTAGCGCCATGATAAGCACGGCGATCGACATGGCGAGACCCAGACTGGCGAGGAACGCCCGCACCGGCCATCGGATTATTCGCCGCAGGATCATCCGCGACGGCTCGTCCAATGCCCCGGCGAGAGCAGTTCGCGACGCCCAGCTTCGTCGGTAGATCGGCGGGGAGGGGGGCTGCATGGCTTCTGCAGGAGGAAGCCGGACTGCGCGGCGCACGGCGGCCAGGCTGCCGGCGAGCGCCGCGACCACGCTGATTGCGCCTGCGATCACGAATCCGGCCGGGCCGGGGCGATAAAGCAGAAACGGAAAGCGGTAGAACTGGGTGTAGAGCTCGGTGTTCCAGTGGCCGAGCCAGGCGCCGGTCAGCGAGCCGATGAGGACGCCGATTGTCCCGATGACGAGGACCATCTTGGCGTAGTGCCAACCGATCGCCCAGTTGCCGTAGCCGAACGCCTTGAACAGGCCGATCTCTCGACGCTCGGTTTCAATCAGCCTGGCCATCACCATGTTCGTCAGGAACGCGGCGACCGCAAGGAAGATGGCTGGCATGACCCGGGACATGTTCTTCTGCTGGGCAATCTCACTTTCCAGGAACCAGTTTGAGGTCTGATCGGAACGGCCATAGGCCCCGGCACCGCCAAAGGGGGCGAGGAGGCTATCGAGCCGCCGAATGACATCCTTGGCATCTGCATCGGGCAGAAGGCTGAGCGCTACGCTGTTGAAGGAGGCCTGCAGGTCGAAGGCTGCCGCCAGCGCATCCCGGCCCATCCATAGGACGCCAAAACGCTTGTCGTCCGGCATCAAGCCGCCGGGCGCGATCGCGTAGACGAATTCCGGGCTGAGCGCAGTGCCCACCAGGTGCAGCGTGCGTTTACGGCCCCTCAGGATGGCATCGAAACTGTCACCCGGTCTCAATCGGTGTGCTTCGGCGAAGGGTTCGCTCACGACCACCTCATCGGGCCGGGTGGGGTCGACGAGACGTCCCGACCGGATCACCAATGCGTTCAAAAGTTGAGGGCCCCGTTCGGGTAGCGAAAGCAACTGGGCAACGACAGGCTCGGGAAAGTCGGCCATATCGAGAATAGCGCCTTCGACGATGCGCGTTTCGACGAGCCGCACGCCGGGAATTTCCGCGATATCGCGTCCCAGCTGTTCCGGTGCGCGCTTGGTTTGGGCAAACACGTCGGCAAAACGCGTCCGTTCGTAGTAGGCGGTGGTCGTCTCTTCGAGAGCCTCGATCGTCGTCAGCGCCATAATGAGCAGAGCCGTGCCCGAAGCGATCACCAGTGCGATTGCCAGCACCTGCGCCTTCAGTCGCCAAAGTTCACGAAGAAGCTTTTGGTCGAGGCTGCGCATCATGGTCACCAGGCGAGTTCGCCAGGGGCGCGCTGTAAAGCGTTTCGACGCATCTCCACAATACGCCCGTCGGCGAAGTAGAGTACGCGATTGGCGATCTCGGCAATCACTGCGTTATGAGTGATGAGCGCCGTGGTCGTGCCGAGTTCCCGGTTGATCCTCAGGATCGCTTCCAGAACGAGGATACCGGTCTTGCTGTCGAGCGCCCCCGTCGGCTCGTCGCAAAGAAGCAGATCCGGCCGCTTGGCGATGGCGCGGCCAATAGCCACTCGCTGCTGTTCTCCGCCCGAGAGTTGTGCTGGAAAATGATCCAGCCTGTCGCCCAGTCCCACCATTGTCAGTGCGTCGGCCGGTCGCATCGGATGCTTCGCGATTTCGGTGACAAGAGCGACGTTCTCACGCGCAGTCAGGCTCGGTATGAGATTGTAGAACTGAAAGACGAAGCCAACGTGGTTGCGCCGGTAGAGATTAAGCGCCCGTTCATTGTCCATCGTCAGAGGCTGATTGCGAAACATGACTGAGCCGCCGCTCGGCGTATCAAGGCCGCCGAGGATATTGAGCAAGGTCGATTTGCCGCTTCCGGAAGGCCCCAGCAGGACGACCAGTTCGCCTTCGTACAGGTCGACGTCAACGCCGCGCAGAGCATGGACCTCCACCGTGCCCATCCGGTAAATCTTGGTGAGCGCCCGTGCCTGGAGGGCTATGGCAGACTTCTCCTTTTCCATCCGGTCGCTCCTTGGCTTGCGAGGCATCACTGCGGTCGCGAAGACCCTTCGTCTTGGGCTGGCCAAATCTCATTCCAAGAGATAGCGCTCGATGCGGAATTGGAAACTTTGCCAAATCCTTTCCCACCTCTGCAGCCGCTGGACACGTATCGCGGGCGACATCCGCTTGCGCCGAATGTCGAGCACGCGCGGCGGCGCGCCGGGAACTGTCGACATCTCTGCCGGCCCCCCGAAATGTCGAAGCGGATTCTTCGAACAGCCGATCGATTTCGGAGCTAGGGCTTTTGAGGGAAAGCCATGCATCCAGGATAAGAAACGGCGCCAGATAGATAGATGGCGACTTTTGCTTACAGCAAGAGCGAGTGTTGTCCTGCCAACCTTGCGCGGCCAATAAAAGCGACAGCCGAATGCTGTCGGTAAGGTCGTTCAGTTAATCGGTTATCCAGCGCTCAGAGATGCCAAAGGAAGGGGGTGCGCTCTGCCGCCGGCCATCGAAGCGCCTATCCGGATTGATGAGCTGGTTATAGCCGGTGTCCAACCACCGTGCGCCTTATGGACGAACCGGCCGACGAGCGGGCACCTCTCCCACCCGGTAGGCGTAGCGGTGATGTGCACGACATCAAACGCCGTTCGCTCGCGAACCGTCATGATGATGATGTCCGCTGACATTGCGAACATATCTCATATTGCTAATATTAAGTGCCGATCCAAGACGCAACCTCCTTCGATCGGCTGGAGGCTTTGTCGGTCCCCGAGGCCAAGCCTCCAAAAGTCGCCGCCACCATTAGTGGAAAAAGCGACAAGAGGCCCGGGCTGTCACCGCAGCGCGGGCCTCGCCCTCATCGCGCATAACTCGTCGCGGACCGGCTCCAAGCGCACGCTGGGCAAGCCTGCTTCCGGCTGACTTCGAGCCAGGCGCCGATCGCGTCCCGAGCACCGTGGCCGAGATCGAAGTTGTGGAAGACGAGGAACGCACGCGTCGTGATGTTGCCGTAGCTGTTGATCATGCTCTGGACTGTCGCGTTGGTGACGCTGGAATCGGTTTTCACGGCGATCTCGGTGCTCGAATGGCCGAGGAGTGCTTGCTCAGACGTGGTCTGCGGGCTTATTCTGGGCGTTCCGCGAGCCTGCCCCAGCGCGCAGCCGAGGGGGAAGGCCCGGCGATACAGGGAGGTTTATCATGAAAATCGCATCGATATTTGCAATCGGCTGGATCGGATTCTGCGGGATCGCCTCCTTTGCATCGGCAGAGGATGCGCACACAATGATCGCGCCCAACGATATCAAGTGGGCCCCGGCCCCCAAAGTGCTTCCTGCGGGAGCAGAAGCGGCAGTCTTGTTCGGCGATCCCACCAAGGAAGGTTTGTTTGCCCTTCGGCTCAAAGTGCCGTCTGGGTATGCGGTCGCACCGCACACGCATCCGGCAAATGAGGTGGTCACGGTCATATCAGGAACGACTAATCTTGGGATGGGCGAAACCGCTGATCGGAGCGCTACCAAGGCACTGCCTGCAGGCAGTTTCTTCGCGTTACCGCCCGGCACTGCGCATTTCGTTTATTTCGATGAGGAGACTGTCATCCAAATCACCACCAATGGCCCATGGGGCCTCAAATATGTCAATCCGGCGGACGATCCTCAAAAGTCGCAATAGGTAGCCGCGGGCTTGGAGGCCAACTGCCCCGCGGCCCAGGCGGCGGGGCGTGCCAACAACTGTCAGGCGGCCAAGAAAAACGGTGTCACCAGGAGCAGACCGGGGAGTATAAGAAGGATCTGGCTAGTCCGTCTTCACGGTGCCCCGCCCCGCCGGTCGTTGAATCTCCACAGGCGTCTTCATGATGATTTCTCGATGCGGGAAGGGGATAGATATCCCCGCCTCCTTGAACGCATCCCATAATGCCATCAGAACTTGGCCGCGCACATTCGTCAGACCGTTTGCCGGATCGGAGATCCAGAAGCGGAGGCGGAAATCCAGCGAGGAGGCACCATAGGCCGTCATCCAGCAGACCGGGGCCTTGTATTCGTTAGCGACGCGGGGAACGGCCGATGCAGTGTCGATGGCGATCCGAACCACGTCATGCGGATTGCTATCGTACGACGTGCCGAAATCGACATCGATACGGACATAGTCGCTGGAAAAGGACCAGTTCACCACCTGCTGCGAGATGAAGTCCTCGTTGGGGATAAGGTATTCTTTCCCGTCGCGGGTGATGACCGACACGAAACGTGCACGGAGATCGCGAATGGATCCGAACGTGTCGCCAAGCGTGATCGTGTCGCCGGGCTTGATCGACTTGTCGAGCAGGATGATGATACCGGAAATGAAATTGGACACTACCTTCTGCAGTCCGAAGCCAATTCCAACACCGACAGCACCCGAAAAGATTGTTAGCGCCGTGAGATCGATACCCGTCGCGGACAATGCGATCGCGCCGGAGATTATGATCAGAACGATCTTGATGATCTTGCTGATCAGCACTTTGAACGATGGCGAAAGGTCGCCCGAGCGTTGGACCCAATGGGAAAGAACATTGCCGATCAGCACTGCGACCCAGATAAGGGCGATTGTTAGGACAACCGCCTTTAGGACGATCAGCAGCGAGAAACGCATCGCCCCCAGATTGACAGCGGCACCATCCAGCGTCGACAGGACGGGACCGTCAAGCCCGGTGGCGTATAGGGCGAGGTACCCCCAGCTTACGATGGCGACCACGCGCGACAAGGTCGGGTTGCGGATGATCTTGGTAAGCACGGAAATTACAAACCAGGCGGCCGCCAGGGTCAGCGCCGTCGAGACCAGCCAACGCTGCGAGGGCCAGGTACCCTGTGTGAGAATGACGTTCGCAAGCCACAGCCAGAGGATCAGAAAAAGCCATTTCAGGCGACGCATGAAGGCGATGATGACGCGCAGCAGATCTGGGTTGCCCTTGATGCGCCGCGCCCTGGTTTCCATCGCCGGCTCGGTTCTGGATGCGACGAAGGAGGCGAACACGTACCCGACCGCGATAATCCCGAGCTGGTAGAACGTCCAGTCGCTCAACACGAATGTCCTGAACCAGATTTCAAGCGGTCGAATCATCTGCGCGAAATCCACGGCAGTGCCTCTCGATGTAGATCCGATATTAACCCTCTGAATTCAAGAATGTTCACTGCATTCTTGGTTGCAACGGCCATTTGCCGCGATTGCGGAGGCCGGAAGGAACGTATTCCACTGCGAAAGGCGCTCCATGATGCCACTCGCGTGCCAACACGGGCCACGGGAAGGCGTTTGATAGCCTGTTTCGAAAGGGTATTGTCCATTTGATATAAATGCTTGGTTACGATCAAGGGGCGGAAAAATCGCTGGACAATCGGTCGCAGCGGCCCGGCACCTCGAACAATTCGAAACGGTCGTCTCGCCCGGCGCACCTGAAGCATCGACGGGCTGGACGTAACCTGCGCAACTCGCGGAAATGAACATGCGGGTGCAGTCAATGATTGTCCGGTTCCTGGATCCACTGCAAATGTCCCGTTTGACAGGAAGTGCGCGCCAAACGTCGACGTTTGAAGCGCCTACACTTGGAATGTAAATCTTACGGTAGGGGTTTGCCGTTTGCGGCTGGTGGGAAGGCTATGCAGGTCTTCCCGCCACGGCCCAAAAAGCGACAAAGTGGAACTCATCCGGCACGACAAACCCGCACATTCGAAATGACTCGCGTTCTCCCAAGCTTGAGCGTTAACTGCGTTATTCTGACGGAGGAGGCAAGCCATGGCCATGTATCTCACGCGCTTCAGTTACACGCCCGAGACTTGGGCGCGCATGATCGAAAACCCCGAGGATCGCCGAGAGGCGGCACGTGCTTACATTGCATCTGTAGGCGGAAAGCTGCACGGGTTCTGGTACGCCTTTGGCGAGCATGATGGTTGGAATTTGTGGGAGGCGCCTGACAACGTTTCAATGGCGGCTGTCGCGCTTGCTATTGGCGCAGGAGGCGCGCTCAGCTCGTGCGAGACCACGGTCCTCCTCACCGTCGAGGAGACAATAGAAGCCCTGGGAAAGGCAAAGTCGATTCGCTACCGTCCACCGGCAGCATAGGCGCGGCCCACCTTCTTCATCGATACTCGTCCAATCGGCATAGTGTCTGCGCGGAGAAATAGCCATCTTCCCGCTGGTTGTGGTCACTGAAGCAGAGCAGGGCAGAGGTCGCTGGAAGCAACCGAACGCATAGTTCGAGGCAGGGGGCGAGACGACGAGATATCAAAACATCACGTGTTCACGTCACTGCCGGGCCGAAGCTGCTCGGCGGTTCTAAGGTCAGGAGGCAGGAATGTCAGACACTATCGTCAATGTGCGCTACATGGTCGACGACGTCGAGGCTGCCGTCGAATGGTACGCCAGACACTTGGGCTTTTCGCTGCTCTCCAGTCACGCACCCGCTTTTGCCGACATCAAGCGCGGATCGTTACGGCTATTGCTCAGTGGGCCGACCAGCTCGGCGGGACGACCGATGCCCGACGGCGAACAACCGCGGCCTGGCGGCTGGAATCGCATTCACCTCATCGTCGATGATTTGCCTGCAGAGGTCGTTCGTTTACGTACTGCCGGAGTACAATTCCGTAACGATATCGTCACGGGGCCGGGCGGATCGCAAATCCTGTTGATCGATCCTTCCGGGAATTTCGTTGAGCTGTTCCAGCCTGCTCGCGGCTGACTTCTGATTTAATGGTAAAGTCATGTAGGCTGCCCCTCGGCAGAGCTGAAAGAACTGAGCTACAATGCGCCAAGAATGCAGCGATGACCTACGATCGGCAGCCCATCATCGATTATTTCCACCAGGCCGATCATCCAACGATACTGGGTCTCATGCGAGAGCCGGCCTGTGAGGTCGTGCGACCCGCCAATCGCGCTTTTGCTGGCGCGATGTCTGACGGCAATAGCACACGTCATTCCGTGTTCAACTCGATCCGAGCGCCCGATTGAGTAAGATAGCCACAGAAATGGGCGCGGTGTGGAATTTTATTGGGATGCTTTCAAGTGGCATTCGGGTCGAAAAAGAACCCGGTGCCGGGCCGGGTTCAGGTGTCGCCACAGGAGTTATGAGTTGGGGCAGCCAAGTTGCCCGTGCAGCCTTCGACAATCAGGCTTCAGCCGAGGGCCCGCGTTGGCTTGACCGACCGTAAGGAAGCGGCGCGGCCATTACCGCCGGCATGCCAGCCTCCTGGCATGCGGCAATAAATGCCTCACGCGCCACCGCGGCTCGTGTCATCCGGTCCAATGCCCGCCTGCAGGAGGAGACGGCGCGACCATAGCGCTCTCCTTGCTTGAGGGGCCATTCGTTTTGCAGGAAATCGAGGGCTTCGTAGACGCTGCCGAAGGTGCGTTCCAAACCGGAGCGCAAAGTAACTTTCAGCGGATGGGTCCACAGGACATCGCGGATAGCCATCTCTTCCTCCTTTTGACTATAACTTCGCGGACAGGGATAATGGGGGAATTGAATTCCACCTCCTCTGATGCGTGATAAACTCCCCAACGGGCGAAGGGGTGTCTTGTTCCGATGTAACTTGGCGTGTGCGGTAGCGGACAGAGCTGCGCCTCACAGAAATGCAGTAGCGCAGCAACATATTCCGGAGCGGTAGGAAAACGCCCGAACGGTGGGCGCTGGGACTTTGCCCCGCTTCCTGCCGTCTGCCTCGCGGGCAGAGTCATTTGGACAAGAAAGCTCTTAGCGATCCCAAATCCAGTCGCGGATTTCCGGCATGTCCTCGCCATATTGGCGGACATACCAGTGATGTTCGGCTAGCTTCGCCTCGAGTGCGGCAATGGTGCCGGTCGCCTTTTCCTTAAGCCCCGGCACCCGTTTGATCACCTCGAGGGCAAGGTGATAGCGATCGAGCTGGTTCAATACTGCCATGTCGAAGGGGGTCGTCGTCGTCCCCTCTTCTATGAAGCCGCGAACGTGGATGTTGTCGTGGTTGGTGCGCTTGTAGGTCAATCGGTGGATCAAATAGGGATAGCCATGATAGGCAAAGATTACCGGCTGATCCTTGGTGAACAGCCGATCAAAGGCCTCGTCGGCGAGGCCGTGCGGGTGCTGTTCCGCCGATTGCAACGCCAAGAGATCGACAACATTAACCACCCGGATCGTCAGGTTGGGTAACGCCTGCCGCAGCAGGGTCACGGCTGCCAATGTTTCCATCGTAGGCACGTCGCCGGCGCAGGCCATCACCGCATCCGGCTCGACCGCCTCAACTTCGCTGCCAGCCCAATCCCATATGCCGATGCCAGCTTCGCAATGCCGTACCGCCTCGTCCATCGTCAGCCATTGCGGTTCCGGCTGCTTGCCGGCAACAATGACATTGACGCGGTCCCAGGTCCTCAGGCAATGGTCGCCAACCCAGAGCAACGTATTGGCATCCGGCGGCAGATAGATGCGCACGGTATCGGCTCGCTTGTTGGCGACCAGGTCGATAAAGCCGGGGTCTTGGTGGCTGAAGCCGTTATGATCCTGCCGCCAGACATGCGAGGTGAGGAGATAGTTGAGCGAGGAGATCGGTTTGCGCCAGGGAAGTTCCCGGGACACCTTCAGCCACTTGGCATGCTGGTTGAACATCGAATCCACGATGTGGATGAACGCTTCGTAGCAGGAGAAGAAACCGTGCCGACCGGTCAGGAGATAACCTTCCAGCCAGCCCTGGCAGAGGTGTTCGCTCAAGACCTCCATAACCCGGCCCTCCCGCGAAAGATGCACGTCGTAAGGCTCGATGTCCTGCATCCAAATGCGATCGGTGACCTCGAACACACTGCCCAGACGGTTGGAGTCCGTTTCATCGGGTCCGAAGATGCGGAAATTGGCGTTCTCTGCGTTGAGCTTCAGGATATCGCGAAGATAGCGTCCGAGAACCTCGGTTGTCTGGACGATTGTTTCGCCGCGGTTGTTTACCGCCACCGCGTAATCGCGAATATCCGGCACCGCGAGTTCTCTGCGCAAGAGACCGCCATTGGCATGCGGATTGGCGCCCATTCGGCGCTCACCCTTCGGCGCAAGCGCCCGAAGTTCCGGTTTTAGCGTACCTTTGGCGTCGAACAGATCGTCCGGATCATAGCTGCGCATCCAATCCTCGAGGATCTTGCGATGATCGGCATCGTCCTGGCAATTGGCGACCGGCACCTGATGCGCTCGCCAGAAGCCTTCCACCTTCTTGCCATCTACTTCCTTCGGACCTGTCCAGCCCTTTGGGCTGCGGAGTACGATTATCGGCCAACGTGGGCAGTTGTCGAACGGGCTTCCTTCGCGGGCCTCACGCTGTATCTCGCGAATCCGATCGAATACCTTGTCGCAGGTTGCGGCCATTTGTCGGTGCATGTTTTCCGGCTCTTGTCCTTCCACGAAGAAAGGCTCGTAGCCATGGCCCCGGAAAAGATCCGAGAGATCATCGTCATTGGTGCGCGCAAGCAGTGTCGGACTGGCGATCTTATAGCCGTTGAGATGCAGGATCGGCAGTACGGCGCCGTCGCGAGCCGGATTGATAAACTTGTTCGAATGCCAACTTGCGGCGAGCGGTCCGGTCTCGGCCTCGCCATCGCCGACGACGCAGGCGACAACCAAATCAGGATTGTCGAAGGCCGCGCCATAGGCATGTACCAGCGCATAGCCGAGTTCGCCGCCCTCATGGATGGAGCCGGGTGTCTCGGGCGCCGCATGGCTCGGAATGCCGCCTGGGAAGGAGAACTGGCGGAAGAGTTTTTGCATGCCGGCGGCGTCCTGGGTAATCTCCGGATAGATCTCACTGTAACTGCCTTCGAGATAAGTGCTCGCCACCATGCCTGGCCCGCCATGACCGGGACCACAGACATAGATCATACTGAGATCGCGGTTGCGGATGACCCGGTTGAGATGCGTATAGATGAAATTGAGGCCCGGCGTCGTGCCCCAGTGGCCAAGCAGGCGTGGCTTGATGTGCTCCGCTTCCAACGGTTCGCGCAGCAGCGGATTGTCGAGCAGGTAGATCTGCCCGACGGACAGATAGTTCGAAGCGCGCCAGTAGCGGTCAATGAGCGTGAGTTCCTCATCATCGATTTCCGGCGTTCCTGTGGGAAAGGTGGCTGGCTGCATCTGTTTGCTCCCTTGAGTAAGTCAACACACATTTGTCGCGCAACACGGGCTGCTGCCATTACATGGATCATTTTGCCGAATTGCGAGCGACGGACAGCGCTTCTTCCGCGATTGTCTGCTCTTCATCGGTAGGAACGACGAAAACCGCGACTCGGCTTGTCGAAGAGCTGATTTTCCACGCGTGGTTTTCGTTCTCGACGGGATCCACCTCGACGCCCAGCCACAGTAGCCGCTCGCAGATGAGTGCCCGGATTTTCGGCTGGTTCTCGCCGATGCCTGCCGTGAAGACGAGCGCGTCCAAGCCTCCAAGCGTGGATGCCAGGCGCGCCACTTCGCCGGCAATGCGCAGCGTAAAGAGGTCAATAGCCTCCTTGGCTTGTACCCCGCCGTCCATGACGAGATTACGGATATCGCCGCTCAACCCGGAGACGCCCAGCAAGCCCGACTGGTAGTAGAGCATATCCTCCACTTCCTTGACGGATTTGCCCAATGGGCCGAGGAAATGCAAAAGGACGCCCGGATCCAGCCAGCCCGGTCGCGTTGCCATCGGAATGCCGTCGAGCGTTGAAAAGCCCATGCTGGAATCGCGGCTGATCCCCTTTTCAATGGCGCAGAGACTGGCGCCGCTGCCGAGATGGGCCATGACAACCTTGCCATCCGAGACATCGGGCGCTTTGCGGGTGAGTTCGCCCGCCACATGCCGGTAGGACAGGCCGTGGAAACCGTACCGTTTGATCCCCTGGTCGTGATAGGCGCGGGGTATCGCCAGCCGCCGGACCAGATCGGCCTGGGTCGCATGGAAAGTGGTGTCGAACGAGGCGGTCTGGAACAGGTGCGGACGCAGGTGCTTGACGGCGTTGACCAGTCGCAAAGCCTGGGGCTGGTGGAGGGGCGCCAGCTTCGTCAATGCTGTGATTTCTGCGATCGCCTTCGTATCGAGCTCAACAGGGCCAGAAAACACATCGCCGCCATGAACGATCCTGTGGCCCGCGGTGGTGACGGCGTCGAGATCGAAATGCACGCCAAGTTCCCTCAATACCTCGTCTGTCAGATCCAACAGATCGTCCCCGGCATCGGCTTTCAAGGGCAGGTCGAATTGTGCCGGGCCTTCCTTAAGGTGCAGTGTCCGCGCTTGAAATGCGAAGTCGACGACGGCTTTGCCGATCCGCCGCGGCTTTCCACCGCCCACCTTGTAGATACCGATCTTCACGGTGGATGAGCCCGCATTGAAAGTGAGGAGAAGGGTTTCTTTCATGTGCTAACCTTTGGTTCGCGCCGCAGTGATCGATCTGGCAAGTTGCGGCTATCAGCAGGTTGCGTTCGATTTCCGTAGTCTCGGCGGGGCAAGCTTGGCGCAGCCACACGCGCCGAGCCGTTTCCGTTCGTGTCTCTGAAGACAAGACGGGGGAGGGCGTCCCGGATGGCGGCACCGTACGGCTGATCCATCGCCCTGTTGGCGACGGTTGAGCTTCGACGAACAAATGAGCCTGTTAAGCCCAAGCTCCAAGCATCAAGAGAACCGCCCCTGCAACCAGCAAACAGAGACCGGGCCAATTCCTTACCAAGCCCAGAAAGCTGAGGCCTTGTTGCCGCGGCTCCAACGTAGGTTCGGTATCGGCTCCATAAGATCGATGCGGATCGCTCAGTCGACGACGGCTCAGCGCTTCCCAAAAAAGATATAGCACACCGCAGATTATTAGAATCGCGCCAACCAGAATTGCCAACATGGCAGTCTCCTCTTTCATGCTGCAGTTCGACCCATCTATTATCTAGTGCACGAGACAGATTTGCTTAGGATGTGTCTGATGCGGCGTGTCTATCAAGGTTCTTCGCAGGTTCACAAATGGAGCCCGGACTGATCCGTCTCGCTGCATCATACACCACCGACGTCGCATCCATGGCCTACGACCTCGTCGGCGACACATGCGAAAGCTGCAACGAAGCACCGATGTTCCCCTCGTCGGCAAAATTCCGCGCGGTCACAGGATCGAGAACTGCGGCATCTGGGAAAAGAAAAGAACCCGGGACGGTGGCGACGAATGCATTTTCTCGGTCAACACCAAGTTGGCGCATATTGATCCGATAGCTGGTCAGGCGCAAAATGCCTTCAGGAATGGTTTGGCAACGGGAGGATGCGATGGTGGTCCAATTCCAGCCTTATACCGCCTACGACATTCGGGTTATGCGCGATGCCTTGGCCATTTGGTGTGCCAGCAGAAGTATTGCGAGCGACAGTGACGCGGGGAAGGATGTTGCGTCACACATCCTCCATATGATGGCAGCTAAAAGATACACGCAGGAGCAGTTGTTGGAACAACTCGAAACGCTGTGGCCGAAGTTGCGATAGCTGTGGCAGAGCAGGTTGTCGGGGCAGCATATGTCCTTTGATCGCCGTTTCCTCCTCAACAGATTCGATTTGTTACTTGCCTGGGACGGTTGGGATGGAGGGAACAGGGACGGTCACATCCGCATGTTTGTCCGGCGCGACGCGGACGGATTTGGTCTGCAACGTCATCAAATTCGGCATCAGCTTGAAAGTCGGGTGACTGTATCCCCGCGCGGGAACAATTCAGGCGCCCGTTTTGTTACACAGGTCCGACGCCATACGAGAGTATGGTTCCAAAGGCATCAACGCCAAGCGCCACGAGCGTGCCGGCGAAGCCGACACACGCGCGCCACGGGACGCAGACGTGTGAAGTTCAAACAGGAGGCTGAGATGTCACTGACACTTGTAAGTTCCGCCTTTGCCGATGGCGGCAGGATACCAGAGAAGTATTCAAGAATGGGCGAGAATCTCTTTCCGCCCTTGGCCTGGAATGGCGCCCCAGAGGGTGTGCAGAGTTATGCGTTGATTGTCGAAGACCCTGACGCGCCCAGCGGCACGTTCAGGCACTGCGGCGTTTTCAACATTCCGGCCGAAGTAAACGAGCTACCGGAAAGCGTGGATACCGCACCCGGCGGCGGCCCTCGGTTTGCGGAAAACGATTTCGGCAACGCGCGTTACGACGGGCCTCAGCCGCCAAAGGGTCATGGCGTGCATCACTACCACTTCCGGCTGGCAGCGCTCGACGTTCCAAATCTCTCCGTGCCGTCGTCTGCCGGCATTGAGGCGATGTGGCGTGAGGCCAGGAAGCATACGCTCGCCCAGGCCGGCCTGACCGGAACGTTCGAGGTTCCATGAGCCGACATCCCGGTTAGCTCTCTTTCCCGTTAAAGAGAAACGTAGAGGCGCCGAAGAAATCGAAGCTCAAAAGGGGAGCGTCGGCCCGCCCTCCGCCAAAACATGCGGTCGCTCGATCGGCATGTTCGTCGCGCTGACGAACTGAATGGGGCCAAGGTCTTGGTCCTCGAGGCTTGCCGCGCGGCCGTCCACATGAAAACTTCGCCCCACGCGGCGTTTACGATGGTCGGGAAACGTCGACTGAGCCTCACCATACCGTGGCCGACGCCCACGGCCAGACCGTCGCCCCACCCAATGCCTGAGCTGTGACAGCTTGCGCAGGATTGCGTGGACGTGGCTGAAAGCCGCGGATCGAGTTTTTTGCCGAGAGACGCCTTCTCTCGCATGTAAGGATGTCCGCCGGAAACGGGATCAACGCCGGTCGTCGACTACTTGGAAGTGACAGTCGAGGCTGCACAGTTGATAGATTGCCGATGCGGATAAATTCAAAATAGGAGGTTTGACGGGAACCGATCCCCCGGGACGATCGTTAGTTGTAAGTCATGCTGTAGCCTCTATCGGAGGAACCGTGTCGCCTTGAGGGTCAGGACGCAAACTGCATCCAACGGCGGGTTCATAGTTGGCTGGGGGAGAGTTTTGATGGATGCGTTGCGCGTCGCACTTATTGCCGATGATGACGAATTCTTCAGGATCGCGCTAAACGCCATTCTGAAGAGCAAACTCGGCTTCACCGAGGTGGTCGAGGCGGGGTCGCTTGACGAGGCAATAGAGCGGCTGTCAGACCGTGACGACGTTTCGCTGGCGCTATTCGACCTCGCCATGCCGGGCATGGAAAGCGCGGTGAGCCTAGGCGCCGTTCGCGACGTCCACCCGGATCTGAAGGTTGCGGTCGTTTCGGGTTCGTCGCGGCGGGCGGATATCCTAACCGCGCTGACAGCGGGAGTACACGGTTACGTACCGAAGGGACTTGGCGCGACCGAGCTTGCCGCTGCGATAAAAGCCATTCTCAACGGAGCCATCTATGTTCCCCCGTCCGTCGCTGGCCGCACGCCCTACTCGGTGGAAACGGTGGCGACGCCGGTCGCAAAAGGGGGGGCGGACGAGGCCAATCGCGCCATAGAATTCCTTACGCCTCGGCAACGCGAGGTCCTCTTGCTCCTGATCGAAGGCTTTTCCAACAAGGAAATTGCCCGCAAGCTTCACCTCGGCGAAGGAACCGTGAAGATTCACATGGCGGCCCTTTTCCGCAGCCTACGGGTAAGGAACCGGCAGGAAGCCGCGGCGGCTGGAGCACGCCTGCTGCCCATGGCTGGAAGATAGCTCGCCGATAGTCCGCTCGGATAGTCCGTTTCCCAGTCGACTAGCCATCAGGACGAATAGCGTAGGTGCTTGGCAAGACATAGTTACAGGAGCAGCCAAATCGATGTGGGAAGGGAATATGTACCAAGCTTCTGTGAAACTTAGGCCAACGCGGCTGGCATTCGCTGCAAAACGCTGCCGGTCAGGCGGCTGTCCGATCCAGATCTGGAGCGCTGGATGTGCGACAGGGCCTTATTCACTTGCGATCCTTCTCGAAGAGGAACGTCTCGCCGAGAGCGCCCGAATAACGGCCACCGACATTTCCAGGAGGGCTCTGATGAAGGCGAAAGTGGCCGAATACAGTGCGTGGCCTCTTGTGCCCGCAGAAGTGGCTGACAATCTTGAGGTGCGCTCTAGACGGGAGGTCGCAGACCTTGCGCGGAGCCTGGCGGGATACTCTTGATGACCAAAGCTTCCAAGCACTCCCGTTCCTCCATTGATTGGGCGGCTATCAGGCAACGGATGGCGACCGCGATCGAACAGACCGGAGCACTACTGGATCCACTCCAAAGCGATGCCCATCCGACTAGCCAATCCGGAGCGACAACGCCTGCGGTCGCCCTGGCTGCCGGCGATCCCGAGTCCTCGACCGGCTTCGTATCCTTCCCACTTTCAGACCGCCGTTACGCGGTCGACATCCGCTATATCCGTGAGATTGTCACGAAGGCGAATGTCAGCCCGCTGCCGGGTATGCCCGCGCATGTCGTGGGCATTCATGATCTGCGCGGGCAGTTGCTTCCGATCTTTGATCTGCGTGACCTTCTCGGTCTTCCCGCGCAGCCGGTGCCAACCGTCGATTGGGCGATCGTCTGCGGCGAAGCGCAACCCGAGTTCCTGGTCCTGACCGACGGAATTCCAGAAGTCGTGGAGCTCGCTCCTGACGCGATCTCGACGACGGAGGCGGGCGGGAACGATGGCCTCTGGAGCCGCGGCAGCACGGCCGAGGGCGTGGCTGTCCTTGACGGTGACGCTCTCCTTAGCGACCGCAGATTTACCCTCGAAGGCGAGCAAATGATCGACGAGGATGAGAATGGAAGGGGCTCGCGGCCATGAACCCGCGGTGGACGAAGAGTCTCTATGGCACCTTGGGCGTGGCAACGCTGCTGTCTGCGGCCGTATCGGCCATGCTCGTCGGGTCAAGCTTTGTCTCCTTGAATAGGGCGAGATCCGATCTTGCCGCAACCTCCTCACTTAACAACGAGCGCATCTTCTACCAGATGCTGTACCTGGCTGGGCGCTTGCCCCGACCGCAAGATCCGCAGTGGACAGCGGCCGCTGCCGAGCTCCGCGACCTCATGGTTCGCAACGAGCAGATGCTTGCCAGGCTGATCAACGGGGATGATGCGGTTGGCTTTTCGGGCGAGACCGATCCGGAGAGTCTAGCGCGGCTCCAACAGGTTCGGCAGCGCTGGTTGCGTGAAGTGAAACCGGCCCTTGAAAGTGCGATAGCCGAGGCGCCGCCGACCCGGACCGCGCTGGACCAACTCGATCGTCAGATCAGGACCTACGCGGATCAGATCAACGAAAGGATTGATATGATCGAGCAGGCAGGAGCGAAAAGAATCGAGCGCTCTCAACTGCTACAGCTCGGGCTCTCGGCCGTGGGCGTGATCATGCTGCTCGTCGTCCTATGGGTCATCCGCCGCTTCGTGCACCGCACGCGTGCTCTCGCCGGTGTAGCGGAGAAGGTTCGCGCCGGTGATCTGGCGCAGAAGGCGACCGACGAGGATGGCGACGAACTGGCGATCCTTGGTTCATCCTTCAATGCGATGACGACAAAGCTCGCCGGCATGATCGAGAACGAACGAGCCGACCGGAACAGGCTGGAAGAACTCTTCGCCACGATCTCCGAGACGGCACAACACCTCTCCTCTTCGGCGGCCGAAATCCTGGCCGGAACCACGCAACAGGTCGAAGGCATGCGTGAACAGTCCTCGGCTGTGGCCGAAACTGTAACGAGCGTCGATGACGTCCTGCAGACTTCGGAACAGGCGGCGCAACGTGCACAGCAGGTGGCGGCCTCGTACGATACCGCCGTTAAGGTTAGCGGCGACGGGCGCAAGGCACTCGACGACACGGTGCTGGTGATGAACACTGTCAGCGCGCGGACCGAAGCGATCGCTGGCGATATTCTGTCGCTAGTCGAAAACAGCCTGGAAATAGGCGAGATCGTCTCTGTTGTCGCGGAGATAGCCGACCAGACGAATCTACTGGCGCTCAATGCTGCGATCGAAGCCTCACGCGCCGGCGAGCATGGAAGGGGCTTTAACGTCGTCGCCACCGAGATCAGAACGCTTGCGGACCAGTCGAAATCCGCAACCACCAGAGTCCGTCGCATCCTCATGGAGATACAGAAAGCGACAAATGCGGCTGTCGTCGGGGCCGAAGAGGGAACCAAGAGTGTCGGTCGCGCTCTCGAAACAGTGAACGCAGCCGGGGAGACGATCAGGCAACTGGAAACAATCATAGCAGATTCGGCGCGCTCGGTCGCCCAGATTGCCGCCTCGGCGGGCCAGCAGAAGACGGGCATGAAGCAGATACACGACGCGATGCATTATATCGAACAGACAAGCAGCCAGAACCTCTCGGCGATACGACAGGCGGAAGAGGCCGCAAAGGACCTCAACGAGCTCGGGTCGAGGCTGAAGGATATGCTCTCCAATCACGGCAAATGAACATGATGAAACCCGAAGAACTTGACCACCAACTGCTGGAACTGTTTACCCAAGAAGCAAGAGAACGCTCGTCCGACATAGAACGCACCTTGCTCGCTTTAGAAGACGCTGATGGGGTGGACACAAAGCGCAAGCTGCAGGACCAGCTCCTGAGGATGGTCCACAGCCTAAAGGGGGCCGCGGGCTTGGTTCAGGTGCGGGCGGTGGAGTCGATCTGCCATTGGATAGAGGAGCTGCTCTCTGTTGCGGCACGGGAGGAGCGTGTTCTCGACAGGCCCGAAGTGGACCTGTGTCTTGCAGCCGCAGATGCCATCGCCGACGCCGTTCGACTGCTGGAAAGCGGCGAGAAGCCGTCGTCAAAACACGCCGAAAACGTGCTCTTCCAATTGGAGGCGGCGAGCACAAGACAAACGGAACGCGACGGAGAAGGAACGGGATCACACCGTTCCCGCGCCGAAATACAGGTCCCGGTGCGCGTGAGCGATACGGATGGCTCCATGCGGGTGTCCGCCGATCGGCTCGATGCTCTTCTGTACCGGAGCGGCGAGTTGCTCGCCTGGAATGCTGTCGTACGACGCCACGCCGAAGAGGCGTCGCGCCTGAGGCAGCAAACAAGGAAACTGCGCGCCTGGGGATCGAATTCCGCCACCGAGGCCGCGAGCATCGAAAACGGCTTACGCGCGCTTGCCGCTTCCCTCAATCACGATGGCAGACTGATGCATAGCGCCACCACTGCGCTTGAAAACGAGGTGCGGCGTGCGCGCACCCAGCCTTTCGCCGAGGCCTGCAAGGGACTTGCCCGGATCGTCAGAGACATGGCTGCAAGCTCGGGAAAGCTGGCGGAACTGGAGGTAAGGGGTGGAGAGATAGAGATCGACCGTTCGATCCTCGCAGGCCTGCAGGATTCGCTTCGGCATCTCGTACGCAATGCCATTGCCCATGGCATTCAGGAGCCTGCAAAGCGGCGAATGGCAGGAAAGCCGGAAAGGGGAAGGATCGTCATTGCAGCTTCCATATCCGGCGATCGCGTACAGGTGCTGGTGGAGGACGATGGCTGCGGCCTGGACATGGCTTCCTTGCGCCGCGCCGCTGGTAAAGCGAATCTGCAACAGCCGGAAGATGAAAGACAACTTCTCCGGCAGATTTTCGAGCCGGGTGTGTCAACGTCGGCTGCTGTCACCAAGCTGTCCGGCCGCGGCATAGGTCTGGACATTGTCAGAACCGCTGTCGAAGGAATGCGCGGTGTAGCTGACGTATCGCAGGTTTCGGGCGGAGGCGCCGCCTTTACGCTCACACTACCCCTTACGCTTGCAACCGTCAGGGCCCTGGAGGTCATTGTCGGAGGGCATGTTTTTGCGATCGATACCGCTTCGGCCCAGAGCGTCATACGAGTTTCGGCGAAAGACATTACCACCTCGGCAGAAAAGCGCGTCGTGACGACCCGCGCGGGGCCGATACCCCTCATAGATCTGGCGCGCTGGCTTGGGCTTCGACCAGCAAGTCGTCGCACATCCATGGAATTCATGCCGGCGGTCATTGTCGGGGCTGCGGGCAGGGAAGCAGCCGTGCTGGTTGACGAAGTCGCTGGCGAGCAGGAGCTTCTCGTCCGTTCTCTGGGGCCGCGTCTCGCGAAAGTGCGACGTTATAACGGTGGTATTGTCCTGCCCGACGGACGCATCGCCCTCCTGCTTAATGCCGCGGCGCTGGCCGAGGCGGCCAGGGAGATGAACCCAGGAACAGATGCTCTGCTACGACCCGTCGCACCTCGTGAAAGCCGCAAGGTGCTGGTCGTCGACGACTCCGTGTATGTCCGCAGTCTCATTAGGCTGATCTTGGAGGGTGCGGGATACGAAGTGGCGATGATAGCCGATGGTGGGGAAGCGTGGGAGCACTTGCGGCAGCATGGGGCCGATATCGTTATCGCCGACGTGGATATGCAGTCGATGAATGGCTTCGCGCTGACGCAAACAATCCGCGAGTCCGGGGACTTCCAGGACATGCCTGTCATATTGGTCACGGGGCGCGAAACACCGGAAGACAAGCTGCGCGGCCTGCATGCCGGCGCCAATGCCTATCTGACTAAGAACGAGTTTGACTCGTATCAGTTTCTGGAAACTGTTCGCCAGTTCGTGTGAGGGGAACGATGGTCCGGATACTTCTCGCTACATGCAGGTCCGATCTCCAGGAGCTCATCGAAAAGGCGGCACTGGACGACCCCGACGTGAAGCTCGTCGGGACCGCAAGGAGTGAGACCGAGGCGGTCAGGTTGGCCCGGGAACTTTCGCCCGACATCGTTGTGGTCGAACTCCTACTCAGTGGCGAAGACAGCGCCGGCACCGTGAAGGAGATCATGATTTCAGCCCCGGCTCCCGTCATCGTGGTGTCCTGTGACAACCGCGCGGAATTGGGAAGCCTCTCCGGCCGTGCACTCGAGGCCGGGGCGCTGGCTGTTATTCCTGCCCCTCCCTTAGTCGACGGTCGGCTGCAAAAAACGGGCACCGACAAGTTCTTGTCGACGATCAAGGCGATGTCGCAGGTGAAGGTGGTCAGACAGCGGCGCAACAGGTCCGGCGCGGACAAGCGCGCTGACGTCCCTCCGGTCGGCCGCAGCGCGTCGATCGGAATTGTGGGCATCACCGCGTCCACGGGCGGTCCGGCCGCTATCCGGTCGATACTGAAGAATGTTTCTGCCGGTTTTCCGGCTCCGATTCTGATTGTCCAGCATATTTCCAGCGGTTTCATCGAAGGCGTGGCCGTCTCCCTCGACGCCACAGTTCCTCTGAAGGTCAAGGTTGCCGAGGACGGTGAACGATTGAAACCCGGAACTGTCTATCTGGCTCCGGACGGGCACCAGCTTGGAGTATCGGGCCGAACACGGATCTGCGTCACGGATGACGCTGCCGGTTACAGTTTCAAGCCCTCCGGGTCATACCTGTTCAGTTCCATCGCGCGAGCATTCAAAACCGAATCCCTCGCGGTTGTCCTGACGGGAATGGGCGATGACGGCACCGAAGGCCTCCGCTCGCTCCGAAAGGCTGGTGGCAAGGTGATTGCCCAAGATGAGATGAGTTCGATTATCTTCGGCATGCCAAAAGCGGCCATCGGGGCAGATCTTGTCGATTTCGTGTTGCCGTTGGAAAGGATAGCCGGGAAGATCGTCGCGCTGAGCGGCAACGGACAGGGAGGTTAGCCCGCCCCTGTCCGTTCATGGAATGCCGGCTATCTGTATCGCCGCAGGGGTCATGATTACTGCGAAGAGCACAGGCAGGAAGAAGAGGATCATCGGTACGGTCAGCTTGGGTGGAAGAGCGGCTGCCTTCTTCTCCGCCTCGCTCATCCGCATGTCGCGGTTTTCCTGCGCCATGACGCGCAGCGCCTGACCAAGCGCGGTACCATATTTCTCCGCCTGTATCAGACTGGTCACGACCGCCCGGACCCCCTCGACGCCGGTGCGCTTTCCGAGATTCTCGTAGGCCTGCCGCCGGTCTTGCAGATAGGAAAGTTCGGCGGTGGTTAGCATAATTTCTTCCGCGATTTCGGGCGACTGCATACCGATTTCCTCGCCCACTTTGCGGAACGCGCTTTCTATACCCATCCCCGCCTCGACCGTGATCAGCAGAAGGTCGAGCGCTTCGGGCCATGAGCGCTGGATCGATTTCTGTCGTTTCGTGATCCTGTTCTTGATGAAGATCGCCGGTGCGAAATAACCGAGCGAACCCACAGTAGCGGCGATGGCCACGACCAGGAGGAGCGGCGCCACCGGTCTGACAATGAGGAGGAGGTAGAGCAAGCAAGCGGCGAAGATCGCAAGCGGAGAAATCAGCCGAACTGCCAGAAAGGTCGTCACCGGAGCGTGCCCACGATAACCGGCCATCCGCAATTTGTTGACGATCTCGCCATCCTCGGCCTGCTTGGCGAGGTTGAAGCGGTCAACAATCTCCTGGAACAGCTTTCTGGGTTCCGCGCGCAGCGAGACGGGACGCTTGTCTGCATTCAGTCGGGCTCGCTCGCGCTGCCGGATGCGCTCCTGTTCGCCCTCCACCTTGTGCAGGCGCGCCGCGAGATTATCGCGAAACATGTAAGGCCAGGAAACCGTGACCACGGCGGAGAATGCAGCGAAAGCGGCCATCATGGCCGAAAGCTTTTCCGGTTCAGGGATATAGGCGGTGATATTCATGTGCTTCTCAGAAATCGAAGTTGATCATTTTTCGCATGACGAGAGTCCCGATGCTCATCCAAAGTGCACAGCCCGCGAGCACGATCTTCCCGGTCAGCGTGGTAAATAAAAGCAACATGTAGTCGGGACTGGTGAGATATACGGCACCGGCCACGAAGAACGGCAGGGCACCGATAATCCCTGCGGAGGATTTTGCCTCCGCACTCATCGCTCTAATCTTTCCTTTCATCTTCTTACGCTCTCGCAGCACCTTGGAAAGGTTCCCGAGCGCCTCCGACAGGCTGCCACCGGTGCGGCTCTGAATCGTGATGACTATAGCGAAGAAGTTAGCCTCCGACAGCGGCACACGGTCCCACATTTTTTGCACCGCCTCATCGATTGGGATTCCAAGTGTCTGGTCCTGAGCAATGGCGACGAATTCGCTTTTGACTGGTTCCTGGGCTTCCGTGGCGATGACGCGCAGACAGTCTGCCATCGGCAGGCCGGCCTTGAGGCCCCGTACAATCACGTCGACTGCGTTGGGGAACTCGGCGCTGAAGCGTTTGAAGCGTGCCTTTCGCTTCGAGTTTACATAGACATGCGGCAGCAGTAGACCGCCCGCCACGCCAAAGCCAAGCATGGTGATCGTATTAAGCCCCAGGAGGAGCGCTATTACATAGCAGGCTAGGCCCGCGCCGACGCAGACGAGACAATAGGTCTTGCGAGTCCAGTTTAGGCCGGCCTGGCGAATCCTGCCTGCCATCGTCGGCTTACCGCCTTTCTTCGCATTGGCCTTTTGCTTCTCGTCGATTTCGCGCAGCGTCTTTTCCACGAAGCGGCGGCGGTCGCGGCCATCCTCATCGACGGACTCTGCGGTGTTGCGATCGGTAAGCGCTGCTATTCGTTCGAACCTCTGTTTGTAAGTACTGACTTTGGCCACATGCGGATAGAGAATAGCGAGTATAACCCCGCCAACGCTCGTGGAAGCGAGGACGAAAACAAACAACGGAAACAACGGGGACGTCAGCATATGTCTCCAATCTGCGTCAGAAGCGTCCCACTCACGCGGCCGCTTTCATTTCAGCCGCATCGAGCGCCGCCGCAAGGCGTGCTTCCTCGCCGTAGTAGCGTGCGCGATCCCAGAAGGCGGGGCGTCCGATACCGGTGGAGCGATGCCGTCCAATAATGTTGCCTTTCGAGTCTTCGCCGAGAATGTCGTAGACAAAGAGATCCTGGGTCGTCACGACGTCGCCCTCCATGCCCAGCACTTCAGTAATGTGGGTGATGCGGCGCGAACCGTCGCGCAGGCGCGATGCCTGCACAATCACGTCAACCGATGAGACAAGCATCTCCCGGATGGTCTTGGCCGGTAGCGAGTGACCACCCATGGTGATCATGGCCTCGACGCGCGAGATCGCCTCGCGCGGAGAGTTGGCGTGGAGTGTTCCCATCGAGCCGTCGTGGCCGGTGTTCATTGCCTGCAAGAGGTCGAAGGCCTCCGGCCCGCGCACTTCGCCGACGATGATGCGCTCCGGCCGCATACGCAGGCAGTTCTTGACCAGGCTGCGCATGGTTATTTCGCCCTGGCCCTCTATGTTGGGTGGACGCGTCTCGAGCCGCACGACATGTGGCTGTTGAAGTTGCAGTTCGGCGGCGTCCTCGCAAGTAATGATGCGCTCGCCAGCATCGATATATCCGGTCAGGCAGTTCAGCAGCGTCGTCTTGCCGGAACCCGTGCCCCCTGAAATAAGTATGTTGCAGCGCACCCGGCCGATGATCTTGAGGATCTCGGCGCCTTCGGGCGAGATCGAACCGAAGCGAACCAACTGATCGAGAGTTAGCTTCTCCTTCTTGAACTTGCGGATAGTAAGCGTTGGACCGTCGATTGCCAGCGGAGGCGCAATGACGTTGACGCGAGACCCGTCGGCCAGACGGGCGTCGCAGATCGGGCTGGATTCATCGACACGCCGGCCGACCTGGCTGACGATGCGTTGGCAGATGTTCAAGAGCTGCTCGTTGTCGCGGAAACGAATGTCTGTTTCCTCGACCTTGCCACCGACTTCGATGAAGACGTGGTTGGCGCCATTGACCATGATGTCAGCGATGTCGTCGCGCTCGAGCAGCGGCTCGAGGGGGCCGTAACCAAGTATATCGTTGCAGATGTCGCAAAGCAGATCGTTCTGCTCGGTCATCGAAATCCCGGCCTTCTTGGCCGCGACGATGTCATTGACGATTACGCCGATCTCTTTGCGCGCCTGATCGCTATCCATGGTGGACAAGGCGGCGACATCGATGGTGGCTATGAGGGCGCTGAAGATTTCCTTTTTCAGACTGTAGTATTGTTTAGCCTTTTCGGCCTTGGCCGCCACCAGAACCTCGACTGTCGCCTGAGGCTGGCTTGGCACCAAAACGGGTTGCCGTTCGCGCGCCGTCTCAGGCTGGGCTACGGTCTCGATGACCTTTTCCTCCGATATGGACTTTTTGCCGAACATCGATTTGGCCAACCTGAATTGATTCAAACTGAGGCTAGAAACGAGCTGGCGGAGACGGGTGTCTCCGCCTTGCTCTGCAACATGTTGGCGCGCTTATTAGATCGCGGCGGAGATGCTGGTGAACACGGCGGCGACATCGGTGCCGACGGTTCTCACCGCAGTGATGATAGCGACGGCGATCAGGCCGCCGATCAGGCTGTATTCGATGGCGGTAGCGCCGGCTTCGTCGCGGGCAAAGCGAACAAGGAGCTTCTTCATGGTTCGGTCCTTCAGGGGTTGGGGTTGTGCCGACTCCAAGTTCGGCATCACAGGCCGGGCCGGGTTTAAGCCTCGTTTCCCGCTTGCTGTGTGGTCCTCATATAGACTTTCTTAACCCTTTTGATCCATTCAGCCTGATGGCCGATACCCCTTCCGCAGGAGATCAGCCTGTTGGCCTAGTCCGATCGTCAAGCCGCGACTATGCTATGCTCTTGCTGGTTACCGGAACGGATGAGGCTTCCGTCCGTTTACCAAGATCGGCAGCAACTGGGAGTGGTCGAATGCGCATTGGCGTGAAATGGCCTGTTCTCGTCTTGGCGATATGCGCTGTGGCCAATGCGGTTCAAGCCGCGGAAGATCCCCCCCGAGGCGACAATGCGCAGGAGCCCGCCCGGCAAACAGATGCTGTGGTGAAGGTCATCGTCGATTTTGCGAGACCTTTTATCCTTGATCGCCCCGCGAGCACGGTCATCATCGGTAATCCGGCAATCGCGCAGGCGACACTCAGCGACGACAAGACGGTGATCCTCACCGGCAAGACACCGGGATCAACGAACCTGATCGTCATGGACGCCGACGGCGCCGAGATCGCCAATGTCGTCCTCGACGTGGTTGCTGCTGGCGGACGTTTAGTCACCGTGCACCAGGGCAACGGACGGGCGACCTATAGTTGCTCGGAGCGTTGCGATCCGGTTCAATCCGGTGAAGAAAGCCCTACGTCGAGCCCCCCTCAAGCCACGGAAAACGGCAATGCGACAGATGGCGGCGGGCCATGACCGGCGCGGGCAAAAAGCATCAGCCGATCGGGATCCGCCGCGACAACTCCAGGCTGACGGGACTCTCCGTCAATCCGGGGACGAAGAACGCAAACGGATAACGGATCGACATCACTCGAAAGGCAATTCCGTCTACCGTTTCCTTGCCGACGGAAACTTGTAGCAACTGCGGCTCTCCGCTGTCGAAATTGTCACGTACGGCGCTTTCCAGCTTCGCTTGCGCTTCGCTGTCGGGCGCATCCCGGGAGATTTGTCCGATGAGCACCTGTCGCTCCGCGACATCTGCAGCGTGGGAAAGGTCATTTTGCACATAGAGCGCGCGGCCGAACTCGATGATCCCGAGCATGAGCAGCAGCAGGGGAAAACACACGAGCGCGAATTCGACTGTCATTGCGCCCGACTGGCTGCACCAGACGCGAGGTAGGAGCTTCGGCGACGCCGTCATCGAACCTGCACCTGCATCGAGGAACTGAGCTGGAAAGGCGGAAGTGCCTCCGGCAGAGACATCGGCTGATAGGATTTCGCCGCCTCCAGGCGGTAATACACCAATTGCGGAGCCGAGCTTGCACAGGGCGTCTTTCCGCATTCCGGTGCAGCCGCCGGCGTGACATCGGCGTTTTCCGGGCAGGCACAGTAGCGTTTTACGGGTGCTAGCGTCACATTGGCGGGTCTCGCGCTTTGCGCGAGCGTCGACTGCAGTACCTTGTCGACCTGGATCGGCCCTGGATCGGCCATGGCGGCTTGCGCACCAGCGCGAAGCACGTGATCGATCGTCATCCGTTCGGTGATCGCGAGTCCGACGTCGGCCATGGCGACCAGGCTGAGCGCGAGCACCGGAGCAATCAACGCAAACTCTACGGCAGAGACACCTGCCTCGGACTTCTTGAGTTCGCTCGCCATCGTGCGCAGGGCCGACGGGACTCTCTTCGGTTTTCCGCCTTTGAAGAGTTTCCGCGCCCATGCGCGCAAGCCCTTTTGCCGGGTTCGTCTCTCCCCGGTTCCACCGACGTGCCAGGCAAGCGAAGCCATGGCCTTGCCGGGCTTCGACTCGGGCGCCGTCTCGATGACCAACTGGCCATTGTTCGCCGCCTTACCGAAGAGCTGCGGATCGAACGGGATGCATATGCTTTCATGGAGTCCAACGGCCTCGACAAAGTCCTTCGGTTTGATCTCGGGAAGCTTCGGCGTGTCAGTCTTGTTGAGCACGAGTCTCGGCGGCGGATCGTTGGGACGTTCCTTCTTCAGGAGTTCGATCAGGCTCTTGGCGTTGCGCATGCTGGCAAGATCCGGTGTAGCGATGATGACGATCTCATCAGCCTCCAGCAGGATTTTCCGCGTCCATTGCATCCAGATGTGAGGCAAGTCGACCACGACGTGCCAGGAGTTTGACCGAGCGACATCGAGCAGATGATCAACATGGTTCTCCTTCAGGGTGAGGAACCTGTTGAGGTCGGCGGTGGATGGAAGAAGATGCAGTCGCTCGCCATAGGGTACAGTCAAGCGCCGCAGGAGGACATCGTCGAGACGGTCGGGACCGTTGAGCACGTCAGCCATTCCTTGTGTCGCCTCTACATCGAAATTAAGGCCCACGGTGCCAAATTGGAGGTCAAGATCGGCCACCAGCACATCGGCGTCGACGCGCGTCGACATCGCGAGGGCCACGTTGTGCGCGAGCGTGGAGGATCCGGTTCCTCCCTTGGCGCCGACGAAGGCAACGATGCGTCCAAGCTTTTCTTCTGTCGAGTCACGAAAGCAGCGATGGACTGCAGCGACGAACTCGATCGGCTCAAGCGGCATAACGACATAATCGCTCACGCCGGCGTCCAGCAGCTTCTTGTAGAGGCCGACATCGTTGGAGCGGCCGATAAGGATGACCTTGGTGCCGGTGACGCACTCCACCGCCAGCGCCTCGAGCGCCGCCATCAGCCGAACCTCGTCGTCATCTCTGTTCTCGACGACGACGAGGTTCGGCGAGGTGACGCTGCCATAGAGGGCCGTCGCCTCCATGATTCCGCCGTCCTTGATCGTCACATTGGCCCTCGCCATGCGGCGGTCGATCGACGCGATGCGGATGGCCTCGCTCACCTCCTCCGACCGGCAGAAGACCGCGATATCGACCTTCGGGATGGGTAGAAGCGGTGGGGCGGCCGCTGACTGCGACGATTGCTGTCTTTCGTTGCCGAGCTGTTTCATCTGTCTGAGACTTCCTTGAAATCGATCAACTGCCGTCGGAGCGGGACGGGACTTCGACCATCGACATGCGTCCGCCACTGACGATGCGCACGACGCCCCTTCGGTTTCCCTCGGTTTCGACAACCGGCGCTTCATGATTGTCGGCGACCGCACGGAGCGCGAGCGAAACAGTGCCGGAGGATTCCGCAGCGGCGATTATGGCGATCTGCTCGGGGTCCACCTCGAGCGTCGCGGTTTTCCCAACGACCGAGGTACCGTCCGCCCCCTCCGAGATTGTCTGATCGACCGCGAGCACCCGTATGTTGGAAAGGATCGCCCGGCTTAAGACCTTGCCGTCCTTGCCGGAGGAATCCTGACGGGTGACGGTATGGATGACGTCGACATGATCGTTGGGGAGGATGAAGCCGCCGGCCGTGCTTTCCGCCGTCACGCGAACGGCGATCGCCCGCTTTCCGGACGGAAGCATGCTTGAGAGAAAGCCCGCTCCACGATCAGCCAGCTTGTCTTCGCGGATCGGTTCGCCAGCGACGAAGCCGCTCTGGGCGAGCATGCCCTTGAGCGCCGCTATCGCATCCGGCCGTGAGGCACGGCTGATGAACACAGGCGGAATGTCGCCTTCCCACGACTGCCAACGGAGATTGACCTCCTCAAGCACCGCCCCACGGGCGAGCTCGGAAGCGGCGACGAGCACTTCTTGTTCCGGCGCCCTTTGGATTTCGGCGGCAGCGACCGTCGGCTGCTCGGAGACGCCAAGCGCCAGCCAGGAGGCAGCGCCGCCGGAGGCAAGTGCGAGCAGGAGAATGGCGACGCGGATCATGGCTTACCTCGTGGGGTTGTCTCGGGCTTGACGCATCAGATGAACGCGGAAAACCAATGGCTTTCTGGAAGCAACAGCAGCGCCGCTGGTGCCATCGCCGCTCCGTAGGGAATACCCGGTTCACGCGCATGCAGCCGGTTGAACCAGGTGTGTCGTTGCAGGACGATCGGTGGCGGGGCATGACGAAACTGGAGCACCACAAGCGTAAGGGCCGCGCCAATCACCGATGCGTAAAGGACGAAATGGAGAGCGAGGTCAGCCCCGAGCCAAAGCACGGCGACGGGAAGCAGTTTTGCGTCGCCGCCACCGATCCAGCCGAAGGCGAAGAAGGAAAAGGTGCAAGCCAGCACGGCGAAGGCAACGAGACTGCTCGAGGAGATCGTCGCCAGGTCCACGCCCGCGGCCGGCGCAAGGATCGCATAGGCGGCCGCCAATGCACCGACAAGGCGGTTCGATATCGTCATCGTCACCACGTCCCTGATGCCGGCATAGGTCATTGTCCCGGCGAACAGGAAAAATGCGAGCCAAGCTGCGAATGTGGAAATCATGTGCAGCGCCTTTCACGAGACAGAAGTGATTTTTTGAACCGCGGCGGAATGTGCCGTTTGGCCGGCAAAAGCGCTATTCGGCCTGATGGCCTATTGAGCCGGGGACCGAGGACGCTGCGCGGCCTAGCCAAGTGGCCGAATCGTAAAACCTTGGAGGAAGGAGATAATCGCCGGACCTGGAACGAGGACTCGGGATATCTCGAATGAATGCCAAGATCGGAGCCGCTTTCGGAGAGGCGCGCCACCTTCTGCGTCGCTTGCAAGAGGATGAGCGTGGCGCAGTCGCCGTCATCGCCGCGATCCTCTTCCCTGTCGTGATCGGCGCGATGGGACTGGGTGCGGAGACTGGATATTGGTACCTGAAAGATCGTAAGCTGCAGCACGCAGCGGACGTTTCCGCGCATGCTGCAGCCGTCCGCTATCGCGCCGGAGACAGTCAGCCTGGTCTCGAGACCGCGGCTCTCAGGATAGCGAGCGCATCAGGTTACCTGCCGCAAGCCGGCGGCATGACGGTGAGTGCACAAGTCGGGGTGACCGGAGCAAGCGGTAAAGTGACCGTCGTGCTGACGGAGACGCATGCGCGTTTGTTCTCCTCTATCTTTTCGGGCGAACCGATGCAGTTGACCGCCCGAGCCGTTGCCGAGGTGAAGGGCGGCGCCAAGGCATGTGTGCTCGCCTTGTCGAATTCTGCGTCGGGAGCGATCACCGTGACCGGCTCGACAGAGGTCCGGCTGTCGGACTGCAGCATCGCATCTAATTCAAGCGCTGCGGACGCGTTTCTGATGAAGAACGGCAGCGCCGTGATGTCGACCGACTGCGTGTACACGGTGGGGGAGGCCGTGACGACGACCGGTCTGACGATGACCGGATGCAGAGAGCCGGTCGAGCGCGCGCCTCCGACGCCGGACCCATATGTGTCCGTTTCCGAGCCGGACAAAATGCACGTTCAGCAGCTTCCTTGCCGCACGCTCGACTATGTCTCGAACGCCACCTATGTTTTCGATCGCCTCCCAACGGGCGAGGAGGCGATCAGATTCTGCGGCGGACTGGAGATCAAGGGAACCGTGACGCTGAAGCCCGGCCTCTATATAATTGATGGCGGCGATTTCACGGTGACTGCAGGCGCAAATCTCTCAGGTGACGGCGTCACGCTGTTCTTCGCCAACTCTGCCGCGGCTAAGCTGACGGGCAACGGCGATATCGATTTGTCCTCTCCCACGAACGGACCCTATGCCGGCCTTTTGTTCTTCGGCAGCCGTCAGACGTCCGGAGTGACTCACCAGGTGACCGGTAACTCCGAATCGACGTTGAAAGGCAGCCTTTATATGCCGACCGGGACTATCGATTTCACGGGCAATTCCACCGTATCGGGAGGGTGCACCCAGATCGTCGCCGATCAAGTTACTTTCACAGGCAATTCGACGATGGAAAGCTGCGCTTCGGCAACCGACGAGATCCTGGTCGGGGCGACTGTCTCGCTTATCGAATAGTCTTTGCGCACGGGCGTAATCGCTCAGTTGTATGAATAATTCAGTCACGATCGTCGCGATCAGTGTAGCTGAGCCTCGCTCCCTCTACGCTAAGACGCGAGCCTGATTTCACGGCCGACAGACTGCAGTCTCTCGAAAATCCGATATCGCCTCTCGTGTACCAGCTCGATTTCGCCCAACGCGGGCTTGAAGATTTTCGAGGCGGTCGACATTTCCATCATGGCGTCGACCAGACCCGGGTAGCGGCCTGCTGCCACCGCCGCCAGCATGGCCGCGCCGAGAAGGACAGGTTCAGGCGTGTCCGCAAAAGTAAGGGGCACACCGGTTGTGTCGGCCAACAACTGGCGGACGAGATTGCTCTGCGCCGCTCCGCCGCTTGCAACGATAAGGTCGATCGGAATTCCCTCGTCTGTGAGTTTTACCAGCAACTGCCTCAGCCCGTAGCCGATACCGCATAGTCCGGCGACATAGAGAGAAATCAGGTCAGAAATGCTGGCGTCCAGACCGAGCCCCGCAATGAGCGCACGGGCATCGGGATCCGCGTGAGGAGAGCGGTTTCCGAGGAATTCGGGGACGACGTGGATAGACCCCGCTAGCGTGACCGCGTTCTGCAGACTTGCGCACATTTTAGAGGCCTCGCCCTCAAGCCAGGCTACCAGGGAGGATCCGGCCGCTTCGGCTTGAGCGCAAGCCTGTGGTGATGCTGGATGCATGGCCACAAGATAATCGATTGCGGCACCAGCTGCCGATTGTCCGCCTTCGTTGAGCCAGAGGCCCGGGATCATGGCGGAATAGTATGGCCCCCACACCCCATCGACAAAGACGGGTTCTTTGCTTGACGCCATTGAACAGGCCGATGTTCCAAAGATATATGCCAGTCTGCGGCCAACGTCGGAGCTGGCGCCGTCGACAGCGACACCCAGAGTTCCGATGCCGCCCGCATGTGCATCGATGAGGGCTGCTCCGACAGCCGTTCCGGTCTTCAGCCCCAGATCGGCGGCGGCCTCCTCCGTCAGGCCGCAACCAAGCGACATACCGGGTTCGACGATGTCGGTCCCAATTCTGGCAAACCCGTCCGCCACGAGCTCGCCCAGGCCGATCGTCTCGAAGTAGTCCGGATCCCAACGGTTCTCATGGGCGAGATAGGTCCATTTGCAGGTCACCGTGCAAATCGAACGGCTCAGCGAGCCCGTCGCGCGCCAGGTCAAATAGTCGGCGAGGTCAAAAAAGTGGCCGGCGGTGGCGAAGGATTCCGGAAGATTGCGTTTCAACCAGAGCAGCTTCGGCGTTTCCATTTCCGGCGAGATCCGTCCACCGACGTAGTTCAGAACTGCATGATTTCCCGCATTGATCTCGGCCGCTTCGCCCGCCGCCCGATGGTCCATCCAGACCATGATATTGCGGGCAGGATCCCTTGAAGGCCCGACCGCCACCGGCGAACCATCCGCGTTGACGACGACCAGCGAGCAGGTCGCGTCAAAACCGACACCGGAGACTTCGGCGCTCGCGACACCTGCCGCACCGACCGCTTCCTTGACGCTGCCGCATACCGCTTCCCATATCTGCTCGCTGGACTGCTCCACGATGCCGCCGGCCTCATGCCAGATCGCGATCGGTTGTTTTGCCGAAGCGAGCAAACCTCCCTTCTCGTCGAAAACGCCTGCGCGGGCGCTGCCTGTGCCAACATCGATCCCGATGAAAAAACGTGCCATCGTCATAGGTCCGTGCTGAACGGCAGGATGACGAGATCGCGGATCGTGACGCTGCGGCGTCTCGACAGCATGAACAATACCGCTTCCGCCACTTCGGTCGCCTCCATCAATCCGCCCGAAGCGATCGCCTCATCGAGTTTTTCCTGAGGCCAGTCACTGATGAGTGCCGTTACCACGGGACCCGGCGCAACCGCGCCCACGCGGATGCCGTGCTTCACGACCTGCCGCCTGACCGTATGAACGAAGGCCTGTACCGCATGTTTGGATGCCGTGTAGATCGGCTCCCATACCACCGGAACCAGGCCGGCAATTGAGCTGGTCATGATGATATCACCCGTCTTCCTCTCAACCATGTGGGGCAACACCGCTTGCACTGATCTGAAGGCAGCGTTGATATTGAGATTCAGCATCTGGTCCCAAGCATCGGGATCACCGTCCACGACTTCCCCGCCGATGTAGGATCCCGCATTGGCGTGGAAGATATCAAGCTTACCGAACTTCTCGAGAATTCGCGGCATCATCGTCGCGACACTTGCGGGATTGGCAAGATCAACGATCAGAGGGAAAGCTTGCGGACCCAATTCCGAACATACGGCCTTCAGGGTATCCTCGGCTCTGTCGATGAGGATGACGTTTACGCCCTCCCGCAACAGCGATTTGGCGCATTCAAGGCCGATCCCCGAGGCAGCCCCGGTAATCGCTGCTACCTTGCCAGAAAGTTCCTGTTTCATATCAATCCTTACTTGGCGTTTGTCGTTGTGTCAGGCGCGACCGTGCGAAACCCGCGACCGGCGCGCGAGGGAATCGACGATGACAGCGACGGCGAGAACGGCACCGGTAATCATGTAGCGAAGCGACGACGACAGATCGAGCAGAGTCAGCCCGTTGGCGATCGACTGGATGACGATGATGCCGAGTAGCGCGGAGTATGCGTTGCCGCGGCCGCCGAAGAGGCTCGTTCCACCGATTACAGCTGCCGCGATGGCATTCAAATTGACGTCGCCGGTTCCCGCCTGTTGACTTGCGGATGCGAGACGCGCAGCGGCCAAGACGCCACCAAGCGCAGCGAGCATCGAGCAGAGCACGAAGGCACTGGTGTAGACGCGCCGGACGTTGATACCGGCGCGACGTGCGGCCTCACGGTTACCGCCTACAGCGGTCATCGAGCGGCCCCACTGCGTCCGCGTCAGCGCATAGTTCATGATCATGGCCAATCCGACGAAGAGGCCGAACATCCACGGAACACCGCGGTCCTGGTTCAGGTAAAGAACGATGAGTTCCAGCGCGATGGTGATTGCCGCAGCCCGAACAATGATGCTGCGGAGCGACGGTGCGGAAAGGTTGGCCTCGCGGCGGCGGCTTATCGTGCGGATACTCGTGACCAGCAAAATGATGCCTGGCAGTGCCGCAAAAACATGGGCGACGAGACGCGGCATGACCATCATCTGGCCGAAGTTCACCAAGGCCGAACCATAGGGCAAATTGATCGAGCCGGTGGAGCCGAGAATGTACAGCTGCATGCCAAGAACGGCGAGCAGGCCGGAAAGCGTCGAAACGAAACTCGGCATGCCCAGGCGATTGAAGAGCAGCGCGTAGATGAAGCCGATCATCCCGCCGAAGGTTACGGCAGCAAGGATGGCAAGCGCGACCGGCACGCCCTGGTTGACCCAAAGCGTGCCGACAATGGCCGAGGCGAAACCGCTGATCGAACCGACGGAAAGGTCGATCTCACCGACCATCAGTACGCAGACGATACCCAGCGCAATCACGCCCACTGTCGAGCAGTCGAAAAGCAGATTGACGAGGTTGTTGCTCGACAAGAACACTGGATTGAGGCTTGCGAAAACGGTCCAGATCAGCACCAGCCCGACAATGACCGGCAAGGAGCCAAGATCGCCCGACCGTATACGATCGATAAAGGCGCGGACGGCTCCGCTGATGCCTGTTTCATGCTTCACGCGAATGTCGCTGCGATCCAGCATCGTCGCGACGCCCGCGTTCTCGTTGGCCGTGCCGGTCATAGCTGCCCTCCCTCGGAGACTTGCTGCTGTGCGTGTCGCCGCCCGGCTCTTCGGGAAACCGAATTGTCTGCGGCGCCGGTGATCGCTCCCACGAGCTCGTGATTCGACGCGTCGGGTGTGAAAACGCCGTTGTTGCGACCAAGGCGGAGCACGACGATGCGGTCAGCAACGGCGCGAACGTCTTCCATGTTGTGGCTGACCATGATGACGCCGAGGCCGCGGTCACGGACCCTTTCGATCAGGTTGAGAACTTCGGCTGTCTGCGCCACACCGAGTGCCGCCGTGGGCTCGTCCAGCAGAATGAGCTTCGGCTCGAGGAGCAGCGAACGGGCAATCGCGACGGTCTGGCGTTGGCCGCCGGAAAGCGAGGCAATCGGAATGCGGACACTGGGGATGCGCGCTGAAAGCTCGTTCAAAAGCTTCCAGGACCGCACCTCCATGGTCGTTTCGTCAAGCTGAAGCCTGTTGAGTTCCCGCCCAAGAAAGATGTTGGCGACCACGTCCAGATTCTCGCAGAGTGCGAGATCCTGGAATACTGTCGCAATGCCGAGATTGAGCGCCGCACTCGGGTCCGTCAACGTCACAGGCTTGCCGCAGAAGGTGATGGTTCCGGACGTCGGCTGATGCACGCCGGCAAGCGTCTTCACGAGGGTCGACTTCCCGGCACCGTTGTCGCCGACGAGTGCAACGACTTCGCCGGCATGCACGTCGAGATCGATGTTGGTCAGCGCCGAAACGGCACCGAAGTTCTTGGAGATGCCGCGCAGGCTAAGCACCAGCTCGCCCGCTGGGTCCATGTGGTTTTGAGTGTCGGTCATGGTTGGCAAGCCTTTCGATACGATCGGTTGAGAAGTGAACCCTCCGGCCGCGCAAAAGGCGGCCAGAGGGTAGCGCTCAAAGCCGATCAGTCGCCGATGCCGAGCGCCTTGCAGCCGTCTGCATAACGGTCGACGCAAAGCTCTTCCGCCTTCAGGATGTTCTTGTCGATGATCTCAGCCTTCAGGTTCTCTGCGGTAACGACCGCCGGGGTAAAGAGCTGCGAGGGCGTGTCGTACAAGGCCATTTCAGCTTTCGGCGTCTTGCCCGCAAGCAGATCTACCGCAACGTTGGCGGCTGCAGCCGCAACGATCTCACTTGGCTTGGAGATCGTGTTGTACTGGTCGCCAGCGATGATCAGTTGAAGTGCTGCGATCGTTGCGTCGTTGCCGGTGACCGGCGGAACCGGATCCACGCCGGCTGCCTTGAGAGCGGCAATTGCGCCGCCGCCGGTGCCATCGTTCGCCGCGACGATGCCGATGATTTTCTTGCCGAAGCGCGTGACCTGGCCGCTCGCCCATTGCTGTGCCTTCGGCGGAGCCCATTCCGGCGTGTCGTATTCGGCAAGGATCTCGTAGCCGCTGCCGTCGAGGCCAGCGTGAATACCCTTCTTGATCAGGCCAGCGGCTGCATCGGTTGGTGACCCATTGATCTGGAGCACGCCGCCGTCGGCGGACGATACGCCCTTCGCCTTCAGATGTGCCACGAGAGAGTCTGCGATAGCCTTGCCGATGCCCTCATTGTTGAATGAAACGTAGAAGTCAGCCTTGGCATCCGGAATGGGGCGGTCGTAGGCAATCACCTTGACGCCTTGCGCCTGCGCCTGCTTGACGAGGGACGCGGCCGCGGTGGAATCGACTGGATCAAGCACGATCACTTTCGCGCCCTGAGACATGACCGCGTTGAACTGCTGCTGCTGCCGGGACGCGTCGGCGTCGGCGTTCTGGTAGAGGACTTGGCAGTCCGCGCAGAGTTTTTTCATTTCCGCGGCAAAGCCCGGATAGTCGTGCTCCTCGTAACGGGTAGACGCCTGGTCAGGCATTAGGAAGGCGACCGTTGAGCCCGACTGGGCGATCGCGGACGTTCCGCTGAGAAGGCCGGCGACAAGTGCTGCCACGCCAGTCATTTTCATTGTGAATTGTGTCATTGGGTTTTCTCCATTTTCAATGGCTATGACGTTAGGTTCCCGCTCGATTGCTCAAGCTTGATAAGGCATCGCTCCGAGCCCGGGCTTCGGACCCGGCTCGATCCGCAGGTGCCAGTGTTAAGGACAAGCGATCTCACATACGGAATCGCCGTTGCGATCCGCTTCCCTGTTTCTGCGATGTGTATTGCTCCTCCCGGTCCTCCTATTTAGGCGGCCTCCACCGCTCTTACGTTTTGCGCCAGCAAGGTCCTGAAGCGCGAAGGAGCCATGCCCTTTTGCACCAGGAACTGGCGGTTAAAATTGGAAATGTTGTTGAACCCGGCCGAAAAGCAGATGTCGGTGATCGACATCTCGGATTTGCTCATCAACAGATGGCATGCGAAATTGATCCGCAGCCGATTGACGTATCGCACGAGCGCCATGCCGGTATGGCGGCGGAAACTGCGTGAAAATGCGCTGGGACTTTGCCCGCTCAGGTCGGCGAGATCGCCTTCCGTAAAGGGCTCGGTCAGATGGCTGTCGATGTAGGCGAGCGCCTCGTTGACCCCGGTTGACATGAAGCCTGACGGATCCGGCAGGTACCGGGCACTCGCCAGCGAACGAGCATCATTGGACGAACACATCGCGCCCAACACGCCGAAGAAAAGCTCGATGCGGCGCACCCCCTTCGCTTTTACCAGTTCTTCCAGCATGGGACCGACCCGAGACGCGGCGGCAGCGGAAAACAGCGCGCCTCTCCGGCTTAGTTCAAGCATCTGTGAACAGGCATCGAGCTCCGGAAAGGTTTTGATGGCATTGGCGATGAATCCCTCGGTAAACTGGACTACTCTTCCGCGCAGGGGCACATCTGTGCCTGCGGGAATGTTGCTAACCCAGTTGTGAGGAAGGTTCGGTCCCGTCAGGACTAGGTTTCCAGGTTCGAACTCGCCGATGAAGTCTCCCACGAAATACCGCCCGGTCGTCGCAACGACATGGTGGATTTCGTATTCCGGGTGAAAATGCCAGCGAACTGTATGGAAGGGATAGCCGTGTTCCCACGCCTTGAACGACTCGCCCCGTCCGATCTGAACCACCTCCAAGTCCGGATTCACGCCACTTTCCTCCTTCGTTTCCAGGGATTTCAACTCCATCCCGGCACTTTCTCCAAAGGCACCAGAGTTCGCATCTGCAATGACTGAACCTTACCCGGCCTATCGAGTTGCCGCTACCACAGCATCGGCATACAAGTGATACTTTTTTGACATTTTGGTGGTCATGAAATTATTGTTTCGCACATGCGAAATGAATGCATTGCTGAATCTCGCCACGTTCTTCCTGCTGGTCGTCAACACCGCCTATGCCTTCTATTTGGAAGAAGACGCTAATTTAGGTAGGAGATTTTATTGGGGTGCTATAGAATCGCCACTCCTAGTCCGAAAGAAGGCGCGTCCCTTTTATCGTTATGTTGGTAAATCAATGGAACAGAGACTAGCCGCAGTCCTGGCGGCCGATATGGCAGGCTATAGCCGGCTGATGGAGGCCGACGAAGCAGGCACGCTCGCCCGCCTCAGAACGCACCGGATAGAATTGATCGACCCTGCCATCGCAAAGAACAAGGGCCGGATCATTAAGACGACGGGCGACGGCATGCTCGTCGAGTTCCAGAGCGTGACCGATGCAGTAAAGTGCGCCGTGGAGATCCAGCAGCGCATGCAGCGGCGGAATTCGGATGTGCCTCAGGATCGGCGGATCGAATTCAGGATCGGCATCAATCTTGGCGACATTATTTTCGAAGACGAGGACATTTTCGGCGACGGTGTGAATATTGCTTCTCGTATTGAGCAGCTGGCCGACGTCGGCGGCATCTGTGTCACCGCCGCGGTGGCAATACAAATTGCCGACCGTCTCGAACTCTCCATCGAGGATCTGGGGGAGAAGACGCTCAAGAATATAAGCCGTCCTGTTCGTCTGTTTCGTATCGGGATTGAGCGCTCCGACTCGCCCCATCAGCCGGCGGATTTCGACGCAAAGCGATCTGTCTCCAAACCATCGATAGTGGTTCTGCCCTTCAACAACATGAGCGGTGATCCCGATCAGGAGTTCTTCGCGGATGGCCTGACCGAAGACATTCTCACCGAATTGTCTCGCCGCCACGAGTTGTTCGTCATCTCGCGCAACTCTAGTTTCGTCTACAAGAACCGAGCCGTAAACGTACGCGAAGTCGCCGAGAAACTCGGGGCGCAATACCTGGTGGAAGGAAGTGTCCGTAAGATCGGCGATAGGGTGCGCGTAACGGTCCAGCTCATCGACGCAGCCAGTGATGGCCACATATGGGCAGACAAATACGACCGGAGGCTAGACGATATATTTGCGATCCAGGATGAAATAACAGCGGCGATAGCAGCAACCTTACCCGGGCGCGTCGAGGCGGCCCAGCGCGACCATCTTGCGCGGACGAAACCGGCAAACATGGCCGCATACGAGTGTGCGCTGGCCGCAAAGGTGCTGCATCATAGAGGCACCGTTGCCGACAATGAGCAGGCGCAGTCCCTGATAAACCGGGCCATCGCGCTCGACCCGGATTATGCTCATGCCCATGCTTGGCGGGCGTGCATTCTTGGCCAGGCCTGGGTCCACGGCTGGTGCGAAGACAAGGATGCCGTCTGGAACGAAATCGTTGCTGCTCTGGATCGGGCGTTGGCGCTGGATGACAACGATGCCGACGTGCATCGCATTTTGGCTGCGGTGAGCGTGAACAACAATGCGCTGACCACAGCGCGTTATCACCAGGAGCGTGCCCTTTCCCTCAACCCCAACTACGACCTTGTGGTGGTTCAGCAAGGGGAACTGTTGACTTGGCTGGGGTCGCCTGAAGAGGGAATCGAATGGATCCGCAAGGCAATGCGGCTGAATCCCCATCACCCTGAAAGATTTTGGAGCCATCTTGGAAAAGCACACTTCGCTGCGCATCAGTACGGCGAGGCGATCGAAGCATTCATGCACCTGTCCGTCATGGATTACGTCCAGCACGCATTCGTCGCGGCATGTTACGGCTGGCTTGGCGATGGGGTCGCTGCTGCAGCCCATGTTAAGAAGGTTAGAACGCTCCTCCCCGAATTCGGCATCGAGTCCTTCCTCGCCACGCTGCACTACGCTCGGCAATCCGATGTGGAGCACCTCCGCGGAGGGCTTGTCAAAGCGGGAGCGGACGACGGCCTTTCGGCAGCGAACGACCTTGCAGCGCAGTAGAGCCTATTCGATCGGCGACATCACCTGGGAAATGCAGATGTCTCCACCCCTATAGGCGCGAAACTTCCTCGTAGGTAACTCGCCCAGCCTCGGTCAGGATGACTTGCGATCCTGACCGATCAAACAGGCTAAGGCGTACGAAAATTTTCAAGATTCCTGATCTGTCGACTGATGCCGCTCTAGGTGGTTCTTCGGGCGCGCGGGTAAAGCTTAGGTGAGAGTGGCACGCTCATCCGGGATGAAAACACGCTTGCATTCGCCCCCGAATGCCCCAGATTCAAAAAAGGGTGGCGTTGATGGAGACAGCGATGACGGATGATCGCAAGGCGGCACTTGTCCACATATCGGGGAGAGTACAGGGCGTCAGCTTCCGCATCTGGACGCGTGCTCAGGCGCAGGGGCTCGGCCTGACCGGCTGGGTCCGCAACGAAGACGACGGATCCGTAACAGCCCTGATCGCCGGGCCGGATGGCGCAATTGCCGCCATGTTGAAACAGTTTTGGAACGGGCCGATCGGTGCATCCGTTTCCAGCGTCGAGGTCGATCCAGCACCTCCAGGCAAGATTCCATCAGAGTTCGTTATCAAGAACTAGTGGTGAAAGCCTGACGCTTGGTACCCGACGCCTAGGGCAGCTCAGGGTGGAGAGCGGGAGTCCAACGGGAAATCCGTGAGCGTCAGCATCGCAGAGTGAAGCCGCCGACTGCCTGACCGCCTCAGTGTGGTTGTCGATAAACAAAGTGACGACCTCGACAGCAACCTGATGCGGTCGCCGTCGCCTGTATGGTTTTTCCGGCACTAGTCGAGCTTGATGGGAATCGAATGATGCTCGTGCGTCACTTTCCATTCGCCGTCGGTATGCCGCAGGCCGAGCGTGAGGCGGCAATGGGCGTCGCCACCGCCGATCGTAAGTAGCCCATGGGCGTAGGCGACATCGTCACTGGCAACAATCTGAACGTCACTGAGCCTGAAGCGGTCAGACCCCGCAGAGTTGTGATCGAAGAAAAGCTTCCATGTCTCCTTATAGGCCTCGATCCCTGTTACCTGGATCGGCTCAGGCACGTCGTACATGACGATATCGTCTGTTCGGTTAGCCAGAACGCGGCCGATGTCGCCCTTGCAGATGGCGTCGGTCCAGTCTTTGATCAGGGCACGAATTGCCAGTTCATTGCGCTCATTGGTCATCAGACTTCTCCTTGGTTTTGAATTGCCGGGCACAGGGCACCGCGGCGTAGGTTGGTCGAGGCAAAAAAGATTGCGGTGGACAGCAGGACGCAGAATCCTGCGGTCGAGGCGAACACCAAGCCCTGCTCGAAAGCTTGCTGCGCCGACGCAAGCAGGACCGAACCGGAAGGGCTCGGCAGAGCGTTGGCGACGTCGACGGCCGCGCCGAGCGTGTCGCGCACAGCCGCGGCACTGTCCTGGCTCAAGCCGTCGGGTATGGCGACCGCAGTCCGGTAGACGGCTACGCCCACGCTGCCGAGCACCGCAACGCCGAACGAACCGCCGAGATCAGCGCCGGTCTCGGAGATGGCTGATGCCGCGCCGGCCTTCTCCGGCGGTGCCGCCGAGAGGATCAGATCGGTACCCAGCGTCACAATGGTCGCGACGCCAAGCCCCAGAATGATCATGCCTGAAATGATGGCTACCAGTCCGAAGCTGGAGGTGAATGCAGCCATGATCGCGAATCCGGTGGCGACCAGAAGAAGAGCGAGCGTGACGACTGTCGCTGGCGCAATCCGCTGTACCAGCACAGGCGCGCCCAAGCACCCGACGACGCACGCAATTGCCGGCGGAATGGTCCACAGCCCCGCCGTCATGGGTGACATACCGATGACGAGCTGGAGATACTGCGCGGTCAGAAGGGATGCGCCGACCCAGGCAAACAGAGCCATCATATTCGCACCAAGCGCGGCGGTAAACGCGCCGTTCCTGAACAGGCCGAGATCGACCAGCGGAGCGGTCAGACGGCCCTGACGGCGGATGAAAGCCCAGCCCACGACCCCACCGAGCACGAATGCGGCAGCCGCAGTGATCGTGACGCCGGTCTCGGCGAGATGCTTCACGCCGTAGGCGATCGCCAGCAACGCGGTCACCGACATGGCGACGCTCAGGATATCAACGGCATGCCCGTCATCTTCACGGACCTCGGGCAGGAAGATCGGGCCGAGTACGACCAGCGCGGCCATCACGGGAACGCCCAAGAGAAAGACGGAGCCCCACCAGAAATGCTGAAGCAGCAGACCGCCGACAAGCGGGCCGAGCACGCCGCCGAGCGTAAAGCAGGTCGTCCAGATACCAATGGCGATGCTGCGCTCCTTGGGCCAGTGGAACAGGTTGCGGATCATTGCCAGGCTCGAGGGCAGCAGGGTCGCACCGGCAATGCCCAGGATCGCGCGGGCGGCAATCAGCATGGTGGCACTGGTCGAAAAGGCTGCCAGGATCGAGGCAAGGCCGAAGAAGACCGAGCCGATCAGAAGCAGGCGGCGACGGCCGATGCGGTCGCCTATGGCGCCCATGGGAATGAGTGCGCCAGCAATCAGAAAGCCATAGACGTCGGAAATCCACAGGAGTTCCGCGCCGCTCGGTTGGAGCGCGGCACTCAGCGACGGCGTCGCCAGATAGAGTACCGTCATGTCCATCGACACGAGCAGAGTGGGAAGCGCCAGAACGGCGAAGCCGAGCCATTCTCTGCGGCCGGCCGGAGGGTGCGTTGTCGGTTGCATTTTCCGCTCTCCTCTCAACGTCGGGACCCGCGCTGCGCGGGAGTGGCTTGATTATTAGAGCGATCAATATAATATTAGGCACAACAGGCGTGTCAAAGATTTTATAGCGATGGTTCTAAAAATTCCCAGGGGACGGCCGAGACAGTTCGACGAGAGCACGGCGCTGGATACGGCGCTGCGCCTGTTCTGGCGCCACGGATATGAAGGGACGCCGATTTCCACACTGGCGCAGGCGATGGGGCTGACGGTGGCCAGCGTCTACAACGCCTTCGGCAACAAGGAGAGCTTGTTCATGAAGGCCGTCGAGCATTACGACCGCTACAGCGAAAGCCTCTATAAAGAGGCTTTCGCCAAGACATCCGCCCGCGAGGTGGCGCGGGGCATTCTGATGGGCGAGGTCGATCTCGTCTCAGGCGAGGGCACGCCGGAGGGCTGTCTGATGGTTCAGGGGGCGCTCGCAACCAGTCCGGAATCAGAGGCAGTCCAGCAAGCAATGGCGAAACTTAGGCGGCAAGCGGAAGCCGATGTCGCCGCGCGGTTCAAGCAATTCCAGGAGGCTGGTCAGTTGCCATCGGGCTGGAACGCGAAAGCGTTGGCGGGCTACGTGATCACTGTCGCGACCGGCATGGCCGTGCAGGCCAAGAGCGGTGCGTCGCGGCAGGAGTTGATCGATGTTGCTGACATGGCCATGAAGATTTGGCCGGAAGAACGAGAGGGGTAACGTGCCGGGAGAGCTTGCATGGAACGCGAGCAAATCTGAATGACGGCAATCAGCACGAAACTGTCCTTGAACTTGGCCTCGCTAAGGACGGCATTGGGTCGGATCTTGCCGGTCATCCGCGGGGTACCAAGCGCCAGGCTTTCACCACTAGAACCACTTTGCCACCAGGCCTTGATTTAACGCGTTTCTCATGCGCGCCCGGTAGAGACGGGTTGAGTTGGATCCTATCTCTCTGTTCCGCTTTATCTTGTGTCGTCGGCATCTGCAGACGGATGAAAACGCCGTTTTACCGGCTGTTGTCAGTTGAATCGTTAGTGGCGGAACCCAAAGGCAGCGCGCCGAAAGGGGAAGTGATCTGAGCGGCAACGTCGCGTGGCTCGCCCAATCCTTTCCTATGGCTTCGGCGGCAGTCTCGTTGTCCCGGATTGCCCTCATCATGGGTCCGCACGGGGATTTCAGGGAGCGTCTACTGTCTAGAGGCGGGCAGCAAGTACTGCCCAATCCCGAAATTTTCCTCACTCCGGAACAATTCGAGCGACCTTTGGTTCTCTCTCTCTCTCTCTCTCTCTCTCTCTCTCTGCCGTAGTTGGTGGAACTGTAGGAGGATCACACGGTGAGCGGTTGGTGCCGTCAGTTCTCAATAAAACAGGAGGAGACAATGAAACCGATCATCACACTTATACTTGCAACTGTGCTCTCGGCTACGACGAGCGGCGGCTTTGGCTATGCGCAGACAACGAGTTCGACCACGCCGATGATGACTGATGACATGGTCACCATTGTCAACGTCGCGCAGCAGGGAAGCGAAGACGACACCTCGAAGCAAATCCCAGCAGAATTCAAAAATGCAACTCCGGAAGCTATGAGCAAGGCGCAGGCCGAACTGCAAAAGGACGCCGCTCTCATGGCAATTCTTCAAAAGAAGAATGTGCAGCTTACGAATGTGGTTGGCGTTCAGACAGCGGCCAACGGCGGCAAGATCGTCTATGTGAAGTAATATGCGGTGAACACGGAGCCCCGGCGCGCTGGGGCTCTTCTCCCGCCAACACCTAACCAGACTGCGCGCCGACGGCTCTTCTTCTGCATGGAAGTGTTCCGCAGCCCCATCGCATCGTACCGGATCGATGGAGGCGCAACCAGCGATGAGTATTAAGAAGCGACAGGAGGCCAGCGCGGTGAAACTCGTTCGCGCTCGGGTCTCATTTGTGCTTCATAGGCGGGACCACATGACTCGTCTCCATCTGACCACGATCAAGGTGGGGCCATGTCTTCCATAGTTACGTGCATCGTCACCGAGAAAAGCGCATTGCCGCCACTATCGGCGCCAGCAACTGCACCGATGATTTCGCCGGACCGCCGGTCATCTTCCAGCATCCACCCAACCAGCGCGCGGAGCGCTTCCTGCTTGGCGGCCTTCAGGTCATCAAAATCCTGTGCACCGCCCGGTTCCACGCCATGTCCATCGTTAAACGTGAAGTGAATTAACATTGGTGTCGTCTCCGGTTGCGTCACTGTCGAAGCAAGAACACTGTGGCATGCCGATGGTTCCAAAATGTCGGGCCTGCATCGCCTCAGTCGGCCGGACAACGACACATGAAGCCGCCGAGACAACCAACGTCGGAAGCGGCCCTGCCACTATTTTTCAATCGCCCGATTTACTCTCATAAGCCATTTCAATTGTTGTTTGCCTCGGAACCTTCAGCCTGCCAGCCGGTTCTAATTGTGGAAGCTGGAGTAACTGGCCATGCCGAAGAAAATTGATGGTACGCCCAAAAGGATCGACCCTAAAGAGAAGCCTGTCCGCCGTCCCGACGACCAGGGAGAGCCACGGGAGCCGGACGATCGACATCCGTGCCGAGACACAAGAGAGTCGCCGTCGCCGAACCCAAACGGTGAGCCTGTCGATGCGCCTTCGCCTCATCCAGCCGTCGCAACGAAGTCTAGCGGCGGCGGTGGGCGACGCTAGACCGACAGATATGCTGCTGCAATTGACGAACAGCTTATCGTTTCCAGGCAGCCTCGTTCTTTTGCTCATAGTCGTTGAACGCCTTGATCAGGCCACCGATCACTTCCGCAGACGTCTCGAGTAGGGCTTTGAACTGCGGGTCATCAACCTTGTCGACGTCTCCGCGCAGGTGCCGAATAAGCGCATTCATTTCGGATTTTATCTTTTCGGTATGATACGCCGGATTAGTTTGGGCCTGGGCCATCATGCTCTCCTCGCAACGCGTTGCTCACGGTCCTGAAACGCTCAATCGATCCTTTCGTTCATTTTGTTAAGCCGACGCCTGCTTATCTTAGGCAGTTGGAACCCTATTTCACGAGCATCCAGATCGCCATGGCGACCATCATGAGATTCTCCGTCAGCGAGATGAAACCGAGGGGCACGTTGCTGCCGCCGCCGACACAGGCGCATTTGAGTTCGCGCCTGTCGATGTAGACCGCCTTGATTACCGAGGTCGCGCCGATCAAGCCGATGACGAGGGCGATGGGAATAGCGAGCCAGAGGAGTGCTCCGGCGATCATGAGGACGCCCGCCAGGGCCTCGCCGAATGGGTAGAGAAAGGCATAGCGCACCCAGCGTTGCGCCAGCAGATCATACCCGAGGAACATATTGGAAAAACTCTCGACATCGCGGAGCTTCAGGACAGCCAGGATGCACATGGAAATCGCGATGAACCACTCGGCCGTCCGGATCGTCAAAAGGTCCCCCAGAGCCGCCCAGCTCATGGCCAACGCCATCAGCGCTGCCATGCCAAACACCGTAATCACCGGCTGATATGTAATCGCCTTCGGATCATGGACAGGCTTGCCAAAGTACCGCCGGAGATCGGCATAACCGCCGATGCGTTTGCCGTCGATGAATGTCTGCGGCGTTGTCTTCACATGATGCGTGGCCTTGAATGTGTCGGTTTCCTCGCGGTTTCTCAGCCAGTGATCGTCGACGGAATAACCCTCCCGCTTGAGCAAGTCGCGCGATTTCAGGCCGAACGGGCAAATGTGCTCGTCCATGACCATGCGGTAGAGCGTCGCTTCACGTGGATGTGCCGTCATCACCTCGTTTCCTTTTCCAAACGGTCCAAGTGTCACACTCCTGCGGGATGAAGTTCGGCCCCGAGTTGTCGCAGCCCTCCGCCTTTGATTACAACCCGAACGGATAGGTCTCCGGCGCGCCGGGGCGTGCATGCTGTGGACCGAGCGGCGTCAGTGCCGACGTTTGATCGAACCAGACGAAGGCATCGAACTGCCGCGGCAGCGTGGCCTGCGCATAGTGGCTCATGAGTTCCGTCTCGGGGCGATAGATCACGCCGACGAAGCGTTCAAGGCGGGGCGACAGCAGCTCGCGGCGCAAGGTCTGTTCGCGACCAGGATCAAGCAGGAAGCGGGACACAACGGAATCGTGGCAGAGGTGTTCATAACTGTCGGGATGGGCTGAACGCAGGCTCATCACTTCCATGTCGGCGTCCCAATCGGATGCCGCCGCGACCGTACCCGCATGGGTGCCGAACCCGATCAGGGCGGCATCCTCACCAAAGCGCTCACGGCAGAGCTGACCGATGTTCAGTTCTGCTCGCACGACGCCCATTTCTGTGTGGCGGGCATCCCCGATGTGGGAATTGTGAGCCCACACCACGGCCTTGGCCTTCTCGCCATGCATTGCAAGGATATGCTCAAGCGTCTGGAACATCGTGGTATCGCGCAGGTTCCAAGCCTCGGATCCACCATAATACATGATCCGGTAATAGCGTTCGGCCGATGCAATGAGCCGCGCATTCTGCGTCGCATCGAAAAGGCTGGCCTCATCCTGGGCGTCCGAGATCCGTCGTGCGAGCAATTCGCGGCATTGTGTGATAACGGCGCTCTCGCATGATCGATAGCTTTTCGTCAGCACGGCGCGCCCGTAGCTGGAGGGCTCTTTCTGCCACGGCGTGAGGCAGCCGTATCGATGGCGGCCGATGGCGGCGGCCTCGGGGTCCACCTTGTCGAGGTAGTCGAGCACGGCCGCTATCGAGCCGCTCATGTTGTAGATATCGAGCCCATAGAAACCGGCCTGCCGATCTGGGTTCACATTTCCGTTGTAACTGCGCATCCATTCGATAAACGCATCGACTTCGGAATTTCGCCACATCCAGGTTGGAAACCGCTGGAATGGCCGTTCGGTTTTTGCCCGCACGGGACGATGTCGCACATAACGGTCGATCGTTGCTGCATCCGGCCAATCCGCCTCGACTGCGACAATCGTGAAATTGTGGGTTTCGATGAGATGACGGGTGATGGCCGCCCGTGCCCGGTAGAATTCCGCTGTACCGTGGCTCGCTTCACCCAGAAGAACGACACGCCGATCGGCGAAGCGATCGAACAGCCGTCCAAACGCCGGATCGTCAAGATCGGGAAGGGGTTCCGCGGCGTCTGCGATCATCTTTGGCAGTGGGACGGACTGCGAGGGAAGCGCTTCGCAACGATGATGCAGCGCCCACGTTCCTTCGTTCCATCCTTGTTCTCCGATCAGCGGTACGAACAAAACCGCGCCGATGTCCTCGGTCCGAAAGTCTGCCTCACTATCACGGGTGATTTTCAGAAGTGTCTGGCTGCGCTCCTCCGTTCCGACGGGTATCACGAGCCGTCCGCCGATGGCGAGCTGCTCTTTCAGGGACGCAGGTATCCTCGGCCCGCCGGCTGATACGATGATCACGTCAAACGGCGCCTTTTCCGGCCAGCCTTTTGTTCCGTCCCCTGCGCGCAGACTAACGTTGTCGTAACCGAGATCGCGCAGGCGAGCACGGGCAGTGGCAGCGAGTGCCGGATGCCGTTCGATCGCAAACACCTGGTGGGCGATCCGGCTAAACACCGCCGCGGCATAGCCTGAGCCGGCGCCGATTTCGAGGACGGTGTCTCTCGGCTTTACTTCACCGGCTTCGATCATCATCGCTACGACATACGGCTGGGAGATCGTCTGACCTTCGGCGATCGGTAGCGGACTATCCTCATAAGCGAACTCTTCATAGCCTTCGTCGACGAACGCTTCCCGGGGGACTTCACGCATTGCGTCGAGTATAAGCTGATCCCGGATGCCGCGGCCGGCGATCTGCGTGTCAACCATATGGCGCCGCGCGCGGGCAAAATCCGACACTTCAAGCATAGCGCAACTCAGCCTATTTGATTGTGCTCGCCGCCGGGCCGGGAAATGCCAGTTAACGCTACACCGGCTAGTCCCTCTTCGTTGGTGACGGCAACATCGCCGAGCGACAGAATGCCGACGAGGCGTTTGTCGTGGTCGAGCACCGGCAGGCGCCGAACCTGAATGTCAGCCATATTGAGGGTTACATCGGCGATCTCTTCGTCTTCGTAGCAATATTTGACGTCGGACGTCATGATGTCCCGTACCTTCGCATTCGGACCCTTTCCTTGCGCGACGCCGCGGATGGCGATGTCGCGGTCGGTGATCATGCCGACGAGCCGGTCATGCTCGCCGACCGGCAGCACACCGGCGTCCAGGCTCGCCATCATCCTGGCAGCCTGCTCGATCGTTTGTTCGGGGCTTGCGACGCGGACGTCGCGGGACATGGCTTCACTCACTTTCATCTCATATCTCCTTCAGGATATAGCTCGAACGCTGCGGCTCCCCTTTGCCATGCCGGCAATCACCGCGCGATCAACGAGCTTTGGTTGGCAGTACAAACCCCGCGTCTTCTTCGGCCGTCTGCCAGACGGACCTCAGTCCTTCCGGCAACGCGTTTTGAACCTTGTCGATCTGGCCGCGGGGCAGATGGCGCGAAAGGACCCGGAAAACAGCTTGGATGGCGAGGTCGGGGTCAACCGGTCTTGTATCGGAAAGCCATTTCGACACTTCAGAGACGAATTCGTCATAATCCCATCGCATCGGCAGTTTGTCCGGCTCGAACTGATCATAGTAAACGCCGCGCACAAGCAGCGGAAGTTCCGCACTCAGGTGGGCCGATAGCGCTGCCGGCAAGCGGTCCCGCAGTTTATGAAGGACTACGGAGAGCACCTTCCATGCGACGCGGCGGTCCGGGCCAAGCGCGGCAGTGATCTCATCGAGCCAGATATTGGTGGTTTGAAGCGTCTTTTCGAAAACATCGAGGTTGCCCGTACCCATACAACCCTCCCGTTTCATGTCTCGTTAGTCCTGAACGTATGACGCCGATGATGGTTCCGAAATGAGAATTCCGGGGACATTCGATGCGCGAAAGATCGTGTCCCATCAGGTGGTGTAGGTCCTGAGGTTTAGGCGGCCATCAGTGTTTTCCATTTAGGGTCGGGTTGTTCAAGACCAACCTGATGGAAAGATCACCGATGACCAATGACATGATGAACGTGCGTTCGCTTGTTGAAAAGAGCGCCGATGCGGATTTGTTACGCGAGATGATTGGCTTTGCGGCCGAGCGGTTGATGGAGCTGGAGGTTGGCGGCGCGACCGGTGCTGGTTTCGGTGAGAAGAGCCCGATGCGGCTCGCCCAGCGCAACGGCTACCGTGACCGGGACTGGGAGACGCGGGCCGGAACCGTCGAGCTGCGCATTCCTAAGTTGCGCAAGGGCAGCTACTTCCCAAGCTTTCTAGAGCCGCGTCGAATGGCGGAGAAGGCTCTGACGGCCGTCATTCAGGAAGCCTATATTCAAGGCATCTCGACGCGCTCGGTTGATGATCTGGTCAAAGCCATGGGCATGAGCGGCATCTCCAAGAGCCAGGTATCGCGGCTATGCGAGGAGATCGACGTCAAGGTGAAGGCGTTCCTCGACAGGCCGATTGAAGGTGACTGGCCATACATCTGGATCGATGCCACCTATCTGAAGGTCCGCCGCGGCGGGCGCATCGTTTCCGTCGCCGTCATCATCGCCGTCGGCGTCAACAGCGACGGGCGGCGTGAGGTCCTTGGTATGGAAGTCGGCACGTCCGAAGCCGAGCCGATCTGGACAGAGTTCCTGCGCCGGCTGACCCGCCGAGGATTGCGTGGCGTGAAGCTTGTCGTCTCCGATGCGCATGAAGGCCTCAAGGCGGCTGTCACCAAGGTTCTCAATGCCACCTGGCAAAGATGCCGGGTCCACTTCATGAGGAACGTCCTGGCACATGCCGGAAAGAGCGGCAGGCGCGTCGTATCCGCCTTCATCGCAACGGCCTTCGCCCAGGAGACCTCGGAGGCAGCCAGCGCTCAATGGCGCAGCGTCGCCGATCAGATCAGGCCGAAAGTTCCAAAGCTCGCCACCATCATGGACAATGCCGAAGAGGATGTGCTCGCCTACATGACCTTCCCGAAAGAGCACCGGGCAAAGCTGCATTCGACGAATCCAATCGAGCGTCTCAACGGCGAAATCAAGCGCCGCACCGAGGTCGTTGGCATCTTTCCGAATGACGAAGCCATCGTCCGCCTCGTCGGCGCATTGCTGCTCGAACAGAATGACGAATGGGCCGTCCAACGCGCCCGGTACCTGACACTTGAGACCATGGCGCAAATGAGCGATGATCCGCAAATCAGTCTGCCCGCTGTGGCCCGCTGATATCCCTCCGGCCCTATGTCGGAAAGCACGGCCTTCAGCCGCGACCTACACCACCTCCAGGGACACGATCGCGCGAAATACCGGAACATTTCTCGGCTCGGCGAGTTCGACGCATTTGGAGCGCGTTGGCGCTTGGCGAAGAGCGCTTCGACGCCGCCGCGGACCTCAAAAAGTCTCCGGCCGCTCGCAGTGCATCAGCCCGCGGAAGAAATCTCAAGCAAGGTGCGGCCGTCCAGGACGAGGATCGCGGTTTGGTGCGGGGACGAAGCCAGGAGAGCCAACATAAAAAGCGATGAACTGATGGCCCAGCAACCTTCGTTGGGCGGCCGGGCGCAATGGAGACTACGATGACAGCGTCACACACCACAACCGATCACAGCAAGATTCAGAAATGGGTCGAGGCCCGCAACGGCCGCCCCTCGCGCGTTAAAGGCGCCAAGGAAGGTGGGGTGTTGCGGATCGATTTCGGAGCGCCTGAAGAAACACTCGAAGAAATTTCCTGGGACGAGTTCTTTCAGATCTTCGATGAAAACGCGCTTGCCTTCCTTTATCAGGACCGGACGGAAAGCGGCGATACCAGCCGTTTCAACAAGTTTGTCAATCGTCCTTGACAAAGATCGGCTAGCTCTTGCGGTGCAGTGTTTGCGGCAACATCGGCCGGGTATTGGTGACCGGACCCCGCGTAGTCCACGGCGGCGAGTTTTTTTGTGGTCCCGTTCCTCTTGATGATGACCGTATTCTCGCGATCGAAGCGTTGACACCTCTTGTGCCGCGTCACCAGCCGCAGGCGCTGCGCGTCATTCGCGCGATCGGCCATCTGCAGCCGACGCACCCTCCTTCGATAACGCAATCAAATCTCGTCCGGCGCCTCGCCATTCCGCGCCGATTGCATGGAACGGGCATGGTCGCCAATACCTATCTTGAGGCACCTATAGCGAGATCTATCCGGTTATCTCCAAGGATGCCGAGGGCTTGTGCAAGCTCTTTCGCCACCGCGCGGTTCTACCGGCAAGACACGGCTCGGTGGAACCTTCTCTTTGGAAGAGACGTTTGCGAGGAGTTCCCGCAAAGGTTTCGACATGCCGAAAGAGACAAATAGACCGACCATTCTTATCACGGGATCGACCGGCTTCCTTGGACAGGCGATCGGTCAGGCTTTGGGAGATCGATACCGTTTGTTGGGTTTCGACCTGGCCGCTTCGAAACCCTCGGACAGCTTCGAGACGATCGCAGTCGACCTCACCTCCGACGATAGCGTGCGGCAGGCGGTGGAGGTGATGCGCGAGCGGAGCGGTGGTCGGCTGGTCTCGGTGATCCATCTCGCCGCCTACTTTGACACAACCGGCAAGAGCAGCCAAAAATACGATGCGGTCAATGTGCAGGGAACGCGCCGGCTGCTCGCCGCGTTGCAAACAATCAAGATCGAGCAGTTTATCTTCGCCAGCACCTTGCTGGTGCATGCTCCGAGCCCGCGTAAAGGCGCAAGGATCAACGAGAACTCTCGGCTCGAGCCTTCTTGGGCCTATCCGCAGTCGAAAGCAGAGACTGAATCGGTGGTCGAGAACGAGCGCGGCAAGATCAAGACCGCGATCCTGCGACTTGCCGGTGTCTACGACGAGGACTGCCGCGCTACCTTCATCGCACAACAGATCGCCCGTATTTTCGAGCGGCTTCCGACTGCTTACCTGTTCAGCGGCGATCTCGGTGCAGGTCAGCCCTATCTGCACAAGGACGACCTTGTCGATGCAGTCGTGCGCGCCGTCGAGCGTCGCACCGAGCTTCCGGATGAGAGCGTGATGCTGATCGGCGAGGAAGAATCCCTCTCCTATGGGGAACTGCAGACACGTATCGGCCGGTTGCTTCACGATGAGGACTGGCGCACCTTCGTCCTGCCGAAGAGCCTCGCCAAGAGTGGGGCATGGGTCCAGACGGAGGTATTGGATCAGGATACCGACATCAAGCCCTGGATGCTTGATACCTCGGACGACCATTACGAGATCGACATTTCCCGGGCGCGCGCCCTGCTTGCCTGGGAGCCGAGGCACAGCCTCGCCGCCACGCTGCCGGAAATGATCCGGCGGCTGAAAGAAGATCCGACCGCCTGGTATGCGAAGAACAAGCTGGAACCCTCTGTTGTGGCCGCGTCCGAGCCGGAGATCGACGAAGCAGCCAGAAGGCTGCGCGCGCCGCTTGAACGGAGCAACGGAGAGGTCGAGGCGGCCGTGGAGCGACACCGGCGCCGGACACTTTGGGCGCCGCTGGCAAATGTCGCCCTGGGACTGTGGCTCGTTAGCTCGCCGATGACGCTCGGGCTTTTTGATCCGATCGTCGTACCGCCGCCGCCTGCCCTGGGGCACGAGATCGCAGAGCCGGCTGTCCGCGACGGGCGGCTCGGGGCAAGCGAGGTAATGTCCGGCTCTCTCGTGGTGACATTCGCGCTTCTGGGCATGTATCGCCGCTGGTCGTGGGCGCAATGGATCACTGCGGGTGTCGGCATCTGGATCATGTTCGCCCCGCTCGTCTTCTGGACGCCAAGTGCGGCCGCCTACGCAGCCGACCCGCTGGTTGGCATGTTGATCATTGCATTCGCCGTCATGATTGCACCAACACCAGGGATCAGTACGCGGGCGCTTGCGGCGGACGACGATCGTCCGCTCGGCTGGAGCTATTCGCCATCCTCTTTCACCCAGCGCATCCCGATCGTGGCGCTCGCTTTCGTTGGCTTGTTCGTTTCGCGCTATCTCGCCGCCTATCAGATGGGCCACATCGACGGCCTCTGGGATCCGTTCTTTGGACCGGGCGGGGCACCCGTTCGCAATGGTAGCGAAGCTGTCGTGACATCGTGGGTGTCAAAAGGTTTTCCAGTCGCCGATGCCGGTCTCGGCGCCTTTGCCTACGGGCTCGATATCCTCGCCGGCGCGATCGGCGATCGCCGACGCTGGCGTACCATGCCCTGGATGGTGCTGCTGTTCGGCTTGCTGATCGTCCCGCTGGGCGCAGTGAGTGTTTCGTTCATCATCATCCAACCGCCGCTGATTGGCGCGCTGTGCACGCTCTGCATCGTGCAGGCCGCCGTCACCATCGTGTTGATCCCGTATTCGGTCGACGAGGTACTGGCGACTATCCAATATCTGTGGCGAGCCAGGAGGGCGGGCGAACCGTTCTGGCGGACATTCTGGATGGGCGGGCCCGCGCTTTCGGAAAACCAGACCCCGAAGCCCGATCTTGATCGTCCGGCCTCGCAACTGCTGAAGGAGTTCATGACAAGCGGTGTCAATTATCCCTGGACGCTGACGGCGAGCGTTCTGCTTGGCGCAATCCTCATCATGACGCCACTCATCGTCGGCAGTGATCCGCCGCTCTACTTCAGTGATCATGTCGCCGGGTGCCTCGTCATATTAACCGCAGTCACGGCAATGGCGGAGGTCGTCCGCCCGGTGCGCTTTCTCAACGTGGCGCTCGGCGCTTGGGTGGCGATATCGCCGTTCCTGCTTGCGGGCGGCAATATTGCAGGCACCTTGGCCAACCTGGCGATCGGTCTGGCGCTGGTCGCGCTCAGCCTATCGCGTGGGAAGCGCAGTGACGAGCACTATGGCGGCTGGGACCGGGCAATTGTCTGAAGGCGTGTCAGAATATTGGCAATTCCGACCGTCATTCGTTTGCCACGGCCTGCGACGCCGGCATCTCGGCCGTATGGCTCTAGTTGGTATTTCCGGTCACATGTTCCCGCTCTGCACTTGTCATGCGGTAGCAGCGGAAGCAGCATATTTCTGAGCGATTACTGCGCAAACCATCAATTGGATCTGGTGAAAGAGCATGAGGGGCAGGACGATCGCACCGATCGACTGCCCGGCGAAGATGACGCCTGCCATTGGTACGCCACTGGCAAGGCTCTTCTTCGATCCACAAAATGTGATGGTGATCTGGTCTGGCTTGCTGAAACCCATAACGCGGCTGCCGCGCATGGCGAAGGTCAGCACAAAGGCGAGCAGCAGCATGTCGAGCCCGACAACGATCGCGATGTCTCGCAGCGAGTAGAGCTGCCACAGTCCCTCCACCACGGCCTGACTGAAGGCGAGATAGACAACCATCAGGATTGAACCTCGGTCGACGGGCGCGAGGATTTTCTTCTTCGAGCGGATCCATTTCCCGATCCATGGCTGCAGGATCTGCCCGATGACAAAAGGCGCAAGCAGTTGCAAAAGGATATTCTGCAAGACATTCCAGGAAAAACCGCCATGGCCGCCGACGGAAAAGAGCAAGCCAACAAGCAGCGGCGTCAGCAACATACCGAATATATTGGAAGCCGAAGCCGAGCAAATCGCAGCCGGAACATTGCCGCCGGCCATTGAGGTGAATGCGATTGAAGACTGCACCGTCGACGGTAGGACGCACAGGAAGAGGACGCCGAGATAAAGCGGCTGTGGAAGGACCGAATCGGGGATGAGGCCCAGCGCCATGCCAAGCAAGGGGAAAACGCCGAATGTCGTCAGAAGAATGACGAGATGCAGGCGCCAATGAAGGATGCCGGCGATGACAACATCAGTGGACAGGCGCGCGCCATGCAGGAAGAAAAGCAATCCGATGGCGAAGCTGGTCGCGATCCCAAAATAGTCGGCAAAACTGCCGCTTGCCGGAAGCAGCGAGGCAAGGGCGACGCTGCAGACGAGGAGGATCGTGAACGTGTCGGGCAAAAGGCGGCGCATGATGCTTCCTCGCATTCAATTGGTCAGATGGATTCTGTAATCAGCTTGGAATTGAAGAAATTGTCCATCGCCTCGGTTCCGCCTTCGGACCCATAGCCCGAGTCCTTTATGCCGCCAAAGGGAAGCTCCGGCAGCGCCAGACCATGATGATTGATTGACAGCATTCCGCTTTGTACGTCGCGGCCGAGTGCCGCACTTGTTTTCGCGGACGTGGTATAAGCATACGCCGCCAGGCCATAGGGGAGGCGGTTGGCTTCCTCAATTGCAGCTTCATAGGTCGAAAAAGGGCTCACCACGGCAATTGGGCCGAACGGTTCCTCGTTCAACACCCGGGCGCCGAGGGGCACGTCGGAAAGCACTGTAGGTCTGTAGAAATATCCTTGGTTTCCAATCCGCTCTCCGCCGGTAGCGATCTTTCCACCGCACGCGACAGCATCGGCCGTCAGTTCTTCCATTGCCTCGACCCGCCTCCCGTTAGCAAGCGGCCCCATTGTGACGTCGTCATCCAATCCATTGCCAACCGTGATCGCTTCGGCCGCCTTGACGAAGCCATCGAGGAATTTGGCATAGACCTTCTCCTGTATGAGGAAGCGGGTCGGGGCAACGCAAACCTGTCCCGCATTGCGGAATTTCGCACCAGCCAAGATCCGGACCGCCAGATCGACGTCGGCATCGTCGAACACGATTGCCGGCGCGTGACCGCCAAGTTCCATGGTCACCCGCTTCATATGCGCACCTGCGAGTGCGGCAAGCTGTTTGCCGACAGCCGTCGAACCCGTGAACGAGATCTTGCGAATGATCGGATGGGGAATGAGGTGGTTGGAGATATCAGCGGGTACGCCATAGACAAGATTGAGCACGCCGGCAGGCAGGCCAGCATCGGCGAACGCGCGGACAAGTTCGGCACAACTCGCCGGTGTTTCTTCCGGTCCTTTGAGAATGACGGAGCAGCCAGCCGCAAGACCAGCAGCCACCTTGCGCACGGCCTGGTTCAACGGAAAATTCCAGGGGCTGAACGCGGCGACCGGACCGACCGGCTCCTTGATGACGATCTGGCGAACATTGAGAGACCGAGCAGGGACCACCCGGCCATACGCGCGCCGCGCCTCCTCGGCGAACCAATCGATCGTATCGGCTGCTGCCAAAGTCTCTGATCTGGATTCCGCGACTGGCTTCCCCTGTTCAAGGGTCATCATTCTCGCGATCTTCTCAACCCGGTCCCGCAGGAATTGGGCAGCGCTGTGCAATAGCTTGGCGCGTTCGAATGCGCTGAATTGAGACCAGACCGTGAACCCGGTTGCGGCTGTTGCAAGGGCTTCGTCAAGGTCATCCCGCCCGGCATTTGCTACGGTTCCAATGATCGCATCGGAGGCAGGATTGACGATCGAAATGCGCTCCTTGGAGCCGTCGCGCCAGATGCCGCCGATATGGAGTTGAGTTTGTGGATAGTCGGACATCACGTTCTCCGATGTTCTGAAATCAGTACCCGAGGGCGCAACCGTCCTTGCGATGATCAGACGCGCCGAGCAGGGTTCCGAGTTGATGATCGATCCAGACCGCCTGTGCCCCGCCGATGGCCCATTTCGGTGGGATCACCTTGAAGCCTCGGCCCCGGAGATTTTCGCCGATCGCGGTTCGGATTGTTTCCTCGGCTTCAATGGTCACGGTGCCGGGGAGGGGGAACAGACGAGGAAGGTCGACCGCCGATTGGATGTCCATGCCATAATCGAACAGCTTCGATAAAAAGTGCGCATGTCCCATTGCTTGATAGTGACCGCCCATAACACCGAACGAGAGGGTTGCCTTGCCGTTTCGCGTCACCATCGCCGGGATGATCGTGTGCATCGGCCTCTTGCGCGGGCCGATCGCATTTGGATGCCCCTCCGCGAGTACGAAACTCTGGCTGCGATTGTGAAAAAGCACCCCCGACTTCGGTGCCATAAGGCCACTGCCGTAAGGATGGAAAATCGAATTGATGAAGCTGACTGCATTGCGGTCTTTGTCGACCACCGAGATGTAGACCGTGTCGGAGTGCTCGACGCCGTCGATGAGACCGCCAGCATCGCAAACTTCATTCGGTTTGATCTTTGAGGCAAGGCTGTCGGCCAGTTCGTCTGATAGAAGAAAATCGACCGGGACGTTTGACGTTGCCGCGTCTGCCAACCAGCGTTCGCGAGCAGCATAGGCAAGCCTGGTCGCCTCGACTTCAATGTGCAGATTGTCGGCGTTTAAAGGATGCCCCGACGGCGTGAAACGTTCGAGAATCTTGAGGATCATCAGCGCGATGATGCCTTGTCCATTCGGAGGGCATTCATGCACCGTCCATCCGCGATAGGTCGTGCTGATAGGTGTGACATATTCTCCCGTGGCGGAAGAGAAATCCGCGATGGTGTGCAGACCGCCAAGCGAGCGAAGATAAGAGACCATGTCTTCGGCGACGTCACCGCGATAAAAAGCATCTCGGCCGTGGCTGCCGATCGCCGACAACGTCTCGGCGAGTTCCGGCTGGCGCTGGATGGATCCAACTGCGGGGACTTCATCATTATCGAGGAAAATGCGGCGGGTCGACGGGTCGAGTGCGAGCATGGCGCGCTGATGCGAAATGTCGGCGGAAACGCGCGGCGTAATGCCATAGCCGTCACGCGCAAGCGCGATCGCTGGCGCCAAGATATCGGCCATCGACATGCGACCATGATCTGCGACGAGGCGCGTCCATGCGTCGACGGCGCCTGGAATGGTCACCGCATGAGGCGACGACCGCGTGATCTCGGAAACGCCTTGGTCCTTGAACCATTTCAAGTCCGTTGCCGCTGGCGTTCGGCCAGACCCATTAAAGGCGATCACCTGGTCGCCACCGTTGGGTGCGAACAACGCGAAGCAATCCCCGCCAATACCGGTGGAGCCCGCCTCGACCACGCACTGGACGGCACAGGCTGCCACCGCAGCATCTATGGCCTTGCCGCCACTTTTGAGGATGTCGATCGCCGTCAAGGTTGCCATGGGATGGGAGGTTGCAGCCATGCCGCTGCGGCCAACGGCAATCGAGCGCCCCGGTTGTTCGAAGTTCCGCATGCTATCTTCCTTTATCAATAGAGATTATTGGCGCGCGCCCAGGTGTAGGTGTCGTCAAGGGCCCTCTCGGAGCGGTCGAACATGTCGTTGATCTGTGCTTCCGTGATGATGAGGGGAGGACAAAGAGAATAGTTGTCGCCGAGCGCACGCGTAACGACGCCGTGCACTTGTGCCCTCTTGCCAGCATGGATCGCGATACCGTCCCCCGGTTTGAAAGGCTCCTTGGTTTCCTTGTTGCGAACAAGCTCCAGCGTACCGATCAGGCCGCGTCCGCGCGCGTTTCCGACGAGCGGATGTTCACTGAGCGCGCGGAGTCTTCGTTGAAAGAGCGGCGCCACGTCTTGCACATGCCCGACGATGTCGCGCTCCTCGTAGATTTTTAGGGTTTCCAATGCGACGGCAGTGGCAACCGGGTGCCCGCTATAGGTGAAGCCGTGCCCGAAGGTTCCGATCTTCTCGCTCTCGGCGACGATGGCCGCGTGGACCTTCTCGTTGACCATCAGCGCGGAGATCGGCTGGTATGCCGCCGAAAGCTGCTTGGCCATGACGATCATGTCGGGGCGCAGCCCGAAACTCTCGGAGCCGAACATCGTGCCGAGCCGGCCGAAACCACAGATCACCTCATCAGCAATCAGCAGAATGTCGTACTTCTTCAGAATAGCCTGGATCTTCTCATAATAGGTCGGCGGCGGAACGATGCAGCCGCCGGACGCCATCAGCGGCTCAGCGAAGAAGGCGCCGATCGTCTCAGGCCCTTCGGCAAGGATCAGTTCTTCAAGCGAAACCGCGCAACGGGTCGCAAATTCCTCCTCGGTTTCGCCCGGACGGCCATAGCGATAATATTCCGGGCAGTCAGTATGGAGAACCCGGTCGATCGGCAAATCGAAATCACGATGGTTGTTGGGAAGCCCCGTCAGGCTTGCCGAGGCAATTGTTACCCCATGATAGGCTCGCCAACGGGAGATGACCTTTTTCTTTTCCGGCATGCCGATGGCATTGTGGTAGTACCAGACAAGTTTCAGGGCGGTGTCGTTGGCCTCTGAACCAGAATTGGCGAAGAACACCTTCGACATGGGGACCGGAGCCAGGCGGATCAGCCGCTCTGCGAGTTCGATGGCCGTCTCATGCGACTTGCCACCAAAGCTGTGATAGAACGGCAATTCCTGCATTTGCCGTGTCGCAGCGTCGACGAGCCGTTGCTCGCTAAAGCCAAGCGAAGCGCAGAACAGTCCACCGAGTCCTTCGATATACTTATTGCCGTCGCTGTCGATTATGTAAATTCCTTCACCCTTGGAAATGATAAGCGGGCCGTCCTTCAAATGCTGTGACGCATTGGTATAGGGATGAAGGACAAACGCCGCGTCGCGCGCTTCCAGGGAATTGAGAAGAATGGTCACGATAGCCCTCCAGTGGTGATCTAGGCGCGTTGAAAACTCGCAGCAGTCTCATGCCGCCGCCGAGCAGCTTGAGCGCTCGACGGCCGTAGTTTTTCGGGTCGGAAAGGGATCGGTCGATTATTCGAGGCCGATCTTCATCCATTTTTTTGAGAGCTTGTTGATTGTTCCGTCAGCCTTTGCGGCGCCGATCGCCTCATCGAACATCGCTTTCAGCTCGGTGTCGTCCTTGCGCAGGCCGGCAGCAATTCCTTGACCGAATACCCCGCCGGTGAAGGTTGGCCCAGCAATCGTGTAGTCCTTGAAATCCTCTTTCGAGAGCGTCGCGGTCAGCGATGTCTTTTGTGCCACGACAGCGTCGATTCGACCCGCCTGCAGATCGAGGTCGTGTTGCTCGACGGTCTTGTATTCGCGCTGGTCGACGACACCCTTGAAATAAGTGTCAAGGAAAGCCACGTTTGCCGTGGAGACCTGCGCGCCAACCGCCTTGCCTTTCAGCGCGTCGCGAAGGGGCTGCAATTCTTGTTCGACCTTTGTTTTGTCGCCTGCGAGGTCAATAGTCGTTCCGGTGCCGGGCAGATTTGCGAGCGGGCCAGACTTTTCAACCATCATGGCTGCCGCGGTTGGAGCGTAAGGCTCGCTGAAAGAGATGACGGCAAGGCGTTTCTCGGTGACGATCATCGATGCCATGATGGCATCGAACTTCTTGGCAGTCAGCGATGGGATGAGCCCGTCCCAGTCCTGCGCAACAATGTTGCATTTGATTTTCATGCGTGCGCAAAGATCATTGGCGAGATCGACTTCAAAGCCGGCAAGCTTCCCGTCGGGCCCGGTAAAGTTCCAGGGCTCGTAGGCGCCTTCAGTGGCAATGGTGATCTCGGTTGGCTTGCTCTGGGCATGGGCGCTGCTCGCAGCAACGGTGCCAAGAACGAGGCTGGCGAGTGCAAGTTTGCTTTTCTTCATTTTATTCCCCTTTTTGGTTTGCCGCTCGTTGTCGAGCGGCGGTTGCTTTTGATCAGCGTGAGGGCTCAATCCTTGCCGGACACGCGGATCCTTATCGCCTCTGCGGCAAGGCAGAGGAGTTCGAACAAAACTTGAGCGGCGGCGTGCGCCGTGTTTGTTGTCGGATCGTATTGAGGGGCGATCTCAACAACGTCACCGCCGACAATGTCGAGACCGGACAGACCGCGAAGGATGCCAAGCGCCTGCGTGGAGGTGAGCCCGCCGATTTCCGGTGTGCCGGTGCCCGAAGCAAATGCCGGATCCAGGGCGTCCACGTCAAAGCTGACATAGGTCGGGCCACCGCCCGCTATCGCGCGGGCTTTTTCGATCACCCGTTTGATGCCGAATTCCTCAACCTCCTCGGCGTGAATAACTGTCATTCCGGAGGCGTAGGAGAACTCCCAGAGATATTCCGAATTGCCGCGAATGCCGATCTGTATAGTCCGGCGGGGATCCAACACGCCGTCGAGTACGGCTTGTCGGAATGGACCGCCATGGTGAAACTTGCAGCCTTCAAACGAGCCGCTCGTATCGCAATGAGCATCGATGTGGATCATGCCAACCGGACGATCGCGACCAACGGCGCGAAGCAATGGCAGTCCTATCGAGTGATCACCGCCGACCGAGAGCGGCACGACCCCAGCCTCGACGATGCTGCGAACATACCGCTCTATATCCTCGTGCGAACTGGTCAGATCAAATCGGCTGCGAAAGGGCACATCACCCACATCTGCGACACGGACGTGCGCAGCGGGAACCGAGCGCAGCACGTGATCATAGGGCCCAACTCTCTCGACGTTGCGAACCGCGCGCGGACCGAAACGTGCGCCCGGGCGGTTCGTTACGCCTAGATCCAACGGGATCCCCAGAAGCGCGACATCGATGTCTGTAAAACGAGGAGCAGCATCTTGCCGAAGAGGGGCCTTCAGCAAAGTTGGAACGCCGCAATAGGGGGCCTGGCGGTTATCGCCTTCCCCGAAGACCAGGTCCGCAACTTTGCGAAACTCTGGATCGAAAATGTCAGCCCCGGATGCGTTCTCATACCGGGCACGGAGTTCCTCGATCGATAATATCTCCGGCATGCAAGTCCTCCGTTCGCCCTTATGCCCGTTCGGTTGTACCGATTGTCACTTGTCGACAAAATTCGATTGAATGTTGTGGGCAACATTGTATACATATTCGTATTCCGCTTGATCCTGCAAGAGGAAAAAAGATATCGTCTTCGCAGGGGCCTGTATTTTGGGTCTGGGGATGATGAAAGGGGATTGGCTTGACACTCAGTAAAAACGAGCCGCGCGGCTCGCTGCGTGAAACCACGTATGCTCAACTGAAGGATTTGATCCTTACCGGGCAACTCCGCCCATCCGAACGACTATCTGAAAATACGCTTGCAAAGAGGTTTGGGGTAAGCCGAACGCCACTTCGTGAAGCGCTGATGAAGCTCGAAGAGGAAGGTCTGGTCGTTGGCCAAAGAAACCTTGGCTACACAGTTTCGGATTTGGATATCACCGCGTTCTGCAATCTTTTGGTTGTCAGAGAGGCGCTCGATGTGTGTGCGGCCCGGCTCGCGTGCGCCACGGCGACGGACGAAGACCTCGACAGGCTCCGCGGCGTCATCGTGCAGATGGTCGAACTCAAGGAGAGCGCGAACGACACGCCTTCCGATGCGGCGCGAAACCTCGATCTCGGGCTCTACATCCACCGGGTAATCCTCGAGGCGACGCGCAACGATGCGCTCGTTCGGTTAAGCGACCAAGTGTATCAACAACTGCGGCTGGCGCTGTGGCTCGAGGTTCTCTGGGTGGATCTTGAGCACACCGATTTGGACGAACATCGTGCCATCTCTGATGCCATCTGCGCGCGCGATCCCGAGGCGGCCGAGGCGGCTGCGCGCGCGCACGTTCAGAGTTCACTCAAGAACATGTCAAAGCTCCAGCGTATTTGGGCGCATCGACGGGCTGCGGATTAACTCACCAGGCGCGGAGAGGCCAAGATACGAATGGAACTCATTCACAAATATGTGGCGCTTGTCGGGTTTGGTGAAATCGGTTGGGGTGCATTGCTCCTGAGTGCGGCGGCTATGACCCTGGGGGTCTCCGTTTGCGGTTTCCTGACGGGTACGATCCTTGGATCGGTCATCACGTTCATGCAACTATCGCGCTACGTTGTTCTGCGGTGGCTAGCAGATGGTTATACGACCATCCTGCGCGGTGTGCCGGATCTTCTTGTCATCTACCTGTTCTATTTCGGCGGGAGCGCATTTCTTGGGTATGTCGGCGGCCTCTTTGGCTACCAAGGCTTCATTGGCATGCCGGCGTTCCTTACCGGCACATTGGCTCTCGGCGTCGTTTCGGCGGCCTACCAATCCGAAGTGTTTCGCGGCGCTTTCAAGTCCGTTGCCGGCGGCGAGCTTGAGGCGGCGAGTGCTGTCGGGATGCGGCCTTGGCCGAAGTTTCGTCGCATCATCGCGCCGCTGGTTCTCCGCTACGCCATCCCTGGACTAGGCAATACCTGGCAGCTCGTGCTGAAGGAATCGGCGCTTATTTCCGTTACAGGACTAGTCGAACTTCTGCGTCAATCTCAGATCGCGGCCGGTTCGACCAGGCGACCTTTCGAGTTCTACCTGACCGCCGTCGTTCTATATCTCGTCATCACGTGGGCATCCTCGAACGTTTTCCGTCACTTGGAAACGAGAACCCTACGTGGCACCCGGAGGGCTTTGTAATGGACTTCGCCTTCATGTGGGAGACGTTTCTCACGCTGCTGCCAGGTCTCCCGCTCACATTGGAGCTTGCCGCGACATCCATTCTTGCCGGCGGTATCCTCGCTCTTGTCATTTCGCTCGTTGCGGTGGCCGGGGGGCCGATCGGCCGTGGTTTCACGCGGGGCTACGTTTTCGTCTTTCGAGGGTCGCCGCTGCTCGTACAGATGTTTTTGATCTACTACGGCCTTGGACAATTCCGGCCGCTGCTGCAGGAACTGGGGCTTTGGGTAATCTTTCGTGAGCCGTATTGGTGTGCAGTGATCGCACTGACGTTAAACACAGCGGCCTATACAAGCGAGATATTCCGCGGAGGATTACAGGCGGTTTCCGTTCAGCAGGTGGAGGCAGCCCGTGCCTGCGGCATGTCAGGCCCGCTGCTGTTCAGGCGCATCGTCTTGCCAATCGCCATTCGGCAGGCGCTTCCAGCCTATGGCAACGAAGTCATCTTGATGCTCAAGGCGACCGCGCTGGCGTCTGTCATCACCATCATGGAAGTCACTGGCCTTGCGGGAAAGCTGATTGCCGACAGCTTCCGCGCCTTTGAGGTCTTCATTGTCGCCGGTGCGATTTATCTCGCCGTTACCTTCCTCGTCACGCGGTTGCTGATGATCATCGAATTTTGGCTCTCGCCTCATCTTCGTATGAGGCCACCATCCTTGACATAAACGGGAGTGCGCATGTCTGACAGGGGAATATTTCTAACGGCCGACAATAAGAATGGCATGGCCGCCGTCTCAGTTAAGGATCTGCGTAAATGCTTTGGTCCACTTGAAGTTTTGAAAGGGATTTCCCTGGAAGCTCAGGAAGGCGACGTGATCTCGATTCTCGGCTCGTCCGGATCCGGAAAGTCGACGATGCTGAGATGCATCAACATGCTCGAAGTTCCCGATAGCGGTGAAATCCGCATTGGCGGCGAAATGTTCGCGCTGACGAGGGGGCGGCACAGGACCCAGCCGGCCGATCGGCGACAGGTTGACCGCCTTCGCGAACACATTGGAATGGTCTTCCAGAGCTTTAACCTCTGGTCTCACATGACGATACTTGAGAACGTGATCGAAGCACCCGTCCATGTGCAAAAGCGCAATCGAGCCGAATGCGTTGAAGAGGCGGAGGCTTTGCTTGAGCGGGTCGGTATCGCCGACAAAAGAAATTACTATCCAGCACACCTGTCCGGAGGGCAACAGCAACGGGCGGCAATCGCGCGTGCGCTCGCGCAGCGGCCAAAGGTCATGCTCTTCGACGAACCGACATCTGCACTTGATCCGGAGCTTGTTGGTGAAGTCCTGAAGGTCATGCGCTCTCTGGCCGAAGAAGGTCGAACGATGCTCGTCGTCACGCACGAGATGGCGTTTGCACGCGACGTATCCAATAGAGTTGTGTTTCTGCATAAAGGCGTCGTCGAGGAAGAAGGCGATCCTGGCGAAATTTTTCGGAACCCAAAATCCGACCGTTTCAAGCAGTTTTTGTCGAATGAACGGTAGCCTAAGCGCCAGCACAGGACGTTGCCAAGTCCAAACTCAGACGCGGTCTTTGGCCCGGGCAATCCATCCAACCTTCACTACGTTCGGTTCCAATTGAAACCAGGCATTGCGTAATGCCGCATGATGCCGGATCACTGGGCGTAAAGCTGACAGCGAAGTCCACCTGCTTACGCACGCGGAATTGGGTAAAAAGGCCGCAGCGTCGCCAATAACTATCCCATGGAAATGGCCGCATTCGGTTCCGTTGCGGTCATTTTCAACGTTTTGCCGGAAGCCTCGTCAGGCTGACGCTCCTGTTGGCGGTCGCTGTCCTTGGTTCCAGTCGTTTCAGGATCATCATGGCCGTTCGGAGCGCCCATGGGCTGAGGCGCTCCGAACGGCGCGGTTACTTCTGAATGCAGGTATCGACTGTATCCTTGGTGCACTCATCAAGACCTGTGAACACCGGATCTTCAACCGGCTTTCCGGCGATCAGGTCCGCCATCACTGAGGGTGCCTTGTAGCCCATTTCGAATGGCCGTTGGCCGACGAGTGCCGTCACCAGGCCTTCACGCGCGATCGCCACCTCGTCGCCGATCGTGTCGGCAGCGCCGATGACGAACTCGTTGCTGGCGATCTTTTCGGCCATGGGCTTGAACAGATCGCGATACGGCTGTGGCGCGCCGAACAGCGGCCAGCCGCCCATGATGCCGAAGGCGGCGAGATCGGGATTGGCGGCAAGGATGTCGGTCATCGCCTGGACGCCCTTCGCCCCGTCGTCATTGGTAAAGACCGGGCAGCCGGCGACCTCCGTCCAACCGCCTTCGCCCTTCAGTTCCGCCAGCCCCTTCTGCCCGGTCAGCGTATCGCGCATGCCTTGGGCGCGACGTAGAATGTTGTCAGCGCCCGGATTGCCTTCGATCGTGCAGATCTTGCCACCGTTTGGCTTGGCTTTCTTGATGTAGTCGCCGATGCGCGCGCCCATCAAGTAGTTGTCGGTGCCGAGATAGGTCTTGCGCAATGCAGAGTCCTCGGCGGCAAGATCCGCATCCAGCGTCATCACCGGAACCGTCGGATTGGCGGTCCTCAGCGTCTGGGCGATCAGCTTGGCGTTGGACGGCGAGATGGCGATCGCCGCGGTGTCGGCCTTGCCCAACATGTCCTGGACGATCTGCGCCTCTCCGGCCTCGTCAGAGGTCGAGGCTGGGCCGGTGTAGAAGCATTCGTATTCCGAGTCCGGGTTTTCCTTGTTCCATTTTTGGCAACCCTGGTTGATTGCCTCGAAGAACGGGTTATCGAGCCCCTTCACGACGATGACAAGCTGCTTTTTGGCCAGAGCCTGTCCGGCACAAAGCGCCATAACGGCAACGCTTAGCAATAGTATCTTCCTCATGCCTTCCTCCCTTGATACAGACGGGCACGGCGTGCCCGCCACATCAACCCGGATACCAGACGATGCGAGGGTCATCCTGTGAGCGCTCGTACTTCCAGGCCGAGTCGATAAGCAATTCCAGATCGTAGTCGGGTCGCCAATCCAGCAGGTACTTGGCCTTGCTGTTGTCCATCCAGTTCGAATGGAACTGGCTTGGTATATCGACCGAATCGAGGCCGCGGCTGCGGGCGAGGTAGCCGGCGACTTCACCGTAGTCGACAGGCTGGTCCATGCTGATGTTGAAGAGTTGCCGCTTCGCGCGTGGATTGTCGATGGCGGCCAATATGGCGCCGACCAAGTCATCGACATGCACAAAGTTGCGCTTCAGTGGACGCCCGTCGGCATCGCGCAGCAGTGGCACAGTGCCTTCGATGGCGTAACGTCTCGCGTCGGCTTCCGGAACGAGTGTTTTCCAGTCAGGCCCGCCGAACACATCATCGCCAAAGGACAACGTGTATTTGAAGTCATCCTTTTCCATGATCCACGGCGCACGCAGACAACAACCGTTCAAGTCATACTGGATACCGAACTGCTCCAGCATCACCTCTTCCAGTACCTTGGACAGGGCGTAGCTTCCCGGATAGGCGCTGTGCGGCGTGTCCTCGGTAATCGGTCCTTCGTGGCGATAGTAAAAATGACCAATCCCGGCATCGCCGCCGATGAGGATGAACTGGCGCGCGGTGGTGCTTAGGCGAAACGCCTCGAGCAGCCAGAAGAGGCCCTTGACCGTCACGTCCATGACGTCGGACGGCGTCTCCTTGCAGGTGGCGAGATGCACGACATGGGTAATGCCGGCAATTGCCGCAGTCGCGACAGCTCGATCGGCGACCGAACCGCGCATCACCTCAATCCGGTCGGTCTCATCGCACAGCCGGTTATGACAAAGGGCACGTATGCGCGCATTCGAAAATCGCGGATCGTCAAGCAGCCCAGCAATGAATCGCCGCCCGACCTTGCCCGTAGCACCGGTAACAAGGATAAGCATGCTCTCCTCCCGAAAACAGCTAATATCCGCGCGCTATGCACGTCAATGGATATTTATACTACAAATGAGACATGATGAGATATAGTTTGATCCATAGTACAATTGGTTGACGCTGCCGCGAGGTTTTGCGACTCTTCTCCTGGGAAGAAAATCGGGAAGGGGATGCGCGATGGCTCCACGGGCAAGTGCGGACTTCGGAGGCTAGAAGGCTGGTGGCAGTTCTCGAACTCACCAACATTTCCAAACATTTCGGCGCCATCCAGGCGGTCAATGATGTTTCGTTTGTGCTCGAGGCGGGCCAGGTGGTTGGCCTCATGGGCGACAACGGAGCCGGCAAATCCACCTTGGTCAAGATGATCGCCGGCAATTTTAGGCCGAGCCACGGAACCATGCATATGGACGGCCGAGAACTCGCCCTTCACCGCCCGGTGGAAGCGCGCCAGCATGGCATCGAGATTGTTCACCAGGATCTTGCACTGTGCAATAATCTGACTGCGGCCGCGAATGTGTTTCTGGGGCGCGAGTTGCGCCGCGGTGTCGGGGCTCTGAAGGTGCTGGATTATAAGGCTATGTATCGGCGGGCCGGCGAAATTTTCAGGGAGCTAAAGTCGGAGACGCGCCCGCGCGACCTCGTCAAGCAGATGTCGGGCGGCCAGCGACAGGCGGTCGCGATCGCCCGCACCATGCTCTCCGAAGCGAAGATCGTGCTCATGGACGAGCCAACAGCGGCCATCTCGGTGCGGCAGGTGGCGGAGGTGCTCAACCTGATCCGCCACTTGCGTGACCGAGGCATCGCCGTCATTCTGATCAGTCACCGCATGCCGGACGTCTTTGACGTCGCCGACCGCGTCATCGTGATGCGGCGCGGCAGGAAGGTCGCCGACAAGCCGATTGCGGCAAGTTCGCCTGAGGAAGTAACAGGGCTTATCACCGGCGCGATCGAACAGGTATGATCAAAGCAACCTAACGGTACCCCGCTGGAAACGAAGGTCGATGATGACAATTACCCTTGATCAGACGATCAAACAAAAGCAGCAGAACTGGCTCGGGGCGATGCTTGGCAGTCAGACGATCTGGATCTTGCTCTCTGTCATCCTCGCCTGCATTTTCCTCTCCTTCGCCACCGACTCCTTTGCCACGGCGAAGAACCTTTACAACATCACACGCAACGTCACTTTTGTTGCAATCATTGCGCTCGGCATGACGATCGTCATCATTACCGGCGGGATCGACTTGTCGGTGGGATCGGTGCTTTGCCTGTGCAGTATGGTGCTGGCGGTTGTCATGCATGCCGGCTACAGCATCGAGGTAGGCATCGCCGCTTCGATCGGCACGGCTCTTGTCGTCGGAGCGTTCAACGGCGTACTGATCGCCTATCTGGGCTTTCCGCCATTCGTCGTTACGCTCGGCATGCTTTCGATTGCCCGCAGTCTGGCGATGGTTGCGTCCAACAATACGGTCGTCTTCCAGTTCGGGCCGGATCACGACAAATTGCTGGCGTTGGGCGGCGGCGCATGGTTCTTCGGTATCGCAAACCCGGTCCTCTACATGATCGTGCTGGCGCTCCTCACCGGCTTCGTGCTGCGCTGGACCAGATTTGGCCGCTACGTCTTTGCTATCGGCGGCAATGAGCACGCTGCCACGCTCACCGGCGTTCCCGTGCAACGGATCAAGGTCGCGGTCTACATGATTTCCGCCCTGTCGGCGGGGGTCGCCGGCATCATTCAAACCGGCTGGCTCGGCGCCGTCACGACGAACATCGGTGCGGGAATGGAACTCCAGGTCATTGCCGCTGCCGTCATCGGCGGCGCCAATCTCGCCGGTGGCGTCGGTACCGCCTTCGGCGCGTTGATCGGGGCAGCATTGATCGAGGTGATCCGCAACAGTCTCGGCTTGCTGGGAATCAACGCCTTCTGGCAAGGCACATTTATCGGCGGCGCCATCGTGCTTGCCGTTCTCTTCGATCGGATTCGCAATTTCAGACAAAGTGAATAGGAGGGTACCGTCAAATCCTTGGCATCTCTCTTCACCCATAAGGTATCGGGCCGCAGGCGAACTGGTAATGCCGATTGTTTTTAAGAACACCCAAGCCAACGATTTGATGCGCTGCTTTGAGGTTTCTTCAAAGCAGCCGAGTGGCAACTGGCAACACACCAACCTTCTCGTCTGTAACAGCATTCGCGCCGCTACTCGACGAGTTGGTGAGCCGAGGTTCGCCTCTCATCGAGGCAGAACAACATCCGCACCGGGCCTTTTCATCGGGCCAAGACGCGCGATCCGTATACGAAAATGTCCGACTTCTTCTCGGACGCCTCCGCAATGGCTTCGCGGATCAGCTGACAACGCCACCTTGCCGCCTTAGCCAACGAACATTTCGCGCAGGCGAGCCCAAATGCCCTCCTGCCTGTCGACATGCTTTGCCCGGATATAGCGGGCGGTCGTCTCAGCGCTGACCGTCGCGCCGAAATGGCAGTAGCAGACGATTCTGTGCAATTGCCTGTCGGACAGTTCGAAAAACCGTTTCGCTTCTCCGTAGGTGTCGTTTTTCATCCCGGCGGCCCGAAGGACAGGATCGTTGAAGGCAACCGAGATCGCCGAGTTGTCGCAGTGCAGGGCAGCGCGCACGGCGTGCGGTTGATATTCGGTTTCGTGCAGCGTCGAGAGAAGCCGCTGCGGGTCTGCTTCGAGGAGTTCCGCCCAACGTTGCAGACGCTTGTCGCGCGGCATGACGTGATGAGGGTAATCCTGGTTGATCCTGGCAAGATTCTGCAGTTGTTCGAATTCATGGTGCTTCATTTCGCCCTCCATTGAACGATTGATGCTCCGGCCTTTCTTTCTTTCTTCAGCGTGACTCGGACGAGGGAATAAGTCCAATCACGATTGGCCTTGCGGAAGATTCGGACCGCCGCGAGTTGGCACCCCGCCAGTCACAGCAGCGTCCCGCGGGTAGGGTTCTGTTAACCATTCGGCGCCAGAATCAAGAGAAGCTTTGCTTTTCAGGAAAATGAGACCGCGTGGCTTCCGCTGTGCGCACCGACGCCTTTATAAATTATGTCGACCTTCCATCAGCCGAAAGAGCTATGTGACAGCCGAAAGCGCCGCCTGTCGGTGCGACGCCACTTGATCGTTGAAGACCTTTCATCCGGACGATGCAAAGTCCGCGCGGATGGTCAGAAAGCGCGAATATTATACAGAACGCGCACTTACTGTTCCGATCCGGGAAGGCCAGGTCTTTCTTTAAGGTTCCTTTAGCCAGCTTACCCCAATTTTGGCTCACCGAAAGTATGGAACGCCATATCCTGATGCTTTCGGGATTGCGTCGACGGCAAGATGTATCCGGCACCAAACGCGTTAAAAAAAGAAACGTGCAGTTTGAGGTGGCATCGAACAGGCGGGAGCGAGACGCTGGCATAACCACCGTCAAAAGGGGAGTGGAGCAAAGTTGAGCGTGACAAAGATGAGAGGGGGCGTGGCGCGATCATCTGGATCCAATTCCCGGCGAGGGTCACCGATAAGATGCTGAAATTATCGAACCCGCTGACCAAGCCGCTATCTTCCCTTGAAAGCTACATCAAATCCATCGGGCGAAACTATACCAAAGCCGTCGTGGTCATGAGTTTACTCATCGGCGCCACATATCTGACGGTTATGGTCGCCCTTGATCGTCATTCGCTCCAGCAGGACATCAGTTCCCTGACCAGCAGCCAGTTCATCCGTTTCCAGCAGCTCGCCAACCAAACGCGGGCGCTGATGCGAGCCTCGACCGATCCCAACATGCCGGAATACATTATCGCACCGATGATCGACGACATCCGCGAAGCCGTCACTGACATTCGAACCATGAGCGAACAACTGGAGGAACTCCACCGTCGCATCGGCCAGAATCTTCTCGAGAAGCTCACCCCTCGCGACGGGAGTTCCGAACTGTTGCGGGTCGACCTCAACCGACGCCTCGAAGACTTCCTCCGGCGTGCCGAAAAGGTGGCTGCCGCCAAGAACGAGGAACGGCGGCTACGCTATACCTTTTGGGGCCCGATCGACTTTGCCGTCTCTTCGGAAGGCACCCTGAACCGCCAGTTTAGCGACCTTATCCACCACGCTCACGATCGCAGCGAGATCAGCATCGACAACGCCAAGGTGATCAGCACCTCCCTTCTTGCGTTGATCGCGGCCACTCTCGCTCTGGCCAGCGCATTTTTGTTCAGCCCTCTTCTGAAGAAGTTGCGTAATGAGCACCGCCGGACGATGGATTTCGAGGATCAGCTGAAGCAACTTGCGCATACCGACGCGCTAACGGAGATTCACAATCGGTCTGCCTTTAGCGACACCCTCGGTAATCTGTTCAGTAAATTAAGGCAAAACGGCACCGGCTTTTCCGTACTGCTCGTGGACCTCGACCGTTTCAAAAGCATCAACGACGGCTTCGGACATCCGGCCGGTGACGCGGTGTTGCGTCACGTCGCGAGCGCGCTCCGGAGGGTCTTTCGCTCCGATGACTTTGTTGCCCGGTTGGGTGGCGACGAATTCGCAGTGCTCTTGCCCGGAATTTATGATGAAGCCGCGCTTGCGGGCATCGCCAACCGCGCCGTGGAAACGATCGCGGCGGATTTTCTCTTCGAGGGCCGCACCTTGCGGGTCTCGGCCAGCATCGGGGGCGCCGTCGCGCCCAATCATGCAACGGATGAGCCGAGCCTGATGCGTGTTGCCGACCTTGCGCTCTACACGGCCAAGAGCGGACGCAACACCGCCATCATATTCGACGAAGCGGCGCTGTCGCGGCGGCTGGAGGAAAACCAATTATCCCTCGCACTCATCGTTGCGGTCGATCGCAACGAATTCGTCGTGCACTACCAGCCGAAGGTCAATCTGCGGACGGGAGAGCACCTGGGTTTTGAGGCGCTCGTGCGCTGGCGCCATCCCAGCCTTGGCATACTGGCCCCGGGCCGCTTCCTCCCATTAATGGAAGGGCCGCATCTTATCCGCGGCATGACCCGTTCCGTGGCAAAAATCGTCGCCCGTGATCTGAGGGCCTGGAAAGACGCCCGGCTGGTACCCGGGCCGATCGCGATCAACCTGCCCGAGGCGCTTCTGGTCTGCGAGGATGGCCACGAGATGCTCGCCGAGGTCATTCGGGAAAACGGCCTCGACTGGCACGACTTCGCAGTAGAGGTGACTGAAGATGTCTTCCTCAATCGCAATGCGGAGCGGATCCTCGAGACGGTGACGCGCTTCCGCGAACACGGCCTTTCAGTCTCCCTCGACGACTTTGGAACCGGATTTGCGTCGCTGGTACACCTGCGTGACTTTCCCTTTGACGAACTGAAGATCGACCGCAGCTTCGTCGCGGACATAGGGACTGACACGCGCTCGGAGCAGATCGTTTGCGCCATGATCGACCTCTCCCGCAATCTTGGCAAACGCTGTGTCGCCGAAGGCATCGAGACCGACGCGCAGCGACGCTTCCTCGTCAACGCAGGCTGTGAGATCGGCCAGGGCTATTTCTTTGCCAAACCGCAACCCGCCGAGGTGGCGAGCGAGCGTCTGCCGAAGAGGCTCGCGGCCGCTGAGCCCGCGATGAGTGCTGCGGCCCGTCACATCCGCCGAACCGCCGGCTAGACGGCTGGGCGGACGGTACTTGATTTTTCTCAATTGAAAGGAAGACTCTGATGAAGAACAAGGCAAGCCAGTTTTGTTTCGCCGCGACTGTTGTGCTTGCGAATTTGTGCCAGGGACAGCCAGTGGCTGCCGAAGAGGGTATGGCAGTCGATGTCGTACATTATTGGGTCTCGAAAAGTGAATCGGCGGCGCTCGACATTTTTCGAAATGCGTGGGCCGCGGCCGGTCGGCAATGGGCCGATATGCCGGGCAGGAACAAGGTGGAGGTGCAAAGGATCGTCAGCGAGCGCGTTGCAAATGGATACGCACCGGCGGTCATGCAATGGAATGCCAATGAGGGCTCGCGCGAGCTTCCCGAAATGGGGATTGTGCTGGACATTGAAGAGGTGGCCCGGGATGACAATTGGCGCGACGTATTGCCTGCCACCGTGCTCGACCGCATTAGTTATGACGGCAAGATCTATTTCGCGCCGACCAACATCCACGCTGAGAACTGGCTCTGGACAAGCGAGGCTGTCTTCCGGGACTTGGGCTTGGCGACGCCGCAGACCTGGGACGAGATCTTCGCCGCTGCCGACAAGATCAAGGCGAGTGGCCGGCTGCCTGTCGCCATTGGCGGAGGCCCTTGGGAAATATCGCTGATTTTCAACAACATCATGTATCAGAAGCTTGGACCCGAGGGATATGCCCGCATCATCAGCGGCGACCAGGTCATGGCCACCGACCCGCGCATGATCGAAGCGCTGGAGATGCTGCGCCGCATCTCCCGTTATGTCGAGCCAAGCGCGGCGCGCGAGCAAAAGACGTGGGCGGATGCCACGGCGGCGGTCGGGCAGGGTGACGCCGGCATGCAGTTCATGGGCGACTGGGCAAAGGGTGAGCTGGTGGCTCGCGGTTACACTGTTGACAAGGACTTTGGTTGCAGCCTGGTACCCGGCACCGCCATTGCCTACTTTTTGGACATCGATGCCTTTGCCTTTCCGCTGACGAACCGCGAAGAAGCCGCTGAGGCGCAGCGGGCCTTCGCCCGCATGGTGCTCGACCGCGACAATCAGGTGGCCTTCAGCCGCATCAAGGGCTCTCTCCCGGCGCGCACCGACGTTGATCCAAGCGGGCTCGATCGCTGTGGCCAGCTCGGTTTGAAAATGATCGCTGAGAAGAAAGGCGGGGTTAGTGCCCAGTCCATGGCCATGCCGGCGCAGATGTCGGAAGGCTGGATCGGTGTTCTCACGGAATTTTTCAACGACCAGACCATCACGCCTCAGATGGCACAGCATCGGCTGCACGAGATCCTCGCGCAGCGTTGAAAAGGCTGGAGTCCGGATAGCGCACGTTCCGCAGGATAAGGAGAAAGATGACTGGGCTACCGCACCGCATTGAGGTTCGACATTGGTCGCGGCAATCTCGGGCGGTAAATGCTGCGGCCATGAAGGCCGCATGCCTGAAAGTGATACCCGCCCATCGATCTTGTCACCCGACGGGCGGTTTCAGTTTTGTCCGTCGTTCGTGATGGCCGCGAGGCCTTTAACCAGGCTGCAGGCATGGCGGGCGCGGTGCGCACTGATCTCCCAAGTCCCCTACTCGGCCACGCTGCGTTTCTTGGCCTCGCTCCAGCACATCTTGGCTGTCTCTGACGGCGTTTCTCCAAAGGCTTCATAGTAGGCCGCCGCAAAGCGGCCCATATGTGAAAACCCGCAGTTCCGTGCGATATCGGCAATAGACAGGGAATTGGCATCGTCCGCCAGGGCTTTTCGAGCGCCTTCGAGTCGGATTATCCGCAAATAATTCAACGGCGTGGTGGTTTTGAACTGCTGAAAAGAAGCTTGCAACGCCCGCACGCTGGTGCCGGCTTCGCGCGCGATATCCGCGACGGTTATCGCGCGCGATACGTTGGCATACATATACTCGATCGCTCTTTTCAATCGTCTGGGCACAGCGGGAGAAACCGGTCGTATCAGCCGCGGCATGTAGTTGTTCGGAACTACCTCCAGAAGCACGGTCATCATTGTCTGGAACAGACGCTCGATGGCGACCGGCGACAGCTGATCGGCATCATCGACGTCAAGGCAATTCCAGACAAGGGTTCCAAGGGCCGCCAACCGTGAGCCTTTCACCGTTGTAAGATCCACCGTGCTGGCAAATTCGATGCTGTCCGTGACTGGCCCGTCCAGCAGTTCGCTCAGTTGCTGTATTATTGCCGATTTTTCGAATGCCATGCCGATATGGCTCCGGTCTTCCTGCAGTACCAGCTTTTCGAAGCGCGAGATGTCACCAAAAAAGCCTGTCGTCGCCGTAGATACGACGCGGTGCCGGCCAACGTCTGTCTCCATGGCGCCCGAGAACGGGAGGTAGAGGACGTAGGCGTCTGGCGCACCGGCGAGCGCAACCTTCATGCCGGAATGGCATCTGCCGTTCCACACGCTGTAGCGCCCGGCGGCATAATGCCGGTCTTCGACAGAGATTCGTTGGCGCGGCTTGAAGAGCTCCACTTGGGCGGGGGTCTTTGCATCGTGCTCCGACATCTCGTCAGCATCGGCTTCCACGACATGGAAGGCAGAATGAGTAACGTACCTCATCAGAGCTCCAAAAAGAACGAGCCCCCTGGGAACTCGAGCGATACCTAAACCGGGCCGCATGGGGTGCAGACCGCCAACCTCCAATTATCATACGATTAAGTTGAGTTGAATATAGGCCCGCACGCATTATCGGCTGCAGCATCGGCCCATTTGCGCAACTTATATCCATAATAAGCGAAAAACATCATGAGGGGATGCGACGGCCGGCCAGCGAAACCGCATTGGTTCCGCGCGCTTGCAGATATCTGTCAGCGGCGCGCCTTCCTGAAGTCATTATCGCAACCGGGTGCCAGCCTCCATCTCCGATCCCTTCTCGGCCAGGAAACGTTTGAGACGATGTCAGATGCCGCTGACTTTGTCCGCAAGCAGAAAGAGCTGGAGCCGAAACGGAATCGGCGCGCATTTTTTTGCGCGGAACGGATATTGCTGCGTTATCTGGCCAGTACGGGCATATCATCGTTGACTGATGAATAAGCTTCATCGTGGATCATCGGCCTTCAACAAGCTGAAAAGGTCCCCGGGCGTAATGAAATCCACTCTTGCTTCTGGTGCAATCGCCCCGTTTCATGGATGAAGTCGATGATCGCCGACAGGCGGGGCAATGTCGCCATCTCGGCCGCGATCTGTACCGTGCCGATGGTCGTCGGCCTATGGCACGACGGCTCTCTCGATCGGCAGGACTCACCATCGAAATTCCCGAGGACCTGCGGGAAGAAGATGTGCAGATGATTGTGACGCGCGTCGAGTACAAGCTTGGCACGATTTTATCAGGCTGTCGGAAGCTTTACCGGAAACGGCGCCTACGCATATGAGCAGTATTTTCTGACACGCCCGCGTAACGGCGACACGATCGCCTACAACTAGAGGCCGATGCCGCTTATTGCCGACGCCGCCTCACGCCGATAGACACGTCGTCCAGAACCGGCACTGCAGCGAGCAAAAGCAAAATGACCGCGAGAGGCAGCGTCGCCGCGAAGCCGATATGTTTGAAACTCATTGCACCGATGACACCTCCGACAAAAAACAGTGTGACCAACGATGCCAGCAGTCTCAACTTGTTACGATCTGCCCGAACAAATGGCGCCTCCGGGCTACGCTGCGACACGTTCCAATAGAACAACTTGCCGAGTTCGATGCCCATGTCGGTGACCAGGCCGGTGATGTGCGTCGTCCGGATCCTCGCCTGCGACAGTTTGGTGATCATGGCGTTCTGTAACCCCATGATAAAGCACAAGAGCACGACAGTCGTCGGCACAAACAGTCCTTCCTGACGCGCAAGGTGGCCACCGAGCAGGCCGAAGCAGATCAGCAGGGCAGCTTCCAGGACGAGCGAAAACGCATACTCGCTCTGCAGACCTTGACGCCGTCCCCAGTTAACAAGCATCGCCGAACAGGCGGCTCCTGCGACAAATGACAACAGGGCACCCAACCCGGAAAGCACCAGCCCGATATCGCCGAGCGCCAGATTGTCGGCCATTGATGAAACTATGCCGGACATATGGGAGGTGTATTGCTGGACCGCCAGAAAACCACCGGCATTGGCCGCGCCTGCGACAAATGTCAAAAACCGTGCGAGGTGCCGGTCAGCCTTGTCGCTTCGTTCTCGTCCGGTCAGGCGGCGCAGATACGGGATCATGAGTGAACGCCGCCGCAGCACGCGGATCGGCTGGGACGAAGGAGGAAGTGCCAGCACGGGCTCATCGGGATTCCAAGATCGAAAGAGAGAGAGAGAGAGAGAGAGAGAGAGAGAGAGCCACGTCCCCTGATCTAACCAGGTTCGCCCGAAGGCGTCCCTGCGCGCCGGAACCGAACGCCGCGTCCGCCACCGTCGTTGTGCGTGTATTCACTGAGCAGTTCGATACCGGCCCGATTGAGCGCTTCGATGACTTTGGTAAGGCTGTCGACGATCCCTCGCACATTGCCGAGGCTCGCTTCCATTCGCTGGATCGTCGGCAGCGAAACACCGGCCATCTCGGCCATGGTTTTCTGGTCGATATCAAGGAGTGCGCGGGCGGCACGAAGCTGGGCGGCGGTGATCATCAGGTATTCCGTGTCAGTCTATAAGGAGTCATGTTTCGACTATTATCATTGACATATAAAACATCAATATAAAGTGAAAATACTTGATTATCGTCGCGACGTAGGCCCTCCCATATCCGCATGCTCGAGCAATGCCAGCAGACCTTTAAGGATATCTGCCGGTGGCGGCGGGCAACCTGGAATATGGAGATCGACCGGTATGACCGTCGAAACGCCGCCAACGACAGCATAGCTATCGGCAAAGCAGCCGCCATCGCGCGCGCAGCTACCCAACGCGACCACCCATTTCGGATGAGGTGTGGCATCATATGTCCGTTCCAAAGCTTCGCGCATGTTCTTGGTCACCGGTCCAGTAACCAGAAGTACATCTGCGTGCCGCGGCGAAGCGACGAAGCGGATCCCGAAGCGCTCGATGTCGTAGAATGCATTGTTAAGAGCGTGCATCTCCAGTTCGCAGCCATTGCACGAGCCGGCATCGACGGCGCGGATCGACAGGCTGTGGCCGAGATGCCGGCGGGCAGCTTTGTCAACGGCAGCAGCGAGCTCATCCATTGCGGCGTCCGAGCGAGGCGGAGCTCGCTCGGTCAGGGGCACTCGGATCAGACTTTCAAGGAGGAGTTTGCGCATGATGGCCTGCCTTCAGAGATCATGACCGGAATAGGAGCAGTTGAAAGACTTGTTACAGAGCGGAAAGTCGGCGACGATGTTGCCTTCGATCGCAGCTTCCAGAAGCGGCCATTGGAACCAGGACGGGTCGCGCATATGGCAGCGGTCGATCCTGCCGTTTTTGCCGAGGCGGAGCCAGATCAGCACATCGCCGCGAAAACCTTCAACAAGAGCCAGACCTTCGCGTGTCTCACCAATGTCCAAGATTTCGGTGCGCACCGGACCAGCTGGCAGCTGGCCCAGGATCTGCTCGATGAGCGATAGGCTCTGTTCGACCTCGCGAATGCGAATCCATACGCGGGCATTGACATCGCCCTCGCTGAGCACCGGAATATCAAAGACGAGGCTGTCATAGGGCGGGTAGCAAAGCGCGCGCCGCACGTCGAAACTGCGCCCGGACGCCCGCCCGATAAAGCCGCCAGCACCGTACTGGCGGGCAAGCTCCGGCCTGAGCATGCCGGTGCCAACGGTCCGGTCCTGAAGTGATGCGGTATTGTCATAGAGCTCGACCAAAGCCGGGAACTTCTGGCGGATCTCTGCAACCAGGGACAGCAAGGCGACGATCCCGTCATCCTCCAAGTCGGTGGTGACGCCGCCGGGCTTGACGCGGTCGCGCATCAGGCGGTGGCCGAACGCGGTGTCGGCGGCGCGCAGTATGCGCTCGCGCAGCACGCCGCAATGCGTATGCATGAGTGGAAACGCAGCGTCGTTGCAGACAGCGCCGATGTCGCCGATATGGTTGGCGAGCCGTTCGAGCTCGGCCATCAGCGCGCGCAGCCAGGCGGCCCGCGTTGGAACCTCGAGCTGGACGGCGGCCTCGACCGCCCGCGAAAAAGCGAAAGCATAGGCAACTGTGCTGTCGCCGGACGTGCGCCCAGCAAGTTGCACCGCCCGGTCGAGGCTTGCTCCTGCCATGAGCGCCTCTATCCCCTTATGAACATATCCGAGCCGTTCTTCGAGACGGACGATCGTCTCGCCGTAGGCGGTGAATCGAAAATGCCCCGGCTCGATGACGCCGGCATGCACCGGACCGACAGGAATCTGATGCAGGCTTTCGCCCTCGGCGCGCAGGAATTCGTAAGGCGCCGCCTTGATCACCGGCGCCGCGCGATCTGCCAACGGAAACCGCATGTCCCAGCGACCGTGATCGAGCCATGGACGCGCGTCAGGTAAGCCCTGTGGTTCCAATCCGACCAGATCACGGATCGCGCGTTCCAGGCGCAACGCCGGCGGATGGTGCTGTGCGACAGAGGGGTAGCTGCCTTCCAATCCCTCCAGGCTGATGATGCCGATCGCGCCCGCCGGCTTTTCAAGCAGCGCCATGTGCACGGCATTCGTTTCGCCCCAGAGACCGAGCAGGGTCCAATGTTCCTCTGCAAGCGCCAGGGCTGCGGAGGTCCAGGTTGTCGGATCGACGACAGTGCGTGGCCAGGGATGATGGTCGTCTACGGGGCGGCCTTCCAGGATCAGATCGGTCAGCGCTGGCATTGCTGAGGTTCCCATTATCCAAGAAGGTTGGCGATATGCTGGAACCAGGAGACCAGCGGCGGTGGCAGGTAGATACCGGCGCCCAGCACCAAGGCGAGGTGGGAATACATCGGTATGTAGGACGCTTCGGCCGGCGCGGTACTGCCGCGCGGCTGGCCAAAGGCGACGCCGGTGAGGCGCAGCAACAATGCGCCAAAGGCGATCAAAAGTCCGAGGACAAGCGGAATGGCAAGCAATGGTTGGCGCGCAAATGTCGAGGTCACGACGAGGAACTCGCTCATGAAAATCCCCAGGGGCGGCAACCCGGCAATGGCAACGACGCCGATCACCAAGCCCCAACCGAGCCCTGGATGGGTCTCGGTGAGGCCGCGGATGCTGGAGAGTCTCTGCGTTCCTTTGATCTGTGCGATATGGCCGACAGCGTAGAAAATCGCCGATTTGGTCAGCGAATGCATCACCATATGCAGCAGCCCGGCGAAATTGGCGATCGGTCCGCCCATGCCGAAGGCAAAGACAATGATGCCCATGTGCTCGATCGAGGAGTAGGCAAACATGCGCTTGATGTCGCGGCGGCGGTAGAGCATGAAGGCGGCGAAGACCAATGACGTGAGCCCCATCGTCACCATCAATGGCCCGGGAGCAATCGTCTCAGGGCTGGCGGCGAGCAGGATCTTGAAGCGCAGCACAGCATAAAGCGCGACGTTCAGAAGAAGGCCGGAGAGCACGGCGGAGATCGGTGTCGGCCCTTCCGCATGCGCGTCGGGTAGCCAGGCGTGCAAGGGGGCGAGGCCGACCTTCGTGCCATAGCCAAGCAGCAGAAACACGAACGCGACATTCAGGAGCGCCGGGTCGAAGGCGGCGGCATGCTTGACCAGAAGGCTCCAGACCATCGCATCATAGCCTTCACCAACTACCGGTTGTGCCGCCATGTAAACGAGGATAGTGCCGAAAAGTGCAAACGCGATGCCGACGCTGCCCAGAATGAAATACTTCCAGGCCGCTTCCAGCGCTTCATGCGTGCGATAGATGCCGACCATCAGTACGGTGGTCAGCGTTGCAAGCTCGACGGCGACCCACATCAGACCGATATTGTTCGACACAAATGCCAGATTCATGCCGAACATCATGATCTGATACATGGCGTGGTAAAATCGAAGGTTCGCGGGCGTCAGCCGGCCGGTCTCCAGCTCATGCGCAATGTAGCTGGCGCTGAACACGCTGGTGGTGAAACCGACGAAAGTATTGAGGATAATAAAGACGATGTTGAGATCGTCGATGAGCAGATACTGCCCTGGCGCTCGCCGCTCCGTCGTGAACAACGAAAGAGCGGCAATCAGGGTCAGCAGGCTCGCGAATACGTTCAGTCGCGCAGTCATTCGATAGCCGGGCAAGAGCGCCAGGAGGGCGGCCGCGGCAATCGGTATCAAAAGGGCGGCCGCCACGGGATCGAAAGGCAAGGCGGGCAGAAAGCTGCTCATCTTCGCCTCCTTCCCTTGAAATCATCGAGCGCGCGGACGTCGACCGTGTCGAACCGCTCGCGGATGCGAAACAGGAAAACGCCGATGACGATGAAGGCGATGAGGATAGAGAAGGCGACACTGATTTCCACCACCAGAGGCATGCCCTTGGCGCCGGTGGCGGCAAGCACCAGCCCGTTTTCGAGCGACATGAAGCCGACAACCTGGCTGACCGCGTTGCGGCGGGTAACCATTATCAGGAGCCCGAGCAGCAGAACCGACAATGCAAAGGCGAGATCCTCGCGCGCCAAAGGGTCTGCTTCAGGCGTCACCCGCAGCATCACCACCATCGCCAGCGCGACAAGCCCGAGGCCGGCGAGCATCGTCGGGCCGATGCCGACAACGGTTTCGATTTCGCGGTGAATGCCGAGTTGCCGGATCATGCGGTGGAGCACTACGGGAATGAGGATCGCCTTGAAGACGAGCGCGATCGCCGCCGTCACATAGAGATGCGGGGCGTCCTGGACAAATGCCTGCCAGGCCACGGACAGCGTGAGCACCAACGAATGCAGCGCGAAAACGTTGAGCAGCGCATAGAGACGGTCCTGGTACAGCATCATCATGCTGACCAGAACCAGGCCGCCGGCAAACAGATGAGCAATATCGAAGACAAGACCGTTCATCATAGACTCCTTGAGACGAACAGCAAAAGAGTTGCAAGCAGGCCAAGCATCAGGGCCGCACCAAGGAATTCGGGCACGCGGAAAACTCTCATCTTGGCGGTTGCCGTTTCAAACAGCGCAAGCAGTGTGCCGCCAACAGCAAGCTTGGCGAGATAGGCGAGCATGCCGAGCAGATGGGCTGCCAGACCGGCGTCCGGCGCCGCCAGTTTCCACGGCACGAACATGCAGGCGATCAGGGAGATATAGAGCAATAGCTTGAGAGATGCGGCCAGTTCTATCATCGCGAGATGGCGGCCGGAATATTCGAGCACCATTGCCTCATGTACCATGGTGAGTTCGAGATGGGTTGCCGGATTGTCGACGGGGATGCGGGCGTTTTCGGCGATCGCCACCATCGTAAGCGCGATGAGGGCAATGCCGAGCGAAACCCGCAACCCGACCTGCGGCGAGGTCATGAAGGTTGCGATGGTGGAAAGCTGGGTCGAGCCGGCGACAAGGGCGAGTGTGAATATGATGAGCAGCATCGCCGGCTCGGCCAGCGACGCGATCATCACCTCGCGGCTTGAGCCGATACCGCCGAAGCTGGTGCCGACATCCATGCCGGCGAGTGCCAGAAAGAAGCGGGCGCTGCCAAGCAGGGCAATGATGGCAATCAGATCCGCCGTCCAGCTGAACATGAGCCCGGTGGCGAAGGTGGGAATGATCGCCGCCGAAACCCAGGTCACGGCGAAAATCACATAAGGGGTCACCCGGAACAGCCAGGACGCATTCTCTGCCAGCACGACTTCCTTGCGCAGAAGCCGCAGGAGGTCGCGATAGGGCTGGATGACGGACGGCCCCCGCCGGCGCAGCAATCGCGCCTTGACCTTGCGTATGAAGCCGGTCAGGAGCGGCGCAAGCAACACGACCGCTGCCATCTGAAGAGCCTGGACGAAAAGCGCGGAAATCAAGACCATAGCGCCAGCACCAGGAGCAGGATGACGAGAGCGAGGAAGACCAAGCTCAGATAGCGCCGGATAGTAAGAAATTGCAGGTGGTTGAGCTTTTCGGCGGCAAACCCGACGGCGCCTGCGACCGGCATATAGAGGCCGTCCCAGATCAGATCGCGGGATGCAACGGTAAAACGAGCCGGGCGGAGATCGCCTGGTGCCGGCATCTCGACCCGCTCGCGTGTCTGGAAGACGAGCGTCCCGAAAACCCGACTGATAGGTTGGGCAAAGCTGCCGGCCGTATATTGTGTTGCGACGCCAGCGTCTGGAAAGCCGCAGTCCCAGGCGGGTGCCCGGCGCAACTGCCGCGAAGCAAATCGGTGAATGACATAGGCCGTAAGTGACGCTGACGACACTGTGAACAGGAATACCAGCAAGCCGTTGTAGGAGCTGCGGCTCTCGGCGATCGGCACGATCGACAGCCACGGTATGCTCATCTGCTCCGGCATTTTGTCGCCGATCAGCGAGCGTGTCACAGGTGCAAGACCGTCGATGATGACCCCGGGGAGAATGCCGGCGAGAAGGCAGAACACCGCCAACGTCAACATCGCTGCAAGCGAAAAGCGGTCGACCTCTCGCGCATGCTCGGCCACCTGGGTTCGTGGCCGGCCGAGGAAAATCACACCGAAAACCTTGACGAAACAGGCCGCCGCAAGTGCCGCCGACAATGCCAGCAAGCCCCCGACCGCCGGCACCATGATCTTGAGCCCCCACTGCGGCAGGTCGGGGCTCTGCAGGATGGCCTGGAAGGCCAGCCACTCCGAAATGAAGCCGTTGAACGGTGGCAGAGCGGAGATTGCCGCGCATCCAACAAGAAACGCGCAACTGGTGAGTGGCATGCGATGGATGAGGCCGCCTAGCTTCTCCATGTTCCGCTCGCCCGTCGCCGTCAGCACCGCGCCGGCGCCAAAGAAGAGCAGGCTCTTGAAGAACGAGTGGTTGAGAACATGGAACAGCGCGGCTGTGAGTGCCAACGCCGCCGCCAGGCGCATGTCATTCGCGGCAAAGGCAAGCGCAAGCCCCAGACTGACGAAGATCACGCCGATATTCTCGATGGTGCTGTAGGCAAGAAGCCGCTTGAGATCCTTCTCCATCAGCGCATGCAGGATGCCCAGGACCGCGGTTCCGCCGCCAAACAGCAGCACGACAACACTTGACCACGCCGTGGGTGTGCCAAGCAGGTCGAAGACAACCCTGATGAAGCCATAGACGGCGACCTTCGTCATGACACCGCTCATAAGGGCCGAGACATGGCTTGGCGCGGCCGGATGGGCCAACGGCAGCCAGACATGCAGCGGCACCAGCCCGGCCTTGGAGCCGGCGCCGAGCAACAGCAAAATGAGCACACTGCCGGCCGTAAACGGCGCATGCCCGGCAGCGCGCATAGCGGCGAAATCGTAGTTGCTCTGAGGACCAGCGAGGAGACCGAATGCGAGCAGGAGGGCCAGTGTGCCGAAGCTCGCCATGACTATATAGAGATAGCCTGCCTTCCGATTGTCGGCGTCTCGATGGTTCGCCATCACGAGTGCCCATGAGGCCAGCGACATGAATTCCCAGGAGAGCAGGAAGGTGAAGGCGTCGTCCGCCAGAATCACGAGGTTCATGCCGGCCAGAAAGGCAGGAAAGAACGGCAGGACCCTTTGTGGCGCGTGTTCATGACGGCCATAACCGAGGGCGTAGAGACTGGCCAGGACGCCGCCGAGATCGACGACCACGAGGAAGAAGGCGGCAAGCGTATCGAGCCGGAAATGCGCTCCCAGCCACGGCAAGCCGAGAGGAAGGATGAGCGTTGATTCCGCAGCCGGTGAAATCGCCGAGGCAAGCTGAATGAGCGAGGTCGCAAAAGCGATACTCGAAATAACGAAGCTTGTGCCGTAGATCACCTGTGTGGCCCGGATCGACCGCGCGACGAGGATCGCGACGACCGCCGTTCCCACAAAGGCCATCGCACATAACAGCATGACGACAGCCGGCATCATGGGCGCCCCCTTGGTCCGCGCACGGTGTCGGATAATTTCGAGGCTTTGCGTTGGAGGGGCTTGACGGTTGCCTTCAGCCGCACGCCGCGCCCACCGTCTTCGCTGACCGCTCCCTCGTTAATCACCTCGACGCCGGCGATCTCCAGGGCGGAGAGCAACCGCATGAGCGAGTCCACATTGCCGCGAACCACCTCGGCGCTTGCCTCCATGCGCTGGATGGTCGGCACAGAAACTCCCGCCAATTCGGCCAACTGCCGCTGGTCGATGCCGAGGAGGGCCCTGGCTGCCCGCAGCTGAGCGGCAGTAATCAAGATTCAACCATCGCTTATGTTAGTCAGGCTCTAATATTCAAAGTCTACGACCTCTTTATTGATGTTTCAAATCAATATTCCGATCGGCCAAGCAAAGATTTAAGACCGGTCGCAATGGCCGTGTGAACACGCTCTCCTGGACCGCGCCGGACGCGCCAATCCATGTGGTTTTCCTGAGGGAGCCACGGCAGCCACCCGCCGAGTCGGGAGCGACGGCGGCGAGGCGACTGGCTGTCGCATCATTTGCGCGCGGCGTAGCCGGTTCGATTGATGCCGTGGCGCTGCAGTTTGTCGTAAAACGTCTTTCGTGGAATGCCGAGCGCTTCGATCGTCCGGCGCACATCACCGTCATTGGCCGCCAGCGCTTCGCGAATGATTTCCGCTTCGTACTGCTCCAGCTTCTCCGGGAGCGTAGTTGTGGCTGCCGGCAGGGAAATCGCCTTCTCGGTGCCTCCTTCAAGCCCGAGTACCAGCCTTTCGGCAAAATGGGAAAGCTCGCGCACATTTCCCGGCCAGGCATGCGATAACAAGTGGCGGCGCACGCTCTCTGAAAGGGGAGGCACGTCCCGATGAAAACGGGCCGCGGCGCGGGCGGCAAAATGCGAAAACAACAGGGGAACATCCTCGCGGCGTTCGCGAAGCGGAGGAATGGAGATGGTCACGACATTCAGCCGATAATAGAGATCCTCTCGAAAATCGCCGCGCGCTTCGGGATCACCGAGATCGATCTTGGCGGCGGCCACGACCCTGAGATCGACCGGGCGTACCTCGTTTGTACCGAGCGGCGTGATTTCGCGCATTTCGAGAACGCGAAGCATCTTCACCTGCGTGGCCACAGGCATGCTTTCGATCTCGTCCAGAAAAAGCGTGCCGCCGCTCGCATGCTCGATCCGGCCCATGCGACGCTTTTGGGCGCCGGTGAAGGCGCCGGCTTCGTGGCCAAACAGTTCACTCTCGATCACGGTCTCGGGCAGGGCGCCGCAATTAAGCGCCACGAAATTGCCTTTTTTCCTTCGGCTCCACTGATGGAGAAGCTGGGCGACCACCTCCTTGCCGCTGCCGGTTTCTCCAGCAACAAGCACGTCGACGTCGGTATCGGCGATGTGCCGCAGGATATTCCGCAGGTTTTCCATCGCCGGTGTCTGGCCAATCAGCGGCAGACTGTCCTGCGCGTCCTCGGCCGCCCGCCGCAACGCACGGTTTTCCATCACCAGCCGTCGTTTCTCGCTTGCACGACGTACGCTCTGGACCAGGCGATCGGCCGCAAAAGGCTTTGTGATGAAATCATAGGCGCCGTTCTGGATCGCCTGAACGGCCATTGGAATGTCGCCATGGCCCGTAATGAGGATCACCGGCAGGTCGGTGTCGATCTGCTTCAACATTTTGAACAGTTGTAATCCGTCGATCTCGGGCATGCGGATATCCGTCACGACGGCACCGGCAAAGTCCGGCGACAGTTCGACAAGTGCCGCCTTGGCGCTGCCGAACGCTGAAACGGTAAACCCGGCCAGTTCGAGCGTCTGCGCGGTGGCGCGGCGAAGATCCTTGTCGTCATCGACAAGAGCGACTGGCGTCAGCGGGTCCATGATCTCATGCCTTCTTCAGATAAACGACGAATTGCGTTCCGCTGTCATCGCTCGATACCTCGAGCCGGCCGCCATAGTCGGCGACGATGTCCTTGGATATGACCAGTCCCAGACCGAGGCCGCTTTCCTTCGAGGTGTTGAACGGCGTGAACAGCCCTTCGCGGATTTTCGGCGAAATGCCCGGTCCGTTGTCTGCGACGGTCAGCATCACGGTGTCCGCATCGTTCACCACCCTGACCTCGACGCGGCCCTGCGAACCTTTCGACGCCACCGCCTCCAGTGCATTCTGCAGAAGGTTGATCAACACTTGCTCCAGCCGGATGCGGTCTCCCATCACCATGAGGCCGGCCTCGGGCAGGTCGATGTCGAGTGTGTCCATCCGCCCCGCAAACCGGCTGCGCAGCAATATCACCGCACCCTCGATGATATCCACCACCGCGGTGGGTTCCGCGGCGCTGCGGCCCTTGCGAGCAAATGCCTTCAACTCTTCGGTGATCGAGCCTATCCGCTCGGTCAGCGCGGCAATATTTTCCAGGTTCTCGCCAGCAGGCGCCGTTTGCCCGCGGCCGAGGAATACGCGCGCATTGTCGGCATAGGCTCGAATGGTGGCGACCGGCTGATTGATCTCGTGCGCGACGCCAGCCGCGACCTGGCCGAGGATGGCCAGCCGGTTGGCTTGCACTAGATCCTGCTGCACCGCTTGCAGTTTCTGTTCGGTATTTCTGTGATCGGTGATTTCCGCCTGCAGACGGTCGCGCGCCTGGCTGAGATCCAGCGTTCGCTCCGTCACGCGGCGTTCCAGTTCCTCCCGCGCCTGCTGCTCGCGGAATATCCGCAACGCGAGGGAATGGCGCCGGCGCAACAGGAAAGCGCCTGCTGCCAAAAATGGCAAAAGGACAAGCAGCGCCAGCATGCGCGCCTCGCGCACGCTGGCGTCGATTGGCACTTTCAGTGACACCAGGTGCTGTAACTGCCATGCCGTGGTCGGTACGGAAACCTGCACATTCAAAAATGCCGTCTCGCCGGCATCGCCCGGCATGACGATCCGGACCAGATCGAGCCCGTCGCCGAGGGCTCCTACGACATGGATCGGCAGGGGTCGCAACGGCGCGTCGCCGAACTGAAGGCTTTCGCGTATGCTGGCGAGGCGATCGGGAGCGATTTCGCCGATGGTCATGAAACGCCAGGAAGGAATGCTGGTGACGAGGACAATGCCGCGCTCGTCAATCGCATAGGATGGCTTTCCGGAGGCGTTCCAGTCCGCCTCGACATCATCGAATTCGACCTTCACCACGACGACGCCAAGCGGGCCGCTGCTGCCGCCAATACGCTGCGAAACATAGAGCCCCGGTTTCTTGCTGACGCTGCCAAGCGCGAAGTGCTCAGCCTGCCCCTTGGCCATCGCGCGCTGGAAATACTCGCGAAAGCGATAGTCATTGCCGACGAAGCTCGTCGGTTCGTGCCAGTTGCTGGCCGCGACCGCGACGCCGTCGTTTCCGATAACATAGATGACCGCAGCCTTCGTGCCCGCGGCCAGTATTTCCAGCTTGCGATTGAGCTGGTCGAACGCACCGGCGTCGTTTGCCGCCAGCGCCGTGGCAAGCGCGCTATCCTGCGAAAGCACAAAGGGAAGCGCTCGATATTTTTCCAGGACCGTGCGCAAGAGTGCTGCATTCAAACTGGCACCGTTGCGAGCCTGCGCTTCGAGCGCGACTTCAGCGCGTTGCCGCCCGATCTCGCCGCTTCCCCATAATCCGGCGACGATTACCATTAAAGCCACGCCCGCATAGATAAACCACGCCCAGCGGATGCGCGTGTGCAATGGAGCGGACGGCGCCCACCACTGAAATCCCAAAACAGCCATGGCGAAGTTGTGCATATTTTCGCACAAACATCAACAATTCCGGTGTGAAATCTCGCATAAAAGTCGCCTATGGCTGTAGTGGACGGTTGTTTTTAATGGCGTATTTTCAATGATTTACCTTCAGATGAGAAAACTGGCATGGCGATTGCGAAGCATTTCCTCAACAGCGGCTCGACCGTTGGACTTGAAGCGAACGGCTCGGGAGGCCGGAACGTGTTCCGGCGGGCCAGAAGGAGGAAATCATGATTGCAGCATTCGACGCGGCCGAACGGCCCCAAGGCAAGACACCTTTCTACAGGCATCTCTATGTCCAGGTTCTCGCAGCCATCGCCGCGGGTATCCTTCTTGGGCATTTTTACCCGGAACTCGGCACACAACTGAAGCCTTTGGGCGACGCCTTCATCAAACTTGTCAAAATGATCATCGCCCCGGTCATTTTTCTGACCGTGGCAACCGGCATTGCCGGCATGAGCGACCTGCAGAAGGTCGGCCGCGTCGCGGGCAAGGCCATGTTGTATTTCCTGACCTTTTCGACGCTTGCCCTGATTATTGGCCTCGCCGTCGCCAACCTGGTCCAGCCCGGCGCGGGCATGCATATCGACCCGGCGTCGCTCGATCCGACGGCAGTCGCCACCTACACCGAAAAGGCGCATGAGCAAAGCATCACGGGCTTCCTCACCCACATCATCCCGACCACGATTGTCGGCGCCTTCGCGGATGGAGATATCCTGCAGGTCCTGTTCTTCTCCGTGCTGTTCGGCATTGCGCTTGCAATGGTGGGTGAGAAGGGTGAGCCGGTCATCAATTTCCTCAACGCGCTGACGGCGCCGATCTTCAAGCTCGTCGCCATTCTGATGAAGGCAGCTCCGATCGGCGCCTTCGGTGCCATGGCATTTACTATCGGCAAATATGGCGTCGGCTCGATCGCCAACCTCGCCATGCTGATCGGCACCTTCTACGTCACCTCGCTGCTCTTCGTGCTCGTTGTCCTTGGCGCTGTTGCCCGCTACAACGGCTTCTCGATCCTGGCGCTGCTGCGCTATATCAAGGAAGAACTGCTGCTGGTCCTTGGCACCTCATCCTCGGAAGCTGCCCTCCCGGGACTGATGAACAAGATGGAAAAGGCCGGCTGCAAGCGCTCGGTCGTCGGCCTCGTCATTCCGACCGGCTATTCCTTCAACCTCGATGGCACCAACATCTACATGACGTTGGCCGCGTTGTTTATCGCCCAAGCCACGGATATCGACCTCTCCTGGGGCGATCAGATCCTGCTGCTGCTTGTCGCGATGCTGAGCTCCAAGGGCGCAGCAGGCATTACCGGTGCCGGTTTCATCACGCTTGCCGCCACGCTCTCTGTCGTGCCTTCCGTGCCGGTCGCGGGCATGGCGCTCATTCTTGGCATCGACCGCTTCATGTCCGAATGCCGGGCGCTGACCAACCTCGTCGGCAACGCAGTCGCCACGATCGTTGTTGCTCGCTGGGAGAATGAATTGGACGCGGACCAGCTTGCCAAGGCGCTCGACGGAAAGGTCATTGACAGCCTCCCGCCAACCGGCCTCCAGCCGGCCGAGTAGGACAAGCGGTACCTCTTTGTGCTTTTTCCGAGAAAACGTGTAACGGCTCGCCCAGGCGAGCCGTTACACGTTTAGACCCAATACGGTTCACTTAGAGTAAAATTAACATTCAGTTAACGATGGCTGTGAATCAATGCCCACCTGCGAATCGGGGGTGGGATTGATGGGGCGTACGGTGGCGGGGCTTGCGGCGGGACGCCGGATCACGGATTTCATCGGTCTGGGGGTGATCGCCAAGACATTTCCGATCGGCAAGGTGCATGAGGTTCTGGCCGCGTCGGGCAAGACCAGCATCCGCCAGCGCGATCTGCCGGCTCATGTGGTGGTTTACTACGTCATCGCCCTGGCGCTGTTCATGAACGCCTCCTGTAAAGAGGTGCTGCGGTGCATGCTGGAGGGCGTCCAATGGCTGAGCGGGCCGGGGGCTGCGCTCAAGGTGGCGGGAAAATCGGGTATTTCCCAAGCCCGCACGCGGCTCGGCTTCGAGGCGGTGCAGCGCCTGCATGACGCGATGGTGCAGCCCATCGCGACACGGGGGACCAAGGGGGCCTGGTTCGGGGCGTGGCGTCTGGTCAGCCTCGACGGCAGCACGTTCGACGTCGCCGACGATCCGGCTCTCGAGGCCGCCTTCGGTCGGCCGGGCGCGGGTCATGGCGAAAGCGCCTTCCCGCAAGTCCGCTTCGTCTCCTTGGTGGAGAACGGCACGCATGTCTTGTTCGGCACGAAGATGGCTGGCTGCACCACCAGCGAGATCGCCTTGACCAAAGAGGTTCTGCCAGCCCTGCGCCAAGGCATGCTTTGCTTGGCGGATCGCAATTTCTTTGGCTACGCGATGTGGACCCAGGCCAGCGCCACCGGAGCCGACCTGCTCTGGAGGATCAAGCAGAATGCGCGCCTGAAAGACGAGCAACGGCTGCCCGACGGCTCCTATCTGAGCCACATCTATCCGTCCGAGACCGATCGCCGGCGCAAGACCAAGGGCGTCGCAGTTCGCGTCATCGATTACCGCCTGGACGGCGTCGAGGGTGCCGAGCCCATCTATCGCCTGGCCACCACGGTTCTCGACCACGCCAAGGCCGGCGCCGAAGACCTGGCCGCGCTCTATCACGAGCGCTGGGAAATCGAGACCGCCCTGGGCGAACTCAAGACCCACCTGCGCGGCGCCAAGATCGTCTTGCGCAGCAAAACCCCCGACCTGGTGCGCCAGGAGGTCTTCGGCCTGTTGATGGCCCACTTCGCCATTCGCGGTCTCATGCATGAAGCCGCCCTCCAGGCCGACGAGGACCCCGATCGGCTCTCCTTTCTGCACGCAGTTCGCGTCATCCGCCGAAAGCTCCCCGCCTTCGGCGCTATTCCCCCCTCGGCGTCGAGCCGCCCTGCATAGCGCCATCCTCGCCGAGATCCTCCAGGAGCGCGTCCCACCCCGCGCTCATCGCCGAAACAAACGCGGCGTCAAACGCAAGATGAGTAACTTCCCTGTCCGACGAAAAGCCGACAGGCCACCACCGCCCGTCAACATCAAAAACGCCATCAGAGTCGTTATGTGAACCGTATTGGACTTAGACCACGAGGTTCGGGAAGAAGCCAAGATCGATCCGGTTTGCCAGCGATTGATGACGGTGCCCGGCGTTGGCCCAATCGTGTCGCTGGCATACGCGGCGACAATCGACATTCCGGCCCGATTCCGATCCTCGCGGGCGGTTGGAGCTGTTCTCGGATTGACGCCGATTCTCAACCAGTCGGGCGAGAGTAACCGCATAGGCCATGTTTCCCGTTGTGGCGACGGTATGCTGCGGACCCTTCTCTACGAGGCCGCGCAGAAACTGGAGGGGAAAGAAGCCTCGCCGACAGCAGGCGCGATCGACAGCCAAAGCGTTAAAATGACTGAAAGCGGCTCGTTGAATGCCTTTGCCGCGCCGTCGATCGTGCGGTTGTTGTAGGGATGATGGTCCTCGGTTGTTGGAAAACTGTCGGCAAGACCAAGGACGGATGCCGAGGATGCCGCGATCACTGCTGCAGCACGATGATGCGGACGATGTAGGCGCTACCCAGGGTGAGCATGCCGCTGATCATGAAGACGAGGCCCAGTTTCACGAGGCCCGCCAGCTCCTGCCTGAACTGCGGAGCAGACAGATCGGGCGTCGTCTGGAGCATCTGCCGGCTGTACCACCACGACGTCAGAAGCGTGACGGCAGCGACGGCGACAAGAGACGGCACGATCCCTTCGGAGCCGAACATGTACACCAGCGGTATGGTGATCACCGTCGTGAAAAATGCGGCAACCACGTTGATGCGGGCAAGAGTTGAAATTTCACGTAGTCCCTGGATCAATGCCGTCTGGCCCGCGGAGGCCAAACGAAAGAAAATGGCAAGCGCGAGCAATGCGATGCCGGCGGCATGCTGATGGTCGCCGAATGTGAGCCACGCCACGGGGAAGGCCAATACCGCAAGCATGATCGTGCCGGCGATGCCGAGCACCATCGATACCCGTTCCAGGACGAATGCGGTTCGCGCAATTTTTCCGTCGTCTCCCGTTCCGACGGCCTCGGCGATTTGGCGCACGCCGCTGGATTGGATTCCGAGACCCGCAACCGTCTGGGCGATGTCGGCGATCGAGCTGTAAATGCCCATCAGGCCAACACCCTCGGGTCCGAGCAGCACAGCCATTGCCTTGTTGCGGATGATCGCAAACCCCAAGGAGACCAGCGACGAACTGCCGATCAACACCGTCGATTTGAGGATTTGGATGTAGGTGTGCCCGGCAACCGGGGGTTTGTTCATGTTCATGGATCGCTCAAGTCTTTCGCTTCCCGTGCGTTTTCGATGGAAAGCCACGGTAGTCCGTGTCGATGATACGCCGGACGACAATGTTCACACTCGTTTGCCAGCTTGGCGCCCGCCAGCCGAAAACCCTCTCGAATTTGTCGGTCGAGAGGCATGAATTGGACGGGCGCTTGGCCTTTGTGCGGTAGTCGGCGGAAGCGATGTCCTTGACCTCTGCGAAAGGGCCGCCATGGGTCCGGCTTGCGTTGAAGATATGCCTTGCAAACCCGGTCCAGTTGGTCTCGCCGGTGCCGGCGACATGAAAGACGCCGGCATGATGTTTTGCCGGATGCGTTGCGACGAGCAGGATGGCAACGGCCAGGCCCAAAGCGGATGTGGGATTGCCCCATTGATCGGAAACGACCGCAACCGCCTGACGCTCGGATGCCATGCGCAGCATGGTCCTGACAAAATTGTGGCCGAATGGACTATAGAGCCAACTTGTCCGCAGGATCATGTGGCGGGGTTGACGCTGGCAACGGCGCGTTCGCCGCGCAACTTGGTGTAGCCGTAGACGGTTTTTGGTTCGGCGTCGTCCTCTTCGTGGTAAGGATAGGGGTCGTCTCCGGAAAACACGTAATTGGTAGACAGATGTATGATCGGCACGCGGAGCGCCGCCGCCGCCTCGGCCACCGCAGCAGCACCGACAACATTGAGCGAATAGGCAAGGTTCCGTTCGTGCTCGGCGCGATCGACCGCAGTATAGGCGGCTGCCGACACGACGACTTCAGGCTTGGCCGCAAGGATCGCCTCTTGGATGGATGAGGGATCCGCGAGGTCGAAGTCCGGCCGGCCGACGGTTACCAATTCGATGTTCGGCATGCCGGCCGCCGCCTCGACAAGGCTGGTCACCACCTGGCCGCTCGTGCCGGTCACCACAATTTTCATTGCTTCGCCGCCACTCTGCCGGGCCGGCGGCCGGCGCAGGTGTTCTCACGGATCGCCTTCCACCACCCATTGTCAAGACAAAGGGCAGTGGTTCGCACAGGCCCAGTTTCCAATCTTTTTTGTGGCCTCCAACCCAACTGATTTTCGATATCGGACGCGTCTGTCGCGCAGCGGCAGTTGTAACCCGGCCGGTCGTCGATGAAGGTAATCGTAGAGGGTGTGCCGCCTCCCCCGGCCAATGTGATCCCCTTCATTGCAAGAGCCCCTTGGTTCTGCCTTGAAATGCGTCTGTTCGTTTCACTCGCTTCGTTAGCCCCTGGCTTACGAGCCGCTCATTGGCTTACCTGTTCGGACTGCGTGTTCCGTGTTTCCGGAAGCTGCGTCATTTGCGGAGAGGGTTGAGGGCTCTGGGACATTTTGCGAGCGACCCGTACGACGTCGCCCGGCAACAGACGGGTTGAGTCCGACACGGGGATCTCCCTGATCGCTTCACCGGTTCGTCGCGTTACTGTAAAGGCAAGCGTAACGCCGCCGCCAAATGTGCCCGATCCCACGCCCTCGGACAGGGCGTTCAGCAGAAGCTTCTGAGTGGTATCACGCTTCAGTACCAGTTGATCCAGATCGGCCTGTTGCGCTTGCAGTTCGGAGGCGACCTCCGTCTGCTGCTTGTCATAGAGTCCCTCAAGATTGCGCGTTGTCTCGGCGATATTCTGGCGTGCCCGCATGATGGCCGTCACCAGGTCGAGCCGATTGGCGTGGTAACTGCGTAGGGTCCGTTCAAGATCTGCTTGGCGTGATGGAAGCGCAATGCCACGCTCGACCATGCTCTTGGCACTCGCGACCTCTTTTTTGATCGATGCGATGTCCTCGTCGGTGCCACCGATCTTCTTTTCGATGACACCGATTTCAGCGTTGAGGAGCTCGCGCAATTCCACGAGAGACTTCGACTGCCGGCTCACGACCTTGATGCGGGCGACGAGAATGGCCTTTTCCTGTTCAAGGATTGCCGCGGCGAGTTCTCGATCTTCCTGCGAACTTTGATCGAACCGCATCTCCTTTGCGCCAGAAATCTCGGCTTGAAAGCCGGGCGATCCGTATCTTGCTGCGCAATATGGCGTTTTCGGTTTCCCGAAGTTGGCCGACATATCCTATCTTATCCCCGGAGCTCAGGGAGCCATTCGATGGTCGGAATTCGCCGCCGCTCATGGCCAAAGACTGCAAAACGGTGAGGCCGGGGTGAAACTTGTACTCTCCCGGCTTACTTACATCTCCCACGACGTAGATCGGTTGCTGCTCGAGAATTTCGACGGTGACCTGAGGTGTTTCGACCAATCCTATTTTGGCCTTCAGTTCCCTGGAAATTTCGGCGGCTAGCCCAACGTCATCGAGCTGACAGACAGAGTACCGATCACGGGCAGCGAAACCGTTTTCGCCTCCGAAATCAGGAACTCGCCGCCGATCGCATCCCATTTTTCATAGACGCCTTTCGTGGGCATCCACTGGACGATCGTCAGTCGAATTCTCGTCTGTGATGCAAGTTGCGAGTCATCGGCCAGAACCGGAGTCGCGATGCTGCCGAAGACACCCATCGCCGCCGCGATGAACGCTGCGTGAAGCGGTCCAAGGCAAGGCCGGAAAGATGCGTTCAAGGTCGTTCTCCATGCTGCAAAACCAAAGCGCCCCGTTGCCGCGAGGCCAAGCGCAATGCTCAGTGTGCCAATTGAACACGGATTGAGAAGGGGAAGAGCGGAGGTTCAGCGTCATCAATATTGCTGAAAATCGGGGCCTGCGCGTACCTGAACTACACCCAGGTGGATACCGGCTCGGCCTGGCTGATCTAATGACGGATGTCGGCAAAGGAGGGGTAGGAGAACAGGCGCAAGCGTACTACCGTCGGAGTTCAGGTACTAGACCATTTGGATGAGTGAGGACCTAGCTATATCTCCTCGTCTATTGAGCGTCAGCCCCCGTCTCCGCCCTTTTGCGTCATCGCGCTTGTCAACGAACTGGGCTAAAGTCCACGAGTGTGTGCCGCCATGGCATGCAGGGACTGATTTGGAGCATCGCGTGCCTTTCCGGCCGTGGCTAAGATCGCTCCTACACTTTGGAATTTTGCGTAAATCCTGAAATCGGCCGGTTTAAGGATCGATGCAAAATGGTGTGCTAGGTAACGGATATGCTGTTGGACGGGAATGCATATGACGCTGCAGGCGCCAGAAGGCGGCTTGAGCCGCAACGCGTCATTTTGATTCTGACGAACAGCGGAAGCGTATCGGAACGATTGATCGATGCCATTGAACGGGAATTCCCGTGGATCCGCATCGAGCAGGTCGAGCATGTTGGCGCTGCCTGCACGACTTTTTCTCATCCGGTTGCGCTTATTCTGGTTGACATAGCGTTGATGAAGAAAGCAGAAGCCGCATCGGCCGAACTTCTGCGAATACACCCGCATGCCCTTACGGCCGTCATCGAGCCTTACGACAAGGTTCAGGTGACGCCTCTGAGCGAAGTTGCAGCCTCTCCGCTCATTCGCAGCGTTCTCCCGATGGACCTCAGGCTCGACGTCTGGCTGTCGATCATTGGTCTGATGCTTTGCGGCGGTGAGTATTTTCCACCGGGGCTGATGATCCAGACGATGTTGCGCGATCAAAGCGCGACTTTATCTGCACACAACGGTGCAGCGCCCGCTTCGCAGAATGGATTGAACACCATCGCCGAACTCACCGCACGCGAGTCGCAGATCCTCGGGATGGTTTCGCACGGTCTCCAGAACAAGCTGATTGCCGCCGAATGCGGGCTGTCCGAGCATACCGTGAAGATCCACCTGCACCACATCATTCGGAAGTTGGGCGTCCACAATAGGACCGAGGCAGCTGCAAGGTTTCGCAACCATCACCACAGCGGGCAGCCAATGAGTGAGAACTGAGTTCGGATGCCGCCTGCCGAAGTTCCCCTTGATATCGAATTTGTTCGATTCTGGTGATTAATCCGACAAGCTCGCTGCCATGATCGAGCGCTAGCCGACGGGATTAGATACGCCATGACGCATTATGCCTGGACGATAAGGGTACATGGCTGGCACGATCTTCAGAAGGTCACCACGTTGGCTGAGCTGCGTGACATTCTCAATATATTGGAACTGCCCGGCATCGCGCCGCCAGATTGGATCATCATGGACTCAGGGGGCAATGAGGTTGCGGGGCACGGTCGCTATACCCACGATGAGGGTGGCAAGGATGAATGGTCGATCTCGTGGACGCTGGTGGATGACGCGCCAGACGGAATGACATCGCCGGAAACGAAGCATGGGTTATGACAAAGGAACGCTTGCGGTGCCCTTGATTGCCCTCCGACCTTGGTCCTAAGCGGGTCGGACGAACGTCTTATCATAGCGAGGGAAAGGTCTGACATCCCCGGATCAGCTTAGTCTCGAGTTGACGGCGCAATTGAGCCGTGAGCAAAATCTTGAAGGTGTGATGGGCACAAGGTCGAGGACTCCCCGTTGGTCCACCATGCCAGTCAAGCGTTTCGCTCCGCTATCGCAACGGTTGCGATGATGTTGACCTTCAGCGTCCACCATTGCTCACCGGTGCCTATTGCGATAGCCGATATCGGGCGAGCGGTATGTCATCCGCGTTTTCAAGGGAATAGGAATGTCGACGGGTCGTAGATTTATTGCAGCGCTGTGGTCCGTCTCTATCGTTCTCTCCGTTTCCACGATTCCTTGCAAGATCAAGTTTTCTGGCTCGACCGTTGAGTTCGCTTCCCAGTCCGCGATGGCGAAAAACGGCGGTAACGGCAATGGCAAGGGCGGTGGCGGCAATGGCGGTGGCGGGAATGGCAAGGGAAGCGGCAGCGCAAACAGCAATAATTCCGGCGACAATTCGGGTGGGGCGAGCAGGAAGGGGGCGGTAATCGAAGACGACACTTCGGCGCTGGGCGTTCGCCACATCGATGGGATGAGCGAAGAGATCAGAAATGGCCGCTACATCATGAAGGACGCCCGAGGGCGCACCATCGTGAACCGGCGGGCAACGTCAGCAGACGCAAAACGGCTTCGATCGCTTATTCATTGACCGCGGTGGTCGATCGCATCACGCAACACCATGGCAGCTTCGGTCCGGTTCGTGACGCCCAGTTTTGCCATGATCTGCGTCATATGGTGCTTGACGGTCTTCTCCTGCAGATCGAGTTTCCTCGCGACAAGTTTGTTGCTCATGCCTGACGCCACGAGATGCAGAACCTCGTGCTCTCTCGCGGTCAGGTTCGCAACCAGCTCTGACTGGTTTGCTGAAGCCTGCGAGCGGTTGGACAGGAGCTTTGCCGATAGCGTCGGAGCGACATAGCTTTCCCCCTGAGCCACGGTGCGAATGACATCTGCCAGTGTGCGGGAACCAATTCCCTTAAGGACATAACCCTTCGCGCCACTGTTCAAAGCCGCGGTAACATCGTCGCTGGCCTCGGAAACGGTAAGCATGACGATCTTCTGCAACGGTGCGATTTCAAGGATCAGCGGGATCGCATTCAGTCCGCCGCCTGGCATCGAGATATCCATCAGCATGACATCCGGGTGCAGATTCTCGGCAATACGCAGCGCATCGTCCTTCGAGCTTCCTTCTGCGACGATTTCAAACCCGTCGATCTCCGACAGGCTTCGCGTCACTCCCTCTCTGAACAGAGGATGATCATCGACCACCGCCACGCGTATTCCTGGCATCATGCTTGTCCAATCTCCTCGGTGCCGAGTGACATCCTAACGACCGTACCGGGCGGGGACGAGCTGACGTCAAATGTGCCGCCCAGGCTTTCGATCCGTTCCCTCAGACCGGCGAGTCCAAGGCTTGTGGGTTGCACGTCGCCGGGATCGAAGCCCGGTCCGCTGTCTGCGACCTCGATCATGATCCGGTCGCCTTCCATTGTCTGCATGACACGTTGGCCGACGCCTCCGCCATGGCGGTAGGCGTTGTTGAGCGCCTCCTGCATGAAGCGGTATATGCATATCTTGGCGGACGGAGAAAGGCGATCGGGCGGGGCGGATATCGACAAATCCACGGCCGATCCTGTTCGCTGCTTGTGAGCCTGAACGCTCCGCTCCAATATTTCCGATAAGCTCGCAGCCTCTATCTGCGGCAGGACCAGTCCGCTGCATATCGTTCTGATCTCATCCATGGCCTCATCGAGGCTTGCCTTGATGGCGGTGATTTCGCGTTCGCGCGCCGCCAGTGAGGTCTCGGGACTGATCAGCGCATTGCTGTCCAGCCGCAACGAGGCAAATGCAACGAGTTGCGCAGGGCCGTCATGCAGGTCGGCGCCGATGCGTCGCAGATGGCTTTCGTTCAGCGCCGTTGCCCGTTGCGACGCGCGCTGCAGGCGTCCCCGCAGCGTCTCGTTTTGCGAAAGCAGAGCCGAAAGCTCGTAGATGCGCTGCCCAAGGGCACTGCGCTGACTTTCGATGGTTCTGCTGCCCCGCAGGACGATCGCCGAAAGCACGATGAAGAAGGAGGCCGTGAAGGCCGCAACTGCAAGCCATGCGTGGAAACGCGCCCGGCGCAGGCTTCGCTGGAAATCATTGGCAATCTCGTGAAATTCAGAAACGGCGACAACTTGTCCTGACCACGGTTGAAGAACCGGATTGTAGATCTTGAGAAGCGGCACGCCGGCCGGCCGGTCAGTCTCTTTGTCAGCGGCGTCAAACGGCTCGAACTGGGCAACCATCGTGCCGGCAAATGCCGTCCTCAAGTCGTCGCTGGGATCAAACCGCTTGCCGACCGCGTCCTCCTCGTTCGAATAGAGAACAGTGCCGTCCGCTCGCCAGAGGCGGAACGACAGAAGCCGCTCACCCAGCGCTCCCTGCCCAAGCGTTTCATCGAGGGCGCGGGTGGCTGCGTCGTCCAGAACCTGGGTCGTCTGCATATCGGGCAAGAGCGGCGCGATGACGCTGTCGACGTAGAGCGCCGTGGTTGCGGCCGAATTTCGCGTGACCGCATCTTCTATCAGGCTGGAAACGAACCCGCCGACCAGTACCATGGCGGTCGTCGCGACAATGCCGCCGATCAGCAGGAACTGTTTCGTCAGCGACTGCATGTTCCATCGTGTAATCAGGGTGTCGGCGCGCACGAGCAATCTCGGGATCGGTCGCCTTGATCGCAGGCGGCACTTCGGTAGCGGTTAGAGTCGTTAAACTACCCACTCCAGCCGAACGGTCAATGGCACGCGAACGGTATGGACATTTGCCGGACTTTTGGCGTCACCCCGATCAGACCTAAGTCTTACACGCTGAAGCAATGGTCCGTAGGCGATGGAACCGCTCTCGTGGGCACACTATGCTGGCTTCACATCGAAGGCGGCTACGTCACGGTAACACCGGCCGCGAATATTTCAACGGGAGATCAATATGTCTGTTAGGAAAATAATCGGGCGAAGCATCGTGGCTTTGACCATCGCCGTCGCCCCCGTGGCAAGCGGCACGCTTGGCATTACCGGCGCGGCCTATGCGAAGGACGGGAATGGTAACTCCGGAGGTGGAGGCGGCAACGGTAATGGCGGAGGTCGCGGCGGCAGCGAAAACCATGGAAAGTCTGGTGAAGCGCGCTCAGGCAAGACCGGAAAGAGTAGCAGCGCAGACGACACTCCGACGCTGAAGTCGCTTTTTACGTTCGGGAAGAAATCCGATAAGGCGGTCAAGGCGGCAAAGACGCCGAAAGCCGAGAAGACGGTCACGGCGAAAGTGAACGCAGACAAGGCCAATACTGCCGGGTTAAGCTCGCTCAATCGCAATTATCACGCATACCTGAATTCAAGCGATCCGCGCATGGCGGCGATTTCGGCCTATGCGATAGCCTATGCTCAGTTCGAGGCCGAGAACGGCCCTGACGTCGTTCCGACCGATCCGGCGCTCAGCGACGACGCACTGCGTGATGCACTTGCCGGCTTCACCAAGGACGGCGTTGTGACCGATGACACTTTGGAGGAGGCCAAGGACATCCTTGGTGTCGGACCGGCGGTCGGCAAGATCGATCAAATTCGTGACACGCTTCCGGAAACGACATCTGAGACAACCACGACTACGACGACAACAACGACGATTGAAGTCGAAACCGCAAACTAAGCCGTCATGTGGCCGGCACGGATCTGACCTGCCGGCCACGCATTCCCAGGTTGATCACTTGGCGAGTTTACATCCGGCCAGCGATCAACGAAGATATGCGGTGCGGCGCAGGTTATCGAGGATGATCTCGCCCTTGTCCGTCCTCAGCACCAATACGACGTGACCTTCGCCGGAGCGGCGACTGACGACGACGCGCATCGCTGTCGCAGGAACGCCAGCCTGAATAAGCCTGCGGCGCTTTGTCATGACATAGTCGTCGCAGTCTCCGCTGGAGACATCGGCCGACCACACATCGACGGTTTCCCGCCTCGGGATTATTGCGCCATTGACCTGGGTTTGGACCTTGCTCACCAGTTGCATCAGCGGAGCCGAATAGCGGACGAACCGGGGACCCTTCGTCGGGCACTCATCAAGGTGATCCATGCAATAGATGCTGAATGCGATCGGTTCGGCTGCGCTTACCAACGAGAAGGCAGCAGACGCCAGCCAGAAAAGAGCGGCCACAACGGCAAGCGTCAGCGATCCGAAGATCAAGAGCAAAGACCAGTTGCGGCCCTCATGCCGCTCGCAGGTCATCAGGTCGTCGTCGATGGAGTGGCAATTGGTATCCGACTGCATGCGAGATGTGGCTGGGTCGAGCGTCCTCATCGTCAAAATCCCTTGCTCGCCGCGCACGACAAAGTGCGCTGCGTTCAGCAGAAAAATCATCTAAGTTATTGATAAATATGTGATCTATGCAACAACCAGTTTCTTGGTGTGCTCACGCTAGGTCGAATAAAAAAGCATTTTGACTCCCCATGCGATGGTACAGTTTGGTGTTTCCAGCAACCTGCAATCCGTGGGGCGTGGGATTGGGTACTAGGCGCCAGCCGCGCCTCTGGCACTGAACTGACAAGTCCTTTTTACCATTTCCCGGTTGCGGTAGGCAGAATGATACAAGCGGTAGAGGCGCAGGCTTTCGGCTGATAGATGACGGCCGCAAGAGGTATGGCGGCATGCGAACGGGGGCGCCAAACGCCGGAAGGGCAGTGGCCAAATAGGCGCCGCTACTTTCACGGGCAATGGCGGCGAGCATGGGTAGTAAAACAGGGGGCAGCCCCTCATCTACCGCAACGCGAGTGGCGACCGGATGTTGAATTCGCCATCCATTTTGATGACGCAGTCGCGGCGAGGGCCGGCAATTCCGTACGCCACAGCAGTAGTGATGACGATGAATTCCTCGTTATAATTGGGCACTTAGAATTGCCATCACAGGCGGTCTTCACTACACTGCTGAGTCGTGTGCAACGGGAATGCTGACTTGTCTTGTCCCGGCATTGATCACCGGCGCGGATGCGCAACATGTCGCCCCCGTCGCCAATCTATTAATTCATTGCTGATGCCGGTTATGTGAAGGAACTTACTGCAAGGGAAACCGTTGATCTCATGAAGCGAGCCGACAAGCCAGCGATCCCATGGCAGCCAACCGGCCGCGGGAGAGCATGATGCAAAAGGGTGAAACCGACGTCTTCGATCTCTTTTCGGAGATTTACACCAGTGCAGCGCAAGAGGAGATCAGTCTCCAGGAATATCTCCTCGCATGCCGTGATGATAAAAACATGTACGCCACTGCACAGGAGCGGATGGTGGCAGCCATCGGAGACCCGACCTTCGTCGAGACAAGTTCAGACGAGCGTCTTGGCAGAATCTTCGCCAACCGAACAATCAAAGTCTATCCCGCATTCTCCGACTTCTATGGCATGGAAGATACGATCGAGCGCATCGTCGGTTATTTCCGCTATGCGGCTCAGGGCCTCGAAGAACGCAAGCAGATTCTTTATCTGCTAGGCCCGGTCGGCGGAGGCAAGTCGTCACTGGCAGAGCGGCTGAAGAAGCTGATGGAGCAGCGGCCCATCTATACGCTGATGGTCGGCGGCAAGATCAGCCCCGTCTTTGAGTCCCCGCTTGGCCTGTTTGATCCCGAACGCATGGCCGATCTCCTGGAAGACAAGTATGGCATAGCCAGGCGGCGCCTCACGGGCATGATTTCGCCCTGGGCCACCAAGCGGCTCGACGAGGTGGGCGGCGACATCTCGAAATTCAGCGTCGTCAGGCTGATGCCCTCCCGTCTGCGCCAGATCGGCATCGCCAAGACCGAGCCGGGCGACGAAAACAATCAGGACGTCTCGTCGCTGGTGGGCAAGGTCGATATCCGCCAGCTCGAAAACTTTAGCCAGGCCGATCCTGACGCCTATTCCTACAGCGGCGGGCTGAACCGCACGACGCAGGGCCTGCTCGAATTCGTCGAAATGTTCAAGGCGCCGATCAAGGTCCTCCACCCGCTTCTGACCGCGACCCAGGAGGGCAACTATAACGGCACGGAGAACTTCGGCGCGTTTCCCTATCAGGGCATCGTCGTCGCCCATTCGAACGAGTCCGAATGGCTGCAGTTCAAGAACAACAAGAACAACGAGGCATTCCTCGACCGCATTCTGGTGGTCAAGGTGCCCTATTGCCTGCGCGTCACCGAAGAGCGGCAGATCTACGAGAAGCTTCTTCGTGAAAGCGAACTGGCCAATAATCCGTGTGCGCCGGAGGTGTTGGAGAATCTAAGCCGTTTCACCGTTTCCACACGGCTCGCGGAGCATGAGAACTCGCCCCTCTACACAAAGATGCGGGTTTATGACGGCGAGAACCTGAAGGACATCGATCCGAAGGCGAAATCGGTGCAGGAATATCGTGACGCCGCCGGTGTCGACGAGGGCATGACGGGCGTCAGCACCCGTTTCGCTTTCAAGGTGCTGTCTGAGACCTTCAACTACGACACCAAGGAAATTGCTGCCGATCCGGTGCATCTCATGTACATCATGGAGCAGGCAATCCGGCGCGAGCAGTTTCCCAAGGAGACGGAGGCAGCCTATCTCGACTTCATCAAGTCGGAGCTGGCGACCCGTTATGCCGAATTCATCGGCCATGAAATCCAGAAGGCCTATCTGGAATCCTACAGCGAATACGGCCAAAACCTGTTTGACCGCTATATCGCCTATGCTGACGCCTGGCTCGAGGATCAGGACTTCAAGGATCCGGACACCGGGCAGATCCTCAACCGGACAGTCCTCGACAACGAGCTGTCACAGATCGAGAAACCGGCCGGCATCGCCAATCCGAAGGACTTCCGCAACGAGGTCGTCAAGTTCACGCTTCGCGCCCGTGCCAAGAACCACGGCCGAAATCCGTCCTGGATGAGCTATGAAAAGCTGCGCGAAGTGATCGAAAAGCGTATGTTCGGCCAGGTGGAAGATCTGCTGCCGGTGATCAGTTTCGGTTCGAAGAAGGACAGTGCCACCGAAAAGCAGCATGCCGAGTTCGTCCAGCGCATGATCGCGCGCGGATATACCGAACGGCAGATCCGGCGGCTCGTCGAATGGTACATGCGCGTCAACAAGGCGGGGTGAGGGTACGGATGTCCAGAGCCGGATGATTTTAGGTCGAATCCACCTGAAATCTGAATCCGCCTCTCAATTAATGAGTTGGAGCATGATGTCGCCCGAAAGCCGCGTCACACTTTTCGGCATCATGTTCTAGGGGTAGTCAATGCCGAATTTCATCGACCGTCGCCTCAACCCGAAAGACAAGAGCCTCGGCAACCGGCGGCGTTTCTTGAAGCGGGCACGCGAGGAACTGAAGCGGACCATCAAGGAGCATGTCAAGACGGACCGGATCGCCGACGTCGACGCCGGGCACAAAGTCCCCATGCCCGCAGGCGGCGCCAGCGAGCCGACTTTCCGGCCTTCACGCGACAGCGGCGATCGGCAATACGTCCTGCCCGGCAACAGGGAATACACGCCGGGAGATCGCATCGAGAAACAGGGACGCGGCGCTGGCGGGGCAGGTTCGGGCGCCGGCACCGGCAGCGACGAGGACGACTTCCAGTTCCTGCTGTCACGTGAGGAAGTGCTCGATCTTTTCTTCGAGGATCTTGAACTTCCTGACATGATCAAACTCAGCCTGAAGGAGGCCGTCGCCTTCAAGCCGCGGCGGGCAGGCTTCGCCACCAGCGGCTCTCCGACGAACATCAATGTGGGCCGCACCATGCGCAACAGCTATGGGCGGCGCATCGCGCTGCACCGGCCGGGGCGAAAGGCGCTGGAGGCAATCGCCGAGGAGATCGCCAGGCTGGAAACGGAAAAGAGCCCAGACGCCACGAAACGCCAGCGCTTGCAAGCATTGCGTGAGGAACTGGACAGGCTGGAGCGCCGGCGCCGGCGCATTCCTTATGTCGATCCGGTCGACATCCGCTTCAACCGTTTCGAGCGCCAGCCGCTGCCAAATGCCAATGCGGTGATGTTCTGCCTCATGGACGTTTCGAGTTCCATGGGCGAGCGGGAGAAGGATCTCGCCAAGCGCTTTTTCGTCCTGCTGCACCTTTTCCTTAAACGGCGCTACGACCGGATCGATATCGTCTTTATCCGTCACACCGATGAGGCCGGCGAAGTCGACGAAGACACTTTCTTCTACAGCACGCAAAGTGGCGGCACGGTGGTATCCACCGCGCTGGAGGAGATGCTCGCTATCATCCGGGAGCGTTATCCGGCAAAGGAATGGAACATCTATGCCGCCCAGGCCTCGGATGGCGACAATATCCCGCGCGATTCAGAGCGCTGCGCCTCTATTCTCAACGGCGCGCTGATGCGCCTTTGCCAGTACTACGCCTATGTCGAAATCATCGATGAACGTGAGACCGAAATTTTCGGGTCGACTGACAACGGAACCTCGCTCTGGCGCGCTTATCGTACCGTCGATGACAAATGGCCGAATTTCCAGATGACGCGGATCGCAAGACCCTCCGACATCTACCCTGTCTTTCGAAAGCTCTTCGCCAGGCAGCCGACCATGCAGTTTCGCAGTTGAACGGAGCCGGCAATGGGAAAGAGCACCGCCTCACAGCTGTTGTTTCACAGCTCCGACTGGAATTTCAAGACGCTGTCGCGCGCCTATGACGCCATCGAGGCGATTGCGCTCGATGATCTCGGTCTCGACGTCTATCCCAACCAGCTCGAAATCATCTCCGCCGAGCAGATGCTCGATGCCTATTCCTCCGTCGGCATGCCGCTGATGTACCAGCACTGGTCCTTCGGCAAGCGGTTCGTTTTCGAGGAGCATCACTACCGCAAGGGCCATCACGGCCTTGCCTACGAACTGGTGATCAACTCCAACCCCTGCATCACCTACCTGATGGAGGGGAACACGATGGCGATGCAGACCCTGGTGACAGCCCACGCTGCCTTCGGCCACAACCACTTTTTTAAAAACAACTACCTGTTCCGGCAGTGGACCGACGCCAACGCCATCCTGAGCTATATGGAGTTTGCCAAGAAATACATTGCGAAATGCGAGGAGCGGCACGGAACATCCGCCGTGGAGGCCATTCTCGATTCCGCCCACGCACTTATGGATCAAGGTGTCTTCCGTTCCCGCCGCCCACCCCGCCTCTCCTCGAAAAAAGAGCAGGAGCGGGTCCGCGAAAGGCTGGAATATGAGGAACAGACCTATAGCGATCTGTGGAGAACGCTGCCCCGCCCGGCCGGGCGTCGTCCCGACCCGGAAGAGGCCGAACGCGAAGCCTCGGAGCGAAAGAAGGTGCTCAATCTTCCGGAAGAAAATCTGCTCTATTTCCTCGAGAAGAACAGCTTGATCCTCGAGCCGTGGCAGCGGGAACTCCTGCGGATCGTTCGCGTCATCGCCCAGTATTTCTATCCGCAGCGGCAAACGAAGGTGATGAACGAGGGATGCGCCACCTTCGTGCACTACACCATTATCAACCGGTTGTTCGATCAGGACAAAATCAGCGAAGGCGCCATCCTGGAAATGCTCCACAGCCACTCCAGCGTGGTCTTTCAGCCGTCTTTCGATGATCCGCGCTACTCGGGCATGAACCCCTATGCGCTGGGATTTGCCATGATGCAGGATATCGAGCGCATTTGTAACCACCCGACACAGGAGGATCGAGACTGGTTTCCGCAGATCGCCGGAAGCGGCCAATGGCGCGAAACCCTTCGCGATGCCTGGGCAAATCATCGGGACGAATCTTTCATCCTGCAATATCTGAGCCCAGCGCTGATCCGTAAATTCAGGCTGTTCCTGCTGACGGATCAGCGGAATGCGAAATACTGCGAGGTCGCTGCAATCCATAACGAGCGGGGTTACAGGGCCGTCCGCGCGGCACTCGCCAAGAGTTACGATGTCGGCGCTAACCAGCCGGACATCCAGGTCGTGGATGTCGACCTGCTGGGCGACCGCCAACTCCGCCTGCGGCACAACATAAAAAACGGCATCCTTTTGGAAGAAAAAGAACGTGACGCCACCCTGCGGCGCGTTCGCCATCTATGGGGCTATGACGTAAGCCTGGCGGGCGTCGACGCGGAAACCGGTAAAGTTCGTTACGAATGCTCGACGGCGTAGCGCGCGACCGAATCACGGCGGCCTGCATCCTCAGTTGATCGCATTGTTTGGAAACGGGCGGTGAAGGCGCCATCAATACCGAAACTTCGGCTTCTTGGGCGGTGCGTTGACTTCGAGTTCGTGCCGGCTAGCGAAACGACCCAACATTTGAACGATCTTGCGTGCTTCAGATTTATCGATTCCGTTTCTCTTGCAGTGATTGGCGACCTCATAGGTCGGCTTTGTGTTCCTTTGGGTTTGTCGGTTATCGATGTGATGGGTCATGGTTTCCTCCCGTTTTTCGCAAAACGTCGGAGGGGAACCGATGTTCCCGGCGATAAGGAAAAAAGCCGCACGGAAACGGCAGGCATCTACCTCCATCAAGGTATGCAGCGGCTTCCGACGTTGCTCAGCCGGCCGAAAATGCAGCAGCAGAGCGGTCCTGTACCGTAATCGTTCATCGACCGTTCGTACCTATTTTAGTTATTTCTTATGAATTGGTTGCCGCGAAGAAATCCTGCCCACGCAGTGGCGTTAAGATTTTCCCATCATGCAGGCCCTGGCATGGCTTTCTTCACAGCTGCCGTTCTCTTCATCTCAAACAGTGTGACAAGCTCCGAAATGAGGAAGATCGCGCTGCGGAAACGAAGCGTTAACCATATGCTTTGTAAACAATAATGGCGAACATGGAGAACCGCCGGATGAGTGCTGCGTTGATGGATGTGCGTTTTTCGGATTCGAAAGAACGGGTCGTGCCGTTTCCCCCTGCAGGACAGGTAAGCCTGGTCCGGCGCTGTGCGTCGGAGCTCGAAAACATCCATGGCGAGGGCGCCCTGCAATACTGGAAAACGGAGTGCCGCGCCCTGGCGGCAAGGCTGAAGACGCTTGGCTGCGCGGATGACGCGATCTCCCAGCAAGTCATGGCGTTCCAGACGGAAGTCCAGGTGGAAATGATGCGGCGCTATTCGGATCGCCTCGCTGCCGAAGCGCAGGGCGGTTACCCGCCTCAGTCCGTAAGGTGACATCATCGCCGGCAATTTCCGGGCGACATCACGGCCTGGCCATCGGAGCGAGGCAAGCCGTCCGAAACGCGACGCTGGCCAGCTGCGAGGCTATTTGCCTTTTGATGAACTTGGCTTTGCATCAGCCTGTTGCGGCAAGGTCGGATACCGTGTCATGAGTGTAGGGGTAAGCCGCATATAGGCTTGAGATTGAAGGGCAGGGCGCGGGGAGTTTTTGCATGACCAAGACGGATCTCGCCCGCCGCGTCTACGACAATGCCTGGAAGCTCGATCCGGTGGTGCGCAGCCTGCTCGACACGGACTTTTACAAGCTCCTAATGCTGCAGATGATCTGGCGGCTCTATCCCGATGTCGATGCAACCTTCTCGGTTATCAACCGCACCAAGACCGTACTTCTGACCGACGAGATCGACGAGCAGGAATTGCGCGAGCAGCTGGATTACGTGCGTAATCTCCGTTTCACCAAGAAGGAAATGATCTGGCTCGCCGGCAATACCTTCTACGGTCGCAAGCAGATATTCGCCCCCGATTTCCTCGCCTGGCTGGCCGATTTTCAGTTGCCGGATTACGAGCTGTCGCGTCGTTACGGCCAATACGAGCTGACTTTCCCCGGCAAATGGACGCACACGACCATGTGGGAAATCCCGGCGCTGGCGATCATCAACGAATTGCGCTCGCGTACGGCCATGAAGGATATGGGGCCTTTTGCGCTTGACGTACTCTATGCCCGCGCCAAGGCCAAGATGTGGTCGAAGGTCGAGCAGCTCAGGGCCTATCCCGACCTGCGTATCTCCGATTTCGGTACCCGCCGCCGCCACAGCTTTCTCTGGCAGCGCTGGTGCGTCGAGGCGCTGAAGGAAGGCATCGGCAAGTCCTTTTCCGGCACCAGCAACGTGCTGCTTGCCATGGATACCGATCTCGAAGCGCTCGGCACGAATGCGCACGAGTTGCCGATGGTCGCAGCCGCCTTGGCCCGCAACGATCAGGAACTCGGCGAAGCGCCCTACAAGGTGCTGCAGCACTGGAATCAGCTTTATGGCGGCAATCTCTTGATCGTCCTGCCGGATTCCTTTGGCACGGCCGCCTTCCTGCGCAATGCGCCTGACTGGGTTGCGGATTGGACGGGTTTCCGCCCCGACAGCGCACCGCCGATCGAAGGCGGCGAGAAGATCATCGCCTGGTGGCAGAAGATGGGCCGCGATCCGAAGGAAAAGCTGCTGATCTTCTCGGATGGTCTCGATGTGGAGACAATTCTCCAGACCTACCGGCATTTCCGCGGCAGGGTGCGGATGAGCTTCGGCTGGGGTACCAACCTCACCAACGATTTCGCCGGTTGTGCGCCGATGGAAATCAGCGGGCTCAATGCCATTTCCATTGTCTGCAAGGTCAGCGACGCCAATGGCCGTCCCGCCGTCAAGCTCTCCGACAATCCACGCAAGGCGACCGGCGAGCCATCGGAAGTCGAGCGCTACCTGAAATTCTTCGGGACGGAGGATTTTACCGAGCAGGTGGTAAAGGTCTGACCGCTTGGCGGATGACGTTTGCAGCGATCTTCGGCTCGAAGATATCCTTCATGTCGCGTTGGAAACGGAAGCGCGTCCCTTCTTCGTCGATCTCGCTCAAGCGGCTATAACCAACGGCATCGGCGATCAGGATTGCGGCGGTTTTACTTTTACAGCAGGTCTGACACCGACGCCATTGCGCCTGTTCGCAGGCGATCCGATGGAACACTCCATGTTCCACAGGGCGGGCGATAGCCCGATCCCGATAGCGCCAGCTTACGGCGGCCGGCACAGATTGGGCGGACCGGGGCCTTTGAAAACAAAAACCCAGCCGGCGGAGGCGTCCGGCTGGGTCTAGTTGCGCATTCTTTTTGAAGGATGCGCCGGGAGGATAGGGTCTCTTAAGCGCTCATGCGTAGCAAGTCGGAGCGCGAGGCAAGCGGGTGCACCATGGACAGCAGCCGGCGCTTCGGCGCGGCAAGAAGATTGGCCGTATGATTCCTGGCACTCACTGAGCCCGGCTGCGTCTGGCGAAGGGCGCTGGCCGCGGAATAGAGGAGCGTTTTCATCTCGTTTGTGGTGACGCCATCCGCACGCATGACGGCGCGGATCATCGGGTCGGTCAAAACCTCCGTGATGGTCAGATCGCTGTTTGCCTGGTGCATCGGGGTATTCCTTCGGGTTCATCGTCTTTTCCGGCGGGCGGATCCCGGCCGGGGTCTCAAACTTGACAGCATATTAATGTGGTGTTACCAGTAAGTAACATCCATATAGTTACCGACCGGTCACACCTATGTCAAGAAGCCTCGTCAGTAAAAATTCGAAATCCGTATCGAGCTCGAAACCGGCGGATGTAAGGCCGGAAAAAAATGACTGTATGCAGGTCCGGGTAGCACCACGGGATCGTATCGTTTCAACGGCTTGCGAGCTTTTTCGGCAGCACGGCATCCGCGGTATCGGCGTCGATGCCATCGCCGAAGCCGCTGACACCAACAAGATGACGCTCTACCGTCATTTCGGCTCCAAGGACGACCTGATCTGCGAAACGCTCAGGTTCAAGTCCGAGCAGGCCTGCGCCTTCTGGGAAGAACTCGAAGCGCAGCACCCGAACGACCCGATGGCGCGTCTGCATGGCTGGGTCAAAGCCAGAGCCCAGTGTCTTGCGGATAATCCGTATGGCTGCGATCTCGCCAATGCCGCGGTCGAGCTCAAGGAACAGGGCCATCCGGCCCATGCGGTGATCGAAAACTTCAAACTTGCCCAGCGCCGCCGGCTGGAAGCTCTCTGTCAAGAGGCGGGTGTCAGCGAACCCGAACTGTTGTCAGACACACTTTCCATGCTGATGGAGGGTGCACAGGTGAGCAAACTCGCCACCGGCAGCGAAGGCCCATCAATGCGCTTCATGCGGGCCTGCGAGGCGGCGATCGCCTCGTTCCGCCAACGGGCTACGATGCTCTAAAAGCTCCCGTGTCATAGCCGAGGCTGGAATTCCCTGTAGCGTCCTGCGCACACAGGCTGCTGAACGGGCCAGCGAAGCGTTCGATGGAACAAAACATACCTCCCCTTCATTTACTCGTTGATTGAAAAAGAGACGCGAGGCGATGTTTTCTCGCTGCTTCAGTCAATGAGAAGGACGGTATGCCCTCTTTCCAGGATATCATCGCAGATCCAGATCCGCTGGACTGGTGGTCGGCGCATCGCGGCGCATCGCCGGTCGTCGGCACGGCCGTTCACAACGGACATCATCTGCGCAGCGATCTCGAAGGCCTGATAACGCTCGACAGCGACGAGCGGCTGCGCGAAGAGGACCCGTTCACGGAATTCTTCATCCGCGACCTGCCCAACCGCATCATTTTCCACCGCTCCCGATTCGAGGTCGACATCAACCGCGACCGTAACGACGCGATCTATTTCAAGCCTGAGCAGGCCTGGGGACTGACGGTCTGGAAGGAGCGGCTGCCCGACGAGGCGATCGCCTCTGCGTTGCGCCTGCATGAGGCCTATTACGATATGCTTGAAACCCACCTGCGCGGCCTCGAACGGCAATATGGCGCTTTCGTCCTCCTTGACGTGCACAGTTACAATCACCGCCGCGACGGCGCCGACGCCCCGGAGATGGCGATTGAGGTGGCACCGCAGATCAATCTGGGCACGTTCTCGATGGATCGGCGGCGCTGGGCGCCAGTGGTCGAAGCCTTCACGGAGCAATTGCGCGCCTTCCAGTTTCGTGGGCTTCACATGGATGTGCGCGAGAACATCGCCTTCCATGGCAGGGGCGAGCAGACACGGTTCGTCCATGAGCGCTTCCCGCGGTCCGGCTGTGCCATCGCTGTCGAGTTCAAGAAGGTCTTCATGGACGAATGGACCGGCGAGCCGGACATCGAAGCGCTGGAAGCGATGCGCAAGATGGTTCGGCTGTCGCTGCCTGTCCTCGAAGAAACCCTGCGAGCGCTGCCATGACGAACACGCGCCGCAAAGATCGCGATAGACCCGCCGTCTATCCTGAATGGCTGGAGGAAATCCTCGACTGTATCCGCGCCGAAAAGGCGGTGCGCAAGGAGTTCGGTCACGGCGGCCGTTTGCATATCGACCGGCCACTGCCGTTCCTGTCGATTTTCCTGACCAGGGGACGGGAAGACCTCGCTGCCCGCGATGTCGTCGCTGCCAATGCCTCCTATCTGATTGCCGATAACCTTGATGAGGCTCTACCGATCGTCACGGCGGTCGGCGGCGTTCTCAGGGAGCGGTTCGGCGCCTTCATGCTGCTGGATGTCGATGAACTGGAGCATGACACGTTCCTGACCGACGATGCACCCTATCTGCCGCCGTTCGAGATCAGGATTGCCGCGACCGGCGAGCCTGCCGCCGGGGAGGCCGAGACGGCATTGGCAGAGGGGGCCGATATAAGGCAGGTCAAGTTCCGCACGCCCCGTGTCGAGCGGTTCGCGCTCGAGACCGATTTCCAGGCGGCGACGCTGGCTCGGGAAACGGGATTTTTGTTGGTGGCGGTGCGGTTTGCGCCGATCTATCGGCAGCCGGAATCGGGCAAGATCTATCCCGATTTGCGCGAGCGCCTGATCGCCAATATTTTCGACGCCGGCCTGAAGGCCTTCGCTGCCTTTGCCGCCGCAACGCAGTGTTTGAAGGTCACCACCCACCGCGCGCTTGGCCGCAAAGCCTTCGTCGATGCGGTGAGCCGGGCCGACCGCAGCATCGACGATGTCGCCGCGAGCTTCGACTTCCTTCTGGCCGTCACGCCGATCAATGCGGATGCCGCCTGGCAGGAGTTCAAGGCAAACAACTTCAAGCGCGCGCCGCGCTTTTTATACCGGCCGCTGTCCGTGCAGGTCGAGGCGGAAAAGCGGAAGCTCTTCTCGGTCGCCTTCGACCGCTTCGAAGATCCGGTTCTCTACCATCTCTATCGCGAAAAGCAGCAGGAACTTGATCTGCAGTTGTCGTTGATCTCGGCGCGCGAGACCAGCCGCTTCATCGAATACAGCCGCGCGCTCTATGGCCCCGTCGAGACCTCGTTGTACCGCAACGCGGTGGAAATCCTGGGTCAAACGGCGAAAGCTGCCCATGATGGCGACGACGGCGAGACCGATACCGAGATCGCTGGCTGTTACGATGTCGAGATTGCCGCCCGTGCGATGATCGCCAACTATCAGCGGCAATGTGAAGGGTTCGCGGCCGAGATCGAATTGCGCGACGACTTGCCGCCCGGTCTTTTGGTATCCGACGGTCGCCTGCTCATTTCCCGCGCCACGCGCGTTGCGAAAAGCCGCGTGCATGCACTGCTCAGCCACGAAATCGGTGTACACCTGCTCACCTATTTTAACGGCTCGGCGCAGGGCCTGCGGCTTTTCCGCTCGGGTCTTGCCGGCTATGAGGGCATGCAGGAGGGCCTAGCCGTCTTTTCCGAATACATGGCCGGTGGCATGACGGTCGCGCGGCTGCGCCTCGTCGCTGCCCGCGTCGTCGCCTGCTCGGCGATGCTTGAAGGGCGGCCGTTTGCCGAGACCTACAACATGCTTGTCTGTGAACACGGGTTCGGCCCGGCCACCGCCTTTAATCTGACGCTGCGGCTTTACCGCGGTGGCGGGCTCGCCAAGGACGCCATCTATCTGCGCGGCCTCTTGGAACTGCTCGACCACCTGAAAGCCGGCGGCGCGCTCGATCCGTTCTGGATGGGTAAGATTTCCGCTTCGCATTTCCGGGTGATGCAGGAACTCAGCCTGCGCGGCCTGCTCAAGGCGCCGGTCACGCGCCCCGCGTTCCTCATTCATCCACAGGCTCAGGCGCGCCTCGACAAGGCACGGGAGGGACTGACCCCTTTGGGCATGCTCACAAGCTAGGAGCCGCCATGCGTGTCGCATTCTTCGTCAACTCGATCGAGGGCGAGACGCCCGATTTTACGACGACGTCGCTGGCGATGGCGGCCGTCGCCCGTGGACACGACGTCTGCTACATCACGCCCGCCGCCTTCGTACTGCGTCCGGATGATAGCCTGATGATCCGCGCGACGATTGTTCCGGCGGCGAGATACAAGGATACGCAGATCTTTCACGCGGCCTTCCAGAGCAAGAGTGCCGAGGTCCGGACGATCGACGTTCGCGACGTTGACGTCATTTTCCTGCGCAATGATCCCTCGCTCGATTCCGAAGATCGCCCCTGGGCGGCTCATATTGGCGCCATGTTCGGGCGTCTCGCTAGCGAGCGCGGAACGATCGTCGTCAACGATCCGGCGGGTTTGACGCTGGCGCAGAACAAGCTCTATTTCCAGGGTTTCCCGGAAGCCGTGCGCCCGACCACGCTGATTTCCAAGAGCATCGAGGAAATCCGCGCCTTCATCGCCGATCACCGCAAGGGTGTGATTATCAAGCCGCTGCAGGGCTCCGGCGGCAAGAATGTTTTCAAGATCGCAACGCCCAACGATGCCAACCTCAACCAGATTTTCGAGGCGGTCAGCGGCGAGGGTTACCTGATCGCGCAGGCCTACCTGCCGGAGGCCAAGGCAGGCGATACCCGCTTTTTCCTGATGAACGGCAAGCCGTTGATGCGCGACGGCGTCTACGCCGCCTTCCGGCGCGTTCCGGCCAAGGGAGATCTGCGCTCTAACTTGCATGCCGCCGGTACGGCGGAGGCGGCGAAGATTACCGACGGCATTCTGGCGATCGCCGAGATGGTCCGACCGAAACTGATCGAGGACGGCATGTTCCTCGTCGGCCTCGATATCGTCGGCGACAAGATTTTGGAAATCAACGTCTTCACGCCCGGAGGACTTCCCGATGTCGCCGGCATGCACAAGATCGATTTCTCCGAGGAAATCGTCGCGGCGTTGGAAGACAAGCTGGCTATCCGCAAGATCTATGCAGGTTCGATTTCCAATCGGGCGCTGGCGACGCTTTGAGCTGTATTGCGCCGCCATATGTGCTATCGCGTGCGCCTCTGACGATTGGAAGTGCCCGTGATCCCCTGGACCCACATTGACACGGCAATAATGCCGGACGGCGGTGGCGAACTGCGCCTGAAGCAGCGCGGCAGCGAATTTTCCATCATGCTCGGCGCCATCGAACTGATGAACAGCCGACTGAGCGGCTCCGAGGAAGCGCTGGCGCGCCTGTCTTATGAACGGATCCGCAGCCACCCTCGACCACATATGCTGATCGGCGGTCTCGGCATGGGCTTTACGCTGCGGGCCGCATTGGCTGAACTTCCCGCCGATGCGCGCGTGACTGTCGGCGAACTCGTTCCCTCCGTCGTTGCCTGGGCGCGGGGGCCGATGGCGGACGTGTTCGGCGGCTGTCTCGACGACCCCCGTGTAACCATCCGAGAAGGCGATGTGGGCCGCCTGATCCAGCCGGCGACCGCCGAATATGATGCGATCCTTCTCGATGTCGACAATGGGCCGGAGGGCCTGACCCGCAAGGCTAATGACAATCTCTACAGCGCGGTTGGCCTGCGCGCCGCACGCACGGCACTGCGGCCGAACGGCATTCTTTCCGTCTGGTCATCGGCGCCGGATGCCGGTTTTATGCGGCGCCTGCGCGATGCCGGTTTTGTCGTGGAAGAACTGAAGGTGCGCGCCAGCACCAAGGGCGGCGGCGCGCGCCATGTCATCTGGATGGCGACGAAGTGCGGCAAGTAGCTCGGGAGGGTTACAGGCCTTCCCGTTCCAGCAGGGTGCGGACCTCCTCGAACCGGCGCCTGTTGTCCGGGTTCCTCTCCCCGGCCGAATAGCAGGTGCTGACAAGGCAGAAACGCTGCAATCCGAACGGTGCAGTCGTCTTGGTAAATTCGCAGGAGATCGTGTCGACCATGTCCTTCTTCTCGACCCCATCGCGGGTCGAATAGGTCATACGAGCGCCGGGCGGTTTGAGTTCGGGAAATGACTGGACGACGCCGGTGTGCACATTGTCTGTCATCAGGAGATGTTTCGCGACTTTTATACAAAGGTCTTCGACCTTCATCGACTGGGCGGCAGCCGGAGTCGCGGCCAGCGCCAGAACGAGAGCAATTGTTTTCATGGCGCACTCCTCAAAAGCCAGCCGCCTGGCCAGCGCAATATATAACGGGTAGCGCCGCTTTCGGTTCCACCCAAGACTGTGCAAAAAAAGCTTGCGCCGGATGAAATGTCTTTTGCCAGCGATCGAAGTCAGCGTAAGCTGATCTGCGATTGGTTTTTTGACGCGTCCTTTTCTCAATCTTGGGAACGCGTCATCCTGAAATTCCCGGTTTTGCAGTCTGAACCATCCACGCGGAAAAATTGCACGTTCGGCATTTCAGGCGGGATCAAGCGCTCTCGTCGCAGTTATTGTTGGCCATATGCAAGGAGAAGCAGATGACGGATATCAGCGAAGACGACGTCAGGACACGAGCATACGCTCTCTGGGAAGCCGCCGGCTGCCCGGACGGTAGTGACGAAGAGCATTGGCTGGAGGCATTGCAGCAACTGAAGGACGAAGCCGCTGCTGCCGGTATTCCGCAGAAGATTGCCAAGACCTCGAAACTTTCGGTCGTCAAGAACGACCCGGTGAGCGAGCCCGCGTCTAAGAAGCGCACCAGGACAGTCTGAATCTGCCTTGCGGAGTGCCGGCAAACCGTCACTCCGCAAACGGATGTAACGATAATCTGGGTCGGCACGCATCTGGCTGTGAAATCCGGCCGGATTTTTTGCGCGCCAATTCGCGCGCGTGTTTTGCAGCACGATTTTTTTGGCGCTCGATGCGCTTTTCTGCGGACATCGGCTTCGCTTTGCAACATCATGGCAGGCAGCGGTCCATGCCGCTGCTTTGTGATCGTAACCGTCCGTACAAGGAATGTGACCTGCGTGAAGATACTTTCGGTGACGTCGGAAATCTTTCCATTGATCAAGACCGGCGGCCTTGCTGACGTAACGGGTTCGTTGCCCAAGGCCCTTGTCGGTTACAACTGCTACACACGTACACTCGTTCCGGGCTATCCCACGCTGTTTGCCAAGCTCACCGGCGCCCAGCAAGTTCATTTCTTTCCCAATCTCTTCGGTGCCCCGGCCTCTCTTTTGGAAGCCCGCTATGAGCAGCTAGACCTGTTGATCCTCGATGCGCCGGCGCTCTACACACGCCCCGGCGGCCCCTACCTCGATGAGACAGGCCACGATCACGCCGACAACTGGAAGCGCTTCGCGGTCTTGTCCTACGTGGCTTCAGCCATCGCCGGTGGCCTGCTCCGGAACTGGTCGCCGGACGTCGTTCACACGCATGACTGGCAGACGGCGCTGACCTCCGTCTACATGAAATATTCGACCTATGCCCGGAACGTGCCAAGCGTGCTGACGATCCACAATCTGGCTTTTCAGGGCCAGTTCCCGGCCTCCGTCGTCAGCCAGATCGGCCTGCCGCCAGAGGCCGTTTCGCTCGATTGCCTCGAATATTACGGCGATGTCAGCTATCTCAAGGGCGGCATCCGCACCGCCAGCGCCATAACCACGGTCAGCCCCACCTATGCCCGCGAGGTGATTTCGCCCGAACTTGGCATGGGCATGGCGGGCGCTCTTGGTTCGCGACCGCGGGCGCTGACGGGTATCGTCAACGGCATCGATATGGAGATCTGGAACCCCGCTACGGACCCTCATCTTCCCGCCAATTATGACCACAAGAGCATAAGGCAAAGAAGCCGGAACCGCGCGAAACTCCTGGAAACATTCCGGCTAGATGATGGCCCTGGACCGATCTTTGCGGCGGTCACCCGGCTGACCTGGCAGAAGGGCGGCGACATGCTGGCCGAGGTGGCCGAGGAAATCTCGCATCTCGGCGGCCGCCTGATCGTGCTCGGCAAGGGCGAGGAACACATAGAGACCGCACTACTCGCTGCCGCCGGACGCCACCCCGACCGCATCGGCGTCCGGATCGGCTATGACGAGGCAACAGCCCACCTCATCCACGGCGGCGCCGACGTCATCATCCAGCCGTCCCGCTTCGAGCCGTGCGGTCTGACGCAGCTTTATGCCCTGCGTTATGGCGCCGTGCCCGTGGTATCACGCACGGGCGGACTGTCCGAGACGATCATCGACGCCAATGATGCGGCGATCTCGGCCCGGGTGGCCACCGGCTTCCAGTTCCATCCGGCGACCGCCGAGAACCTTCGTCTTTCCATTCTTCGCGCCTTCGCGGCCTATCACGATCCGAAGAAATGGGCGCGCCTTCAGAACCAGGGGATGAAGGCGAATTTCTCCTGGGAGCGAAGCGCTGAACAATATGCGGCGCTCTATGCCCAGCTCATTCCGGACCGTCGGAGAATGTCGATGGTTCCATCGAAAGCGGCGGAGTAAAGGACATCGATCGTATGCCGCGACAAGCGGCATTGCGCTGTAAAAGCGGCGTTTGTCGAAGAGGAGCGTGGCGCTGTGACCGGAGCCAAGTACACGATCCTGATCTGCGAAGACGATTGGCTGATACGCTCAGGCACGATCGATCTGCTTGAAGATCAAGGCCATACGGTCTTCGATGCGGCGGACGCGAGGACGGCGCTGGCGATCCTGTCGGAGCGTTCGATCGATATTCTCGTCACCGATATCGGGCTGCCCGACATGTCGGGGCCCTTGCTGGCTGACCGGGCAAAGGCGATGGTTGCGGGATTGCCGGCAATCTTCGTGACCGGCCACAGCGAGGGAGAAGGCATAAAGGCAGGACCGGGTATCGAGCTGGTCGCCAAGCCGTATTCCAGCGAGACGCTGGCGGCTGCCATCGCGTTTGTGACGACAGGTTGAAATGCCGGACGGCATAATATTTGTCGCGAAATCAGCTAATGATCAAAACTGATGTGTCTCGTCCTGGTTGCCACAGACAGGTGACAAAGTGCATCGGCGATGCTCTAACTTACTGAATTGCATGAAAGTGCATATGGGGCGGTACGGATTGGGGCGGCGTATGAGGAAGGCGTGCAATATCCGGCCGGTTTTGTCGCGGCTGTGGCTGATCGTGGTTGTCATGGCTGTTGCCGCGGTCTATGGCGGCCAGCCCGTTTTCGGACAGACGCCCACTCCTGTATCCGAGCAGAAGATCGATCAGCTGATCAAGCTGCTCGATGACCCGGAAGTCCGCGCCTTGCTGAGCAAGAGCGCGACGGCGCCGGCCTCGCCAGCGGCAGAACCCGCCGCGGACATGTCTGCGGCGACGTTCAGCGCCTGGGGCAACAGGATCCGCCAACACTTGCGCGATATCGGGCAAGCCGTCCCGCAGGTTTCATCCGAATTCATGCGCGCCGGTAGCAAGATCGCCGCCGAGATCAACGGCCATGGCCCATTCGGCGTGTTTGTGCTTTTCCTAACGCTGATCCTGATCGGTCTCGGGGCGGAATGGCTGTTCCACCGCATCGCCAGCCGCAGCCGGGCGCGCGCGGCGCTGACACTGGACGATGGGACGGGCGTCAAGCCGCTATACCGGGTCGGCCATCATCTTTTTGCCGTGCTGGCACCACTGGTGGCGTTCAGCTTTGCGAGCCTCGGGCTGTTCATGGCGATGACATGGCCGCCGCTTCTGGACGCCATTATGCTGCCCTTGCTGCTTGGCGTCATCGCATGCCGCTTCGTGATCCGTATTGCCCGGTTGCTGTTGGTCGGCCCGCCGTCCGCTGAGGGCCCGGGGGCCCCGCTGGGACTTGCGGCGATCGATCCCGCCGCGGGCGCCTTCTGGTACAAACGCATCGTCTGGTTCTCCTGCATCCTTTTTGCAGGCTGGGCGCTTGCCGGCGTGATGACGGCGCTTCATATTCTTCCTGCGGTGCGAGGCGTGGTCGTCTATCTGCTTGGCCTCGGCCTGCTGCTGGTTGGCATCGAAACCGTCTGGAATCGCCCTGCGGCCCTGGCCCGGGGCCGCGGCGCGATGGAATGGGCACTGACGGCCTTTCTCTGCCTGTTGTGGGGTCTGTGGGTTGCAGGCGTGATCGTCATTCTGTGGCTCGGCATTTACGCCCTGATCCTGCCCGGTCTTTTGCAGACGACGACCGCCACGGCGCGAAATGCCTTCGCTGCCAAGCTCGACGCCCCCCAAGGCGGCAATCCGGTGTTCGAGGTTCTTGTCGAACGCGGCGCACGGGCCGGGATCATTGCGCTCGCCATCGCCTGGCTCGCCTTCCTCGTCAACAAACATACCTCGATGTTCACCGGCGAAGCGATGACGGATCGCCTTATACAAGGTGTTTTGGGTGGCGCGATCATTCTGCTTGTCGCCGATATTCTTTGGCAGATCGCCAAAGCGGTCATCAACCGAACGGTTGAGCACGCACGGATCGCCACCAGTGACGATGCCCACAAAGCTCGAAACGCCCGCCTCCTGACGTTGTTGCCGATTCTGCGGACCATGCTGGCGATCGCCATTGCGCTGATTGCCGCCATGATGGTGCTGTCCGGCCTCGGTGTGCAGATAGGTCCGCTGATTGCGGGCGCTGGCATCTTCGGCGTAGCGATCGGTTTCGGCTCGCAGGCGCTGGTCAAGGATGTGATCAGCGGCGTCTTCTACATGATGGACGACGCCTTTCGGGTCGGCGAATATATTCAGGCCGGCAGCTACAAGGGGACGGTGGAATCTTTCAGTATCCGCTCGGTCAAGCTTCGCCACCATCGCGGCCCCATCTTCACCGTGCCCTTTGGCGAGCTCGGCGCCATCGAGAACATGAGCCGCGACTGGGTGATCGATAAATTCACGATCTCGGTCGGCTATAACACCGACATCAACAAGGTCCGGAAAATGGTCAAGGGCGTGGGCGTGGCCCTGCTAGCGGAAGAGGAGTTCGGACCGTTCATCATCGAAACCGTCAAGATGAAGGGCGTGGAGCAGTTCGGCGACTACGGCATCAATCTGAGCTTCGCCATGATGACCAAGCCGGGCTATCAGACGATGATCCGCCGGCGCGCCTACATGATGATCCGTGAAGTCTTCGTCCAGAACGGCGTCGTCTTCGCCTCGCCGACGGTCCAGGTCGCCGGCGGCGATCCATCTGCGGCGGCGGCAGCGGCTGCAACCGTGAAAGCTGCGATGGACCAGAAGAAGCTGGGAGAAGCGGGAGGCGAGGGGGCTTGAAAGAAGCGCCGCAAAGTTCCCGCAACGGTTTCAGCGGTTGTTTGAGACGCCGCCCGATAACCGCCTGACGGCTCCATTGTTGGGATTGTCGTCGACCAAATGAGAACGGCGTGGCAGTCAAAAACGACATCCGGCCATATCATTTAGTAAGACGCTTTGAAACCAAGAGGTCTCAAGGGCCCTCAGCGCAACTGAGTGAGCAACAACGGAAACAGCAGATCAGATTTCGGGAGGGGACTTACAGGCGGCCCTATCGCCCAAAGGTCTGCCGAAACCAGAAATGCTAACCCATTCGTGCTGCGTCTGCGGAAACGAGCTGCTTACCGAAGCCAAGGCCAAATCCGAAATCGGACCTTCAGGCCGCCTGGACATCGGTTTGAGAGAAGTCATTGCCCTTGAACAGCAAGGGTTCGTGAAACGCTTTTGCAAGGGCGTAGGCAAAGCAATCGCCGAAATTGAGGCCGGCTTTGTGCCGCCCCTTGCCGAAGTCGAGAAAAGCCTGACGCGCCAGTTCGCCATGTTCGATGGTGACCGGTTCGACCACGATGCCGGCGCGCCGGAAGAAAGCTTCTGCCTGGCGCATGCCGTCAGGTCCGAGCTGGCTTTCCACGACCATGGACAATTCAACATAGTTGGCGACGCTGATCCGGGTGGTTTCGGCGTCGTGGATATATTCGACAAAGCTTGCCGCTTCGGGCTCCCGGTAAAGGACTGCGACGAGTGCGGAGGTGTCGACAATCATTTGGGGATGCCGTTCTCGTCATAGAGAAAGTCGGCATGATCGACATAAGGGCGTTTGACATGCGCCGCGGCACGGTCGGCGATCGCCAGGAGTTCCTCGACGCTTGCCTTGCCCTTTCGCAGTTCGATTTTAGCAAGGCGCTCGCGCAATGCCTCGGTTACGACGCGGGTCATGCTTTCTCCTGTGGCGTGGGAAATCGCCTGCGCCAGCCGATGGGCTTCCGGATCCTTGATGCTGAGGCTCATATGCGCTAGTTCCGATCTAGAGATACATCAGATTTTCTAGAATTCTATATATGAATTTACGTGTTTACAAGCATCAAAAACGTGCGACATCGCAGAACAATGGCACGCGAGGGTCACTGAAGAGTTTTGCATCGAAACCAGGCGAATATGTTGGACACGGGGTCCAGTAGTAATCACGTCCACGCATAGCGAACGATGTGGAAGAAAACGGGGCGGCGAAGACGAGGCTGTCTGCGCGGTCGAGCATGCCACCATTGCCCTCGATCATGTGTCCCCAGTCTTTGACGCCCCGGTCGCGTTTGATGGCGGATGCGACGAGCCCGCCGAGAAAACCCATGATGCAGGCGATGCAGGCCAGTACACCGGCCTCGAGCGGTGAAAACGGCGTCAGCCAGAGAGCGAGGCGCCAAGCAGAGAGGCGCTGCCGATACCGCCGACCAAGCCTTCCCATGTCTTCGAGGGCGAGACATTGGGCGAAATACGGTGTTTGCCGAACAGTTTTCCGAAAATATATTGCAGCACGTCGCTGCCCTGCACGGTGGCGATGAGGAACGCGATCAGAAGGAGTCCCCGGCCATTGTTGCCGGGGATTTCCAGCGTGACCAGCGCCGGGACGTGGCTGACGCAATAGACCGACAGCATCAGGCCCCATTGCTGCTCGGAAATCCGTTCCAGGAAACGCGATGTGTCACCCCACAGCGCCGCCAGGGCCGGCATGGCGAGGAAACAGTAGACCGGGATGAAGATCGAATAAAGACCGTACCAGTCGATCCAGACCAGATAATATTGCAGCGGGATGGCGACCAGGAACATGCCGATCAGCACCCAATAATCGCCGCGCCGTGTGTAGGTGAGCGTCACATATTCGCGCAGCGCCGCAAAGGAAATCAGCGCGAAAAGGACAATGACGCCTCCTTTGTCAAAGACGAAAGCGAGCGCAATTGCGGCGAACATGACCCACCAGGCGCGGATACGGGCGTTGAGATTGACCAGGGACGAGGAAAGCGGCTTGCTGCTGCGCCAGGTGAGGATGCCCGCTATCAGGCTGGCGGCGGTAAGGACGGCAATCAATCCGAAGAATAGCTTGTAAATATCGGCCATCAGCGCTGCCCCCCATCGGTCGTTGACTTGAGATCGAGAAGCGCCTGTTGGGCGCGGTGGAGGAAAGCATTGCGATCTTCTCCCGGTTCAACGGCGATCGGCGTACCAAAAATTACCCGGCAGAGCAGGGGCACCGGCAGGATCATTCCCTTCGGAAGAACCCGCGGCATGTTTTCGATCCAGCACGGCACGAGTTCCACGCCTGGACGGGCGACGGCGAGATTGTAAAGACCGGAGCGAAAGCGCAGAAGTGGTTCATCGCCCATGTTGCGGGTGCCTTCGGGAAAAAAGATCAGCGAATGGCCGTCATCCAGTGCCCTCAGCATGATTTCCAGTGGGTGCTGCGTCCGCTCTACCCAATTTCGCTCGACAAGAACGGTGCGCAGTAGGTCTTCCGCCATGACGCGGCGTACTAGGTTGCTGCGCCAGTAGTCGGCGCCGGCGACGGCGCGCGTGCGCGCGCGTTCCACGGGTTCGAGGCAGGAGGCAAGCAGGATGAAGTCGCCATGGCTGGCGTGATTGGCGAAATAGATCCTCTGGTTTTGCGACGGCTTTGTACCCAGCCAGATCGGAATGACGCCGGTGACAGCGCGCGCGAGGCCCGCCAGACAGGCACCGGCAAGCGATGCCATTGTGCGCCGGTGAGTTCGCCATCGCTCAGCGCCACTATCCGACCGTTTTCTCCGCCGGCAATGATCGTGCACCGCTCGCTGTGCTGGGCGTTAAGGAAGGCGAGAACCTATTTGTCGAGGCCGATGGCGCCTGGAAACTGGGGCGATATGTGCCCGCCTATGTACGGCGCTATCCCTTCATCGTCACCGAGACACCGGACAAGGCAGCGCAGTTGCTGGCGATCGACAGCGCAAGTGACCGCTTCGTGAGCATGGCAACCGACAGCAATCCTGCCGATACACTGTTCGACGATCGGGGCACGCCGACCGCTGTCGCGAGCGGGGCGATGGCTTTTTGCAATGCCTATCATCAGGATCATCTGAAGACGCAGGCGTTCGTGGACGCGCTGGCGGGCGCCGGCCTGCTGACCGCCAACCATGCCCAGATGCAGCTCCCCGATGGCAGCCGCTACACGCTGGATGGATTCATGTCGGTGGATGAGCAGAAATTCCGGGGTCTGCCCGCCACGCGCGTCGCCGAATGGCACGCCAAGGGCTGGCTGGATCTGGTGGCGCTGCATCTGGTCTCAGAACTGGCAGGATCTCCTCAATCTTCATACGCGTCGCACCAGCGAAACGAAGGAGGCTGCATGATGGCCAAAAAACTCCGCCTTACCGGCGTTGCAGTCGTTGCAGTGTCAGCGCTTAGACGCGTAGACAGCAATGCCAACGACAACGCGCTGGCCGTTTTTCTGGGCCTGCGCTTGCGACATGACGCAGCGCTTGGCCGTTCCCTGCTGCGCGCAGGACACGCTCCAGTCGCGATAGGTCTCGTTCAGGGACGAGGCCGCCCGGCAGGCTCGAGGTTGTCGGCGCCTGTGCCAATTGCAAGCGCTGCGGGGTGGGATCGGCCTCGGAGGCCGTGAACAGATTGCCACCGGCCGGAGACGAAATAGCGATGCTCGGATCGGGAGACCATCACAAACGGCAGCCTCGCGCATTCCGAGAACCTGAACCGCCTCGGCATTCTGCCCCGGCGCCTCGGCTTCCCGGCCAATGGGCCGAGGCGGGTGTCCGGGAACGCAACGGTTTGCCAATGTCAGGACGATCAGCACGAGCCCGCCACCGCTGGCGACCTATCCGAGAGCGTTGGGTGAAAAAGGAAGATCACGCTCAGAAAGAGCGGGGTCCAAGGAAAATCAACGCCAAGCGCGAAATTCCCCGCGCCGTCTTCTCTTGAGTAAGCTGACGCATAAGGTGTCCACCAAAATAGGTGGACACCAAGTCGTGGAAGAAGATGATCAAAAACTGAGTGTGAGGCGAAGGACCACCGATCAGCCGCCGAACCGCTTCCAGAGACCCGGAGGTCCGTTGTGGGTATGGTTCTTGTCCCCAAAACCCCAGCCGGGACGTGTGCCATTGGACTTGGCAATGGCGCGCGAACTCAGGCTCGTACCAAGGAGGAGGGTAATCGTCGGAGGTGTTACAACGGCAAAACGCCCGGCCTTCTTGAGAAAATCTCTTCGAGCCTGCGCTTCAGTTTCCAGTCCCTCAGGGACCATTTCTGAGTCGTTTCTCTTCTCCATTGCCCTGGCTCCTTTGGCAACACTCTTATGAACAGCATAGATCCTGTCCGTGTAGGAACCATCCAGACCTTAGATTTGATCCCTAAATCTTTGAGCGTAGCCCCCCATTCGAAAGGATGAGGCCTGCGCGACGCACCAGTTCGATCGGGTTGCGACGCGCCAGCTCAAGGGAACGTGTGAGCCGGCTGAGGCCCCATGCCAGGTTGCCGGCGAGGCGTAGCGGAGCGCCGGAGACAGGATGCCTGACCGTATAGATGCGCCTCCAGTGCTGGAGGCGGGGCATCGGGCGCCCTGCGGCGTCTGCCGGAATCTTCGTCCCAAAGAAATGGTGCAAGGTCAGCAGTTGGGTGTCGAGCGCATTCCGGGTGGTTTTGTTTGGCATTGCCGTGCGCAGCGCCGCCCAATCCAACTGTTCGCTTTCGGCGAGTTGTGCCAGATCGTGCAGGTGCCGCAGATCGATTCTTCCGCGCCAGTAATCTCCTTCCTTGAGGAGGTCATGCATGATCCAGTGCATTGCGCGGGCCTCAAGGGAAGGAATCTTCACCCGAAGGCCATCCCGTTGGACGGGCTGGGGGCATCCGAATCCGTCCGGCCGATACGGCCGGAGTTCCAGGATGCCCGCATCCTGCAGACGCGCCATGCCACGAACGTCCGGCACCTCACGATAGCCAAGCTCTTCGAGGCAGGCCTTGGCGGCAGCCTCCTCGCCCGCTTCCACGGCGATATCGAGATCGCTCGTCATCCTGCTGGGCAACCGGCCGGGCGGGGAAACAAAGAGCGGAACGGCTCCCTTGAGCAGAATCGGAACGATCCCTCGGCTGTTGAACGCGGCGACGGTCTCGATCAACTGTGCCCTCAAGCTCAGGTTCCGGTTCCGATTGCAGTCATCGATAAAGGCAAGATAATCGCGCACGTCGCCTGGCAGCCGCTCGATCTGGCCCGATTGGGCGAGCGAGGAGAATAGGGCGGGCGTGAGCAGCGTGTGGTTCGCCAGTGCGATCAAGGCTTGCCAGTCGACATCGGCGACGAGGTGCCCCTGAAGGCCGGAGACCAGGGCGTCAAGAGCGGTGTCGGCACGCATCACCGGCAAGCTCCCCGGATCAATTCCAACGCATCTTCCAGCGAGGAATAGGTGAGGGAGCAGGTCCTGGCCGATCCAATAACCTGTGTCAGCACTTCGAAGGCGGTGCTGCCGAGATCTCGGCCGGGCGCAAACGCACCGTTGAGCAAGCCGCGCAACGCACCGACCGCATCGACCGGATCCAGACTGGGACGGGAGCCGCGGTCGCGGTTAAGCAGGATCACCCAGCCTATGGCTCGGGGGGCCTGCGACACCGGCGAAAAGTGTTTCGGCACGATGTAGCGCACTCGCTTGCCATCGGGGCGCCTGAAGATCGGTGCTGCAGCGAGCTCGGGATAGTATCCGGCAAGAAGAGGCCATGCGCCGGGCTTGACGCCGGCGGCGAAGGGAAGTCCGATGCCAAGCCCGCCGCAGTTCAAAAGGGTCACATCATCCGAGACGAAGCCGAAGCCCGATTGGGCCAGGGCCAATGTCAGCGTCGTCTTGCCTGCACCGGGATCGCCGCAGAGCAGGATCAGGCGTTCGCCTGAGGAGAGGGCGGCTGCGTGGAGTGCAAGTTCATAGATGCCATGCTCGAGCGCTTCGGACAGCAATTCCCCCTTCAGCACGGTGGGGATCTCCTCGGGGGAGCAGGTCCGAAGCCAGTCACTATTCCGGAACACGTGGATCCGATCCCCGTGCTCGACCAGTTCCAGGAGAGTGTCGGTGGCCTCCGGCTGGACTTCGAGGTGCCTGAAGACGGTGATTGCCGGAAAGACATGGGTCGCGGGATAGACAATCCGGATGCGACGGTCCGCCACGGCCACCGTTTGGACCACATGCTTGTGAAGCGAAGCGGAGGCCGATGGTGCGTGTGGCCGGATCAGGCCCAGGCGCTCCCAGTCCCTTAGCGCGGTTTGAACGTATTCTTTCGCATCGAGGGCATCAACGTGACCGCGCATGATCCTGCGCGGGATAGCATCCGGTGAAGCGCCTTCCTGCAACGAGCGCCAGATGTCGGCGGCCGTGTCGTTAAGGGCGAAGATGGCGCGCTGGGTTGGGCTGAACAGGATGTTCTGCCCACGGATGCGCACGAGCCGGGCCTGGGTCACGAGGCCCGCCGCCACGCCATCAGGGGAAACTTGCACGACAGCTCCTTCATTCGCTTCTAGTAAGGTCATCGTCGTGGCCTCCTCCGTGCCTTCCCGCGTCATAATTGCCGACCGCACCCCGTGTCTTCACTCTGCCGGCAGCCGCGCCAGAGGGGCAAAAATCATGGTGCACCCCAACTCGGCCTCACAAAGCCGGTAATCCGCTTGAGAAATAGCACATTTGAAAGTCTGTAATCAGCGGGCCGATCCGTCTAATCCGTCGTAAGCTCGCTCCACTACGGTGGTATGCGCCTGCGCCTTTTTGCAGGGTTGATCGGCAAAAAGTATCTATCTGCTAATCACTTGCTCCCAGCCTGTTACGCTCTAGTGCTGATGGCACGCAGGTCCGCGAACCTGATACATTCTCGGGTGGCTGGCGCCTCGGTGTGCAATGTTCATGGATGTTCGCGACAACGGGTGGCGGAACATGGATGGTTCACGGGCATGAGCGCGGCCATGCAAAATTGTTGATTTTATTTGCTTGTGGCGGCCCATCTGCATTCAGAGGGTTGAGTATGCTAAAAATGGAAAGTTCGGTTGCGGAACCGCTGGACAGCCAGGATGCGCGTAGTGCACGTTGGTATGTGGTTCAGACGCACCAGCACTGCGAAGTCCTGGCCGAACGACACCTGTCGTCTCAAAACTTCCGAACCTATTTGCCGAAAAGACGGCGAACTGTCCGGCATGCGCGCAAAATCAGACCGGTTTGTTCCGCATATTTTGAAGGTTACCTGTTCGTATCATTCGATATTCGCGAGCAAAGGTGGTCGCCAATCAATTCCACCGTGGGCGTTCGCAAGCTCGTCATGACAGATTGCGCGCCGATTCCGGTTCCATTCGGCGTCATTGAGACTCTCCTGTCAGCAACCGATGACGAGGGGTTCCTGCACCCGAAGAGTCTTTTGGAGCCAGGGCAGAAGATACGGGTCACGAATGGGCCATTTACGGACCAGCTTGGTACTTTGGATTATGTTGGGCGGTCTGGAGCAGTAAGAATACTTATTGATGTTATGAATAGATCCGTTCCTATGTATATTGATAGGGATCAATTGCTTATAACATGAATGTTAATGTAGAGTATTGTTCTTGTTTGGTATAGTTTCTATTGGTGTGGGGGCGCAGTCACACGACTCACCCTAAGTGCGGCAGCTTGCGAAGAAATCCGCAGTAGACGTCCCCTTGGCAAAATGGCCACACATGCGCTTCATGCAGAGATCGCGAAGCGAAGCCCGCCCGGACAAGCACATTACCGTCACTCCTTCGAACACGGCGCGCGCCATGGTCGGCAAGCGGCCCGGGAGCACGATATGAACCCACATCAGGTAATCGCTGGGCGCCGGAATCTGACCGTGGATGCGGCGGACAAGCAGAATGACGTACCAGGTATGGACCTAGCTGGCTCGGACGCAATCGCGCCGTTGCACGCAGCCGATACGGCTGCCGCGTTTCCAGTGGCGGCAACCTTGTTTCGCGCCCTGGATGAGGCAGGGGTGAGATACGGGATTATCCAGGATCTCGCGAGCCTGCCTGAGGCGGTCGCCGGCTGCGACGATCTGGATGTGCTCCTCGATAAGCAGGACTACCCGATGTTCTGTTCGATAATGGCTGAGTTGCATGGTCGCCGCGGGGTAAGCCTCTCTTGCTACGACAATGTTTGCGCCGGCAGAGAGGATTGGTTCGTTGCCGATTTTTCATGCGGTGCCTATCTCCATCTCGACCTCCACGTCGGAATTCGTGTCGGCTGGGAGTTTCGCAAGCGCTACCTGGCTTTCGATCATGCGGCGGTCGGGCGGTGGGAGCATGTATTCGTTGGGGGGATTTCCATCCCCGTCGTCTCCCCTGAGGACGAGGTTCGGATATCGATCGCCCGCTTCGCGTTCCGTCTGTGGACGCTTCCGTGGAAACGTTGGGTGGCGATACGTGGCAGTCGCAAGGAGCAACTTGCGCGCCTGTCCCCCGCCCCCGGCGAACCGAATTCCTACATCATTGAATACAAATTTGGCCGTGGCAGAAGCGTCAGCTGCAGGATTCGGCCGAGCGAGGACGGTATTCTGGTGCACAGCGGCGACCTTGCAAGACTGAGGCTTTCGCTCCGGCAGAGATGCGGCTTCTCGAGAGCCAGCGGTATCGCGGATGCTGCGGTTCATTTCGTACGCAAGGCCTCCTATCTCGCCCTGAGGCTCGCAGGTCGCGTCATGCCCGGCGCCGTACCGCCAAAACGGTGGCCCTGGGCCGGCGGGGTCGTGGTGGCGCTCGTCGCTCCGGACGGACTGGGAAAGAGCACGCAGGTCAGCCTGCTGACACGGATATTTCGATGGAAGTTCGGCTGCGCCCAGGTTTATGTCGGCACCGGCGAGGGAAGAGGATGGCGGTTGCGCAAGGGGCTGCAGCGCCTGGCTTTTTACCGCCGGCGCGAGCTCAAGGCGATGATCCGGACCGAGGGCCGGGAAAGCCGCGCAATGGGAAGGATACTATCGGTCGGTTTGGCGCTCTGGGGAGTTCTGATCGCAATCGAACGGTACGCCGTTGTGAACCGTGCGCATCGATGGGCAATGCGCGGCATGATCGTTATCAGCGACCGCTGGCCACAGAAGCTTCGGCACGGATATCTGGACGGGCCGATGATACCGCCAAATCTCTCATCCGCGCCTGGCGTGGGCATGCTGGCGCGGCTTGAAAAGAAGCTATACGAGCGGATGGATTCTTGCAGGCCGCATCTGACGCTGCATCTCGTCTCCGATTATTCGGTTTCCGAGGCGCGAAAGCCCGGAGAAATTACCAGGGAGGGGTTCGACGCGCGGCTGGCACTCATGGCCGAACTGCGGGCCTTGGACAAGGACATCAGGACCATCGACGCCAGCGCTAGCGCTGAGAGTGTCAAGCGGGAGCTCTTCAAGGAGATCTGGTTCTCCTTGTAGAAGGCTTCGCCGCTTCGCAAAGACGCCTCATGAGATGCAGCGCGCGCGCGCTCATCGATCTAGCCTTTTCAGGGACGAAAATGATCCCCTGCAAAGCCGGGCTGCAGCGCATTCTTGAAATCCGGACCTTCCTTTTTCGACCCGCGGGCTCCCGGTCGAGGCGTCGTCTCAGGCACACAGGTTAGCGGAGGTATTCGCAAATGAAGATCGTGCATGTGTTGACCCGACTGCTTCGCGGCGGTTCCGAGGAGAATACTTTGGCGTGTTGCAGCGCGCAGGTAAGGCGCGGCCATGCAGCAGGTCTGAGGTCTATTCGAACGTCCTCTTCGCGCTCTTTGTCGAAATACTTGCTGCTTTGATGGGCGATCATTTCGATGCCACCGATCCGGTCCAAATTTTCATGCGCGATGCCCGCAAAAGACAAGGGAGATAAACAGGTGCGGCGAATCGCCCGGCTCGGCACGGGCGTGGGCTTTGTCTTGCTGCTGTTTGGATTTGCCTGGTTCGTCCAATCGCGGTTTCTTGATCTTCTCGTTGCAGTCAAGGCGCTGTCGGAGCCCTTGGGGATCTATCTTCCCGACGGTGTCGAACCCGGGGGCGCGGAGCTCGGCATCTTGGATCTCATCCCTCCGGCTTTGACGATGTTTGTCGGAACCGCACTGGTGGTTCCGGCGGGCCATCTGCGCGCGGAGCCTCGCCTCGCAGAGCCCGGTGGATCGGCGCTGTTGCGAGCCGGATGGCGCCGGAAAAGGCCGCGCTATAGCCGTCGTCGACGCAGCCTCACAAAGTGGCAGACTGCCGGTATGGTTCTGATCTTCATCGCTCTCGCGCAGGCCGGACCTTTGGCTCTGCTGTTGCCTCATCAAATCGGCGATCCCGGCGGTAGCGCGCTTGCGGCCCTGACGGGGTACCTGCCCGATCCTTTGTTGTTTCAAGACCTGCAGAGCGCAGCGGACGGGCTCCCGTTCTGGCTGATGATCGGAAGTCTCGGCCTGTTGCTGTTATTCGGGCCGGCACGGCGGAAGCGGACGGGACCCTCGCCACAGCCATCGGCGGCTGCGCGGCCCATTTCCCTTGCCGGTAAGCCGGCAGCGGGCTCGGAACTGGCCAGCGCGCTTGGCTCCTGCAAGGGAGCGCTCGCCGGTGTTGCGGCGTTCAGTGGCGTGAGCAACATCCTCATGCTGAACGGTGCGCTTTTTATGCTGCAGGTTTATGACCGCGTGTTGCCGAGCCGCAGCGTTCCGACGCTGGTCGGCCTGGCAATACTGGCCGGCATTCTCTTCGTCGGGCAGGCCATCATCGACCTCGTGCGTGGTCGCATCATGGCCCGCATCGGCACCGAACTGGACGAGGCGGTCTCCGGACGTGTTTTCACCGCGATAACCAGGCTGCCCCTCTTGGTCGGCTATCAGGGCGACGGGCTGCAGCCGCAGCGCGATATCGACAGCATCCGCTCCTTTCTCTCGGGGCCGGGACCCAATGCGTTCTTCGAACTGCCGTGGCTCCCCTTCTATCTGGCAATCATCTGGAGTTTCCATCCGGTTCTCGGGATAACCGCCATTTGCGGCGCAATCATACTGGTTCTCCTCACAGCGACCACCGAGATACTCACGCGCAGGCCAGCGAGCGCGGCGGTCTTGACGGGCGCCCGCCGCAATATCCTCGCCGAGGCGAGTCGCCGCAATGCGGAGGTCCTCGCGGCGATGGGGATGGGGAGGCGCCTCCATGACCAATGGCGGGACGCAAGTCGCCAGTGCCTCGCCCAGCAGCAGCGTGTCAGCGATGTCACGGGCGGCCTGGGTAGCGCTTCGCGCGCATTGCGGCTGATGCTGCAGTCCGCAATGCTAGGCGTAGGTGCCTGGCTCGTGATCCATGGCGAGGCGACCGCCGGGATCATCATTGCAGGTTCGATCCTGGTGGGCAGGGCGCTTGCCCCCATCGACCTTGCCATCACCCATTGGCGCAATTTCGTGGGTGCACGCCAGAGCTGGCGCAGGCTCGGGCAACTGCTCGCCCGCCTGCCCCAGGACGTGCAGCCAATGGCGCTTCCGGCACCGAGATCGAGCTTGACCGTGGACCGGCTCGTGATCGGCGCGCCAGGGACGCAGCGGGTTGTTGTCCAGGGCATCGAGTTCAATCTGGATGCCGGCTCGGGGATCGGCGTCATAGGACCAAGCGGCTCCGGCAAGTCGAGCCTCGTTCGCGCGCTGGTCGGCGCATGGCGGCCCCTGGCGGGGCGGGTAAAGCTGGATGGCGCGGCGCTCGATCAGTGGCCATCGGAACAACTCGGCAGACACGTGGGCTATCTGCCCCAGGATGTCGAGCTTTTTGCGGGGACGGTGGCGGACAATATTGCCCGCTTCGACCCGTACCCGGACCCTGGCGTCGTCGTTGCCGCCGCCCGAGCGGCGGGCGTCCATGATCTGATCGTCAGCCTGCCCAACGGTTACGAGACCCAGATCGGGGAAGGCGGCGCCGCTTTGTCGGCGGGACAGCGTCAGCGTGTGGCGCTCGCGCGCGCGCTCCACGGGAACCCGTTCCTCGTTGTCCTCGACGAGCCGAATTCCAATCTCGACGTTGAAGGCGAAATGGCGCTTGCCGAGGCGATCCGGGGGGTCAAGGCCCGCGCCGGGATTGTCGTGATCGTGACGCATCGACCGAACATCCTCTCTGAGTTGGACTTCGTTCTGGCGATGAAGGAAGGACAGATGCACATGATCGGGCCGCGAGAACGGGTCCTGGCAAAACTCTTGCCATTGCAGCCGGCCAACAACGCCAACCCGAAGCCCGTTTCGATCTCGCCGAAACGGCCGAATTGACAGCGCTCGAGAAGAGGCAGGCGCAAAGATGGCAGATATTCGGTCGACGCACTGCAACCGGCGGTCCATTCGACGCAATCTCATGGGAGGGGTGACGTTCATCACCCTGCTCGCCGGCATCGTCGGCGGCTGGGCCGCAACCGTGGACATTTCGGGCGCGGTCATCGCGCATGGCGCGGTGGTCGTCGAGGATAATGAGAAGAAGGTGCAACACTCCACCGGAGGTATCGTCGGCGAGATCTTCGTGCGTGACGGCAACCACGTAAATGCCGGCGATGTTGTGGTCCGGCTTAGCGACGTTGTTCCCCGTGCCAATCTCGCGTTCGTGACCAAGAGCCTGGACGAGCTTTACGCCCGCAAATCCCGTCTCGAGGCCGAGCGCGATGGCGGCGAAGAGATGACGCTCGCTCCATTGCTTGTGAGCCGGATGGGCGTTCCCGAGGTGGCGGCGCTGGTTGCCGGCGAAAAGCGACTGTTCGAACTTCGCCGGATCGCGCGATCCGGCAACAAGGCACGACTTCACGAAAGGATGGAACAGTACCGCAAGCAGATCGAAGGCCATTCGGCCCAGGAAGTGGCCAAGGCTAGGGAGATCGAGCTGGTCAACAATGAGCTCGACGGGATTCGCAGCCTCTTTGAACAGAAGCTGGTGCCGATATCCAAGCTGACGGCTTATGAACGCGAAGCTACGCGGATCGAAGGCGAACGGGCCCAGCTTGTTTCGAGCATTGCGCAGACAAAGGGAGCGATCGCGGAAGTGGAGCTCCAGGTCCTGCAACTGGATAAGGAATTCTCGAGCGAGACGGGACGCGAATTGCGCGAGGTCGACGCCAAGATAGCCGAGTTCGAGGAGCGAAACGTCACGGCCGAAGATCAGCTGGCGCGCATCAATATTCGTGCTCCTGCGAGCGGTACCGTTCATCAGTCGATTGTGCACACCGTCGGCGGTGTCATTGGTGCCGGGGAACCGATCATGCTGATTGTCCCTGATGCTGACGCCCTCACGGTCGAGGCAAAGGTGGCTCCGCAAGACATCGACCAGCTTCTGGTTGGCCAAGCAGCCCTGCTTCGGTTCACCGCCTTCAATCTGCGCAGCACGCCTGAGCTTATCGGAGTGGTCTCCAGGGTCGCCGCCGACATCACGCGGGATCAGCGCACCAACGAGAGTTATTACGTGGTGCGCATCACCCCGGGTCCGGAGGGATTGCAGAGACTCGGCCAGATAGCGCTCGTTCCCGGCATGCCGGTCGAGGTTTTCATCCAGACCGGTGAGCGCAAGGTGCTCTCGTATCTGATGAAGCCGTTGACGGATCAGATGATGCGGGCTTTCCGGGACCAGTAGATTAAGCGGTTTGTCGCGCCGGATCCTGTTTCAGAAGTCATTTGAAGGAGGATTTTGCCAATGATGCCAACGAAGCTATCCCCTCGGCTCCGAAGCCTGTCGGCTGGTCTTTCTCGATGAAACCATCAAGACGAATATGGCGCCACTGCGGGGCTGGGCGCCGCGCGGCCGGCGGTTCGCTGCACCGGTCCCGCACGGCCACTGGAAAGCCATGACCTTCATCGCTGCTTTGCGCTGCGACCGTATCGATGCGCCTTGGGTCGTCGACGGGCCGATCAACGGCGAGTTCTTCACCCTCTATGTCCAGAAAGTCCTCGTGCCCACGCTCGCCAAGGGCGACATCGTAATCAATCTCGGCAGCCACAAGGGATAAGCCGTGCGCCGCGCCGTCAAGGAGGCACGCCTCTTCTTCCTGCCGCCCTACAGCCCGGACCTCAATCCCATCGAGCAGGTCTATCTTGGAGCGGCTGGATACGCATTGCACTGCGTGCCTGGTGGCATCGTATTCCATATGAGCGCGTCCGATAAGCAGCCCCGCCCACCGGCTCTCGGTCCTGCGCGAGAGCTATTCCACTGTGACGGATTTTGCCAGATTGCGCGGCTGATCAACGTCGGTGCCCATGTGCACGGCGGTATGATAGGCCAGCATTTGGATCGGCAGGGCGTAGATGATCGGCGCTATGATCTCCGGCATGTCTGGCAGGATGATCGTTTCCATCGTCTTCAGGCTTGCCTGCGTGGCCCCCTTCCGGTCGGTGATCAGAATGATCCTGCCGCCGCGGGCTGCGACCTCCTGCATGTTGGAGACAGTCTTCTCGAAAATCCGGTCATGCGGCGCGATGACAATGACAGGCATGGTTTCATCGACCAACGCGATGGGGCCGTGTTTCAGTTCGCCCGCGGCATAGCCTTCGCCGTGGATATATGAGATCTCCTTGAGCTTGAGCGCGCCTTCCATGGCGAGCGGATAATTGGTGTCGCGCCCCAGATACAGCACATGCCGCACCTGCGTGAGTTCGCGCGCGACCTTCTCGATCTGCTCTCCGAGCTTGAGCACCTGGCTGGCGAAACGCGGCGCTTCCGACAACTGGCGGATGAGCCGCTTTTCGTTTTCCCCGCCGATGGTCCCCCGCACTGCGGCCGCACGTACCGCGAGCGCTGCAAGCACTGAAAGCTGGCAGGTAAAGGCCTTGGTCGAGGCGACGCCGATCTCCGGCCCGGCAAGCGTCGGGAAAATGCAGTCAGATTCGCGCGCGATCGTCGATTCACGGACATTGACGATTGCGCTGATCGGAATGCCGGCGCTGCGGCAATAGCGTAGCGCTGCCAACGTGTCGGCAGTCTCGCCGGACTGCGAGATGAACAGGGCTGCACTCGACTTCGACAGCGGCATTTCCCGATAGCGGAACTCGGATGCGATATCGATATCGATCGGCAACCGCCCCAGGCGTTCGAACCAGTATTTCCCGATCAGGCCGGCAAGATAAGCGGTGCCGCAGGCCGAAACCGCCATACGGTCGAGCTTCGCGAAATCGAATGGCAGATCGACCGGCTTGGCCTTTCCCTGGGCGAAGTCGAGATAATGCGCAAGGGTATGCGAGATCACCTCCGGCTGTTCATGGATTTCCTTCTCCATGAAATGCCGGTAATTGCCCTTGTCGACCAGGAAGGAGGAGCCGATCGACCGCTGCCGCTTACGTTCGACCGGCGTGCCGCTGATGTCGAATATCTGCAAGCCGCCACGCTGCACGACCGCCCAGTCTCCATCCTCCAGATAGGTGATAGAATCGGTGAAGGGCGCGAGCGCGATGGCGTCGGAGCCCAGATACATCTCGCCTTCGCCGTGGCCCACCGCAAGCGGGGGCCCGTTGCGCGCCCCGATGATCAGATCCTCGTCTCCACGGAACATGATTGCCAGCGCGAAGGCGCCCTCGAGCCGCTTCAATGCATTGTGTGCGGCCCCGACCGGTTTCGTGCCGCGCGCCAGTTCGCGCGAGATCAGATGGGCGACAACTTCGGTATCGGTTTCCGAAGCGAATTCGAAACCATCTGCGATCAGTTCCGCGCGCAGTTCCGCGAAATTCTCGATGATGCCATTGTGGACAATCGCCACATCCCTGGAAAAATGCGGATGGGCATTGGTCTCGTTCGGGACGCCGTGCGTGGCCCAGCGCGTGTGCCCGATGCCGATCGTGCCGCCCAGTGGTTCGGCCTGCAACCGGCGCTCGAGGTTGACCAGTTTGCCTTCCGCACGTCGGCGGGCGAGCTGCCCGCCCTCAACAGTGGCGACACCGGCAGAATCGTAGCCGCGATATTCCAGCCGCTTGAGAGCGTCCACGATAAGTGGCGCAACGGGCGAGTGCCCGACAATCCCGACGATCCCGCACATTTTACTTGCCTTAAGCCTTCCATTGCTAGTTTTCGACGAACTCGGAAGCTGCGACCGACATACGAGGGTCAGCGGTCATCCGCGGACCGCTGTCCGGTAGCAGGATCCAAAACTGCACCCGCAGGGCATCCACCAGAGCTGTCATTCCGACCCCGATGACCAGTGCGAGCAACATCAACTCAAGCCTATGGCATTGTGTTCTCCTGGCCGGCACGCTTCAATTTGCCTGTTAGGGCTATTGCCGCAGCCACATGGGTTACTTGACTTTCTGACCGCGGTCCGAAGCAAGTGGCACGGCCTTGGCGGGCCTGTTGTGTCTCTATCGGTCGGTGCAAAACTGGAAGTCGCGCCGACGAACCTGGCTTCGCTGAAGCAGATCATCGAGGATGACGACGCCGTGGAGACCGACGCATTTACCTTGAACCGATCGAGCCGCTCTCTTCCCGGATTGCCAGATTGGAAAAGGCGCTCAAGTCGGAGTGGGAAGCACTCCGAGAACGCAGCCCAATTGATGTCCATGCCTGGAATGTGACCGATCACGGCGATGGTGATCGAGGCTTTCCCTATGGCGACATTCCGCAAAGGTCGAGAATTGTGGCCTGATTGGGGCTCGTGCCCAAACAGCGACGGCGAGCGCTTCGCCGAATTGCCGGCCGCTGCGCCGGTCGTGGATGCACCGCTGGCCACCGAACCGAAGGCGAACGTCGTGCACTATCATGCCTTTGCGCCGGACCCGGGAGGTGCGTCGTGCGTCATGATCCCGCGAGTGCGACCAAGGTGATCGGAAACGCCGCAGGTTAGCCATACTCCGCTAATATACGAATTGGGCGGCTGCAAATCACAGCCGTGTATTGCCTCCCCACTCACTCCTGGGGAAATAGGGAAACTGGAGAACTTTCATAGTGACTACAATTACGCTGACCGGAGACTACGGCTCCAAACCTTACAAGGCTTCCGGCCTTGCCGCGGGAACTCTGATCGATGCCGAAAATGCATCCTGGACACAAGACAACGATGGGAGCGACGGCAGCCCGTACCCCTTTATGGTCTACGACTCACCGGGTGCGATACTTGATGGCGGCACGATCAACGGCAAAGTCGACATGACCGGTGATTGGCGTGACGTCTACAACGACGGCAACTCGGCTGGCATCAGGACAGAGGGCACGCCAGGCGTCGTGATCCGCGACTGGCATATCACGAATACGTGGGACGCTGTCCGCGTATCTTGGGACAGCCCTAACTTCCTCATCGAGGACGTCTGGGTCACCAACGCCCGCGACGACGCGGTCGAGAACGACCGCCTCCAGACGGGCACTATCCGTGACAGCCTTTTCGACGGGGTGTTCGGTGGCATCAGCGTAGACCCATCGTCGTCAAGCCCTGTCGACGGCCATAACAACACTGTCACGCTTGACGGCGTGCTGATGCGGATGCAATCTTTCCTTTACGAGGGTGAGATGACGCACTCCTCGATGATCAAGACCGACTCTGCCACGGACGGCGAGCTCACACCGAACCTGCGCTTCATTAACACGGTCTTTGCCATCGAGGACGTTGAGCACCACAGCTACCGCAGCATGCAAGACGCTTGGAACAACACCGTCGAGTCCAGAGGCAACGTCTTCCTGAATCTGTCGGACACACCGCTCCCGGACGACTACCCGATGCCTCCCGAAGGGTGGACGGTCCTGCAGGGCCAGGCGGCGCGCGACTATTGGCAGGAGGCCAAAACCGAGTGGATCGAGCGACACAGCGGTGAAGAAGGCATTACCCCCGATTCACCTGCCACCGAGCAGCCTACGACCACCGACACAGGCACGGCTACCGGTACTGGCACCGACACGGTCACGGTCACCGATACCGGTACGGGTACCGATACTGGCACGTCACCGACTGTTTACACCGGCACCGAAGGCGATGACACTTTGCCTCTCACCGGAAAAACCAATGCGGGCAACGAGACCTACAACGGCCTCGGCGGCAGCGATCTGCTCAAGGGCGGTGCCGGCGCAGACACTCTTGATGGCGGCGCAGGTATCGACGCAGCAAGCTATTCCGGATCATCGGCTGCCGTGAAGGTCAGCCTTGGGGCAGGCACTGCTTCCGGGGGCCATGCCACGGGCGACAAGTTCACCGGTATCGAGAAACTGCTCGGTTCCAGCTACGGCGACACCTTGCAAGGTGACTCCGGCAACAATGTCCTGAACGGCGGCGCCGGTGCCGACAAGCTCGACGGCGGAGCAGGTTCTGATACCGCCTCCTATCTTGGCGCTCAGGCCGGCGTTACAGCAAGCCTTGGCAATGCTGCGAACAATACCGGCGACGCCAAAGGCGACGCTTATGTTTCGATCGAGAACCTGTGCGGCTCGAGTTTTGCCGACAAGCTCGATGGCAACGCAGGTGCCAATACGCTTTCGGGCGGCGCCGGTAATGATGTCCTGAAGGGGGCTGGCGGTAACGACGCGCTTTATGGTGGTCTCGGCGCGGATGATCTGGTGGGCGGCTCGGGTGCCGATAGGTTCGTCTTCAAAGCGGCGGCTGACAGCACGTCTGCTTTGACGGGCCGGGATACGATCTTCGATTTCTCGGGCACCGGCGGCGACAAGATTGATCTTGCGGACATCGATGCCAATTCGGCAGCGTCCGGCGATCAAGCGTTTACCTACCTCGGTACTGCTGCCTTCACTGGCAAGGCCGGCGAGCTGCGTTACGTCAAGCAGGCCTCCGACACCTATGTTTATGGTGACACCAATGGTGACAGGAATGCCGATTTCGCCATCCATCTGGATGACGCGGTCACGATGTCGAAGGACTACTTCGTCCTGTAACGTGATGAGGCCGCCTCGTGCGGCCTCATATCCCTGCATGTAATGACCCGCGATAAGCCAAAGGCGACCGATCAGTCGCCTTTGGCTTTCAGAACACCGGTTTGGTCATGAGACGAGCGCGGTTTCGTGCCGGAAAGATCAGAACAGCTCTGCTATGCGGCCACAACGCGTGCCGGGCGCGCCGCTGCTTCGCAAACGGGATCCAACCCCGCGTCGAACTCGATCGGCCGGTCTCCCAAAGCGAAAAAATGTTCGATGGCCCGAACGGACCGCATCGCGGCTTGTCCATCGCCGTATGGGTTTACGGCGCGGGCCATTTCCTGATAGGCTTGCCGATCCGTCAGAAGGTTTGTCACTTCGCCAACGATACGATCCTCGCTCGTGCCGACCAGCCGCACGGTACCGGCGGCGACCGCTTCCGGACGCTCGGTCGTTTCGCGCATGACAAGGACCGGCTTGCCAAAGGTGGGAGCTTCTTCCTGTACGCCGCCGCTATCGGTGAGCACGATCGAGCAGTCGCGCATGGCTTTGACGAAGTCACCATAATCGAGCGGCTGCGTGATCAGCACATTTTCGAGCCCGGCAAGCGGAGGAAGCAGAACCTCGCGCACCGCGGGATTAAGATGGGCTGGAAGGAGAAAGGCAATCTCCGGAAATATCCTCGCAAGCCGCGCAATGGCCCGAGCGGTCTGCGCCATCGGCTCGCCCCAGGATTCACGGCGATGTGCTGTTATTAGAACGCTCCGCCTGCCCCTGATCCGTTCAAGGTCGGGATTTTCGTTCGGCTCGTGTCGCGGCCCGACACCTGCAACAGGGCATCAATGACTGTGTTGCCGGTGACGACGATATCGCGTTCATCGATGCCGTCATTCAGGAGATTGAGCTTCGAGGTCCGGGTCGGCGCCAGGGCGACGGTTGATTTCTTCGGGAAAGGGATTGTGGCGATCGCCGGTTCTCAGTCCCGCCTCGAGGTGGATCAGTGGAGTTTTCCGGTAGAACGCGGCCAATGCAGCGGCAAAGCAGCTTGTTGTGTCGCCTTGGACCAAAAGCGCATCCGGTGCTTCAGTCTCGATGACGGTCGAAACTCCAGCGAGGACGCGGGTGGTAACACTTTCGAGGCTTTGTGATTGCGTGATAATATTGAGATCATGGCTGGGCTGGATACCGAACAATCGGTTGACCTGGTCAAGCATTTCGCGGTGCTGACCCGTAACAGCGACGATGGGCCTGCAATGGCTTGAACGAGCGAGTTCGCTGATCAACGGCGCCATCTTGACCGCCTCCGGGCGTGTGCCATAGACAATCAGTATCTTACGCATGACAATCTCCTTTTGATCCAGTGTTGACAGATCATCGGATCGAGAGGTCGTCGGGTTGCATTTCGCCGTCAAAAACGGGACGTCACTGGTTGGTGTGCCCGCACCTGTTCAACACGGCGCCAAGCACCTTGGTTCGCTCCGACAGGTACCGCTCGCAGTCATCCACTTCGTCGAAGGTGCTGCGTTCAGCCGCCGCGACCAGGATGGCGCAGTCCACATTTGGCAGAAAAGCCGTCACGTCGTCGCTGGAAAGAACGGAGGGCATGTCGAACAGGATCACGTCCGGTTCCAGCTTCAGTTGCAGTTCCTGCAATATCCTTGCCGCTTCCAGGGACTGGAGCAATTCCGCTGAAAACTGCACGGGCTGATAGTTCGTGCCAATCGCCAAATTGTCGCCATAGCGCAGGAAAAGATTGTGCGTGGCAGCGCCGCCCCTCAAAAACGCCTCCATCGACGCTGGTGCTTTGACGCCAAGCATCTCGCCGATCGCCGGTCGTTTTAGATTGAGATCGATCAGCAGTGTGCGGCAATCCGTCTGGTGGGCAAGGCTGAATGCCAGATTAAGCGCGACGAGCGATTTTCCGCAAGCGGGTGTCGGCGATGTGATCGCAACAGAGGTCCAGTTGTTTTGCCGCAGGTTCTGCAACACTCTCGTCCGCAGCATGTCAAACGGGGCGTGCGCGGGATCAGTGCGGTCTATGGTGACGATACGGCTCTGAAGGATCCTCTCGGAATCGAGGGCAAACGCCGGCAAGTTTTCCCAGGCGATTTCACGTCCAAGCCGCGTGCAGGCCTGAATTGCCTGCTCCGTGAGCCGGTCCGTGGTCTGAAAACGCCGGGTCTCATGCAATGGGGTCGGAACCTGTTTCATGATTTAAACTCTGATCCTGATGACAAACACCGTTCGCACTTGGCCATGTTGAAATGATACATTGGACCTATCTGTCCGACGCCGGAGAGCATCTCCTGAACAGGAGCATTTGACGGTATGGCGATGGGGTTGGACACAATGAAGGAAATCGGGATCACCCCAGTGGCAAGCATTGCCGCCATGCGGCGCCTGGATTTGACAGGTTGGAGCTTGTCAGGGGTTCCGATGTTCGGAATTATGGCCAATGGTTGCGATTGAAGCAGCCGCTCCAACTCCACGGGCCTGCGGATCGTTTTATTGAGCACTTCGAGCAAAACGACGAACGCCAATCCCAGTCCGATTCCTGCTACGGCGCCGAGGCCGATTATTCGGTTTCGTTTGGGGCTGATCGGGCGGGCAGGTGGAGTGGCAGCCTCGAGAAGCGAGAAGCGTCCGCCATCCGAACGCATCTCTATCTGTTCGCCGGTCAAGGCTTCCGCCCGCCTTGCGATGGCGGCATTATACTGCGTTTGAACGTTTTCCCGGTTCCGCTCGAGCGAATTCAGAACGACCTCACTTGCCGGTGTTGCAGTTATCGAGTGGGTCAACATTTCTATGCGCCGGGCGACCGACGTCTTTCCTGATCGAAAAACTGCAACGTGCTTCCAGCCCGGTCAGTGCGTTGCCGCTGATTTCTGCCCAGGAAGTTTAATTTCAATATGATTAATATTCGATTAATCAAGGGCTTCCGGATCAAAAGATCAAATACGAGAACGGATACGACCCTCCTGGCGCGGATTTATTATTAAACTTTTGTGTCAGGTCAGCCCGATTGTTCTTACCAAAATCATACTGTTGGAGGATTTATGTCGAAGGGAGAGCTACAATACTCTTTGCGGCTTGTCCCGCAGCGCATTCCAGATCGACAGACGATCAAGTCGCGATTTCTTTATTTCGCGGCAAAGCGCACGTTTGATATCGCTATGACGGTGTTGGCAGCGCCATTTGCACTCACGATTGTCGGGATATTTGCGTTGCTGATCCGCATGGATGGCGGCAAGGCCTTCTACTGCCAGCCGCGCGTCGGCAAGGGAGGAAGGATATTCAATCTATGGAAGCTTCGCACCATGGCCCCCGACGCCGAGCAGCGGCTGCGAGCACATCTAGCCGCCGATCCCTCGGCAAGGGTGCAGAATGGGAGACGATGCAGAAGCTCAGAAATGATCCACGCATCACTAGGCTGGGTAAATATCTGCGCAAATACTCTATCGATGAGCTCCCGCAATTATTGAACGTACTTGTTGGGGACATGAGCCTTGTTGGTCCGCGCCCAATGCTTCCCGAGCAGCGGCAACACTATCCAGGCACCGCCTACTTCGATTTGCGTCCCGGGTTGACTGGGCTTTGGCAGATCAGCGAGCGCAACGGCTGCACATTCACAGAGCGAGCGCTGCATGACGCGCGGTATTCCGGCACCATGTCCTTCAGCACCGATTTGTGGATATTGATGAGGACGCCCGCTGTCGTGCTGAAAGGAACCGGCATCTAACAAAAAGCAAAGCAACCATCTGTCGCTGGTTGCTTTGCCGAGGTTGTCCCACAAACCGCGCGTCAACTTCGAAAGTCCCGGTCGAAGCCGACTGATCAGATTTCACGCCGCTGGATGTTGCCCTTAATGCTCACTTCCATTCGCACCTTCAACCGACAGTGGGAAGAGATCTTTAATCTTGTAGGCCACTTCGGTTCTGTTGGTCGCCTTGACCTTCTTCATGATGTTCCGGATGTGAACCTTTACGGTGCTTTCCCGCAGATTCAGTTCGTAGGCGATGATCTTATTGGCTTTCCCGCGTCTCAGCGCCTCAACCACTTCAGCCTGCCGTTCCGTGAACATGCCGGCCAAGGGGCGTGCAGCAGGACTGCCTGATTCAATCGCCTGGCGCATTGCCAATACGCTACTGGCCGGTACGAAGATGCCCCCTGCCATTGAAAGCGCTATTGCCTCGATACAGACGTCAATGCTGACCGAGGATGGAATATAGCCCTTGGCTCCGCATTCGAGCGCCTTCATTATCTGCGAGAGTTCATCGGTGTCGGCCAGCACGATAATCGGCGCCTCCAACGTGGAGGAAAGCCTCCGGATTTCCTCGCCAACGGCTGGTTCGGCGATTTTTTTGCCGCCTACGTTCAATAGAATTGCGGCCAGCGGCGGGTAGTCGTGGCGCTTGCGCTCCCATTCACTCATCGAGCCGAATGCCAGGACGTCCATGTCCATCTTGTGGGCAGAAATGCAATAGGCAAGGCATTGGCGATCAAGCGCGCGATCGTCGATGATTAGAAGCGAACGCCCGCGCGGGAGCGCATCGTGCTCGTTATCGTTCAACGTATGGGATGGGTCGACGGCTGTTGTGTGGAAAAGGCTGTTATGTGCCGCCTTGCCATTCGTCATCATCAGCGAGTTCATCGGTAACTTACTCCCTTAAAGACACATGCTTACTTGTCCCGATTCAAATCGAGACGTCACAAAGCGCATGCGCTAGCCCCAGTTTTTATTGCAGGCCCCGAGCCTTTTTTATACATGATCAATAAACGAAGAGTTCTATGCGTATTTGCTTATATTAACCGATCCTTACGAGATTGCCTAGCGTTAGAGTATTTTTTGTGAACGCGTTGTTTTTGAAGAATAAATTGTCCTCTCACCTAATTGAGGTAAGAGATTATCCCTAAGAATACCCCCTATCTTTTTGGGGGATCCGATTGCTGCCCTTCCCGGGGGTTGTCGCAAACATTTCACACGTCGCGAATGGCCAGAACCCGCCGATTGATGATAATGCGATCCGCTTCAGCCACGTTCGAGCCCTTGAAATTACCCTTCGACCCGGCCGGCAATCTGACTTGATGCCCGCGCCAAGAAGTTGCTCGCAAAGACGCGATCCTGCGCCGCCGGCGACAAGAACACGTTTCCGATCTTCTCGTCGCCGGAGCACAAGTATTGTCACCCTGTATTGCCCCTGATGAAGGGTTGTCGCAGTATTACGCAGAACAAACTCGACCGCCTCCATCAATCATACAGAGTGACGCAACTCAACGTTCGCAGAGTAAGTCTACAAATATATCGTTTGAAAAATGAATAATGTTAAAAACGTCTTTTCGATCTCTACATTCTTCTGTTGTGGCCATGATCTATTTAATACATCTACCAGGCGTCGATGTCGTTATCCTCGCATCCTGATATTTATCGCCCCGTGCATTTCTACTCCAAATGGCGTACAGCCGGGTCCTGACAAGGCGTAGGCCGGGCGAAGCCGCGACAAAACAACGGATCGCCGGCAGTTCTCCTCGACGCCATCTACAACCTCTTTTCCGTCTACAAATCTAAGAGCCTGACTCGAAAAGGTTTCAACAATATCCGTACCTTGCCAAGCGTCGTGTCAGGACCCGGATGTGGGCGATAGTGATCCAGGCCTCGGCTGATGCGACGGACTTTTCCCAATCCTTCGCCAATCGTCGGCATCTGCCAAGCCATGCGAAGGTGCGCTCCACGACCCAGCGACGAGGCAGAACCTCAAAGCCCTTGGCCTTGTCGGTCCGCTTGACGATCTGGAGAGTGAACGCAGCGATCTTTTGCAGTGCGCCCTTAAGCTTCGGTCCGGCATAACCACCGTCGGCGAAGATATGTCTCAGCCACGGCCAGCGCTTGTGAATGGTTTTGAGGACGGCAGGCGCGCCGTCGCGATTCTGAATATTGGCGCTGTGAACCATGAGCCCAACCATCAGTCCGAGCGTGTCGACGACGATATGACGCTTGCGTCCCTTGATCTTCTTGCCCGCGTCATAGCCCGAAATTCCGCCGCTTTCCGTGGTTTTCACGCTTTGACTGTCGATCACGCCCGCAGACGGCGAGGCTTCCCGGCCTTCCAATTCACGCGCCTCCATCACAAGATGATGGTTGATCCGACCCCATAACCCTGTCGCTCGCCATTCGTAGAAATAGGACTGCACAGTGGTAAAAGGCGGAAAATCCCTGGGCATCATCCGCCACTGGCACCCCGTCGTGGCAATGTAAAGCAACGCATTCACGACCTCGCGAAGATCGGTGCTGCGCGGCCTGCCCAACCGCCTCGGTCCAGGCAGGCAAGGCGAGATCAATCCCCATTCCCGGTCCGTCAGATCGCTTGCATACCGCATTGCGCGTCGGGCATATTGCCGACGGGTGAAATCAGTCCAGCCCATTGTGGTCTCCGTTCGTCCTAAGCAAACAAACAGAATCACAACTGGCTGATTTCACTCAACTCATTTTCGGTCAGGCTCTAAAGTTCGCCGCATGATGTCTGCTAGGTTTTTGGCAGAAGCGTCTTGGTCCATTTGCAGGGCCGGTGGCTCCTGGTAATGGCGTTCAACGAAGGCGCGAGTATCGGCCTCAAGCTGGCCGACCGAATTGTGCGAACCACGTCGCAGCGGACTTGCGGGTCAGTTCGACAAGCTAACGTTGGACCTGGTCGATCGCGAACGCCGACATGGGGGTGAAGTGGATATGATAATGGGGCAGACGCGTGTGTCAGCTATGACTGACCAGTGTGGTTTTGTGAGCGCCCACGATATGGTTTACGCACTACAGCACGATGCCACATGCCGCCCATGTCACTACGATATAGGTGTTCTACGCCTTTTGTGGGCATTTCATACTTCTAGCCTTTTCGCTAGATTTAGAGACCATAAGAATGCGGGCGGCGTCGGCATGAATCCGACCAACGAAAACACAGTATAATGGAAACATATTGTTGTTGCTGTTCAGGCAGTCCTGCAGGGGTATTACAGTGGCCAGTTTAGACCTAAGCGACGAGTTAGAATTTCGGTATTCAGGACGAAGAGTACTTGTAACTGGAGGTGCAGGATTTCTAGGATCGCATCTTTGTGAAAAATTACTCGAGCTAGGAGCGGACGTAATTGCGGTTGATAATTTCTATACGGGGCAACGCCGCAACATAGCGCATCTTCTAAGCAATCCATACTTTGAGATACTTAGGCATGATATTACATTCCCACTTTATATCGAAATAGACGCTATATTCAATCTTGCCTGTCCCGCCTCGCCCGTGCACTATCAGTACGATCCAGTCCAGACAACGAAAGTTAGCGTCCACGGCGCTATAAACATGCTTGGTTTAGCAAAGCGCCGGAAGTGTAGAATTCTTCAGGCCTCCACGAGCGAGGTGTACGGCGATCCTTCAATCCATCCGCAACCCGAGACGTATTGGGGCTCAGTTAATCCAATCGGCCCTCGCGCTTGCTACGATGAGGGAAAACGGTGCGCCGAAACTCTTTTCTTTGACTACTGGCGCCAGCACAAACTTCCTATAAAAGTCATGCGCATTTTTAACACCTATGGTCCGCGTATGCGACTGGACGACGGTCGTGTAGTGTCGAATTTCATCGTGCAAGCACTAAAAGGACTGCCCATTACTGTGTACGGGGACGGGTTGCAAACACGTTCATTTTGCTATGTTGATGATTTGATTGACGCTATGCTTCGGCTCATGGCGACACCGGAGGATATAACCGGTCCGATTAACGTTGGAAACCCGGAGGAATTCACCATGCGGCAGCTTGCGGAGTTGATTGTTCAGCTGACCGGAAGCAAGTCGACAATCGTCACCATGCCTTTGCCACAGGACGATCCTAAACAACGGCGTCCAGATATTCAGGTGGCGAAACAAATTCTGGGGTGGAAGCCGCACGTCTCGGTTTCCGACGGTCTCGCTGAGACTATCAAGTATTTTAGAGATGCACTCGCCTCTGACCTGAAGGAACCGAGTAGGGATGTTTTTGCTAGGCCGTAAACCCATTAATTTACTTGGCGTTGCGCGCGCCGCGTGATTCAAGGCTTCCAAATGAGGAGCTTTGATGACACGCCGCCGCTACGAACTCACGGACCATGAATGGTCGATTATTTCGCCACTGCTTCCCAACAAGCCGCGCGGCGTTCCTCGTGTTGACGACCGGCGGGTCCTGAATGGCATCCTTTGGCGGTTCCGAACAGGCTCGCCGTGGGCGGAAGTCCCTGAACGTTACGGTCCACCAACCACCTGCTATAACCGCTTCGTCCGCTGGCGAAAGGCCGGTGTCTGGGATCGGCTTCTTGAAGCTGTTTCAGAAGCTTATGATGGCGACATCGTCATGATCGACTCGACCTGTGTCCGCGTTCACCAGCACGCGGCCACGGGAAAAAGGGGGATCGAGACGATGGTGGCATGGGACGTTCCCGCGGCGGGCTTACGAGTAAAATCCACGCGCTCGTCGATGCCGAAGGTCGGCCAGTAACGCTCCGCCTGACCGGCGGGCAAATTGCCGATTGCACTGAAGCCGATGCGCTGACGGAAGGCCTCCGCGAAGGTGACATCCTGCTTGCAGATAAGGGTTATGATAGTAACGCCATCAGAGCCAAAGCGGCTGCGCGCAAAGCCTGGGCCAACATCCCGCCGAAAGCAAACCGCAAGGGCTCCTTCTCATTCTCGCGCTGGGTTTACAGGCAACGGAATCTCGTGGAAAGATTCTTCAACAAGATCAAACAGTTTCGAGGCATCGCCACACGTTACGACAAGCGCCCAGAAAACTACCTTGCCGCCGTCAAAATCGTCGCGACAAGGATCTGGTGTCAGAGTTTATGAGTCGACGCCCTAGAAGGCGTGAGTCGGTCTGATATCGGCCCAAATCCATCCTCTTGGGCCGGATTGGTCGTCTTTTGTGCTGGTACCGCATGGGACACCGGCTGGTATCCGGCGGAGAGGCATATTGCGACGCGAATTGCTTCGCGGTTCCCCATTCTTTATGTCGACCCGTCGACATCCGCGCTACGTGCAGGCAAGCGAGTATCCGGCCTCCGCTTTGTCCAGCCAGGAATTGCAGTTCTATCACCGATCACGCTGCCCGGAGCTTCACGGAAGCTGATGAGAAACGTGTCACTTGCTCTTGTGAAAGGATGGATCCGACGTGCAGTGACTGCTCTCGGCCAACATAGAGCAAAGGCGTTCATTGTCGCCAATCACGAAAATCTATTCGGCTCGATACCTGCGGATCGGTCAATTCTCTACGCAACGGACAATTTCGTAGACGGCGCGGAATTGATGGGCCTCTCGAGGGATTATCTCAAGGCGCAAGAGGCGGCTCAGGCACGAAACGCAGATACCGTAGTCGTCGTAACCGAAGAATTGCGGGCGCGTTGGGCCAAGTTGGGACATACTCCGGTTTTGATCCCTAACGGGTGCGACACGGAGCGATTCCGTGATGTTGATGTGGAAGCTTGGCCGCCGGTGTCGACCTGCCGCGACCAATTGCGGGTGTTTTTGGACACTTGTCCGAAAGGATAGATCTCGCGTTGTTGGAGGCCACGGCGGATCGCGGCGTCTCGTTACTGCTTGTCGGGTCACGAAAACCGTCTTTTTCACTCGAAAGCCTGACGGCAAGATCTAACGTCAGATATCTGGGTCCGAAACCATTTGAAAGTATGACTGGTTATCTAAGAGCCATCGACGTCGGTCTCACTCCGTATACGCAGAGCGAATTTAATCGTTCTAGTTTCCCGATGAAAACGATAGAGTATTTGGCGGCGGGCCGACCTGCGGTTGCAACGTCTCTGCCGGCTGTTAAATGGACACCTCTAAAAACCTCCCCTTTTTGCGGAATTCGTGATTCACTCCGGCAGTGTGATTTGCAGGGAGCGGATGATGCGGGGACAGCCTGGCTTTTGGGATCTGGACGAGCGTTACGAGCGCTTGAGTGCGGTAGGAGATCCGCTTGAGAAGCTCAACGCGATTATCCCCTGGGCTGTGTTCGAGAAGCGTTTGGCGAAGGCACTGAAGCGATCCGACGGATCGAAGGGCGGTCGACCTGCTTTCCCGTCGGTTTTGATGTTCAAGATCCTGGTGCTGCAGGCGCTCTACAATCTCTCCGACGACCAGGCAGAGTTCGTCATCCAGGACCGGTTGTCATTCATGCGGTTCCTGGGCCTGTCCTTGTCCGAGAAGGTGCCCGACGCCAAGACGATCTGGCTGTTTCGGGAAAGCCTGGTGCGGGCCGGTGCCATCGATAATCTGTTCGCCCGTTTCGACAAACATCTGTCGCGGTCCGGCTATCTGGCCAAGGGCGGTCAGATCGTTGACGCGACGATCATTCAGGCTCCCAAGCAGCACAATAGCCAGGACGAGAAAGCGGCGATCAAGGCGGGCGAGATCCCCGAGGGCTGGAAGGACAAGCCCGCCAAGCTCGCACAGAAGGATCGTGACGCCCGTTGGACGATGAAGTATTCCAAGGCGAAGCAACCGACAGAAACGCCGACATCAACAGCGACCCGGCAGCACGACATCGCCATTCCGATGTTCGGCTACAAGAACCATGCGGGCATCGACCGGGCGCACGGCTTCATCCGCGGATGGACGGTGACGAGTGCGTCTGCTCATGACGGCGCTCAACTCAGAAACGTTGTGACCAAGGACAACACGGCATCGACGGTCTGGGCCGACAGCGCCTATCGTTCGAAGACCAATGAGGAATGGCTGAAGGACAATGGCCTGAAGTCGGATATCCATCAAAGGAAGCCGAAGGGCAAACCGATGCCGGAAGCGATGTCGCGGGCCAATGGCCGCCGCTCGAAAGTGCGCTCCGCCGTCGAACATGTGTTCGCAAGGCAAAAGGACAAGATGAAGCTCTTCATTCGAACCATTGGTGTCAGCAGGGCGACGGTAAAGATCGGCATGGCCAATATCGCCTACAACATGCTCCGCTATGTCTTCCACGAAGGACGACGCGTCACCGCATGATGCACGCCGCCCCGAAAGGGGCAGTGACACCACGAAATCCAACCTGAAATCGGAGGCAAAAGCCGCCAACAGCCATCAGGCCGTGCCGCCGATCACCAATTCAGCGGTAATTCGAGGTCTCCAATCTGTTCATGGCGCTTGCTGGCTGCGACTGGATCCGCAAGCATCATAGTCTCCTCGTCACCGGGCCAGCCGGTGTCGGCAAAAGTTGGCTTGCCTGCGCACTCGGCCACAAAGCCTGCCGCGAGGATTTCTCTGTCGCATACCACCGGGTTCCCCGGCTGTTCGCCACGCTCGCGCTTGCAAGGGGTGACGGGCGATACGGCAGGATCCTCAAATCCCTCGCCAAGACTGATCTGCTTATCCTCGACGACTGGGGACCGGAAAAACTCAACGATGATCAGCGCCGCGATCTCCTCGAGATCATCGAAGACCGCTACGAGCGTCGCTCGACGATCGTCACCAGTCAGGTGCCCCTGGATCGCTGGTGGGAAATTATCGCAAACCCAACGCTCGCCGATGCCATACTGGATCGCCTCGTTCACAGTGCCTATCGCATCGATCTCACCGGTGAAAGCATGCGAAAACAGCGCTCGCCGATAGCGCCTGAAATACCGCACGCTTGACCTGAAACAAAACCCGATCCAAAAATCAACCAGACCCAGGATCAGTCCGAGAAATGGCCGCCTTCAAATCGGAATGGTGGCCGGAATGAAATCGGAATGACTGGCCGGCTTCAAATCGGAATCGGTGGCCGGCTTCATCGGAATACGCACGAGAGATCAATTCGAGCGATTCCAGCGGGGGAAAGGGCGTCCGGATGATGAGTATTCGCGACTGGGCTCAGCGCGCGCATGGCGTCGCGAATCTGTTGACTACGGACAAAAGCCATTTGACAGCAAGTGCTAAGGGCAGAATTGATCGGCCGACATTGCCTGCGGCCTACGCTCCTGCGAAGGGTGTATCCGCGCCCACGCAGAACGATATCTCCCTGCGCAGGCACATCGTCCTCGGCGCGGCGATCGTGGCACTGCTGTTTGGCGGGCTTGGCGCATGGGCCGCGACGACGGGGCTGTCAGGTGCCGTGATCGCCCCGGGCCATATTGCGGTTGAATCCAACGTGAAGGCGGTGCAACATCTAAGCGGCGGCGTTGTGGGCGCAATCAACGTGCGTGATGGCGACGAGGTTAAGGCAGGTGATATCTTGGTTCGCCTCGATGACACGGTCACTCGCGCCAACCTTGCCGTCATTACTAAGAGCCTGGACGAACTCTCGGCCCGACAAGCGCGCCTGACTGCAGAGCGCGAAGGTGCTGAAGCGCTCCTCTTTCCCCAGGATATTGTGAGTCGCTCCTCCGCCGCGCACGTGGCGCGGGTCCTCCAAGGGGAACGGAAACTGTTCGCACTGCGCCGCGCGGCCTATCAAGCAGAGATCGGGCAACGCAGGGAGCGGATTGGCCAGCTCACAAAGGAGATAGCGGGACTCGAGTCTCAACGGGAGGCTAAGGAGCGGGAGCTTGGTCTGGTCCGCGACGAACTCAGCAGCGTGAAAGTCCTGTGGGAGAAAAAGCTTGTCCAGCACTCACGACTGCTGGAGTTGGAGCGCCAGGAAGCGCAGCTCCTGGGAGGCCGCGGCCAGCTGATCGCTGCGATCGCCGAGGCCAAGGGCAAGATTAGCGAAACCGAAATAGCCGTCATTCAGATTCAGGAGAATTGGCGCAGCGACGTCGCAAAAGAACTTCGCGATACGGAGGCCCAAATCGCGGGGTTGGAAGAACGAAAGATCGCCGCAGATCAGCTTCTGAGGCAAACCGACATTCGTGCGCCTCAGGCCGGACGCGTACATCAACTTGCGATCCACACGGTAGGAGGCGTTGTTGCCGCGGGCGAGCCGATCATGAAAATCGTCCCCATTGCCGACAAGTTGGCGGTGGAAGCGCGCATCGCGCCTCAAGACATCGACCAAGTCCAGCCCGGCCAGCCAGTCCACCTGCGTCTGTCGGCCTTCAATCAGCAGATCACGCCCGAAATCGGGGGACATGTACTAACCGTTTCACCGGACCTCGTCGAAGACGAGCGAAATGGGTTGTCCTTCTACAGCGTGAGAATCAAGCTCGACAAAGGTCAGCGTGGCTCCTTCAAACCGGAAAGCCTCAAGCCCGGCATGCCGGTAGAAGCGTTCTTGCTTACTGCTGATCGCACGGTCATCTCCTACCTAGTGAAACCACTCACAGATCAGATTAGGCGCGCTTTCCGGGAATAGGAAATTATCCGCTCCGTCCACAGGACCAGAAATCATCGGATCGCATCGATGGTGAAGCTTATCGGTGATAGAAGGCGTGCTCTCGCACCTTAACCTGCGTTATCACACCGAGCACGCGCTGTGGTGCATCTTTGATCCCGTCGTGCCGCAATTGTTGGAGGGCTCTACGCGCAATATTGACCTCGGTCGCAGACCATTTCAACGCGAAAATCACATTGTCAGCAACTGAAACAAGGCGCGGGCTTCAGTTGCCTCAAGCAAGGATGGACTGTCGATCACTATGCAATCGTAGCTTGCCTTCAGATTTTCCAACATCGGCGCGCCGCACAGCGCGGAACCTGCGATCAACTTCCATCGCCGTCGCAGCATTGCAGCCAGATCGCGAGGATGCGGCACGCCTTCTTCGTAGCTCAGGGCTTGTGCTTCTTCTAAATTGGCGGGCACAAAGCTTTGCTCCTCTTGGATATAGAGTTCATCGCCTAGCGCCGGTGATCAGCGTACAAGTGCTTTGCCGATGCCTGACGAGCACGCGCAGCAGATACCGCTCCGCCGAGAACAGGCCGAGCGCGACCACCATCATGGACAGCCGCGGCCGCACCTGTTCATTGCCGATTGTGGCAAGGCTCTTCGGCCCTGTTCATCAGCGTCACGTCGGCAGATGGCGCACAAAACCCCAGCCGATCGGATTGGTCGCCTGACGCCTTGCAAGAGTGCACCCACTCACCCAACGTGCTCCAACGACTATTTTGGCGAAGAGAGTTCCATCATTTCTGAAATGCGTAAATTACCCGATGGTAGTATCCCTCCGGCAGGGACCGCCTTGCGAAGTTCCGCGGCAGCCGTGAGTCTGCGCTCTTAAGAGTGGACTTAAGAGCGCACTGAGCAATTCATGGGACATGCAGTTTTGCTGACGGGGCCAGAGCGGCGTCGGCGATGGTCGTTAGAAGATCGCGCGCAGATACTGGCGGAGGCATTCGCGCCAGGCGCGGTGGTTTCCGAAGTTGCGCGCCGCTTCGAGGTTTCGACCTGCCTGCTCTACAGATGCGGCGGCAAGCTTTGGTCCAGCAGGCCGAGCCCGCCTTTGTCCAAGCCAAGCTTGTTGGCTCTGCCAGCAGTGATGCGGTCGAAGCGGCCATGCTCGTGGACTTCCCGAATGGCGTGAAGGTGAGAATTGGCTCCGCACAGCCATCCGACCTGGCAGCCGCGGTGATGCGAGCGCTCAAATGATCCCGATCAGTTCCGGGGTGCGGGTGTGGATCGCGAACGGTCACTGCGACATGCGCAAGGGCATGCAGGGTCTGGTGCTGCTGGTGCAGGAGGGCCTCGGCCGCGATCCTTTTTTATGCGTCGAGCGAGATTATGTGGCGGAGCCCGTCTCGGCGCCGGCCGAGGCCTGCCAAATCTGGAATTCTCCGCCACATAATATTCAGATGCTGTTTAGCAGTTGCAGAACGGCGTCATTTGGTCGGAAACGCACACCGAGATCGCCGGAGACTCCAGCCTTCTCGAGTCCTTTGCGCATCATTTCGACATCCGCGGCGGCGTAGCGGTGGGTCGTGGCGACCTGTGCGTGCCCGAGCCAGGCTTGGATCGTCAAAAGGTCCACGCCCGACTGGAGAAGCTTCATGGCAAGTGAGTGTCGGAAGATGTGCGGCGATATAGGCTTGTGGGCCAAGGCCGGCCTGATGGTCACGGCCTGGGCCGCCGCACGCCGCACGATATGGGCTCCGAAGCGCGTCAGACGCTCTTGGCGGGCGCCGATAAAGATCGGTCGTGGCTCGTGGTTCGCGATACCGTGCTCGGCCAACAAGGCTGTCATACCAACGAGCGGTGATCATGACCGATGCGCCCATTCGCGGAGTCCGATGGACATGATCTTCCACGGCTGGTCGACGAGCTTGTTCCATGCGGCGCAGCAATGGGTGACGATGTCGTCGTAGTCCTTGAAGATACGGTTGGAGAGCCAGTTGTCGCGCATGAACTGCCAGACGTTTTCGACTGGGTTGAGTTCCGGTGAGCGCGGCGGCAGGAACATCAAAGTGATGTTGTCCGGCACCTTCAGTTTCGGCGTCACGTGCCATCCGGCCTGATCGAGGATGAGCACCGCATGCGCGCCGTCATCGACGCTCCGGCAGATCTCGGCGAGGTGCTCCTGCATGGCCTCGGTATCGCAATAGGGCAGAACCAGGCCCGCGCCCTTTCCCTTCCGCGGGCAGACGGCCGCGAAGATGTAGGCCCACATGGTGCGCTGTCTGGTGCCACGACGCGCCCATCGGCGCGTGATCTTGTTCTTCTGGCCTATGCGCGCTTCGTCGGCCCACCAGAGTTCGATGTCCGTGCCCTGCGGGAGCCGGCTTCGGATTTCCGCCAGCGGCGGGGAAGTCTTTTTAAAAGCTTCTACTTCCAGCTCGTTCTGAGCGTAGTGGCGTGGGCGAGCCGACAGCTTGGCAAAGCCGAGCGCCTTCAACTCGCGGCCGACCGTCGTCTCGTCCATCGAGATGCGGAATTCCTGGAATATCCACTGGACCAGGTTCTTGCGCCGCCAACGGACAACACCGTGGATCGCAGGGATCGGGCCGCTCTCGACGACCTTTGCAAGAGCCTGGCGCTGAGCGGCATTCAACTTCGCTCGGCCGCCAGGCGCTTTGCCATTCACCAGTCCATCGGGGCCGCGCGCGTTGAAACGCAGAACCCAATCCCGCACAATCTGCAGCGTCACGCTGCCGATCCGTGCCGCATCCGAGCGCGGGCTGCCGTCATAGATCGCGGCAAGAGCCAGCAACCGCCGGGCCTGATTGGCATCCTTCGTCTGCCGTGCGAGCTGTCGAAGAGCAGCTCCGTCGAAATCATCACCCAACAAAACCGCCGAACCCATCGCAAACCTCCTGTTTGCAGCATGGATTCAGATTCGCGACACCTTGGGAATCTCTGAGAGTCAGAAACGGCGCTCGTTGGTATCAGTGCTCTCGCCAGATCCAGAGGAATGGGGACGACACGGTCTCTGCGCCCTTTGCCGCGCAGCAGCACTTGCGGGTGCGACCGCTCCAACTGAAGGTCGTTTGCGTTGACGCCGGTAGCTTCGGAGACCCGCGCGCCGGTCCGTGCCAGGAACAATAGAAACGAACGGTCACGCCGACCACGTGACGTCCGTGGATTGGGCGCCGCAACGAGGGCGTCCACTTCGGCCTTGGTGAGGTGGTGCGTCACCTCGATGTGCGCCCGCTTTATGGGAATCGTGAGCACGCGTTGGGCGACACCGAAGGACGCTGGGTCGGAGGCTGCGACATGGCGGAAGAAAGATCGTATCGCCGCAAGACGGGCATTGCGCGTGGCGACGGCGTTGTTCCGCTTCTCTTCGAGTTCGTCGAGAAATGCGAGAACGAGGTCTCGATCGAGATCTTCGAGCGCCAAGGCCGCCGGCTTCTTCCGCAGCCGGGCGGCGGCAAAGAGGATCAGCATGCGCAAGGCGTCGCGATAGCTGGCCACGGTCGCGGGAGTGGCGTTGCGTTGTTTGGTCAAGCGCCGGCGAAAGTAGGACTCCAAAAGCGGCGCCAGGAGTAGGTGTTCACTCATGCTGCGCCTCCATCGAGGAAGGCGCGCTCCGCCGCCATGGCGAGAAGATCCACCGAGCCAGTGAGGTAGTAGGCTGTGTCGCTGTAGCTGGCGTGGCCGAGATAGGTGGCGAGCAACGGGAGCAGCGCCTGGACGTTGGCGCGCTGTTGGTGCCAAAGGCTCAGGCGGGTCACGGCAAACCGGTGCCTGAGATCGTGCGGCCGCAACGGCTTGCCGTCGTCAAGGCCGGCGAACTTGCGGACCTCAGCAAAACCGTTTTTTAGGCCGGTCGCAGAGAGGCGGTTGCCACGGGAGCTCAGAAAGAAGGCCTGGTCCTTAGGCTGAGGAAAAGCTGCATCGCGCACACGCACGTAGTGGCGAAGGGCAGCCTGGGTCGTCGTGTGAACTGGAACGAGACGGTGCTTGCGGAACTTTGTCTTCCGAACGAGGAGAACCCCGTTGGTCAGATCGACGTCGGAACGATCAAGCCTGACCACTTCGCCCGATCGCAGTCCCGAGCTTGCCAACAATCCGATCAGCGTCGCCATCGTCCGCCCCCTGAGGGGGATGCCTGGCGAAATGCGGGCGCATGCGTCGATGAGCGACACCAACTCTGACTCGCTGAGGATCCGCGGAGGCGGAATCGCCCTGGATCTGGGGAATACTCTGCGCTCCAAGGTCTCGGTTTGGTCGTCATAGACGGAGAGATACTCGTAGAATCGGCCGAGCACGCCGTGACGAGTGGCGCGGCTGTTGGCGGCGCCGCCGAACGACAGGACGAAGTCCAGCGCCATCGTCCGGGTGGCGGGCGCAGTTCGATGTAACGCGCCTTCTCGCCGAGGAATCGGGCAAAGACGGTCATGCCGCGCCTCCCGGAAAGGGGAGTGCGACCTCGGCGAGCTGCGAGGCCGCAACCTTCACGTACAGCGCCGTTGTGTTGATGCTCCGGTGGCCAAGAAGATCGGCGACCTCGTTGATCGGCCTTCGCTGCCCGACAAGCTGGGTAGCAAGGCTGTGACGCAGGAGATGCGCACCTGCGACCCGCCCGAGTTCGACCCCGCCATGCCGCAACCGCTTCCGCACGATCCTTGAAACAGGCGCCGCACACTTGAACGGTCCCACCGGCGGCGTGAACGACAGGAACAGATACGGACTATCCACTTCGGTCGAGCGCGCAGGATGTAATCGGCGAGTGCGGCGCCGGTCTCCTCGAGGAGTGGCACCACCCGATCACGCTTGCCCTTGGTCCGCCGGACAAAAACCTCGCCAGTACGCCAGTCGATATCCCGAAGCCGAATGGCGCGTAACTCGCCGTTGCGAATGCCCGTGGTGGCGAGCAGCAGCAGGACGGCTCGATCGCGGATGCCGACCGACGTCGTTGCGCCGATTGCATCGATCGCGTGCCGAACGTCATCCCACGCAAGGCGCGGCGGCAAATGTGCCAAACGCCAAGAGGGCGTCCTTGGGACGACGCGGGCGAGATCTTGGTGATGGCGACCAGCCCAATTTAAGAACCGAAGAAATGTTCGAATGTGAGAAGTCGCTGCCGTGCGACTGCCGGAGGTCGCCGATAGCGACAGCCGATGCTCGACAGCAGCAAGGACCTGCTCAGCCGTCAACGCCTCGAGGTCCTGGTCGGGATGGTGATGGCGGAACCAATCCAGAAAGCGGCGGCCGCCCAGAAGAACGCCTTCGCGGGTGTTCGGCTCCAGCCCCCGTACCCTATGCAGATAGTCCGAAAAGGAGGCCAGAAGCGGAGCATCCAGATCCGGCGCGGCGATGCAGACCGACTATGCTGGCCACACCGTCTCCGTCATTGATCCGGCGACGGGCGAGATCCGGCCGGCGCAGATCTTCGTCGCGGTTCTGCCGGCCTCCTTGTACACCTTCGCGTATGCGAGCTTCACTCAACGGCTGCCAGACTGGATCGAGGGTCAGCAACGGGCTTTGAGCTTCTTCGGCGGCGTGACCAAGGCGATCGTCTGCGACAACCTCAAGGCCGGCGTTGCCAAGCCCTTGTGGTTTGAGCCGACCATCAACGCCACTTTTGCAGCATTCGCCGAACATTACGACACGACGATCCTGCCGACCCGTCCAAAACGGCCGAAGGACAAGGCCAAGGTCGAAGGCAGCGTTCTGATCGTTGAGCGCTGGATCCTGGCGCGGCTGAGAAACGACCGCTTCTTCAGCCTCGTCGATCTCAACGTGCGGATCAGCCAACTTCTCAACGATCTCAATAACCGGCCGATGCGACGGGTTGGCAAATCCCGACGTCAGCTCTTCGAGGAGATCGAGCAAGACGCGCTCGCGCCCTTGCCGGCGTCACCATTTGAATACTCGGAATGGAAATCGGCAAAGGTTCATCCCGACTATCATGTCGAGGTCGATAAGGCCTTCTACTCCGTGCCGCACCGCCATTGGGGAACCCATGCGCTCAGCGATCAGCAGCGGCTCGATCTCCTGGAAATCTTCGAAGAGCGCTACCGCCGGAAATCCACTCTGATCACCGCCCAACTCCCCGTGGCGCAGTGGCACGAGATGATCGGGGAGCCGACGATCGCTGACGCCATCCTCGATCGTATCGTCCATAACGCCCATCGAATTGCGCTCGAAGGCGACAGCATGCGGAAGCAAAAACCACGACCGCTCTTGACCGAAGCGCGAAACGCCGAAATCAATAACCCATGACATCAACCAGGCGAACGAAAGTCGATCCCGCGAGACTGGAATGCACCCCTCGACTGAGACAAATAAATAACGGACAGTTTCTGGATTACAGGAACTGGAAATGGTTGGAAGAAAGCCGAGATTTAGCGAGCAAGAGAAACTCTCCATGCTCTTGCGGATGCAAAACGGGGAGAACGTCAGCCGTCTGGCCGACGAACTGGGTATTCACCGCTGTCAAGCGAAGCGAGGAATTGACCCCTTGGGCGAAACGAAGATTTGACCCCCTTCATTGATTGTTCGGTTCGTTTGTTTCAAGCGCCGCTCCGGCCTTCTGCAGAAGGCCGGAGCGGCGCTTTTCGCGAAGCCGGTAGCTGTCGCCCCGGATGGTGATCACCGTCGAATGATGAAGCAGGCGGTCCAATATCGCCGTGGCGACCACGGCGTCCCCGACGGTTCCCCATTCTCCCACCGAGCGGTTGGAGGTGATCAGGATCGATCCCTTCTCGTAGCGCCGGGAGACCAGTTGGAAGAACAGGTGGGCGGCGTTAGCCTCGAACGGAAGATAACCCAACTCGTCGATGATCAGCAATTTCGGTCGCGATAGGATCGTCAACTGTTTGTCGAGCGAGCCGTCGTTGTGGGCCTTGGCCAGCATCGCCACCAGCGTGGCCGCCGTGACGAACTGCACGTTGTAGTTCTGGCGGATCGCCTCGCGGCCAAGACTGACGGCAAGGTGCGTTTTACCTGTACCAGGAGGTCCAAGGAATAGCACCGTGTCCCCGTGAGCGATCCAGCGGCAGGTCGCCAGTTCCCAGATCTGCCCATGATCCAGCGACGGCTGCGCCTCGAAATCAAAGCCGTCGAGTTCGCGCACGAACGGGAACTGCGCCAGCTTGCTGGACATGGAGATACGACGCTCATCGCGCCGGGCGATCTCCCGCGCCACCAGGAATGCCAGAGCTTCGCGCAAGTTCATCTTCGAGCGGGCCGCCTCGTCAAGCAGCGTGTCGAGCTGATCGCGGATCGCCGTCAGCTTCAGCCGATCGAGCGTTGCGATGAGAAGGTCGTGATCCACATTCGCCATCACCAGCCTCCTCCAACAACCGCCTCGTATTCCGCGAGTGGCCGCAGCAAGGCGGCTGGAGGCATTTCCAAGGGAGCTGTTCGCACGGATCCCTCGGCACCAGTCACGCCGACAAAATGGAACCGGTCCACGATCCGTTGCCGCCGTCCCTGGCAGAGAGCATGATCGGCCACCACCTGGCCCGCATGACGGATGATCACACGGCCTGCCAGTACCACGACCTGAACGCTCTCGCCGATCAGACGCCAGGGCACGGAGTAGCTGTTCGTGTCGAGGTCGATCGCGCAGTCGGCCTGAACTTTGCGCACCAGGTCGCGCAATTGTCCGAACGGTGCGCGGCCGGCCAGCGGGCGAAGCGCACCAGCCTCCGCGGCAAAGCGTTCCGCTGGCGCTACGCCGGTCGTGCCGTGTTCACGCTGGTCGGCAACATCGCGTACCCACCGGTCCAGATGTGCCTCGAACGCCGCCCAACTCTCGAACCGGCGGCCCGCAATCGCATTCTTCTTGACGTAGCCGACCCCGCGCTCGTCCTTGCCCTTCGTGCGGGCGCGGTATGGTGCACAAGCTCGCGGTATAAATCCCCAGTAACGAGCAAAGGCATGCAGTCGCGCATTGAACCGCACCTCCCGGCTGACTGCATCGTGATGTTCGACCAGCGGCTTCGCATTATCCAGCAACACCTCAAGGGGAACACCGCCAAACCGCAGGAACGCTCCCTCCATTCCCTCGAACCAGTCCGTCTGCCCCTCTCGCAACGAGGCCCGGATATGGAGGCGTCTCGAGTAACCCAACGTTGCGACAAACACATACACCCGAAGCCGTTCACCGCCGATCCATACGCGCGTCTGGCCAAAGTCGATCTGCAGTTGGCGGCCCGGCGGCGTTTCGAACCGAACTGTCGCGCGCTTCTGCGCCTTCAACTCCCGTCGCCACTGCCGTACTCGAAGCTCTACCGAACGCAGACCGATGACCACTCCATGCTCGCTCGCCAATTCTTGGCGGATCACATCCGCATTGCCATCATGACGGAAAAAGCGCTCTCGTAGCCAATCGTCCAGCCCGTCAAACGCACTACCCCGAACAGGCTTCTTGAAAGGAACGGCTCCACCTTCCCGCAAATAGCGACGCACCGTGTTGCGGGCACATCCGAATTCCTTGGACAGCCGCTTGGCACCCCAACCAAGCGCGTGCAGCCGCAACATCGCCACCACCTCATCAGCCTGAAGCATTTCCCCGCCCTGCATCGTTCGCGACAATGCAGGATGCCCTGAAATCTCGTTCGTCATCCATCTCTCCTCGTTTTGACACGAGGGGGTCAGTTCTTCACTTCGTTAGGGGGTCAGTTTCTCATTTCGCCCGACAACCGCCAACGCTTATATGCTTGGCGTGAGCAGCTACGGACGTGTGGCAATCTAGTGCCGGCCCGGCAGGGACGTCCAAAGAAACAGCCGCCGCCCGAGGCGCCGCCGGACCCACAAACCTTGGCGGCAAGTTTTGCACTGTCGGCTGAACAGCGTCGTGCCGATGCATTGGCGAAAGCTCGACGCCGCATTGTCGAACTTGAACGCAAGATTGGCCAGCAACAGGTTGAACTTGATTTTTTTCAAGAAGCCTTGCGGCATGTCAGGGGCAGTCAACAGCGGAAAGACGCACCTGGCGGAACGGCGTCTTCGAAGTCATTCAAAAAATGACGGCCCGAATGCCGCAAGGCTCTACAGGAATTGAACAGATGTGCCGTTTGGCCGGTGTTAGCCGGGCCGGATACTACCGGCACTGGCAGCAGTCAGCGCCGCGTCAGGAAGAAACCGGCCTACGAGATGTCATTCAAAGGCTGGCCTTGGCCAATCGGCATTATGGCTATCGCCGGATTGGTGCTCTTCTGGGCCGGGAAGGCTGGCAGGCAAACCACAAACGTGTTTTGCGGTTGATGGGAGAGGACAATCTCCTATGTTTGCGCAGTCGGCCATTCGTACCGCGAACCACCGATTCCAAGCATAGCTGGCGGGTCGTTCCGAACCTCGCTCGTGGGATAGAACTGACAGGAATCAACCAGCTTTGGGTTGCCGACATCACCTATCTGCACCTTGCCGAGCAGTTCGCCTATTTGGCGGTTGTACTGGATGCATTCAGCCGCAAGGTCATCGGCTGGGCTCTGGAACTCCACCTGCGGGCCAGTCTTGCGGTCGATGCCCTGAAAATGGCGATCTCCGCACGTGCTCCAGTGCATGGCAGTTTGATTCACCACTCGGACAGGGGAGTTCAATACGCTTGCAACAGCTATTCTGACATCCTCCATGCTCATGGGATCCAGCCGAGTATGAGTCGGGTGGGCAATCCGTATGACAATGCGCGTGCGGAAAGCTTCATGAAAACCTTGAAGCAAGAAGAAGTCGCAGGATTAGCTTATCGTGATGCCTCGGATGCCCGGCGGCGTATCGCTAGCTTCATTGAAGACGTTTACAATCGGCAACGGCTGCATTCAGCGCTCGACTACCTCACGCCGGAGGAATACGAACAGTCATTGTCGACATCGCCGGGAATGCCGTACTTGAACTCAAAAGCCTGAAATTGTCCTGCAATTTCTCTGTCTCACTATAAGGGTGCATTCCAAGACTGTCCGCGATTTAGTGAAACGACTGTCCGGGATTTACCGGAATCGCTGTCCCGTTAATCCGAAATCCGCACGCTCCGGAGCCACTCGCTCGCCGGGCCGCGTCCCCACAAGTGGTTGTCTAATCGCATTCCAATCGTCAAGGTGGTTTAGGCATTCGGCGACCTTGCCAGGTTGCGGGTAGGCAACCACCTCACGGGACACGATCGACTCTTGCGGCTGGAGCCGCTTGGTGGTGCGTCTCTTGTTAATCCCCGAATTCCTATCGGAAATGGTGCTTTCGCATGTTAACTTGCGTCAGCACGCCAAACACCCGCTCGTGTGCATCTTTGATCCCGACATGTCCGAGCTGACTTAGTGCGCGGCGGGCGACGTCGACCTCCGTAGCGCTCCACTCCAGTGCAAAGATGACGTTATCTACAACGGAAGCAATGACGCGTGCTTCCGTTGCACCAAGGAGCGGTGGGCTTACGATCACAATGCAATCATACTGGTCCTTGAACTTGTCCAGCATGATTGTAAGCTGGTTTGTTGAAAGGAACGAAAGCGCATATTCCCGCCTGTAGGAAAGCGGGAGAAAGTCGATTCCGAACTCGGCGATTGTCTTGACCGTTTCCTCAGCGGGTACCGTTTCCTCAGCGGGTACCGTTTCCTCGCCGAAATACGTCGCCCTGTCCTTCCCGAATCCCTCAAGACTATGCGCGATGCTGGGGTTGCGAAAATCGAGATCGATGAGCAGGACCTGCCGCCCAATCGTGCCCGCACTCAGGGCAAAGCTAAGAGCAAGCGCGGTCTTTCCGTCGTCCTTGTCACTCGATGTGATGGCGAAGACGGCCGAATCACGGAGTCGGCCCTGATGCGAAATACGCCGCCGCGACAGGGCCGTCGCCACGACTGAGCGAACCGCCTCGCCATAGCTGTTGAACGGGTCGTCGATCAACGCGTGTCGCGCGCTGTTCATCCGGAAGCGGTTGGGCACGAGCCCGATGCACGGGACTCCGACCGATTCTTCGACATCGCGCTCGCTGCGCACGCGACGGTCGAAACGCTCCAGCAGCACAGCCGTCAATCCGCCGCCGATGGCAAAGGCAACGAATGCCGGCAGCACGAACAGGGTCGGCGAAGTCGAGCTCGGAAATTGGGGTGGCAATGCAGCAGAGACAATATGTGCTTCCTCTTGAATTCGGTCTTGGACGAAGATTTCGGTCTGTCGCCGCAGAAGGCTCTCGTATAGCTGCGCCGATGCAGTGGCCTCACGCTCCAATTCGCGCAGCTTTGCCTCAGCTTCGCGGAGGCTTTCCCGAGATTGTTCGAGTGAATCGAGGCGTTGCCGAGTGCGGTGGAGGCGCTCCCCAAGCGCCCTACGATCGAAGGGCAGTTCGGCAAGGACCTCATCGAGGAGCCGGCTCAACTCTTCACGCTGTAACGGACCTACTTGGTGAAGGGCATCGGCTGCGTCTGTTTCGGCCTCCGTCGCGAGTGGGAAGGCATTTGCGGGCTGGCCGTCACTCATGACGCGAGGCCCTTCCTGATCCTGTTGGCTCAGCAAGGCTGAGAGACGCACTCCCCGTTCTCCAAGTCTGGCCAGATCAATTGCGAGCTGTCGCCTCAGTTCGGCAATCTGCTGATCCATCGATTCGACGTTCTTCTGGTCAATAAGTCCTGAGGCCATTCGATGGTCACGAACGGCTGCTTCCGCACGCTCGACAGCGGCCCGCGCGGAAGGGATGCGTTCGGCCAGTTCCTTCTCCAGCCGCTCACGCCGCGCCTGAAGGCGGTCGCGACCTCTATTTACGTACATCTCGGCCACTCGGTTCGCAATGACTGCGGCCATCTGCGGATTCTCTGTAGTGAAGGTTACGGCAACTACACGTGAGTGCTGTTCCTTATAAACATTGAGGTTTTGCCGGAGGACCTCGAAATCGATGGGCTCCGACTCTTCGGGCACGGCTTCTCCCGATGAACCCGTCGTTGGGGAGGAGGGCGGCTCGTCGTTTGCACCAAAGATGGCGTCTGAAAGCATCTTGCTCCATGGCCGCTGCGCCCGATCACTAAACGGGGACGGGGACGCATCGGATGTTGCGGGACCGCTGCTGCCGGGATCCTCGGCGAGGCTTTTCTGCACCGCGCGCAGATGGCTGGGCGACAGGATGAGTTCCACGTGGGTGTCGACGACAGCCTCATCGAAAGAGCCCGCCGGCCCGGACTCCGAGCTTGCCACGAGCAACTGCGCTTTCGCCGTATAGCGGGCCGGGATGCTGGTGCCAATCAACATGGCCATCAACGCACCACTCGCGGCGCAAACGGCGACCAGCTTCCATCGCCGTCCCAAAAGTGCAACAAGATCCAAGAGATGGAGCGTACGGTCTTCTTCGTAGGTCATTGCTCGTCCTGGAGATAAGGGCGCGAAGGCGTCGCTCTTGTTAATTTTGCGGTTCGTCGGCATCGATCAAAGCGTTTTGAGAAGACATTGGATGCCACGGAGGAGTGGGCCCGAGAGCGGGTGCGCAACACCACGGTCAACGCCGTTGGTCGGCGAGGGGACCTTGGTAGCCTGTGTCGTGCCACTCCTCAACCATTCCATCCACCCGCGAGCACCCGTTCTCGGCTGCTTGACTAGCCGGCGGCAAATGCGATGATGGGAATGCGAGTGCTCACCCGATTGCCCCCATTCACAACATTTCCAGCGTATAGAATTTCATCATTTGTACGACGCGTAAATTGACGCAAATTGAGTAAGGATTCGGCGGGGATTACCTAATCATGGTGCTGTGGGGTACCCCCTTATGTCGCTCTGCCTGAATGAGCATACTCTCCATTTATTGATATTGGGGCTTTTGTCATCATTTACATGATGCTGGTGAAGCATCATCATTTACATGATGCTGGTGAAGCGCGCCGGGCCAGTCTGCCGGCCAGATGCACTGACTCCAGCAAATCTTCAGATTGGAGTACGCCGATGGTCCTTCGTCACCGACCGCGCACGTTTTTCAAGTTGTTTGGTCTGGCGGCCCGCACCGCAGTAGCTCTGGCCTTGGGGCTGTCGTGGTCGGCCGCCTCCGAATACCGGCTGCATGCGGGCGATGTGATCGAGGTCTCGCTCGCTGGGCTTCCGCAGTTCGGCCAACGCGCGCCGGTTCAGCTCGATGGCAGCATCACAATTTCGACCATCGGCACGCTCGACGTCGAGGGCGTCACGTTGGCCAATGTTCGCGAACTTATTCAGGCTGCCTACACCAGCCGGCTCCTGACCCTCTATGCTTCCGATGGTCGGGAGTTGACGCGTACGGTTGAACGCGAGGATGTATCGGCGGCAATCGTGCAATATGCGCCGATATGGGTATCCGGTGATGTTGTTCGGTCCGGCGAGCATCCTTTCCAGCCACGGATGACGGTACGCCAGGCGATCGCGTCTGCGGGCGGGCTCCGTCCACCGATTATGGCTACCGGCACGCTGCCGCAATACGATCCGATCCCGCTGCAGAGCGACTACATTGCCAGCTGGCTCACATTGGCTGGCCACGCCGCCCGCGCCTGGAGGTTCCGCACCGAGCTCGGCGAGACGGCCGAATTCGACAAGACATCAATTCCAGCAGCACCGGTGCCTGAAGACGCGTTGACGCGCATTCTGGCAACCGAGAAGCAGATTCGTGAGCTTCGGCAGGTGGATTTCGATCGCGAGCGGGCCTTTCTGGACCGGAGCGCGGCTCTTGCTGAGGAGCAGATCAAGTCGCTATCCGAACGCGTCGAACTCGAGACCCAAGGCGAACTCGAGGACACTCAAGTCTACGAAACTGCGAAAAAACTTCTGCGGCAAGGCGCATTCACCAATTTGCGGGTAGTGGACGCCCGACGCTCATTGCTTTACTCAGCCACGCGCCGGCTGCAAACGGAAAGCGAGCTCATGCAGATGCGCAGACGGCTGGACGAGGCGCGCCGGTCGTTGGAAAAGCTCGAAGACCAGCGCCGGCTCGGCATTCATGAAGAACTGCGGTCCATAGATCTGAAACTGGCCGAGGAACATGCCCGCCTACAGAGTCTGCGGGCGAAATTGGACCTCGCTGGCATCGCCGTCCCGCGCGGCCAGGAGGCCAGCCAGGAGGCCAGCCCGGCGGTTACCGTTATTCGCAGGATCGACATGAAGCCCGTCGCTTTTGAAGCGGGGTATGATGAAGAGGTCGAGCCGGGCGATATGGTGGAAGTCGCGTTACGCCAAGGGTCCTTATCGACGAGCGATGATCTCGGCGCACTTGGCATTGACCGGCCTCAATATGCACAGAGCGCGAAATAACCTCTCAATCCCTCAATTGGAGACCTCGAATTACCGCTGAATTGGTGATCGGCGGCACGGCCTGATGGCTGTTGGCGGCTTTTGCCTCCGATTTCAGGTTGGATTTCGTGGTGTCACTGCCCCTTTCGGGGCGGCGTGCATCATGCGGTGACGCGTCGTCCTTCGTGGAAGACATAGCGGAGCATGTTGTAGGCGATATTGGCCATGCCGATCTTTACCGTCGCCCTGCTGACACCAATGGTTCGAATGAAGAGCTTCATCTTGTCCTTTTGCCTTGCGAACACATGTTCGACGGCGGAGCGCACTTTCGAGCGGCGGCCATTGGCCCGCGACATCGCTTCCGGCATCGGTTTGCCCTTCGGCTTCCTTTGATGGATATCCGACTTCAGGCCATTGTCCTTCAGCCATTCCTCATTGGTCTTCGAACGATAGGCGCTGTCGGCCCAGACCGTCGATGCCGTGTTGTCCTTGGTCACAACGTTTCTGAGTTGAGCGCCGTCATGAGCAGACGCACTCGTCACCGTCCATCCGCGGATGAAGCCGTGCGCCCGGTCGATGCCCGCATGGTTCTTGTAGCCGAACATCGGAATGGCGATGTCGTGCTGCCGGGTCGCTGTTGATGTCGGCGTTTCTGTCGGTTGCTTCGCCTTGGAATACTTCATCGTCCAACGGGCGTCACGATCCTTCTGTGCGAGCTTGGCGGGCTTGTCCTTCCAGCCCTCGGGGATCTCGCCCGCCTTGATCGCCGCTTTCTCGTCCTGGCTATTGTGCTGCTTGGGAGCCTGAATGATCGTCGCGTCAACGATCTGACCGCCCTTGGCCAGATAGCCGGACCGCGACAGATGTTTGTCGAAACGGGCGAACAGATTATCGATGGCACCGGCCCGCACCAGGCTTTCCCGAAACAGCCAGATCGTCTTGGCGTCGGGCACCTTCTCGGACAAGGACAGGCCCAGGAACCGCATGAATGACAACCGGTCCTGGATGACGAACTCTGCCTGGTCGTCGGAGAGATTGTAGAGCGCCTGCAGCACCAGGATCTTGAACATCAAAACCGACGGGAAAGCAGGTCGACCGCCCTTCGATCCGTCGGATCGCTTCAGTGCCTTCGCCAAACGCTTCTCGAACACAGCCCAGGGGATAATCGCGTTGAGCTTCTCAAGCGGATCTCCTACCGCACTCAAGCGCTCGTAACGCTCGTCCAGATCCCAAAAGCCAGGCTGTCCCCGCATCATCCGCTCCCTGCAAATCACACTGCCGGAGTGAATCACGAATTCCGCAAAAAGGGGAGGTTTTTAGAGGTGTCCAATTCTACTTGGTCTTCCGGATCGATGCTCGAGCGGAGCGCGGATAGACGAGGAGGCCGAGTCTTCGCGAGGCGATGGCCGCTGGCATTTCATCTCTGCCGCCAACTTGAGTGAGTTCGTCAACCTGCTTGTGTTGGCCGGACCGCTGTCCATTTCCGTGGTCGAAGCCTTTGCGGCAGGACCTTAAGGCTTTGCGATGGCGGCCGACGGCGAGACGCAGCGCTTCGCCAAAGTTTTGCGGTCGAACCGAGAGCTCTTCCAACCCCCGTGCCCATCTCGCGGTCGCTTTATTTGCCATCCGTGGCCGCATCGACAACTCGCTCGTCGAGCAAGAGCCTGTTTTCCGGCACTGGGCAATATCTACGTCAAAAGCGGTAACAGTATAAGGGGGTTGGCGAACAAGTGTAAATCCATTGTGCTATGTATACAACCCTAGAGATGACCATTGAAACGTCATCGTTGACTTTTTGGGGCTATCCCGGTTGATTGCTCCGCTGCGCGTCTGTGGTACCATTTCTTTTTTGACATGATGAATTATTTGCAAAATTTCTACCTACTCCGGAAGGGTGTGCAGCGTGAACAAGAAGAAAACGTGGAATTTTGCAATCGTCGAGCCGAACTACATTGTATGCGCAGGGCTGGCACGAATATTTGCACGAACGGCATTCAAAGAACAAATCGAATGCGCCAATATGGCTCAGTTGTGGGAGCTGATAGAAAAGGGTCAGGAAGTCGATTTGTTTTTGATAGACGTGGGGCAAAATATTTGCCGATTTAAAGCGGACGTCGAGAAGCTCAAAACGCAATTTCCAAAGTCATTTGTTGTTCTAATGGCGGACTCTGTTGAGGAAGCTGTAGTCACCCAGGCCATCCAAGCGGGTGTTCATGGTTTGATTGACAAGGGCATGCGCGTCGAAGCCATGGTGAAATCGCTGGAATTGGTCCTGCTCGGCGAGCCTGTTTTCCCTCCCCCCGCTCCGGTCAAGACATCGCTCATCACAAAGGAGTATGTCTTACAGAAGCACAACGAAAACAATGGTCACAACGGGCATTCAACTCATATAATTTCCCTGGCGCCTAATCTTTCGTCGCGAGAAATTGAAGTATTGATGTCACTTAGTCAGGGAAACTCCAATAAGGAGATTGCCAGGAAGCTCGAGATCTCGGATGCCACCGTGAAGGTACATGTGAAGGCAATCTTGCGGAAGCTTCGGATAAGGAACCGGACCGAGGCGGCCTTGTGGGCAACGGGTGCGGGGCAGCAGACCTCACCGTACCAGCAGTGATCGATTTCCGTTCTGATCAAGCCGGCTCAGCAAGCCCCAGAAAAATAAAGGCTATCTAAAAATTCTACGAATACCCCCTTTTGGAGCGGTCATCCCGCTTGGGTAGCAGCTCCACAAAAGGATGCTCCACAAAGTATGGCTTTGCCGCTCGACTGCCTTCTATCCTTATGCGCAGTTGCCGAGGACTGATCGACTGCTAGATTCCTGTCATCGATCTGTCACATCTCCGCAAACGCGGATTTTGAGGCAGTACCGAGTCAACTTCAGGGAGAGATTCGATGAAAGCCGTAATCCAGTGTGGCGGTCAGGGAACGCGCCTGAGACCATACACTATGGTGCTACCCAAGCCGCTGATGCCAGTCCGCTCTCAGCCGGTACTTGAGCTTCTGCTGAAATGGCTTCGACGAAACGACCTGACAGAGGTCTATATCACCACCGGTTATCTCGGGCAGCTGATCAAGAGCTTCTGTGGCGACGGGCGGCGGTGGGACATCCGGATCCGCTATACGGATGAAGCGGCACCCCTGGGGACGATCGGGCCACTCGGCTTGCTGCGCGATGAACTCGACACCAGCTTCCTGGTGATCAATGGGGATGTCATTACCGATCTGAGCCTCGGTGCGTTCGCCCAGTACCATCACAGCACGGGCGGACTACTCACGGTGGCTACCATGCACCGGCAGACTCGAATGGATTTCGGCGTCATCGAGGCACATGACGGGCGGATCACCAGCTTCAAGGAAAAACCGATACTCTCGAACCTTGTGAGCATGGGTGTCTACTGCATGGAGCCCTCGGTGCTTCAATACATTCCTGCGGGCGTCCCATTCGGCTTCGATGATTTGATCCTGTGCCTCCTTCGGCGAGGCGTTCCGACCCACAGCTACATTCACGAGGGCATGTGGCTCGACATTGGCCGGATCGAAGATTTCCAAACCGCTCAGGAGCTTGATTGGGATGTCCAGTCACCACCGTTTGAACGCGTCCACGCAGCCTGAGGCTGTTCTGCTGAATGCTGCCGCCCCGGGCGGAGGTGCCGCAACGGCGCGTGCCGGCAGCGGGGCCGACGATCGCTCAGAGATTTACGTCGCGCGACCAATCTTGGGGCGTCAGGAGCAGGTCGCCGTTTCCGAAGTCTTGGACGACGGCTGGGTCACGATGGGCTCGCGTGTACGCGATTTCGAGCTAGCCTTCGCCGAGCGGCATCGCACGGACGATGCCGTGGCAGTCAGCTCTTGCACCGCCGCACTTCATCTTATCCTCCATGCACTGGGGATAGGGCCAGGCGACGAAGTCCTCGTGCCCTCGCTCACATTCGTGGCGACGGCCAACAGCGTCTTGTATACTGGAGCGTCGCCTGTCTTCGTCGACATCGAGTCGCTCGCCATGCCGCTGATGTCCCTGGAGGACGCTGCGCAAAAGTGCTCCCCGAGAACGAAGGCTGTCATTGTCGTGCACTATGCTGGCTGTGTCGCGCAGCGCAGCGCATGGCGCGAGTTCGCCTCCCGGCGGGGCCTGTTCCTCATTGGGGACGCGGCGCATGCAGTTGGCCTCGAGGACGCCGCAACCTTCGGCGACGCAGCTGCCTTCAGCTTCTACGGCAACAAGAACATGACGACCGCAGAAGGCGGCATGGTGGTGTCGACTCAATCCGACCTTCTGGAGCGAGTCCGACAAATGCGCAGTCATGGGATGACAAGCGGCACATTCCAGCGCCACCAGAGTGGCGCGCCGCACTACGACGTGACCATGCTCGGCTACAATTACCGAATGGACGAACTCCGGGCTGCCATGGGTCTGGTTCAACTCGGTCGCCTGACAGCGTGGAATGAACGCCGGCGCGTCCTGACGGCCAGATATGCAGAAGTTCTGGCAGCCGATTGCCCGACCATCCTCGTCCCCAGCCTGCAGGGTTGCGATTCGGCTCATCACATCATGCCGGTCGTCTTGCCGGCCGAAGCCGACCGCGATCGGATCATCGCATCCATGAGAAGCGATGGCATCCAAACGAGCATCCATTACCCGCCTGTTCACGACTTTTCTTTCTACAGATCTCGGCTACCCGACCTTCGGCTCCCGAAGACGGAGGAATTCTCTCGTCGCGAGCTGACGCTCCCGCTGCATCCCGGCATGGATGACGGTCACGTCGAGCGCGTAGTCGCCGCTCTGGCCGCTGCTGCGCAGGCATGAAGGACGTCACGAAACAAATGTGAGGAGATACGTAATGCGCCATGACGACCGTCCGCCAGCACGTCTTATCGGCTGGATTGCCCGCTCCCTCGACGGTCTGTTCGCCGCCGTCTGCTTGGCGGTTCTAAGCCCCGTGATGCTGCTGATTGCCGTGGCGATCATCGCGGAGAGCGGCCGTCCGGTGTTCTTCTCGCAGGTGCGCCTTGGACAGGGCGGCAGGCACTTCCGGATTTACAAGTTTCGCAAATTTCGCGCGGACTGCAGCCCCTTCGGCCTTCCATTGACGGTCAACAATGACGGTCGAACGTCCAGAATTGGACGATTACTCGCAAAAACAAAGTTCGATGAGCTCCCGCAACTCTATAACATCCTCCGGGGAGATATGGCCTTTGTCGGCCCGCGGCCAGAGAGCCTCGCTTTTGCCGACTGCTTCGACGACAAGCACCGGGCTATCTTGGACTATAGGCCTGGAATATTCGGTCCGAGCCAGGCAGCGTTTCGCAATGAGGCCAGCCTGTACCCCGTGAATACCGACCTGATCAAGGTTTATCGAGAGGTGATCTTCCCGCTGAAGGCCTGTCTCGATCTCGAATATTATCCGCGTAAGACCATGCTCAAGGACCTAGTGTGGATCGTTCGCGGAGTCATGGCGGTAGTCGGCCTCCATCCAACATTGACCAAGCTTCCAACGCAGCTGCCCACGCTGCGGACCAGCCAGGCGCCTGTGACGGAGGGCGCTCTATCGCCACCTTCGAGCTGGAGCCACGCGAGGAGGATGCAACTATGAGCTGGGTAACTCCGCAGAGGCCCTTTGAGCAGGGTCCCGCGGACGCGACGCAGGGATCGTCCCACCGGACAGCAGCAACGCCAGTGCCTCGTGAGAGGTGGGGTTCGGGCGCGCTCCTCGGTGCGGAAAGCCCGATCCCCTCGCGGGCATGCAATCCCGGCACGGTTCCATCGTCATGGGCAAGGATACCGGCTCCAAGGCGCAACACCATCATTATCGAGCTTTTCGGGCCAGCTGCTTCCGGGAAGACGACCCTTGCCCGAGCCCTCGAGGCGGCGCTCGATGCTAGGGGCATCGCGGTGCGGCTCGTCGGGAGCTCGCGACCTGCAGAAAGAGGTTCTGAGCCACCAGGAGCAGGGACCAAGCCGCCCTCCGCGCTGCCTGCAGCCTTGGCCCGCGCCTCGAAAGTCTTCACCGCTCTGGACGCGCTGGTGCCAGGGGTCTCCATCGACCCGCTCGTCGGGCAACTGATGGAGATCCTGCCGCCAAAGAGCTGGACCAGAGCGATCCGGGCTCGACGTTATCTGCGGAACATCTGCGGCTCCTGGAGTGCGGCGCTGACCTCGGACAGCGTCGTCATCTTCGATCAGGGCTTTATGAATTCGCTCTGCTCGCTCGCCCTCTTTTCCGGTGCGGTAAACCAGCATGCCCTGTCGCGAGGACTATCGCTTGTTCCAGCGCCCGATTTGCTCATTCGTGTGGAGACGCCGCGCGAAGTGCTGCAGGCGCGCCTTAAAAAACGGCTGCGTCGTCAAGGGTTGTTTGAGCGACTGTTTGAGAGCGACATCCAAAGATCGCTTCGGCAGATCGAGATCTCCTCGATGATTGATGATTTGCTGAAGGAGCGCGGCCGGCATTCGATGCGTGTGAGTTGGCGGGACCAAGACACCCTCGCAATGGCCGTCGAGACGATCGCGGACGAAATCGTCTTGAAGAAGGGACACGGATCGCCATGACCTGACTTGGTGCGAAATCGCCTTGTACCCGCGACGCTGAATGACGGATCAAACAGAGCCGTTTTCATCGGTCGCGTCCGGCACCGCTTGACCGAGCGCAACGCTCACTGCGGAAACAATTGCTGCGGGTGATGCAAGAGCTGCCCCCGCCATAGCGGCTTTCGGAGCCGGTTGCAGAAAGGAGAACTAGCTGTGGTAGATAAGATCGGCACGGATGCTGGCGAGGACCTCATCGGCGGCGCTGAAAACGATCTGCTCGATGGCAAGGGGGGGAACGACAGGCTTTACGGCAAGGATGGCAATGACATCCTTTATGGCCGGGGTGGGGATGACCTGCTCGACGGCATGACCGGGGCGGACGCCATGTACGGCGGATCAGGCAACGACCGCTACAGGATCGATAATGTCGGCGATGTGATCAGCGAGGATGAAAACAACGACGGCATTGATGATGGCGGAATCGATCTGGTCGAGAGTTCCATCACGTTCACCCTTTCCGAGTTCTTTGAAAACCTGACGCTGACGGGGACGGACACCATCAACGGAACAGGCAATGAACTCGACAACAAGATCAAGGGAAATACCGCTGCGAACGTCCTTACTGGAGACGGGGGAAAAGATATACTTACTGGCGGTGGCGGCGCCGACACGTTCCTATTCGGTCCAGCTGAGGTCAGTAGCACGGACCGGGTGGTGGACTTCGACGCGGACGACCGACTCGGAATCTTCGCCGCCGATTACGGCCTGAGCGCGGGGAGCGGTCTGACCAACGGGAAACTGTCGAGCGACTACTTTACCATTGTGAGTTCCGGCGACCAGGCGACCACGTCTCACGGGCAGTTCATCTACTCGAGTGGAAATCGGACTTTGATGTGGGATGGGGATGGTGCCGGCGGCGCAGCCGGGATCGCGATCGCCACCTTCGATACGGATATTGCAAGCATCCTGAGCGCCGACCGCTTCACGATTTCCGGGTCTGGCGGTTCAGAACCAGCGCCGCAAATATCGATCACGGACGGAGCGCCCGACCCGCAGACGGAAGGCAGCACGGCCACGATCAAGTTCATGATCACGCTGTCGGCGGCGGCGTCCGAGACGGTGCGCATCACCTACAGTACGCAAAACGGCACGGCGACAGCCGGTGAGGACTTCGTGGGCGTGAGCGGTGGCGTGGTCGATATCCCGGCCGGGCAGACAAGCGTCGAAGTCACCATCAATCTGCGCGACGACACCATCGTGGAGAATACCGAGACCTTCCAGGTCCTGATCAACGAGGCAAAGCTCGTCACGAGCGGCACGGCGCTCACCCTTGCCGATTCCTCGGGAACGGGCAGTATCGCCGACAATGATGTCAACCCGCCTCCGCCTGCGAATCCGCAAATATCGATCACGGACGGAGCGCCCGACCCGCAGACGGAAGGCAGCACGGCCACGATCAAGTTCATGATCACGCTGTCGGCGGCGGCGTCCGAGACGGTGCGCATCACCTACAGTACGCAAAACGGCACGGCGACAGCCGGTGAGGACTTCGTGGGCGTGAGCGGTGGCGTGGTCGATATCCCGGCCGGGCAGACTAGTGTCGAAGTCACCATCAATCTGCGCGACGACACCATCGTGGAGAATACCGAGACCTTCCAGGTCCTGATCAACGAGGCAAAGCTCGTCACGAGCGGCACGGCGCTCACCCTTGCCGATTCCTCGGGAACGGGCAGTATCGCCGACAATGATGTCAACCCGCCTCCGCCTGCGAATCCGACCGTGGTCAACATCATTGACACCAGCATCAAGGCCGGAGGGATCAACAGCTCGGATCCGTCAGGGCTTGCCTATGTGCCGGGTCAGGGCCTCTTCCTTTCCGATTCGGAAGTGGATGAGAAGCCATTCTCCCGCGCGAACAATCTGTTCCAGATCAGCACGAGTGGTGTCCTGGAGAAGTCGCTCAGCCTTACGGGCTTCACGACGGAGCCGACGGGTCTGGCGTTCAACCCGGTCACCGGTCATTTGCTCATCACGGACGATGATAATTACAAGGTCTTCTGGGTCGATCCGCAGAACCCGACAGCGAGGCTCGGGACGGCGTCGGTCAAGTCCCTCAACTGTGACGATCCGGAGGACGTCGCCGTCAACCCGAACAATGGCAACGTGTTCATTGTCAACGGGACTTCCCATACGATCGTCGAGACCGACAAGGCAATCAGCCAGGTTCTCTCCAGGATCACTCTTCCCACGGTAATCAAGGATCCGGAGGCGCTGGCCTATGACGCCCAGCACGACGTGTTCTTCGTGGGCGGCGGCTTCAGCAAGAATATCTGGGTTGTCGATCGCGGCGGCAATATCCTGCAGACCATCGATCTTCTTAAGGATTACCGCAACCCGATCGGCGATACCAGCGCCAAGATCAAGGACCTGGAATTCGCGCCGAGCAGTGATCCCAATGACGATCCGGGTGAAATGAATCTCTACGTCGCCGACTACGGGAACAGCCATGTCAATGACGGGCGTGTGATCGAGATCGACTTGGGCAGCGGTTGGCTCATCGTTTAGCACTCCAATTGGGGCTGTCGTTTGCCGGAGGGATTTCGCCTTCCGGCGAAGCCGCGCGGCGCCACATGGAAGGGTGCCGGCGCATGGTCTGGGTTACCTTCCGCTGACGCGGGATCACCTCCAGCGTCTCGGTGATGTCCTCGCCAAACTTCGCCAGCTTGCCAAAACCGCAGCACGGGCAGGTCGCCGGCACTGCGATGACGACGCGCTCGCGCCGCAGATGCTCGGGAAACGCCTTCCTGGACGGACGCTTGCGCTCGAAGGCCCTGACCGCCGAGGAGCCTGCCGCCATCTCCGCCGCTACTTCAAGGCAGCGAGGGGGCAAAGCCTGTCAGATCAGATAGCTCAACTCGGGGCGAACGCGCCCGGCTGCGATCCGGTAGCGCCACCACTCGATCGTCTTTTCGAGGCCGCTGTCGAGCGTTTCGCGAGGCGCCCAGCCCGTCAACTCTCGAAAACGATCCGAGTCGGCAATTAACGCCATCACTTCCGATGCAGCCGGCCGCTTGCGAACGTCTTCCGCGATTATCGGTTTGGCTGGCCCAGCCACGAGTTCGCTGATGCGCTCGACGGTCTCGGCAATGGTAACTGCAAACCCCGAGCCTACATTATAAGCGGCACCCCATTTCAGCTGTTCCGCTCGGCCGATGGCTAGAAACGCACTGACGGTGTCGTCTACGAAATTGAAATCTCGTATCGGGCTAAGGTCACCAATCCGGATCTCTTTCGATTCCGGCTGGAGGGCCTGCCGGATGATCGTCGGAATGACGGCGCGCTCGCTTTGACGCGGCCCGTAAGTGTTGAAGGGGCGCATGATGACGGCGGGCGTCTCGAATGATCGGGCATAGGCCTCTACCATCTTGTCCGCACCAATCTTGCTGGCGGAATAGGGTGACTGGCCTTGAAGTGGGTGTTCTTCGGTGATTGGTGTGAACTGCGCGGTGCCGTAGACTTCGGAGGTGGACGTGTGGACCATCCGGCCGACCCCGCCTGCGCGACAAGCCTCGAGCACGTTCACCGTGCCCGTTATGTTGGTGTCCACATAGGATTGCGGCGCACTATAGCTGTAAGGGATCGCGATCAACGCGGCGAGGTGAAATACGACATCTGCCCCGTCGACCAACTTGCGCACAAAATGGGAGTCGCGGACATCGCCAGCCACGAGATTCATGGCTTGGCGAAGCTCGGCCGGGGTCTCATCCAGCCATCCCCTTTGCCCGAAAGAGTTGTAGAGACTGAGCGCGGTGACCTTTGCACCCTGACGTACGAGGCTCTCCGCCAGATGTGAACCAATGAATCCATCGGCTCCAGTGATCACCGTCGTTAGTCCGTCGTAGCGCGTATCGATAGCCATGGCACTGAGTTCCCCATCGTTGCGTTATTTCTGCTTGAACCCGCGAAGTTCAAGATGGCGGCGTACCCACAGAGGCGACAGGGGATTGCCACCGAGGCCCCGACCTCCATTCACGAATCCGAAAGCACAGAGTCATAAACAGCAGTTGTCTCCGCCACCAGGCGGTCGAGGGAGAAGCGCTTCTCGTACCAAGCCCGTCCGGCCTCTCCCATCTGGCGACGATACAGTGGAGCCGCAATAAGCAAGCGCAGACGGTCGCGGAGGACATCGATGTTTCCCCGCGGTACAATGAATCCGGTCTCGCTCTCGCGAACCGACTCGCGCACTCCTCCAACGTCTGACGCAATCACGGGCAGCCCCGCTCGCATAGCCTCGAGGATCGAGCGCGGGAATCCTTCCCAATTGGAAGCGAGCACAAATATCTGCCCATCCGCCAAACGCTCTGCCACATCCTGTCGATAACCCGTAAAGCGAACGCGCGACGCGATCCCCAGCGAGGCAGCGAGCGCCTCGACAGAGGAGAGCAGTGGCCCGTCTCCGACCAGCTCCAGCTGCCAATCGAGGTCCATTAACTGCGCAAGAGCGCGCAAGAGCGTCGCATGGTCTTTTTGCCAGGCCATGCGTGCCACCATTACGATCCTGGGCGGCGATCTTTCCGGTCGGGCGCGAAGCGATTCCTTGACGTCGGGCATGGCGTTCGGGATTGCCACAAGCCGATCTTTGCGAGTCAGGAAGCTCCGCTCGGCAGCACTGAAGTCAGATTCGCATACCGTAATGATACGAGACGCAAGCGGTGCTGCGGCCCATTCGACCAGCCAAAAAATAACACGCTGGGTCCATGGATGCCCCTTCGTGAAGCCCCAGCCGTGGGCGGTAAACAGAGCCGGGATACCAAGACTGGACGCGGCAATCCGACCAAGCAGGCCCGCAGTGGTAGAGTGCGTCGATACGATGTCGGGGCGAAGCTGACGTAATAGTTCTCGGATCTCAAGTACAGCTCTCACGGCTTGGAACGGCCCCACGCTGCGATGCAGGTTTCGCACGCAATGAATGGGAATTCCACGCTCTCTGAGGTGATTGGCAAACCGACCGTCGCGCCCAGCTAAAATCGTCACCTCCGCACCTCTGGAACGAAGCGCAGCGGATAGATCGCGCACGTGGATGTGTGCCCCCCCGATTTCGTCTCCGCGCGAAATCACGAAAACAATCCGTAGACGATGGTCGACCTGCTCGGTCGTCCGCTGTCCGTGTGACGTTAGAATAGACATCGGCACCCCCCCACAGCTCCACTTAGACGCTAACCCACAGAGCCTTCATCACGGCTTTCACCGTCTCCTCGAGCGGCTGCTCCGTATCAACGGAAATCACACGCGAATCCGGGAACTCAGTCTCCGTCTCGATCTTTCTGCGCCTCTTTACGGCTGCGGGATCGGGTCCGTCTTTCTTATTGCGCACCGCGTCCCTTTTTAGCGACGTCTCGATCGGCGCGGTTAAACGGATGACAAGCGTCGGCTGCGGAAGCCCGGTGTAGAGAGCCCGCTCGCGCCTCATCAGCCACTGCTTCAGGCCACGTCCGCACCGCGCCAGCGCCTCATCATCGAACCGACTGCTGTCGACGGCGCCAATGGTTGCGGAAGGGTAACGATCGGCAATCACAATCGACCCGGCGGCGGCATAGCGCCAGCAACGGCTCAGAAGCGCGCGGCGGTCGTGGGCCAGAACAGTGAGCCACAGAGTATTCAGCAAAGAAGGCGGCACGTTTTGCTGCTGCTCAAGTTCCGCGCGCGCGCTGGATCGGTGTCCGGACAGGATCCGCCGGGCCAAAGGAAGGGCGAGGCGCGGGAGGAGCGAAACGAACGTCGCGGGAGGTTTGCCGACATGGACGGCGCGGACATCGAAATGATGGCCCAGAATGCGGGCCGAGGCGAGACTCAAGGTAGATTTTCCCGTGCCCATGGGACCGACAAAAGCGATTACGACCCCTGCCGCAGTAGGGGTTAGCCTGCGGCGACGCCTCAGCAGCAACAGTAGAACACGCTGCATCCGGGACAGCGCTTCCGAGAGTGTGCTGAGCCGTCGCCAGGCACGGAGATGGCGCGCTACTTGACGACCAAGCAGGATTCGCCGAACCATGGCCCGCGGCTCGGCGATGGCTTCGATCAGATCATAAAGAAGCGAAACAGGCGTACCCGGAAACCAGGTCGTCCAGAGCACCTCGGCCTTGCCGCGGTTCGCGCTTGCACAGAGCCATTTCAGCTCCTGCAGCACGAGGTCGTAGTGGCGCTGAAGCAAAAACAGCTCCGTAAGACTGGTATGCTTGAGCGCAATTCGGAGCGCAAAGAGCACGAGCTCGGCCTCCACTGTGGGGATCGGAACGCCGTGCAGGCGACGCGTATTGGCCAGCAGCGCCCGTTCCACGGGGAGGTGGTAGGCCTTGACCAGACTGTCGCCGGTGACGATCTGGAAATAGGCGTGCACGTGAAGCAGCTGCGGCACATCGGGATCCAGAGCAAAGGCGTGGAAGACACCGGGATGTCCGGCCCCGTTCGCGGAAACCGCGAGCTTGAAACCGCTTTCGACCAGCGCGGTTTGGAACCCGGCGGCGTCCTGGCGGTCGATGAGCAGGTCGAGATCCCCTTCGCCAGCAAGGCTGTCGGCAAGGCGCAGATTGCTCTTCCAATGGCAGTACCGTAGCCCCATACGGTCGAGTGAGGCGAGCAGGCGACGTGTCGGTTCCTTCGGTGGGGGGCCTGACGTGGCTTCGGGGCCGGTTCCTCCATCGGGATGGGCTTTAGGCTGCATGGACGTCAAATGACGGCGACTGAACATCCCAATCGAGCTCCTGGGCGGTGTGGAAATCGTCTATCCGGCCAATATCGAGCCAGACAGCAGCAGCTCGAGCATCAGAGGTATCGGGAGGACCATGGTATACCGGCACAGGCGAGTTCCCTGACCGCCACATTGCATTACTGCTTTCATCAATGGACTCCCTCCGCTAAACGGGCCGATGCCACGGCTGCGAAACCCGCCTCTGAGGCGACTTTGCCCCTTTGCCATTTCCAGTCTAGCGCGCCGGCTAACGATCAACTTAATGCTAATAAGGATGAGGAGGTTTTCCGGCAGGAAGCTCGCTTGCCAAACCTGAATACCCAAGAAAAGTGCTGTTCACTAAGCCAGAATGTAAGCAAGAAGTGGTGGCGGAGCCGACAAGACGCACTCGACACCGCTAGGTTCAGGACCTATTAATTTCGTTTGAGATGTGATTCAGAGTCTCCATTGAAGGGGCTTCTGATGAGTGATTTGTTTCTGCTAAGCGAGCGCCAAATGGCTCGCATCTCTCCGCATTTTCCGCTTTCTCATGGGGTTGCGCGTGCCGATGACCAGCGCGTCGTCAGTGGTATCGTCTATGTGATCCGCAATGGTCTGCAGTGGAAGGATGCACCTTCGCAGTATGGGCCACATAAGACGCTCTATAACCGCTGCATTCGCTGGAGCCGGCTCGGCGTGTTCGACAGGATTTTCGCCGCTTTGGCCGGCGAAGGCCCCCAGCCTGAGCGCATCATGATCGACGCGACACATCTGAAGGCCGACCGCACGGCGGCAAGCCTTCTAAAAAAGGGGATGTTCCCCGTCGTATCGGGCGCACTAAGGGCGGACTGAACTCGAAGCTCCATGCCGTCTGCGATGATGACGGCCGGCCGATCATCATGCTGCTCTCTGAAGGCCAGATGAGCGACCACAAGGGCGCTCGGATCGTGCTCAACGCGTTGCCCAAAGCCGATTGCCTCATCGCCGATAAGGGCTACGACAGCACCTGGTTCCGCGAAGAGCTCCTCGCAAGGGGCATCGAGCCCTGCATCCCATCCTCTAAAAGCCGGAAGAAACCCTACGTCTACGACAAGGCCCTCTATCGTCGCAGACACAAGGTCGAGAACCTTTTCGCCAAACTCAAGGTTTGGAGGCGCATCGCAACACGCTATGACCGATGTGCCCACACCTTCTTCTCGGCAATCTGCATCGCAGCTTCTGTCATCTTCTGGCTGTGATTAACGAGCCCTGACCCTAGGCCAGTGCCGTGGTCTGATGACTGTGACGCTGCATGTTCCTGCCGATGACGGTGCCATCGAGCACGTTGAGGGCGGCAAACAATGTGGTCGTGCGGTGCCGCTTGTAGTCGTGCGTCAGGGTGCCGAGCCGCCCTTCTTCAGGGGCAGGACGGGTTGAGTGCGATCGAGCGCCTGGATCTGGCTCTTCTCATCGACCGACAGCACGATGGCGTGGGCGGGAGGATCGACGAAAGGCCGACGTTGAGCTTGGCGACGAACTCAGGGTCGTTGGAGAGCTTGAAGGCCCGCCAGCGGCGGGGCTGGAGACCGTGCGCCTTCCAGATGCGGCGCACCGCACTGGCGCTAACGCCCACCTCGGCCGCCATCATGTCGGCAGTCCAGTGCGTCGTTTCGCCCGTGCGGGTCGGCAAGCGAAAGCGCCACACCACCTGCTCGCTGATCTCCGGCCCGAGCGGCGAAAGCGCGAGGGGCGCGTCTTGTCGCGCAAGAGACCCTCGAACCCTTCTGTGGCGAAGCGCTCCTGCCAGCGCCACACGCAGGTCTTCGACTTGCCGGTCTGTCACATGATCTCGACGGTGCCGACGCCGTCAGCACTCAGCAGGATGATCTCGGCGCACCAGAAGTGCTTCTGCGGCGCATTGCGAATCGGTCGGCGCAACGGTGAAGGATATTCCTGTGCGCATGCGCCCACTCGCATACGCACTCGCCAAAGAAAAACACGGACTCTTATGTTAAAGCGGAAACCACTAGCGGCACCGCGGACGGCAATTTGGTGGATGGCGCCGAGGGAGCAGACGGGACGGGTGTCTGGGGCCGTGAATCGCCGTTGGCAGCGCTGTGAGCGAATATTCGTCAGTTGATTTGGGCTCGGGTGCGAGGGGCGCTGGGGCTGATATCGAGCGGTCGCACACGCGTCGACTTTCGCGGTGCGACTGAATGCATGGCCGCCAGACCGAACGCGACCGAGAACCAGAAAATCGGGTGACGAACAACCAGGTGAAAGTTGGAATATACGAATAGCGAGAAAATCAGACTTGCCAGCGCTATGAGCCCAGCCCGGTAGGCAGCGATGAGTGCCGCCGTAATGATCCAGAAAAAGATCAGCACAGCTAGGATGCCGCCCTGAGTGATCAAGTCGAGGGCAGTGTTATGCGCTTCTGCCTTTTCAGGGGGCGGTAGTTTCGTCCGCTTTCCGAGAAGATGCGGACCTGGTCCGAGGCCCAACATTCCTGATTTCAGGCCGATTTCCACCGCTTCACTCCAGAGTCGAAATCGATCTTCAGCTTGATCATTTTCTGTCATGGTCTCGACGATCGCTTGGCGCGCATTCTCCGCGATCTTCGGAGTGAACGGGGTTACGGACGCAAGCAGCAATGGAAGTGACAGGATCATCAGACAGGCGACGGTCGTGACCAGAGACGGCTGACGCTCGGCGCGCACGAACCTGATTAGAAACTTGCTCCCCACGAAAAGCGGTGCCGCAAAGCCAATGGCCAGGGTAAACGAGTCGCTTCGGGTCAGAATTCCGGCAATGAAAGGAGGGGCCATGCAGCTAAGCGCGAAAATTTTGGTGCGCAGGCGAGCCTCCGCTTCTGCGCTTTGAAGCGACAGGAGCACAAGTACGGTGCATAGAAGTCCGAATTGGTTTGGATTCATTGACCAGCCGATGAACCGGTTCCACATCCAAAGGTCAAGGCCTGACATGGGAACCATGCCATAGCCGCCGGCGAGCAACAGAATGACCGTGGCGGCGCCGCAGACCGAGATTGTCCACGCCACGCGGTGAAGCCGCCAAGCAGGGAGAATGACCACGAGAAGCGACAGAATTGCCACGAAGGCGTAAGCCTGTCCGGTGTGCAGGACGCCCGAAGCATAGATATTGTCTGTGGCTAATCCCAAAAGCAAACCTATGCTCTGGGCGAAGGTGAACACCGCCCAGAATAGCAGCATATGGGAAACAGGCCTTGTCAGCGCCGGAGCGCCCCGGTATGCGAGGTCAGCCAGCGCTCCAACAATCCATATCGTGAGCAGCGACTCGCCGGCTCCTAAAGGCGTGCCGGGCAGACGGAGCTGCGTCGCAGTCGACAACAACAGTCCAAATGCGAGCAGTCCATCTTTAATCATTGACACGACCGGTGATTAGACCAAACCCGAAGCAGCAAGTGCTCGCCCTTTGACCTGCGAGCGCACGAGGCGACAGCCCAATCTTCTCACATTCGCCTCTGTCGGGAATGTGCAAATCGGATACTGACGATCCCCAAAAAGGGCTAGATCGCGACAGCCGCTTACCCACTAAGGGGGTATTTACTCCACTATGCTGCGCCAGCATCTTATTGAGATTGCTGCAGCAACCCCGATAAAGGTCTCTGGCCTTAGAGACCGCCGGAGGCCACAATGAACCTAGACAAGCCCAGATTGCTTGGGTCGATACTGCTGGCGGGCTCGATTTTGGCGCTGTCGGGCAGCGGCAATGTGCTTGCCTTTGACAATCTGGCGGACACACGGGTGGTCGCGGTGCCAGAAATGATTGTCCCTGGCTATCTCGAGCGGAGCACCGATCCAGCGTTTGGTACTGCTTTCGTTCGAGTCACGGATCCGGGTAAGGAGATCATGGCCGGAGTCGCCTGTGACCCAGCCTTTTGCAGGCACCGCTATTCCAGCGCGCAGGCATGGAATGCCGATCAGAGTCTGCTGGTTGTCCAAAAAGGCTGCCCTGGGCTGTGCTTTCTGGACGGGCAGAACTATCAGCCGCTGTTCCAGCGCCGCCCATCCGGTGTCTGCGAGTGGCACCCGACAGATCCTGCGCAAATGATCTGCGTCAGCACTACTGAGATATTTCGTTGGAAAGTGCTCAGCGATGAGCGGATGACGATCTACGCTCCCCCAGAGTACCGAAAGTTGGAATTCGGCCCCGGGAAGAACAACCTTTCGCAGAATGGTAACCGATTGGCGATCCGGGCTGTCAAACCGTCTGGCGAACGGGTCGCCTTTGCATACGACATACAATCCGCAACAAAATACCCCGATATCCAGCTTGACCATGAGAGCACCAACAACTACTGCACCATTTCGCCTTCGGGCCAGTACATCTTCTGCCATCAAGAATTACCTGACGGCAGGGACATCGCCGACATCTTCAGTTTTGACGGCCATCAGGTCCAGCACTGGGCTGAGCATCATCGACCTGGCCACGGCGACATGACGATCGACAGCGACGGCAGTGATGTCTATGTCGGAATAAGCAAGAGCGAGCCGGACAAATATCAAGTCATCAAGCGCCGCCTCTCAGACGGTAAGGTGACGGTTCTGACACCGCGCGGCTTTGCGCAGCACGCATCAGCGCGCAGCATCAACCGGCCGGGCTGGGTATTCCTGACATATAGCGGCTCATACGAGCGGGCGGGGCGAAGCGGAGCGACGCCCTTGTATGGGGAAATCGTAGCATTGAAAATTGACGGAAGCGGCGAAATCCGGCGTATCGTCCATCATCGAAGTGCGAAGGACGACTATCTGAGCGAGGCGCATGCATCGCCCTCGCCTGATGGCTCGCAGGTCATTTGGGCGAGCAATTGGGGCCAGCCGGGTGGACCTGTTGCGGCTTACGTTGCCCGGTTGTCCTGGCTAGAAACAGTCTCGGCATATCACTTGCAAACCCCAGTTGCCAAGAAGGAAACGCGTCATGACGAGTGACCGGCGAGGCTTGGCAGCGCGCAGCGCGGTGGGCCTGATGTGGACTGGCCTTTCCATGGGCGGGCTAGCCGTTGCGGAACTCGTCGCCCTCATAGTTCTGGCCAGATTGCTTGCTCCGAGTGAGTTTGGCCTCTATGCTGCAGCGCTGGTTGTCATCAACTTTTCCGCGATATTCGAAAGCCTGGGCGTCGCTCCGGCGATTGTGCAGCGGCCTGTTGTGGAAGAATCCCATCTACGTGTTGGGTTTACCCTGTCGCTCATTTTCAGCTTTTCCGTGGCTGGTTTCGTCTGGTGGGCAGCGCCCATTATCGCGAACCTATTCCGCCTAACCGAACTCGTTCCCGTGGTGCGGGCGACCTGCGGCGTATTCCTGTGCCGTGGAATATCGATGGTGGCGCAGGCCTCGGCCCAGCGCGAGTTGCGGTTTCGCTGGCTCGCGGGCATCGAAGCAGGAGCCTTTGCGGTCGGGTTCGTTCTCGTCGGTCCACTATTAGCCTGGCACGGCCTTGGGATCTGGGCCCTTGTTGGTGCGCTGGTGTGCCAGCATTTCGTGCGCATGCTGGCGCTGCTCATCGGCCAGCCGCACCCGAAACGGCTTCTGCTGGAACGACCCGCGATCGGAGACCTGCTCTATTTTGGAGGCGGCTTTACCATCGCTCGCATATTCAACTACCTGGCCGGCCAGGCCGACAAGGCGGTGGTCGGTCGTTGGCTAGGAGCTGAGTCGCTGGGGCTGTATGCGCTTGCAGCGCAGCTGATGACAGCACCCGCGGTGATTGTCGGCCAGACCCTCGATATGGTCTTGTTTCCGACGATGGCGCTGGTCCAGCAGGAGCCGGCGCGATTGGCACGCGCTTTTCGCAGCGCAGTCGCGTCCTGTGCATTGCTTGTACTTCCCGCCAGCGTGGTGGTTATGGCTGTTCTGCCGGAACTGGTACAGGTGCTGCTCGGCCCCGGATGGGAGAAAGCGGTGCTCCCGCTTCAGGTCCTGGGGGGGGGGATGCTATTCCGCACAAGTTACAAGCTCAGTGATTCGATTGCCCGGGCAACGGGGGCCGTATACGCCCGGGCGTGGCGGCAAGCCGTTTTTGCCTGCGCAGTCGCGGCCGGCTCATTCATCGGGCAACATTGGGGTGTGACAGGAGTGGCGCTTGGGGTCGTCATAGCGGTGGTGAGCAACTTCCTTCTCATGGCGCAGCTCAGCCTCCGCCTTACGGGGCTTCAGTGGTCGGACTTTGCCGTCGCGCACTTACCCGGCGTGGCGCTCGCGGTCACGGTGGGAGGCGGCGCTTGGATTTTTGCGCATTTATTGCGAGAACTTCACACGCCGCCGCTCTCCCTGCTGGGAATGATCGTGCTTTCCACGGCCCCTGCCGGCGCGCTGTTGTGCTGGCGCGCACCAGCGTTGTTCCTTGGTCACGATGGCAGGTCGGCATTGCAAGTCCTCATGAGCCTTGCCCCGGCTTGGCTCCAGCGCCGCCCAACATAGCGGCGGGGCGGCAAGGCGGGTAGGAGGCCCCCCATGCCTGTCACCCTTCAGGACTAGTCCTGATTTGAAATGGGGCTGCTTTGCCTCATTTCCTATCATGCCTGGGTCCCCACTCGGCTGGCCTGCGGCGCTTTAAATGCTTGGCCGCTTTGACGGGCCCGACCAGCATGACAACAGCCCCCTCGGACACATTAGCGATGTGGCGATCGGGCCTGCGAAGAGAGATTTCAAGTGACTAGATTCAGCGATGTGGAATCCTTCAGTTTAGACGTCACGAGCGACTCGCCTCGTCAGTTGCCGACATCCACGACCTTGGTGAGCTGGCGATCCTGTCGGAGCGTTCGATCGATATTCTCGTCACCGATATCGGGCTGCCCGACATGTCGGGGCCCTTGCTGGCTGACCGGGCAAAGGCGATGGTTGCGGGATTGCCGGCAATCTTCGTGACCGGCCACAGCGAGGGAGAAGGCATAAAGGCAGGACCGGGTATCGAGCTGGTCGCCAAGCCGTATTCCAGCGAGACGCTGGCGGCTGCCATCGCGTTTGTGACGACAGGTTGAAATGCCGGACGGCATAATATTTGTCGCGAAATCAGCTAATGATCAAAACTGATGTGTCTCGTCCTGGTTGCCACAGACAGGTGACAAAGTGCATCGGCGATGCTCTAACTTACTGAATTGCATGAAAGTGCATATGGGGCGGTACGGATTGGGGCGGCGTATGAGGAAGGCGTGCAATATCCGGCCGGTTTTGTCGCGGCTGTGGCTGATCGTGGTTGTCATGGCTGTTGCCGCGGTCTATGGCGGCCAGCCCGTTTTCGGACAGACGCCCACTCCTGTATCCGAGCAGAAGATCGATCAGCTGATCAAGCTGCTCGATGACCCGGAAGTCCGCGCCTTGCTGAGCAAGAGCGCGACGGCGCCGGCCTCGCCAGCGGCAGAACCCGCCGCGGACATGTCTGCGGCGACGTTCAGCGCCTGGGGCAACAGGATCCGCCAACACTTGCGCGATATCGGGCAAGCCGTCCCGCAGGTTTCATCCGAATTCATGCGCGCCGGTAGCAAGATCGCCGCCGAGATCAACGGCCATGGCCCATTCGGCGTGTTTGTGCTTTTCCTAACGCTGATCCTGATCGGTCTCGGGGCGGAATGGCTGTTCCACCGCATCGCCAGCCGCAGCCGGGCGCGCGCGGCGCTGACACTGGACGATGGGACGGGCGTCAAGCCGCTATACCGGGTCGGCCATCATCTTTTTGCCGTGCTGGCACCACTGGTGGCGTTCAGCTTTGCGAGCCTCGGGCTGTTCATGGCGATGACATGGCCGCCGCTTCTGGACGCCATTATGCTGCCCTTGCTGCTTGGCGTCATCGCATGCCGCTTCGTGATCCGTATTGCCCGGTTGCTGTTGGTCGGCCCGCCGTCCGCTGAGGGCCCGGGGGCCCCGCTGGGACTTGCGGCGATCGATCCCGCCGCGGGCGCCTTCTGGTACAAACGCATCGTCTGGTTCTCCTGCATCCTTTTTGCAGGCTGGGCGCTTGCCGGCGTGATGACGGCGCTTCATATTCTTCCTGCGGTGCGAGGCGTGGTCGTCTATCTGCTTGGCCTCGGCCTGCTGCTGGTTGGCATCGAAACCGTCTGGAATCGCCCTGCGGCCCTGGCCCGGGGCCGCGGCGCGATGGAATGGGCACTGACGGCCTTTCTCTGCCTGTTGTGGGGTCTGTGGGTTGCAGGCGTGATCGTCATTCTGTGGCTCGGCATTTACGCCCTGATCCTGCCCGGTCTTTTGCAGACGACGACCGCCACGGCGCGAAATGCCTTCGCTGCCAAGCTCGACGCCCCCCAAGGCGGCAATCCGGTGTTCGAGGTTCTTGTCGAACGCGGCGCACGGGCCGGGATCATTGCGCTCGCCATCGCCTGGCTCGCCTTCCTCGTCAACAAACATACCTCGATGTTCACCGGCGAAGCGATGACGGATCGCCTTAGAGGCTGCCTCAAAAAGATTTGAGTGATTTCAGTCAGTTGTGATTCCGTCGGATTTGCAAAGATTCGATGGAGATCACGATGGCCTGGACTGAAACCACCCGGCGCAATTATGTCCGGCGGACGAGCGGATATGCAAGCGATGTCACGGATCGGGAATGGGATTTTGTTGCGCCGTTCATGCCTGCGCCACGGCGTCTGGGCCGTCCGCGCAAGACTGATTTGCGCGATGTTTTAAACGCCCTTCTCTATATCGCTTCGACAGGCTGCCAGTGGCGGATGCTGCCGAAGGACTTTCCGCCCTGTTCGACGGTGCAGCGGTATTTCTATGAATGGCGGGCAATGGGTCTTTGGCCACGGATCAACCATCACCTCGTCATGGAGGCGCGGGAACTGGAGGGGAAAGAAGCCTCGCCGACAGCAGGCGTGATCGACAGCCAAAGCGTTAAAACGACTGAAAGCGGTGGTATCCGTGGCTTTGATGCTGGGAAGAAGATCAAGGGCCGCAAGCGCCACATCATTGTAGACACGCTCGGGCTGATGGTCGGCCTCATGGTGCACAGCGCCGATATCCAGGATCGCGACGGCGCTCCCGATCTCCTGAAATCCGTCAAAAACCGGTGGCCGTGGTTGCTTCATGTCTTCGCTGATGGCGGCTATGCGGGCGACAAGCTCAAAAAGCGGCTACAGAAAATCGGGAAATGGACACTCGAAATCATCAAACGTTCCGACAAGGCCAAGGGTTTTGAAATCCTGCCGCGCCGCTGGGTCGTCGAGCGGACCTTCGCCTGGCTGGGGCGATGCCGCAGGCTGGCCAAGGACTTCGAAAAATCCGTCGCTTCAGCAGAAGCGTGGATAACCATCGCCCACATCCGCATGCTCACAAGACGCCTTGCAAGATATGGATATCGTTGAAGCCTTTTCGAGTCCGACTCTTATACAAGGTGTTTTGGGTGGCGCGATCATTCTGCTTGTCGCCGATATTCTTTGGCAGATCGCCAAAGCGGTCATCAACCGAACGGTTGAGCACGCACGGATCGCCACCAGTGACGATGCCCACAAAGCTCGAAACGCCCGCCTCCTGACGTTGTTGCCGATTCTGCGGACCATGCTGGCGATCGCCATTGCGCTGATTGCCGCCATGATGGTGCTGTCCGGCCTCGGTGTGCAGATAGGTCCGCTGATTGCGGGCGCTGGCATCTTCGGCGTAGCGATCGGTTTCGGCTCGCAGGCGCTGGTCAAGGATGTGATCAGCGGCGTCTTCTACATGATGGACGACGCCTTTCGGGTCGGCGAATATATTCAGGCCGGCAGCTACAAGGGGACGGTGGAATCTTTCAGTATCCGCTCGGTCAAGCTTCGCCACCATCGCGGCCCCATCTTCACCGTGCCCTTTGGCGAGCTCGGCGCCATCGAGAACATGAGCCGCGACTGGGTGATCGATAAATTCACGATCTCGGTCGGCTATAACACCGACATCAACAAGGTCCGGAAAATGGTCAAGGGCGTGGGCGTGGCCCTGCTAGCGGAAGAGGAGTTCGGACCGTTCATCATCGAAACCGTCAAGATGAAGGGCGTGGAGCAGTTCGGCGACTACGGCATCAATCTGAGCTTCGCCATGATGACCAAGCCGGGCTATCAGACGATGATCCGCCGGCGCGCCTACATGATGATCCGTGAAGTCTTCGTCCAGAACGGCGTCGTCTTCGCTTCGCCGACGGTCCAGATCGCCAGCAACGATCCATCTGCAGCGGCGGCGGCCGCTGCAACCGTGAAAGCTGCGACGGACCAGAAGAAACTGGCCGAAGGCGGAGACGCGGGGGCTTGAAGAAGCCTACTCGTCGTAGAGTTCTCGCAAAGTTTTCAGCGTCTGTTTGAGAACGCCGCCTGACACGGAACCAAGGCGCTTGACGAGCCGTTGCTTGTCGAGCGCTCGGGATTGTTCCAACAGGATAAGCCCGCTGACGCCCTGAAACGTGACGGGCACGCGAAAACCAGCGGGGCGGCTGCCGGAGGTCATGGGCGCGACGATGACCGTGCGCAGATGGTCGTGGATTTCGGCGGGTGAAATGATCAAACAGGGCCGGGTTTTCTGGATTTCGCTACCGACTGTCGGATCAAGCGCCGCAAGCCAGACGTCGCCGCGCTTTACCATTTCAGCGCGGCGTCCTCTTCATTTCCGAATTCCGGCCATTCGAGCGCGTCGTCCTCGGCGGCGGCAAGGCGCTTGGCGTCCTCCGCCCAGCCCTTGCGCGGCGGGTTTGTCACCCGTTCGATGACGATCCGGCCTGCCTCGACCTTGAGTTCGACACAGTCGCCGGCCTCGACGCCGAACTCCGCCAAAAGCGGCTTTGGGATGATGACCCCCGCCGAATTGCCGATTTTTTTTACCGCGCTCAACATCACACTTTCCCGTTCGCTGGAGATATCTCTATATCATCCATACGCGTCGGTTACAACAATGTTGTAACGAAGAGCGGGCCGGTTCCAAAGGACGACTCGGCGGAGAAGAGCCGCCTGATGGTGATCAGCCAGAGCCTCGCTCAGTATTGCGTTCTTAGCGCTGGCGAGCCTTGCGGGCGGCGTAACGCCGGTCGCGTTCGGCCTTGCGTTCGGCTTCGTCGGCGACGACTCGGGCGATGCGGTCGCGCTCGGCCTGTTCGCGGGCCGTCGCTTCAGCCTTCTGCTCTGCTTCCGCCGCTGCGGTCAGGGCCGCGGCTTCGGCGAGTTGGCGCTCGTGTTCTTCCTGCTTCAGGCGGTCGCGCTCGGCGCGACGGGCTTCGCGCGCTGCCGCGCTTGCCTGCCGTTCGGCAAGCTTGGCGGCCAGAGCCGGATCGTCCGCCTTCGGTGCTGATGCAAACTTCTTCAGAAGCTGCTGCTTGGCCTCGGCCGCAGCTTTGCGCCGATCGGCAAAGCCATTATCGGTTGGGTGTCTCAATCGTCGTCGTCCTTGTTGGTAGGTTTATCGTTTGACCGGCCCTTGGCCGGAGAGCAGCTCGGGTCGCGAAAACCGACACCAGGTGCCGTTTCGCATTTTGTGCTTCATCAAGCTAGAGCGGAAACGCCAAAAAAACAGATAGGCCACTATAATTTCGTGTCCTGTTTCACTGCGGTGGAAGAACAGCAGCGATATGGCGGCAGGGAAAACGCAGCAGCAATCAGCGTTTTGCGGACTTCCTTGATGCAGGAAGTTTAACTGGCGTGCTGGCTTCCCTTTCGAGGCGCAACTGCCGCAGTCTGAGCGTTTTCGCGTCGCGCTCGGCAGCAACATCGTCGATTTCTGAAATCGTCCGGTTGCGGGCCATGAACTGTGTCTGTGTCCTGCTGAAGGCGGATTCCGCCTGTTCGCGGGTCTTCGTCGAATTCTCGGTCACAATGAACATCCTTTGTCTCTCTCCGGAATGCCGCGCGGTCGATGATCGGCCACGAAAAAAGGCCAGGCGATTTGCCTGACCTTCCAATTGGGCGTTGCCTCGTCAACGATGCCAGTACATCTGTGGTCACCGGAGAGGCTCCGTCCGAGTCAGGCAGCCTGGAGCTGGCAAGCGGACATTTTACCCGACTTGTTATCGCGTTCCATCTCGTAGCCAAGCTTCTGGCCTTCGACGATTTCGCGCATTCCGGCCCGCTCGACAGCGGAGATGTGGACGAAAACGTCCGCGCCGCCGTCATCAGGCTGAATGAAGCCGAAGCCCTTTGTGGAATTGAACCATTTAACTGTGCCAGTGGTCATAACGAACCCTTTCAGTAGCAACATATATCCACCGCCGTACGACGCACGGCGGGTCTAATCTCGATTTTTGAAGGGGGAAGTTCGTCAGAGACGCGCCGAGCGCGGGCAGAAACAAATATCGGTCAAACAACTATCGATGGACGGGCTTATAGATCGACGCGTCGCGTTTGTCAACTTTTAGTTTTTATTCTTTCGTTGTCTACTTTCGGTTGCTCAGGATCGTTCTTCCCGTCGATGGTCGCCTCAGCATTCTCGAGCGCCTAGACAAACGCGGTTTCCCTGAGCCAACCAATCGCCGAACAGTTTCCTTTGACTGTTCAAAGATTGGAGACAATGCGTCCATCCATGTCAGTCTATCGCCACGGAGGAAAGAGGCACATCTAAGGAGGCGAAGCGAGGCCCGGGTTTTCAGGCGGGCAGAAAGGGATCAGATCATGCTCACTCAGATCAAGGGACTGCATCACGTCACCTCGATGGCCGCAGATGCCCGCACCAATAACCAGTTCTTCACCGATACGCTCGGCCTGCGCCGGGTGAAGAAGACCGTCAACTTCGATTCGCCTGACGTCTATCACCTGTATTACGGCGACGAGACCGGTGCCCCTGGCACGGTCATGACCTATTTCCCGTTCCCGGATATGGGCCGCGGCCGCCCGGGTACCGGCGAAATCGGCACGACCGTCTTCTCGGTTCCTGAGGGCTCGCTTGGCTTCTGGAACGACCGGCTTTCCAAGCGCGGCGTGACCGGTCTGAAGGCGGAAACGTTTGGCGAAAAGCGGTTGAACTTTGCTGGCCCCGATGGCGATGGTTTTGCACTGGTCGAGGTCAGGGACGATAACCGTCCTGTCTGGACGGCGAACGGCGTTTCCAAGGATCATGCGATCCGCGGTTTTCACTCGGTCGCCATGCGTCTTCGCGATGAAGGGGCGACCGCTGAACTTTTGAAGTTCATGGGTTACAAGACGCTTGAGAGCAGGGATGGCGTCACTCGGCTGATCGTCCCCGGCGGCAACGGCGCCGGCATCGTCGATCTGGAAACCATGCCGACCATCCAGCGCGGCTTGCAGGGCGCGGGCTCCGTGCACCATGTCGCCTTCTCGGTCGAAAACCGCGAGAAGCAACTGGACGTCCGCAAGGCGCTGATGGACACGGGCTATCACGTGACACCGGTGATCGACCGCGACTATTTCTGGGCGATCTATTTCCGCACGCCGGGCGGCGTCCTGTTCGAGATCGCCACCAATGAACCGGGATTTGACCGCGACGAGGACACCGCGCATCTCGGCGAAGCGCTGAAACTTCCGCAGCAGCACAAGCACCTGCGGCCGATCCTAGAACAGCATCTGCAGAAACTGGAAGATTAAGGGAGAGACATCATGACCGACTATGGCTATGTGCACCGGCTGAAGGCCGGTGCACCTGGAAATCCGATCTTTTTCGTCTTTCACGGCACGGGCGGCGACGAGCGGCAGTTCTTCGAGTTCGGCAGCGATCTCCTGCCGGATGCGACGATCGTCTCGCCGCGCGGCGACGTTTCCGAACATGGGGCAGCGCGCTTCTTCCGCCGGACCGGCGAGGGCGTCTACGACATGGCCGACCTTGCGCGGGCGACCGACAAGATGGCGGCGTTCGTCAGCACGCTTGCCCGGGAGCGCCAGGCGTCCGAAGTGATCGGCCTCGGCTTTTCCAACGGCGCCAACATCCTTGCCAATCTGCTGATCGAGACGAACCTGTTCGACAAGGCCATTCTTTTGCATCCGCTCATTCCCTTCAGGCCGAAGGACAATCCAGCGCTGGAGGGCAAACAGATCCTGATCACGGCCGGCCAGCGTGACCCGATCTGCCCGGCCCCGCTGACGCAGGCTCTTGCCGACTATCTTGCGACCCAGAAGGCGGCGGTGGATGTCGAGTGGCATACGGGCGGGCATGATATCCGCCAGAACGAGATCGCGGCGGTGCAGCGGTTTTTGGGGTGACCGCTCCTACGGCCCGCAAACGCACATCCCGTCCTCCGTCATGCCGCCCTTGAGCCGGGATCCAGCCGCCGCGCGTCTGCGCGGCGAGGGGACTTTTCATGAGCCGCGCATAAGGCTTTCATGCGACGGACGTCGCGTGGCTGGATTCCTTTGACAAGCACGGGAATGACGGGAAGCTAAATTTCGCGCAACCAACTTAACGGATTGACCTTAATACCCCCTTGCTGCCCCCGCTGCCGCCCGGCTGTCCATCGCGCCGTTGTAGCGCGCGCCGCCGCCTTCCTCGATTTCGGCGAGATTCTTGCCGCCGACGAGAATGCCGGCAGCCTGGCCCCAGATCGGCCAGCTCGCGTCCATCTGGATGTCATGGCCCATTTCGGTGAGCCGTTTCAGCGTGTCGGCCGACAATGCGTAGGGCTCCATGTAGACCTTGTCCGGCAGCCATTGATGGTGGATGCGCGGCGCATCGATCGCCTCCTGGATGCTCATTCCGTGGTCGATGACGTTGATGATCGCCTCCAGCGTAATCGTGATGATGCGGGCGCCGCCGGGGCTGCCGATGACCATGAAGGGCTTGCCATCTTTTGAGATGATTGTCGGGCTCATCGACGACAGCGGCGTCTTTTTCGGCTCGATCGCGTTCGCCTCGCCCTGCACCAGCCCGTAGAGATTGGGAGATCCCGGTTTGGAGGTGAAATCGTCCATCTCGTTATTGAGCAGGATGCCGGTTGCGGGCGCCACGACGCCTGCGCCGAAGGAACCGTTCAGCGTATAGGTGACAGCAACCGCGTTGCCGTCCTTGTCAATGATCGAATAATGCGTCGTCTCAGTGCTTTCGCCCATGCCCTTCGGCATGAGATCCTTTGAGACGCCTGCCTTGAACGGGTTGATCTTTTCGCGGATCTCCTTGGCATAGGCCTTGTCGGTGAGTTTTTCGACCGGATTGGCGACGAAATCCGGATCGCCGAGCGCCGAATTGCGGTCGATATAGGCATGCCGCATGGCCTCGACCATGGCGTGCACGGTCTCGGACGAGCTATAGCCCAGGTAGGACAGGGGATAGCCTTCCAGCACGTTGAGGATCTCGCAGATGATGACCCCGCCCGAGCTCGGCGGCGGCGAGGAGACGATCTCGTAGCCGCGATAATTGCAGACTACGGGTTTGCGTTCGCGCACCGCATAGTGCTCGAAGTCGGCCTTGGCGAGAATGCCGCCGGCCGCAGCACTCGCCTTGACGATGTTGCCGGCGATGGCGCCCTTGTAGAAGGCGTCCGGACCTCTGTCGGAGATGCTTGTGAGGCTCGCCGCAAGATCGGGTTGCACCAGCTTTTCGCCGATCTTAAAGGCCTTCCCGTCGGGTGTGAGGAAGATTGCGGCGGCGGCCTTGTCCTTCGCCAGTTTCTTCGCGCCATTGGAAAGCGAGGCGACGTCGCCCTGTTCGAGAATAAAACCATCCTTGGCGAAGCGGATCGCCGGGGCGAGAAGTTCGGCGCGCGGCAGCGTGCCGTAACGCTCGCGGGCGGTCTCCAGTCCCATGACCGAGCCGGGCACGCCGACGGCGAGATAGCCGTTGGTGCTGGCCCCCTTTACGATCTCGCCCTTGTCGTCGAGGTACATGGTCTTGGTGGCTGCGAGCGGTGCGCGTTCGCGGAAATCGAGGAAGGTGGTCTTGCCGTCCTTCAGCCGGATGGTCATGAAGCCGCCACCGCCGATATTGCCGGCGGTAGGGTAAACGACGGCGAGCGCATAGCCGACGGCAACAGCGGCGTCGACGGCGTTACCGCCCTTCTTCAGCACCTCGACGCCGACATCGGAGGCGAGGTGCTGGGCGGTGACGACCATGCCGTGTTCGGCCTTGACGGGTTCGGGCGAGGCGGCAAAGGCGGGTGAAAGGGCGAGGGAGAAGATGAGGGCGAAAGAGGCGAAGGCACGGGCAGCGGGTTTCATGGCGGTCTCCCGGTTCCTGTTTTTCGGATAGGGCATCTTTGCCGAGATCATGCGGCAATGCCACCCATTTCGTGTATGAAAACACGCGACTACCGGCCTTTGCGGAATAGGGGATCGTCTCCATGGACGTGATGTGGCTCGCGGCTGATGGCCGTTGAGGAGCTAATAGGCTGATGGTCAGATGTTGTTAAAGTGCTGGTCAATGAGTGCCTTTGTTTGTTTGATGTTTTGTGCGCTCGAGGCGCCAAAGACGATGGATTCCACCTTGCCGAGGCCTGCGACATAGGAGATCGCTTCGTCGGCGGTGAGTGCGCCCGAGGCAAGCACCGACATGGCGATCGGCCGGAACCGCTTGGTGCGGATCGTTTCCTCGTAAAGCTCCATTCCGCCACACATGCGAAAGCCGATCTTGTTAATGTTGGAGCAGACGATAGGATTGTCGATCCCCTGGCGTTCCAAAGCCTCCAGGAGGCGGGGCATGTTCATCGTGATGAACCCTGGCTCCGCGCCGTATTTGCTTTTAACGTGCTCGGCGAAAATGCCGAAGGCGTCTTCGAAGCCGATCCCGAGAAGCAGGTCGGTGACGACGTTTTGTAGAAAGATCACTGGCGTAGTGAGGCCATGGAACATCTTCATCTCGGCGTCGATCAGGACCTTGCCAAGGCTCGCCAAGTCCTTGTTGGCGAGCGAGACGCCGCTCTTGATCAGCGACGACAGGGCATTGCCCTGGGGCAGGAATCGCCGCAACGCTTCCACGGGCCCGTGTTCCGTCACAGCATTGGCATATTTGTGGGCATAGGGCATGCAAGGGTAGAAAACGAAGTCCCTGTATCGCTCCGGGTTCGCGCGCACGTGGTCGCAGATCGCGCCGATCCGGTCGTGCGTCGTACACATAAACGCCCTGATTCCGGCGTCGCAGGCAATATCGACGACCTTGATGACCTCCGCATCATCCTGAAAGCGCATCGCCTGCGCCCGCGCCTTGTCTTCCGACATATGGTTGACACCAAAAAACTGATTGTCGCCAAAAAGGACTTTTTCCACAGCTAAATACCTTAAAAAACGTGTGTCAGAATGAACGGATCAGGCCAGCTTGGCCAGGATGCGCTGAAGCGCGCCGCCCTTCTGGCGGACCGTCGTCGTGGGCTGAGAAAACCGAATATCCCCAGAGGCCGTGTCGCTTGCGGCACTCTGAATCCTGGAGATGACGATATCCGTCTCAAGAGCGGAGGAGAACGAGAATGCTGGATCTCTGAAGCCTTCGGAAATCTGCTTAAAGAAATAATCCATCTGCGAGGAATATTCCTCGCCGCGCAGATAGTACCAGACCTCTTCCGTCATCTCAGTCGTGTACTTGACGTTCCAGCCCTTCTTCAGGCCGTATTTCTCCGCGTCGTCGCCCCGGTAATAGATCTGCACTTCCTGTCGGTCGGCCTGAATGCGCCCCTTGGTACCCCAGATGCTTACCTTCATGGACATCTTGCGGAAGCTGTCGTCGCTCCAGTTTGCGACGAGCTGGCCGCTCATGCCGCCTGGATAATGAAATGTGCCGTAGACTTCATCATCGACATCCTCTGAGAATATCTTGCTGAGGACGGCGCCGGAAACATCGGTCGGCGGGCCGACCAGGAAGTTCATCAGGTCGATCGCATGGGAGGCATAGTCGAACAGGCATCCGCCGCCTTCGGTACGGTTGGTGCGCCATGTACTGCCTTTGGCGCGGAGGACCACCGGGCCGTAGGCTTCCGCGCGGACATGGTGGATTTGGCCGAGCACGCCTTCTTGCAGCAGGCGCCTGGCCTCTTTGAAGGCGGCGACGAAGCGGTAGTGATAGCCGACCTGATTGACCAGACCATTTTCGGCGGCCTCGCGGGCGAGCTGCTTTGCCTCCTCAAGATCCAGGCAGAACGGCTTTTCGCAGAAAATGTGCAGATTTTTCTTCAGCGCAGCTCGGACGATTTCGGCGTGGAAACGCGACGGCGTCGCGACGACGACTGCGTCGAGCTCTTCCTTGGCCAGCATGGTATTATAGTCCGAATAGGTCTTGACGCCGGTGTACTTGCTCAAGGTATTGACCACGTAACCGGTCGTATCGCACACGGCGACAAGTTCAACATCCGGATGCGAACGGATGATGGCAAGATGTGAAATCCCCATTTTGCCAAGGCCAATCAGCGCTATACGTATCATTGAAATCTCCATGAATAGTCGGCCAGGAGCCGGAATGTATTTTTTGTCAAAGAATGCGTGCTTTACTTTGCGGATACGGCTTGTCGGATTTTTTCCAGGAAAGACGATGGGGCAGCAGTTGAAAAGGTTTCGGCATTACCCTGCCGCAGCCTGGTTTCCTCAATCTTTTGGTCGATATTGTCATTCAGTTCCGCAATGGCGATCGCGCTGATGTTACGCAGCCAATTTGCCGTGTGAAGCTGGTGATCGGTTGTGTGCTCCTTGAGCGACGCGTAGCGCGGAACCAACAAAATCGGCTTGCGGGCTTCGAGTGCGGTGAAGACGCTGCCGGTCCCCGCATGTGCAACGATCAGCTCGCTTGCCGCGACCATCGCCTTGAACTGCGTTCCGGTGAGCATCCGGTCCCACTTCATGTGGCGGGGGGCGAAAGCGCCTTCGCCGATCTGGGCGTGGACCTCGACCTCCGGATGGCGCGCGGACCAGGCATCCATCGTGCGGATCAAGCGGTCGAACGGAAGCATCGAGCCAACAGTAACAAAAATCATAGCACGGCTCCCCACCAGGCCGGCCCCTTATCGGTCGCCAGATGTTCCCATTGCGTCAGCCAGATGTCGGCGACGTACTTCGCCAGGGAGCCGGATGTCGAAAGGCGGTCGCAATTGGCGATGCTGTCGATCCAGATCGTCTTCGACTGCAGCAGGGTCTTGGAGAGGATGAGGGCCAGAAGCGCCGGCGCAGAGCCTGTGGTGATCACGACATCCGGCCGGACGGACAGAACGATCTTCAGTAACTGGAAACCGGCCTTGATGCTCGCGATCTTTCTGAACCGGCTGAAATCCTGAAACACGTAATAGAGCTCGCCGGGTATTTCCTCGGCATATTCAGGATAGACGCTTGCATACGAAACGTTAAGGCCGTCGAACGCCGGCATAATGCGGCGCATCTCGACCCAATGTCCCCCGCCCGAACATATTGCCAGGACCCGTGTCATCTTTTCCACCAATCGCCTGAAATACAAAGTGTGGGTTTCACCGCATGTCCGCGGTCACAGAACGTCATTGCGAAGCGCGTTTTCGAGCGTCGCCTTCTCGAAAATGGTGCAGGCGCCATCTACCGTCGCATCGATGATGCGGCGCCCCGCCTTTTCATAGGCTGCCCTTGCCTGTGCATAGGCCATCTCGGAACGGACCAGATCCGGAAGCTCCCACTTTACTCCCTTGGGGAAATAATTGGGGTGCATGTGGTCCTTGTCGATTTCCTGCTTGCGCACCTCAGATGTCGAGGGAACGCCCTGCTGCGAGAAGCGGTGGTCCATGCCTATGATGATGACGGTTTCAAAGCCCATGTAGTAGGCCAATTGCAGCGCCGAATAGGTGACCGTGCCACCAACGCGCATGGGAAGGGTGATGTCGCCGACGAAGACGTTGTCCGATGCCGGCGGCAGCCGCAGATAGTAGCAGTCCTTCTCCACGGGATAGAGCTTGCGGAACTTGAAGTCCACGAACTTGGGCATGGGCAGCGCGAGGATGTCCGTCTTGAACTGCCGCAGGACATGCATGGCCGATCCCACGAAGAAGCTCGGCGTGAAACCCCAGCTTTCGAACATCAAATAGGAGCGGTTCATGCAAAACGAATATTCGCTTTTGACGAGGTCCATGTTCGTCTTGTTGATCGACGGCCCATTGCAGATGATAATGCACCTCTGGCCTTTATGGATGTCTTTGAACCTTAAGTTCATTTCCCGGCTGGTTTTTCCGCTCCCGTATCTCCAGGCCACCCCCTCCTTTTGATCGACAACGCGCCTCCACGTCGCAGCGACGATTCGTTTCAGTGTCAGTTCGCGCAAGGAAAAGTGACGGCCAGCCATTTGAAAGCATCCTGAAGTCGTTAAAATTCAATCGTATAAAAAAAGCGGGCACACCTTTAAGCTTAGGGTGCCCGTTACGTCCGGATTATGGATGGTCGTATTGGATCGTCCGGCCGTCGACCCGGGACTTACCGGTCTCCAGCGGCGCTTTGGTCTGCACGTCTGTTTTCGGATAGTAGAATTTGCTGCGCAGCGCGGCGTCGAGCTCGCCATGCGAGCGATACCCTTTCCATGTTCCCCAAAATTGGTTGAAACGGAAGAGGATGACGGACGCCAGTTCATCGACCATTTTTCCATGACGCCGCGCGGCCACCAAGTCGTGCAAGACATTCGCCGTCGTCAGGGAGACGAAGTCGTTGAAGCCAAAGCGAATGCTGGGCTCGATCTGGCTTAGCGCGATCGCTTCGCGTTGATAGCGGCTGCGCACGCGGATCCATGTTTCGTTGTGCACATGGACGATCGTGGCATCGGCGACATAGGAAATCTGTCCGCCGCGCCGCCGCATGTTTTTCGCCCAGGCAAGATCCTCAAGGCCCGTCAGTACCTCATCATAAGGCTGGCCTTCCCAGGCGCTGCGCCGGATCGCGCAATTGGCGTTGTTGCAGAAACTGTTGTTCTGCCGCCGGACAGAAACCTCCGGAAACCAGGAGGCGAATACCTGATGCTCGGAAAATTTCGTCACGCTGTTTCCGATCTGCCGGCCATAGGCCAGCGTGATGTCCGCATCGTCGAAGGGCTGGACCAGCTTTTCGAGCCAGTCCGTGCGCAGCGGATACACATGGGCGCTGGCAAACACCAGAACGTCGCCGGTAGCCACCGCGCAGCCCCTGTTCAGCGCACGGCCGAAGGAGAACTCCTCCTTGGCGATATGCACAATCCTGACGCCGTTGCTTTCCGCAATCAGCACGGTCCGGTCCGTTGATCCGGAGTCCACGAGAATGACTTCGACGTCCTTCACCGACTGGGACGCGATGCCCGTCAGCAACTTCTGAATATGCGCACCTTCGTTGTAACTACGGATGATGATCGAAATCCGGGGCATTTCAGACAACCTCAAATTGAAAAAATAGACGATCTCAAAGTGAAAAATAGACGATGGTGCTTGGTACGCTGAGACAGAGAGAAATTCCGGTGGCCATCCTCACGGTGGCATCGAAACGGCTATTGGAATGACCCAGATGCAAACACAAAGGCTAACGAGGCTGAAGGCAGCCGGGCGCCACCACGCCGCAGCATCGTCCTTGGGCCACGTCATACGCAGCAGCCGGTGGGAGTAGACCGCCGGTATCCAGCAGTAGAAAAAGGCTATGCTGACCAGATTTCCAAGGACGATCGCCCAGAGGCCGAGCGACGGAAGAAACACCATGGAAAAGCAGACATTGACCATCCCCGTGATACCGTCCAGCCAATGCCAGATGATATGATTGCTGACGGAGTAGCTTTGCAAGTGCACCGCGCCGTATCGCTGAAGAAGCAGCGCCATGCTCATCGCGGCCCACATTTGGGGCGAGACGAAAGCGGCACTTTCGCCGAGCAGGGAAAGGGCGGGGATGAAGCCGAGGCCGATCGCCACGCACAATGATGAAGCCACCCACAGGGATTCCGCAATCGTCGAACGCAGGAGCGTCGCTTGGAGCTGTCGCTCTCCCTTAACATAGGCTCGCGTCATCAGATGCAGCTTTGCCTGGACAGGAGCGGCACTCAAGACCATGCACACGGTGATGACATTCTGGGCGAGAAGGTAGGCGGAGGCCGCCGCCGGGCTGCCGACCTGAATGAACAGCAGACCAGTACCCTGCCGGGCGCCGGTGCTCAGCAACGTGCCGAGGCCGCTGCGCCAGGTCGGGCGCCAGATTTCCACGGCGATCGAGCGGACGCGCTGCCATTCGAAACGCGCTGTAAAGCGGTTCCAGCCATGATGGGCGGCGCGCGACCGCAGGATGGGGATGGCGACCAGGCTCGGAAGGCAGACAGCGAGCGTCATCAGAAGCATTGACCCCGACAGCCACAGAGCGAGGGCGGCGGACGTTCCGCCCAGGCTCCAGGCGAGCCCATCGACTAGCCTAGGCGTGGCGAGGTCGCCCATGCCGTTGAGAAAGGTCAGCTGCCGAAGCGTGAACACCCGCGCCGGTGAGAACAGGACAACGACCACCCAGGCGGCAATTCCATCGGCGGGATTGGCGAGCTGCCCGAACGGCCTAAGCAGAACCCAGGTGCCGAGCGTTGCAAGCCCGATAAACTGCAACAGCGACACGCCGGAGAAAATCAGCCGGATGAACTGGCAGGCATCCTGAAGCGCCTGCTCGCGCGCGGCGAGCGCGGCGGCTGCAGGCGCTTTGTCGTGTGCGACGTCGGCGGTCGACAGGGTTCTTACAAGAACTTGCGGGAGCCCGAGAAAGAACAGATTCTGCAAGGAAACGATCGACCCGATCGCCAACCATAAGGTGCTTTCGGCGGCCGAGCCGTAGATGTAGAAAAGTGGGACAGGAAATACGAAGCCGAAGGAGCGGGCGACACTGGAAAAGGCAAGCATCAATCCAGGCGAAGCCAATGCCTTTCGTATCATTTTCATGAGCCGTCGCCTCGTTCCAAGCATCTACGTCCCGTTTTGGTCGGATCAAGCAACACGATTGCACGTCGCCAGAATGTCGGAGTTCACGCCCAGCATGGCCAAAGCGATTTCGATGCTCTTCTGATTTGTCCTCTGGATCGCCTCAAGGGTGCTCGACCCGGAATGGGTGCCGAAAAGGCAATTGTCGAACTGGCGCAGCGGACTTTCGGACGGCAGCGGCTCGACCTCGAAGACGTCCAATCCCGCCGCCGCGACATGACCGGAGGCAAGCGCTCCGATCAAGGCCGTTTCGTCGATAATCGCGCCCCGCGCCACATTGACCACGACCACGCCGCGCTTCATGCGGCTGAAGACATCGGCGTTCAGAAGGTGGAAGTTTTCGGGAGTTAGCGCGCAGGCAAGGATGATGATGTCGCTCTCACGGACGACGACATCGAACGGCACCTGCCGGGCGCCGACGGCATCAAGCGACGCTGCGCCGATGGACACCACGTCGGAGCCGATCACGCGCATGCCGAAGGCGGCGCAGCGCCGCGCGGTTTCTCGGCCGATGCCGCCGAGGCCGACGATTCCCGCCGTCTTGCCGCTCAGCGACCCGCCCTCGTACCGTGTCCACTTACCCTGCCGAACGTCCCGATCCATCTTGTGGATGTGTCTGGACAAGTTCAGGACATGGCCGAGCGCAAGATCTGCCACCTCGTTGTTGAACATGCCGGGCGTGTTATAGACCGGCAGTCCGAGGCGCGTCGCGGCAGGCTTATCGACATTATCGGTCCCGATGCCCCAACGGACCAGCCCCTTGAGGCGGCCAGCCTTTCCGGCCATGAGGATTTCCGCGTCCAGCGGATCGTCGCCAGCAATGGCGATGTCGGCATGCGGTATCATTTCCAGCATTTCGACTGCGGTGAACTGCTGGCCTTTCAGTTCCGGCACCCATGTCTTCACCCCGTGGGAGTGGAGACGGGATTCGTAGAGTTTGATATGTCGGTTGAGATGGCCGCAGGTTACCAAGACTTGAAGCTCGCCCATCACAGCTTCCCCCGCGTTGCGTGGAAAATGGCTTCCGCCACCTGGAAATTGATCTCCTCGTCGATGTCCTGAGCCTCGAAAGGTTCCATCTCGAACATGTAAGGGCGATGACCAACGCGGTTCTGGCGCTCCTGGAGCGTTGCCTTTTCGAAGATGTAGAGGCAAGAGTTCTCATTGTAGATCGGCGGCAAGTCCTGCGTTCTTAGCAGAATAGCTTGGTTGTGATTCACTGGGCGAGCAAGCTGATCCCACAGGCGGGTCTGCATTCTCGTAACCGAAAACAACGAATCGTGGATCGGATATCTTGCCAGGAATGTATCGATCGCACTGTTGAGCGTCTTGACGGTCATCAGCGGATTGGTCGAGTGCGTCTGGAGATAGAACCGGCTATCGACCATGCTGATATCGTGCAGGAGAACATTGTTCATGGGCGTGGTACCGTCACGCAAGTGCTCCGGCCGTTCAATCAGCATGACATCAGGGTAATGTTTCTGGCAAAGCTCAGTTACGACGGGGGAATCCGTATCAATCACGACCTTGTCGATGCGATCAGAAGATACTAGTGCGTCAAGCATATGCTGGAACAATGGCCGCCCGTCACCGAAAGCGCGGTAGTTTTTCCCCTTAACCCGTTCCGATGAATGACGCATCGGCATCAGCGCAACAATATTGTGGCTCAAGTCAGTTCCCCAGTTCTCAAAATCGCCTTCCGTCGCTGTTCGCCGGTCAGCCCATTATTACATTCAAGCTATAAAATTGATGTGGAGGAGATGTCGCCATCTCGTCCTGCCGCACAACGGCTATTATTTAATATTAAGCTCAACCGTCGAACTATCGACGGAAAAATTAGAGAAACCACGTAGAAGACGGCTTAGTAGATGCGCATAACCGCGAGCATCCGCCAAAGCTGAGTGGTCATGAATATTGCCACCAAGCCATTCTGGACTATAATTCTCCCGCTTACAGCGGTCATAGGCGAAACCAGTCCGCCCCATAAACAAAGAAACAATATCGAGACCGGCTGCGAAGGTTATGCCTGGCTGGCGTGGCCGATCAAACAAACGGCCCATTCCACAATACTGGAGGTACCAATCCATCCAGGCCCCATCGAAAGACAGCGGGTGTGCAGCGAATATGGACGTGACATTCCGCGACTGAACCCAACGAACCCATGATGCCATTGCATTGTGAGGACTGTCCGGCGCGGCAGTTGCAACCGCATACGCCTCAGAATGCCCCCTCCACCACTCCATTGTCGCAGGATCCGGTTTAGCTCCGGGCAACTCCATCAAGTTTACAGAAAAATCGTCTAATATAACTCCATCCTGTGTCACAGCAACGGAGGCTAAACTTAACATTGAGTTAAGCCCCGGATCAGGGCCGTTCGATTCTATGTCGGTGACTATAAACACCAAAGGACCAGTCATTCGGCCTACTTTTGTATAAGTCAATTTACACCAATAGCGATAAACCAAAAACAACATCAACTAAAATCTGTCTTGCAGATATATAAATTGTGCAGTGCAGCGTTGTCAAGAGAGAGAGCAATTGGTGATCGGGTATTGCCCGCGCGTTCCACGCGGCCTCCAGAGGAGCCGTCGCTGCCACGCCCGATAGCCACGCGCGGAAAATTCCGCCGTGGTTTTTGCCTGTCATTTACCTGGCCGGGGCGCTGAAAGGTGCCGAGACGAAGGTAATGTATATGACGCCTTCCAGCGCCCCGTTCGCGTGTTTGTCGACTGGCAACTCCGGTTTCTCTGCGAGACGACGCCCTTGCGGGGATGGTATTCGCGGGGTCCGTGCTGTTCTTGGGGCCCTCCGCGCCACGAAGGACGTTGCCGCCCTTACCGATCGTCTCCTGTGTGCCCCACAGGCACGCCTCGCTGTTTTTCAAGCGAGAGGGAAACCATTTTCTGTCAGCCCACCGGATGAAGGCTTACGTCCTTCCCGCACCCGGCACCGGTTCCGCCTCGCCGCGACGCCTCGCGGGGTAGCCGATGACGGAACGCAACGATCATCGCACAGGTTTTGAGGGCGGGGATGGATGGGGATCAGCGGGGATGTTTTTTGCCTCCTCGGCCCGAGGATCCATCCCCAAACCTGCCAACACGTATCATCTGGACGAAGCTTGGATCCTCGGGTCAAGCCCGAGGACGACGGCGAGGATAGACGGAGAGTGACAGAGCTGCCAGGTTCTTGAAACCGCCCGCCCGATGTAATACCTTATATCCAGCAATCCTTACCGAGGTAGATGATGAGCGCGACTGTGACGACGAAGGGGCAGGTGACCATTCCCAAACCGGTGCGCGACTTCCTCGGCATCGTGCCCGGGACGCAGGTCGATTTTCAGCGGGCGGCGGATGGCACCGTGGTCTTGACGCGGGCGGATGAAAAACGGCCTGCAAGCCGCTTGAGCAAGCTGCGCGGTCATGCCGGAAAGGGGCTGAGCACCGACGCCATCATGGCGCTGACGCGCGGTGACGAGTGACCCTCGTTGACACGAACGTCCTGCTCGACCTGGTGACGGACGATCCGAACTGGGCGGACTGGTCGATCGAGCAGCTCGAAGCGGCCGCATTGCGCGGCCCGCTTCTCATCAACGACATCGTCTATGGGGAGCTTGCCGTGCGCTACGAACGCATCGAGCGGCTTGAGGCTTTTCTCGCCGAGGCTGGCCTCGACCTGGTGGCCATGCCGCGATCAGCGCTTTTCCTGGCCGGCAAGGTATTTCAGAAATACCGAAAGGCGGGTGGGTCGCGCGCGGGCGTGCTGCCGGATTTCTTCATCGGCGCGCACGCCGCCGTCGATCAGCTGGATCTTTTGACACGCGATACGGCGCGCTATCGAACCTGTTTTCCGACCATGAAGCTGATCGCGCCTCGTTAGCGTCGCTCGGGGTGGCGTGATGGCAACTGGTCACCCCCCACCTCCATCATACCCGCCTTTGTGGCGGCTATGACGGAGGGTGGGGGCGGCGCCTCAGCGAGGGGCGGACCGGTTTTCGTCTCGGTCGGCCGTGTCTGAAAGGTCCCCCCGATGCCGATCAGATCATGCCGGCTTCCGGCGCGACGGGCTTCTCTTTCGGCTTGTAGCGGAAAGACCGCAACGCGACATAGAAGACCGGGGTCAGGAATATGCCGAGGATGGTGACGCCGAGCATGCCGGAGAAGACGGCGGTGCCGAGCGACTGGCGCATTTCTGCGCCCGGGCCTGTGGCGATCATCAGCGGCACGACGCCGAGGATGAAGGCAAAGGCTGTCATCAGGATTGGCCGCAGCCGCAGCCGGCTAGCTTCGATCGCCGCATTGACCGGGTTCATTCCGTCGTCCTGCGCCTGCCGCGCAAATTCGACGATCAGGATCGCATTCTTCGCCGCAAGGCCGATAAGGACGATCAGTCCGATCTGCGTCAGGATATTGTTGTCCAGGCCCCTGAGATGCACTCCGGCAAGGGCCGCGAGTACGGCCATCGGCACCACGAGGATGATTGCCAGCGGCAGGATCCAGCTTTCATACTGGGCCGACAGTGCGAGGAACACGAAGATCACCGACAGCGCGAAAATGAAGATCGCCGTATTGCCGGTGTTGCGCTCCTGGAAGGCAAGGTCCGTCCATTCGAAGGCAGTGCCTGGCGGCAGGATCTGGGCTGCCAGCGCCTCCATCCTGTCGAGCGCGGTGCCGGTCGAGACGCCAGGAGCAGGATTGCCCTGGAGCGGCACCGAGACATACATGTTGTAGCGCTGGACCAGCGCCGGACCGGTGGTGTCCCTGATGTCAACCAGGGTTCCGAGCGGCACGAGCGCACCGGTGGCGGAGCGGACCTTGAGCGCGAGGATATTCTCCCGTTCCAGCCGGTATTGCTGGTCTGCCTGGGCGCGCACCTGATAGACGCGGCCGAAGGCATTGAAGTCGTTGACATAGGAGGTGCCGAGATTGATCGACAGCGTCTCGAAGATGTTGGGGATGGGCACATTCAGCGCCCGTGCCTTGTCGCGGTCGACCGCCAGGAAATATTGCGGGCTGGAGGCGGAGAAGGTGGTGAAGACGCCCGTCAGCCCTTCCGTCTGGTTGGCGGCACCCATCATCTGATAGGCCAGCCCGAGCACGCGGCGCATGTCGGAGCTTTCGCGATCGACGATCTGCATCTTGAAGCCGCCGGAATTGCCGATGCCGCGGATCGACGGCGGCGGAACGGCAATGATGAAGGCTTCCTGGATGGCCTGCATCGTGCCGTAGAGCTGGCCGATGATCTGGTCGGCGCTCTGCCCATGCTTCAGGCGTTCCTCAAAGGACGCGAAGGGTGTGAAGATGACGCCGGAATTCGAGGCGTTGGTGAAGGTCGCGCCGTTGAAACCGGCGAACGAAACCGCATCCTTGATGCCCGGCACCTTGCGGATCATCTCGGTCGCCTTCTTTACCACCGCGTCCGTGCGGGCAAGCGAGGCGCCGTCGGGCAGTTGCACGACGACGATCGCATAACCCTGATCCATCGGAGGCACGAAGCCGCGCGGTACGATCTGCGCCATGTACCAGGTGCCCGCCAGCAATCCGAAAAAGACGATCAGGCTGGCGCCGAGCGCAATCTTTGTCGCGACGAGATGGCGGACGACCCAGGAATAGCCGCGGGTCATCCGGTCGAAACCGGTGTTGAAGCCGTTGGCAAGGCCGCGGCCGATGCGCGTGAACGGGTTGCGCGTTTCGTGATGTTCCCGATGCGGACGCAGGACGAGCGCCGCCAGCGCCGGCGAAAGCGTCAGCGAATTGAGCGCCGAGATCGCGGTCGCCACCGAAATGGTGACGGCGAACTGCAGGTAAAACTGCCCGGAAATACCCGGGATGAAGGCCGTCGGTACGAAGACGGCGATCAAAACGAGCGAGATGGCGATGACGGCGGCGCCGACCTCGTCCATCGTCACATGCGCTGCGAGTTTCGGTGTCATGCCTTTGGCCAGATTGCGCTCGACGTTTTCGACGACGACGATCGCATCGTCAACGACGATGCCGATTGCTAGCACCAGGCCGAACAGCGTCAGCATATTGAGCGAGAAACCGAAGGCCAACAGCAGCGCGAAGGTACCGATCAGCGACACAGGAATGGCGATGATCGGGATCAGCGCCGTGCGCCAGGACTGCAGGAAGACGAGCACCACGATGGCAACGAGTATGGCCGCCTCGAGGATGGTCTTGTAGACCTCGTTGATTGATTCCGAGATGAATTCCGTCGGGTTGTAGACGATTGTGTATTCGAGGCCCGGCGGGAAATCCTTGGACAGCTTTTCCATCGTCGCCTTGATTTGATCGGCAGCGTCGAGCGCGTTCGTGCCCGGTCGCGAGAAGATGCCCATGGCGACGGCGGCCTTGCCGTTCAGGTAGCTGTTGGTGACGTAATCCTTGGCGCCGAGTTCGATACGGGCAACATCCTGCAGTTGCACGAGACGACCGCTTTCCGTCGCCTTGACGATGACATAGCGGAACTGGCGGGCGTCGCTGAAGCGGCCCTCGGTGGTCACCGTATACTGGAAGGCATTGGTGCCGGCCGTTGGCGGCCCGCCGATCGAACCGCCGGAGACCTGGACATTCTGGTCGCGCAGCGCCTGCACGACGTCGCCGGAGGTCATGCCGTAGGAGGCGAGCTTTTCCGGATCGAGCCAGATGCGCAGGGCAAATTCGCGTTCGCCGAACAGGATGACGTCGCCGACGCCGTCGAGGCGCACCAGGAGGTCGCGGGCGCGCGTGCGGGCATAGTTGGAGACATAGAGCTGGTCGTAGCGATCGTTCGGCGATAGAAGATGCACGACCATCATCAGGTCGGGCGAGCTTTTCGCCGTGGTGACGCCGATGCGGCGAACCTCTTCCGGCAGCCTTGGTTCTGCGATCGAGACACGGTTCTGGACAAGCACCTGCGCCTTGTCGAGGTCGGTGCCGAGCTTGAAGGTGACCGTCAGCGCCATCGAACCGTCGGCGGTCGAATAGGAGGACATATAGAGCATGTCCTCGACGCCGTTGATTTCCTGCTCGAGCGGGGTTGAGACCGTGTTGGCGATCGTCTCGGCATCGGCCCCCGGATAGGCCGTTCGGATGACGATGGTCGGTGGGGCTATTTCCGGATATTGGGCAACCGGCAGCTGGAAATAGGCGATGCCGCCGACGAGCAAAAGCACGATAGACAGCACCGACGCGAAAATCGGCCTGTCCACAAAGAAATGGGCAAATTTCATTGGCCGTTCTCCGTGGAGGCGACTTCGGGCGGCAGCGTGATCATTTTTGGATCGACGACGACGCCGGGCCTGAGCCGCGTCAGGCCGTTGACGACGATGGTCTCGTCACCCCTCATGCCCGCGCGAATGACGCGGTAGCCGTAGAGCCTCGGGCCAAGCCGCACCGGCTTCGTCGTGAAGCTGCCGTCCTCGGCGACGACGTAGACGACCCGCTGATCCTGGTCGGAGCCGATCGCATCGTCCGGAACGAGGATGCCCTTGTAGGTGTTGGACGCGCTCACCTCGACGCGGCCGAAAAGGCCCGGCTGCAGCACGAAATCCGGATTGTCGAACCGGGCGCGCACCCGCATCGTGCCGGTCTCACGGTCGACGCGGTTTTCGGCGAAGTCGAGCTTGCCCTTGAAGGGTTTCTCGGTGGAATCGGCGATGGTCACAAAGACGTCGAGGGAGCCGCCGCCCTCCTGCAGGTCGCTGCCGTGCTCACGGGCCACGCGAGCGTAGTTCAGCACCCGGCGTTCGTCGACGTCGAAATAGAAGTCGATGGGATCGAGCGAGACGATCGTCGTCAATGCGGTCTGGTCGGCCTGCACCAGGTTGCCGACGGAGATCAGCCGGCGGTCGATGCGGCCTGCAAGCGGGGAGATGATCTTGGTGTATTCGAGATCGAGTTCCGCTCTGGCGAGGCTCGCTTCCGCGCCGCGCAGATTGGCCTGCGCCGACCGCAGTTCTCGGCGACGGTCATCGAGCGTGGATACCGCAAGCGTTCCTTTTTGCACCAGCGATTCCGTGCGCGTGAACTCCGCTTCGGCAAACGTCAGCGTGGACTTGGCAACTTCAAGCGATGAGGTGGCGACGTCCAGCGCGGTCTGGAAGGGGCGCTGGTCGATGACGAAGAGCTGGTCGCCCTTCTTCACCATGGCGCCATCGGTAAAATCCACCTGATCGAGGTACCCGCCGACCCGAGAGCGAATGGTCACTTCGTCAACGGCCTCGAAGCGGCCGATGAATTCATCGACGTCGACGACGTCGCGGACAACCGGCTTGGCGACCGTGACGGCAGGCTTCTGTTGTTGCTGTGCTGGGGAAGAGGTTGCAAACAGAACGGTGGAAAAAAGTAATATTGCCGGGATCAGCCAGTTTCGTGCCATGTGTAAGCCCTCTGAAGCGCATGAAGCGGATCATTTCCGTGCTGGCGCACGGGTCGGTTCGTGGAGAGCGCAGGTGGCCGAGCCTTATCGGACGTCAAGTATTACAGGCAGTCGGGACACGGGTTTGACCAAGCTGCGGTAGTTGAAAGCTGCAATTGTTTCAAATCATTAATCATGCCGCCCATTGGCCTGGCCAACAGGCGGCGTCGTTTGCAGGCAGCTTACAGCATTCGGTTATCGTGTCACCCCGAAAAAATCAGGTTGGGACACACGTGTTTTATTTAGGTTTCTGCTCAGTTTCGGCGCGATTGCCTGCGGCGATCTTAGCTCGGGTGTTGTCGACGGGCTTCAACAGGTCAGCCAAGCCGATGTTGCGGAACATTTCCGCTCGGACGCGGTCGGCGACGCCGTTGACGATCTCGGCGCCATCCTGCGACGGGTCGATGTGGATACGAAAAGGCCGGGTGCCGAAGGGCTTGTTGACGATATCGACGACGGCGGCGGCAACGGAGGCCGGGTCGGCATCGGTCGGCTCAAGGGCTGCGAGACCCTGCAAGGCCTTTTCCGGCACACCCTTGTAGGGGCCGTCATTGTATTCGGCGGCGCGGGCCCGGTCGGACGGCGCGCCGGAATGGGCGAAGTGGTTGGTGCCCTTGGTAAAGGCGCCCGGCACGACGATCGAGCTCTCGATGCCCCAGCGGGAGAGTTCGGCGGCATAGGAGACGGCGAGCGAGTCCATCGCAGCCTTGGCGGCGAAGTAGGGCGACAGATAGGGAGGAGTGCCGCCGCGGGTCGAGGAAGAGGAGATCCAGACGACCAGACCCTTACCTTGGCTGCGCATGTGGGGGAGCGCCGCACGGTTGACGCGCTGGGTACTGAGGACGTTAATATCGTAGAGTTCGGCGAACTGCTCTGGTGTGAAGGCCTCGGCCGGGCCGAAAGACATGTGGCCGGCATTGTGCAAGATGACGTCGAGGCGGCCGGTATCGGTAATGACTTTCGCGATACCTGCTTCGACGGAGGCGTCGTTGGCGACATCGAGTTCGATGGAACGCAGGTCGACATTGTGTTCGGTAGCGAAGGCTGCGGCGTCGGCAACTGCTTTGGCGTTGCGGTCTTCCGTGGCGCGGATGCCGGCATAGGCGATGTGGCCGGCGGTTGCCAGTGCGCGGGCGGTCATGGCCCCGAAGCCGCTGGAAGCACCGGTGACGAGGATTACTTGCTTGGACATTGTCCTGTTCCTTCTGAGGGAATGAGGCTATTGAAATTCATTTGACGGGCCGAGGCGGAGATTGTGCTCCGCTGTGGCGATTTTTCGGTTCAGACCATGCCGCCATTGGCGCGCAGGACCTGGCCGTTGATCCAGGAGCCGTCTGGGCCGACGAGGAACGCGACCGAGGCGGCGATGTCTTCCGGCGTGCCGAGGCGTTCCAGCGGGTTCATTTTTGACATGCGGGCGATCAGTTCATCCGACTTGCCGTTGAGGAAGAGGTCGGTGGCAGTCGGGCCGGGAGCGACCGCGTTGACCGTGATCGAGCGGCCGCGCAGTTCCTTCGACAGGATGGCAGTCAGCGTTTCGACGGCGGCCTTCGTTGCCGCGTAAACGCCGTAGGTTTCGAGCTTCAGACCGACGACGCTGGTCGAGAAATTGACGATCCTGCCGCAGTCGCGCAGTCGCTTTGCGGCTTCCCGCAGCGTGTTGAACGTGCCTTTCAGATTGATGGCGACCTGGCGGTCGAACAAAGTGTCCGAGCTTTCGGCAAGCGGCGAAAGCGTCATGACACCGGCATTGTTGACGAGGACATCGACGCCGCCGAAGGCGGCTTCCGCTGCGTCGAACATCCGGCGGACGGCGTCAGTGTCGCTGACGTCGGCCTTCGCGGTAAGCGCGCGGCCGCCGTTTTCTTCGATCCTTCGGGCCAGTGCATCGGCCGGAGCGGCATCGCCGGAGTAGTTGATGACGACGGTGAAGCCGTCCTTGGCAAGACGTTGGGCGATGGCGGCGCCGATCCCGCGAGAGGCGCCGGTGACGATTGCTACCTTGTTATTGCCATTAGACACTTTCGTTCTCCTGAATGTTCTGCGTCGCAGCGCGGTTTCGATGAGGAGAAGATGACCCTTTCCTTGCTTCGGATAATCATCCATTCTTCGACATCACTATTCGGCCAGGGCGAACAATCATCATGGACAGATTTGAGGCAATGCGGGTGTTTACTCGCGTGATGGAGCGGCGCAGCTTCACGCTTGCCGCCGAGGACACAGGGCTTCCCCGGTCAACAGTGACCGATGCGGTGAAGCAGCTGGAAGCGCGCCTCGGCGTGCGGCTTTTGCAGCGCACGACGCGGCACGTCAGTCCGACGCTTGACGGCGAAGCCTACTACCGGCGATGCCTGACCATCCTTTCCGATATCGAGGATGCGGAGGGGGCCTTTGCCGGCGCCAAACCGAAGGGGTTGTTGCGTGTGGACGTGCACGGCAAGCTGGCGCGGCACTTCGTCCTGCCGGGATTGCCAGAGTTCCTCAAGGAATATCCGGGCATCCAGCTCTATATGAGCGAGGGCGACCGGTTGGTCGATCTGATCCGCGAAGGGATCGACTGCGTGCTGCGCGCCGGCGATCTGCAGGATAGTGAGATGATCGCGCGCCGCGTCGGGCTGCTGGAAGAAGTCACCTGCGCCTCGCCCGAATACATCGCCCGATTCGGCATGCCGAAGAACCTCGACGATCTCGGCGGGCACCAGATGATCGGCTTCTGGTCGACGGCTATCGGCGGATTATTGCCGCTCGAGTTCACGGTAGCGGGAACAATCCGCAATGTCTCCCTGCCGGCGGTCGTATCGGTCAATGGCGCCGATACGCTGGCGGCTTCGGCGCGGCTGGGGCTCGGCATCATGCAGGCACCGCGGTATGCGCTGGAGGAAGACCTGAGGAACGGCACGCTGGTTGTCATTCTACCGGACAATCCGCCGACGCCCACGCCGGTTTCCCTGCTTTATCCGCGCAGCCGCCAGCTGTCTCCGCGTGTGCGCGTCTTCATCGACTGGCTTTCACGCGAATTTACCGCGCGGCCTGACGGAAAGTAAAAAGAAATCCTGGATCCAGGGTTGCCTTTCGGGTTGCCGCTACCCACATCCGCGCCTCCAGCCTCGTCGTCCAGTTTCCTGGACGCTTCCGATGCATGTCTTTGGCTCCACCCGCGATTCGTTCCGTTCCGGGTTGCGGGCCCATGCGTTAGAGGTGCAAAATGCGCAAGATTCAGGACTATCAACATGAACGCACATGATATCGGCGAAATCGCCGCCTGGCTGACGGCTCAAGGCATCAAGGGCACCGACGAGATGGAGATCGTCAACGGCTTCTGCGAGCGCGCCCGCGCCGCCGGCCTGCGGCTCGATCGTGGTCTAGCACTGATCGACACCCTGCATCCCGTCTACGAGGGCCGCGCCTTCCAATGGGATAGCCGCGAGCCGAGCAAGGGAGCGTTCGAATACGGCCCGACCAACGAAGGCGTATCGGCCGAAAACTGGGAGCGATCCGCGTTCTTCTATCTGCGCGAAAACAATCAGAACGAAGTTCGCCGTCGTATCGGCCTTGGTGATCCCGTCGATTTTTTCCCGCTCGATACGCTCCTTGGCGCCGGCCACAAGGACTTCCTCGCGATGATCCACCGCTTCGCCAACGACAGCCATATCGGTGACATGGACTGTTTCTATTCGCATTGGGCGACGACGGACGAGGGTGGTTTTCGCGACGAGGACCTTTCGGTGCTCCGGCAGCTGGTGCCTGTGCTGGCGCTGGCGATCAAGTCGGGCTCGCTGACCCGTATCTCGCGCACGATTGCCGAAGTCTATCTCGGCGAGGACGCAGCGAGGCAGGTGCTGGAAGGCCGCATATCGCGCGGCAAGGCGGAGCGGATTTCGGCGGTATTGTGGTTCTCCGACCTGCAGAACTACACCCGCATTTCCGACAACTTACCGCCGGACGAGATCATTCCCTTCCTCAACGACTATGCCGACGCGGTCATTTCCTCGATCCACGAGGCGGGTGGTAACGTGCTCAAGCTGATCGGCGACGGCACGCTGGCGATCTTCAAGGCGGAAGAGAGCGAGGATGCCTGCGCCCGGGCGCTGCTCGCCGAGCAGCTGTTGCGGGAAAAGCTGAAGGGGCTGAACGAACGGCGCCGCTCGCAAGGCCGTCCGGTTACCGAGGTCTATCTCGGCCTCCATATCGGCGACGTCTTTTACGGCAATATCGGTTCCAGCGACCGGTTGGACTTCACCGTCATCGGCCCGGCCGTCAACGAGGTCAGCCGCATCGCTTCCATGTGCCGCTTTGTCGATCGCAGCGTCATCATGTCTTCGCAATTCGTCGCCGCAGCGCCACCACCACGCAATGCCGAGGTCGTCTCGATCGGCCGCTATGCTCTGCGCGGCGTCAAGCGGGCGCAGGAACTGTTCACGCTGATGCCGCTTGATACGGTCGAGGCTTGATGGCCGCTCCTTAAACCTTCCGGCCTTCCTCGTTGAAAAAATGCAGATTGGCCACGGGCAGCCGGACGGCGACCTCGCCGTGCATGCCGAGGAAGCGGCGGTCTAGCGTGAAGGCCTTGAAGGCGACAGGGCCGAGCTTCAGGTGGATGATGATGCCGAAGCCGGTCGGTTCGACGAGATCGACGGTTGCCTTCAGCACATCCGGGCCTTCGGCGCCGAGAACGACGTGTTCCGGCCGGATGCCGAGCGTGGCGCGGCTGCCATCTTCGAGATTGGCGGTACTGCCGAGCGGCAGGACGATGCCACCGGTGAGGGAAAAGTTCGCGGTTTCACCGCTTATCTTGTAGCGGCCTTCGAAGAAGTTCATGCCTGGCGAGCCGATAAAGCCGGCGACGAAGAGATTGGCGGGCCGGTCGTAGAGTTCGAGCGGGCTTCCGACCTGCTGGATGACGCCGGCATGCATGGCGACGATCCGGTCGGCGAGCGTCATCGCCTCGATCTGGTCGTGGGTGACGTAGATCGAGGTGGCGCCGAGGTCCCGGTGCAGTTTCTTGATTTCGGCGCGCATCTGCTCGCGCAGGCGGGCGTCGAGGTTGGAGAGCGGCTCATCGAACAGGAAGGCCTTTGGTTGCCGCACGATGGCGCGGCCCATGGCGACACGCTGGCGCTGGCCACCGGAGAGCGCCTTGGGGCGACGCTCCATCAGTGGATCGAGGCCGAGTTTGCTAGCGGCGCCGGCGACGACGGAAGCGATCTTGTCCTTGGCCGTTTTTCTCAGGCGCAGGCTGTAGCTCATGTTCTTCGCCACGCTCATATGCGGATAGAGCGCGTAGGACTGAAACACCATGGCGATGTCGCGATCCTTCGGAGCGAGATCGTTGACACGTTTTCCGGCGATGCGGATTTCGCCTTCGGTGACAGCTTCCAGCCCGGCGATCATGCGTAGCAACGTGGACTTGCCGCAGCCGGAGGGGCCGACGAGGACGACGAACTCGCCGTCCTTGATCTGAAGATCGACGCCATGCAGCACCGGATGGATGCCGTAGGACTTCTGGACGTGGGCGATGTCGATGGATGCCATGGGATCAGCCTTTCACGGCGCCGGCCGTCAGGCCCTGCACGAGATAACGTTGGATCAACAGGAAGAACAGGCAGGCGGGGATCAGCGCCAAGACGCCGGCCGCCATCATCTGCCCGAAGTCGACCGAGAATTTCGAGACGAAGGACAGGAGCCCGACCGGGAAGGTGGCGGCATCGTTGCCGGAGATCAGCATCAGCGAGAAAAGAAGCTCGCTCCAGGCGGCGGTGAAGACGAAACCGAGCGTCGCGGCGATGCCCGGCAGCGTCAGCGGCAGAATGATCTGGCGGAAGGCGACGAACTGGGTGGCGCCGTCGATCATGGCGGCTTCCTCCAGATCCTTCGGAATGCCGTCGAAGAAGGACTGCATCAGGAAGGTGGCGAAGGGGACGTTGAAGGCGGCATAGACGATCACGAGGCCGGTCAGGCTGTTGGTCAGGCCCATCGGCGAGAGGATCTTGAAGATCGGCGCCACCAGCATGACCAGCGGAAACATCTGCGTCAGCAACATCAGCGTCACGATCCAGTATTTGCCGCGGAAACTGAAGCGCGACATGGCATAGCCGGCAAGCGAGGCAAGCACCGTGACGATGACGGCGGTGGAACCCGAGACGATCAGGCTGTTCCTGAAGAAGGTTGGAAATTCGCTGTGGCGCAGCACGAACTCGAAATGTTCGAAGCTGGTGCGCGACGGCCACATCCTGATGCCTTCGGAATAAAGCAGATTGTTCGGCGTCACCGAAACCTTCAAGAGCCAGTAGAGCGGGAACAGCGCGAAGGCGACGTAGGCGAGGATGGCCAGTCGGTGCGCGAGGACGGAGACAATGCGTTTGGCGGTCATGATCTCAATCCTTGCTCAAGAGCCACTGCCGCAGGATCACGATCAGCATCGAATAGGTGATCAGGAGCACCAGCAGCACCAGCGCGATGGCCGAGGCATAGCCGAAATCCAATCGCTTGAAGGCCTGGGTGAAGATGTAGCTGGCAACGATCTGGCTGCGGTCGGCCGGGCCGCCATTGGTCATGACGATGATCAGGTCGGCGAAGTTGGAAATCCAGACGGTGCGCAGGAGAACGGTAATGGCAATCGTCGGGGCGAGGAACGGCAGCGTGATCGAGAGGAAGCGCTGCACCGGTCCCGCGCCATCGATACTCGCTGCCTCGTAGAGGTCGCGCGGAATGGCCTGGAGGGCGGCAAGAAGGGTGATGGCAAAGAACGGGATGCCCCACCAGACATTGGCGATGATCGGCCCCCACATGGAAAGCTGCGGGTCGGACAGGATATTGGTGGGCTCGCTCATCAGGCCGAGTGCATAGGCCCAATGGGGCAGGGGACCAACGACGGGATTGAACAGCCAGGACCAATTGAGGCCGGCAAGGAAGCTCGGGACGGCCCAGGGCAGGAAGACCAGCGCTTGCACGATGGCGCGGCCGTGGAACGGCTTGTCGAGCAGAAGCGCCAGGATGAGGCCGAAGACGAACTGCAGGAGGACGGACCACCCGGTCCACCACAGCGTGTTCTTCAGCGCCCGATAGAAATTCTGGTCCTCAGACAGCGTCTTGAAGTGGTCTATCCCGATGAAGCCGCCGGAGAAGGGATTGAGCAGCTGGATATCGCGGAAGGCATAGGAGATGCCCAGCAACAGCGGCACCAGCATGACGGTGACGATCAGGATCAGCGCCGGCGCGCTGTAAAGGTAGGGCGCGGAGGCGTCGGCGAGGCGCTGTTTCAGCGGCCGTTGGTCCCGGCGCGAGTCGCTGTTGCGGGCTGCGAGTGAATCCATCGTCAAGATATCCGTTTCGCGGCGTGTCTTTCGGGACAAGCCGTGTTTCCAGTCAGGAACGAAGTCGCAGGCAGCGAAAGGGAGGCCGCTGCCTGCGGCTCAAGGCTTGTGACTATTTGCTCGCGAGGTACTTCTGCTGAGCCTTGGTCATGTAGTCGGCCCATTGCTTGGCCATCTCTTCCGGCGTGATATCGCCGAGCATGGCTTCCTGGCTGGTCTTGATCGCCATCGAATCCTTGAAGAAGGCAAACTCTTCGAGATAGGTCGGCATGACGGTCGGAATGGCGTCCTTGTCGGCCAGCTCCTCGAACCAGCCCTTGAACTGCTCGCTGGCATAGAAGGGGTCCTTCTCGGCGGCTTTGAGCGCGGGCAGGGCGCCGATGCGCTTGTTCCATTCGATGTTGCCTTCCGGCCCCTCGAGCGTTGCGATCAGCTTCCAGGCGAGATCCTTGTTGGCGCTTGCCGACATCATCGACCAGCCGGCATAGCCGATGGTCGGGAAGGTCTTGCCGGAAGGACCCTTCGGCATGGTGGTGACGCCGTAATCGGCCGGGCTCATGCGCTCGCTGATGGCAATCAGCGCGTCCGGGTCCTGATCGAGCATGGCGCAGGTGCCGGTGTAGAAGCCGGCGACGATCTCGTTGAAGCCCCAGTTGACGCTGTCCTTCGGCGCGTAGCCGTTCTTGTAGAGGTCGGTCAGCCAGGTGAAGCCCTTGACCCAACCCTCTTCCGAGAACTTCGACGTGCCGTCCTCGTTGAAGTAGGTATTGTCGCCGGCCATGGTGGCGCCGAACATCATCCAGCCGTTCAGGCCGCCCGGACCGCCGCGCATGCAATAGGCATATTTGCCCGGCAGCTTCTTGATTTTCTCGGCGGCGGCGACGAACTCGTCCAATGTCTTCGGCGGGCCTTCGACGCCGGCTTCGGCCAGGATCTTCTTGTTGTAGAACATGGCGCGCAGATAGAAGCCGTAGGGCAGCATATAGGCCGTGTCCTTGACGTCGCGGCCGAGTTCGAGCGCCCGGTCCGTCAGGCCGGAGGTGTGTTCCCATTCCTTGAGATAGGGCTCAAGGCTTTCGAGCATGCCGTTATTGGCATAGAGCGACAGCCAGGTGTCGGGCATTTCCATCACGTCTGGAATTTCGCCGGCAGAGACCATGGTGGCGAACTTCTGGAAGGCTTCGCCCCAGGGCAGCGAAATAACCTCGACTGTCGTGCCGGGGTTGGCGGCTTCGAACTTGGCGACGATCGATTTCAGCGTTTCGGTGCGTTCCGGGCTGGTGATGACTTCGACCAGCTTCAGCTTCGTATCGGCAAGGGCCGTGCCTGCCATCAGGGAGGCGAACAATGTCGCCGCAATCAGTTTCCTCATTTCATATCCCCTTTATTGTTTGGGTGGTTGCTTGCCGTATCGTCAGCCTGATGAAGCGGCGCCGATCGCCGCTTCGAGATCGCTCCAGAGGGCCTCCGTTCCCTCCAGGCCGACATGGAGCCGTACCGACCGCGGACTGATGCCGAAGGCGACCGCGGAATTGGGTTGTGCTTTTTGCGCCAGAACGACATTGCCCGGCACGATCAGGCTTTCGTGGCCGCCCCAGCTCACGCCAAGCTTGAACAGCTTCAGGTGATCCGAGAACGCGCGGACATCGACGCCGTCCTTGAAGATGAAGGAAAACAGGCCGGATGTGCCTTTGAGGCCATTCGGAAGCTGGTTGGCGAGGCCGGGATAGCAGACCGTCTCGACCGCTTGATGCGTCTGCAGACGCCGGGCAATGGACAGGGCAGACTGTTCATGCGCCTTCATGCGGATCGGTAGCGTTCGCATGCCCCGGATCAGAAGCCAGGCATCGAAGGGCGAGAGCTTGCCGCCGAGATAGGGATAGGCCTCTCCACGGATGCGGCCGATCAGTTCCTTCGAGCCGGCCACGACGCCGGCGACGACGTCGCTGTGGCCGCCCAGATATTTCGAGGCCGAATGGATGACCAGATCGACACCGAGCGAGATCGGCTGCTGAAAGACGGGGCTCGCCCAGCTGTTGTCTATTGTGGTGACGATGCCGTGGCGCCTGGCAATGGCTGCGAGGGCTGCGACGTCATGGGTTTCCATGATCCAGCTTGTCGGGCTTTCCAGATAGAGAAGTTTCGCACCGGGCAGTGCTCTTGCCACTTCCTCCTCGTCGCGGCCATCGACATAGGTCACCTCGATGCGCATCCGTTTCAACAGCGTGCCGAACAGGCGGAAGGCGTCGGGATAAAGATGCCTGACGGCGACGATCCGGTCGCCCGGCTCGACGAAGGAAAGGATCGTGGAAGATATGGCCGACATGCCGCTGGCAAAGCCGATCGCGTCTTCCGCACCTTCTAGTCTGGCCAGGATCTCCTCGAACATGCGCACTGTCGGATTGAGGCCGCGCGTGTAGATCGGCCGGATCTTCTCGCCGCGATAGGAGGCAATCATGTCGTCGTAATCGGTGAAGGTGAACAGCGAGGTCTGCACGATCGGCGGCACGACGGCGTCATAGGCATTGCTCTCGTCATGGGCGACGATGAGGGAGGCATCTTCGAACGGATCAAACCCGTTGCTCATTTGGACATTTCCTTGATGTCTTCCTCGACGATGGCGAGGATTTTCAGTGTTTCTGCACGCGCGGCCTCGGGGCTCTGCGCCGCGATCGCGTTGAAGAGGGTTCGATGGAATGGGAAGGACCGGCGGGCGAAGTCGGGCCGGTCGAAGGGCCTTTCCCAGAAGCGCTCGAAGGCTTCGCGCATCTGTTCGAGCAACTGCCTGAACAGCGGATTGTGAGTGGCGTCGTAGATGGCGAGATGGAAGGCAAGGTCTTCCGGGCCGGATGTGCCCTTGGAAAGATGCACCCGTTCCATCTCGTTCAGCTTTTCCTCGATCGTCTTCAGGTCCTGCGGCGTGCGCATGCGGGCGGCGACCATGCCGGCCTCGGCCTCGATGCCGCGGCGGACCTCCAGCGTCTTCAGCAGCGCGTCGCGCAGATGGGTGGTTTCGAGCGACAGCGGCATGTGGATGGTGGCGCCTGAAATGGGCTTCAAGAGGTAGGTGCCGCTGCCCTTGCGGGCCTCGACGACGCCGAGCGCCTGGAAATGACGGATGACTTCGCGAATGGTCGAGCGGCCGACCGCAAGTGCCGCCATCAACTCGCGCTCGGCGGGAAGCCGGTCGCCGGGAACGAGATTGGAACGCTGGATGTAGTCGGCAAGAGCTGATGTCACCTGTCGGACCCGGTCCGCCGGGGGCAGGGGGATGAGGGTCGCTCTTGCATCCATGTGCTTCATCGTCCGCATCCCGGCTGGCACCATAATTGGTCTGACATCTGATCAATAACACAAATTACGCCGGGCGCGTCAAGGCCATTGTGGTTCCTAGCCCGTTGAAGGGATGTGACGTGGGTGGAGTGAAGACGGGCCGGGCGCGTCAGACGAAAGTCCAAGCGCCGGTTTGACCGCGATCAATGTTGCCGAATCCCGACCGCTTATGCTGCGCGAAAACAGAAGGAGGATTTCATGTTTCAACACATTCTCATCCCGATCGACGGCTCGAAGCTGTCGGCGACGGCGCTCGACCTTGGCATGGAGCTCGCTCGCGATGCGAAGGCGCGTGACGGATCTGAGGGTCGTTGAGCCATTCCATTTGTTCACGGCCGACAGCGAGCAGCTTGCAAGCACACGCGACGAATATGAAGAGCATGCGCGCGCCGTCGCCGTCAGGCACCTTGCCGAGGCTGAACGGAAGGCGAGCCGCTATGGCGTCAGCTGCGATACCATACAGGTCAGCAGCGGCGAGCCTTACCGGGCGATCATCGATGCGGCTCAGAACAAAGGCTGCGACCTGATCGCCATGGCGTCCCATGGGCGGCGCGGCATTGACGCGTTGCTGCTTGGAAGCGTGACGACCAAAGTGCTCACTCACTCCAAGATACCGGTGCTCGTCTATCGTTGAAATGGCGGCTTTGTCTCGGATGAGGTAAGCTGCCCCGGTGCAATTTCCGCGTTGGCGCCGGAGTGTGGCCGCGATCGAAACGGAGGGGTGCGATATGTCATTTGCAAATCGCAAGGACGCAGGACGCAGGCTGGCCGACGCATTGGCCAGCTATCGCGAGAAACGCCCGATCGTGGTTGCACTCCCGCGCGGCGGCGTGGTGGTCGCTGTCGAAATTGCCGACGCGCTCGACGCACCGCTTGATCTTCTCCTGGTTCGAAAGATCGGCGTGCCGTTCCAGCCGGAACTGGCGATGGGTGCTATCGTGGACGGCCCGGAGCCGACGATCGTTCGCAACGAAAATGTCATCCGGCTCGCGGGCGTCGGCGCCCAGGATTTTTCAGCGATGTGCCGAACGGAACAGGCGGAGCTCAAGCGGCGGAGGCAGATCTATCTCGGCAACCGGAGCAACATTCCGCTGAGCGGGCGCGTGGTCATTCTCGTCGATGACGGCATCGCAACCGGGTCGACGGTGAAGGCCGCGCTGCAGGCCATTCGAAAGCAGAAGCCGGAGGAACTGGTGCTCGCCGTTCCGGTTGCGCCGGCTGAATCGCTTGAGGAACTGGGCAGAGGTGTTGACGCGTTCGTCTGCCTGGAAGCGCCGTTCGCCTTTGACGCCGTTGGGTATTTTTATGACGACTTTCGTCAGGTCACGGACGCTGAGGTCATTTCTGCGCTGGAGACAGCCAAGAAGGGAGGCCAGGAGGAATAGCCGGCATTGGACGCATTGACCGAAGGAGTAAGGCGGTGCGCCGGTCCCGTCAGGCTAGCTGGCACTTCCGCTCGCTGAGCGGCACAACCTCGATGGCGGCGGGCAGGCGGCGGTGAGCATGGTCCGGGGCCGGCTGCCGCGGGCGAGACGCCGTGTGAGCAGACATCGGCGACAAGCGGGTTTTCACAAACGCGGCAATTGCCGGAATAGTCGCGCTTCGACGCTGGCTGCGCCCACGGGGATCTGCAGGGGGCCAAAGCCGAAGCCGACCTGAAGGGCGAGGGGAAAGACATGAGGACTTTCTATGCGAACGAACAGAAGAAGCATGATCCGAAGATGTTCCTGTCTGCGGGCGCGGCGCAGCCAAATCCGGAAAAACCGGAGCGTATCGAGCGACTGCTTGCCGGAGCCAAGGCTGCGGGCTGCGAGATCGTCCGGCCGCGGGATCACGGCGTAAAGCCGATCGCCGCCATCCATACGCCCGAATATATCGAATTCCTGCAAAACATCTTCCTGCGCTGGCAGCGGATCGAGGGTGCGTCGCAAGAGGTCATCCCGAACATCCATCCGCTGGCCCGCACTGACCGCTATCCCGCCTCCGCCGTCGGTCAAGCCGGCTATCATATGGCCGATACCGCTTGCCCGATTTCCGCCGACACATGGGGCAGCGCCTGCTGGAGCGCCTGGAGTGCTGTCGAGGCGGCGGAAGCCGTGCTGGCCGGCGAGCGTACGGCCTATGCGCTTTGCCGCCCGCCGGGTCACCACGCCTTTGCCGATGTCGCCGGAGGTTTCTGTTTTCTAAACAATTCAGCGATTGCCGCCCAACATCTGCTAGGCTCGTGCAAGCGCGTGCGCGTGGCGATCCTTGATGTCGACCTGCATCACGGCAACGGCACGCAGGGGATTTTCTACAGCCGCAACGACGTGCTGACGGTGTCGCTGCATGCCGATCCCGTGCGCTTCTATCCCTTCTACTGGGGCAACGCGGACGAGCGTGGCGAAGGCCCAGGACTCGGCTATAATTTCAACCTGCCTCTGCCGCGCAAGACGACCGATGCAGGATTTTTGGAAGCGCTGGAGGCCGCCAACCGCCGCATCGAGGCCTATGGGCCGGACGCGCTGGTCGTCGCACTCGGACTCGATGCCTTCGAAGGCGATCCTTTCGGCGGGCTTTCCGTTTCCACGTCCGGCTTTGCACGGATCGCCGAGGCGATCAGCGGGCTCGGATTGCCGGCGGTTATCGTTCAGGAAGGCGGTTATCTCTGCGACGCGTTAAGCGCCAATCTTACGGCGTTCCTGACGGGATTTGTCCATTGACCGCGGCGCGTTCGTCGGTGGCGCCAGCAAAGCCTCGCCGAATTGCACCGCTTCGCCGCCGCCGCCGATGATCTCCGGATCGAAGAGGTTGACGACGTCGGCGAGGGTCGAAAAGAGGCACTCTTAAAAGTTGATTTGATTTGACCGGCGCAATCATTCGCTATTGCAAAGCACGCTGTAGTAGTGTTGATTGCACAACATACCACGTTTACGTGTGGTGGCAGCAGATGACTAAGGTCATCGGCACCAACGAAGCGCTTCAGGCTGGAGTTTCCCACACTTCGGTTGGAGCGAGCACGCTCCGTGCTGGGCTAGCTAATCCAGGAAAACGACCGTGAAGAATTCCTATTCAATAGCACACCTGACAGCCCTAGGACTCACTCCACCCCAGCTAATCGAAGCTGCAAGCGATGCCGGTTATCAATATGCAGGTTTACGGCTCAACCGGACGACACGAAACGAGCCATTGTATGATTTGATAAATGATCGACCCCTGATGAGGGAAACAAAGGCATGCCTTGCCGGTTCCGGCGTCACGGTCTGGGACATTGAGGCCGCGCGAATGGATCCTCTGCGCGACCATCTGCACTATCGCGCTTTCTTGGAGGCCGGTGCTGAGCTGGGAGCTCGGCATGTACTTGCCCAGTTACCCGATTCTGAGCGGAACCGCGCGGTTGAGCGTTTCGGCTCTTTATGCGATCTGGCCAAGCCGCTTAATCTCAACGTCAGTCTCGAGTTTGTCTCGTGGACTGCTACGCCAAATCTAGTTGAAGCGGCACGCATCCTTCGCGCGGTCAATCGTCCGAACGCCGGCATCCTGCTCGACACGCTGCACTTTGACCGCTCTGCTTCTAGCCTTGAATTTCTAAAAAGACTGCCGCCGGACTGGTTCAAGTGGGCGCATGTCTGCGACGCTCCGGCAATTCGGCCGATCAATCGCGAAATACAGATCTATACAGCACGCTGCGAAAGACTGTTTCCTGGCCAAGGAGGAATAGACATAAAAGGTATTCTTGCATGCCTGCCAGAGGACATTGTCTATGCTCTTGAGATACCCAGCGAACAATCCGTGAAAAAAATTGGATTTCGAGAATATATTTACCAAGCAATATCTAACACACAATTTTATCTGAACAAATCAGTTGTCCAATAGTTGAGATAAAGCGTATTGGATCGATCATTGGCCTTCCGCGTACCACCAGTTATTCGTCTACTGTTGCAGTAAGGCGGAACTTTGCCTGATTTCGCCCCATAGCAACTTGATAAGCAGGCTGTGCAGGCCACCGGTTGAAAGCTGAAGCAACTTGGAATGGAACGACATGGAGCACGAAAAAACCGATGAATGTGACGTGTTGGTGGTTGGGTCCGGTGCAGGCGGCTTGTCTGCAGCGGTGACGGCCGCTACCCATGGCCTCCGGGTGATAGTCCTGGAGAAAGAAAGCGTATTCGGTGGCACAAGCGCATGGTCGGGAGGCTGGATGTGGATTCCTCGTAACCCACTCGCGGTGCGGGCAGGCTTCCAAGAAGACATTGAGACGCCCCGCACGTACCTGAAAAGCGAACTAGGAGCGCGATTCGACGCAGAGAAAATTGACGCATTCCTTGAACGCGGCCCTGAGATGGTGGAGTTCTTCGAACACCACACCTCGGTGCGCTTCATTGACGGCAACCACATCCCGGATTTTCATACGACGCCTGGCGCGGCGATGGGAGGTCGGTCGGTTTGTGCCATGCCGTTCGATGGGCGCGAACTCGGTCCATTGATCGACAAACTACGTGAACCCCTATCGGTTATTACGATAAAAGGCATGGGGCTTGCGGCTGGGCGGGATATCACACATTTCTATCGTGCAACGCGCTCCATGAGGTCCGCCCTCTATGTTGCCCGGCGACTGACCGCATTGGCTTGGCACAGGCTTTGGCACGGCCGATCAATGCACTTGGTCAACGGCAATGCGCTCATCGCTCGTCTGCTGAAGTCGGCGGTCAATCGTGGAGTCGAGTTGCGGACTTGCGCTCGTGCTGTGTCATTGGTCGTGGACGGCCGGCGCCTGACGGGCGCAAAAGTCGAAGTCGCGGGCGGCATTATCCACCACGTGCGTGCAACGCGCGGCGTCGTGCTTGCTTGTGGTGGATATCCACACGACGTTGCCAAAATAGCCCAGACCTTCGCCTATACTCCCTCCGGGCTCGATCATTGGTCCGCAGCGCCACGGTCAAATACCGGGGACGGCATTCGACTTGGGGAGTCGGTCGGCGGTCACTTCAGCAATGCACTTGACGCCCCTGCCGCATGGGCGCCCGTCTCGCTGGTCCCTCAAGGCAATGGTGCTGCGGACATAGTCTTTCCGCATTTGATCGACCGTGCCAAGCCTGGCGTGATTGCGGTGACACGCAATGGCAGCCGTTTTGTCAATGAAGCAGCGTCATACCGGGATTTTATCTCTGCGCTGCTGAGTGCCACGCAAGCGGGCGAAGAAGTGTGCGCTTGGCTGATCTGCGACCATCGTTTCCAGCGACGCTATGGCCTAGGCTTCTCGAAGCCATTTCCCTTTCCCGTCTGGCCATATCGGCGCTCAGGGTATCTCGTCCAGGCCTCCACCCTTGGTGAACTGGCTGTGAAATGCGGCATCGAACCGCAGGAGTTGCAAAATACGGTGGAAGCCTACAACAAAAACGCTAAAGAAGGCGCGGATCCCCAGTTCCATAAGGGCTCGACATTCTATGACCGCGTCCTGGGAGACGCCGAACATCAGCCGAATCCCTGTCTTGCACCGATTAAAAAGAGTCCGTTCTATGCAGTCAAGCTGCTGCCCGGCAGCCTTGGCACGTTCGCGGGACTGGCAACCGACGCGCAGGCACGAGTGCTGGACAAGAACAGCGGCGCCATTCCCGGCCTTTACGCTGTAGGGAACGACAGCGCCAGCATGATGGGTGGCTTTTACCCGAGCGGCGGCATAACACTTGGCCCTGCAATGACGTTCGGATATCTCGCGGGCCAAGCGCTTGCCGGTATGGAAGCTGCGCAGGACCTGACCAAGCCGCCCCATGCCGCCAAGGTCAAACCATCAGCCAACCAAGTTTGAGTTCAACCACGGGAAAAATCTGCCCATGCAAAATATCGTCATCGAGTCGCGCCAACTGAACATGCCGAAACTTGGTTTGGGCACGTGGCCTATGGTAGGCGACGAATGCACCCGAGCCGTAGTGCAGGCCTTGGAGCTTGGATACCGGCATATCGATACCGCCGCGGCCTATGAAAACGAAGATGCCGTGGGTCGAGCGCTCGTCGAATCCGGCCTGCCGCGCAAGGAAATTTATGTGACCAGCAAGGTCTGGTGGGATAAATTGACGCCGTCAGACATGCGTCGATCATTCGACAATACGCTGCAGGCCTTGCAGAGCGAATACGTGGATCTGTTTTTGATTCACTGGCCGGGAAAGGGATGGGACCTAGTGCGCACCATCGAGACCCTGATCTCGATCAAAGAGCAAGGCGGCGCGCGCAACATTGGCGTTGCCAACTTCCCCTTGCCTTTGCTCCGCGAAGTTGTTGAGGTGATGGGTGCCCCCTTGGCCGTGATCCAGGTCGAATATCACGTTTCACTGGCTCAGCGAGCCCTGCTTCAATATGCCCGCGAACACGACATGGCATTGACTGCCTATAGTCCTCTCATGCGCAACAAAGCCGCCGAAATCCCCGCGATTCGCAGGATCGCCGAGAAGCATGGTGTGCTTCCAACCCAAATAGCCCTTAAATGGCTGCTCGAGCAGCCGAATGTTGCAGCCGTTCCAAAGGCCAGCAGCAGGGCAAACCAGTCAAGCAACTTGGCGTCGTTTAACGTGCAACTCGACGATGACGATCGTGCCGTGATCGCTTCGTTACCGAAAGATCAGCGGGTCGTTAGCCCAGAGTACGCGCCGCAGTGGGACCCGCCGACCTGATTTGGTTCGGCAAGAGCCTACCGGGAAATGGCAACACGATCGATCAGACTGTCGGAGTCCCCATGATGGGTACGACTGCGAGATAGCCAAGCGGGCCTACATCATCGCGGAGGCCCCCGGTCTTGGCGCCTACCCGGTACGGATTTGCGGACCGAAGGAATGCTGGTACGCAATCCTCACCGGATGGATAGAATGAATTCAGGATCCCTTTACGCGCTCGCTGCCTTCGCAATCTGGGGGCTCTTTCCGTTCTATTTCAAATTGCTGAAGGTCATCCCGCCACTCGAAATGCTGGCGCACCGGATGGTGTGGTCCTTGGTTTTCGTAGCCAGTGCGCTCGCGGTACGTGGTGAGTGGCGTTGGTGCCTCACTGCCGTTCGAGAGCCGCGCAACATAATTCGTTTCGCGATCTGCGCCGGACTACTGTCGGCGAATTGGGGCCTGTATATCTGGGCGGTCAACACTGGCCGCGTCGTTGAGGCCAGCCTCGGCTATTTCATCAATCCGCTCGTCAGTGTCCTGTTCGGCTTGGCGTTCCTGCGCGAGCGTCTGCGGCTTCTTCAGTGGGGGACAGTCGCGATCGCCGTAGCGGGTGTGCTGTGGCTGACGTGGAAAAGCGGCTCGCCGCCCTGGATCAGTCTCGTGCTCGCCGTCACGTTCGGTGCATATGGCTTACTGCGCAAGACCGCGCGGCTCGGCCCGCTCGAGGGCCTGGCGTTCGAAGCCATACTCCTTTTTCCCGTCGCGTTTCTCTATCTGCTATGGCTCGTAGCGCATGGGGAGAGCCACTTTGGCGATGTGCATGCCGGCATCCAGCTGCTGATCGCCGCCGCCGGTCCCGTGACTGCGATACCGCTTTTGCTATTCGCAGCCAGCGCACGTCGCATCCCGTTGTCGACGCTGGGGCTTTTCCAATATGTGACACCCACACTACAACTGCTATTGGGCGTATTTGTCTATGATGAGCCATTCGGCCATGTGCAACTCGTCGGTTATGGCGCGATTTGGATAGCGCTTATGATCTACTCATTCGAGAATTTATGGGAGACTCGCAGAGATCGTGAGAACATCAATCAAGCGGATAGCTGATTGGAGAAACGCTGCTGCAGCTCATCTGGCCCGGAAATAGCCAGCCCAAACACGTTGCGGCCGAACCGTCGTCACAAGGCCATGTCGAATGGACGGGTGTTCTGTGATGCCCACCACGATCAACGCCGGTGCTTCAGCGTCGCGGACCGCCAGACCTCAGAGCAACCTGAGTGAGCTCGGATGGCGAATGAAGAACAAGCGGATGAATCGCTGACGCGATTATCCGCTTGCGAAGAGGGAGCGCGGCTCAGGCTCGGTAGCCTGCATCTATCGAATTGAGCGTCGAGTCTATTTCTTCCCCAGCTCATGCATCGGGGTGCGGTAGTTTTCCCTTGCGGTCGCCACCGAGACTGCTGCGACGATCGTGGTCATCACTGTAAAAGCCGCGACGGGAACCCAGCCGTTGGGTCCGTCGCCTAGAAGCGCTGCGCTGATGGTCGGCGCGAAGCCGCCGAGGGCGAAACCGATCTGCGTGCCGATCGCCATTCCGGAGAGCCGGACACGAGTGTCGAACATCTCGCCGTAGAGTGCTGGCCAGACGCCGTTGCAGGCGCTGTAAACCACGCCGGAGAGCAGGATACCAAGAACAAAGATCAGCGTGAGATTGCCCTGGCTGATCGCCCACATATAGGGCCAAATCAGGATGGCGCAGCCGACAGCACCGAAGAGGAAGACTGGCTTGCGTCCGATACGGTCAGCAAGCAGCGCCCAGGCGGGAATTGCGCCGAGCGCTACCAAATTGGCGAGAACGAGAACAGTTAGCATCATGGTGCGATCGATGTGCATTGTGTTGACCGCATAAGAGAGCGTGAACACAGTGAAGATCGTGCTGACCACCGAGATGAGGGCGGCGAAGATTACGCGCGCCACGTCAGCCCGGTAGTCTTGAACCAAGGCCAAGAACGGGACTTTCGCAGTTTCGTGGCTCTTCGATTCGTCAAGGAACGCAGGCGTTTCCGGCAGCGAGCGGCGCACCCAGAACCCGACGACGACAACGACGAGGCTCAGGAAGAATGGGATACGCCAGGCCCAGGAAAGAAGATCTGCTTCCGGCAACTCGGTTAGCGGAATGAACACGAGCGTCGCTAAAATAAGCCCCGCCTGGGTGCCGCTTAGCGTGAAGCTGGTGAAGAAAGCGCGCCGATTTGGTGGTGCGTGCTCCAAAGTCATTGAGTTGGCGCCAGCCTGTTCCCCCGCAGCGGAGATGCCCTGAAGTAGGCGCGCAATCACAAGGAGGATCGGCGCCAGAATGCCAACCTGATCAAAGGTTGGCAGGCAGCCGATGATGAATGTCGAGAAGCCCATTAACAGCAGCGTGAAGGTCAATACCTTCTTCCTGCCGAACTTGTCGCCGATATGACCGAGAGCAACTGCCCCGACAGGTCGTGCGATATAGGCGACGCCAAAGGTTGCGAATGAAGCAACGGCCGCCACCTGCGGATTCGCCGCAGAGAAGAATATCTTGGGGAAGATCAGCGCGGCGGAGGTGCCATAGATGAAAAAATCATAGTACTCGACGGCGCTACCAATCCAGCTCGCGAGGGCGGCTTTCTTGGGCGATTTCACGTTGGGGGATTCTAATCCCTCTACCTGCAGCCCTGGTGAATAAGTCCCGATGGTTGTCATTTATATCTCCTCCATTTGTCGTCTGTGATTGAAAAAATTTGAGCTCAGCCGCGCTCCTCACCGCGATAGAACTGAGTTCGGCAAAATGGCCAGGCATACTTACGGTGTCGGTTCTGTGTGCCAGCATAGCCCACATAAATCGTCGTCCGGGGCTGACCGAATACTGAGGTCAGGCTGGTTTCCAGACACGCCTGCTCGCCATGCAAAATGTACTATCTGGTACGTTCATGTCAAGATGGTTGAAATTATTAATCGATATTATACTTAAGCTTGTAGCGTCAGGCGGCAGCCAAATGGCTCTTTCCGCCGCCCGGTGGGCCGAACATCAAGACATTGGCATCCCTTTGCGATCCATGCGTCGCCGGCGGTGATTGCTATGACCCGGGCTTTCGAGATCATTGGCACGGCATCGAAGTCGAAGCTGTCAATGGTCTTGCCGGGCGGCAGTCTTGCTTCAGCGAGATGACGTTCAATCCTACGCCGGTCTCGTTCTGAGAGCTCGTGCTCGGCGATAGCTAAGAGGAAGGCTGCCGGGAGGGGTCGTGTCGATGTTTTCGGTAATGGATCGGAATCCGACGCCCTTGCTCTCCGGTTGGGTCGCGATTTCGATCAGGCCCTTGCCAAAACCGACCTGCTCATTCTCGATGACTGGGGCCATAGAAGCTCAGCGACGAGCAGCGGCGCGACCTCCTGTCTGGAGATCGTTGAGGACCGCTATGAGAAACGATCCACCATTGTAACCAGCCTGTCGAGCACTGGCACGACATGATCGGCAATCCAACGATCGCCGACGCCACCCTCGTTCCCGGGAGCCGAATTGGAATCCCGCTTACGGTAGGCGTGGCATCTTGGCCGCGGCACTGCTCCAGTACAGTTATCACAATGACGCGACGGCGGCGATGTCCGCAGCCGTCCAGCGGCATTTATGGCGTCCCTCATCGATTTTCGCGCCAAGCCCGCGGTAGAAGCCGATGGCAGGCTCATTCCAATACAGAACGGACCATTCCATTCGCCCCAGCCTCTCATCGCGGCATTTGCGGGCCAGATGGGACAACAGCGCATGGCCTATTCCCTTGCGGCGAAACTTTTCCGCCACGAACAGATCTTCCAGCCAGAGGCAACTTTTGCCGAGGAAGATCGAATAATTATAGGACCAGATCGCAAAGCCTGCCGGTTCGCCATTCCATTCGGCTAGCTCACAATAGGCCGACGGCCGCTGTGAGAAAAGCGAAGAGGCGATATCGGCCGGGGTCGCGACGACATCCTGGAGACTCCCCTCGTAACGTGCGAGCTCTCGCGCGAATTCGACGATCGTGCCGGCATCGTCCACTTCTGCCTGCCGTATTTCCAGCGGCATGTTCATCTCCCTTTCCCATGGAGTAAATGACTGACGGACAGTCATTTACTCCATGGGAAGGCCGTTTGCAACTCACGGTACTTGCTTGCAAGACGGCCCGCGGCTGCGGCGGGAGGACTAAGGCTGATCCTGAACACCGTGCTGTTGGGCACGGCTGCTGACAGTTCGGGCGAACAGCTCACGCATCTGGCGGACCAGTAGGGTTCTGTTCGGCGAGGATGACACTTTGGCGTCGTTGACGACCCCGTGCAACGCGTTGAAGAGAAAGATCGCGGTAAAACGGGGATTCTTGACCGTCCAGGCGCCAGCGGCATCGCCGCCGGCGAGCAGTTCGTTCAACTGGTCCACGATGGGATTGTTGCTCAATCCCGTCCGGCTCGGGGGCGGGCCCTCGGAGAAGATGATGTCGTGCAGCCGGGCGGCGTCCAAATAGGCTTTCGTACAGCCAAGGACCCAGCCTGCAAGCTTGCCGTCCCAGTCGTCCTTGCGTTTGCCCTTCAGGCCGCTGTTGATGCCGGCGAGGACGATGTGAACGAACTGATCCCGCAGGGCGTTGACCACGTCGTCCTTCGACGAGAAATAGAGATAAAAGGTTCCCTTCGCGACGCCCGCTTCGGCCGTGATCTGCTCGACCGTCGTCGGTTCGATCCCGTTGGTTTGAAAGAGTTGGGCCGCCGCGGCGATCAAGTCTTCGCGGCGCTCTCCTGCGGGTTTGGTTCTCCGGCTTGCGGAACGTGCAGGCATTCTATTCTCTCCTGATCCAGGCTGATCTCATGCGTTCGCTGCGAGCTGCAACCCTGCGGCGCGATATGGGGGTGACGAACCATGTTCGGCGGGAAGCCGTCTTGCAGCTGAACCGGTGAGAGACAGCGAGCGCTCTACCTCAGGTTTTTAAACCTTTCACGTTGCAATTCATCGTGGATATGTTACGACATGACTGTCCGTCAGTCAATCGGTCGTCTTGAAATTGCCATGATCGACCGTCGTCCGTCGGCATAATCCAAACGCATCTTGGACACTCGAAGAGCTGGAAAATGGAAAACGTTCTGGAACATGATGGCGTGCTGCGCGAGAAAAACCGCAATGTTGTGAAAGACTACATGAGCCGGAAGGGTGAGAGCCGGCTTACAAGATATATGTTGTTTGCCGATGACGGGACGGGTGGCCTCTGGACCGCCGATACCATCGATCCCATCGTAGCAAAGGGGCGCGATGCATTGAAGTCCCATGGAGAGTGGTCGTTGAAGTGCTTTCCGGATTGGGAATGGAAGAATGTCGAGATCTACGAGACGCAAGACCCGAACAAATTCTGGGTCGAATGTGACGGAGAGGGCCGGATACTCTTTGCCGACTATCCGGACGGATACTACAAAAATCACTTTATCTTCTTCTTCCTGTTAGAGGATGGAAAGATCAAGCAGAGCAAGGAGTTCATGAATCCTTATCAGCAACTGCGCGCGCTTGGGATTCCGATTCCCCAGGTCAAGCGGCATGGTCTGCCCCAGCGCGCGGAACACTAAGCCGAGGGCCGCCCCCACGGCGAGCCGATGCAACATTCACTCCTTTCGGCGCTGCTCTTCCAGAGTGGCGCCGTTTTGGTATGCGGGCATCGCCCCAGCGAGTTCGAGTTCATGCCTCGGCCGGCGGACGATCGGTGCGCGATGCGGAGGGGCGTTGTTCAAATTTCCTGAAATCGATTGACTGACGGTCAGTCAAATTGTAGTCTGACCTTATTCTGATCCCAGCCGCCGTCGAAATTCCCGTCGCATTCGGCGGAACAGCGTGGCTAGGCTGTTCGTGAGGGCATCATGTTAGTCTCAATAGAGAAAGTCGGGCAGGGGCCGCGGCACGCTTTTCTTGTGCTCGTCGCGGTCGTCCTTGTATGCCTCAACCTGCGGGTCGTCTTTGGGGGTGTGGGGCCTCTCATCCCTTACATGCATCTGACGGCTGCCACCGCGAGCGCTTTGACTGCGTTCCCGCCGCTGTGCATGGGACTTTTCGCGCCCCTTGGTCCCGTTTTCAGCCGCAGGTTCGGTCATTCGCGAGCGCTTTTTCTGGCGACGCTCATCCTCGTCGTGGGTATTCTCGTCCGTTCCTCAGGCTTGTCGGGCTTGCTTGTCGGAACGGTTATCGCAAGTGCCGGAATCGCGGCCCTCAACGTACTCACCCCTGTCTTCATTCGCCATAATTTCGCTTCAGAGCGGATTGGTGTGATGATGGGTGTGTATGCGATGATGATGGGTGGGGGAGGCGGGCTCATGGCCGCATTTGCGATCCCGCTTTACGACGCCGCAGGCAACTCCTGGGCTTTTGCTCTGGGGGTCGCCGTCCTGCCTGCCCTGATGGCGCTCGGTGCTCTGCTTCCGCTTTTCGATAGCGCAAAGCCCACTCAGGTTCTTGCCCAGCGGAGAAACTGGAGTGCAATGCTCCGCAAAAGGATCGTCTGGAGCCTGATCGCGTTTTTCGGCGTGCAGACGCTCGTCTTCTATGCCGTCCTGGCGTGGCTACCAGCCATTTATGTAAGCAAGGGAATGGACGCCGCAGCCGCGGGCTTTAATCTTGCAATTTGTATCTTCGCCGTGGCGGTGGGTGGCTTTCTCGGGCCAATGATCGCTGCGAAGCATGACGACCAGCGTTCGCACATTCTCGCCTCCATTGGTCTGTGCATCGTGGGCCTGGCGGGTGTGTTGTTGTCGCCCCCGTGGTGGGCGCCGGTCTGGGTCATCCTCCTGGGCCTGGGCCTTGGGGCCGGGCAGGGCATTCCAAGCGTTCTCTTCGCTAAGCGGTCCGTCGACCCGGCGCAAATGGCCAAACTGTCCAGTGTGGTGCAGATGGGCGGTTATCTCATAGCGGCGTCGGGGCCGGTCCTTGCAGCGGCGTTGCATGGCTGGAGCGGCGGATGGACCTGGCCCGTCGCCGTCTTGCTTGCCTTGCTCGCCATAAACGCCATCGTAAGCCTTCCTGGAGGGCGCAACCATGTGGCAAGCTATTAACTTTCCGCCCCGTCCGCCCGCTCTCGCAACCGGCATCAGTCGGCCGAGCAACATTGGTGTAACAATCCTGGAGATCGCGTGATGCGAGCGAAGCTAATTCGTGGCAGCGGCGGAATTGCGTGCTGGACATTGGCTTCGGTTGCGGTCGGTCTCCTGATCGTGGCAAGCGGATCCGGTCAGGCGATGCTTCTGGCCACCATATTGGCCGAGGCGCTCAGCGATACGACCGCATCCAGCGTCACGCCCCTGCTAATCGGACTTGGTGGCATACTGGTCCTGCGGGCTGTTTTGATCTGGCTCGCCGAGTTGGTCGCTCAGGCCTGTGCCGAAGCAGTCAAGACCGATCTTAGAAAAAGGCTTTTCTCGCATCTCCTGATCCTCGGTCCCGGTGTTACGCTTGTACGACAGACCGGCGAGCTCCAGGCAACGATCGTCGGCGGCGTGGAGGCACTTGAGAGCTATTACTCTCGCTACCTTCCGGCGGTGGCGACCGCGATCATTGGCTGTACCGGCATCGTGATCGTGATTGCTGCCCTGGACTGGGTGTCGGCTCTCCTGCTGGCCTTCTTTCTTCTTGCGTTCCCGATGGTAGACGAGGCATGGATGCGCTGGCGGATGCCCAAGGGATCAGGTGTCTTTGCGGCCATGGGAGCGTTCGCGGCCTATCTACTCGATAGCCTGCAGGGGATCGTTACGATAAAGGCTTTCGGAGCCGCGGACGCGCGCCGGTCGGTGCTGGCGGCGAAGGCAACGGCGTTGCGTCAGCAGGCGATGGCTACATTGCGGGTCAGCCTGTTGCGTGGCGGTCTGACCGGCTTCGTGATGCTGTCGGGAATTGGCCTGCTGGTCGTCGTCAATGTGCTACGAGTCGATTCAGGCAATCTTGCACCCCATGTCCTGCTCGTCACGTTTTTCCTTGCGCCCGAGGCCTTCCGGCCACTGAGCCGCGTCGAAAAGGAGTTTCATACGGCCTGGGCGGCGAGTGGCGCCATCGCCCCGATCGAATCTTTTCTGGCCCTCAGCCCTGCAGTCATCGAACCACCTAGATCGGTTGACAAGCCCTCCACCGGCGACGTCGCGTTTACCGATGTCAGCTTTACCTATCCGCAAAGCACCGGCACTGCTCTCTCCTCTCTTTCCTTTCACGTGCGGGAGAAGGAATTCGTAGCACTGGTCGGCGCGTCGGGCGCGGGCAAGTCCACCGTTATGGCGCTGCTCCTACGTTTCTTCGACCCCTCATCCGGCCGTATTTATGTCGGGGGGGTCGACGTACGGGACCTATCGCTGAAGGACCTGCACTCCCTAGTCAGCGTCGTGTCCCAGGACACGTTCCTCTTCAGGGGCACGATTGCGGACAATCTCCGGTTCGGCAAGCCAGAGGCGACGGATGACGACCTACGCGCTGCGGCCCGCGCGGTTCATATCGCAGAATTTATCGAATGCCTGCCGCAGGGCTACGATACGGAAATCGGCGAACGCGGCATGCATCTTTCCGGCGGGCAGCGGCAGCGCCTTTCGATCGCCCGCGCCCTCCTGAAGGATGCTCCCATCCTCATCCTCGACGAGGCGACGTCGAATGTGGATGCGCAGAGCGAGAAGGCGATACAGGCCGCGCTCAAGGCCGTCGCAGGCAAGCGGACGATGCTGGTCATCGCGCACCGGCTTTCGACAATCGCGCGCGCCGACCGCATCCTTGTCCTGGATGGTGGTCGGCTCGTCGAGACCGGAACCCCGGCCGAGCTTGGTCGAAGCGGAGGTGCCTATGGCACTCTTCTCGCAGCCGAAATGGAAAGGGTGTCACAGTGAGCAAGGACAGCACCTCCCAGGCGAATTTCCTTGGCTCCGCCGCATCCATCCTCGGCCTCATCCCACTTCTGAAAGATCATCGCCTCAAGCTCTTCCTCACTGTCCTTTCGGCGGTCTGCTCTCACAGTGCCATGCTGGTCAGCCTCGGCATTGCCGGGTGGCTGGCGGGAAGGGTGATGGCAGGCGAGGCGCCGGGGGGATTGTTCGCGGTCTTCCTCGGGCTTGCTGCGTCTATCGTCGCGACGGCTGCGGCCCGCTGGTGGCAGGCCTATATCTCGCATGCGCTCGCCTTCTCGGTTATCGAGACCCTGCAACTGGGCGTCTATGACGGGCTGGCACGCGCTGCCCCTTTAGATATCCTCGGGCTCCACACGGGTGAGCTCGCATCGGTCGCGATTTCGGACGCGGCGCTGATGGAGCACTTCTATGCTCATACGCTGGCAGACTACTGTGCCGCTGTCCTCGTGCCGCTCGTGGCCTTGATCGCTATTTTTTATGTGGAGCCGGCAAGCGGTATCGGGCTTCTGCCCTTTCTCTTTTTTGTCGCAAGCGTTCCCTACTGGTTTTCGCGTCGGGCGCAGCGACAAGGCAGTGTCATTCTCGGCAATCTCGGCGCGTTGAACGCCGACACGGTCGAGTTCGTCCTCGGTCAAAGGGAGTTGACCATCTTCGGTGGTGGTCAGGATTTCTTGAACAGGCTGATGCGCCGCACATCGAGCGTGTCAGCAGCGCAGCGGCAATATGGTTCGCGCGCCGGCCTGGAACAGGCGCTGATCGATTTTTTAACGGGGTCTGCCGTCCTGGTTTCGGTCTTCATCGCCATCACCCGCATCAACGATGGAAACCTCGATAGGGCACTCCTTCCGCTGATCGCCGTACTTGCCGGTGGCGCGCTGGTGCCGATCGTCGAGGTCAGTCAAACGGCGCGCAAACTCGGCGAATTGAAAGCTGGCGCACGCCGCATCCTCGCCATTCTTCATCAGCTTCCTCAAGTCGCCGACACCGGCAAGGCACCCGCGCCGCTCGGCAGGGCGATTCGGTTTCAAAACGTGACTTTCGCCTATGATGCGAACAGGGGCGAAGTCCTGAAAGGCCTTGATCTGGGCATCCCCGCCGGCAGCATGGTGGCGTTGGCCGGTCGGTCGGGTGCGGGTAAGAGCACCGTCATGAACCTGCTTCTGCGCTTTCGCGATCCCTCGGCAGGCACGATTTCTATTGGAGCGCTTGATATCCGTGACCTGTCGCTCGACACGCTCAGGTCCCTGATCGCCTACGTTCCGCAGGACATCCATCTCTTCAACGAGACGATCGCGGACAACATCCGATTGGGCCGACCGGACGCATCGATGGCCGATGTCGAGAGGGCGTGCCGCCTGGCACAGGCGGACAAGTTTATCAAAGCCTTGCCCGACGGCTACGAAACGATGTGCGGCGAAAGCGGCGCTAAGCTGTCTGGGGGCGAACGCCAGCGTCTGGCCATCGCCCGGGCACTCGTTACCAAGGCTCCGATCATTCTCCTCGACGAAGCATCGTCCAATCTCGATACGGAAAGCGAAAGAGCGTTCGAGCAGGCGCTCGACTCGGTACGCGGTAGCCGGACGGTTATCCTCGTCGCGCACCGCCCCTCCACGATCCGCCGCGCGGACAGGATCGTCGTCCTGCAGGACGGCGCTATTGTGGAGGATGGTTCCCATGCGACGCTAGCGGCACGGGGTGGCGCCTATGCCAGGCTCATCGGGGAAGGCGGCCAGCCGGCATGAGACGCGATGCTCAGGACCAGCGCAGAAACTCGCCACGCGCGACGACGGTCACCGCGCCCGAAACCTCGATGGCTTCGATCGTGAGCGGCCGGGATCCGCAAATGCGGGCATGCATGAGGGAGTGCCGGCCCATCTCGACGCCCTGATGGATCTTTATCTGGTCGCCGAAATTGATGATCCCCTGCCGCAAGAGGTGCAGCGCCAGCGGTCCGGCCGCGGACCCCGTCGCCGCATCCTCGACAACGCCGTAGGCGGGGGAGAACATCCGCATCCTCCATTCCAAACCCTGACCGGCGAAGCAGTTGATCGCGACATCCGGCAATTGCGCCAGTTGATGGTGGTCGGGTTTGACCGCCGAAAGCGCCTCGATGGACGCAAGTCCGACGAAGACGTGACGGGGCCCGTTGCGATATATCTCTACAGGGAAGAGGGAGTGGCTCAGCCCCAAGGCCTGCAGGACTGTTTCTTTTTGATCATAGTCCTGCCACGTCGGTATGGGTTGCCGCATCGTGACCGCCTGGATTTCACCGCAACGAGAGCGATCCAGTCTGAAGGGGACCGGTCCCATCTTGGTCTCGAGGACGAGGCGACCGGAGGCTTGGGATTGCCCGAGGACGGCCGCGGCTCCCAACGCCGGGTGACCGGCGAAAGGCAACTCGTTGACGGGGGTGAAGATACGGATCCTGAAGTCGCCCCCGTCGTCGGGGGGAAACGTAAAGACCGTCTCAGACAGGTTCAATTCATTGGCGATATTTTGCATGTCGGCATCGCGAAACCCGGCAGCGTCAGGGAAGACTGCAACCGGGTTTCCCTTCAACGGCCGATCGGAAAAGGCATCTGCAAGGACATAGGAGCGCGTGCGCATGTCGGAATTCCGTTGTGGAGCAAACGTGTGTCACTGGGGAGAAGCGATGGCTGGTTTAACCAGCCATCCCAATCGAATTGAAGTCGAGCGCTGGTTTATGATTTGCGGGCGCATCGAATGCCTGGATACCGCCTCGGACCAGATGGAGGATGGCTTGGCGCAGAATTCCAGGTCCGTCCTGAGTAAGCAGGGATTCTGGGTGGAACTGCATAGTGCTGAAGAATGCCGACCGCATGGCGTGTACTTCTCCGGTCGTCTCGTCGCGGCTGACCTCGACACAAATCCCATCGACGAGGTAAAGGAAGTCCCGAGCGCAATTCGCGACATAGCTGTTATAGAAGCCGACCCTCTGCCAATCGCCGAAGTAATTTATTTCCCGCTGGATACCCTGATTCGGTGTAGCCCGACGAAGCACTTCAAGCCCCAACTCCCTCGACAGGATCTGATGGCTCAGGCAGACGGCTATGAAGGGATGGCGCTCGGCCAGGAGCGTTGCCATCGTCCTTTGCATGGCCGCGATGCGGGGATCCTTGGTATGGTTGGGGTTGCCCGGACCAGGCCCCATGACAACCAGATCCCACTCGCCATGAAGGACATTTGCGCATTGGAAGCTGCGTTTCGTTACCACCAGCCCAAGCGCAGCGAGCTGTTGGGCCAGCATTTCAGTAAACTCGTCCTCGGCATCGACGACCAGTGCGGAGAGGCCGCTCAAAGCGGGGTCGGGTCTCCCCCGCTCGTTGCACTCTGTAAGCCAAAAGGAAGAAACCAGCGCGTTTCGCTGCTTCAGTGCCGCTTGCACCGACTGGTGGTCGCTGAGGCGCCGCCGCGGTTCAAACCCGAAGGCGCCGAGCATTGCTTTCGCCTTGGATAGCGTTTCCGACGCCTCCTGGACCGGATCTGAATGGCGCACGATCGTTGCGCCCACGCCCAGAGAGACACCTCCATCCATGCTGATGGATGCCGTTCGGATGAGGATGGCCGAATCGAGCGTTCGCGTACCGGACTGGTCCCGTCCAAACAGCGCCAAGGTGCCGGCATAGTAGCCCCGGCCGGCCGGCTCGTATTTTGCAACGACGCGGCAAGCGTTTTCGAGCGGACTGCCAGTCACCGTTGGGGCAAACATGGTGTGGACCAATACCTCGCGCGGATCGGCGGGCGTGTTCCCCTTGATTAGATATTCGGTATGGGCGAGGCGGGACATTTCTTTCAGGAACGGTCCGACCACAGTTCCGCCCTTGGGGCAGAAACGGGCCATCATCTTCAGTTCCTCATCGACGACCATATAAAGCTCGTCGCGCTCTTTCGTATCGGCGAGAAAGTCGACCGCGCCCGACAGGGATGGGCCGGACGGGGGATAGCGATAGGTGCCGCTGATCGGATTGATGGTCGCGACGCCACCCTGCATGCTCACCTGCCGCTCGGGGCTTGCGCCGACCAGCAACCGATCGCCCGTAAAAAGGAGGAAGGCCCAGTAGGCGCCGGCTTCGTCCTGCAGGAGCCGCCTGAAGACGGCAAAGCCGGCCTCGACGGCATCGGTTTCGAGTTGGGCGGTGAACGAGCGCTTGATGACGAAGTTCGAACCTTCGCCATTGCCGATCTCGTTGTCGATCACCGCGCGGACGAGATCGGCATAGTGCTCATCGTCGATGTCGAACCGGCCGTTCTTCAGCTGGATCGGTGCGGCAGGCAGTTTCGCCAGGACTTGGCTCAGAGGGACAACATCCCGTTCGGCGATCTGTAGGGTCAGCAAGGGCGTTTCATCGTCGATGCAGGCAAATCCCCGTTCGGCGAGCTGGCGAAAAGGAATGAGGGCAAGCACGTCGGCTTGCCCCGTGCCCATCTCCGGCGCGCCGTCCGGCAGATCGATGGAACCGATGAGGTCGGCTTTCTCCACCTTGCCGGAGAAAACCTCCAATGCACCGGAGTGGGGACCCTCCGGCCTGAAGATCAAGGCGAAAGGCACCCGCTCGCCCTCGCAACGAATAATTCTGTCGAGCAATCCCAGCGTCATGACAAAACCTCGTCGGCTGCGACGATCTTTGCACAGCAATTTGCCCCGTATTCGAGGGCGGCCAGATGTCGGTCGAGGGAAAAGTCGGCAACGGCGTCACCAACCACGAAAGTCTCGATGTCGTGCGAGAACGCTTCCACGGCCGTGATTAGGATGCCGATATGGGCGTAGACGCCGCATATGATGATCTGGTCGCGCCCCTGCCTGCGAATTTCCTCGAGAATGCTCGAGTTGTAGAAGGCGCTGTAGCGCCATTTCGTTGAGATCATGTCGCGTTGTTCTGGCGCCAACTCGTCGATCACCTGCCGGTCATCAGCCGTGGCCTCCATGCCGGGGCCCCAAAACGCCTTGAGAAGACCTCTCTGAGTGGGCGTCATGCTGCCTGGCTGTGTCGTGAAGATGATTGGGACGCCGGCGGCACGGCAATTCCTCTGAACGGCAGCGGCGTTTTTGATCAACGCATCCTTCGGATACGGGGTCGGAATGGGCCGAAGAAAGAAGCGCTGCATGTCGTGGATGAGAAGAACGACTCGCTTCGGGTCGATTTGCCAGTCCACGCGGCTGGCCGGCCATCGGGATTGATCCGGCATGCGATATTCTTCGATCTGCGGTATACCGGGCATGGCACCTTTCCTTGTCGTTCTTGTTGAATCGTAACCTCCTGATATGAGGTCATGGTGGCTACCGCGCTACACGCGCCAGGTCGCACCATTGGCGCTGGTGGCGATCGAGGAGCGGATGGAATCAATTGGCCGTGCCGACGTCGAGAAAATCATGGTGCTTACGTTTCCTCGCATACCCTTGAATATGTAGCACTTTCATGACGAAAATCCGGGACGGTGACCGAAGACTGACTGACTATCAGTCATAAGTCAATGGGTGTACTGTTGGATTTTTTCTAGCTTTTGGTGCATATTACTATTGACTGACCCTCAGTCATATGCAAACTCATGTGAGCCTCGGACGTGCAGGGGTGCAGTCCGCTTGACGGATCGTCAAGGACGCGCGGCTCCCAGAAGGGGCTGTAGTAGATCGTAATATGAAGGGATTGGCCCGTGACACTTCTTGGCGCAGCGGCGATATCCAGCCATCGAACAACGGAAATGACGATTCTGCGAAGTCTGGTCGCGGCACTCTCGGGCAAGGCCGACGAAGAACGCCGGCCCCAAGAAAGAGCGGTTCGGGCGTTGCGTGCAGGTGGGTTCCCATCCCACTTCGTGCCGGCGCCCTACGGCGGAGGAAAGTCGAGTTTTGTCGATTTATTGAGTGACGTTCAGTCAGTTGCGCAGGGGTGCGCATCGGCGGCGTGGTGCGCCACGATATATGCGGTCGCCAGCCGAATGGCAGGCTATCTGCCGGCGGAAGGGCAGCGCCAGATCTGGGGGAAGGGGGCGGACGTCCTCATTTCTGCTTCCTTCCGACCCTCTGGGAGTGCCTCCGCAGGGGGCACGGGATGGACGCTCAGCGGGCACTGGCACTATCTCTCGGGCATCACCTATGCCGACTGGGCACTGGTCTGTTTCGCTCCAAACGGCGAGGGTGCTCGGTATGCTGCCATTCCGGTATCGGAATTGCACATTGTCGACGATTGGTCGACGCTCGGCATGCGCGGGACGGGAAGCCACAGCGTCCAGCTAAATGAAGTATTCGTACCGCAGCATCGCACATTCCTGAAGCAGGACCTGTGGGGCGGCAAGGCGCGAGCCGTGGCCGGACCCTGCTACCAGGTTTCACCGGTTGACGGCGATCCGCCCCTCTTTGCAGGTGTCGCCTTGGGTGCTGCCCGCGCCGCGATCGATCTTTGGACAAGCCGTTGGCGCGATTTTCGGCCAGACAGCGAGATGGGCATCGCCTATGCGCGTTCCCTTGCGGAGCTCGATGCGGCCAGTCTGCTGCTGGAACGTGCATGTCGCGCCTCCGATACGGGGCTCTTGTCGGTGATCGATACCGGCAGGAACGGGCGCGATTCCTCCCTGGCGATCGAGTATATCCTGACGGCGATCGGGCGAATTTTCCGGCTGAGCGGGAGTCAGGCGCATTTCGATCAAAGCCCGGCTCTGCGCCACTGGAGGGATGTGCAGACCCTCGCGTCGCACGTGGCGCTACGGCAAGACCTGAATTTTTCGCAATACACCAAGGGCCTTTGGCAATCCCAGGAAAGCGTTGACCCGCGCGCGGCGTGATCCGCGTGTGGGCGAAAACAGCAGAGAGGCAGCACTTATGAAGCATATTCTCGAACCCGTTGCCGCAGTGCCGTGTACGGACATTTTTCTGGCCGAACCGGAGAACCCTCTCGATGCCGTCAAGGCATGGTTCGATCAGGCCATTTCGGCGAAGGTGTTGGAGCCGGGAGCGATGGCGTTGACGACACTGGGTGTCGACAGCGCCCTCTCCAGCAGGACCATTCAGGTTCTCGAAGTTGGCTGTGACGGTCTTGTTTTCGCGACGCATGCGGGCAGCCCGAAGGGCAGAGACATTGCTGAAACCGGGACGGTTTCCGGCGTGTGCTACTGGCGGGAACTGAAGCAGCAGGTCATCGTGAGCGGCCGCGCCGAGGTGCTTTGCTCGGCCGAGGCCGAGCGGCTCTGGCTTGGCCGGCCGAGAGAGGCCTGCGCGATGTCGATCGCCACCCGCCAGAGTCAGCCGTTGCTGGACGAGGCGGATTTGAAGGCGAGGGCAGCAATGTTGTCAGCGTCGTCCGATCGGCTCGAACGGCCAGCAGGCTGGCTTGGCTACCTCATTCGCCCAACAACGGTCGAGTTTTGGCAATTTTCGCCCGATCGGCTCTACAAGCGGCTTAAATACCAGACTACCCGGTCGGGCTGGACCCGGTATCGGCTCCAGCCTTGAGGGCCCTTCACGGGATTCACGGTCCAGATTGCAGGGAGAGGTAAGATGCGGCCCTTTGGTCAAACACACGCGAACTTTGATGCAAATACGAGGAATTTCCTGGTGGCATCCGGCTTTATGGGGCTGGCGAACGGCAGCTTCGACGCCGTCTTCAACTTCTACCTTGAAAATCAAGGCCTGGACAAAGTCGCCATCGGGCAGATCTATTCGATCTCCATGATCGGCATGGGGATCGCCGTCCTCCTGCAGGGGTTCGCGTCCCGGCGCTACGGCTTGCGGCCGGTTCATAGGCTGGCCTCCTGGCAGTTTGCGCTCACGCTGTTCCTCATCCCGCTGTGTCATTCGGTGCTCGTGACGAGTATCGTGCTGAGCTTCGTGTCCGGCGGCTTCATCGGCATGCTTTCGACCGGCGCCGCCATCTTCGGGAACCGCGTCAGCGCTGACAGGCGCGTCCAGCTGTTCAGCCTGTTCTTCGCGTCCTACTTGGTCTGCACCATGCTCGGCTCGGTCTTCGCCGCCGGCCTGAACTGGTTGCTGCTCATGTCGCCGGAACGGAGCTACGTTCTCCTCCTGCTTCTTTCCGGTGGATTTGCGCTCGTCATGTGCGGCTTTCGCGAAGCTTCCCTCAGAATGGGCGAGCCGGAGGAGGTGAAGAGTGTTCGCATACAGGGCATGAAACGGCACGATTGGCAGCCGTTGCTGATGCTGTTTGTATCCTCGTTCTTCCTCGGAGGGTCCATCCTTCTCGTCTTCCGCTTCTCGAACATCATCTTGACGTCCGACTACGGCCTGTCGGTGAGCACGAGCGCGGTCGTACTTGGTGCCGAAAAGATCTTTGCGCTCACGGGCGCGCTGCTGGCACCCTCGTTCAAGCGAATGGCCGCGCACCGCACGTTGATCCTGCTGATCACGGTGATTACGGCGCTCGCGCTTGCCATACAGGCGGCACTGCCGGCCATCGCCCTTTTCCTTGTCGTCTACTTCATGCGCATCGCCATGAACTATATGCTCATGCCCATTTTGGATGCGGTGACGATCTCCGCCTTCACCAAAGAGCAATCCATCATATCGACGACAAGCCGGCAGCTCGCCTTCTACATCGGCGGCGCTGCGGCGGCCTTCGCCTACGGATTGCTGCTGCAGGCGGGCCAATCGAGCATGGCGATTGCGCTTTCCGGCGTGATGGCGACGCTTGGCGGCCTGCTCCTGCTCTTGGTTCGTGAACACGAGCCGACGCTTGCCGCCGAGCTGATGCGGCAGGGTTCCGAACAAGCCGCTGCAAAAGCAGCTTAAACCTGGAGCGATACGATGAAGAACATTCTATTGGTTGCCGGCTTCGGTGGTCCCCCCATCGATTTTGCGCTGGCGCGCCTCAAGCCGCTTGGTCGCGTGCACGTGCTTTATACCGACACGCTTGCAGCGGCCAAGGTCGAGGCCATTCAACGGCTGGCCGATGTGGCGATCCGTTGCACAGTCAAAGACGAGGACGACCTTGCCGCTGCGGTCCTCGAGGCCATTAAGGCGTACCGGATCGATGGGGTTCTAACCCTGGATGAATTTTCGGTCGGTCCCGTTGCCGTGGCAGCGCGGCGCGCGGAACTGAATGGAGCCGGTCAGTATGTCCAGCTCTCCCGCAACAAGTGGCAGATGCGAAGCGCATTCGAGGCGGCAGGCGTGAAGAACCCGCCGTTCCGCCGTGTGACGAGCCTTGACGAGCTGAGGCGAGCGGTTGGCGAACTGCGACTGCCGGCGGTGCTCAAGATGACCGAGGGCGCAATGTCCGCGGGGCACACGATCATCGATGTCGGCGACGATCTCGAAGCGATCTGGATGAAGAACACCGCGTTAATCGAACGCCTCGCCGCCGAACGGTCTTTCGGCGTCGTAGACGGGCTGCTGGCTCCCGAATTCATTCTCGAGGAGATGATCGATGCCGATGCCACGTGGTGGTATGGCGACAGGCCTTTTGGCGACCTGGTCAGCGTCGAGGGCCTGGTGGTCAACGGCGTCTATCAGCCCATTGCCGTCACTTCGAAGTATCCGCTCGTACAGCCCTTTACGGAAATCGGGCAGATCACGCCGTCGATCCTGTCCCTGGACAAGCAGCAACTCATCGTGGACTTTGCGCGCAGAGCCGTGGACGCGCTCAAGCTCGAGACCTGCGCAACCCATACCGAGATCAAGCTGCAGGCCGATGGCGAACTCTGCATGGTGGAATCGGCAGCCCGCACGCCGGGAGCCCTCATGACCAGGCAAATCCTGGAAGTGTTCGACGTGGATATGATCGGCTGCCTCGCCCGGGCGCTCCTCGGAGAGGATTTCAATGTTCCGGGCTTCCAGCATCTCGCCAGGAATGGCGCAGCGGGACCGGTCGCGATCATCACGCAGGATTCCCGTGGCGTTCCGTGGGAAAGGCACCCGAAGGTCAACAAGGCGCTCGACCTTCGTCGATATCTCGATCCCGAGGTGGAATACGAGATCGCGTGGAGTGCGGACATCGAGAATGGTTCACGGTCAAGGGCCTACGACCCGCATCTCGGGTCGATGAACTACATTGCCAACGTTTTCCTGAAGGCCCCGACCGTCGATATTCTGATCCAGTCGCAGAGGCAGATCATGGACAGTGCGGAAAGGATCTTCATCGAGCAGGAATTGCACTGATCCGGATCTGCACTGCGGGTTCGGCGTGGTCCGTCTCACGATGACCAGGTAACTGACTGACGCAATTTTATTTTTGGAGACGGCGCCATGGGCGATGGCGGGCCGGAGGCCATTTGCGCGCCCTTCAAGCGGCGCTCAATAGGGAGATTGAACAATGAACATCGCAGTGGATACCTCTGCCGAGCCGGCGAGGAAACTTCAGACCGAGGCCGTCCACCGCCTGAAGCCGAACAGTGGTCTGCCCTATTGGGACAAGGCGGTGCTTGGGGGCTTCCAAGCGGGGCACCTGCCACAGTGGGCTCGGGATGGCTTAACATCGTTCCGGCGGGTCGTCCTGGATCAACGGTTCCCTTGCACCTTCGCGACAACGGCCGAGCGGAACGGTCAGCTGGTCTATGCGTTTGCTGAGACGGCGACCGAGAAAGGCGACGTCAAGCATATCGCCGACGCCATTGTCGCCTATTTGGACAGCCTTGCCGATCTTCCGCCGAACAAGGTGGATTTCCAGGTCCTGGTGGTCCTTATCAAGCCGATGATGGACAGCCCGCTTGAAGAGTACGGAACGATGGCGCAGGCTCTGTTGCAATCACTGCACGAATGCGATCCGGCTCCGTGGCCTGCCGAAATTCCCACCGACGAGAACGATCCGCTGTGGTCGTTCGCTTTCGCCGGCCGCGGCCTGTTCATCAATTTCTCGACGCCGGCAAATCACGCCCGGCTCTCCCGCAATCTGGGCGTCTGCATGGCTCTCATCATCTCACCGCGAGACGTCTTCGATCGGGTGGCGGGGCCGACTGACAAAGGCCGCCGCGTGCGAAGCATGATCCGAGAGCGGACAAAGGACTATGACGACGGCCTGCCCTTCGCGCCGTGGAGCTCATCTGCTTACGGCGAGGGCGCCGTCGGGACAGAGCGCAGCCAATATGTCCTGTCGGACGACAATGAGACGCCGATCTCCCTGTCTCTGAAGCAATGCCCCTTTCACGCAAAAAGCTAAGCCGCGACGAGATCAAGGAATTGCCATGCTGACGCCAACGCAAATAAGACAATTCGACGAGTCGGGATACATCTTGGTCCCCGACATTCTACTTGACGACCCGCTTTCCCAAATTCGCTCCGTCGCTCAGGACATGGGTGCGCGCGAACCGCACCGCAATTCCTGGAACGAACGATCCTGCTTCCGACGCCCGCATTTTCTCCGCATGTTCGACGCCCCGCTTCCCATCGGGGTCGCCGAAGCGTTGATCGGGCAGGACATGCAGTTGCTGCAGTTCGATCTTCTGCGGACGCGTTCGGACGACGCCGAACCGGAATGGCATCGCGACACGGATTTCTCCTGCAGCAAGACGCTGGCGATCAGCATGGCCATTTATCTACAGGACACGCCGGTCGGGGCGGGTCCACTGATGGTGGTTCCTGGGTCGCACCGCCGCGACGAGGGCCCCCCCACCCTCTATGGAAACCTGCCTGATCAAGTCCCGGTTCCGGTCAAAAGAGGCGCAGCTATCATTCACGACTCGGCGCTCTGGCATCGGGCATCGCTGGATGGCCCCGGTATCGATTGCTGGGCGCTCTTTCCAATCTTCGGGAGGTTCTGGATGAAACGGCGGGATGTCGACTGCCTTCAGCCGGCGCCGGCAACGGTGCTTGCCCTTACGGCCCCCCTGCAGCGTCAGCTCTTCGGCTTCAATCTTCGCGACCATGCTCCAACCTTCCTTGGCGGAGGTGAGCAGTATAACCGGCGCGGCGACGCGGGTGTCGATTTCTTGCCGTTGCAATGAACGTCATCATCGCAATTCGATTATAGTATTTCCTAGGAGGTATAGATGAATATCCTCGGCTTAAACTACATATTTCATGACGCATCTGCTTGCGTCATCTCGAACAACGAGATCAAATGCGCAATCGAGGAGGAACGGCTCTCACGGGAGAAGCACACCTCGAAGTTCCCCGTACGCGCTATTGCAAGATGCTTGAAGCAGGCCAATCTGACATTGGACGAAATCGACCACATCGCGATTTCGGTCAATCCGGATATCGCCGTTGCGAAGAAAGTGCAGTATGCTGCATCGCTCGGGGCGGCGGCGCGGGAGTTTCTGTATTCCGAGATCGGCGGCCAGAACCAGAAGCATCTGGCCTTCTGGAACTGGTACAACCACAGTTGGCCCGTGAGCAAGGCGCGCAGGCCGGACGTGCACTTCGTCGATCACCACTATTCCCATGCCATCGGTTCTTTCCACGTCTCGCCCTGGACCGAGGCGGCGGTGCTCGCCATCGACGGCGGCGGAGAGTGGCGAACCGTCTGGATGGGCGAGGCCAGGAATGGAGCGTTCTCGCAATTCAGCGAAACCCTTTTCCCGCACTCGCTCGGAACCTTCTATTCCGCGGTGACGGAATATTGCGGATTCAAGGTAGAATATGACGAGGGCAAGACGATGGGGCTCGCCCCGACCGGCGACCCGACGCGCTTCTTCGACATCGTCGATGAAATGGTGCGGGTCAAGGATGACGGCGCGGTGGAGCTCGATCTCTCCTGGTTCGACCTGCCGGCGTCCATCACGGGCCGGTTTTGCAGCGAAAAGCTGATAGCCGCTTTGGGGGTGCCCCGCGGGCCAGGTGAAGAGATTCGCGAGCATCATCGCGACGCGGCAGCGGCTTTCCAGGCGGTTCTGGAAAAGAATGTCCTGAAGATGACGTCGATGCTGGCTGCGAAGACGAAACTGCCCTTCCTCGTCCATTCCGGCGGTGTCGCGCTCAACAGTGTCGCCAACGGCAAGATTCTCCAGGCCGGCCACTTCGACGACATATACGTCATGCCCGGCGCGGGCGACAACGGAACGGCGATCGGCGCTGCGGCCTATGTCTACAAGGACATCCTCGGGAACCGGGAAAAGCTCTATCACGTCAATCCGTTCGTTGGGGACGAATATGCCAATCAGGAGATAGAACGCTTCCTGAAATCCGCGAAAGTTACCTATCGCAAGTCGGACGATGTATGCCTGGAGGCGGCCAGGTCACTTTCCGACGGCAAGATCATCGGCTGGTTTCAGGGAAAGATGGAGTTCGGACCGCGCGCGCTCGGCGGACGCAGCATCCTAGCCGATCCGACGCGCGCCGGCATGAAGGACAAGATCAACGCCGAAGTGAAGCACCGGGAGGCCTTCAGGCCGTTTGCGCCTTCCGTCATCGCGGAACGGGCCAGCGATTACTTCGAGACGACGGTCGAGGTGCCGTTCATGCTGACGGTCTTCCCAGTTCGCGAAGAAATGCGGGCAAAAATTCCGGCGATCGTCCATGTCGACGACACGGCCCGCCTACAAACGGTCCGACGGGATTGTAACGAACGGTATTACGACCTGATCCGTGAATTTGGAAAGCTGTCTGGCCATCCAGTGGTCCTGAACACCAGCTTCAACGTCATGGACGAGCCCATCGTCGCCAGTCCCTCCGACGCGGTCCGCTGCTTCTATTCCACAGGCATTGACATTCTCTATATCGGGGACTTCGTGCTGGAAAAGGAGCCGGCGAAGGCAACTCACGTCGAGCGTAGTATCCAAGTGCCGCAACTCAGCATCCATGGTGGCCTAAATTTGGTCTAGCCGATCCAGGCAACACCTGGCCTGTGCGCGCACCTTTGTTTCGGCCCTCTCCGTACGGCACGTGGAATGAAACCGCGCCTGGACCACGCGGTCCGAAAATACTGATACGCTGTGTGAGTCTTGAACGGAAGGCGCACGAAGTCACGAGTGCTCTGCAGCAATAAATTGATCGGACCGTGCGGCCGATTTTTGGTGGAATTTTTGAGGAGCGATTTCAAATGGCTTCATTTTGGGGGTGAGGTGATTTTTGGGCGATGCGTTGGTATGGCAAATTGGGCGTTAACTACCACTGGGCCCAGCATTACGCATCTGAGATGGAAAAGCGCCACCCTGCTGTCGCCGTTCCGGCTCGCTTTGGTGAAGATAGAGGGCGAAGATGTCCCAAGGCGGGGTGATGGAGAGTTGCCAGAGTATCCGGCCAACCTCGCCCCGATGATAACCTCCGTGCAGGGCAACATGGGTCAGCATTTCCTCTCTGGTCATATAACCCTTGTCGCCGTCGGTGAAAGTGAAGGGAATGGTCTCCGCCAGATTTTCCGGCGAGACGCCGCGAAGGTAATCGAGATACCATTGATCGGTAGATGCTACGGCAGCACGCAGTTCACCCAACGTTGGCGTCTCCTGCGTATTGTCGGAGGCATAGCCATGTTGCGCGCCAACTAGATGCGCTCCGAAGATTCGGGCCACGATGTAATAATGATTGATCAGCCGCAAGGCGGTGTGCAGCTCGACCCTGTGCCGTTCCTGATCCAAAGTCCCCAGTTTGTCGAAGAGGTCAGTATTTGCCCAGGCGTGATAGCCATACAGTTTTTGGAGCAACATGCTCATGAGGGCGGCCCTTCCAAGTTTGGGGAATACGAGGCTACTCACATTCTGTACAAGGCGGCTCCGTTGTCTACTTGCATTTCAACGCAGCAGTCGGGAATGCGCAAGCAGCCACGGCAGGCCCGTTCCCGCGCGACACGAAACGATCCTCTGGGCTGGTGCTCGAGCGATGAAGGGCCGGATTTACGACCAACAGGGTCCGCAGATTTGGCCAGAGTCATCGGTTCGCCGTATCAGTATTTTCCGGACAAGCTTTCTCTGGTCGATGCGATCTGCCGCCGGCATCTCGATGGCCGTCTCGTCGTTGTGCGAAACTCCAAAACCCCAGGGCTGTCACCCATGCAGTTCGTGGCGAACCTCGTTCGCGCGATGATTGCCGTCCATAGCATTTACCCTGGACCGCATAGGGTGTTGTTCGATGAATCCCCAAGTTCGGGCGACTATCGCAACCCCAACAGCGAGTTTGAATTTGAAATCGAATATCTCGGCTACTATGCAGAGGCAAGCTGTCGAAATCGCTAGCCCGGCAAGAGCGATCGAACCAACGCGCTGATCATTTCCGATGCGATAGACGGGGTGATTCACAATGCAGCGCGCCGTGGCATGTTGGGTGACCTCATGGTGCAGAGTGAACTCATCCGGCTTCGCGTGGGCGTTAAGGCGAGGCAACCTGCCACAACCATGCTGTTGCGCCACGCGGATCGAAACTATCTTCCGAGATAGTCATCGGTAGAAACCACTTCGGCGTAGGCGAAGGCCAAAGCTGCCATGAAGGACGCATGCACGTCGACAGCGGGGACGAGCCGCCCGCCAAACTCCATGTCTTTGGTGGCGACCGCGTCCTGGATGACGCTTGGCGAGAATCCGAAATCCGAAGCGGCGCGCACCACAGCGTCGATGCACATGTGGCTCATGGCTCCGGCCACCACGACGTTTGTGATACTCCGTTCTTCAAGAAGGTCCTTCAGGCCGGTATCGAGGAAAGCGTTGATGTTCGACTTTGTCAGAACAGGTTCGTCGCCTGCGGGTGAAACGAGGGCGTGGATTTCCGCGCCCCACGTTGCAGGTACGAAGAAGGTCGCATCGGGCTCCCTTGCGTGATGGCGGATGTGGATGACACAAGCGCCTTTGGAGCGAAAATCATCGAGAACCCGACGTGCGTTGGTTGCGGCCGCCAGGGGAGCGACAAGTGGGAGCGCGCCACCTTCAAAGTAGTCGTTCTGAAAGTCGACCAAAATCAATGCTTTCCGAGACATTTTTCCTCCTTTGATCATGGCTGGTTTGCAAAATCTTGATGTGTATCGGTGGCCTTCTTCATAACCCAAACCGGTCTCGCATTCCGTACCACCAAGCGCCGAGGACGGTAAGAGGAACCCTTAGCGCCTTCCCGCCCGGAAACGGCAGACTGGGAAGCGACGCCCAGACATCGAAGCGTTCGGCCTGGCCGGCCGCCATTTCGCCCAGGATCTTGCCGAGCAGATGCGTCGTGGTGACACCATGGCCGCTGTCGCCATGCGAAAAGAACACGGTGTCGGAAATGCGTCCGACATGCGGAATGCGGGTCAGGGTGAGGGCAAAGTTTCCGCTCCAGGCAAATTCGATCCTCGCCTTTGCCAATGCCGGAAACGTCTTGAGCATGTTCGGTTGAATGATCGCGGTGAGGTTCTTGGGATCCTGGCCGCCATAGCCGATGCCGCCGCCATAGAGGAGGCGGTTGTCGGCGGTGCGGCGGTAATAGTCGAGCACATAATTGGCGTCCTCGACGCAATAGTCTGCCGGCAGCAGTCCTTCGATTAATTTGGGTTCCAGAGGCTCGGTGACCATGACCTGGCTGGACACCGGCATCATCCGGTCTGTTATTTTCGTAAACAACTTGCCGAGATAGGCATTGCCGCAGATCAGGACATGTTTCGCCCGCACCGTACCCTTCGACGTGGCAACGACCGGGTCGTTTCCAGTTCCGATCTTTTCGACGCGAGAATTTTCGAAGATGATGGCGCCTAGCGACTCCGCGGCCGCGGCCTCGCCGAGCACAAGATTGAGCGGATGAATATGGCCGCCGCACTTGTCGATCAAGCCACCGACATAGCGATCGGTCTTTACATATTTGGACACGGCCGCATGCGAGACCATCTCCAGATGTTCATGCCCGTGTCTCTCCCACTTTGCCTTGACGGCTTCCAGGCTGCGGATCTGCTTTTGGGTGAATGCGGCGAAGAAGCCGCCATGGCGGAGATCGCAATCGATGGCGTATTTCTCGATCCTTCCGCGGATGATGTCGCCGCCTTCGAGCGACATCGCCCCGAGCGCGCGAGCTTTCTCCTGGCCATAGCGCCGCTCGATCGTTTCAAGATCGCGGCTGTAGCCGTTGACGATCTGGCCGCCATTGCGGCCGGAGGCACCAAAGCCGATGCGCTCGGCTTCGAGGACGACGACTTTGTAGCCGCGTTCCGACAGTTCGAGCGCGGCAGAAATACCGGTGAAGCCGGCGCCGACGATACAGACATCGGCCGCGATCTCTCCCTGCAGAGCCGGGCGGACCGATTTTTGATTGGCCGACGCCGCATACCAGGACGCGGCGTGGCCCGGATTGGAGGCGAATTGTGCGTGAGTGGTCATGACTACACCGTCCTGATATAGGCGTCGTACTCGACATCTGTGACGCGGAGCGAGAACTCCGACAGTTCCTGTTGCTTGCAACTGGCGTAGAGCGAACGAAAGGCCGGCCCTAACGCGCTATAGGCGAAGCCGGACTTTGAAAAGCGCTGCAGGGCATAGTCCCAGTTGGTCGGCAGCGGCTCATGATCGAGCGCATGGTCGTCCCCAGTGATCTCGCCTCCAGGCTTCACTTTCATGTTCATGCCCATCAGGGCTGCATCCAAGATAAGGGCCAAGACGAGATACGGATTGCTGTCGGCGCCGGCGACGCGGTGTTCGATCCGGGTTGCGGGCTTGCTGGTCGTGATCACGCGAACCGCCGCGGAACGGTTGTCATAGCCCCATGAAGCATACGTTGGTGCGTGTTCGCTCGGGCGCAGGCGTCGGTAGGAATTCGCATGCGGCGCGAATACGGCCATGCTGTCCCCCATGTTCTGCAATAGCCCGCCGACGGAATGGAGCAGCGTCTCCGCGGGTTGGTCGCCGCCGACGAAAATGTTGCGGCCTTTCTCGTCCAGGATCGAGAAGTGCACATGCATGCCGCTTCCCGCCTGGGTGCCGTAGGGTTTTGCCATGAAAGTGGCGTCGAGATCGTGCTTGCGCGCAACGCCTTTGACGATGCGCTTGAGGAGCACGGCATAGTCTGCGGCCTTCAGGGCGTCCGGTACGTGTTTCAAGTTGATCTCGTATTGACCGGGACCGTTCTCGCGCAGCGTCGTATCGGCCGGTACAGCCTGCGCGCGGCAGGTTGTCGAAATCTCATGGAACACATCCTCGAAATCCTGCAATTCCGCGATCGACAAGACCTGGGTTTGACCCGTATGCCAGCGGCCCTCGCGCGTATTGGGTGGGCGCACCGGATCGAGCGCCGAGCGCACCGGGTCGATGAGATAGAATTCGAGCTCGGTTGCGACGACCGGCGTGAGGCCCCGTTTCCGGTATCGTTCGAGAACGGCCGCAAGCACCTGGCGCGGGTCTCCGTAAAAGCCGGTCCCATCCATATTGCGCATGGAGAGCAGCACTTGCGCTGTCGGCCTTTTCAGCCAGCTGATGCGGGCGAGCGATCCCGCAACGGGAAAGCACATCCCGTCCGGGTCGCCCGTCCCCTCGGCGAGGCCCGCCGCATTGACGTCCCGGCCCCAGACATCGAGAGCGTAGACGGAGCGCGGGATCGCCATGCCCTTTGTCAACACCTCGACCGCGCGTTCCCGCGGGATCCATTTGCCGCGCGGCACGCCATTGACGTCGATCACGAACGCCTCGAGCACTTCGATATCGGGATTGTTGCGAAAGAATTCTATGGCTTCGTGTTCATCAATCATGATCCACCAGATCGGTCCTCAAATCGCTGCATGAATTGCAGAAAACGCATGCGGGGCGGTGTCTTTTGCAAGCGGTGCGACCCAGCGGCCGCCAATGTAGAACCGCAGGTAATTGTTGAAGGGCATGGTCTTTGCCGGAAAGATGGAATTGGGGTCTGGAAGGCGGTCAATATGATCAGGCCTCGTATGTGATGCGACCATCACAGATGGTCATGACGGGTCGAAGCGTTGCGAGCTGGTCGAATGCCGCCGACTCGATATCTCCGCTCAGCACGACAACGTCGGCGAGATAGCCGGGCTTCAACACGCCCTTTCGGTCTTCCATGAATTCGACCCAGGCACTGGTCCGCGTATAGGCGGCGAGCGTTTCCATGAGCGAGAGGCGCTGGTCAGGCAGGTCCTCTTTCCAGGTCTCGCGGGTCATCGCACACTGGATGCAATACATCGGATCGAGCGGTGAAACCGGCCAGTCTGTCGCAAAGACGATCTTCACGCCCAGGTCAGCGAGTGCGCGCCATGCGAAGGCGTGCGGCCACCGCTGTTCGCCGATGCGGCTCAAATAGGGTTCGAGCGGCAGGCCGGCGGAGCCGGGTGGATGGGTCGGCTGCATGGATGCCACGACGCCGAGTTCCGCGAAACGCAAAAAATCGCTCGGGAGTGCCGTTTCGATATGTTCGATCCGGTGGCGGCTGTCGCGCCGACCATTGGCTTCCGAGGCTGCCTGATAGCCGTTCAGGACCATGTTTACCGCGCCATCGCCGATGGCATGGACCGCGACCTGCAGACCGAGGCGATCGGCCAGTGCGACGACGTTGTTAAAATGGTCCTGTGTGAAAAGCGGTTCGCCGCGCCAGCCAGGCTCGTCGGCATAGTCTTCCATGAAGAACGCCGTTCCCGACTCTGTGACCCCGTCCACAAACACCTTGACGAAGTCCGACCGTAGCCGGTCGCTGTTGAAACGGTCGCGCCAGGATGCAGCCTTCTCTTCGATCTCCGTAAGCGGCATGAAGTTCTTCATATGGGACGGGACACGTATCCTTGTCGGCAGGCCGCCTTCGCGTTCGATCTCCTCCAGCATTTCAAGTTGATAGAGATTACCGTCCATATTCTGGATCGAGGTAATGCCGAGCGAGGCGCAGTAGTCGAGGCCCTCGCGAATGACGGCGATATCGGTTTGCCTTTCCTCCGGCGTGACGGAATGAGGATCGCCGCCGGTTACCACGCCGAGGCTTTCGCGCCCTCCCGTCTGACTCAGCCGCGCGACCGGGCTGATCGCGTTGGCTTCCTTCAATTCGCCGCCGGCAAGGCCGTCTAGTCCCATGACGATCTCGTTGCCTACGCCGACATCGCGGCCTCCCAGGATGCCGGCCGCCTTTAGTGCCGCCGTATTCGCCCAGGCCGTATGGTGATCGGGCGCATACATGAGGAACGGCCGGTCAGGGAGGATACGATCGAGATGATGGCGCGTCACCGGTTCGTTCCGGCCGAGGATCGAGTAGTCCGCTTGTTGGGCAACCAACAGCGTCAGGTCCGGCTTGCTCGCTGCATAATCTCGCACCGTGCGTGCAAATGCCTCGAAGCCCTGCACACCAAACAGTGAGAGTTCGGTCAGCCCGACCGAACCGCTAAAAATGTGCATATGGGCTTCGTTGAACCCCGGAAGGACGGTTGCGCCGCGTGCATCGACCAGACGTGTCGATGCGCCTGCCAATTTCAGGATGTCGTCATTGCTGCCGACAGCAAGAATCCGGTTGTGCCGGAGCGCGAGTGCCTCGGCTCTCGGCTGGGCATCGTCCATGCTGAGAATTTTTGCACTGTGAATGATGAGATCGGCGGGTTCTTGCTTCATGTCGTCTTCCAGATTTTGTGGCGATCGGCCACCGCCCGCCGGCCTGGTGCCGGCAGGTGGGTGCTTTGGGAGTTGGGGCGAGTTACTTGCGGAGGTTCGTCCAGATCTTGTTGTACATCGTGACGACCTCGGACGAGCACGGCGCCACATATTCCGGCGTGGCACCTTCCGGGCGCTTGATCTCGGGCGCGTCGCTAAAATCCTGGGAGAGGTATTTTTCCGATCCGACAATGCCGTTGTTGTACTTGGCGAAGTCGGAAATCAGGGCGGCGTTTTCCGGATCCATGATGAAGTTCTGGAAGAGCTTCGCATTTTGGAGATTGGCAGCGCCCTTGAGCACGACCACATTGTCCATGAAGCCCTCGATCCCTTCCTTGGGATAGGCAAAGACCAGAGAGTTACGCTGAGCACGTGCGCGAAACGCTGCGCCATTCCAAATCATCGCCGCATCGACGTCCTTGGCGGCGAGCAGCTGGAGCGAGTCGTAGGAAAAGGTGCGCCAGGAAGGTTTTGCTTTGTTCAGGAGCTCGTTGACGGCCTTCAGCTGCATCTTGTCCGAGGTGCAGCGCGGGAATCCCAGATAGCGTTCCGCCGCATGCATGATCGCCGTCATGTCGTCGAGCATGTTGATACGGCCTTTTAGTTCGGCCGGAGGATCGAAGAGGATGGAGTACGAATTGATGTCACCTTTGTAGACGGCGGTGTCGACAACGAAGGAGGTCAACCCGAGCTGCCAGGGCACGGAATAATGCCGGCCTTTGTCGAAATAGATGTCGACGATCGCCGGGTCCATGTTCTTGAAGTTTGCCATCGAGGCTGGCTCGGTCTTTTCGAGCATGCCCGTGTCAATCATGATCGCAACGGCGTAGTCGCTTGGCACGACGATATCGAAGGCGGAGCCTCCGGCGCGGACCTTTGACATCATCGTTTCGTTGGAATCGTAGAAGTCCAGGGTGATCTTGACGTTGTAGGCCTTCTCGAATTTTTCGATCAGTTTCGAGTTGGTGTATTCGCCCCAGTTGTAGATATGCAGCTCTCCTGCGGCCAAGGCCGAGTAGGCGGACAGGGCAAATGCTGCAATGGCAAGCCAGGAAGATTTCAGCATGTCACAAGTTCTTTCTTCTGGAGGAGGTACGCGAACTTCACTGGCTCCGGCGCTTTGATATGCCGAAGGACAGGATAATGAAGATGAATGAGATCAACAGCAGCAGCGTGCACATGGCGTTGATCTCCGGGGTCAGAGCCCGTCGGATGCGGGTGTAGATGTAGAGCGGAAGTGTCGTTTCCCCCGGTCCGGCGATCAGTTGCGTGATGGTGAAATCGTCGAAAGAAACGATGAAGGCGAGGGCGGCGCCGGAGGAAATACCCGGCACGAGCAGGGGTAGGGTCACATAGCGGAATGTCTGCCAGCGGGTGGCGTAGAGATCGGCGGCCGCGCTGTCGAGGGTGTCATCCATGCCTTCCAGTCGAGCCTTGATCGGCAGGTAGGCGAAGGGGATGCAGAAGGTCACATGGGTGATCAACAGTTTGCCGAGGCCGAGATTGATATCGACAAGCGCAGCGATGGCGGCAAAGAAGGCGAGGAGGGAAATGCCTGTCACGATCTCGGGAACCACCAGCGGTGTGGTGATCGCGACGAAGGTGGCCGTTTGGCCGCGCCAGGGTCTACCGCGTGTCGTGCCCAGGGCGGCGGCCGTCGCCAGAGTGGTGGATATTACCATGGCGGCGAATGCCAGTCCGATGGAGAGAATGGCCGAGTCGTAGAACTCTCTGTTTTGCAGCGCTGAGGCATACCAGTCGACGGTGAAGCCGTTCCAGCTGGCGCCGATATTGCTCGCGGCGTTGAATGAATAGACCGCAATGATCATCAGTGGCAGGTAGAGGACGGCGATACAGACGCCGGCGATCAGGCCGAAACCGGGTTGCCGTTTGACGTCGGTCACGCCTTTGATGAAAGCCTTAGCCATGACTGATCTCCATCGCCTTGCGCGCCTGGAAGTAGAGCGCCAATAGAACGAAACCCATGAGGACGGTGGCAAAGGCCGAGCCCAGCGGCCAGTTCCGCGACGAGCCGAATTGCAGCGCAATAAGGTCGCCGATCATCATATGACGGCCGCCGCCGAGCAGGAGCGGCGTCACATAGGCGCCGAATGTGGGGATGAATACGAGAACGCAGCCGGTGATGATTCCGGGCATGGCAAGCGGGATGATGATCCGGCACAAAACCTGGAAGCGCGAGGCATAGAGATCGAAGCCGGCTTCGGCGAGCCGGAAATCGATCTTCTCGAGCGCCGCATAGACCGGCAGGATCATGAAGGGCAGGAAGCTGTAGATCAGGCCGAGTATCACCGCAAAATCGGTGAAAATCATGCCGACCGGCCTGTCGACCAGACCCAATGACATCAGGATCATGTTGATCAGGCCTTCGTCGCGGATGATGAACATGATGGCGATGGTTCTGACGAGCAGATTCGACCAGAAGGGGATGGTGATCAGCAGCACCCATCTGTTGCGGGTATGCTGCGGCCGGGTCGCCATGTAATAGGCAGTCGGAAACCCAATCAGCAGGCAGAGGAGGGTTGTGGCCGCACCGAACAACAGCGTCCGCGCAAAGATAAGCAGGTAGTCCGGCGAGAAGGTGAGGGTATCATCGAAGATGTCCCGTTGGAACAGCAACGAAACATAGGCATCGAACGAGAATTTTGGAACGACACCGCCATATTCCGATGGCTTCATGAGGGAATAGAGCAGCACCGTTAGAAGAGGCACAACGCCGAACACCAGGATGCAAAACAGTGCAGGCAGGGTAAGCCACCGTTTGTGGCTGATGTGAGCTTCCGCGATATCGGCATCGGATGTCATGGCTTAATCCCTCAGCACTTGTGAGGCTCCGGCCGGGATTATGAGGCCGATTGCGGTATTCGGTTGCGGGATGCCATTGCCGTCCCTGCGGTTCTGCTGGCGGACAACGACTGGTGTTCCATCGGCAAGGTTGGCATGGATGTGCGTGTCGGTGCCAAAATAGACAACTGTCCTGACTGTCGCGGGGATCGAGCCTGCTGCGCCAGGTGCTGCGATTTCTATATGTTCGGGGCGAATGACAATGGTAACCGTGCCCTGGCGCGGGGCCGTTTCCGAAAGGCCGGCCGATACCTGCACACCATTCTTGAGCAGCACGGCTCCGGTGATGCCATCGACGGTTTTAAGTTCGGCCTGAAGAAAGTTGGTTTCGCCGATAAATCCCGCAACGAACCTGTCGGCCGGATGCTCGTAGATATCCCGGGAGCAGCCGACTTGCAGGATACGGCCGGCATTCATGACCGCAATGCGGTCTGACATGGTTAGCGCCTCTTCCTGGTCGTGGGTGACGAAGACGAAGGTGATGCCGGTTTCGGCTTGAAGACGCTTGAGTTCGATTTGCATCGATTGCCGCAGCTTGAGATCAAGCGCGGAAAGTGGTTCGTCCAGCAATAGAACTTGTGGTCTGGGCGCCAAAGCACGGGCAAGCGCTACGCGTTGCTGTTGGCCGCCCGAAAGCCTGGTCACGAGCCTGTCGCCGCGCCCTTCCAGCCGGACCAGGCGCAGCATTTCTTCGACGGTCGTTGCGATTTCGGACTTCGGCCGACCCTGCATCTTCAGTCCGAAGCCGATGTTCTCGGCAACGGTCAAATGGGGAAACAGGGCATAGTTCTGAAAGACCGTGTTGATCGGCCGCTGGTTGGGCGGGAGGCGCGAAATGTCCTTTGCGCCGAGTAGAATGCCGCCGGATGTCGGGGTCTCGAATCCGGCCAGCAACCTGAGAAGGGTGGTCTTGCCGCATCCGGAGGGGCCGAGCAGCGTGAAGAATTCATTGGGCTGAATTTGCAGGGTGACACCATCGACAGCCCGGAACGTGTCGAAATCCTTGATGACGCCGAGTATGTTGACGGCACTTCCGGACGTGGCGCGCGATTGTACAGTCATCTGCTCCCCAGCTCAGTTCAAATTGCTGCGCGAAATCGGCATGCGGTCGGGTACTTCCTTGCGGGAAGGCCTTCGCTTGATCTCCAAGGTGCCGACGGACGCACGAGCACTCGCGCTGCAACGAGAAACCTCGTTGCGCGGTGGGGCACCTATGCCAAACCTGAAATGCATATGGCAGGTCGCAGAACGCCACCGCCAGACGTGCTGGCAGTGTCAGCGCTCTACCGCTGCCGTTTTTCTCAGGCGCGGAACCTCATCATCTGCTTGATTTCCATCGTTCCCATTCTTGTTTTTATGTTTGTCTATGCGCATACCGTATGCGATAAATAATTTGTGTCAATAAAATATTTTATTGAATAAAAGAAAGGCATGAAATGAGGAAGAGGTCGGTTGAGGAGAATCCGCCGGGGCTGCGTTCGAGGCAGAAGAGTCAGCGTCGGGACGCCATCTTGACCGTCGCGAAACGGCTGTTCGAACAGAACGGAATCGAAAGCACGACGATGGCTGCCATTGCCGCGGAGGTCGGTGTTTCGACGCCGACAGTCTTCAATTATTTCGGCACCAGGGACGAACTGTTGCTCGCCATCATTCTTGACGGACACGTTCGGGCGGTTGAGAGCAACAGGCGCATTGCGAGACGAAGCGGCAAGGGGCTGGCGGCAGACCTAACCGACCTGCTCACGCGTTTCACAAAATACTCGATGCAGATCTTCAACAAGCCGGTCTGGCGCTACGCCGACTCAGCAGCCATCCGCCAGCCGAAATCGGAGTTTGTTCAGCGTTATGTGCAAATCGACGCGGTGTTGAGGGACGAAATCGAAAGCGTCCTGAGGGATCAGCCGAGCGAGACGCGTAGGGGGGGCGCCTTCGATGCTGCGGCTCTCGCGGCCGTTATCTACAACCATTGGAATGCGCACTACATTGCTTTCATCAAGGATGACGACATGAGTCTGGACAGTCATTTCGAGGCGCTCCTGCCGCAAATTAGGGAGCTGCTAAGCTTGATCTTTGGCGAGGAGTAGCTCCAGGAACCGGCTAAGAGTGCCGACACACGAAGTCCAAGGTCGTTCTGGTTGGCGAGACCCCGGTAACCCCGGCCTTCTTCCGCGGTGCCTTTCCTCCCGCCCCGGGCTTTTGGTTAAAGCAAGCGGGCCGCAGTAGGGAAACCGCAGGGCATGTCCGACCCGGATGTACGATCGAGCAGAAAGCGAGCATTTGTCCGCGAAGCAACCCGTGTGGTGGCGAACCAGGATCAGGACATTCCGAACAACGTAAAGCGCGCCGTGGAGAAGGTTCTTCGCGACCGCCTGGGGCTGGCCGGTTTCGCGGGTGCGGATATTCGCGCGGATCGCGACTTCGACGGCGATCCAATCCTGCTTGTCGACGTAAATTACAATTTCGTCGACCGGCCGATCAGCTCGAAAATCACCTTCGGACTTCCGACAGAAGTCCGCAAGGCTCTGATCTCGCTTGGCGAGAGCCACTTCCCGCAGATCAGACACCATTTGAACGAACAGCAGAAGATCGCAAGCTAGCCCGTGTCGATCGATCTAATTGCTACCGCCCGCCGGCTTGCGAAGGCCAGTCCGCAACGGCCGCGCCAGTCCGACCTGAAAAGAGGGGTGAGAGCAGCCTATTACGCCCTCTTTCATAGCCTTGCTCGCGACTGCGCTGATCTAGCTGACCGATTGGTTATCATCCTTTGCCGTTGGGCTTTTCAAGGTCATCAAGTTGCGCAAATGCAACAAACGCCCAGCTTGACGCTTGGTGCACTGGACGAAGGTGAGATTGCTCCATTGGCATTGGGAGGGGACCGCTGCATCACAGGAATTTGGTCGGCGAAACTACTGGATACTGAACGGGAAATATTTTGCGTTGATCATGTCATAGGTCCCATCCGCCTTGATGCTCTTCAACGCTTCGTTCAAGCGCGTAAGACGCTCCTTGTCATCCAGGCGCAGCGCGATTCCGGCACCTTCGCCAAAGTATGTGACGTCGAGCAGATCCGGTCCTTGGAACTCGCAGCAGCTTCCCGCCTTCGTGTTGGCCATCCAGTCGTAGATGGCGAGTTTGTCCTCCAGGATAACGTCAACGCTTCCATCCGCCAGACCGTTGTACAATTCGGGCGAAGACCGAAAAACCGTCTTTTTCATTTCCGGATAGAGATTGTTGGCAAAGGATTCCTGGACTGTCGACGACGTCAACCCAAGATTTTTATCGCTCAGGGCGGCGGGGCTGACGTCATTGATCGAAGAATCCTTCCGGACGATGAACACCGACGGGCTGCTGTAGTATTTTTCAGTGAAGGCAACCTTTTGACGCCGCTCAAGGCTCATCGACATGGATGAGATGATCGCGTCGTATTTTCCGCCAACGAGATTGGGAATCATGTCGTCCCACTTCTCGATGATGAATTGGCATTCGAACTTGCCGACCTCGCAGAGGGCGTTGGCAATATCGATGTCGAAGCCCTGAAGCTTGCTATTTACATCGACATAGTTGAAGGGCGGAAATGCACCTTCGACGGCAACTCTCATAGGCGTGCGATCTTGCGCAGCCACCTGGAGCGAGGTCGCGCCCAAAAAACTACCCATCCCGCTCGCCACCAACGTTCCGCGCAATATAGTGTGAATGGATAGGCGCAGCATCGTCGGGGCTCCTTGGGGCGTAGTCGATCTCGCCCCATAGTGCGCCGCAGCCTTTAATTCTACGTGAACGCTTCTTTGTTAGCGTCGATGAGCGCCCGTGTCGTGGTGTTCAGGGGTCTACGCTTGCACATCGTTGTTCCTTCCAGCTCCAACACGTTTCAGCAATCCTGGATCGCTTCAGGGAGAATTCTGTTTCTTATTGCCGTCAGCGGGCTTGGAGCGATCGGACTTGTCGTGCTTTCGGCACTTTGGGCGGGAACCGAGAGCGACGCTGCCGCCCTTGATCGACAGCACCAACTTGTCAATGCGCGCCTGGGGGAACAGGTCGATCAAGTCGCGCATGTTATAGGCCAGTTCGGCAACGGTTACCTCACACGTGTTTATCCTGCTGCCCGGTCAACGGGAGGCTCTTCCACCCTCGATGCAGTTCTGACGGCGGCGGCCGGGAGTGCGATCAGCCACACCGCAATGTCCGCCTTCGGCTATGATCAGGCTTTTGTCGTAGACGAGAAGGCTCAACTGCTCATGCTGGCGGACGCCCAAACGGAAAAGCGTTATCGCTGGATGAAGCCTCTCTTTTTGCCTCTCCTTCAGGATGCCCGCCTCGAGGTGAGACAAGGCACGGTTTCCAACGAACGAACGCCTTCCTCAACGAAAACCCGCCTTGAGAGCGCAGCCCGTTCCAATCGTGCGTTGGCCAATCTGATGCGGCTGGAAGGTCGGCCGACGATCGTGGGCGTAGTCGCCATCAACGAGGCCGAGGGGCAGCAGCAGCCAATGCGGCAATTCCTGGTCGTCGTGCGGTTTATCGATGGAGCGGCGCTGGACGAATTGAGCCGGCAACAGGGCCTCAACGGCGCACGCTTCGCGCGCACGGCCGATGCAGACGAAAACGAGGTTGCGTTCCAGATTGACGCCACGGCAAATGGCGAACCGATCGGCTTCATCGTATGGCGGCCCGATCTTCCAGGTTCGAGGGTGATCGGCCGATTGATGCCGGCACTTTCGATTGCCGCCTTGGTGATCGCGATCTTGTTCTCGGTCCTGCTGGTGCGCCTGCGAAGCAGTCTCGGCGAGTTGAAGAAAAGCGAGCTGCATGCAAGGCAGCTTGCCTTGCATGACGTGCTCACGGACCTTCCCAATCGCGCTTTGTTCGCGATGAGGTTCGACGAGTGCCTGGCCGAGACACAGAATTCGACCGAGCGCTCGGCGGTCGCTCTTCTCGACCTCGATCGCTTCAAGGCCGTGAACGACACGTTCGGCCATGCCGCCGGCGATGAACTCATCAGGATGGCTGCGGAGCGGATACGCGCCCTGCTTCGTCCGCGCGACACGCTTGCCCGGCTCGGAGGGGACGAATTTGCCCTGCTTCTCCGGGACATCAAAGATCATGATCAAGTTTTGCCGGCAATATGCGAAGCGATCGTTGACGAACTTGGCAAACCGTTCCCGCTTTTGAGGGGCGAGGCGGTCGCACGGGTCGGCGGCTCGATCGGCGTGACCATCGTGCCGGACGCTGGACGGAACGCCGATGACATCATGCGCTACGCCGACGTCGCGCTGTACGAGGCAAAGATGGGCGGGAGAGGCCAGTGGCGCGTCTATTCGCCATCCATGGACGGCGGCAGGAATGCCCGCGACATTCTCAAGAACGAATTGCGGGAAGTTCTGGCTAGAGGCACGGCCCCATCCGCTGACGGTCCACAGTCCGATCTGATTGCGAACAGGCCAGACTTCGGATCACTTGAGGTCTATTACCAAACGGTACACCGCGCTCAGGAAGGATACTCGGCGTTGGGCGCGGAGGCTCTCGTGCGTTGGCGTCACAGTCAGCGCGGACTATTGACGCCTGCCAGCTTCATCCCTATAGCCGAGGAGGGCGGCCTCATCGACGCTCTCGGTTTCTGGGTATTGCGCGAAGCCTGCAGAGCCGCCTGCAAATGGCCTGAAAACGCATTTGTTGCGGTCAACGTGTCTCCTGCCCAGTTGAGGAGACCAAATTTTGCCGAGGAAGTATTCGCCGTGCTTCAGGAGAGCGGCCTGCCGCCCTCCCGGCTTGAGCTCGAGCTCACCGAGTCGTCGCTCATCGAGGATAATTCGGACGTTTATACGGTACTGAAGTCGCTGCGCAGCCAGGGTGTTCAGATTTCACTCGATGATTTCGGAACCGGCTTTTCATCCCTCAGCCATCTGATGCGCTTCGACATCGACCGCATCAAGATCGATCGATCGTTCGTCTCGCTGCTCGGCACAAAAGCCAACGGGGCGGCTATCATTGGCGCCATCGTCGCACTTAGCCGCAACCTCGGTATCTCGACGACGGCGGAAGGGGTTGAAACCGAATATCAACGCGATTTTCTATCCGCCCTCGGCTGCACCGATCTCCAAGGCTACTTCTTCTCCAAACCAGTTCCTCTTCGCGAACTTGATTGTTTCCGGAAACCTGAAAGCGCCGCGGGATTGCTGACGATCGCTCCAGGCGCTGTTTTCGCCCCGCGCCGCGGTTGATGCGAAGGCCGAGCTGGAAATTCTGAAGGCGCAGTTGGCGCGATAAGCGGCCAGCGAGTTGATCGAGGTATTCTATGATCCGCGCTGCAACGTGGACCACGCTGGCGACCTGCAACGATCACATCGCTTCAAGGGCGAGATTGTGTCGCTGATGCAGAGCGCCGAGGCCTGGGCCACGGCAGAGCTTGCCGCCGGCGAGGCCACACGCGCCGAGGCAAAGTGCGGAAGTAGCCCTTGGGCGCGCAAGCCAGCGTCGATCTCCACCGGCATGCCATGGCCTGATCTCGGCTCGCTTGACCGGATCCCCAGAGATGTTGGGCGACAAATTTCAGCAGCAGGCTTTCGGGCGCCGGCCAGGGCAGGGGAGCACCGATGGCAAGCTGGCACCAGGCCTCGAGATAACCAAGGTCGGAGGCGTGGCGCGCAGGGTATTGTCGCCCATGCCCTCCTGCGCCAGATGTTTGAGGTTCGCGACATCGTCATCGGTCAACAGTGCGGCCAGTTGATCGCGGCGATCGAAGGGCAGGATGGCGTCGAGCGCGTCTTCGGCGCGCTTGAGAAGTGCTCCGACTGGACTGTCGATCATTGACGCGATGACAGCGGATGGCATTTCATGTCGGTCCTTCCGAAGTCATGGCCTTTGAAGAGAGGCCTTTACTATCGCGGCGACCCATCTTCATCATAGAGATTACCGTGCGCATGCGCAGCGTTGGCTGGCACCGCGCTTTTGGATTTGGCCACAAGATCCCACACTGCATTTATCGCCGCGGATGCTTTTTGGCTCGGCCAGCGCCTGAGGTGGAGGATTGCCGGAGTTCTGATCAGTGCTCATGCTCAAGCGGTCCCAAAATGGTAATCCCTTCGGCTCGTGCCGCGGTCGCCATTTTGCGATCGCCGGTCGCTAGCGGCAGGCCCTGCGTTTTCGCCAGCGCGACGTAGCTGGCGTCATATCCCGTCAGCATGTGGCGGGCCACCAGATCGAGAACCAATCCGTCGCCGCCCGATCCCGCGTCTTCCAAAGACAGCCCTCGCAATTGTGTCATCAACAGAAGCGCTTCACCCGGGCGAAGCCGTCCGCGCCGTTCGGCGACCAGGAACAGATTGCGGGTTTCGAACCAGAACAAGGCCGGCACCAGCCCGACAGTCGCGCGCAACTCGGCTATCAGCCGGTCGGCAGCGTCGTGCTGTTCGTCCGGAAGAAACCAGGCTGCAGCGATGGATGCATCAAGAATGAACGACATCAGATGGTTTCAGAGACTACCTCGGCGTCGCCGACCAGCACGACCGTTTTTGACCGCGCGGGTGATCGCAGTGTAGAGCATCCTCCGCCTGATCTCAGGGCGCTTACGAAGGTGTCAAACTTCTCGTCCCAGACTTCGGCAAGGCTGGTCTTGAAGTAGGCTTTGTGCGGCGAGTCCGGGTTGAAGATTTCATAGAGGTCTTCGATCACCAGCGGCGGAAGCGCCCGGACCGGCGGCGCTGGCGTTTTCGGGTTCGGTACAAGCTGGCGATAGAGCGTGTCCAGCCTCAGGAGCTTGGCTTCCATTTCCGAGGCCCGAGCGCCGGAAGCGCTTCCGGCGAAGCGGAGCATGTTCGTCACGAAGCTGATCGCCGACGTCCAGGTGGACGTCTTGTCAATGTTAGCGACGTCGGCCTCGTTCCGGAGCTGGGCTAGGAATCCGACGAGACAGTCTTCGAGCGCATCGGCGTCGGCCTCGGCAATCAGCCGGTCGAGGCAGTCGCTGCCACGCTGCCACGCTGTTGCTGGACGGCGGCATAAAGCCTGTCCAGTGCGGAAAGATGCTTCCGTATTGTCGAAGGCAACAGCCATGTTTTTAGGACGTCGGACCAGACGGTCGCCCAGAAGCGTGGGACGCCGGACGCGCCGACGCTGGCCATGCCGGACATGGTTGGTGGGATGGATGGCGACGCAAGATTGACCGGCATGATGATCCGCACTCAGAGACGAAGCGAACCTTCCATGTTCCATGAAAAAAGCAACAGCCGAAACCGCTTCTTACCGAAGTAATCCACAGCGGCGTAAACGGCGGTTTGAATGCGAAAAGCAACACATGGGAAACCGCCTTCCAGTTCCATAACCTATGTTATGCGACAAAATTATGTAGCGGCAGTTTAGAGATGCGACATATGGGCCAGTTAGAGATGCGACAGTCGTCGCCTCTTGGGATACTGGTCAAATGTCAAGGTTTGGAAGGAAGACTGGCGACGTGAAGCGTGGTTGAGACCATGAGCGTTCGGAGTCGTCATGTCTTGTTTGATCACTATGTCGCAGAAAGAATTGCATCGTCTTGAACTGATCCAGCAGGTTCGCGGGCGGAGCCTGACTGTCGTCGAGGCAGCTGCGTTGCTCGGTCTCAGCCGCAGTCAGGTCCACCGGCTGTTGCAAGCCTATGACCTGGCCGGCGCCGATGGTCTCGTCTCGAAGAAGCGCGGCCGTACGAGCAACCGGCGTCACAGCGAGGACTTCCGCAACCTGGTGCTCGACTTGGTGCGTGAGCATTACGTGGATTTCGGACCGACCCTGGCCGCCGAGAAGCTGATCGAACGCCACCGGATTGCCGTCAGCAAGGAGACGCTGCGTCAGTGGATGATGGAAGCCGGCATCTGGGTGGCGCGACGCGAACGCAAGAAGCGGGTTTTCCAGCCGCGCGGCCGGCGCGATTGTTTCGGCGAACTGGTCCAGATCGATGGATCGCATCATTGGTGGTTCGAGAACCGCGGTCCCAAATGCGCCCTGCTCGTCTATATCGACGATGCCACCGGCAAGCTGTTGCAGCTGCGCTTTGCCGGCTCGGAGAACACCTTCGACTATCTGCACGCGACGAAGGCTTACTTGCAGCAATGGGGCAAGCCGATCGCGTTCTACAGCGACAAGCATGGCGTCTTTCGCTCGACTCACGCGTCGGAGAAAGACCGGACGAGCGGCCTGACGCAGTTCGGTCGGGCACTGTATGAGCTCAACATCGACATCATCTGCGCCAATACCCCGCAGGCCAAAGGCCGCGTAGAAAGGGCCAATCAGACGCTGCAGGATCGGCTGGTGAAGGAACTGCGGCTGCGCGGTATCGATACGATCGCGGCGGCCAACGCCTATGCGCCGGAGTTCATGGCGGATTTCAACTTTCGTTTCGGCAAGCCACCACGCAATCCCAAGGACATGCATCGGCCGCTGGCGGATCACGAGAACCTCGATGGCGCCATGTGCCGCAAGGAGGTTCGTAAGCTGTCGAATTCCTTGACGCTGCGCTATGACAAGGTGATGTTCATTCTCGATCCGACAGAGCGCGCAACGGCGCTGGCGGGCAAGAAGGTCGTCGTTTGCGACTATCCCGACGGACGCCTAGAGATCACGGACGGGGAAGCCTCCCTGCCCTACAGAACGTTCGACACCTTACGGTCCGTGCATCGCTCCGAGGTGGTCGAGAACAAACGGCTGGATGACATGCTCTCGATCGTCGCTGAGCTGCAGGCCGGGCGCCAACAACAACGCAGCAAAAGCGGACCGCGCCGCACCGGCCAGACGGACCATATGTTCGGCATTCCCGACGGCAGCCAAAGCAATGGCTACCAAAAGCGCGGCACCAAGCCTGGCAGGAAGACGGATTTTACCAATGATCCCGCCGTCATCGCCCGGCGCGAGCGTGCCCTTGCGCAGTTGAAAGCGGCGGAGTGATCGGGGTGTCAAAGCTAAAGTTTACTTTTTCAGCTGGAGCCACCCGCCACCGCCCGGGCTACGCAACCCCGACCAGCTCCACCCGGGCGGCGGCTCAGTTCTGTGTATCTACAAATATAGAATCTTGCAAAATCGGTAATAACGAATAGGATGAATGTCGCGTTTCTACATTGATTACTTTGTCTCATCTTTAAATAGCTGCCACAAATTGTGTAGCCGCAAAGTTGAAGTGTCCTGTTTCTGCAAAGTAAGAATGTCACTCTGCCCGGGTTTTGATGACGTGGGAGATTGCGGATGGGATTGATTGCGATGAGCGAGCGTGATCTGCAGCGGATCGAGGTTTTGTCGAAGGTCGTCGACGGCCGGATGACGATCGTGTCGGCGGCGCGTGTTCTGGCGGTGAGCACGCGTCAGGTGCGTCGGCTGCTGGACGTGTTCGAGCAGCACGGCGCGGCGGCGATCCGGCACAAGGCGCGCGGCCGGCCGTCGAACAATCGGGTTGCGACGGTGTGCGTGATTATGCCGTGGCGATCGTGCGCGAGCGCTATGCCGATTTCGGTCCGACCTTGGCGGCCGAGAAGCTCGCCGAAGAGCATGGGCTGACGGTTTCGCGCGAGACCTTGCGCAAATGGATGGCTGAGGCCGGCCTGTGGCTGTCACGCAAGCAGCGGCGCAGCTTCCATCAGCCGCGGCTGCGGCGAGAAGCCTACGGCGAGCTCGTGCAATTGACGGCTCCGAGCATCGCTGGTTTGAGGATCGTGGGCCGGCCTGCTCGCTGCTGGTCTTTATCGATGATGCCACCGGAAAGTTGATGCAGTCGCGCTTCGTGCGCTCGGAAAGTGCGTTCAGCTACTTCGAGGCGCTGGAGTTTTATTTGAAGGATCACGGCGCTCCTGTTGGGCCTGACCCAGTTCGGCCGGGCGCTTTCAGTGTTAAACATCGAGATTCTTTGCGTCCACGTCATCCGACTGGAAAATTGGACGGCAAATCACCGGAATACCGCGCGCAATAAAAATCCATCGACAGATCCAACGCATTCCCATAGTCCGCCGCCTGGAAAGGTCCGTTCCAGCTTTTTGCCATTTGATCCCCTGTGAGTTGAAGCCCGTATTCGCAACTAATGCGCGTACCAAATTGGATTGTCAGGAGACCGGTGTGGAGGTGTCTGGGCTGGCAGCCGTCATTCCTTGCAGCAGCGCTGCGTAGCTATCGGAACCGAGCTTATGGCTAGTCGATAGCCACCATGGCGTAACCGTTGCCGGACACCCATACACCGGATTTTAAGTCTTCCCGGGCGAAACTGCTTGCATGAACTGTCCTTGCGGGGGCTGCCTCCGTCGAAGCAGAAAATCCGAACGTCGGACGCAGCGTGATGAAATGGCGGCGATAGCTGTCAAGATGGAGCATCCTCCTCAATGGCGAAGAAACCCAAACTTCTGGCGCTCGAATCTTTGCGGGGTTTCGCAGCCCTTGCCGTCGCTCTCCATCATTTCCGTTATGGCAGCCTGCTGAGCGAAAACGCCTTCATCCGGCACAGCTACCTGATGGTTGACTTCTTCTTCGTGCTCAGCGGCTTCGTCATCGCTCTTAATTACGCGAACAGATTGTCGAGCCCCTTGGATTTCGCTAGCTTCCAGCGCCGGCGGTTCTGGCGCCTCTATCCGCTTCATCTGTTCACGCTCCTGGTTTTCTTTGGCATAGAGTGTCTCAAATACGTCTTTGAACAGAAGACCGGTATCGTTTCCAATAACCCTGCCTTTGTTGTGTCCAACGCAAGCGCTTTTTTTGCCAGTGTTTTTCTGTTGCAGGGCGTGGTTCTGAACCAGCCTGCGTTCAATATCCCGAGCTGGTCCATCTCTGTCGAGTTTTGGACCTACCTGGTGTTCGCGCTGACGATGGGTCTCTTGCGGCTACGCATGTGGTGGTGCCTTGTACTGGCTGGCCTGGCGGCGATCATCTTGCTGGCGCTTGAGGGCGGGCAATTGCAAACAGATCCAATTTTTGCGATCATCCGCTGCATTTACTCCTTTTTTCTGGGCGCATGGGCCGCTTCGCGTCAAGACCGGTTCCCCCGAAAAACGCCGGCGCCGATAGCGGCAGGCGTTCTGGCGCTCGTCGTTGTGGCGGTTTGGGGTCTCGGCGGAACACGTGCGGAGATTCTTCTGCCACCTCTTTTCGCCTTGGCAGTGGTGGCCGTCGCCAACCTGCATGAGGATACGGCTCTGCGCCGCTTTCTCGAGTGGCCATTCTTCGTCTGGTTGGGGACCGTCAGCTACAGCGTCTACCTGACCCATTCGATTATCGGTTGGGGGGTCACCCAGGTTCTGCGCTTCGGTATGAAGATGCCGACTCAAGTGGCTGCGAACGGTGACACGATGCTGGCAGTCGATCAGGGCCTCGGAACCTTGGTGACACTCGTCGCGGTGGCCGTCGTGCTGGCTTTCTCATATCTGACCTTTCGGTTCATCGAGAACCCCTTTCGGTCAGGCTGGCCTTTCGGGGCGAGTGGCGTGCTGCCGGTTTTTCGCACGCGAGGTTAAGCCAATCCCAGTCGACGCTTCTTGGCAGTTATGCTCTGCTCGAGCAAATGCTTAGACGCCATTAGGGCAAGGAATTCCTCGCTCCCTGGAACGACGCCTTGGGGCATTGGCGCGCTAACCGACCCATTCTGTCAATGGGTAAGTCGCAAACCGGTAGCGGCCCCCGCTCCTTCCGAGTTCAAAAGACTGGTGTTCACCGAGGCCGAAGGAGTGCGGTCAGGGCGCCCTTTGCGTCGATCGTGAAGCGAGCGCTTGGTGTGCACCCGGCCAGGGGAGATGTTAGTTCCGTGAACAGCTTTTCTGCCTGGGCGATCTTGTCGCTTTCGGGCTCGTGGGCAGCCGCCAGCACGATGCATCAAGTTCACCCTGTAGATCGCTTTTTACGCTAAGGCCATGACCGAAGTCGACTGCACCGCCCGCTGCACCCAAGAGAATGGCGCTCAGGAGAGAGTCATGATGGCAAAGTTGCCTTGCCTATCACCCGCGAAGCGCTTCAACATTGACAGCAATGCCGCCGGCGCCAAAGCACGAGATATGTATCGACAGAGAGAATTCCGAGCGATCCGTTTGCCAATGTTGAGCATCTGTTTTCCGCGTGCAAAGAGCTCAAGCAGGCCCTCATGCAACAGCCGGTGACGCGGCCCGCCTTATGTCCAGACGTAACAATGCCGCAGGCGTTGTCCTGTCGCCACATCGAACCCTCCGGGCCACGGCAAACAGTGCGGGCGGCGGTTGGAAGCCACCGGCATCTTAACTTTCTTAGTTGCTCAGTTTCCTTCGGCCCACGTCCCAATCAACATGGTCATGAAGCGCTCGGCTGCAGGCGAAAGCGTCCCACCGCGACGGCGTACAATGCCGATCGTTCGCGAGATTTGAGGATTGCGAATAGGTCTCGTGACGAGGAACGGGTGCTCTTCCTGGGGTGTCGCGAGTTTTGGCAGAACGGAGATTCCGAGTCCGGCCTCGACGAGACCGAGCGACGTCGAGAGATGCGTGACTTCGTAGGACCAGCGCAGTTTCAGGTTCGACTTCGCCAATGCTGCATCGAGAAGCGTGCGATTGCCGCTGGACCGGTGAACGGTGATCAGTTGATAGGGCGCCAGATCACCCCATTCGAGTTCGCTCTTCGCCGCCAGCGGATGATCCTTGCGTGCCGCGAGAACGAAGGGATCCTCAATCAGCCGGTCGAACACCAGGTCGGGGTCCGAGAAGCCCATGATATTGATGCCAAACTCGACTTCCCCGCGGGCGACAGCCTGCAGGCCATCGGTGGCCGGAAGGTCGAGGATGCGAAAACGAATATTGGGGTACTCGGCGCTGAACTGCTTGATGACGGTCGGCAGGAAATAGAAAGCGGCCGTCGGCAGACAAGCGATCGTCACCAGACCGCTGCGCTGGGACCCGACATCGCGCACCGCAAACAGTGACGTGTCGAATTCCTCTAGCATGCGCCGTACCAGGGGGATCAGCTCCGCCCCAAGGGCGGTTGTCGAGACATGCCGCGTCGTGCGCTCGAGCAAGGGCGCCCCGATTGCCAGCTCGAGCTTCTGAATTCGCCGGCTGAGTGCCGGTTGGGACAGATTGAGCGCTTCGGCAGAACGATGGAAGTTTTCCAGTTCGACGACCGCTAAAAACGCGCGCAAATCCAATATCTCGCAATTAATGCCCATAATGCATCATTCCCTCTGATATTCGCATTTCACATATCAATCATTTTGCCGCTTACTGCAACAAAGAAGCTGATTGATCTTTAAATCACATCAGTAAGCGAGCACAACCATGAACGACCTGATTTCCATTCCCTGTGTTCTGATGCGAGGCGGCACGTCCAAGGGGCCGTTCTTTCTCGCATCCGACCTTCCGTCGGATTCGCGTCAACGTGATCAGATCCTGCTTTCGGTCATGGGATCCGGTCACCCGTTGCAGATCGATGGAATCGGCGGTGGCAACCCGGTCACCAGCAAGGTCGCCATCATTGGTCCAGCAACCATACCGGATGCCGATGTGGATTATCTGTTCGCCCAAGTCCGCATCGATCAGCAATTCGTCGACACCTCACCCAACTGCGGAAACATGCTGGCAGCCGTAGGGCCGTTTGCCATCGAGGCTGGACTGGTCAAACCGACGACCGGCGTAACCCGCGTGCGTATACACAACGTCAATACCGGCAAACTGATCGAAGCCGAGGTTCCGACCCCCGATGGTCGGGTCGTCTATATGGGCGATGCTTCGATCGATGGCGTGCCCGGCAATGCCGCACCGATCGCGCTGACCTTCATGGATGCTGCCGGGGCGCGCACAGGCAAGCTTTTTCCCACCGGCAACCCGAGCGACATGATCGATGGCATCGACGTCACTTGCATCGATTGCGCGATGCCTATGATGTTGCTCGAGGCCGCCGCGCTCGGCGTGACTGGCAATGAATCAACCGCCGAGCTCAATGGCAATGGCGCATTGCTGCAGCGCATCGAAACTCTCAGGCTCGAGGCCGGCCGGCGCATGGGCATGGGCGATGTCAGCAACCAGGTCGCGCCAAAACCGGTTCTGATCGCGAGGCCCAATAAGGGCGGCGATCTCGGCGTGCGCTATTTCATGCCGCACCAGTGCCACCCGTCTCTCGCAACGACCGGCGCAGTTGGGATTGCGACAGCCTGCATCAGCGACGGAACCGTCGCCTCGCGGTTGATCGGCGACCGCAAGCCGCCGGTCGTTCTCGTTCTGGAACATCCAAGCGGTCGCCTGGAAGTGAAACTGGATGCCCGCGACGGCAAGACAGTTGCAGGAATCCTGCGGACGGCCCGGCGCCTCTTCGAGGGCCAGGTCTTTGCAAAACCTATCGCGCAAATGGTTTGCGCGGCATAATCGAAAGTGGTCGCCGGGAGGGCGCCACGCATCAGGGAGGAATACACATGCGTAAACTTTTGCTCGCCCTTGCCGCAACGGTCGCCTTCGCCGGTTCGGCTTTTGCGGAGCCCGTCCGCATCAGCGTCGGGTCCTACAATCTCAACAACCTGCCCTTCCCGGTCGCAACTGGCCTAGGTCTCTACGAGAAGGAAGGTCTTGAGGTGACCGTCGAAAACTTCGCCTCTGGCGGCTCCAAGACGCTGCAGGCGCTTGTTGCCGGCTCCACGGATATCGCTGTCGGCTTCTACGACCATACGATCCAGATGCAGTCGCAGAACAAGGCGGTCGTCGGCTTCGTACAGCTTGCGCGCAATTCTGGCCTGGTTCTGGCCGGCGGGAAAAACGCAACCTTCGATCCGACCAAACCGGAAACGATCAAGGGCGCGAAGATCGGCATCACTGCCCCTGGTTCATCCTCGGACTTCTTCGTCCGCTACTATCTGCAGCGCAACAATCTTTCGGCCGACGACATCTCGTTGATCGGCGTTGGCTCAGGCGCGGCCGCAGTCGCGGCGCTCGAGCAGGGGAAAGTTGATCTATTGGTCAACTACGATCCGGCAGCAACCTTTATCGAAGCCAAGGGTGTCGGCAAGATTTTGATCGACGCCCGCAGTGACGAGGGTGCCAAGGAGATCTACGGTGGAATCTACCCGACCTCCGTCCTCTATGCGACACAGGCCTATATCGATGAGAACCCGGAAACGATCCAGAAGGTCACGAACGCGACCGTCAAGGCACTGGCATGGATGAACACACATAGCGCTGAAGAGATCGTCGACAAACTGCCGAAAGAATTCATTTCCGGCGACCGGGGCACCTATGTGAAGGCCGTCCAGAATGCCAAACCGATCTTCTCGGTAGACGGCAAATTCAGCGAGGCCGACACGCAGACGCCGTTGGCCGTTCTCAAGAGCTTCAACGAAAAGGTTGCTGCCGCAACAATCGATCTTTCAAAAACCTACACGAACGCTTTCGTGGACAAGGTGACGGATAAGACCACCAACTGATCCGAGGAGGAGGCCATGTCTTTGGCTGTCGTAACACCCATGTCTATCCCGACGGGACAGGCAAACGCAAAGTCGATGGTATCGATCGACGCCGTGACAATGTCGTTTGGTGCCTACGTCGCGGTGCAGGACGTCAACCTGACGGTTGCCGATGGCGAGTTTCTCGCCATCGTCGGCCCAACCGGTTGCGGCAAGAGTACCATCTTGAACGCGATCGCAGGTCTTCTGAAACCCGCGAGCGGAACGGTGTCGATCGACGGTACGCCGGTAAAGGGCGTCCAAAACGACATCGGCTATCTCTTCCAGCAGGACGCGCTGCTCCCGTGGAAGACATCCATTGAGAATGTCGAACTCGGCCTGATGTTCAGGGGTGTTGCAGCCACCGAGCGCCGCGAGCGTTCGATGAGCTGGCTTGCAAAGGTCGGGCTGAAGGGCTTCGAACACCGCTATCCGCACCAACTGTCCGGCGGCCAGCGCAAGCGTGTCCAGATGGCGCAAGCGCTCATTGCCGGTCCGAAGGTCATCCTCATGGATGAGCCCTTCTCCGCGCTCGACATCCACACGCGGCACCTCATGCAGAATGAATTGCTGCGTCTGTGGCAGGAAGAACGTCGCGCCGTCGTCATGATCACGCACGACCTCGAAGAGGCCATAGCCCTTGGAGACCGCGTTGCCATTCTGGCCGCCGGCCCCCGCTCGCGGGTTATCGAGAGTTTCCCGGTCGATCTCGAGCGGCCACGGGATGTGGCTGAGATCAAACTCGATCCACGCTTTATGGATCTGTATCGCAATATCTGGGCTTCCCTGCGCGGCGAAGTGGAGAAAAGCTATGAACGTCGTGACTGAACGCATCATCCAGCTCGGTATGCTGGCTTTTATCCTCGGCGGCTGGCAGCTTGGCGTGACCGCCGGCTTCATCGATGTCTTCTTCTTTCCAGCCCCGCTCGACATCTTCAACCAGATCGTCAGCTGGATCGTTGACCCCAGCTTCTATCGTCATGTGTCAATCACACTGACGGAGACTGTGCTGGGCTATGTCATTGGTACCGGATTGGGCGTCGCGGCAGGCGTATGGCTTGGTCTCAGCCGCAGCGCGGCGCGGATTCTGGACCCCTTCATCAAGGGCCTGAACGCTATTCCGCGCGTCGTGCTTGCACCGATTTTCGTGCTTTGGCTTGGACTCGGCCTTTGGTCGAAGGTGGCGCTTGCCGTAACGCTTGTTTTCTTCATCACCTTCTTCAACGCCATGCAGGGCGTCCGCGAAGTCAACCCGGTGGTTCTCGCAAATGCAAGGATCCTCGGGGCCAGACGTTCCGATCTGTTGCGGCACGTCTATTTCCCCGCAGCGGCAAGCTGGATCCTGTCCTCCCTTCGCACGTCTGTCGGCTTCGCGGTGGTCGGCGCCATCATCGGCGAATATCTCGGCTCCTCCGCAGGGCTCGGTTATCTGATCGCGCAGGCGGAAGGCAACTTCGACGCGGTCGGCGTGTTTGCCGGCATCATCATCCTGGCAATCTTCGTGCTCATCATCGACCGAATTCTCGATGTACTGGAAGGCCGGCTCATCAAGTGGAGACCGAACGCCGCGGAAGAAAGAGCGGCGTAGCTAACCGGATCCAGTTTTCATGAGAGTTGGAATTGGGGTGCCGCCATCGGCACCCCATTCTTTTTCGGCCTTGAGTTCGAACGCGGCGCGATTTCCCTGTAGCTGCATCCAAGTTAGGAGAGAGAAATGTCCCATGACGATTCCGAAAAATCCAACTTGTCCACTGCCGGCCAGACCCAATGGCGGCGGGCTCTGAACGCGCCAGAGGGCCCGGCGTGAGTTGGAATGACCATGAGACAGGTTTTCGTTTCTGAAAATCGTTGCTCACGCTCTTTGTCGCGAGCCTCGGTGCGATTTCTTCTTTGCTGCCGGAGCCGAAGCCGCACGACTTCGCCAATATCGACGTCCCGTCCCTCTGGACCACCCATCCGGTGAAGGTAGATCGCGGCGCACAGCAATTCGAGTGTCTGCCTCCGCGGAACCCGCGCCCTCAAGATGTCCGGCAAACCGCCGCGGCGCCATCAGGCGATGGCCGGGACCCGCAGGCAATAGATGCGGTCGGGGACAGCTTCGAGACGGCCGCGGTCGATCACACGCTGGTCACCGGGGCGGGCATCGGAGCGCGAGTTGGCGAAGAAACGACCGCTTATGGAAACGATATGCACGAGCAATGGTGCGCGGCTCGGTACCGTTCCTATGACGCCCGCGACAATGCCTATCGCTCCTCAACGGAGATATTTCTCGAACTAGGACTTAAGTCACCCTGCCATTCGGACCAAAGGCTGAAGCGAGCGGATTGGATCCAGGCCAGTATGCGCCCAAAGGAGCTCGATTCGATCGGGCGCGACGATGACCGGAGGCGAGTGATGGAGACGAACACCGAGCCGCGATGGTGTGCCTTTCTGGAGCGCCTTCAGCCAACCTCGCTCGACCGCGAATTCGTTTCAATCGAGTTCGAACTCGCGTTTGCCGTCAACGTCCGAACCGCGTTGCTATGCGTAGAAGCCACGCCCGCTTGTCGTCGGCTTGCCGACATCGCCATCAAGACTGCGGTCAACTACAGCTGTTTGCGCCACAGCGGAAAAACGGGCCGGGTTCTCGCCGATGCCCACCGCGCGATCGACGAGGCATTGTGGCGTTTAATGACGGAGTTGCGCGACTGTAAAGTGAGAGCGGACGCTTGCGCCGAACGGGTCCACTCGACCCAGATGACCGAGCGCCGGGGCGCGACAGATGGCACGCAGCAGAGATCGTTTCGAATGTCAGTCTCTGCCCTTTGAGGCTCTTTGGCGCGCTGTTCGTCAAACAGCCTTGTCACAGGGAGAAACTTGAGCAACCCGATCGGGTAGGTCCGCTGAGCAGCCAAAGGCAATCGTGGGCCCGAGCGGCGTGCGAGACTGACCGCCCAGGTCCCTGGTCCCTTATTCCACCAATTGATGGCAGCGACACGTTGAGGCTTCGTGAGGGGATCGACGAAACCTCCACCCGATCGATCGAAGGTTTGCGGTTCTGATCGGCGTTTTATTTTAGCGTTGCGGAATATATATGCAATATCATCACTATCATCACTATCATCACTATCATCACTTATCATCAGTTATGAGGACGCCCGCGGAGGAAATGCGACGCCCTGCACGTGGCTCGTACGCCTCCCGGATCATACGATAGCCGCCGCCTTATCCGGGTTATCGGCAAGCACAAGTCGGCTTCGGATACAACGAGATTGCCTCTGGCCGGGCCGTTCGATGATCGGCGCCGTGGACAGTAGTTCGGCTGATAGGTGTTGTCGTAGGCCCGGTAATGGAGAATCCGGACCGGCAGCGAGATCGCAGCACCCGCGCGTTGGCGGCTACTGGTCGCCAGCAATACGCGCCTTATCTACATGCCCTAGCTTCTGCTGGCGGAGCACAATTCAGCAAATGGACCAGCAGCAAAATGAACGGGAGGAATGAACCATGCAATTGAGCGCTTTGAAAGTCGGTGCCATCGCACTTGTGGGGTTTCTCGCTGTGGGAGCAACCGGTTTTGCCGAGGAGATGAAGTTCAAGGCTGACCTCAAGGGAAGCACGGAGGTGCCCCCGGTCCAGACCAGCGCTACCGGCACGGCCGACATCACCTACGATTCCGCAACGAAAAATCTTTCCTGGACGATCGAGTACACCGGACTGAGCGGCGACGTGACGGCGGCCCATTTCCACGGCCCGGCCGCGGTCGGGGTGAACGCGCCGCCTGTCGTGCCGATCGACATGTCGGCGCTGGCGAAGGGTTCCGCCACGCTCGACGACGCCCAAGCCACCGATCTTAGCGAAGGACGCTGGTACCTGAACCTGCACACTGCCGCCAACCCCGACGGGGAAATCCGCGGCCAGGTGATGAAGGTTCAATAGAACTTTAACGCCACGCACCTGCGATCGCCGTTGAAGAATGGCGGCGGTCGCTTCATCACTTCCTATTGCGTGCTGAAGCGCTGGCTGACAGAAGCCGGCATCGATAGCGGGCCGGTGTTCCGGCGCATCGATCAATGGGGCAATCTCGATCGGCGGGCGCTGATGCCGCAGTCGGTCAACTTGATTGTCAAAGCGCGCTGCAAGCAGGCCGGGCTCGACGCGGAAAAATATTCGCTTGCGCTCCGGCTATCTGACCGAGGCCGCCAACCGTGGCATTCCTTTGCCGGAAGCCATGCAGCAGTTGCTGCACAGGTCCGTGACGTGCTGAACGCAAGAACTGGCGCGCGACGCGGCTGATCGTCTGAGTGCGACTCGGCGCCGAGTCCGCCGAAGGGCGTATCGGCTAACCTGTCGAATGGTTCTTCCTCTGCCCCATTTGTCTCGGTTTGAGCGCCACGATCGGCGGCAAGCTCTGCCCTGCCCCAGTCTTCGGCGCGCTGCATCAGCGACAACGGAAAAAGGCCGGGCAAACCCGGCCTTTCGACGATCGCATTGCAGTCAGGCTCAGGCCTGTAGGTTGTCCGCCGACATCTTGCCGGACTTGCGATCCTTCACCAGCTCATAGGTAATTTTCTGGCCATCGTTGAGTCCGCGCATTCCAGCCCGCTCCACCGCGGAAATGTGGACGAAGACATCGGCGCTGCCGTCGTCCGGCTGGATGAAACCGAAGCCCTTCGTTGCGTTGAACCACTTTACCGTACCGGTCGCCATAACGTCTTCCTTTGATCATCTGTCTTGCCGAACCTGTGGCTCAGCTGACGCTTTTCTTTACGCTCATACTGATAGACGCTTCTGGCCACAGGGGGAAGCCATACGACCTGTCATGGCGTCTCCCGCGCTCACAAATCGCCGCGGCGGTGGGCGCTACTTTTTGCCTCCTTGTTTCTGCCTGATACTGATGGGACCGCCCTCGGCCTGGCGAACCTCGACCTGGTTGGTCTTGCGGATAAGATCGCTGAGTTTTCGCTCTTTCGACCTGCAAAATCTACCGTGCGCGCAGCCGCGGCAGACTTTTCGAGCGCATGCTCACAGTAAGCACCACATACATGCAATCTTTGCTTGGGGCTTCATTGAGGAGTATTGTTCAGGGTTAACACCCTAGATCACGAGCGGGACGCGGCTGACGTCACCCGGCTCTTCGTCCCGCTTGGTTATGGGCGGGAAACCGGTGTTTTCGGGAGGACGAGATGAAAGGAAGGACCCAGATTGGAGGGAGGACGTCGCGTCGCGGATTCCTGAGCGGCGCAGCCATGGCGGGCGCGGCGATGATTGCCGCGCCGAGTGTCGTCAAGGCGCAGGGGCCGGTCAACATGCGCTGGCAGAGCACTTGGCCCTCCAAGGATATCTTTCACGAATTCGCGCTCGATTTTGCCAAGAAGGTCAACGACATGACCGGCGGCGACCTGAAAATCGAGGTATTGCCGGCGGGCGCTGTCGTGCCTGCCTTCGGCCTGCTCGACGCAGTGTCGCAAGGAACGCTCGACGGCGGCCACGGCGTGCTCGTCTACCACTACGGGAAACAGACGGCACTGGCGCTCTGGGGTTCCGGGCCTGGCTTTGCAATGGACGCCAACATGCTGCTGGCGTGGCACAAATATGGCGGTGGCAAGGAGCTTCTCGCCAAACTCTATGAATCCATTGGCGCAAATGTCGTTTCGTTCCCTTATGGGCCGATGCCGACACAGCCGCTCGGCTGGTTCAAGAAGCCCGTGGCCAAGGTCGAGGATCTCCAGGGACTGAAATTCCGCACTGTCGGTATCTCGATCGACGTCTTCACGGGTCTCGGGGCCGCGGTCAACGCGCTGCCGGGCGGCGAGATCGTCGGGGCATTGGATCGTGGCCTTCTGGACGCGGCCGAATTCAACAACGCCTCGTCCGACCGGGTGCTTGGCTTCCCGGACGTCTCGAAGATCTGCATGCTGCAGAGCTATCACCAGAATGCGGAGCAGTTCGAGGTCATGTTCAACAAGACGAAATACGACGCGCTGCCTGAACAAATGAAGGCAATCATCTCCAACGCCGTCGAGGCTGCTTCGCAGGACATGGCCTGGAAGGCGATCGACCGCTATTCGAAAGACTATGTGGAGATGCAGACGACCGACAAGGTCAAATTCTACAAGACGCCTGAAGCGATCCTCAAGAAGCAATTGGAGGTTTACGACGAAGTCGTGAAGAAGAAGGCGGCGGAAAACCCATTGTTCAAGGAGATCCTCGAGTCCCAGCTTGCCTTTGCAGAGCGGGCGACGCGATGGGAACAGGACACCGTCGTCAACCGTCGAATGGCCTTCGATCACTACTTCGGACAGGACGGGGTGGCGAAGGAATTCTGATGTCATCACCGGGCAATCGACCCGGTGATGGTTATCAGGGGGTACCCGTGGACGTTCAGCATTTTCTGCTCAGGATCGATGCGATCAGCGTGTGGGTCGGCAAAGCCGCGGCGTGGCTCATCATCGGGCTGATGACGCTTGTCTGCGTCGAAGTCTTCAAGCGCTACATCATGAACATGCCAACGGCGTGGATCTTCGACGCCAGCAACATGTTCTACGGTACGCTGTTCATGCTCGCCGGAGCCTACGGGCTGGCGCAGAACGCCCATGTGCGGGGTGACTTTCTCTACAGCTCGCTCAGGCCGCGGATACAGGCCGGGCTCGATCTGTTCCTCTACATCCTCTTCTTCCTGCCCGGCGTCGCCGCCCTCGTTTATGCCGGCTACGACTACGCGGCACTTTCGTGGCGGATCGGCGAGCATTCGACCGTGACGGCGGAGGGACCGCCGATCTACTACTTCAAGACCGTCATTCCGATAGCAGGTGCCCTCGTGATGCTTCAGGGACTGGCCGAGATCATGCGCTGCGTCCTCTGTCTCAGGACCGGAGAATGGCCGAGCCGCATCAAGGATGTCGAGGAGATGGACGTCGTCACCGAGCAGCTTGCCCATAGCGAGCACATAGACGCGGAGACGCGCGAGGCCGCGATCGAGCGCGCCCAGGACATCGACAAGGCGGCGCGGCAACGGGGCCTGGGGGGAGACATCGAGACGTGAGCGATCCGTTCCTCGGACTGACGATGCTTATCCTCATCGTGATCGTCATCATGATGGGATTCCCGACAGCCTTCACGCTGATGGGGCTCGGCATGCTCTTCGGCTTTTATGCTTTCTACAATCCGGCTGAGCACTGGATCGACAATCGCGTCTTCGACCTAATGGTTCAGCGCACCTATGGCGCAATGACCAACGACGTGCTGATCTCCATCCCACTCTTCGTCCTGATGGGCTACGTGATGGAGCGGGGCGCGCTGGTCGACAAGATGTTCTACAGCATCCAGCTTTCTTTCCGGCGGGTGCCCGCGTCGCTTGCCGTTGCGACGCTCATCGTTTGTACCTTCTGGGGCATTGCCAGCGGCCTCGTCGGCGCCGTGGTGGTGCTGATGGGCGTCATCGCGATGAACCCGATGCTGCGCGCCGGCTACGACGTGAAGCTCGCGTCGGGCGTCATCACCGCCGGCGGCACACTGGGCATTCTGATCCCGCCATCGGTGATGATCATCGTCTTCGCGGCGGTTGCGGGGCAGTCGGTCGTCAAACTCTACGCGGCCGCGATGTTCCCCGGCTTTTTCCTCGCGCTTCTCTATCTCGCCTATATTCTCGGCTGGGCAACAATCAATCCGAAGATTGCGCCCGCCTTGCCTGAGGAACAGACAAGAGTTCCGGTGCCCGCCTGGATGAGGAACTTTGAGGGCCTCTATTCGCGCAACATGCTGACCGGGCTGCTTTGCGCGCTCTTCTCGCCGTCGCAGGCGATGGCGATTGAAACCGAGGAGGGGCGACTCACTTATTGGAAGCTGATCAAGAATGCCTGCGCTGCGCTGGTGCCCATCTCGCTGACCGTGTTCACGTTCGCGCTCTTGTGGTGGTATGTCGCCATCCATCCGCAAGCTTCGGCCGAGGTCGAAGCGCCGGAAGGGCTTGAGCAGCTCGGCGCGCCGGCGGTCGATGCGGGGCCGGCGGCGGTCGATGGGCCGGCAACGAGTTTTTACGTGATGTTCGGCGTTATCGCAGCCATCGCCGCGGTCGTGCTCGTCCGTTACTACCGCAACATGACCGCCGATCGCCTGCAGGTCGTGAAGCTTCTGGTCTCCTCCGTCATGCCGCTCGGGATTCTCACTGTCGTCGTGCTCGCCGTTATCCTGTTCGGGATCACCACAGCGACCGAGTCCGCTGCCGTCGGCGCTGCCGGGGCCTTCCTGCTGGCATTCCAGGCCCGGACGCTCAACTGGAAGCGCGCCAAGGAAGCGGTGTTCCTCACCGCGAAGACGACGGCGATGGTGTGCTGGCTCTTCGTCGGATCGGCGCTCTTCTCGGCCGTCTTCGCCATCCTCGGCGGCCAGGCGCTGATCGAGCAATGGGTGCTGGCGCTCGACCTGACGCCGGTGCAGTTCATGATCTTGTCGCAGGCGATCATCTTCATTCTGGGCTGGCCGCTCGAATGGACGGAGATCATCATCATCTTCGTGCCGATCTTCCTGCCGATGCTGAGGCACTTCGACATCGATCCGGTCCTCTGGGGCGTCCTCGTCTTCGTCAATCTGCAGGCGGCGTTCCTGTCGCCGCCAGTAGCGATGTCGGCTTATTATCTCAAGGGCGTCTCGCCACCGCACGTCACCCTCAATCAGATCTTCGCCGGCATGATGCCCTACATGCTGATCGTCATCCTCTGCATGGTCATCATGTATATCTGGCCGGGCATGGCTCTCTGGCTTCCGAACTATCTCTACGGCTAAGCGTTTTGAAATCGTCTGGGAATGTCCGGCGGCATCAGCTCGGTCGTCACCGGGTGTCATTGCCAGAAATCGGCCTTCCAGTCGAATGTTCGCACCCCGGCCAATAGGCACGCATCGAAGGGACCGAAGGTCTCGGCGAAAGTTTCGACCATCTGCTCAAAGGTTGAACCTGGAACGCGGGACGAAAGTTCGAGTGGAGCATTTTCTGGCGTGCAAACTCATCGAAGCGAATAAAATATGCCGCAGCAAATCAGGAACAAACGTATCCAAAGATGCCGCCAATGTCGTCGACGTCTATGGATGCCTTTGTGACTCAAGACTCTTTGCCAGGAGCTGTAACTTGGCATTCATGGTTTCGAGCTTGCTCTGGCTGGTGATGGGGCAGCGGCGGCGGCGCTTCGCTACTCGGCGATGTCTACTCCGGTAAAAGAATGACGCCCGAAGGGACTCATCCGGTAACCGGAAACACTTTTCGACATCGGCATCACGACGAGTGAGTGGTCGAGTGTGTTCCACGGCGCCTCGCGCTTGAACACCATCTGCGCCTCCTCGTACAGTCTCGTTCGCTCGGCAATGTCGGTAGTATGCTTGGCCTTCGTCACCAACGTGTCGAACTCCTGATTGCACCATTGCGCGCGGTTGTTGCCACCGACAGCGCCGCAGCTAAGTAGCGTGCCCAGAAAGTTATCGGGATCGCCGTTGTCGCCGGTCCACCCCAGGATGATCGCACCGTCACGATTCTTTTCCTTCGAAAGTCTTAGATATTCAGCCCATTCGTGTGAGACAATCTCGACTTCCACGCCGACATTGGCAAAATCAGCTTGGATCAATTCGGCCGCACGGCGGGCATTCAGCATGTAGGCGCGAGCTATGGGCATTGCCCAGATCTTCATTTTCAACCCGGAGATGCCGGCCTGCTCGAGCATCGCTTTGGCTTTCACCGGGTCGTATTTGTCGTCTTCCACCGCGTCATTGTAGGACCACATGGTTGGCGGGATGGGGTTCGTTGCGACCGTCGCCGTTCCTTGGAACACGGCATCAATGATTGCCTGCTTGTTGACAGCCATGTTGAGGGCCTTGCGCACCTCGACCTTATCGAACGGTGGCTGTGTGGTGTTGTAGGCGAGAAAGGCCACATTCAAGCCTTCCTTCTCCAAAACAGTCAACTCTGGGTCGTTCTTCAAGCCGGCAACGTCGGCCGCATTGGGGAAAGCCATGATGTGGCATTCGCCGGCCTTCAGCTTCTGCGCGCGCACAGCCGCGTCCGGCGTAATCGCGAAGACGAGATCATCGATCGGCCGCTTGCCTGCCCAATAGTCCGGGTGTGCCCTGTAGCGGATTGACGCATCGGGCTGATAGGTAACGAAGCTGAACGGACCCGTGCCAAGCGGCTGCTGGTTCATCTGTTCCATCTTGCCGTCTGTCTGCAGCTTGTCGGCATATTCCTTTGACAGGATCGAGGCAAAGTCCATGGCAAGATCCGTCAAAAACGGCGCCTCGGGATGGTTCAGGACGAACTTGACTGTAAGGTCATCGACTTTTTCGATCGACGCGATCAATTCAGGAAATCCCATATCGGCAAAATATTCCCACGAAGTCCCCGGGACATACTTGTTCCACGCGTCATCCGACTTGAACTGCCGTTCGAAGGAAAAGATGACGTCATCCGCATTGAGATCGCGACGCGGAGTAAAAAACGCGGTTTTCTGGAACTTCACGCCCGGACGCAACCTGAATGTATATTCGGTTCCGTCGGGCGAGATGCTCCAGCTTTCAGCGAGAGCCGCCTCGATCTGAGTGGAGCCGGGTTTAAATTCCACCAACTGATTGTAGACGGTACGCGACGAGGCATCGAAGGTCGTCCCGGTGCCGTACAGACCCGGATCGAAACCCTCCGGAGAGCCTTCCGAACAATAGACAAGGGTTTTAGCCTGGGCGACTGTGCCAAAGCCGGCCGAAACAAGTGCGATAGCCAGAGCGAGTTTCTTCATTTTTGCCAATTCGTGTTTGCGGGATCTGTGAGGTACGTCGAATTTCGCCGTCTTCGCCCATCGTGTTGTTTGACAGCCTCGGTGGCCTTGCCACGGGCGAATTCGCTGAAATGCTCCATCGTTTACGGCAACCTCAAGCTTGAGCCTGCCTCGCCGCCAGGCGCCCGTACTTCGACACCGAACTTGCGGCTGGTCAGCTATCTTTGAGAGTCCTTTTGCGCGAGTAGCAGGTCAATCGGAACGTTGAGAATGTTTGAGAGTTTCGCATACGTCTCGATGGAGCCGGCCTTGCCATGTAATTCGAGCTGACTGAGCATGCTCGGAGTAATGCCAACCATCCGGGCCAGTTTCGCCCCTGATAGATTCCGCCATTTTCTGATCACACGAACCGGAGCCATGCCAAGCTGCAATTCCCGCTGTACGTCACTTGGCAGGTCAGCAGCCGATTTGGCTTGCCTTTCCAGCTGTCGCGATCTTACGATTTCCTCCAGCACACGGTACACGCTCTCCGGTATGACAGCCAGCCGCTCCGCTTTCCCCGGAACCTCCAGGAACTGAACCGCAAGCAACGGGGCTGTGTCAGCCTCTGGCCGCCTCCCGAGATCTGCTACATGACCCATTTGGGAATGCCTGCATTTCGAAGAGGCGTTGATGGACTGCAATAGACGGGGGCCAGCGTTGGTTCCGACAGGAGAAATCCCTGAACATGCGTGGCGCCAGCCGCTTTGGCTGCCTCGAACTGAGCATATGTTTCAATGCCTTCCACAATGACGGTCGATGCGGCGCAGGATGCCAAACCCACCATATGTCTGAGGAAACGCTCCGAATCATCACGCCGGTGCCGGACGAAAAATGCGTCGATCTTCACGATATCGACGGGAATGGAAAACAATAATTCGGTGGTTGAATAACCTGTTCCAAAATCATCCACCGCGATCTTGTATCCCAATCCCCGAATGATCTGAAGCAACTCTGCAGCGGCGAAGAGCGGTGTGATCGGCACACTTTCGGTTATCTCTAAAACGAGACGTGACGCTAGTAAACGATGTCGGAAAAGAAGCTCATAAAGAGCTGTCCAATTTTGCGGAGAGATGTTCTCGGCCGAGATATTGCAACCCAACATACCTGATGGGTGGCAAGACAGCCACTCAAAAGCGAGACTTAGCATATGTCTGTCAAAGCCGGCAGAACGTCTGGCGGCGTCGAGGACTGCCGTAAATTCTCCCGCCGTTCTTATTGTTCCGTCAGGCTCGATAAGCCTTCCCAAGCATTCAGAATAAAGTACAGTTCTGGAGTCATCTACCGCGTTTACCTGTTGCAGGGCAAATCCGATCCGGCCGTTCTGCATTGCTTGCTCGACGATGCCGATTGCGTTGTTGAATTTCTCAACCTTCATGTTTTGAACTGTCCAATATGAGATATCATTCCAATTACGCCGTGAATGAGATTGTCACGATGGCGCAATGGCAGGCCTGTCGCAACAGAGACTGTTTTGCAATCAGTGCAATTTAGCTCGCATCAAGTGCACAATTATTGGTAGCCGACGGGGCAGGTTCCTGATGGAGGGACGCCTGACGACCGGTCACGTCGCTTCATGCCTCAATGATCGCGGTATGGTAGTGATATAAAATTTACTAAATGATAGGTTGCATTCGAGTCGAAACCACTGCATACTCTGCGAGGCAGCATGAGAGGCCCACAACTCATCATGATGTTATTTTTTCCATCAGCAAACGGGAGGGTGTCATGAGGGACATCGCAGAAGGTGTAGAAAAGTACATTAGTGATCTCGGGCTTAAGATCCCCGACGCGGACCTGAAGAAATTCGCGCTGGAACTAGCGTCGGAAGTCTCCAGCGAGGCGCAATCGGAAGCCAATTTGGAAGTCGCTGGCGAAGCGAACAGCGAAACCTCAAGCGAAGCCAATCAAGAAGCTGCGGCGGAAGCTGCCATGGAAGCGGCCCACGAAGCAGCTGGGGAGGCTGCATTGGCTGGGATCCGCCGGCCCTACTGATAGGTCCGGCTTCAAGTGGAACTTCAGATCAAGCAATTTTGGCAAGGTGCGAAGCCGGGTGCATCGCGCTTGATGGGTGGAGCATGCTCAATTCTCTCGAAATCGAACCGCGTGATCACACCGACATTCGCACCTTCGCCGAAGAACTGACCGGACGATTGAACGCGGTTGCGGAAATCGATCCTGCGGCCCTGATGGATCTGTTTCGCACATCCGAAGGGTTTCACGACGCCCACCGCCTGATACTTTTCGCCTTGCAGAAATTCCTGCTGAAATGGACCGTTGGTCACGCCCATAAGCACACGAAATTTTACGGCAAAAATCCGGCCTACGCATCGCTTCCGGCGAGCGAAGTCGACGCCGCGCCCGACCTGTCGGCCTGGCCAATCCTGTCCCGGAAGGCGATTTCCGAAAATTTCGAAGAGTTCATAGCCGACGACGTTCAATTGCGTTCAACCTGCCATACGTCGGGCACAACGGGCCAACCACTGGACGTTCATAAGTCATTCGAAGAAGTGCGTTTCATCAATGACTATTTCTCCCACATGTTCCGCTCACTCCTGAAGTCGGGAGGGCCTAAACCGCTCAGCCTGTCTTTTCCCAATTTTTATCATGGAGTCGCAGTGCCGATGCCAAGCATCGGCATGAGTTTCGTCAGCGGCGTCACCGACGACACGCTGATCCAGGACGCGCATCGCGTTCTGGATACGACCTATCATTTCAAGGGCTATGACAGCCGCATTCGCATCTTAGGTGGACTTGGGCACCATATTCTATTTTTCACCAGCTACCTGTTGGAGCAGGGCGTGGACCTGAGCGCCTATCGCATGGAATGCATCAACCTGACCGGTGGGTTCCTGTCCGTGCAGATGTTCGAGTTCCTGCGCGACGCGTGGAAATGCCCCATCAACATCCGTTTTTCGATGACCGAAACCATTGGCGGCGCCACCTGCATCGAACCCACCAGCCGATTTGTTCTGGATCCCCACCTGATTGGCGAGGTTGTCGATGTCGACAACGGAGGGCCGCTCCAAGCGGGGGTCGGCGCATTGGTGTTGACCAATCTTTATCCGTTCGTGCAAATGCAACCATTGATCCGCTATCAGAACGGCGATCTGGTGCGACGCATCCCCTCAGCGAACGGCCGCGTCGTTTTTGACTTCCTGGGGCGCATCAAGAACGCCTTGTCCCGCATGAAGGACGGCAAGCGGGAATGGCTGTTGTTTTCGGCACCTCTTAATAACACGCTCGCCACCATCCCCGATATCCGGGTCTATGACTGGTTCGCCAATGTCAGGGTCGCCAAGGATCGCACGGTCGGATCGCTTCCCATCATGTCCGTGCGAACCGAAGAGCGCGGCAACGTTGTGGCCGTCAAGCTTTCGCTGGAACTTCGCTACGCACCGCATCTCCATCGGAAGCGCTGCGATCAACTCCGCAGTGACATTATCGCCGCCATGCGTGCTGTTCCTGACACGGTGTTGAGCACAGCAATGGATGCGGGCGAAGTCGTTTTCGATATCCGCTTTTGCGGACCCGAACAACTCAACGAGCCGATCGTGATAAAGATATGAGCGACGAACGCACCTCCGGAAACGGACCGCCCGGGTCAAACAATGCGGGTTTTCGCATGACGGCGGAAGTTATTGTCTCACCCCCCGAGCGTTCACTCTTGGCGATGGATGTTGGCGAATTACGGAAGCTTCCGGAACCAGCGGCTCCCGATCGAATTGGCCGGGTGAGCCGACTCCTGGAAGCGAATGGTTTCAACATACATCACGCCGGTCCATTTTCGATCACGATCGAGGGGACGCCGCGGCAGTTCGTGCAGGCTTTCGGGTGCCGATTCGCGGATGCGCCGCATAACCGCGCACGACTCGCATTCGCCAACGAGGACCCCTCCTTGCACGTGCCCGCCGGCAACCGCTGGCAAGAGATCGAAGGCGTCGTCCTGATCCCCGTCGCCAGCTATAGCGCGTCCTCCGATATCGGCTCCCCCGACAGCGACAAAAATCATGTCCGGTACCTGCCAAAACCCGAGGTCGATTACTATCATCTGGACGCCCCGAGGGACCTCGTCACCAATCTACGCGCGAATGAAGCACACGCCAAAAACATCTGCGGGCAAGATATCGACGTTGTCGTCGTCGACAGCGGCTGGTGGAATCATCCCTGGTTTCAAGACCGCGGCCTACACGTGAATGTCGTTCTCGCGCCCGGCGCGACAGCGCCGGAATTGGACGAAGTCGGCCACGGGACAATGGTATGTGCAAGTCTGATGTCCTTGGCGCCGAACGCCAAGGTCACCATGATAAAGCAGGCCGGCGAGGACGCCTTCACCGCATTCAAAATGGCGATCGATCGAGCCCCTGCCATTATCCAAAATACCTGGGGTATGCCCGCAGCTCATAGTCCCCTGAACGCGGCGCAGAAACTCGTGGCCCTTACCGTGCTCTACGCCGTTCATCATGGGATAATCGTCGTGTTCGCCGGGGGGAATGAAAAGAAGCTGTTTCCTCAGCAGATGCACCAAACCATCGCGGTGGGTGGCGCATTCGTTCATCGCGACGGATCACTGGAGGCCGCCAGCTACGCCAGCGGCTACGAGAGCCACCTCTTCCCCGGGCGCATCGTGCCTGATTTTTGCGGGCTCGTCGGTATGAAGCCGGAAGGCGTCTATCTCATGATGCCGACAATGCCTGGATCGGAAATCGACATCGCCTTCGCCGAAAAACCCTATGCCCATGGCGACGGCACGGAACGGCCTGATGACGGCTGGGTCGTCATCAGCGGGACTTCCTCGGGATCTGCGCAGGTTTCCGGAGTCATTTCGATGCTGAAACAAGTTCAACCCAGCCTGGATCAGAAAACGGCGAAGGAACTTCTCGCCCGATGCACAAGACCTGTTCTGTGTGGCGTTTCGGCCGAAGGTAACCCGGCCGGACTGCCTGTACCGAACCTGGCAACGGGATACGGATTGGTCGATGCGGATAAGACGCTGCGGGAGCTTGGTGCAGTGCTTTGATTTTTCTCCGTACAAACGAAGGTTGGATATCATGGACACTATTGCCACCAAAAGAGACACGTTTCAGCGCGACGTAACCCGGGAAGAGGTCGAAGACGCCATCCGAACCCTGTTGGTATGGGTTGGCGAAAATCCGGCCCGTGAAGGTTTATGGGATACACCGAAACGCGTCGCCACCGCATTCAAGGAGTATTGCGCGGGTTATGATGAAGACCCACGCGATGTTCTCGATCGCACCTTCGAGGAAATCGTCGGATACCGCGATATGGTCGTCTTGCGGCATGTTCCGTTCGAGTCCATGTGCGAGCATCATCTGGCTCCCATCATCGGCAACGCCCATATCGCCTATTTGCCGGTTGGGCGTGTGGTTGGCATTAGCAAGCTTGCCCGCGTGGTTGACGGCTATGCGCGCCGCCTGCAAATCCAGGAACGCCTCACGGTCGAAATCGCGGAAGCGGTCAACGACGTCTTGAAACCGCGGGGCGCTGCCTGTGTCATCGAAGCTGAGCATTTTTGCATGAAGTGCCGCGGCGTCAGGAAGAACGGAAGCCGGATGGCGACCAGCCATCTCACCGGCGCATTCATGACGGACGACCGCACGCGGCAAGAATTTTATCAACGTATTCGCTGCGATGGGCTCGGTTCGAGGGGGCTATAATGACCTGTTCCATCGTTGTCGGCGGACAATGGGGCGACGAAGCGAAAGGCAAGATTTGCAGCTATTTGGCGGTTGCCGATAAAATCTCGGTCGCTTGCCGGGCCGGGCTAGGCCCGGGCGCCGGCCATACCGTGGTTTACGAGGGCCGCGACTTCAAACTGCGCCAATCGCCCAGCGCCTTCATCAACCCGAATACGCGCCTTCTGCTGGGCGCGGGCATTCTGGTTAACAGCGACGTTCTGATCGACGAGATCATGCGGCTTGGCATCGAAAAACGTATCGGCATCGATCCGCGCGCGACCTTGGTCGAGCCACATCACCGCGCGGCCGAAGTCAAAAACGCCAATTTGACGAAGACCATCGGCTCCACCGGCAGCGGCCACGGCCCAAGCCTTGCCGATCGCGCCATGCGCCGGGCGCGTCTTTCCGCTGATGAGCCTCGGTTGCACGACTTCCTGGTTGACGTGTCGAAGGAGACCAACGCCTGCCTCGACCGCGGCGAGCATGTTCTGATCGAAGGGACCAATGGATATCTTTTGTCCGTCCTGTACGGCACCTATCCCTATGCCGTAGGTAAGGACTCCTGCGCCAGCACCGCTGCCGCCGACATCGGGATCGGGCCAACCCGCGTCGATCATGTCATCGTGACCTTCAAAGCCTTTCCAACCCGTGTCGGCGCTGGCCCATTCCCGACCGAAATGCCGGAGGAGGAGGCAAAAAGGCGCGGGTTCATCCAATACGGGACCGTCACAGGACGCCCTCGCCGCGTCGGCGAGTTCGATTTCGCGCTGGCGTCCGACGCCGTCCGCGTCAACGGCGCAACACAATTGGCCGTGACGCATCTGGATTGGCTGGATCCTGACTGCAACCACCGTCCGATGGATCGCTGGAATTCGGACCTGCGCCGCTTCATCGATCATCTGGAGGAAGCCTGTAACGTCCCCGCGACGCTGCTCGGCACGGGGCCGGATACCCATCACATTGTCGACCGCCGGCATATCCTATGATCCGGCGCTACAGCCGTATGGAAATGACGCAGCTTTGGTCGCGGGAACATAGCTATTCCCTGTGGTTGAAGGTCGAATTGCTGGCCTTGGAGGGGATGGAGGCGATCGGCAAGATCCCTCCGGGCACCACCGAATTCGTTCGTGCCGCCGCTGTGATCAACGTGGAGCGCATCGCCGTTTTGGAGGCGCAAATCCATCACGAGGCTATCGCATTCCTGACCTCCATTTCCGAACAGGTCGGCATCGAGGGGCGCTTTATTCACTACGGCATGACCTCTTCGGATATGCTCGACACGGCGCTTGCCGTGCAGACGTGCCAAGCGATCGATCTCCTTCTTGCCGGGATTGGCAATCTCACAGAAACGCTCCGCCAACGGGCGGAAGAACATCGTCGAACCCTATGCCTTGCCCGCACCCACGGACGAGGCGCCGAGCCGACGACTTTCGGGCTGAAACTTGCCGGTTTTTTTGCCGAATTCCGTCGAAGTGCGCACCGCCTCGCCGAAGCCAGACGGGAAATGGCGGTCTGCAAACTGGCGGGCGCGGTCGGCACCTATGCTACTATCGACCCTCGTGTCGAAAACTTCGTCGCCGCCGCGCTGAGCCTTACGCCGGAGACCGTCGCGACCCAGGCGGTCGCGCGCGACAGGCATGCCTCGGTGATGAACGGCCTGGCGATCCTAGCGGGCGCGGTCGAACGTCTGGCGATCGAATTGCGCCATCTCCAGCGACAGGAAGTCGAAGAGGTTGCGGAAGGTTTTTCGGTGACGCAAAAGGGCTCGTCGGCGATGCCCCATAAACGCAACCCCATTTTTTGCGAGAACCTGACCGGCCTCGCCCGGCTCATCCGGGCGTCGGCGATGCCCGTCCTGGAAAATATCGCGCTATGGCATGAGCGCGATATGTCCCACTCCTCTGTTGAACGCGTGGCCCTGCCCGATGCCTTCATCCTGTGCGACTTTGCGCTCGCGCGCCTGACCGGGATCATGCACGGGCTGGAGGTTCGCCCTCAAAAAATGCGCGCAAACCTGGATGCCATGCGGGGTCTTTTCGCCTCACAACGCGTTTTGCTGGCCTTGATTGATACAGGCCTCAGCCGAGAGCAAGCATACGCGATGGTTCAACACGCCGCGGCCCGCGCGCAGGATCAAGGCATAGCTTTCCGGGAAGCCGCCCTTCTGGAGCCGGGATTGGCGAGCCGCATATCCGTGAAGGAAATCGACGCGGCCACCGATCCCGCCTCCTATTTGGTGAATGTCGACTTTATTTTTGAGCGCGTTTTTGCCAGCCTGTGAGGCACACTCGCCAGCGCTCTTCAGCAACTCAAGGAACCGACCGAAAGCAAGTTCCTACCGCAACGCTAACATCTTATGTGTCTGCAGGCACAACGTATAGCCGTGGCGCATGGCGATATCAGCACAAAGGGCGCGGTTGCGTGCGTTCAGGTTCTCGTCGCCATCGTCACGCGGCATGACATAGATCGGCGCCACCGCTTTTTTCTGGCGAAATAGCCGCATGACATAGTCTTCGTTCTGCGTGGATCGGGCCGGTAACCCATCCTCTGCATCGACCTCGTCGACAGACAGAACATATTTATAAGCGGATATTCGGGGCACGATATCCGGATGCAACCCACGGGTTTTCGGGCTGCACACAATGGTCAGGCGTTCGCTTTCCGGCAGCTCGATCCACAGGGTTCCATTGGTCTCGATTTGAACGCGCAACCCCCGCGCCAACAAGGTTTCGACCAGCGGAGCGATATTTTGCCGAAAAGGTTCGCCGCCGGTGATGACTATCAAATCGCAAAACGGCGGCCGCATGTTTTCGATCGTCTCAAGCAATTCATCCAGGCTCGGTCGCCATGTGGAGGATTCGAAATCCGTATCACACCAGAAACACTTGAGGTTGCAGCCGCAGGTGCGCACAAAAACGCTGGGCTGCCCGCTGAACGGCCCTTCGCCTTGCAGCGTATAAAACACCTCTTGAATCCAAAGTTCGCGACCGTCGGTCAATTCTTGGTGCCGTAGTTTATTCTTGCCCTTCATGGCGAAAACTCCACCGTTTGCGACGATTTTATTGCCTTGGCAGCCGGTGCCTCCCGAAGAAATTGCTCGCGATAATTCGGCTGAACCTGTGCGACGAGCCCGGTTGCATGTGGTTTGCTTTCGGCGATGCCTGCCCCAGTGATCTGGACGAAACGCGCCTTTCCATGCATTTCGGCGATATCCATGCTGCCGCAATAGGAAATTCCGGATCTCAGCCCATTGCAAAGCGACCGCAGCACCTGCACCAAGGGACCGCGATATTCGAAGGTCGCTTCGACGCCTTCCGGCTCGTAATCGGCAATTTCGTCGTCGAAAACGAGGTCACCCTCCGTCCTGCGTATGGTCAGGTTCACGCCAAGGGAGACAAAGCCGGTCGAGATCTTGTAACGCCGGCCGTCGCACTCGACCGTAAAGGCGGCGCTTTCCTCGGCGCCGGCCAGGACGCTTCCTAGCATCACGGTCGACGCGCCTGCCGCCAAGGCCTTCGTTATTTCCCCGGATCCTCGTATTCCCCCGTCGGCGATCACCGGAACATCGTGTACGCGCGCCACCGCCACGCAATCGCGCACCGCTGTCAACTGAGGTACACCTGCCCCCGCCACCAGTCGCGTCGTGCAAATGCCGCCGGGCCCGATGCCGACCTTGATGGCATCGGCTCCCGCTTCAATCAGATCACGGGTCCCCTCCGCCGTCGCGACATTGCCGGCGATCACCTCGACGGCGGGATATCGCTCCTTGAGGCGCACAACCGTTTCTATCGCGTAATCTGCGTGTCCATGGGCGATATCCAAGACGAGGATTTCAGCCCCCGCCTCGACCAGAGCGTCAGCTCGCTGCAACGCTTCCGGCTTTGCCCCGATTGCCGCAGCCGCCAGCAGGCGACCATCGTCCGACCGTGTCGCAATGCGTGCCACCGCCGCCTCGATCATGGCGTCTTTCATGTCCCGTATCGCCGCCACCTGGTCTTTAATCGGCATCATTCTGTGGAGGACGCCAAGTCCGCCCAACCGCCCCATCGCAATCGCCATCCGGGCATCCGTGCACCACGGCACATTGGCGGACAAAATCGGCACAGCAAGTCTTCTTCGACGCGTTACCCGGCTGGAAATGTCAATGTCCTTGCGGCTCCAGGCGCGGGTGCGTTGCGGGACCAGCAAGACATCGTCGAAAGATAGACCCAGAGGAATAATATCTGATGTCATGATCTGTTCCGCTCTCCGACATTGTGATCATGGATATGCTCGCAGTCGTGGTTAGGTTAGGGAGGCATCCATTGACTGGCTCACCGGCCGGGACGTCTCTCACCAGCAATTTGCCCTCCAGCCGAGGGGTCACGCCAGGCGCGCGCCACCAAAGTCGCGCCAGCGGGTAAAACCCTCTCCGAGGATGGAACATCTAGATCACGCATCAGGCGGCACCGCGTTGGGCGTAACGCACCGGATCCCTCAAGCCAGCCTCGCTGAACCCTTTCAGTCGAAGCAGGCAGGAATCGCATTCCCCGCAGGACAGGCCCTCTGCCGTCGGGTCGTAACAACTGTGGGTCAACCCGTAATCAACGCCCAGTTCTGTGCCGCGTCGAATAATCTGTGCCTTGGTCATTTGAATGAGCGGCGTATGGATGGTCATCGTCGTTTCGCCGGTTACGCCTGTTTTCGTCGCGAGATTGGCCATGCGGACGTAAGCGTCGATATATTCCGGCCGGCAATCCGGATAACCGGAAAAATCCAGCGCATTAACGCCGATGAAGATGTCGGAGGCCTTCAGCACCTCTGCCCAAGCCAATGCGAACGACAGGAAGATCGTGTTGCGTGCGGGCACATAGGTGACCGGAATTCCCTCGCTCATTTCGGAGGTCGCCCGTCCCTTGGGAACGTCGATATCCTGCGTCAGTGCCGACCCGCCGAATTGACGCAAATCAATCGACGCGATCAGGTGATCCCTGACGCCTGCTTCGGCGGCAACTTTCTTGGCCGCCTCAAGCTCGGTGATATGGCGCTGACCGTACCGAAAGCTTAATGCATACAGGTCGAAGCCCTGCTGCTTTGCAATGGCCACAGTCGTTGTGGAATCCAATCCTCCGCTCAACAAAACGACGGCTTTCGATTTTGGCATGGCCTACCCCCTCATGTCGGCTCTGAAAAATCCCGTTGGCAATCTTGCTTTCCACCGAACCCCAATCGCCAAATCAAATCAGATGTTGGCTCGCGTTCAATTCCGCGACGCTGTCCACGACATGATCCGGCGCTAGCACCTCCAGGTGATGGCCCAAGAACCTGAAATTGCCCGTTCGAACGGCAATCGTTCGCATGGAGAGCGCCTTACCGGCCTGAATATCGACCGGTGCGTCGCCGACGATGGCGACTTCCCACGGATCCAAATCCAGCTCTTTGAGGCTCCGCTGCACCAGCGCGAGTTTCACCTCCAGGCTGCTGGAAGTGCCCGCAATCGCCTCCGCCTCAAGGTCGTCACGCGTCAGAACCGAAGCGAAGCAATCGGCAATCCGCTCCCGCGCCAGCAGATGTTTGGTCTGGTCTGTGGCGACCCAGGCACTGGCGATGGCAAGTCGCATTCCGGCATCGCTCAAGCTGCGGATAGCGTCGGATGTTCCGGGAAAAAACTGCGCCCGGTCCATATATGACTGCGGGATATGATCCAGATGATCCATTACCAGAATGTCGCCGATCTTCCGCCCTTCCTGAATGCTATGCCAATAGTCCAGGCTCAACACATGATCGCGGTCACTGGGTACGGACAAACCTTGCCGGACATGCAAGTCGTCGACAAAAGCCAGGAACATACCCGAGAAATCCAGCAACGTGCCGTCCCGATCGAAAATCACGGCCCGGATCATCCGCGCACCGGGACTTCGTCCACCCGCCGCCCGCCCGGGCTCGACGGCGCGGCGAGCCGCTCGACAGGTCCCTCCATCACCGCTTTCTGGCTCTCCCACGGAAATACAACCCAATCGTCGGATTCTACCGCCCAGTAATCGGGGCGATTTTGACAGTTGACGTTGCAGACGACCGTAGCGGATCGGATGGATTTCGCGCCCAGCCCGCGGAGCCGCCTGACGGTTACGCTCAGGGTACCGCCATCGCCGGCGATGTCGTCGCAAATCAGCAAATGGCGAGCGGACCAGTCGTCTTTCGCCGGCGCCACCCAGGCGATCTTGGGCGCTTTACGCTCGGCATAGCGCTCGTCGCCGGCATTTCGGGTGACCGAAATCACACGCAAGTCGCGCAACTCCAGCCGATGAGACAACGCGGCTGCGAGCGGCAGCCCGCCTCGCGCCAACGCGACCACTGCATCCGGCTTCACTGCATCCTGGCATATCCGCTCGCAGAGAATATCGACCGACCTGCCGAACTCCTCCCAGCTCAATTGCAGAAGCCGCTTCCCCAGCCAAAGATCCATGGCGCCCTCCTACTTATGTCAATGCTTGAATGGAAATTGAAACCTGCTCCGGCCCGTGTCAGAAATACAAGCAAAACGATTATTGATTATTGGTTGCATATTTCAGATTGCAATGCAAGAATATTCCCGAAGAAGTCGTGAACCCTAGCGCAGTGGGGATACCATGCCGGAACATCATTTGATCACGCGTGAAATCGGTATCGATGCGGCCCACCGCATCCCGCATCACGAGTCGAAATGTCATAACTTGCACGGACATCGATATAAGATTGCCGCGACTTGCGTGGGCCCCCTATGTGGCGATGGGGAACAGACCGGCATGGTCCTCGATTTCGGTTTTCTGAAAGACGAAATGATGAGCGAGATCGATGCCTGCTGCGATCACGGCATGATGATTTGGGTCGACGATCCCTGGATCAGTTCCTTTCTCCCCGAAAACGAATCGGCGGCCAAAGTCGCTGCAGTTCTGCGGGAATGCCGCGCTGAGGTGGCCCATGCCGGTCAGAAACTGATCGAAGGTCCGTTCGGCAAGACGCTTTTGCTGGCGAGTGTCCCAACTGCGGAAAACCTCGCGAAGCATTGGTTCAACAGGCTGGGCCCCCGCGTCAGGCTCCGTAGCCATGACCGCGCCCATCTCCTGCGGGTAGAGGTTTGGGAAACGCCCAACTGCATGGCGACATACCACACCCAGGATCCCGACTGGTTCGCGTTCGATGCGGTGCCGAAGCTGAGCTTCGACAAGTTGAGTCACTTGGTGATCCCAAGCTAGGAGGAGTTAACGTTCGCGGGCCGATGCCAGGCGCCCGCATGCTCGCTCCGTTTGCAGCCGGCGCACCGACCACAAAGTTCAAGCGGTTGTTGGCCCTGATCAGCAATTCTACCAATAGACGCAGTTGCAATTTTACTGCACAACATCCAAAGGAGCGGGGCTGCGCTTTCCAACGGGTCGTCGTATCCTACCGGCTGGGGCGCGCGGAAACGTTCCGGCCGGACACACCAGCGGGCCCACGGGCATTGATTGAGATAGGAAGGCGCGGCGGCGATGCATGTGCTTGAGGTCGACAGTATGTGGCCGTTAGGTCCTGGCACTGGCATCCACAATATTGCAGCGCTCGCGCATCGCATCGGCCGACTGACGAACGACTTCAGAAATCTCCAGGAACTGTTTGGCCAAGGGACTTGTCTTGCGCCAGATCATGCCAATTGTTCGCGAGGGCTGGACACTCTGAAAGCGAGCGACAGACACTGACGCGGAACGTGTCTCCACCCCGACGGCCATTTCCGGGATCAAGGTGACACCAATGCCGGCGCCGACCATCTGGACCAGTGTGGACAGAGAACTACCGTCCAGCAACTCTCGCGGTAGCGCCGAATGCATATTGCAGAACGACAAAGCCTGATCGCGAAAGCAGTGGCCCTCTTCGAGGAGAAGCAGCCTCATCTCACGGAGCGCTTCGCGATTGGGCACTGGCTTGCCCTCATCCTCGCCGGGCCGGACCAACACGAAATTCTCCGAAAACAACGCAACCTCGCTCAACGAAGGTTCGGATACCGGCAACGCAACAATTGCCGTGTCGAGTCGGCCTTCCGCCAGCTCCTGAACCAGCTTCGAGGTCAGCGTCTCGCGCACGTGAATTTCAAGCCCGTCATGCATGCGGCTGAGGTTGCCGATGATCGCAGGCAGCAGGTAGGGCGCGATCGTCGGGATGACGCCGATCCGCAACCGCCCCACCAGCCTGTCCTGCGAGGCGCGCGCCAGGTCTCCCAATTCATCGATAGAGCGCAGGATGTCGCGGACGCGCAGGGCAAACGCTTCTCCGAAACTGGTCAGCCGGACTTGACGGGCGGCTCTTTCGAAGAGTTCCGTGCCCAGCGATGCTTCCAGTTCCTTGATCTGCATCGACAACGCAGGCTGGGAGATCGCACAGACATCCGCCGCGCGTCCAAAATGCCCCTGTCGCGCCAACGCCTCGAAATAGCGAAGCTGCTTGAGTGTCAAATTTTTCATAACCGCACCTTATCGCGGCGATCAGAAAATCCAACTTAAATTAATAGAAGGGTTTGGGTATAGTGCCTAACCAGAGATGAGATGCAGCCACCGTCAAGCCGGTCCGCTGGCGGTGCGCACCTCGTTGACGTTCAGACCATCCAGAACGCCTGACACCCTACGCTCCTTTGCTTCAGGGCGGTCTTCCTCCGGATGGCCCAATTCAAGTTACACAAGGGAGAGAACTATGGATTCAAAAGTCGAAACCGCGGGCAAGTGTCCGGTCGCACACACGGCTCACGGCGGTCGGTCGAACCGGGACTGGTGGCCGAACCAGTTGAATCTCAGGATTCTCCACCAGAACTCCTCCCTCTCCTCCCCCATGGGCAACGCGTTCAACTATGCGGAGGAGTTCAAGAAGCTCGACCTGGAGGCCCTGAAAAGGGATCTCCACGCGCTGATGAGCGATTCACAGGATTGGTGGCCGGCCGACTTCGGCCATTATGGCCCGCTTTTCATCCGCATGGCATGGCATAGCGCCGGCACCTACCGCACCGGCGACGGCCGCGGCGGTGCCGGAGCCGGCCAGCAACGCTTCGCGCCGCTCAACAGCTGGCCTGATAACGTCAACCTCGACAAGGCGCGCCGGCTGCTCTGGCCGATCAAGCAGAAATACGGCAACAGGATCTCCTGGGCCGACCTGATGATCCTCACCGGCAACGTTGCCTTGGAGTCGATGGGCTTCAAGACGTTCGGCTTCGCCGGCGGCCGCCCGGATGTCTGGGAGCCCGAAGAAGACGTCTATTGGGGCGCCGAGGACACCTGGCTTGCCGACAAGCGCTACTCTGGTGAACGAGACCTCGAAAATCCCCTCGCCGCCGTGCAGATGGGGCTGATCTACGTCAATCCGGAAGGACCGAACGGCAGTCCTGATCCACTGGCCGCCGCCCGCGACATCCGCGAGACCTTCGCGCGCATGGCGATGAATGACGAAGAGACCGTCGCCCTCATTGCCGGCGGGCATACCTTCGGCAAGACCCACGGCGCGGGCGACGCCTCACATGTCGGCGTCGAGCCCGAAGGGGCCGGTATCGAGGAGCAAGGCCTCGGCTGGACGAGCAGCTTTGGAACCGGCAAGGGCGGCGACACGATCAGCAGCGGCCTGGAAGTCACCTGGACGACGACGCCGACGAAGTGGAGCAACAACTTCTTCGGGAACCTGTTCGGTTACGAATGGGAACTGACGAAGAGCCCGGCCGGTGCGCATCAATGGACACCGAAACATGGCGTCGGCGCTGGTACGGTACCGGACGCGCACGACAAGTCCAAGCGTCACGCGCCGTCCATGCTGACCACGGACCTCGCCTTACGCTTGGACCCCGCGTACGAAAAGATTGCGCGGCGCTTCTTCGAAAATCCGGATCAGTTCGCAGATGCGTTTGCCCGCGCCTGGTTCAAGCTGACCCACCGCGACATGGGTCCGCGCGTGCGCTATCTCGGCCCGGAAGTCCCCGCAGAGGACCTGATCTGGCAGGATCCTGTCCCCGCTGTCGATCATCCCCTGATCGACACGCAGGACATCGCCGATCTCAAGGACAAGATCCTTGTGTCGGGACTTTCCATCTCCCAGCTGGTCTCGACCGCCTGGGCGTCGGCGTCTACCTTCCGCGGCTCCGACAAGCGCGGTGGTGCAAACGGCGCGCGTATCCGTCTCAGTCCCCAGAAGGACTGGGAGGTCAACCAGCCGGCCCAGTTGGCAGTCGTGCTCGAGACGTTTGAGGGTATCCAGAAGGCGTTCAATGGCGCAAAGCCTGGCGGCAAGAAGGTGTCGCTCGCAGACCTGATCGTCCTCGGCGGCTCTGTGGCCATCGAAAAGGCGGCGAAAAACGCCGGCTACGACATTGACGTTCCGTTCACACCCGGCCGCACCGACGCGACGCAGGAGCAGACCGATGCGGATTCGTTTGCAGTTCTCGAACCGATCGCCGACGGGTTCCGCAACTATCAGAAGGGCGCGTATTCCATTTCGCCTGAGGAGTTACTGATCGACAAGGCGCAGCTCATGACGCTGACTGCGCCGGAAATGACGGTTCTGGTCGCCGGCATGCGCGTGTTGAACGCCAATGCCGGACAGTCCCATCACGGCGTCTTCACCACGCGTCCCGAGGCTCTCACCAGCGACTTCTTCGTCAACCTGCTCGACATGGGCACGGTGTGGAAGGCGGCCCCGGATTCGAAGTACGTGTTCGAGGGACGCGACCGCAACACGGGCGAAATGAAGTGGACCGGCACCCGTGTCGATCTCGTCTTCGGTTCGAACTCGCAGCTTCGGGCACTTGTCGAGGTCTATGGTCAGAGCGACACTGAAGAGAAGTTCGTGCGTGACTTCGCTGCGGCCTGGACGAAGGTGATGAACGCGGATCGCTTCGATCTCGCCTGATCCGGGCGAAAAGGCGCTCGGGCGCGGTTGAGTTTCAACTGCGCCCGAGGCCAGCGACAGATCGCCTATTGCTGCCTGAGGGCAGCAGGTGTCCTCCTCGAAGCGCCCGGTTCAGCGCGGGGTGAGATATCCTCAGGTAGCCCCGCACCAAGCCTCAGCCGAGTTTCGAACCATTCGCCGTCAGATACACGGCATAGAGCGAACTCGTCGCCGTGATGAACAGCCGGTTGCGTTTGGCGCCACCGAAGGTGAGGTTCGAGACGATTTCTGGAATGCGGATCTTGCCGATCAGCGTTCCGTCCGGGTCGTAGCAGTGAACGCCGTCCGCGGCGCTGGCCCAGATGCGCCCTGTCCTATCGATCCTGAAGCCGTCGAAAAGGCCGCTGGTGCAGGCCGCGAAAACGTCGCCACCCGACAGCATTCCCTCATCCGAAACCGAGAACCGCCGTATATGGCGCGGCCCGTTTTCCAGATGACTGGCACCGGTGTCGGCGACATAGAGAAGCCGCTCGTCCGGCGAGAAGGCAAGCCCGTTCGGCTTCTCGAAATCACCGGCCACCTTCCTCACGTCGCCGGATTGCGGATCGACGCGATAGACATGGCAGCCGCCGATCTCCTCTTCCCCGCATTCGCCCTCGTAGTCATGCATGATGCCGTAGGATGGATCGGTAAACCAGATTGAGCCGTCGGACTTGACGACGACGTCGTTTGGCGAGTTGAAGCGCTTGCCTTGGTATCGGTCGGCAATCACCTGCACGGTGCCGTCGAAGTCCGTGCGCGTCACCCGCCTCGTCAAATGCTCGCAGGTTACCAGGCGGCCCTGGCTGTCCACGGTATTGCCATTGGAATTGTTCGAAGGTTGCCGGAAGACGGACACGGAACCGCCAGTCTCGTCGAACCGCATCATGCGATTGTTCGGAATGTCCGACCAGACGAGAAAACGGCTGGGAGCAAACCAGGCCGGCCCCTCCAGCCAGCGACCGCCTGTCCACAATCGCTCCACACGGGCATGGCCGACAAAGCATGCGGCAAAGCGCGTATCCAGAACGTCAAACCCCGTTCCCTCGATCTCTCCGAACATGTCCTCTCCTTTTCCAATGCGAATTCGCCGCTTGGCGACTGCCGTTGTTTCTTTTGGATGATAGCGATAACATAGGCATGCACAAACAGATTTTTAACGCAATCGCCCATGCGGAAACAGCAATGACGAAGACACCCGATGGCAAGATGGCGGAAGCACCGACCATGAGCGATGTGGCCAGGCGGGCCGGCGTTTCGGCCATGACCGTATCGCGCGCGCTGAAAGAAGGCAGCCATGTTTCCAAGGCGACACGCGAGCGGATCACACAGGCCATCAACGAGCTCGGTTATGTTCTTGACCAATCGGCCGGTAGCCTTTCATCCCGGCGTACAGGCTTCGTCGCCGCCATCATCCCTTCGATCAACAATTCGAACTTTTCCGATACGGCGCGCGGCATTACCGATGCGCTTGAGGGGACGGGCCTTCAGCTGCTGCTAGGCTACACCAATTATTCGGTCGAGCGGGAAGAAGAACTGATCGAGGCTATGCTGCGGCGCCGACCCGAGGGTATCATCCTGACCGGCGGCTCCCACACGCCGAAAGGCCGCCGTATGCTGGAGCAGGCAGGCATCCCCGTCATCGAGACGTGGGACCGGCCGGCCCAGCCGATCGATAAGGTCGTGGGCTTCTCCAACGGCGAGGCGATGGAACTGCTGGTCGAAACGCTGGCGGCCAAGGGCTACCAGCGCTTCGGCTATATCGGCGGCACGACGGCGCGAGACACGCGCGGTAGCCAGCGCCGGGCGGGGTTTGTCAGCGCATTGGAAGGGCTGGGCCTGCCATCCGATCGGGTGATCTCCTTTGGCGTCCCGCCAATATCCATGGAACAGGGCGCGCAGGCGATCGTCGGCATGCTGGAGCGCTGGCCGGATACGCAGGTGGCCCTTTGCGTCTCTGACCTTTCGGCCTTTGGCGCGCTGATGGAATGTCAGCGCCGGGGCATGAAAGTCCCGGAGGACATTGCCATTGCCGGTTTCGGTGACTACGAAATTGCCGCCTGCTGTCACCCGCGCATGACGACCATCAACGTCGATTGCTATGGCATCGGCCGCCTGGCAGCGCTCAAACTGATACAAACCATTCAGGGGCTCGCAATGCCGAACCCCATCACTGTCATCGGCTTTCGCGTCATCGAGCGCGAGAGCACCTGACGCGACGCTGAGTACAGGCCGCTAAAACGCGATTTGTACCTTCATCGAGGCAGCTCGGTCGCCAGCGACATCGAACGCCGCCACCGCGTGGCGAGGGATGAGATCGACGGCAAGCGCGGACGCGTCATGGAGGTAAAAGGCGCCGCCTATGCCGATCTCCTTCAGCACACCAGGGATAGGAGTCCGATTTGCCTCTGGTTTCGACACGTCCTTCCAGCCGAATTTTTTCTCACTTGACTTGGCATGTTATCGATAACATACCTTCCAAAGAAACCGCCCGCGTAGGCAAATGTCGATCAACTGGCTGGATCGGCGATTTTTCTCGCAGGCAAGGCATCCTCTTTCTTGAACGGACACACGCTCTATGTCGACGGCAACATCAATACCTGCCTTTAAAGGTCCCGTTGTTGTCATGGGCGTCAGCGGCTGCGGCAAATCATCGATCGGTGAACGGCTGGCGGATCATCTCGGCCTGCCCTTTCTCGAGGGCGACAGCCTGCACCCGGCAGCGAATATCGCCAAGATGTCAACCGGCATTCCGCTGGACGATGCCGACCGCTGGCCCTGGCTGGAAATCATCGGAAAACGCCTTGAAGAAGCAAGCGACACGGGCATCGTCATTTCCTGCTCGGCGCTGAAGCGTGTCTATCGAAGCGCGCTGCGGCGGGCGGCGGGCAGCCGCCTCGTCTTCGTCTACCTCAAGGGAACGAGAGACATTCTGCTGGACCGGATGACCGAACGTCCAGGTCATTTTTTCAAGGCCTCGCTGCTCGAAAGCCAGTTGGCGACGCTGGAGAGCCCCGAAGGCGAGGATCGTGTCGTGACCGTCGATATTGCCCCCACGCCGGACAGCATCGTCGCAAATGCCCTCGAAGGCCTTGCCGCCCAGAACGAAGTCGAACCATGACCGACCGACACGCAAGCCTGCAAGATCGCCGTCGTTAGCGCCAGGATCGTGGGATCGGCGGTTGCGACACGATTGATCGAGACGGGACGGACCGGGCGCGGATGCGACCAAGATCCTCATCGATATCCGCCGCCGGGCTCGGCATGCGCGATTGCGCCGAAAGGATGCAACCGCTCGACGGCACCCCGCCTGAGAAAATTCTGATCGAAGTCACTTCGGTCCTTGACTACGCCGATATGTTATCGATAACATATTCTCAATCGATGCTTTGGGAGGAGCAGGGATGGACAATCGCAAACTCATCGAGTTCAACGGGATCACCAAGGTCTTCGGCGGCACCCGCGCGCTCGAAAATGTCTCCATCAGCCTGTTCCCCGGCGAAATTCTTGCCCTTCTTGGGGAGAATGGCGCTGGCAAGTCGACCCTTATCAAGACACTTGCCGGTATCTATAGGCCAGACGGCGGCCAGATCCTGTTTCGCGGCGAGCCCTACAGCCATCGCCCGCCCAAACCGAACGAGCGCCAGCCGGTCGCCTTCATCCATCAGGATCTCGGTCTCGTCGAATGGATGACGGTCGGCGAGAATGTCGGCCTCGCACAGGGCTTTTCCCTGCGCTCGCGACTGATCGACTGGCGCCGCACGGAAGAGCGGGCCCGCGAAGCGCTGAAGCTCGTCGGCTGCGACTTTGATCCGAGTACGCGGGTGCAGGACCTGACCCGCACCGAAAAATCACTGGTCGCAATCGCCCGTGCTCTGGCTGTCGAAGCCGACGTGCTGGTACTCGACGAACCGACCGCCAGCTTGCCCGCAGACGAAGTGGAGCGGCTCTTCGACGCCATCCGCCCGCTCAAGGAGCGCGGCGTCGGCATGATCTATGTGTCGCATCGCCTGGACGAGATCTTCCGTATCGCCGATCGGGTTGCCGTACTGCGCGACGGCCGTCTGGTCGGTCAGCGCCCGGTTGCCGAGACAAGGCCGGACGAGCTGATCGAGATGATCGTCGGTCGCCCGGCCAACCAGCTCTTCATGAAAGCGCCCAGCAAGCCGGGAAAGACGGTGCTCGCCGCCCGCGATCTCGTTTGCGCGGGAACCGGGCCGATTTCCTTCGACATCCGCCAGAATGAGCTTCTCGGGCTCGTCGGCTTGCGCGGCGCGGGCCAGGAACTGATCGGCCGGGCCCTGTTCGGCTGCGAGGCCTTTGGCGGCACCATCCACCTGAACGGCGAGGAACCGGATCTGGCAAACCCCGTCGCGGCAATGAGGTCCGGCATCGGGCTGATCGCGCGCGATCGCACTGAAGAATCCGTCGCGATGTCGCTGTCGCTTCGGGAGAACACCTTCCTCAACCCAGGCGCATCGGGCCGTGGCTTGTTCTCGTTCCTGTCATCAGCGAACGAAGCCGAAGAGGCCCGCAAGATCGGCGAGACCGTCGGTCTTCGTCCGAACGACCAAAGCCTGCCGATCGAAGCGCTGTCGGGCGGCAACCAGCAAAAGGTGGTCGTCGGCCGCTGGCTGCGAACAGGCCGCAAATTGCTCGTCGCGGAAGACCCGACGGCCGGTGTCGACATCGGCGCCAAGGCCGAGATCTACAAGCTGATCGCCCGGGCGGTCGAAGCAGGCCTTGCCGTCGTCGTCGTCTCGACCGACTTCGAGGAAATCGCCCATATCTGCCACCGCGCGCTGGTGTTTTCACGCGGCCGCATCGTCGCCGAACTTCAGGGCGACGCCCTCACCACATCCGCCGTCATTTCCGCCGCCTCGGCATCGGAAGCCGCCTGAGAGACCACGGGAGCCAAGAACCATGCAATCGATCGAATCCACCGCGCTTGAGCCGACGCGCAGCGAACTCGCCGGGCTGACCGCGAGCCAGAAGATCGTCCGCTACATCCCGGTCTACGGTCTGGTGATCCTGACGGTGCTGCTGATTGTGCTGTTTTCGATCCTCCTGCCGGCGACCTTTCCAACGCTTCTCAACCTGCGGTCCATCGTCTCCGACAAGGCGATCATCGCGCTCCTGTCACTGGCGGCGATGATCCCGATGGCGTCCGGCCGGATCGACCTTACGGTCGGCTACGGCATCGTACTCTGGCACATCCTGGCGATCAGCCTGCAGACCATGTTCGGCGTGCCATGGCCGATCGCTGTCGTTATCGTGCTGGCGCTCGGCGCCTTCACCGGTTTCCTCAATGGTCTTCTGGTCGAGGTCGCGCGGATCGACAGTTTCATCGCCACGCTCGGCACCGGCACGATCCTCTATGCACTGGCGCTCTGGCACACGGGCGGCAGGCAGGTGGTCGGCGTCCTGCCGGAAGGCTTCTACGCGCTCAATGGCACCATGGTCCTTGGCCTGCCGATCACCGGCTTCTATGTGCTGCTGCTTGCCGGCGCTCTCTGGATCATTCTCGAATATCTACCAATCGGCCGCTACGTCTATGCCATCGGTGCCAACCCGAAAGCGGCGGCGCTGAACGGCATCCCGGTCCGCCGTTTCGTCATTGGCGCGTTCGTCTCGTCCGGAACGCTCGCCGCTCTTGCCGGCGTGCTGCTTGCCTCGAAGCTGCGCATCGGCCAGGCGAGCGTCGGGCTTGAATATCTGCTGCCGGCACTCGTCGGCGCCTTTCTCGGCTCCACCACCATCAAGCCCGGCCGCGTCAATGTCTGGGGCACGATGACGGGCGTCATCATTCTTGCCGTCGGTATTTCGGGCATCCAGCAGATTGGCGGGTCGTTCTTCGTCGAGCCCCTCTTCAACGGCGTCACCCTCCTCGTTGCCATCGGCATCGCCGGTTACGCCCAGCGCAAACGCGGTGCGGCCGGCAAGGCGGCCGCGCCAGGCCTGTTACCGGCTAAAATACAACAGAACTGACAGAACACGGAACTGTGCGAAGCGCACCATCTTCAAAGGGAGGAAGAACCATGAAACGCAGAACACTACTTCAGGGCTCGATTGCAGCACTTGCGCTGATGGCCGCATGGCCTGCCCTGGCCGACGCGATGGCGGATGCCAAGGCGATCGTCAATAAATACGCGACCCGTGTCACGGCCTGGGATGGACCGAAGGCGAGCCCGAAGGCGCAGGAGGGCAAGACAATCGTCGTTCTCGCCGGCGACCTGAAGAACGGCGGCATTCTCGGCGTCACCACCGGCGTCGAGGAAGCAGCCAAAGCAATCGGCTGGGAGGTCAAGGTTCTCGACGGCGCGGGCTCGATCGGTGGCCGCACTGCGGCCTTCGGCCAGGCGATGGCCCTGAAGCCCGCCGGCATCATCATCAATGGCTTTGATGCCGTCGAACAGGCGCCCGCACTCGAACAAGCAAAGGCTGGCGGCATTCCGCTGGTCGCCTGGCACGCCGGCCCGGTGATCGGCCCCGATGAAAAGACCGGCCTCTTCGCCAATGTCAGTACGGACGCGATGGAGGTTTCCAAGGCAGCAGCGAACTGGTCCTATGCCGATGCCGGCGGCAAGCCGGGTGTGATCATCTTCACCGACAGCACCTATGCGATCGCGATCGCCAAGGCCGACAAGATGAAGGCCGAGATCGAGGCGCTCGGCGGCACGGTGCTGGAATATGTGGATACGCCAATTGCCGAAACCTCGCAACGCATGCCGCAGCTGACGACCTCGCTGTTGCAGAAATATGGCGATCAGTGGACGCACTCGCTTGCCATCAACGACCTCTATTTCGACTTCATGGGCCCGTCGCTCGCAGCCGCCGGCAAGGCCGGCACAGATGCGCCGATCAACGTCGCGGCCGGCGACGGCTCGGAATCGGCCTATCAGCGCATTCGCGCCGGCCAGTTCCAGAAGGTGACGGTCGCCGAACCGCTGAACCTGCAAGGCTGGCAGCTTGTCGACGAACTGAACCGTGCCTTTGCAGGCGAACAGTGGTCGGGCTACCTCTCGCCACTCCACGTCGTCACCGCCGACAATGTCGAGTTCGACGGCGGGCCGAAGAACACCTTCGACCCGGACAATGGCTATCGCGACGAATACAAGAAACTCTGGGGCAAGATGTAACGGCCTCCCAGCAGCTGGGCACCGCGAATGGTGCCCTTTTTTCCTCAGCTTGTGAAATCCCGCCAGTCGGAAGCAGGCTCAGGATCATTCGCTATGCCCTGTTCGAAGGGGAGCAGGCAAGGAAGCTAAATTCCGCGCAGATGTGGAGGAAAACGCGTGCCGCTCTGAGGCCCGTTTGCGGGCGCGCAGGGGTGCGCGTCCATCACCATGTTTTCACGGCAAACGGATATCCGGCGGCGTAGGAGGATGCTTGTCGCAGACACCAACGGCGGCGACTTATTCCTCATCGCCTTCTTCAGACATTAGCGTTCCGAGATCTGCGGCCATCATCCTATCGCGGCTGAGTAGCCCTGCGTCCTCCAGCATCTCAATGTCGGGCAGATCGCGCAGGGTGTCGAAGCCGAAGGCTGACAGGAATGCCGGCGTCGTCACGTAGGTGTAAGGCGCTCCGGGCTGCGGACTGCGTGGACCCGAAGCGACAAGCTCGAGCGAACGCAGGTTGCCGATCAGGTCGCGGCTGATTTCTTTCCCGAAGATCTTTGAAAGCTCTGCGCGCGTCACTGGCTGGAAATAGCCGATCGCCATCAACACGGCCGCTTCACCGGCAGTGAGATCGGCGGTTGCACGCGTTGGCGCACCGGACGCCCGGATCACGCCTGCGTGGGCGGGTTTGGTGCGATGCTGCCAGCCGCCGGCAACGGATACCAGCTCATACGGCCGGCCGCGCAGCTCCTCGCGCAGATCATCGATCAAAAGCTCAATACTGCAATTGCGGCCGACGACCCGCGCCAGCGTGTCGCGAGGCACCGGCGTCGCCGAGGCAAAGATGACGGCTTCGACACGCTGCATCCATTCGCGCCAGCGCAGCTCCGGCGGCAGGTCGACGAGTTCGGTGTCGAGTGGCACATTGTCCGAACGCTTCCGCGGGCGTTCGGCCCTTCCGGCCCTGGCCGCATCTGCTTGTCTTGCCATGATCACAATCCGTAGATCCGGAACGTCGAGCGCCCGGACAATTCACGCACGGCGTCGAATTCAATCAGGCGCTCAAACAGTCGGCGGCTCGCCCAGCGCGACAGCTTTGCCGTCCGCAGCGCGCCGGAGACAGCATCCTCGTCGAGCAGAAGGCGGATTGCCTCGCCTGCCCCCTTGGCCCGCAGCTTCGGCGCAACGACCGCCAGCCGATCGGCACGTCTGGCAAGCTCCGCCGCCAGCCGGCATGCCTCGGCCGACGCCTGCACCAGCGCCAGACATACCGCCTGCTCAAATCGCGGCTCTCCCGGACGCACACGGCCCCGCCCCGCCTCGAGACGAAACGCAGTCGAGGCGCGCTGCGCCATCAAGATCGGGACCGGGCGGTCCCAGCGCAGTCTTTGCGCCAGCATCCAGTCGGCCAGCCACCAGGCGAGCGCCTCGGCATCCGGGCGGATGGCCCAAAGCTGCGCGACGATCGCGGCGGCGGCAAAGGGAGCCATCCTTGCCGCTTGGATGACGTTATCGATCATGGCCGGGATGGTGGCAAGCTCGTCACTCCAGCGAATAGCGAAGAGATCGGCGAGTTCGCGCAGCATCGTCGTATCGATCGGCGCCGGCCGAGCCGCCAGCCGTTTATAGGCAGCGAAGATGCAACCGGCCGGCCCTAGTTCATCGCCGGAACCGCGCAGGACCCAGGCATCGCGCAAGGCCGCTTCATCCTCGGATCGGCCGGTAAGTCGCACGGCGGATACGGCGCATTTTAGTGCCAGGCGCTGACGCCAGACACCGGCCCAATCTGGTTGCATCCGCACCAGATTGTCGAGCGTACTCAGAGCCGCCCCTGCCAGGAAGGCGGCGTCCGTATCGCTGGTCACGGGGCCGCGCGGAGCCGCCCATGCCGGAACAGCAGGCATTCGATCAGTGCGGACAGTCGGCGAATCGGGCTTCGGCATCCTTGGAGCCTAGTTCAAGAGATCATTTTGTGCCACACAACCGCCTGTCGTCGTTCCACAACTTCGCGCGACACCGTCAGCCGCAGCGTCGGACCGAAATCCGCATACCGCTCGCGCACGATCGCCACAGCATAATCGCGCACGCCGTCGCAAATCCGATTGTTCGACGGACGGCCGATCGCTCTGACGCGCCCGTCCGGAAGCTGCGGCGTAAGAAGCGGCTTCCACTGCGCTGTCTATGCGGCCGGAGGTAAAATAATAAGTATCAGGCGGAGTTACCTGATGTCCGCGCCCAATAAGAGCGATACGCTACCTACCAAATGCCTCGCGTACGACGCCGACCGGCTTAGTGGCAACTGAGAAGGGTCAGGTCCGGCTGGGGGCGAAATGACACTCTACGCGCTTGCGCTGTTCGGCCAAAGATATTCGCCGGTCAGGTAATATGTGCGCCCAACCCAGCGGAGAGATATGCGCCAGGAGTTCCGGCGGAACATCAAGCCCTTCATTTCGCCGCTCGGCGACCGCGTGGCCGAGGTGGACGGTGTTCCAATAGATGATGACTGCGGTGAGCAGGTTGAGGCCGGCGATACGATAGTGCTGGCCTTCAGTGGTGCGGTCACGGATTTCGCCCTGGCGACCGATGCGCAACGCGTTCTTGAGCGCATGGTGGGCTCGCCTGTTGAGGTGGAAGCGAGCGAAAACCCATCGAGGCTCGCGGCGACGTCATTCGCGCTGCATCAAGAAGCCGAATATAGTCAGCAGTTGTGACCAACATTCATCGTCTTGCTAACCTGTTGCAATGGGCGGGGTCCATATACGTTCCACATATGGTATGAGTCCGGAATGGCTCCAAATATCGCCGCGGCGGCTCGCACTCCAGCGCCGGGCGCCTGATCCAATGCGTTGGTCGACACAGGCGGCGTTCGAATTTGACGTCCGCTACCGCTCGGATATCTCACTTCCAGCCGATCTCGCGGTCTCGGACGGCTTAACGCCGTAGGCTGCCTTGTATTGCATGGCGAAGCGCCCCATGTGGCAGAAGCCCCATTTCAATGCCACCTCCCTGATCGGCAGGCGATTCTGTGATAGCGACAACTCGGCATGCACGGCCTGAAGGCGGATTTGACGGAGATAAGCGATGGGCGTCGTATCCCTGAATAGCGTGAATCCGTTATACAGTGAACGCTCGCTTGTACCGGCCGCTGCGGCAATGTCGATGACTGTTATCGGTAGATGGATGTTGGCGTGCATGAAATCCATTGCAGCTATGACATGACGCGGCGCCACGGTCAGGAGGCGCCCATGCAGACGTCCACTGTAGCGATGAGGGACGTTCTCAAAGACGAGCCGGAGGGCCGCTTCGGCGAGCAGGGCCATTGCCTTGGGGGATCGTTCCAAAGCCCGATCTCCGCGTAGACCTGAAACGATTGTTTCGAATAGCAGTCGGAATGTGATGCCTGGCCCAGTCGAAAGATCGAAAAGAGGCGCAAGTGCGAACTTGCTAAGAACCGCCACCTCGAACATCGAAGATAGAACCCGCGCGACCGCCGCGCTCTGAAATACCAGCGTTGCAGTCGCCAGTCGTGGTCGACAGCGCGCATCCAGACGCCGCAGCAGCGAAGCTGGCGTTAGGATCGCGACACCCGGACCGGCAGTCACGTCTTCGACGCCGATCCTGGCGTCGGACCGTCCCCCGGATAACGGCAGGATGACGAGCAAGGCTTCGTCATCGGTTTCATGTACCACCCACCAGTCGCCGGTATAGGCCTTGTGCAGCATCACCACGTCACGGCAGGCGACGATCTCCGACCACCAACGGAATTCCGAACCTCGATGGCTCTCCGGTTCGGCTTTAAACTGAGGCACGTTCGGTCGAAACGTCGTCAGTAGGTTCTCAAATCCAGTGCCGGATAATGTCGGCCATATATGCAATTGTTGCTTGTTCAAAATTCGCCCCAGTGATCGAGTGTCGGCGTAAACCCGCCACCACCCATTCGTGTATCACGCTTGCGCCCTCGCTCGGATTCGCGATGGCAATGGTGTAGCTCAAAATGATCCAGCCTGCTCGGAATTGCATATCCGATTCTTGCAACCCATGTCCCCGTCTTGCAGATTCGGTGCCGTCGCGCGGAGACGGTAGCGTTTTCTTAACTCACGCGGACGGTAATGGGCCTCAGAGTCAAGTGCCGCTATTCCCACCGTAGGCCTGTTTCTGCCGCTTGAATGATTCGTGGCGGCTTTCTCCACACATGCCCTGTCACCATCCGCCCCGCCGATCCAAGATCCGCGGGCGCCGGAACGATGCGCTCGTCGAGCCTGAATTGGAGTATCCAGTGCTGTCCTTTTTCAACAACATCAGAATTCTCGGCAAGATCGCCCTAGTGTTTTTTCTATTGCTGGGCGTTGGGACAATTATCAACGTCGTGAGCTACAGGTCCGTGGCCACGCAGGAAGCGGCGGCCGGATGGACGGAGCACACCCATGCAGTGCTCGGCACCGTCGATAACATCGTCGCGGCGATGGTCGACCAGGAAACCGGCATGCGCGGTTATCTTCTTTCCGCAAACGTGGATTTCCTTGCCCCGCAAGAGGCTGGCGCCAAGTCCTATCTGGATAATTTCGAGAAGATCCGCAGCCTCACGTCCGACAACCTTGCGCAGCAGAAGCGTCTCGATGAACTGGATACTCTGGTCACCGGATGGACCCAGGATGTTGTCGTCCACGAAACCAAGTTGATGGCTTCAAAGGAGACTATTCAGCAAGCGCGCGATCTGGAAGTTTCCGGCGTTGGCAAGAAATGGATGGATCAGATCCGCTCCAAGGCGGCGGATATCAAGGCCGTCGAGCAGGAGCTTCTCGTGAAGCGCTCGGAGGAAGCGGCACAGGCGGCGGCAACCGCTCGCACCGTAATTACCACTGGCTCCGTCGCCCTGATCGTCTTCAGCCTTTTCATGCTGTTTGTGCTGAACCGAGCCATGGTCCGTCCACTCGTCGGCATGACTGGCACCATGGGCAAGCTTGCCGAAGGCGACACCTCGATCGCCATTGCCGGCGCGGACCGGAAGGACGAAGTCGGCGCAATGGCCGGCGCTCTGCAAGTGTTTCGTCAGGCAGCGATCACGAATCGCGAACTCGAATCGGAAGCTGCCGCCACTCGGGAACGGCAGGCGCGGGAGCAGGCGGAGATCGACCGAATCAAGGCAACCGAAGCCGGTCAGTTGGCCTTCGCCACGCAAAATATCGGCACCGGTCTGAAGCGCCTCGCCGGCGGTGACCTCGCCTTTCAGCTTGACGAGGCTTTCGCGCCTGCCTTCGAACCGCTACGCCAGGATTTCAACCAGTCGATCAGCCAGCTCCGCACCGCGCTGTCTTCCATCGCCGAAAGCATCGACACGATGAACAATGGCACCCGCGAGATCGCGTCGGGCGCGCAGGACCTCGCCAAGCGGACGGAGCAGCAAGCAGCATCGCTCGAAGAGACCGCCGCCGCTCTCGACCAGATCACCGCCAATGTCGGCTCCTCGACCAAGCTGACGGAAGAGGCGCGCACCGTCGCGACCCAGGCCAACCAGAGTGCTGCTAAATCCGCCGAGGTGGTCTCGCACGCCGAAGAGGCGATGCGCCGGATTGAGGAGAGCTCGCAGCAGATCTCCAACATCATCGGCGTGATCGACGAGATCGCCTTCCAGACCAATCTCCTGGCGCTCAACGCCGGCGTCGAGGCGGCGCGTGCGGGTGACGCCGGCAAGGGCTTTGCCGTCGTTGCGCAGGAAGTGCGCGAACTCGCCCAGCGCTCGGCGCAGGCCGCTAAGGAAATCAAGGGCCTGATCCGCAACTCGTCGACGGAGGTGGAAAGCGGTGTCAAGCTGGTGCGCGACACCGGCGAGGCGCTGAACGTCATCGGCGGCTTCATCGGCCATGTCAACAGCCACATGAATTCGATCGCCGTCTCGGCGAAGGAGCAGTCCACTGGGCTTGCCGAAATCAATACCGCCGTCAATTCGATGGACCAGAGCACGCAGCAGAATGCGGCGATGGTGGAAGAATCGACCGCTGCGGCCGCGAGCCTCGCACAAGAGGCGGCCAAGCTTCGCGACCTGGTCGCTCGCTTCAAGCTCGAAGGTGCCTCCGGCCCGCGCGCAGCCGCTGAGACGGCAAAGCCTGTCGCCTCTCCCGCTCGGGCGCTTGGCAACAAGATTGCGCGAGCCTTCGATGGCCGGGGCGCAGCCGCGACGGCAGTCGCCTCCGAGTGGGAGGATTTCTGATGCAGCCTTCGTCCTCGGCCCCCGGACAGGCGGAAACGCTGGAAATCATCGCCTTCCATCTCGGTGACCAGCAGTTCTGCATCAAGACCACCTCGATCCGGGAAATCCGGGGATGGGCAGCGGCAACGCCGCTGCCCCACGCTCCGGCAGATGTCATTGGCGTGATGAATCTTCGTGGATCGGTGATCCCGATCATCGACCTGGCCGCCCGGCTCGGGGTTCGCAGTAATGTCGACACAGCCCGCGCCGCCATCGTCGTCGCGGAAGTGGGCCGAAGTATCATTGGTCTTGTCGTCGACCAGGTGTCGGACATCCTGTCAATCCGAGGCGACCAGATCCAACCGGTGCCCGATCTCGGGGTAAGCTTCGATCCCAGCTTCTCCCACGGGATCATTCCGCTCGAACGCGGCATGGTCTGTTTCCTCGACCTCGACCACATGTTCGCCAATCTCGATGACACCGCGAGTGCTGCCTGAGCTCTGACCGTCAAACGCGGGCCGCTTCCTTACCGAAGCCGCCCGCACCGCCAATAGCCAAAAGGGAATATCAAATGTCCCACCAAAATCGTCGGCAGGACGCCGATACAATCGCTTCGGCGGACCTCGAAGTACAGAAAATGCTCCAACAAGAACGCAACAAGGTACTCCAGATAACCAACTATCTGGAGGCTCTACATGCAAGGTTGCTGGCCGAAACCAAGGGCAGCACAGCCCTCGCCATGATCGCCGACGCGACGCGGCACAACTCAACCCAAACCGTCTGAGGCCAACTCGATCTCTTACGGCGACGAGTTTTACGCCTTTGAAAGTCGCCTTGCTGCGTCACGCGACCGGCGGCTCGCCGGAGACGCCAGACCCGAATCATTCCTTGCGGCTAGCGCGGAAGGCGCGTATATACGGTCATGTATATACGAAACAGGAGGCGACCATGCCCCATCTCGCACGGGTGTTCCAGTCCGGCAATTCACAGGCTGTACGTCTGCCCAAAGAGTTTCGCTTCGACGTCGATCGCGTCGAGGTGACGCAGGAGGGCGATGCACTCATTCTGCGTCCGCATGTCGAGCACAAGGAGGCATGGTCTTCACTGAAGGCAGCGCTGGCGCGCGGCGTGAGCGACGACTTCATGGCCAATGGCCGTGAACAACCGGGATCGCAGGAACGGCCGGAACTCGACGCGGTGTTCAGTTGATTGCTTATCTCCTCGATACGAATGCGGTGATTACGCTCATTGTCCGGAAATCCGAAAAACTGGTCAGCCGCTTGCTTGATAGCCCTCCCGGCAGCATCGGGCTATCCTCGATCGTCGTACATGAACTCTATTACGGGGCGCACAAGAGCGTGAAGGTCGAGCATAATCTGGAAACGCTGAGGCTGCTGCTTGCTGACTTTCCAATTCTCGACTTCGATCAGGCAGACGCTTTCGTCTCGGGCGAGATACGCGCTGCGCTGGCAGTGGAGGGAAGACCAATCGGGCCATACGACGTGCTGATTGCAGGCCAGGCCAAGGCCCGTGGCCTGACCCTTGTCACAAACAATATCGGAGAGTTTGAACGGGTGAAGGGATTGCAGGTCGAAGACTGGATGCGTTGAGACAGAGCCCTTGAGCAAGACGCCGCAGTCCGATGCAAGCTCATGACTTCATGTTCCAAATGTGGATGGAGCATCCGTAAACCCTGGAGCAATTGGCGGTGGCTATCCATTCCTCCCTTGCGGGATTGCCGAATTTGCCGACCTGGGCGATCCGGCCATCAAAGACCTGACCCGCGCTTACCGTAAAATGATCCACGCTGGTGCGTGGTCGCTTGCTCCATCCCGGCCCCGGATATCCCTGTCGACGCCCGCGTCACCGAGCCGGCGCGTCAGTTTCGGGCTCAAAAGGATGTGGTCGAGGCGCAGTCCGGCGTCGCGCTGCCACCGGTTGCGGCGATAGTCCCAGAACGTATAAATTGCTCCGTTGGGATGAACTTTGCGAAGGGCGTCGAGCCAGCCTTGATCAAGAAGGCGCCGGAACGCAGCGCGGCTTTCGGGCTGGATGAGGGCGTTGTCGTCGTAGGAACGGGTGGGATAGATGTCCCGCGGTTCCGGAGCCACGTTGTAGTCGCCGGCAAGCACGACTGGCACGCCGGTCGCAAACAACGCTGTGGCATGCAGCGCGAGGCGGTCGTGCCAGGCAAGTTTGTAGTCGAATTTCGGGCCGGGCTGCGGATTTCCGTTGGGTGCATAGAGCGATGCGATCAGAATGCCGTTTGCCGCCGCCTCGATGTAGCGGCTCTGCGTATCGGACGGATCACCGGGCAGCTCGGTCCGGGTCAAAACCGGCTCACAGTCAAGCGCCAAAATCGCAACACCGTTCCAGCCCGGTTGTCCACGCCAGACCGCGCCATAGCCCGCAGCCTCGATCGCCGCCTCGGGGAACTGTCCGTCCGTTGCCTTAAGTTCTTGAAGGCAGACAACATCGGGCCTGGCCACGTTCAACCAAGCAAGCAGGTTTTCGAGCCGCCGGTTGACGCCATTGATGTTGAAGGTTGCGATCTTCATGCGGGCCGCATTGTCAGCGCGCCAGCTTCTCGGCCCACGTCACGACCGCCTTGGCCATGGTCGCCAGGTGATCGGCGGCCGAGAAACCGGAGATGCTCTTGCGAGGTTTGAGGTCATGGTCGCCATCTTCAAGCCAGAGAATTTCGATTCTGTCTGAGAGTGCATAGCCGGGAACTTCCCCCCGGGTACCGAACTCGTCACGCGTCCCCTGGCAGATCAATGTCGGCGTCATCAGCCCGGCGAGATGTTTGGTGCGCAGTTGTTCCGGCTTGCCGGGAGGGTGAAAAGGATAACCGAGGCAAAGAAGCCCGGCGATTTTCCCCGCAGAGTAAAGGTCGTCAGCAACCATGCTGGCAACCCGCCCGCCCATCGACTTGCCGCCGATGACGAGGGGGCCGTCTGCGACAAGTTCAGCGACGGCCGCCCTATACTCCGGATTAAGCGTTTCCGCGCGGGGCGGTGGCTTGCGGCCCTCCGATGAGCGGCGGGCCGCCATGTAACCGAACTCGAAACGGGCGATGCGAAAGCCCGCCTCGGCGAGAGCCTTGGCAGTCGCGGTCATCGACGCGGAATCCATCGGCGCGCCGGCACCATGTGCAAGTAGGATGGTGACGGTGGCATCGTCCGGTCCGTCGAACAGAAATCGCTCGCCCATCTCAGCCCGCCGTTTTTGCGATGAACTGGAGGTCGACGAACTGCACGCCACGGGCGGCTGCTCGTGCCCATTCGGAATCGTTGTCGAGTTCGAGATAGCGCGCCCACCGGCGTCGCGCCTCGCTGAGATTGCCGGCATCGAATTCAAGTTTCGCCAGATTGAAGATGGCATCCGCGTAGTCGCCGTCGAGTTCGATCGCTTTTTGCAGGTGCCGGCGCGCAGCATCGACCCGCCCACGATCGCCCATAAGCCCGGCGAGGTTGAACCAGGCCTCGACGAAGCTCGGGTCGTGCTTGAGGGCGCGCGCATAGTCATGCGCAGCCTCCAGCTGCCGGCCACTGGCCTTGAGGCAATTGGCGCGATTGAATGCGGCAACGGAGTCCGTCGGATCGATGGCGAGGCAACGTTGATAGAAGGCGGCAGCCTGATCATATTGATCATCACCTTCGGCAGCTTCGGCCCGAGAAAAAAGGTCCTCAAGCTCGGCGTCGTCAGGCGTCCCCAGATCGAACAGCAACTGGCCGTCGAGTTCGCTCAAACCTTCGGCATCGCGCACATAGATCGTGTCCGAGCCCTCGTGATGGAGCGACAGCGCCGTAAGCGAGGCCACCGAACGGGAGCGGTAGACCGACCTTGCGATCGCGCTCCAGGGAGCGCCACTGGCGATCAGGCCGGCATACTTCCTTGCGAGGATCAGATCGCGGAAGGAGTAGGGTTCCGCGTCGTGCTCGAAGGCATCAAACAGGGAAAGAAAATCAAAACTCCGTGGAGAAAGCCGGGATTGGTCGATCAGCGCCTGCCGTGTCAGGGCAGATGTTTCCGGTGATGTCATCAAACCCAGCAACCGAAGAAATCCCTTCTCGCTAAGGAAACACCTGCCGTGGCTGATTTCCGTGTCGAACCGCGCTTCGATCTCGGCTTCGTTTGCCTTTGCAAGCAAACCTCTGCCGAAGACCAGATGCGATGTCCGGCGCGTCACACCGCGCCTCAGATGCCCACCCTGCCGTTCGACTTCCCGCGCCGCCAACCGGCGCGGGAACGCGGCCAGTGCGCCGACGATGCCGAATGTCTGGCCAGCAACCGCCATCAGATTTTCTTCTTGGCGGCTGGCTTGGCCGCTGCGGAAGTGACTGCCTTCGCAGCCGGCTTTGCCGCCGGCTCCGACTTGGTCTTGCTCTTGGCGGGAGGCTTCGATTGCGAGAGGCTCGCCTTAAGCGCGTCCATGAGGTTGATGACATTGCCGCGTTCCGGAGCGGCTGCGATGATCGGCTTGTGACCCTTGAGCTTCTCGCGGATCATCTGCATCAGCGCGATTTCGTAGCGATCCTCGTAGTTCTTTGGATCGAATGTCGTCAGCTTCTGCTGGATGAGTGCTTCGGCAAGCTGCAGCATCTCAGGATCCGGGTTTCCGACGGAGATATTGCCGAAATATTCGGCCGTGCCGCGCACCTCGCTGGGATTTCTGAGCGTGCACACGAACATACCGGTCTCGCGCGCGCCAATGGTGACCACCCGCTCGCGACTGGACAAAACCAGACGCGCGATCGCCAGCTTGCCGGATTTTCGCATCGCTTCCCGCAGCACGACGAAGGTCTCCTCGGCCATCGCCCCGTCCGGCGCCAGATAATAGGGGGCATCCTGATAGATGATGTCGACCGACCTTTCGTCGACGAAAGCCTCGATGTTCATGGTGTGGTTGGATTCGATCCGGACGCTCTCAAGATCAGCGTCCTCGATGATGATGTACTTCTTGTCCTCGTACTCGTAACCCTTCACCAGGTCCGACCGTTCGACCAGGCCGAGTTCCGGATCGACAGGCTTCATGTTGATCCGGTTATGGGTATCCTTGTGAAGCTGATTGAAGCTGATGCGCTCGCTCGAACTGGTTGCGGGATAGAGCCGCACCGGACAGCTCACGAGACTGAGTTTGAGGTAACCTTTCCAACTTGCCCTGGGCGCCATGATCATCTCCTGCGCGGCAATGCGATTATTTTCCGGCCTTAAGGCAACAACGGTAAATCCCTGGAGAATTCGCCGATATCGGCCCAGGGATCGCCGGACGTGGCCAGAAGGCCCGGCAATGAAGAATAGTTCAAATCCCCCGGAGCGTCGATAGTTTCAAGATCGGTCCAACTGACGGGGGTCGACGCAGGCAGATTGGTGCGGGCGCGAAGCGAATAGGGAGCAGCCGACGTGTGCCCGCGGGCATTGCGGTGAAAGTCGATGAAAATTCGCCGTATGCGATTGTCCTTGCCCATTGTCGTGGTGAACGTTTGCGGCGCAGTCGCCGCCAGGCGCGCGGCAATGTCGCTGGTCGCCCGGTGCACCTTCTTCCAGGTGTGCTCCGGCCTGATCGGCACGACCACGTGGATCCCCTTGCCGCCCGATGTCTTGACGAACGGAACAAGGTCAAGCGCCTCGAGTTGACCGCGGATGTGAACGGCCGCCTCGACCACCTCACGCCAGGCGATGCCCTCGCCGGGATCGAGGTCGAAGACGATGCGGTCCGGCTTTTCCAGCCGCTTTCGCGTTGTTCCCCAGCTATGGAATTCGACCACGCCGAATTGGGCCAGGGCGAGAAACCCTCTTGCGTCTTCCACCGAGAGATAGGATTTCGTTTCGCCTTCGGAGTTGGTGGTTTCGAATGTCGCCATCGACGATGGCATGCCGGTGAAGGGATGGCGCTGGAAGAAGCAGTCCTGAGGTTTTCCCGTTGGGCAGCGGACGAGCGAGACCGGGCGGCTGAGAATATGCGGCAGCATGAAATCGCCGACCAAGGCGTAGTAGACCGCAATGTCGAGCTTGGTGGGACCCGATTTGCCAAACAGCCGGCGCGTCGGATTGGTGACGGAGATGCTTGCGAGATCGGCGTCCGAGATCAGCCGTTCACGCCGGTCGGAGACCGGCGTGGAGAGCGCGACATCGCGAAGCCCCCTGAAGACGGCATGGCGAAGCACATTGTCGGCAGTGCGATTGGCATAGTGGATATGCGCCGAGAGCACCGGCCGGACCCAGATGACGTCCCTTGGCGCGCCGTCGAGTTTAGTAGCGCCGGCGCGCAGCGGGGCCAGCCGCGCAAGCAATTGCCTGAGCATGGCCGCGTCGAAGCCCGTGCCAACCTTGCCGCGATATTCCAGTTCGCCATCCACCCATTCGCCGAGCGCGAGCGCGGCAAGGCCCCCGGCAGCCTCGGAGGTGGTGTATCCGGTGATGACGAAGTCGCCGGCTTTCAACGCCTTGGTCTTGGTCCAGGTTTTCGATCGGCCGCTCTGATAGGGGGCCGAGGCACGCTTCGAGACGATGCCTTCGAGCTCCATTTCCGAGGCCTGCTCGTAGAGCGCCCGCCCATCGCCGACGACATGATCGCTGAGCTGAATGGCGGAGTGACTGGATATGTGCCCCTCGAGCAACTGCGCCAGCAGCGCCTTGCGCTTTTCAAGCGGGACATTGGTCAGGTTCCAGCCGTCGAGATGGAGGAGATCGAAGGCATAGAACACAAGCCTGTTGTCTGCACCTTTGGCGAGCGCGTCCTGCAGCAACGCGAACTGGCTGATCCCCTTGTCGTCCAGCACAACGATTTCGCCGTCGATGACGGCGTCGCGGGTCGGAAGCTGCCGAAAAGCCTCAGGCAGGTCGCCGTAGCGCTTCGTCCAATCCAGTCCGCCGCGGGTGATCAGATGCGCCGCACCGGCGGAGAGGTGCGCCATCGTCCGGTAGCCGTCGAACTTGATCTCGTGCAGCCAGACCTCGCGTTGGTCGGCGCGGCCGGGCGGAATAGCCGTCGGCGTCGCAAGTTGCGGCTCGATGCGCGCTGGCGCAATGCCTTTCACCGCACCGGGAAGCGCGCCGGGGTTGGGTTTTACCGGTCTGGTCGCAGGCTTTGGCTTTTCCACGAGTTCCTCGATCCGCCGGCCGGACTTGACGCTTTCCGGACGCGCGGCGAGGATGTCGATGGTGTCGTTTGAAGCGAGATCATGCTCCTTGAACAGGAGCCAGTTGCGCTGGTCTTCATCCCCCGGCTTGGGCTTCAGCCGCGCCAGCATCCAGCCGCCATTGAGCTTTTCGCCGGCAAGCCGGAACTTGAAGGCGCCTGTCCGCAAGCTTTTCTCGACATCGTCCATCGGCGCCCAGACACCGGCATCCCAGACAATCATCGGACCGGCGCCGTATTCGCCTTCGGGGATCACGCCCTCGAAGTCGATATACTCCAGCGGATGATCCTCGGTCTCTACCGCCAGCCGTTTGTCCGCCGGATTGAGCGAAGGCCCCTTCGGGACAGCCCAACTCTTCAGCACGCCGCCGATCTGCAGCCTCAAATCGTAGTGATCTGCGGTGGCATGATGCTTGTGCACGACAAAGCGGTTGCCGCCGCCGGCAAGACTTCCAACCGGTTCCTGCGTCTTCGAAAAGTCCCGCTTCTTGCGATAGGCCGTCAGTTTCGATGTCGCCATTTCTCCACGCCATGGCTTGCCCGGAAAACCTGCAATATCGAGTGGAAGCAACGTTTTTCGCTACGGCTGCGCGAAGCGGTTTGTCCTCGCCTGTCGAAAACCGATCGACAGGCCAGCTCTCGGGCTGTAACAGACAACCGGCTCAGCCGCATCAATCGTCGATCCGAAATCCAACCTTCATGACGACCTGATAGTGCGCCACCACGCCATCCTTGATATGTCCCCGGATCTGATCCACTTCGAACCACTCGAGGTTTCTCATGGTTTTCGAGGCTCTCGAAATCGCTGTTTCGATCGCCTCGGTCAGCGAGACCTTCGAACTACCGATAAGTTCCACCTTCTTATAGACATGGTCGCTCACGTTATCCTCCCGGTTTGCTTCAGGCTGTGTTTGGCTTCTGAGGCGCTCTACGGGACTGCCCTGTCGAACTGCATCATCACGCCGTCAGCCAAAAGGCTGCCGGCATGCAACTTCACAGCCAACGCCAACGATCCGGCAATAGTCTGTCGTTGTCAAACGGCCTGAGACAAGAAAGCTTTGTCGGCGGCGGGATCGAGATGATCAGCTCCGTAGTGCTGCTGGTGCATCCTTCAACAATTTTTCGACCGTTGGGTGCCATCATTTCCATTTTGGCCAAGCGGTCCGTGTAGGCTTGGCGGAGAGCCGACCAATGGGCGAGGAAAGCAGCGAGGGGGTAAATGTCCACTTTGGAACTCGCTGCGTTGAGAGCTGACATGTAGTCGTCGCGTCGATCAAACGGAACAACGGTCCAGCTAAACCCTCCCTCGGCGAGCAACGTGTTCATTAGAAATCTTGCGTTCCTACCGTTCCCGTCTCCGTCGGGTGAATGTACGTGAACAGAAATGGCGCAAGGACTGCCTTTACCGTGTACGGAGGCATCGACATAATGGCGAACGTCCTCGTCCGTCAGCGGGTGTCCTCGTGTTCGAAAGCAGTCTCCATCATTCGGACCTCTGATCGCGACGCGCCTCGCGCGTGGGCGAAGTCACGCCACCGCGATGTCACGGCTCTGCATTCCGCGATGATCGCGTCGGCATCGACCATCGTGACGAAGTACTCGGCAACCGACCGCAACAAATCGATCGACGCGGTCCCATCTTCAAAATCGATCCTCGTGGAGAGAACCCGAATGCTGCTCGCGTTGGGGTTCAAGTCATAGGCGGGACTGAGCTGCCATCCCCTCTTGCCGGCCCACAGGAACCCATGATTGCGGAAGTGATCGTCAACATTCGATATCAGGATGTTGATCGCTATCCTGCGAAAGAGTTCGGCACGGTCGTGAGCGGGTTTCGCTCCGTAGGTATTGATGGCATCAACGATTTCAAGGTAGCTGCAGTCCGTATCCCCGTCATTATGTTCGGTAACCGCCATCGCCGACATGAACGGAATCCGATGCGTTTCCTCCCCAGCTCGTCTCATCCTGTCGAAGCGCCGGGACAGGAACACTGTGTGGCCAGCCGCCTGAACCAATTCGTGGCGCGCCGTTTCGATGCCCGCTGCGGCGGCAATGTCCATGGCAATGGCCTCCCATGTTTCCACCGAGTATTTGTCCAGCTCCTTCGGGAACTTCGCGATCGAGAGGTTGCCGTGTTGATCGTACACGGATGCTTTTGGCCGCGCTCCACCAAGTGACGAGCCAGGGGCGAAAATCAAGATCAAGTCTTCATCGGATTCCTCGCCTCGATCGATCCTTTGGGCCGCTGACAGGAGATCGCCCAAAGCCACGGTCGTCGGAACTCCCTTCGACTGCGGCGACTGAAACGCACCTCCCACGGAAAATCGTATGCCGCCTAAACGGGTTTCGTCTGCTACCCCTAGAAGGTAGTCGGCTTCATGGAGAGTGCGTGGCGCTCTGCCTTCCCGCTTCGCCTCTCGGTTTTCCCGGCGGCGCATAAGGGTTCTTCCCCACGCATCGGGGGCGCTGTCTCCCAAAGTGCCGAACATCAGCTTATTCGCGCCCGGGTGTAACACGCCGCGTCTTAGCGGGAGCGTCGGGTCGAACTGGAACGCCTCTGGGGAGTTGAGCCATGCGTCATCGTGTTCGTATGTGACGCGCTCGCGTCCTGCGCCTGCATGTCGGCGCAGTGTTCCAACCTTGCGGCGGACGCCATATGCGTCAATGTAGACATCGATCGTCATGTCCCGTCCCTCGGTGCGCGCTTGCGCAACTGCTCCTCGGCTAGTACTTCGCCGAGCTTGTCTTCGACGGTGCCCCATCCATCGATCAGTCCTAGTGCCTGCATCACCATCGCATATGATCCGATGCTTACGCTGGGATCGCCATTTTCGATCCGCGTAATGGTCGGTCGGCTTATGGACGCCCTTTCGGCTATAAGGGATTGGGGAAGCTCTCGACGTAAGCGAGCGGCGCGGAGCTGCGCGCCCAAGATGCGCAACTCACGTTTAGTGGCTGGGCTTATCGATATTTTTGTCTTCATAATGCAAATCTTATGAAACGTTGCGTGGCTTAATGTATCATAAGATTTGTATTATTCAAGGCTGCGACGTGATCAACCAGGTTGAACGACTGAGTTCCAATGATATGAAAATTGCGCAAGGATCAGCCCGGATAGCGGCCGGCGTATGCGGTTGGGAAGTTGCAGCTTCCATGACGGCGTCTCCTAGGGGCTCCGTGGGTATTTCTGCAATAACACCCGCTTCTGTAACGGGCCTTACCGTCACAACATCCGATAGGAGCCGTATGCGGTAGTGCCGCACGTACGGATCTGACCGGGGGCGATGGGTAACCATCGTCCCTACCGGGACCGGAGTGGTGGACAAGCCCGCCGCAGTGGACGGGCCGCCGATCATGGAGCGCCTGCTCCAGGGCATCGAGGACGAAGCTCGCATGGGCGGTTCGGCTCACTCGCCAGCCAACGATGCGGCGGGACCTGGAGCGATGTTCATCGATGAAGGAAATCATCGCTTCAGTGGGCGGTCGAGCTCAGCCTGGGCAAAATAAGCGGATGCTTTGCGCAGTATCTCGTTGGCCTGACGGAGCTCGCGGTTCTCCCGCTCAAGAACTTTCATCTTCTCGGCAACGTCGCCCGGAATGCCGGGCCGCGAACCACTGTCCACCTCGGCTTTCTTGAGCGTATGCGCCGAGCAGCCAATCTTGGCGGCTATCGAAGAGACTGCCGACCATCTCGATGGATTTTCGGCTCCATGTTCCGGCGCCATGCTGCCTATAGCATATTGATTTTATTAATAAAATAAATTCAGCCCATTTTTGCCTAGCGTGTTTCCTAGCCTTGAAATAAGGCATGTGGCATCCTTGCAAACATGTCCGCGCGCTTGAAAACAAAGCACCGCCGCCCCGCCGCCGATCCGCATCGCACCTTGCGCGGCGTGATCGTCGAAAACCCGTTCTATAGCCGCGCCCATGCTGGCGACGCCACAAACCCGCACGCTGCCGACCAGCTTCGGCGCGTCCGCCCTCTGCTTCGCGAGCAGGGTTACTTGCTTGTGTCGCGGATATGTGGCGAAGGGTATTCCTTGGGGGAAGTCGTGCGCCCTGGCAGCTCCAAGAGGGCGAAGCTCAACGCTGCCGACGATCTCCGCTCTTGTCTCGATATGCTTGTGAACTCTGGAACCTAGCGACGCGGCGCTGATGGCCCGCTTTGCCGCCTGCGGCCACCGTCAGCGCGGATTCCTGCCTTGGCCGGGAAAGTAGCGGCAGGCGGAAAGGGCCGCGTAGAGGGAAGCAATTGACTTGAATCCTCGCATATGGGTTGGATGTCTCCAACTGCTCCTGCATCGACCCGATCCGAGATGTGAGGGGTATTTGCTGCCTGATGGTGGCGAATTGGCGCGGTATGGCATGGGCACGGGACGAGCGTGATCGGGGTCCCAGACTTTTCTTCCTTTCCTATTAATCGTTCTGGGTCGATTTCTCGACCCGGACAAAGAAAAGGTATGCCCAAATGTACACGCGAAATGAACTCGTGAAGATCGCACGCCGCTATGGTTATTCGATCCGTCGTATCAACGGTGAAGATCGCCTGATAAACGATCAGCTCAATGCGGCGATGTACCTTCCGCGCACACGGGAAGAAATCGCCTACTTCCTAACGCACTTCGTAATGGATCAGGACAGCGACGGCGAGAATCCAGCCATCTTCGGCTGACTCTCATGAATGGGAACCGCCCGTGGTCAGCGGGCGGTTTTCCCGCGCATGTTCATCATGGCGGAGGAGGTAGCGGGCTTGGGCGAGTGCATTGCGCTCTGATTTCTCCAAACTGTCCCGATCTTGGGACAGTTTCCCGCGCCCGCCCTTGTTTTCGACTTCCGGCTTGAGCATCGCCCGCGCCATAGCTCACTGGCCTGCTGATAGGTTCCGCCGCTCGAAACTATTTCGCAGAGACACTGCCTTTCATCGAGGGGTGAATCATACATTTGAAATCATGCTTGCCAGCGGCACCGATCCTCACGGTGGCACTCTTGCCCGTGGCAAGCCGCCCGGTGTCGAAGGAGCCGTCCAGCGCCGTGGCGGTATGGCGGTTGGAATCGCCGTTGGTGAAGGTGATCGTGTCGCCGACGGCAACGTTCAGCCTGGCCGGACTGAATTTCATGCCCTTGATTTGGACGGCATGACCGGCAGCGAAAGAGGGCAACGCAAGGGCAAGCATGGCAACTGTCAGGGCAATGCGCACGTGATGTTCCTCCTCTGGTTCCCTTGCCGCGTGGGCGGCGGTGCTCTGCGACGAGGGCGATTACTACTGACGCATCAGATGGATGATTTATTCCCGACCTGCTGCCGTTTTACCCTCCAACCACCCCCGAAGTGACTGATTGCCAAACGGCGGTGGTAGGAGGACGATTCGTCAAAGGAGTAAAGAAAATGTTATTGCCGATGCTGTACGGATTCCTCGTCTTGCTTGCTCGTTATGGGACTTGAACCGCGTGATGAACTACCCCGCCCGGGTCCAGGTTTCCTGGTAAAAATTGCCGCAACCAGCGAAGTCGGGAAGAGCGGCTTGCAGAAATATCGGCGGGCAATCGGGCGTTGTCGATTGCACCCGGAGACGAGGAACGGTTCAAACTAGGGCGTAGACTCATAACGATCTGATCCAGATGCGTATTGCGGCGAGTTTGACCGCTGCGAGAAAGTTGCGTGGGTCTTTGTCATATCTGGTTGCAATGCCTCGGAACTGTTTGAGTTTGTTGAAGAAGCGTTCGATCAGGTTGCGTTGACGATAGACCCAGCGGCTGAAAGAGAAACTGGCCTTGCGGTTTTGTTTCGTCGGAATGTTGGCCCAGGATTGTTTTTCTTTGGCCAAATCGCGTAGCACATTGGTGTCGTAAGCACGATCGGCGAGCAGGATGGTGCCTTTGCGCATGTCCTGCAACATCGGCTCTGCCATCCTGATATCGTGAGCTTGCCCTGCTGTCAGATCGAGGCGGATCGGTCTGCCGTCTGCGTCGACGACGGCGTGGATTTTCGTCGTCAGGCCGCCACGGGAACGTCCCATGCAGCCATCGTCTCGATCCCCCTTTTTCCCGTGGCCGCATGCTGATGAACGCGAACACAGGAACTGTCGATCATAATGATATCGCCGTCGAAGGCCTTTGCGATCTCGTGCAAGACATGATCCCAAACGCCGGCCTTTCTCCAGCGCACAAAACGATTGTAGCACGTGGTGTAAGGGCCATATCGCTCCGGCACATCCGCCCAGGGTGAGCCCGTGCGGAAGCGCCACAGGATGCCGTTGATCACTCGCCGATCATCAACGCGCGGCACGCCGCGTGGCTTGTTCGGCAACAAGGGCTGAATAATCGCCCACTCGAAATCAGTCAGATCGAAACGACGACGCGTCACAAAAGGCCTCCAAATCAAAGCCCCAGTGAATCATTATCTCGTCGCTGACGAAACCCCGTTTATGAGTTTACGGCCTAGCACACGAGGGTCCGCCAACTTTTCGAAGGCTCCGTCACCGACCGCTTCACCAAAGACACCGCCGCCAAAGTCGCCAGCCGCTTGTCGCGCACCTCGGCGGCATTCTTGCCGCGTTCTTAACCAGCCCTGCCGCCTCGGTGCCGCTCATTTCGGCGCGCGGTGGGGAATTTTCCCCAGCCCTCAAATCATTGCGGATCGTCTTATGATCCACCCCCAGCACTCTCGCGATCTTGCGCTGTTCCGCCTCGGGTTGTAGTTCCTTGATCCGCTTGCGTCGCACTCGCCCGCTGCGAGCGGTATCCATACCTACATCGTTGAGGTTGCGACTGAGAGTTGCTTGGCCCGCTTTTCAATGGCATTAAATTCACGTTGGTAACACAGCGCGCCTTCGCCATTTTTCGAATTTGCGGATGTCGCCAGAAAGCTGAACGACGAGGGCGCTCGAAGGTCGGTTGCCATTTTGGGAGGGGCTCCGCCGTGAGGGTGGTGTTTGCAGGTTTTGGCGCAGTCGTCTGTATGCTGGTCGCGGTCACGTCGGCTCATGCTGAAACGACATGCGTGCCTGCGACGGGGACGGAAATTGAACAGGTCCGGGAAACCTTCAAGCTCGAACTCTTCGACAGCGATAGCGCCAAGTTTGCAAACGTCTGCAAGAGAACGCTGAGAAAGGAGCGAAAGAAACCGATTGTGGCTTACTGCGGGCTGCTAAACGCAAAGAACCGCTATGGCGCTTACGTCGGCTTTTCCGAATTCTGGTCGGTGCCACAGACGGGCGGGGCAGGTTTTGCGGTAGAGGATCTAGGCCCAGGCTTCAAGAAGCTTGACTTTGGTTACTGCTTAACCTGCATGATGCCCGAGAAGAGCACCCACGAGTGTTTAGAGCTGGTGCCCCAATCGGTACGACGAAGCAACTAGCCCCCTCCCTCTGCATCCGGTTTATGCGGAACTTTACCGGGCTGGGTATTTCGTTGGTGCACCGGGTGGCCGGAGGGACTGTTTCAAAGCGATTTACAAGATATCAGAGAACGAAGTAGCCCTTCTGCAGAGTCACGGCATCATCGAGATGGATTGCGAAATCAGCCTTCTTGTCGCCATTCACGTCAGCATAAACATAGGTGTCCGAACTCGTCTTTTCATATCGCAAATCGCCTGCTTTCCCGGTGAACAGCTTGGTGCCTATGAAACTGAATGTTTGGTTCCCCGTTAATACCGTGCTGGCATCAATTGCAGACAGGTCAATTCTGTCGCTGCCCCCGGTGAAATCGTAGATCGTGTCACGGCCGGCCGTGGCGTAGGTAGACTCCGCTATCGATCTGAAAATGAATGTATCGCTGCCCGTTTCCCCTCGGAGGTAGTCGTGTCCGCGGCCTCCAGTGATCTTGTCGGCTCCTGACCCGCCATAGAGGTAGTCATTACCGCCGTTTCCGATCAGCGTGTCGTTTCCGCCGAATAGCTTGACATAGTCGTTGCCGTTGCCGCCTCTGAAAATGTCATTTCCGCTCAGCGCATTGGCAATCACGACTGGGTCATCGCTCGTGGAAGAGGTTCTTGCGGCATTCACAATACTCGTCGCCGCGATGCTGACACCATCGACCGAGAAAAACTTCGTGCCATCACGGACAGCGGTATAGCTGTTCACGGTGCCGCTAATTGGCTCTCCGTTGGAGTTGTATTGGAAGCCTGCGCCACGAAACTCGTCAACGTCTCCGCCACCGTAGTCCGCGCGAAAGATGGTGGATCCGTAGGTATAGGAGTAGGCGTAATAGATTTCACTGAAATCTAGCTGCCTGATGTCAAGTCCAAGATTACTGTTTACCGAAATAGACGCGCCCATAAATCCCCCCAGCGTTATTAGTTAACCTATAAGTCCATTTCAGGTTGCAGGGCAATCGCTACCATTCGCGAGCCCGCGTAACTTTATTTATGAGGGTAAGTGCAACCTTTGACTAACATGCTGCCACGAATTTTCGCGGCACACTCTGCTTCCACGGGGATAGGGATTCTCAAGGTGTGGTTGCTATTGCTATTGGGATTCATGGTATTTGCTGGTGCGATTTACCTCTGGTTCCGCAAGGCGTCGCCGGCTGCCGGCGATAGTCGACCGGACAACCCCCGATTTCAGACGTGGGATGAAGCATTCAACCGTGCGATTACACACGATCTTCGGTTCTTCATCGAGTACGTGAACCGCGACGGAGAAATAAGCGAACGTGTGATCACACCCAAAAGCATTCACCTGATGCGCGGCCAAAAGTGGTTGTTCATCAAGGCGCAATGCCATCTCCGCAACGATGAGCGCACGTTCCGAAGTGATCGCATCCAGTTCGCGCGTAATCTCAAAACCAAGAGGGTGATTAACGATCTCGGGGCCTACCTTCGCTCAAGATATTGAAGGCCACTCTTTCCGCAGCGCCGTTTCCTACCTCGTTTTGGCGATGCCCCTAATCCTTGACTGTCAGGTGCGCTGTGCGACCCTGCGGGCTGGCGACCAGGTCAACTGGAGGATGCAGCGATGAACGTCGACCGGGCGGCCGGCTTCATTGAGGATTTGAATTAAGCGTGGAGAGTAAGCGTATGGGGGCGTTCAAGTTGAAAGCGACATTTGGGGAATTGAGGCGGGGACTGTGTCTAGCCATTTGTGCGGCCTTGCTATGCGGGTGCCAGTCAGCCACGACGTATACCGCCATGGAACAGGGCGTGGACGATCAGAAGTGCACGATGTTCGGCTACAAGGCAGGCACCGATGACCATCGGCGATGCATGTTCTACACTTACGGCGAGCGCGAACGTCGGACGGTCGCCAACAATCAGGCAGCGGCGGCGGTGCTGGTGGGCGCGGCCGTCGTGGGGCTCGCGGCCGCGGCGGCTGCAACCTCGCCGCGCTATCCGAGCTACTGGTGCGGCCGCTGGCGCTGCTACTATTATTGAGGCGGCGGCCCGCGAGTGAAAACGGATGGAGAATGGGCAATGGGCGGTTTTACTGACGAAGAAATAGCGGCAGAAATGAAGCGCCGCGACGATGCCATCAAATTGGAAGAGGAAGCGAGAAAAGCAGCGAAGCGTCATGCTGACCTGCAGCAGGCAGACACAAGATGCCTCCACTGTGGCAACCCAATGCGATCATGGGATGCCACAGACCTCGAAAATCCTTTGTGCGACACCTGCCTCTGACAGGGTCACGCCGCTGATTGTGTGGCGTAACGGCTTCCTGGGCGCAACCCGTTTCACGGACGCGCGTACTGGCAGGGCAATAGTTGGAAGCTGGGCATGGGAGGCTGGTCGATGAGCTATCGCCAACAGGTCTGGAGCGCAGCCGTTGCGGCCGCTCTCGGCTTGACGTTGCAGCCGATAGCTTGGGCCCAAGATACGGTCACTCAAACGGTGGAGCCCGGGCGCTGCAGAGACTTTGTCGCATGGATCGACCTACTGATGTCGCCACAGCCTCCAAAGGTCAAATACAGAGTCGAATTCCTTAGGCAACATGTACCGACTGGAAAATGCGACGTTGAAGCTGTGCGTGAAGCTGCACGCAGTTCCAAATACTTCCGTCATTCCCAAAAAGTAGAAAAAAGCGAAGCCTTCAGATTTGCTAGTGATACCCTTGTCGCAGATTTTGCAATCGATCTGCAGACCAGGGAAATACCTGTGATGTCGACCAGTATTCACGTCAAGAAAACGGAGGCTGATTATCAATGAGCGAGCGTATCGCTGAGGCTTCCTACGCTGTGTCCGCCTCCTTCGCCAGGCGCATGAGCCTCTGCGCGGCCGTGTGAGTGATGCCGCACTTCTGCTCGATCCATCGCATGAATTGACGGCGAGTAGCTGCCGGCCGAGCGCGGGAAAATCAGTGGAATTTGACCATGCGGCAGGTGCGGAACCCGAAGACCCTGCTCATAATTGCCGCCCGCAGGGCCTGGGTTAGGCGATCACTCAGGAAAAAAATGCGTTTCAAGGGCGGACTCACCCACAGATCAGGGCCCTCAAGTGAGGCCGGGCTGACAGCCACTTCGTCGTCAAGAAGATTTGACCGCATTCTGAAACCGCCAACCCCGTATTCAAGGACCCTTTGTGAGTGCTCACGCAGGAAAGTGTCCTTGCGCTCGCCAATATTCAGACAAAAGTATTCGCCTTCGACCGGCGTCTTGCGGTCATGCTGGAAAAGCTTGATCGGATAGAGCGAGGAATGGCCGAGATCGAATTGTTGCAGCACATCGGCACAGGCAGCAGAAACCACCACCGCACCGGCGGCAACCACGAGATCCGCCTGTTTCATTTCCTTCTTGTCAGGATATTCGGCAAAGATCTCCTTTGGGAAATGCTCGGCAGACATCCGCTCGCCGGCTTGGTTCAATTCGGCCACTTGGCCGAGATTCATCCCCGTCGGCAACGGATCAGCTGTAAACCCCTTGATCCGCGATGAATCCATGAAGGCGCGGCTGGCCCAGATCCGTGCGGTTTTAGATTGTGTCATAGGGCAATAGTCTCCTGCAATTCGGTGCACATTCCGCCATTCCTCTGGGGGGCAGCTCAGCTTCGTGAATGGTCTAAGTTGTAGCCATTTTCAGGAACCTGAAAACTACTCAATATGGATGTGGCGAGGGCGAACAACACCCGATGCTCCATGCACCTAAGCGGAGCCTCACTCATGGTGGGTCAGGAACGAGATTGAAGGCTGCTGTTGAGCATGCGGGTAGTGCTCAGCGCGGCGGCGGCAGATACCGCGACCAACGGAACCGGCATTGTAAAGAAAATATGATCGCCTTCAACGCGGTGCCGTCGCTGCCGCTGGCAATGCGCAACAGATTGCCAACGAGCTTCGCCTGCATCACGGCACTGCCGCGCCGCAACTCATCGCCGTAGTGCTTCAGCAAGGTCGGCACGGTCACATCGAGCACGGCGGCGATCTCCGCTTGCGGCACGGCTGCACCTGCCAGCGCTTCGACGAAGCGCCGCTTCACGGCGTCCGGCAGATGCGTTGGCCTTCCTCTCAATCGTTTTTCCATGACGGTGGAAAAATAACCTGTTCTCGGCCAAGAACATAGGCTACGGCGCGGTTGTGCTTGTCACTCTCGGCGATTTTTCGCAGCCTAGGAAAAAATCTATGCGTGAGAGGCGCGCGGATCCTGGCTGCTTTGTCTTTCATGTTTTCGCCCCCCCCGGGGCCAGGGAAAGGTCAGCTGTCCGCCCGTTGCGGCCTAGGACGTGCTGGTTTCAGCCGTCGCCTTTGCGCCACACATAAACGGACAATTTGCGCTAACAGAGGACGCCGGTCTGTCTAAAAAGGAAAGTACTTGCCACGCCTGCGGCGGCGGCGATTGGCGTGCGACGGCGCTGCGCCAGCAGAGTTTCCGCTGACCACTTCTTCACCTTGCTCCGCTTGCGCAGCCACCGTTGTTGCTCTGACCGTTCGGGCTTTGGCAGGTGTCGGGATCAACGTGCGGATAGTAGCGCCAGAGCTGGTGACGGAAGCGATTGGCAAACTGGAGGCGGGCATCCCGATGAGGCGTCGGTCGCGCGAGCGCGGTGATCCCGATGGAGGTTCGTGTCGGGTTTTTACTCCAAAATCGTTCTCGGTGAGCGGGCAACCAGTCGCGCATAGTCGATTGCCGACAACATGTTCGCGTGGTTTGCCTTGCCTGTGCCGGCAATGTCGAAGGCGGTCCCGTGATCGACGGAGACACGATCGATCGGCAGCCCGAGCGAGACGTTGACGGCAGTCTCGAAGGCAACGAGCTTGATCGGGATATGGCCCTGGTCGTGATACTGCGCCACCACCAGATCGAAGGCGCCGCCATAGGCGCGCGCGTAGACGGTATCGGCTGAAATCGGACCGACGACGTCGATGCCTTTCGCCTGCGCCAGTTCGACCGCCGGCGCCAGGAACTTCATGTCCTCGTCGCCGAACAGGCCGCCCTCGCCACAATGCGGATTGATGCCGGCGACGGCAATGCGAGCCCTGCGGCCAAGCCGCAGGAAATGTTTGTGCCCCGCCTCGATCGTCGCCAGCACCCGCTCGACTGTCGCCCGTTCGATGGCGGTGCGCAGCGACACATGCGTCGAGACATGGATCGTGTTCAGCCGCTCGGAAGCGAGCAGCATGAAGGAGCTCTTCGACCCGGTGAGATGGGCGAGAAGTCCGGTATGGCCATCGAAATGGTGGCCGGCGAGGTTCATCGCCTCCTTGTTGATCGGTGCCGTGACGATGCAATCGACATCGCCGAACATGGCAAGTTCGACCGCACGCTTGATGTAGCGCACGGACGCGTCGCCCGCCACGGGACTGACCTTGCCGATCTCCGGCAGACTGCCGTCGATCGCCACTTCATCGACCGCAACGACACCGGCAGCCGGCATCTCGGAAAACCGCAATTCCGTTCCCGTCACCCTGTTTGCCCGCTCCAGCGCCGCGACATTGCCGATAATGACGAAGTTTGCACGATCGGCCTCTGGCAGGGCTGCCAGCGCCTTGACGATGACTTCCGGTCCGACGCCGGCCGGATCGCCGAGTGTGACGGCTATGCGTGATGTGCTCATGATCGATATCCTCTGCGGGCGTTGCTGCCTCTGCGGTCCGGCATGGTGAGCGCGGGCCTATTGTCTCAATAGGCGGCCTGGTAGATCGAAAGAATGTCGCTCCGGCCAAGCTCGCGCGGATTGTTGTCGAGCAGGCGGCGAATGGCGAAGGCGTCGTCGGCCATGATACCGAGATCGTCAGCGGGCACGCCAAGGCCGGAGAGCCGCATCTCGATGCCAAGCCCGGCGCAGAAACCGAACGAAGCGTCGAACACCGATGCCTGGTCGGCGCCCGCCTTCAGGTTCAGCGCTTCGATCACCTGTTTCGTCTTTTCAGTAACGGCCGGCGTGTTGAAGGCCAGCACATGCGGGAAGATCAGAGCATTGGCTGCGCCGTGGGCGATATGCCAGCGGGTTCCGAGCGGATAGGCAAGCGCGTGCCCGCCGGCGGTATTGACCGGACCGAGACAGAAGCCGCCATAGAGCGAGGCAAGCGAGAGCCCTGCCCGCGCCTCCGCATCTGAACCGTCAGCGACCGCGCGGGCGAGATAACGCCCGACCAGGCGAACCCCCTCGATCGCATAGAGATCGATCATCGGGTGGGCCTTGCGGTTGGTGAAGGCCTCGACGCAATGCGCCATGGCATCGACGCCTGTCGCCGCCGTCGTCGCCGCCGGAACCGTAAAGGTCAGCGCGGGATCGATGACGGCGATGTCGGCAAGCATGTGGATGCTCTCGACCGCAAGCTTGGCCTGGGTTTGCGGATCGGTAACCAGGGCGCGAATGCCCGCCTCGCTGCCGGTGCCGGATGTCGTCGGCACTTGCGCAAGTCCTGCCCGGCGTGGTTGCGCAACCTTGCCAGCACCGACGACCTCTCGCAATGTCTGCACGGAACCGGCGAGCACTGATGCGAGCTTGGCGAGGTCCATGGCGCTGCCACCGCCGAAACCGACGATCAGGTCGGCGCGCGCCTCGTTTGCGACGGACAGAAGCAAATCGAGATTATTCGTGTCAGGCTCGGGCCTGACTTGCGAGAAGACGGTGACGTCGCCCGGCAACTCGAGACTATCGACGCGGGACGCGTTGAAAGCATCGGAGACGACGAGAACGCGCGAAAAGCCCCGAGCGGCCGCCCAACTCCCGAGTTTTGCCGCGACACCAACGCCGAACTCGATGATTTCAGGTCGAACGATCGTGATGGGCGCGCTCAGGCTTGTCATGATGGATCCTCGTATCTAGGTATATGCGCCCATCCGACGGTCGCAGTAACATGTAAATTTGTTACACAAGCCGAGCTTTTTTTGCAAGAGAGAACTTGCGATCGTCTGTCGTTTCCGCATCTCCGGTGCGATGATCCCGCGGCGTTTTATTTTGGATATAGCATTATCTATTTGTTTTAATTATAATTCGTCCTAGTTGGCACATGGACTGCAAACTGCACGATATATTACCCGATACCTGTAACGCGGCACAAAGTCGGCATAAGCCGGTCGTCATTACCATGTAAAAATATGAATTTTTTGCGCTTTTCGCACGCTAAAACGAGCGGTTCTTGGCCAACTTGTCAAAAGTTTTGGCCTAAAGAGGCGATTTTTCTGAATTCTAACCGCCTGCCGAAGCCCGTTGCGCCCGGCAGACTTCAGACCCTCAACCGAACGCCAAGCGCACGTATTTGATGGCGCGACGATAATAGGTGTAGGCGATATGCAGCGATCCATCCGCCCCTTCCACGATCGAGGGATAGGAATATTCGCGATTGAGCGCATCCTTGGAATTGTTGGTCAGGCAATTGCCATCGCCAGTCTCGAGATCGCGCCGGCGTGCGAAAGTCCGGCCTCCGTCATCGGAGAAGGCGAGGCTCATCGGAGAGCGCGGAACGCCCCAGATTGCCTTGTGCGCCAGGGAATCCGCGACAAGCTCGGATTTCTCGCTTCGCACGCCGTCTTCCGCCTCGATCTCGTCATAGAGCGAATGGCGCCGATCATCCGACGTCGAGGCATTGGAATGGTTATAGACGATGGCGATCCGTCCGCCTGAAAGGCCGGCCGCCTGGATCGACGAATTGTTGTTCGGCAGCTCCGTCGGTTCCGGCGCGCTCCAGCTCATACCGCCGTCGGCGGAGACGCTGCGCAAGATTTGCTCGGCAAAACGGTTACGATAAAAAGCCACCATCCGCCCCCCGTCTTGCGCGACGATGTTCATATGCACTGCTCCGACGCTGTCGGGCACATCGACCATCTCCCAGGTCTCACCGGCATCGCGCGATACGAGAACGGCCGCCGTATCGACGTCACCTGTCCAGCGCGCTCCAGGCACCCCTATGCATCGGAAGGCCGGAAGAAGCCAGGTTCCTTGGGCGTTGACGATGATCGGCTGACGCACGAATGTGCCCGGAATATCGCAGAGGACATCGACTGGGCCGAATGTTCGGCCGCCGTCCACGGAGGTCCGTCGCTTGACAATGGCACCGTCCTGGTTTCCCGAGGTTTGTGACGTGAAGATCAGCCAGACCTTGCCATCCGGTGCTGCGAAAAGAACGGGGTTCTGCTCCGATCGCTGCGGATCGTCCGACATCTTCTCGGGCTGAGACCAGCGGGATGAGCCCGCCACGAGCTGCGACATATAGATCGAGATGTCGCCCATGCCTTCCATCGTGCCGCCAAACCAGACGCAAGCGAGCGTTCCGTCGGGCAGAAAGGCGAGATTTGCGGCGTGATTTTGCACACAAGGCGAAGGCAAAAATGCCTCGAAGCGCCCTTTCTCCAGGGGATGCGCCGAGACTGCACCGTTCATCAACGCCGGAATTTCGTCGGGCCGAAGACCGGAAGTGGTGAGCATGGCCATTGCCCCTTACGGTAGTTGCGCGAACTTGGTTGCGAGATCTGCCTGTTCGGCCGCACTCAGCGCCATCAATGGCGGTCGCGGGCGCGCCCAGGCGACATTGCCGTTCTTCAATCCCACCATAGCCTTGATCGTCGGGATCTGGACATAGGAATTGGAGAGTGAGCGATAGGCGCTGATGCGCGCCTGCGCCACTTCGACCTCACCCGCACGGGCCGGATCGTTGGCGTTGTCGTAAACGACCCGCAGGGAATCGGCGACCAGATTGGACGTCGCTGTAATGCAGCCCGCGCCGCCAGCCTTTATCAGCGGCAGGAGCAGCGGATCGGCGCCTGCAAGCACGGAGAACCCAGGGAACGCTGCCACAAGCGCCTGCATATTGGCGAAATCGCCAGCGGAATCCTTGATCCCAACAACAGTATTGGGGAAGGCCTTGATCAGACGCCCGATCAGCGGAAGTGTCAGCGGAATGCCCGAAACCTGCGGGATGTGATAGAGCACGATCCGAAGCCGGTCGTCGGCGATCGTCTCGATGATCTGCGCATAGGCCGCGAAAAGCCCGTCGTCCGAAACGCCCTTGTAATAGAACGGCGGCAACATGACGACGCGGGTAACACCGACCGACAAAGCATGCCGGGTCAGTTCGATCGTTTCAGGGATGGCGGCAACGCCAGTGCCGGGCATCAGCTGACCGCCGGAGATACCGGACTTCAGCGCCGCCTCGAGGATGACACGGCGTTCTGCCGAGGAGAAGGAATTGGCCTCGCCTGTCGTGCCCAGCAACGCCACGCCGTGACACCCTTCCTCGATCAAACGGCGGCAATGGGCGGTGAACAGGCCAAGATCCGGCGTATAGTCGGCATTGAGCGGCGTGGTGGCAGCGCTGTAGACGCCGCTTATCCCTTGAATTGTCATCCTGCGAACTCCTCCTGCTCTGCCTGACGCGTTCGGTGTGAACCGCTAAAGGCACCCGTTTTTTCCGCAATCATGACAACTTGTCAAGGAAAATTCAGCGCGTGAAAATCAGCGTGGAAAATATCCTATTGAATAATATAGACTTTATCCGAAAATCGAATGCGGCAGTGAATGTCTGAAAGATTTAATGTTGACATATTTACAATATCAATCCAGTCTCTGACCTCATCATTGCGCGGCAACCTGTCAGGAACCAGACAGATGGAGGGCGCGATGACTGGATCTATGGGAGGATCAGATGTCTAATCGAAACAATGGAAACGGCACGTCACAGCTGCAGATGACGCGCCGCAACGCCCTGAAACTCGGCCTCGGCACGAGCGTGGCCTTTGGCCTTTTCGGCCTGAATGCCCGCATCGTCGTGGCGCAGGAAGGTCAGGTGCTCAAGGTCGCACACCCAGCCTTCAATCAGGACTGGTCGCCGTTGCGCGGCGGCGGCGTGCCATATCGCTGGAATTCCGCCTGGTGGGCGTCACCGATGTATTTCGACAGCAAGGGAGAATTGCATCCTTACGTCTTTACAAGCTGGGAGCCGGATGCCGACAACAAGATCTGGACCTTCAAGATCGACCCGAAGGCCGTCTTCTCGGATGGAAGCAAGATTACCGCCGAGGATGTGAAGGGCTCCTGGAACGTCTCGGCCATGCCCAACACCAAGAACCAGCGCGCCGACCAGGTGCTGAGCAAGGTCGCCGGCTATGCCGACGTCAGCGGCGGCAAGGCCAAGGAAATTTCCGGCATTGCGACGCCGGACGAAGGCACTGTCGTCGTTACCCTTTCCGATGCCGACCCGATCTTCTTCATGCGCCTGGGCAACCATATCGCCCCGATCACCAAGGCGTCGCAGTCGCGTGGCGAAGACGGCGAGGAAGTCGCCGATTGGTACATGCCCGACAATGGTGCAGTCTTCTCCGGCCCATTCAAGCTGACCAGTATCGACCTTGATGCCGGCAAGCTGGTGTTCGAGCCGAACGAGAACTTCTTTGGACCGAAACCGAAACTCGCGCGCATCGAGATCGACTCGATCGAGGACAACGTCACCGCGACCTCGCTTTTGAAGTCCGGCGAATACAACGCCCACACCGAACTCGTCACCTCGACCATTGTGCAGGACCTCGGCGCCAGTTTCGCAGAGGGCCCGCTGATCCCGACCAGCCAGCATTTCTGGTTCAATTCGTCGCGTGCGCCCATGGATGATCCGAAGGTCCGACAGGCACTGATCATGGCCGTCGATCGCGAGGGCCTGATGAAGGCCTCCTTCCCGGATGGCCCGCACAAGAAGGCCGACCAGATTCTCAACTCCGTGCCCGGCGCCGACAATTCCGGCTTCGAGCCCTATCCTTACGATCCGGAAGGCGCAAAGAAGCTTTTGGCGGAATCAAGCTATGGCGGGCCGGAACGCCTGCCCAAGCTTCTCTTCGTCGGCATTTCCGGTCCGGCCATCGAGGCGGCAGCGCAGTTCATCGCAGAGCAATGGCGCCAGAACCTCGGCATCACTGCCGTCGACATGAAGCCTCAGCAGGATGCCTATGCCGGCCCCGACCAGAACGCGGTGCAGATTTTCCGCGACGATGTCGGCACGCGTGTTCCAGACGCCGTCTCGTATCTCGCCGGTTCTATCGCCTCGACCTCCTCGAACGCGCAGAACAAGCTTGGCGGATACAAGAACGACAAGGTCGACAGCCTTTTGGCAGAGGCCGCAACCAAGGCGGTGGATGATCCGCAGCGTGTCGCGCTTGCGCTGGAAGCCCAGAAGGCCTTCCGTGAAGACTGGAGCTTTATCCCCTGGTACGCCCAGGCCATGTCGCGCTGGGCCACCGACAAGGTGACCGGTATGGAAAAGAACCTCGACTGGCAGGTCGTGGCACCTTGGGACATCTCGGTCGCTTGAGGCCAAATGAATATATTTCCTGTGCGGGGGCGCGCGTCGCCTCCGCACAGATTTCGATTGCTGGAGTATGATAGCGCGAGGCTTACCCACAGCGAGAACTCGAAGCTTCATCTTCTGAAAACCAGGGTGGGAGACTGCCATGCTGCGCTACTTTACGACCCGTTTCGTCGTCTGGATTCCATCCGTCCTGCTTGTCATGCTCGGCGTCTATGCCTTGGCCTATTATGGTGCCGGCGACCCGATCAAACTGATCTTCCTGCGCGCGCCCGGCGACGTTGCCTACAATCCCGAGCGCATCGAGGCGATCCGCGAAAGTGCGGGCCTCAACCGGCCGTTCCTCGTCCAGTTCGGCAGCTATATCTGGAACCTGCTGCATGGCAATTTCGGCAATTCGCTGAGTTCCGGCCGCTCCGTCTGGGCGATGATTTCGGCCGCCGCCCCCGTTTCCTTCAAGCTGGCACTCTGTTCCATCGTTCTGACGGCCGTCGTCGCCATTCCACTCGGGCTGATCGCGGCGCTGAATCAGAACACCCGCACCGACTATGCCATCCTCGGCTCGGCCCTGTTCCTCTGGGCGATCCCCGCTTACGTTGCAGGCCCGATGCTGATGGTGCTCCTGATCATGGTTCTGCCCGGGTCGGCCGTTCCCTATGGCTGGGGCGGCATTTTCGACGTGCGCATTCTGCTTCCCCTGCTCGTTCTTTCCTTCCAGCCGATCGCGCTCATCGTGCGCCAGACCCGCGCAGCGGTGATCGAGGTGCTGTCGGAGGACTTCGTCCGCACCGCCCGGGCCAAGGGCGTACCGGAAACCATGGTGGCACTTCGCCATATCCTGCGCCCGGTTCTGACACCCGTCGTCACCCAGCTTGGTCTGATCATGATCACCATCGTCAACGGCGCCATCTTCGTCGAGCTCGTCTTCGGCCTGCCGGGTCTCGGCCGCCTCACCGTCAAGGCCCTGACCAATACCGACTATCCCGTCATTCTTGCCGTCACGCTGATCGGCTCGTTCCTGGTGATGATCTCAAACCTCCTGGTCGACGTGCTCTATCCGCTGCTCGACCCGCGCGCCAACGACACCAGAAGGAGCCGCTGACCCATGTCCATCGTCCCTCTGACCAGCCCTGTCGGCACTGATATCGAACCACCCGTCAGCCTGTGGCGCGATGCTTGGCACCGGCTGCGCCGCAACCGGCTTGCCCTTTTTGGCCTCGTCATCGTCGTCATTCTCGCTTTCACCGCGGCCTTCGGCCCATATCTGACACCTTACGACTTTCTCAGCCAGGATCTGGACGCGCGCAACCTGGCGCCGTCGATGTCGCATCTCTTCGGCACTGACGATCTCGGACGGGACGTCTTCAGCCGCGTCATCTACGGCACGCGCACCGCCTTCCTCGTGGCTGTTGTCGTCACGTTCATCGCCGTTCTCATTGGCGTTACCCTGGGCGCGATGGCCGGCTTCTTCGGTGGCTTGCTCGACAGGATCGTCATGTGGCTCACCGACATGACCATGTCGATCCCCAACCTGCTGCTTGTCGTCGTCATCAATGCCTCGCTGAAATCGCCGATCGCCAGCTGGATGGAGAGCCGTTATCTGGCGACCTTGAATCCCATCTATCGCGAAACCATCTGGGTCGATTTCCTGCTCGTCTTCGGCTCGATGGCGCTGATCTCCTGGCCGCCCTATGCCCGCCTTGTGCGCGCCCAGGTGCTGTCGATCCGCTCACGGCCCTATATTACCGCGGCGCAGGCGCTTGGCCTGACCAACCGCATCATCCTGATGCGCTATGTCGTGCCGAATGCGCTCGGACCGCTGATCGTCGCCGTCAGCGCCGGTCTCGGAACAGCCATGGTGCTGGAAAGTGCCTTCTCGTTCCTCGGCGTCGGGGTAAACCCGCCGACCCCGAGCTGGGGCAACATGATCTCGGACGGCCTGCGTGTCTGGCAGCATTATCCGCATCTGCTGGCAGCCCCCGCCGCCGTTCTCGGCCTTGCCTCCGTCGCCTTCTCCTTCCTCGGCGATGGTCTCAATGATGCCCTCAATCCGCGCGGAGCGAAGTGATGATGATGGCCAACGACATTCGCCCCCAACCCACAGCCAAGACCGGTGAGCGTCTGCTGGACGTGAAGGGCCTGACGATCGAGATCGAGACCCGAAACGGTCCCGCGACCATTGTCGATGGCATCGACCTGCATGTCGACAAGGGTGAGACGCTCGGCATTGTTGGCGAGTCCGGCTGCGGCAAGAGCCTGACGATGCTCAGCCTGATGCGGCTTCTGCCCAACAAGATCCGCGTCACCAAGGGCGAAGCCAATTTCGCCGGCCGCGACCTGCAGAAGATGTCGAACGCCGATCTGCGCAAGGTGCGTGGCGGCGAGGTCGGCTTCATCTTCCAGGACCCGATGACCTCGCTTAACCCGGTGATGCGCATCGGCCAGCAGCTTGCCGAGCCGCTGATCTATCATCGCGGCATGACCAAGGTAGAGGCGCGCAAGCGGGCTGGCGAACTCCTGAAGCTTGTCGGTATTCCCGGCGCCGAGGAACGCCTCGACGCCTATCCGCACGAGCTCTCCGGCGGCATGCGCCAGCGCGTGATGATTGCCATCGGTCTTGCCTGCAATCCGCAGCTTCTGATCGCCGATGAACCGACGACCGCGCTCGACGTGACGATCCAGGCGCAGATCGTCGATCTGGTGAAGGAGCTGCGCGACAAGCTTGGCATGTCCGTCGTCTGGATCACCCATGACCTCGCGCTGATTGCCGGTCTCGTCGATCGTATCAACGTGCTTTATGCTGGCACCGTGGTTGAGGATGCGCCGGTCGATGCGCTGTTTGCCACTCCCAGACATCCCTACACACAGGGGCTTCTCGCCTCGATCCCGAAGCTTACCGACGAACGCTCGACACGCCTCAGTTCGATCGGCGGTACACCGCCGGAACCGGGCCGCCGTCCGAAGGGCTGTCCCTTCGCGCCACGCTGCCCGCTGGCCGAGCAGATTTGTCACGATCGCGTTCCCTCGCTCGAAGGCATCGGCCAAGTCGGCACGCATCGTGTTGCTTGCTTTGTCGCGCAACGAAAACTGGAGGCTGCGTGATGGGCGCCCAACCGCTGATGCGCATCGAAAATCTGGTCAAGCACTTCCACGTCCGGCTTGGCGCCTTCGGCGAGCGGGCCGCGACCGTGCATGCGCTGGACGACGTCAGCTTCGAAATACTCGAAGGCGAAACGTTGAGCCTCGTCGGCGAGTCCGGCTGCGGCAAGTCGACCACCGGCTTCACGCTTCTCAACCTGCACCGGGCGACCGGAGGCAAGGTCATCTATCAGGGAAGGAACATCGTCGAGCTCGATGAAAAGGCGATGCGCCCCTATCGGCGGCAGCTTCAGATCGTCTTCCAGGATCCCTATTCGACGCTCAACCCGCGCATGACCATCGGCGAGGCTGTGGGTGAACCGATCCTGTTTCACAAGCTCGCAACCAAGGCGGAACTGCCGCAGAAGATTTCCGAACTGCTTGCCGATGTCGGGCTGCCGCCACGTTTTGCCTCGCGCTACCCGCATGAACTGTCCGGCGGCCAACGCCAGCGTGTGGCGATCGCCCGCGCCCTTGCCTGCCAGCCGAAATTCATCGTCTGCGACGAGGCGATCTCGGCACTCGACGTTTCGGTCCAGGCACAGATCATCAACCTGCTTCTGGATCTGCAGCAGAAATACGGACTGACCTACCTCTTCATCGCCCATGACCTTGCGGTGGTCCGCCATATCAGCGACCGGGTCGGCGTCATGTATCTCGGCCGCCTCGCCGAACTGGCAAGCCGCGAGGAACTGTTCGAGCATCCGCTGCATCCCTATACCAAGGCGCTTTTATCCGCCGTGCCCGAGGCCGATCCGGCGCATGAGCGCAGCCGCAAACGCCAGATCCTGCAGGGTGACGTGCCGAGCCCGCTTTCGCCGCCGTCCGGCTGCCGTTTCCACACGCGCTGCCCGATCGCCATGGATGTCTGCAGCAAGGTGGTGCCGGAATGGCGCGAGGCCCGGCCCGGGCACATGGTCGCCTGCCACGCTGTCACCGAGGGCTTGCCCGGATGACGCTGCAGGTTGCCATCATCGCCGATGACCTGACGGGTGCGCTCGATACCGGCACGCCCTTCATCGAGGCCGGCCTGAAGGTGGCGGTGGCGATTAACGTAGAGGCCTTGGGCGAGGCATTGGCCCGCGCGCCGGATGTCGTGGTGGTCAATACTGCGTCGCGGGCGCTGCCCCCGGGGGAAGCCGCCGAACGGATCGTGGCAGCTTTAACGAGGCTCGGACCGGCAGGGCCGCACATCCTGTTCAAGAAGATCGATTCCCGGCTCAAGGGCAACGTTGCCGCTGAAAGCATGGCCCTCGCCCAGGTTTCAGGTCGCGGCCGGATTATCGTGGCGCCCGCGATCCCCGATCAGCAGCGTTTCACGATCAATGGCGTCGTCACGGGCCGTGGCGTGGACGTCCCCTCGCCGGTTCGGCCGCTATTTCCCGAGACATCCTTGCCGATCGATATCTGCGATGCCGCCAGCGACGCAGACCTGGATCATCTGGTCGCCCGCGCCGATTGGTCCGCGGCGATTGCTGTCGGCGCGCGTGGCCTTGGCCGCGCCTTTGCCCGGTCACTGGCAAGATCGGCCGGGGCCTACCCGGTATTTTCGCCAACGATCGAAACACTGTTCGCTTTCGGGTCGCGGGATCCGATCACAGCGGCCCAGATCGAGCATCTCATAGAAAATTGCAAGAGCGTTACCGTTGTGGGAGCGCCTGCCGGCGACCTGCCGCCTCACCTTATCACCAGGCTTCCTGCCGTGGCGCAATGCTCAGGCGAACAGGCCGGGCACGCCGAAGACGTGGTTCGCCTTTTCGCCGAGCGTATCGGCAAAACCGTCGAAAGGACGAAGCCGGATATGATCATGATGGGCGGCGGCGATACGGCGCTGGCGATCCTGAAGGAATTGGGCGCAACAGTGCTCATCCCGAACGGCGAAATCGATGCGGGCATCCCCTGGTTCGAGATCGAAGATATGCATGGCCGGACAATCCGTTGTGCCGTAAAATCGGGGGGCTTCGGCAATATCAATTCTTTGCTAAAACTCATTCCGGAGAATCTGCTACGAAAAAAGATGTCCAACGAGACAAGGATCGAAAAACAGGCGTGGTGAAGAAAATGGCGCAAGATGCCCCCTCAATCGGAGAGCCCGGCCAGGCCGCCAAACCAGAGCGTGGGAAATCCGTGAGGCTGGTCGATCGCGTCTTCGACCAATTGCGCGAGCGCATCCGCTCCGGCAACTACGCGCCGGACTCCCGCCTGCCGGGGGAGCACGAGCTGGCTTCGATCATGGGTGTCTCCCGCCCGATCGTGCGTGACGCGCTTGGACGGTTGCGCGAAGAAGGCATGGTCTATTCGCGGCAGGGCGCCGGCACCTTCGTCAGTGCCCAGGCGTCGCCGGCCACGCATCTTGCCTATTCGCCGGTCAAGACGATCGCCGACATCCAGCGCTGCTATGAGTTTCGCCTGACGATCGAGCCTGCGGCGGCCTTTTTCGCCGCCCAGAGGCGCGACGAAGCCGCCCTCCAGAAGATTGCCGCGGCCCTTGCCGACCTGCGCGAGGCGACGAGCCATCAGCTTCATCGCACCGACGCGGATTTCGTGTTCCACAGATGCGTCACCGAAGCGGCCAACAATCACTACTATACGGCCTCGATCGAGGCCCTCAAACCGCACATCGCTGTCGGCATGCACCTGCATGGCCTATCGCTGATGGGACCGAGGCTCGGACTGGAAAAAGTGTTCGAGGAGCACAACGCCATCTATCAGGCGATTGCAGATGGACGCGCGGAGGACGCGGAAAAGGCGATGCGACTTCATCTCGAAGGTTCCCGCAATCGCCTCTTTGAAGACCGCGTCCTCGATCTTTCCTTCTGATCGCCCCCAACAGAAAAAGCCGGCGCTCCTTGCAAGACGCTGGCTTTGAAGTCTGTTGTCAAGCTGCTGAACGTGAGTTCGAAAATCGTCGCCGGCAAAATTGCACTCTGCCGGAGGGGTCGAAGCCATGCCGTTCGGCTGAACCGCATGGTCCAGGTTCGTATTTTTCCAAGCTGCACGAAAAGGCGACGTTCTTTGAGGACCTGCTGTCGTGGAGCGCCAAGTTGGATATAAGCTAGTCATCGAGACAAATCAGGAGAATACGCGTGGAAACAACGGAGATTGGCAGTCGCAGCGATTTTGCACTTTGGGCTATTCAGCGTGCGCAGGAAATCGTGACGACCGAGGGTGCGTTCTTTGCGATAGCGGCACGTGATATGAACGAAGAGGCACTTGCCGCAACCGCCGCAAAGCTTGGGAAAGCAATCAGCGATGCGATGCTCGAGGTCTTTGACGGCCTGATTTCTGAATGAGTGTTCGAGGAGGCATGAGCATCTGCCGATGACCGCGACCACCGATTTCATCGCAGAGTTGGTACGTGCCGCCAATGAGGTGGCAAAGCTGCCGCCTGTGGAGAGGGGCAGGCTGTTGAAGCGGGTTATTGCGACAATCCGGTACATGCGGGACATCGTTGGATTTCCCGCATGCGGCTCCGCGGCCGATTCATTGATAACGATGGGCACCTTGGCCGGGTCGGCCGGTCGCAGACCTGATACAGACGTCCGCGCCGCCCTGCTCGAAGCGGCCGGTATGATCCGAGATCTGCGCATTGTAATGGATTCGAAGATTGAGGTGATCGTCAAAAGCGCCCGCGGTTTAGAGCGGCCGACCTCGTAGGTTAGCCGTACACCTTGCGAACGACGCCATGCGACGCGTCCATAACGGCGTCATGTGTATCGCGGAAGAGGTGGTGCGTACGGCCCCGAAAGGATCATCGCCTTTTTTCCCGCGCGCCTTGTTGGAGCTACAATTAGGGGTCATGGAAATCGCAACGGCCACGCCTATGTTCCAACAGGCGACGATACAGCGCGAGGGTTACATGTCAGCTGAAACCAGGCGACGAGCGGCGGAGAATGCATTTCAACGGGCGCATGAGGCTGGGCACGCCGTTGAACAGGACGACCGTTTCCATGCGTGGATCGAAGAATGGATCGCCGGGCACATCGAGATGCCGGAGGTTGCCAGGCGCTACCGCTCCCTTCTCAGCGAACGATCTGCCAAGCGGCAAGTCCGGGCCGCTGCTCCTGTGGTAGAAAACATCCAGGATCCGAGCGGTCCGGAAACCGAACAGCCCTTTGACCTCGAAACCGAGATCAACCAGTTGATGATTGAGGACCAGCATACTCCGAAGGAGTGATTGTCCTGCGGTGGCTGGCCGCGTCGGTTGAAGCCCAACCCGGGCCAAACAGAGCCTCCCAGTGTAGGGCGAGTCCAAAGGGTTGGGTGCTAAAATGCCCGCCGCATTCCGGCTGACGGTTTCGCTATCGGCAAGATGGCGAAACCGTCGAGGAACGATGCCCCGAGCGACAACCCGCCGCGGCTCAGCAGCCGATCACTAACCAACGGTCGGGTAAAGACGCGGAAGCCATCGCTCGATTACATCAACCGGGAATCCGAGACGGACTTTTCCCTTTTTGCTAGGAGACGTGAGTACACCGCAGTCCAGCAGGCTCGATAGCACCGTTCGGGCCTGCCGTTCTTGATACCCTGTCAGGGCTTGTACTTGTGAGCGTGCAAACTCACCGGCAAGAATGGTTTCACGCAACAGCGGCCGGCTCCCTTTTGGCCGATTGAGGAGGGCCTGAAGCCAAGGGCCGCACGGCTCAAGGAAGTGGTCGGAACGAAGGTCGAAAAGTTGGCGACAGGTCTCCGATCACGCGCCGCAACTTCATGGATATTTTCGACGCAACGGTGCCCGATCCCGTCGCAGTTGATGTGACGGCAGAATGACGATGGAAATTTCAGGGATTTAATGACAATTCCGGTCCCCGCAACGCACACGATGCGGCGCCAGGGTCTACTAGGCCGTAAACTCATAAACGGGGTTTCGTCAGCGACGAGATAATGATTCACTGGGGCTTTGATTTGGAGGCCTTTTGTGACGCGTCGTCGTTTCGATCTGACTGATTTCGAGTGGGCGATTATTCAGCCCTTGTTGCCGAACAAGCCACGCGGCGTGCCGCGCGTTGATGATCGGCGAGTGATCAACGGCATCCTGTGGCGCTTCCGCACGGGCTCACCCTGGGCGGATGTGCCGGAGCGATATGGCCCTTACACCACGTGCTACAATCGTTTTGTGCGCTGGAGAAAGGCCGGCGTTTGGGATCATGTCTTGCACGAGATCGCAAAGGCCTTCGACGGCGATATCATTATGATCGACAGTTCCTGTGTTCGCGTTCATCAGCATGCGGCCACGGGAAAAAGGGGGATCGAGACGATGGCTGCATGGGACGTTCCCGTGGCGGCCTGACGACGAAAATCCACGCCGTCGTCGACGCAGACGGCAGACCGATCCGCCTCGATCTGACAGCAGGGCAAGCTCACGATATCAGGATGGCAGAGCCGATGTTGCAGGACATGCGCAAAGGCACCATCCTGCTCGCCGATCGTGCTTACGACACCAATGTGCTACGCGATTTGGCCAAAGAAAAACAATCCTGGGCCAACATTCCGACGAAACAAAACCGCAAGGCCAGTTTCTCTTTCAGCCGCTGGGTCTATCGTCAACGCAACCTGATCGAACGCTTCTTCAACAAACTCAAACAGTTCCGAGGCATTGCAACCAGATATGACAAAGACCCACGCAACTTTCTCGCAGCGGTCAAACTCGCCGCAATACGCATCTGGATCAGATCGTTATGAGTCTACGCCCTAGACGACATGGCCGATTAATTGGCATGGCAGGTGCGCTACTCGAGTCGCTTGAGATCAATACAGTTTTGCCAACAGTCGTTCGGCGGCCTTCACGTCCGCAGTGTCCAAGCCTTCGCCAAACCGTTCGAATACCGGCTGCAACAGTGCCCGCGCATCGCTCATCCGTCCGTCGCCGACCCAGAGCGTAGCAAGATCGGTCGCCGTTCGTAACTCCCATGCACGTGCGCCCATTTTCCGGCTGTGCTCGAGTGAGCGCATGAAGCATGTCTGTGCATCATCAGCCAAGGCCGGCGGCATTGACAAGAGCAGGTTCGCTCTGATGCGCAACAACTCCGGCATGTAGCAGAGGTCCCCGTTTTTCTCGACGAGTCCGATAGTCCTGTTGATTCTTGTCATGCCTTCCTCGAATTCGCCGATTGCTGCCAGTCCCTTGACGATCGAGATTTCGAGCATGGTCGTGAATACCTCGTAAGTAGCTGCATGAAGGTTTTCGATACATCGTCGCAATGTCTCGATGCCGAGCTTTACGTCCCCCCGGCGAATTGCGACCTCTCCTTCGAACCCTCTGGCGACAGAGACGTACGGCGACAGAAAATGCAGTCCAGCGCGCGAAATCAGCCATTCGATGTGCTCTTCGGCGCTCCGAAGGTCACCTCGCCATAGGAAGACAGCAATTCCCCCGAGCAATGCAATGCATAGGGTCAGCGAATGATCCAGCTCGGCGGCGTCACCGATCGTCTGACGCGCACGGTTGTCGGCTTGCGTGGGATAACCCTGTAGCCACAGGTTCCTCCCGAGATTCCCTCCCGCCAAGTGCCTTCCTTCGAACCCGATATAGCTCGCCGGTGTCCGCCGCGGTCGTGGCTCGCCCTTCGCCGCCGCCTCCAGTTCGATGCGCGCGGCGTCCAGATCGCCTGTGAAATGCAGCGAATTCCCTAGAAAGAAATGCCCCAGCTCGACCGTTGCAGCGTCCGCCATCGTGGCGGCGATTTCCGAACAACGTCTTGCGTAGTGAAGGGCGGCGTTGAAGTCGCCAGTGCGCAGTTTGAACATGTTCAACGGGCCCAATATCCGCAACTGATCGAGCGCATTGCCCCGCTCCTCGGCGATCTGAAGGCCTCGTCTGAGGGCAACTTGCGACGTGTCGCGGCCGCCTTGCATATACATCCAGGAGATTCCAAGACCCGCTTGAAGGTGCATTTCCTCGAGGCTGCCCAGCGAGGCGTCGTCCAGTGCGAGAAGCGCGCGCTCAGACCACCGCTGACATTCGGGGAAAAGCGACATCACCTGGAAAACCGGCACTGCAGAAGCCGCAAGCTTGATGCCGACATCGACATCACCGTCCTCGCCAAAGCACCATTCTAAAGCTGCTCGAGCGTTGTTTATGCTGATGAAGTATGGCACCCGCTCGAGACCCGTCGACAAGGTTGGCCAATCTGAGCCGAATTGCTCCAGCCAACGCTGATAGTACATAGCGTGGCGCGCGGCCAATCCGGCGCGATCCTCATCCGTCTGATGTTGAAGTGCATAGGCACGTGTCGTATCCAGCAACCTGTAGCGCATCATCGCGCCGATTGGATTGGTCGCAAGCAACGATTTTCCCACAAGACTGTCAATTGCGCCAAAGATGGCGCGCTGATCCAAATCCGGAGTGGAAGACACCTCCAGTGCCGCATCAAGCGTGAAGTCTCCGACAAAGATCGCCAGCCGACGAAGCACGACGCGCTCCACGTCTGTGAGAAGCCCGAAACTCCAGTCGAGCGTAGCCTGTAGCGTCTTCTGGCGCGGTGGCGCTGTTCGGGATCCCGCCCATCCCAATGTCAGGTGCCGATCGAGAAGCGTGGCGGTCTGAAGCAGACCATACGTCTCGACCCGGCGAGCAGCCAATTCCAAAGCAAGTGCCACGCCGTCAAGTTTTCGGCAGATGCTCGCGATGACGCGGACATCGCGGTCGCTGATATCGAGAGTTGCTCCGCTGGCCGCAGCCCGTTCCATGAACAATTGAATTGCGGGAAACGACAAAATCGCCTCGGTCGAAATTTCTGGATCATCCGGTGGGCAAGCGAGGGTGTCGAGCCTGTAAACGCTTTCGGCCTCGATCCTTAAGGCCTCGCGGCTTGTTGCGAGGAGGTACACCTGCGGCGCGGCCTCGATTATGTTTGCCACGAGATCCGCAATTGGGTCTATCAGGTGTTCGCAGGTATCGAGGACAAGCAGAATTTGCTTGTCGCGCAGATAGGCAAGCAGACTGGGGCGCACATCGTCAGATCCCACCGACAGCCCGAGCATCGAGGCGATCCCGGCAGCTACCAAACCAGAGTCGCTCAACATGCCATAGTCAGCGAACAACACGGCCCCTTTGAAGTTTGGGGCGAGATGATGCGCCACTGCCGTGGCGACGGTAGTCTTTCCGACGCCGCCGACGCCAACAATGGTGACCATCCGCGACTTCATCAATTTGTCAGACAAGCGGAGGATGTCTTCCTCCCTGCCGACCATCCGATCGAGGCGGCTCGGAAGGATGGCATGGGGGAAATCGGCGTCTGACCGAACCGTCGGCAAGGGGCTCGACCGAGCGATCGGCGCTACGAAACAGTAGCCTCGGCCTGCGATCGTCGTGATGTAGCGCGCGCCATCCTGGCCGTCGCCAAGCGCCTTCCTCAGCCCCGTCATATGAAAGCGCAGGCTGCCTTCCTCGACGATGACATCGGGCCAGACCCGTAAAATCAGATCTTGCTTGCTGACGAGTTTGTTCGGAGCAGAGACGAGCGTGATCAGCAAGTCCATGGCCCGCGCGCCCAGTTCGATCGAAACCCCTTCCTTCACAAGGAGGCGCTGGTTCACACTCAAACTGAAAGGACCGAAGGTGAGTCTATCAGCCGTATCGTCCCCGGTTCCAGTCATGGCGCTACCTACAGCATTCCCCAACCAAGCTCTTATACTCCAAGGGGTTCGCTGACGCTATCGAGGAAGACGGGCACGGTTTTGCAACGACGAAGGAGAATGCCTCAAACAATAATGAAAGCGATTTCGACGTTGCCTCGAGTGGCCCTGGAGAAAGGGCAGATACGTTGGGCTCGTTCGATCAGTGTCGCTGCGACATCGCGCTCCAGCCCAGGGAGATGAATGGCAAGCCGAACACCAATAAGGCATGCATCGTCATCCTCCGATGTCAGATTCACTTCGGCATGGATTCTCACGTCGCCGGATAGTTTGGCCCCATCGTCGCTGGCAACCTGCGCTAAGGCGCTGGCGAAGCTTGCGGACCAACCTGCGGCCATAAGTTGCTCGGGATTGGTCCCAACCCGGGTCGAACCGGGGTCAGAAAGCCTGACATCGAGCACACCGTCTGAACTGCGGGCAATGCCGTTTTCGCGTCCACCAGTGGTTTCGGTCGTGGCCGTGTAGATCAAATTCATTGTCTTGGTCATGGACATTTTCTCTTGGATTGCGAATGCCCCGTTGGGCACATTGGCGCGCGGTGCGCGCGCCAATGTGCGTTTAAACTTCCGTGCAGCCCAAGAGGTACGCCGAGGTGGGGCGAAACCACACGTTAGACATTGTTAGATGTTCATAGGCGGCCGCTCCTCACTGCAAATCGACCGTCCATCCGCGTTCATTTTTGGCGGACGGTAAGTCCGCCACCCCTAACCATGTCCGAGCGAAAACAGCGCTAATCGCAGCTATTGACGTCTAACAACGCATAACGTGCGATTCCGGTCCCGGCGAAGTAGTTCTTTGGGCAGCACAGAAGTGCAGACGCTCAATCATCAGCAGCTACAAAAGGAAATTCGCTATGACCACCAAGGTTATCTTTACTGGCAAGACGCACAACACCAACGGTCGCGACGGCGGAACACGCAGCAGCGACGGTCAGTTGGACATCAGGTTCAAGCAGCCGCATCCGGCTGCAGAACACCTGTTTGGTGCCGCCTGGTCGGCCTGCTACATGGGCGCGATCGAGCTCGCCGCATCGCAAAGGCAAATCAAGCTGCCGGCCGGAACATCGGTCGATGCCGAGATCGATCTGAACGCAGATGAGGGCAATTACTTTCTGAGCGCTCGGTTCAATGTCAGCGTACCCGGTGTCGATCCCGCCGTTGCGCGCGAATTGCTTGAGGCCGCACATAGCATCTGCCCGTACTCCAAGGCAACGCACGGCCACGTGAACGTTGCGACCAATCTGGTCTGAACGGCTTTTGTCGGGTCTGCCTGTACAGACAGACAGACCCGACCAACTGATGGCAACGTCAAGGCATCAAATTGGGCCATCAACCAACTGCGGATCATTACGCACAGCGTCGGGCAAACAGCCGATGCGCATTAGAAGGAACGGAACGATGACAAGGAAACTTGAAGGTAAGGTAGCAGTCATCACGGGCGGCAGCGCCGGCATCGGGTTTGGTGCGGCAAAGCGCTTCGTCGAGGAAGGCGCGCAGGTGTTCATTACGGGTCGCCGCCACTCGGAACTCGACAAGGCCGTCGCCGAGATTGGAGGAAACGCCATCGCAATCCAGGCCGATGCCTCGAACCTCGCCGATATTGATCGGATCTACGAGGTCGTCAAGACAAAGGCCGGCCGCATCGATGTCCTCTTCGCCAATGTTGGCATATACGAGCTCGGCACATTCGGCGAAATCACCGAAGAGCATTTCGACAAGACGTTCAATACCAATGTGCGCGGTCTTCTATTTACCGTGCAGAAGGCGCTCCCGCTGCTCGCGGCGGGCTCATCGGTGATCCTGACGGGATCGATTGCGTCGATAAAGGGCTTCCCGTCTTTGTCCGTCTATAATGCCACCAAAGCGGCGATCCGTTCGTTTGCCCGTAGCTGGATCGTCGACCTCAAGGGACGCGACATCCGTATCAACGTGCTAAGCCCCGGTCATACGGAAACGCCCGGTCTTTCAGTTCTCGCCGATGAGGCGGTACGCGATGCGATGAAGGCGAACGTGCCGCTTGGCCGCATGGGGACACCGGACGATCTCGCCAAGGCAGCCCTCTTCTTGGCTTCCGACGACAGCAGCTACATCACCGGCATTGAGCTCTTCGTCGACGGCGGCGTGGCCCAGTTTTAACCGAAGAGGCGGGCGTTCTGAAGCGCAAGGGTGGCGTATACTTGCACGGCAGGCAGCACAGTTTGGCACGATCACTGGTCTTGTCACCACATGGCGAAGACGGGGCCGCAAGCAGAACATTGTGGACGGCGAAAAAGGCCCCGAGCTGGTCATGGTAAACCACGACGGCAAAGCGCATTCTTTCTCCCGATCAGGTCTTCGTCAATGTCGGCACGCTCGCCACCATGCCGGCTATTCCAGGGCTCGGGGAGTCGCAGGCGATGACGCATATCCAGGCGCTGGAGCTCGATTACCTGCCCGAGGTATAGGTTCGACGAGTGCCGCGCGACAGCAGTCATCTCGACAATCATCGCGCGAATCCCACCGCATCCTCGGGCTCAGGCAATCGTGCCTGAAAATGTCACGATCCTGCCGTTGCCGCCGAAATCACCCGAACTCAACCCGGTCGAAAACCTCTGGCTCTTCATGCGCGAGAACTGGTTCTCGAACCGAGGTTCTGATCAATGAGAGGCCGTATTATTGGGTCCCGACCCTAATGCTTTTCTCTCGCCACCAGTGCATCGACCAGGCCGATTTGCGACCGAACGCCGCGTTTGTATTCGGCGATCAAGATTTTCGCCTCATTGTCCGCTTTGCTTCGAGGCATATTGTTTTGGCTGCACCAGGCATCGAGAACAGTTTGCAGCAGTGTGATATCTTGTGGTGGTATGGCGGTGATAAAATGCTGCATCGGTATCCCTCCCAGGACGACAACATCAGAGCTGTGCATCGATCGTCTGTCGCGATCTTCAGCGATGCGACTTTAGTCTAATTACCCGCTGCTGAATATCGCGAAAAATGATGGCCTCACCGGGCTAGCAAATTTCAGCGAAAGCGATAGATTGCGCCGGCCCTATTCAGGACTGCAAACGTCGAAAGGTTTCAAATGCAGGTATTGGTTCGCGACAACAATGTTGATCAGGCGCTTCGCGTGCTGAAGAAAAAGCTCCAACGCGAGGGCGTCTTCCGCGAAATGCGTTTGCGGGAAGCCTATGAGAAGCCGTCGGTGAAGAAGGCGCGCCAGAAGTCGGAGGCGATCAGCCGTCAACGCAAGAACGTTCGAAAGCAGATGCAGCGGGAAGGCCTTCTGCCGGGTCCAAAAAAGAAGCCGAGCCGTTAAACCGGCAACCCGTCGCGACCGAGCCTTTTCTCCAAGGGGGGCGAGGCTGGTTCGTGGAACCGATTTTTCACAGGCGCTGTCTACCTCCAGTTTGGGGCACAGACGACCGTAGCCTTCAAAACACCCATGCGCGACACGCCAGCATACGAGATGATCGAGGCGCGATTGTCGTGTGGGTATCCGGAGGCAGGTTCGTCAGGCTCTGTCTCGTTGGCCGTCGACCCGTCCGAGTAACCCTCGGAAGACAGTGTAGGGCGAGCCACACTCCTGAAGTAGGACATACGGTCGTACGCCTCGACCATGATCGGGGCAGATGTGCCGACAGCCCGCCGTCGGGCCTCGCGATTGACGCCGGACGGCTCTCCATCTCGTCGAAGCAGGGATGTACAGCCTATGGTATCCGAAACGCCGCCGTTCGTTGGCGAGGTCGCGCCCTATTTCTACGAATGGCGAGCGACACTTGTGATGGAGGCGCGTGAATTGGAAGGCCGGAAAGCCTCGCCGTCTGGGCGTGATAAAGCGGCGGAATTTCTGGCTATGACGCGGGCAAGAAGATCAAGGGACACAAGCGTCATATCGTCGTCGACACGCTTGGACTAATGATCGGCCTCATGGTTCACAGCGCCGATATTCAGGATCGCGACGGCGCGCTTGCCGTCCTCAAAACCATTCTCAAGCGCTGGCCGTGGCTGAGACATCCGCAGGTGCTCAGACCGTCAACGCCGGGAAATACATGATCGAAGGCACGAATTTGGATGGATCCAGTGTTTGGAACAGCCGCAATTACGCTCGCAAACGAAACCACCTGCGTTATCGAGGGGGACACGGCAGGCGTGAAATCAACCGGAGTCTGCATGCTCAACGGCAATGCTTTCGCGGCAGCCGATGTCCTGGGAGATGCACTCGGCCTGATCGTCTAACAAAGTCAACGGTGATGGCTCATTGGACGGTACATGCACGATTGCAGGCAAGGATGGAAGTGGCACAGAAACGTTGACCGAAGCGAATCAGCGCTCGCGATATGAAACCGGCACGCTATCCATAGCCAGTCCGTTTTGAGATGTGGCTTGAGCCTGGGATGGCCAGACAGTGCCGAACGTGATCCCGGGCTCATGGCCGCTTTTTGATCCTTTTTCTGGCGGGCTCATGCGAGCTCCCGAACAGATCAAGGGTGTCTCCGATACTGGGCTATTCGCGCAGTCCGTCATCCAACCTTAGCATGTACCTTTTGCATTAGGTATTTTCCGTAGTCGCTCTTTCCATATTTCTTAGCAATTTCAATAAGTTCTTCTTGGGAAATGAAGGATTTATTGAATGCAACCTCCTCTGGGCAGGAAATTTTGAACCCTTGGCGACGCTCAAGAGTTGCAACAAAGTTTCCGGCCTCCATCAGACTATCGGGGGTGCCTGTATCGAGCCAGGCGTAACCACGGCCCATGAGCTCGACGCTCAGTTTACCGCGCTCCAGATACGCGCGGTTCACATCGGTAATTTCAAGTTCACCGCGGGGCGACGGCTTCAAGTTGGCGGCGATCTCGACGACGTCGGAATCGTAGAAATAAAGGCCAGTCACCGCCCAGTTCGATTTCGGCACAGCGGGTTTTTCCTCAATCGAAACCGCCTTCATTTCCTTGTCGAAGTCGACCACGCCATATCGCTCCGGATCATTGACATGATAGGCGAAGACCGTCGCGCCCTGCGTCCGGCCGATAGCATTCTTAAACAACTCAGTTATGCCATGCCCGTAAAAGATATTGTCGCCGAGAATCAGGCATGATGGATCCGAGCCAACGAAATCGGCACCGATGATATAGGCCTGCGCCAAGCCATCCGGCGATGGCTGTTCGGCATAAGACAGTTCGATGCCCCATTGCGTGCCGTCACCCAAAAGCCGTTGAAAATGCGGCAAGTCGTGCGGCGTCGAGATGATCAAGATCTGCCGGATGCCTGCCAGCATTAGCGTCGATAGCGGATAATAGATCATTGGCTTGTCGTAGACGGGCATAAGCTGCTTGGATGTGACCAGCGTCATCGGATGAAGTCTGGTGCCACTGCCGCCTGCGAGGATGATACCCTTCATGACTGTGTGTCTCCGGTCAGGATTGAAGCAGGGAGCGGCTGTAGCACACGACCCACCACCGTTTTGGTCGACTGAGCCCAGTCCGGCAGTCTCACGCCGTGAACGGCAGCGAGCTTGGTGCAATCGAGCTGCGAATTGGCTGGGCGCCGGGCCGGGGTCGGATAATCCGTTGCCGGAATGCGTCCAACCGTAGCAAATGGCCCGCCAAGGCTGGCAGAGACCTTGAAGATCTCCTCTGCGAAATCGGCCCAACTGGCTCTTCCCGAATTCGTCAAGTGGAAGACGCCCCTGAGCGTCGGGTCACGGTTTGCCATGAGATTGCGGGCAACCGCAATCACTGCATCGGCGATATCGAGCGCGGATGTCGGCGTGCCGAACTGGTCGGTAACGACATTAATGGCGTCTCGGCTTTCAGCCACTCGAAGCATGGTCTTGAGAAAATTTTTTCCGAACGGGCTGTGCACCCAAGCAGTGCGCAAAATCACATGATTGTCCGTCGCAAATGCAACGGCCTCTTCGCCTGCCAATTTCGTGCGGCCATAGGCGCTGACCGGGGCGACGGGATCTGTCTCGACATAGGCCGACAGCTTGTTACCGTCGAAGACGTAATCCGTGGAAAGATGGATAATTGGGATTTGCAGCACCTGGGCAGTCTCGGCAATCACACCGGCGGCGTGCGCGTTGATGACCCTCGCCAATTCCTCCTCGGTCTCGGCCTGATCGACAGCCGTATAGGCCGCAGCCGAGATGACGACATCGGGGCGGAGGTCTTTAATGACAGCCGGGAGCGTTCCGGGAGTGCTCAAATCAAATTCGGGCCGACCGAGGGCAAGAACCTCGATATCCGGGTGAAGGGTGGCGCGCTCCAGAAGCGAACGTACAACCTGACCTTCACGGCCGGTCACCAAAAGCCGTTTTTGCACCGTCATCACGACCCCGTTTGCGCGGGCTGCAGCAGTCCAAGGCGCGATCCATCGTAACCATTTCGCAAGGGCTCCCACCACCAACGGTTTTCGAGATACCATATGACCGTTTTTTCGATGCCGCTGTCAAAATCCTCCTTAGCCTTCCAGCCAAGTTCGCTTTCCAGCCGCGTCGCATCAATCGCATAGCGCGCGTCGTGGCCAGGGCGGTCGGTAACGTAAGTAATCAAGCGGGCATGCGGTGCGCTTTGCGCATGATGAATGTCCATCAGTTCGCAGATGCGTGTGACGACATCAATATTGCGCCGCTCGTTGCGGCCGCCAACATTATAAGTTTCACCAATGACGCCGCGTTCGGCGATCAGGTCCAGCGCTCTCGCATGATCCTCAACATAGAGCCAATCGCGAATATTGGCGCCGTTACCGTAGACCGGAAGCGGCTTGCCCTCGAGCGCATTGAGGATGACGAGCGGAATGAGTTTTTCCGGAAAGTGGTGCGGTCCGTAATTGTTCGAGCAGTTGGATACCACGACCGGCAGGCCATAAGTGCGCGCCCAGGCTTTGGCAAGATGGTCCGACGCGGCCTTTGAGGCCGAATAGGGCGAGCTTGGATCATAAGGCGTCGTCTCGGTGAACAGCCCGTCGTCGCCGAGCGAGCCGTAGACCTCATCGGTTGATACGTGAAGGAAACGGAATGTGTCTCTTTGCTGCCCTTCCAGGGACTGCCAGTAGAGACGGGCGCAATCGAGCATCGTGAATGTGCCGATCACATTGGTTTGCACGAAGTCGGCGGCGCCGGTGATCGACCGATCGACATGGCTTTCCGCGGCTAGATGCATCACCCGGTCGGGCCGGAAACTGTTAAACGCTTCGGCGATCGCCTGTCGATCGCAAATGTCGGCCCTTAGGAAACGATGATTGGATTGATTGTCGAGGCTCGAAAGCGACGTCAACGTGCCGGCATAGGTCAGCTTGTCGACCGTCAGGACATCGTAACCTTTGTTCAAGACGAGATGGCGAACGACGGCTGAACCGATGAAACCAGCCCCTCCGGTAACAAGTACACGCATAAAAATCTCCAAAAACAGTCAACCTGACGACACTTCAATCCTAGTAGATGAAATTCGTCTCAAGGTCAGCGAGGCGTGGTTGCACTTCGTCTCTAGCCGAAAGTACAGCCCTCTCCGGCATAACAGGCCATTGGATTCCAATCTCCGGATCGTTCCACAGAAGACCGCGGTCATGCTCCGGACTGTAATAATCGGTGACCTTGTAGTACAGAATACTGTTCGGCTCCAGTGTGCAAAAGCCGTGAGCAAACCCGGGAGGAACCCACAACTGGCAGCCGTTGTCCGCCGATAGCTCCGCCTTGACATAGCGTCCATAGGTCGGCGACCCCTTGCGAATATCAACAGCCACATCCTGGATGGCGCCTGCTATGCAACGTACCAATTTCCCCTGCGCTCGGGGTTGAAGTTGAAAGTGCAACCCTCGAACCGTCCCAGCTTCAGTCGAAAGAGACTGATTGTCCTGAACGAATTGGAACGCCCCTATTTTCTCTTCAAACAAATCCGCACGGAATGTTTCGGAAAAATATCCACGGTTATCACCAAACTTTTTCGGTGTAATAAGTACGACCTCCGGCAGGGTCAGGTTATCAAAGTGCATTCACTCCCCCAATCATTCCGCAAAGAATCCCATAGAATTCAATAAAATCCATTCTTTGGCTCAATGCGTTTAAATATAAGCGCGTTATCATATATCTTTGACAACCACAGAAAACTCCTCCATGAGTGTGAGTGGGCATGGACTATAGAAACCGTCCGAGGTCAATTGCGTACCCCACTTATCCGTCAAATGATCCGCGTCCGTCGTAAGGATTGCGATCTCGCCGCAAGCCGTCGAGATAGGTACTCCGGATGATAATCTCGTGTCCAATGAGGACGCCGGCAAGATTTACTACCTGCCTGATTTCTCTCCACCAGCCAATGCGGACATAATGTGTCTAAGCCACTCCTTTGCCTGCCCGCGCGACCTTCATTCTAGCAAGATTCCCTTCCGGCTGATCGAACCGTATACCTTGATGAAGCGGAAGGGTGATGCCTAGTCTCGAATCGAAAAATCTTCCCTATCGGCTGTTAGATTTACGTTATAAAATGGATCGTTGTGAATTCGATCACCCCATTTTCTCAGCATGAAATCAGCCTCTGACTTGTAGCGCCGGGTTTTTTCCGGCGAGGTATCAAGGCCACGCGTTACACTTTCTAGATGAACAAGCGAGGCATACGGCGTGTAGAGGTTGCGATATCCAGCCTTGTCCAGTTTCAGGCAGAAATCGACATCATTGAAAGCAACCGTCAGATTTTCGGCATCAAGGCCGCCGACCTCATTGTATTTCGATTTCTCGACGACAAGGCATGCGGCAGTGACCGCCGAAAACGACTGGGTCACCGCCAAGCGTCCCATATAGCCAGGGTCATCGCCAGAGCGATATTTATGGGGATGTGCCGCCACCAGACCGATCCCGCAGACGACACCTGCATGCTGTACCTGTCCGGTCCGGTACAACAGTTTGGCTCCCACCGCCCCGATGTCTGGCCGTATGGCGTGCGATACCATTTCCTGAAGCCATTCGCTGTTGATTGCCAGGATATCGTTGTTCACCAGGCAAACGACACTTCCCTGCGCCTGCTCGACAGCAAGATTATTCAACCAGGAAAAATTGAAAGGGCCTGGCGCACTGAGAACACGAACATTGTCCATCGCACGCAACACATCGAAATAACGGAGTGTTTCAGGCTCAACGCTGCCATTGTCGACAACGATGATTTCGAAGGCGGGATAAGCCGTCTTGCTCAGAAGAGACTCGATGCATCCTCGGAGAAGAGGAAGGTGGTCGCGCGTCGGGATAATCAGCGTGACCAGCGGCGCCGGGGTTGGCAGCGGCCAGATCACTCTGGCGAGACCGCCTTTCTCTTCCACCACAGTCACCTGTTTGCCTTGTCGTATCAGGCTGGCGCCCAGCGCTTGAAGGCGGCGAGACGTCATCGGATAGGGTAGAACATTTTGGCCACTTGCGCGCGCCGGCGATCTTCGATGGTAAAGGACATGCGGTATGTGTGTAATCTCATTGGGCAAAAGTATCTCGGTCGTGCGCAAGATGAGATCGTGGACATCGAGTTCAGGCAGCGTGAGCAATGGAAGGCAGCAGGTTTCGATGAGAGCCGCCTCAAACGCCACGAACCGACCGAGATAATTGGACGCAAAGAAGTAGTCTGGATCCCAATCCGGCTTGAACAGCGGCGAGTGCCGCGCGCCTGCTTCAATGGAATCCTCGTCGCTGAAGATCAGCCGGGCCTCGGGTTTCGTTATGGAACGTTCAGCGATTTCATAAATAGCCGAGGGTGCCAGAACGTCCCCCGCTTTGGCGAAAACGATGAAGCGGCCGTCGCATTTGTACAGCACGCTTTTCATCGTCGGCTGATTATCTTTCCAATGCACAACCATCCGCGGATCGGTTTGAGCACAACTCATCAGGTACCGGCGCTCTTCTTTTGGAAAAGTGGAAGGTACCGGAAGATGCAGCTGCCAATTGTCGTAACTTTGATCCTTCAGCGATCGAAGAGTTGCTTCCAGCTCGGGCAGGAGAAGGTCTTCGGTATCGATGATCAGCGAGATCAGCGGTTGCGTCGGCCAACCGACGATAGCTCGTCGTTGCCGCGCAGTTTCTTCGCTGGTTGGCGTATCGTGCAAAGCGATCCAGGCGTGATATCGATCAGGGCCGACATATTTTAGACTATCAGCGATATTCCGCGCAAAGCGTTTTCGACCCTTGTGCGTTACCACCGCTCGGAGTGCCTTTTGCGCAGTGTCCCGGTTTTGGCGATACGCTTGGCAAAGGCCTTTTGCCAAGCTGATTTGCCGCAGTTTGAAGGCCCGGACGGTGAAAAAACCCTCACGGCTAGCGGGGTCCAGCCGAAGACGAAGAACGGGGCTTTCGGTAACCCCGGTCGCGTGAAACTTGCCTTCACCCATCGGTTTCAGCCGGAAGGTCGAAAACGCGGCCCATTCAAACCTGTGCTCGATATAGAGGATTGGATCGAAAGACATGGAAGAGTGTCCGAGAAGATCAATCTCGACTTCGAACCATCCAGGCTGCAGGGAATAGCCATCGACGCGTACCGCAAATTGCGGATTTCCAGTTGTCGCGACATAGAGATCATCACGAATCACAAGATTCGCTTTCGGATCGAGGCGCGCTTGTATGAAGCGTTGCTTCATCAGGCGTCGAAGCTCGATGAATGCCGCAGCAAGCGGAAATTTGCGCTCTTTATCTTGCGCCTCGTATTGGCTGTTTTTCTGAGCGATATCCGCTACACGTTTCTTTTCAAGCCTTTGCAAACGTTCAAAGCCAGAGAGGCAGAGATCAAAGCCGGGCCGAGTTTCATTGGAGGCAAAAAAAGCCTGCGCCTTCTGCTCCGTCTGCATCAGTTGAATGGCAAGGCCCGCTATTTCCTGTTCGACCTGCGGTGCATCCGGTAACGCGCTTAGCGCACGAAAAGCCTGAAGCGCTTCCGCACTCCGACCAAGACGTTTGAGTAGATGAGCGAGATGAAGCCGCGGATCAGGGTCGGTTCCATCACAACACACGGCTGACGCATAAGCGCTGGCGGCCTCCTCGAAAAGCTCGCCTTCTTTTAACATATGGGCGTATTGCGTCCAGGTTTGCCCGGAAGAGAGGCACTGCTCCAGAACGCTGCCGTACAGTGCAGCGGCCTCCAGCCAATGTCCTTGGTCTCGAAAGCGATCTGCCTGATCGACAATATTTGACGATGTCTTTTCGTTCAAACTCATGCAGAAAAGCCTGTCTCGACCCGCAAATGGTTCCGGTTTGAGTAATTCACTTTGAATGGGTTATCAAATTTTGATCTGCGCCTGGGAGCGATCCATTCTGTTAGTGCCGGAATTGCAGGGCTGTACTGCGATAGTCGTCACCAACTCGACAGCATCCCTTATGCGTACTCAAAGCGATTCCGCGGACAATCAAAGCGAATGCTTCAAGAAACCCTGGGGGCACACGTCACGACACGGCAAAAGATAAATCTCGTGACTTCGAATGAGCGGGAAAGATAGCCAGATGACGGAAATGACGTCTATTACAAAAATTGGCTTTCTTCCGTGTCACCGACAAGTTCAAGTTCACCATTTCCCTCGCGCAGACGGTTGGCGCCTAGCAGTGATTCCGCTTCATCTACCGAGTGCATCTCCAATATTTTACACCGGTTGATAACGAAAACGTCATTGCAGTATTTTCTGATCAGGCTGGGAGAGGAAGTCAGGATCAGGAAGCCGGCAGACTGCATTCGTTCCAGAACAAGCTCCTCGCATCGCGCCCGAAAGGAACCGCGCCCACCGATCAAACTTTCATCGACGATGTATGTCTCGAACGGAATAGCGTAGCAGGATGTGAACAGAAGTTTCGTGCGCTCATCGCGGTTCAAGTCCTTGAACGGCTTGTCGATTGCCTTTCCAATCTCGGTGAAATCCACGACGAAGCGGATGATTGGAACAGGATCGAAACCGAACACACGGCAAAGGAACGCGAGATTTTCTCGACCTGTCAAAGCGCCGTTAAAAACACCACCGGAGGCAACCGGGAACGAAACCAGCGATGATCGTCGCACGCGGCCAGTATCGGCGCGCAGTTTACCCGTCGTCAGATTTGCAATCGTCGTTTTGCCACTGCCGGGAGGTGCAAGGATGCCGGTGAGACGGTCGCCGGCAAATTCCGCATCCGCGCCCTCAAGGACCTTGGTCCGCGACGTCTTCTTGCGCAGCGTTTTGTGAACGTTCGTAAAACTGACGGTCAAGATTGGTCTTTCATCTGGTTGCTGTGCAATCGCCCACCCGCGAAACGATCTCCGCGAGCCAGCCTGCTCCATCCAGAGGATTCAAAAAGGTCGTGCAGGCTGGTGCAATTTCACGAAACACCGGAATGTCGGAGGCGACGGATGGAACGCCGAGGGCTGCCGCCTCCAACATGGGAATCCCGAGCCCCTCTGCAAAGGAGGGGAACAAAAGCGCGGTTGCGTGTTGCAGCATTGTTTGAACTTCAAAATCGGATAGATCAGCGAATTCGAATACCGTGTCCGTTATGGCCGGGCAACGCTCCAGCATGTCTACCACATTTTCGTTTTCCCAGCCCCGCTTTCCAATAATGCAGAGACGCGGCGGGTTTTCACGTTGAGACAGTTCTCGCCAAATCTGGAGCAACAGAAGATGGTTTTTTCGAGGTTCGATCGTTCCAAGAATGACAAAATAGGGGCTGTTGTTCTGCAGGAATGCGCTGACAGGCGGCGTCAAGGGCGTGGCCGGCGTCTTTTTGAAATCCAGCGTCGGCACAACCACGTCGGTTGCAGCGAGTTGCCACGCATTTTCCGCCGCAAATTTCTTGACGCGTCGATCGGTATCGTTCGAATTGCTTACGGCAATCACCGGCGCGTTCGTCAACTCCTTCAAAAAGTCTGAAAACTGCTGCTTCGTCTCCGGCCGTTGGTACTCCGGATACTCAATGGGGATCAGATCGTGGATATAAATCAGACGCTGCATTTTCCGAAGCGGATCAAGGCGGCTCATCCCATCCTTCACCTTTCCCAACCCAGAATGCGAAGCCACGACGTAGGTTGTTAGCGGCGACACGATTTTGTCGCCCTGGGGAAGAAAACGGCTGCGGACATAAGGTTCATATTTGAGGCGGAGCTTGGTCAACCGGCCTGCCGCTTGCAATGAAGAGGGATCGCCGTTCCACATATGCTGGAGGCGTTGGAGAACGGCATTGCCAAGGTCCTGCGGCAGAATGCAAACGCCATGACGGCCGGCATGTACGAAATAACACTCAGAGCCAAATCGCTTTGCCAGGTCCAGGCCTATCGCCAGATCGATTCGGTCAACACCAGTGCCAAAAGGTTGCTCGTAACCGCGTACAAGGCGTGAAATGTCGAAAAGCACCCGAGGTGTTTCGATCGAAAGTGACCTCATTGAAAGACGATACATCTATGCCTACAAGTCTAGAAACGGCCATTTTCAACAATTGGAAGAGAACGACGTCTCAGCCAACCGCTCGTTTTTTTGCTCCCACAAGCGCCACTTTCGCATATTAAATCGATATGGTATACGCCGCCGCAACTGAAACGGCGGTGGATTCTGCGGGAATATCAACGATCCCAGTTCTATCCGGAAAAGCCGAAAATGGTGAAATTTGTTGCAAGAACTCCTTGAAATCGTTCACTCCAAAAAGTCAATTCCCCTTTCATGGGTGACGACCAGCAGTGATCAGAATTATCTCAATCTGGGCGACGCCTTGTCACCTGTCATCGTATCGATGATGTCCGGATTGGCCGTCGATCATACCGCATCCAAGTCGAATATGGTGCGGCTGGCGGCAGTCGGCACCATCGGTCATATGTTTGCTGGCGGAAACGTATCGTTTTGGGGAACCGGAACATCGCCCAACGCCAACCCAAATCAAACCGATCAGCCGAAAGTCCCTTACGTCCGGCCTGCAGATACCAGGATCCATGCCTACGCTACCCGCGGACCGTTTAGCCGGCGCATCCTTGCGCCGGATGCAACCGGTCCGGCCGTCTACGGTGATCCCCTATGGCTTCTGCCGCGCTTTCACGAAGCCCCTAAAAAGAAGACTTATGAGCTGGGTGTCATTCTTCATTTGTCGGAACTGGCGGACCGTGAGCACGATGCGCATCCCAGAGCCGGTTCGAAGCGCCACGATATCGCGGCCGAAGATCGCCAGGCGATCAAGTTGATCAATACGGTAACGCCGGTTTCGATCGCTGGCCTAAGGGAGCGTCTAGACGAAATTCTGGCTTGCAAACGCATTGTCTCCACAAGCCTGCATGGAATGGTGTTCGCAGAATCCTACGGTATCCCCTGTCTCTATTTCTCTCCGAGAGCGAAAACAGCAGGGCTCGGACGCATCGATCTGGTGAGCGAAGAAGGGCTAGATCTGCGTTTTGTCGATCTCTATCGCGGTTTAGGGCAGGATCATCTCGATGTCTGGTACCAGCCGCGTACCGAAGAAACGAATTGGGACGCCCTGATCCGGACCATCGACGACGTCTGGGAGCCGAAATATCTCTCTGAAGATCCACTCATCGAATCGTTTCCGCTTCCTTTGGCCATGCTGGAAAAAGGTGCGACCGGCAGCGCGTTCGATCATCCGTTAATTCGTTCCGTCCCGACGAAACGAGAAGCGGGGCTGGTCGTACGTGCTAGGAACGGTCTGCTTTCGCGCATTTTGCGGCGGGCACGATAAGAGGATGGTGGTTTCGGTGGGTCTGGGCGCTGCAAAACGGCTGTTTCGCCGGAAGGTTACGTCGCCCGCGGAGGGCGTGCTTTCGAAGGACAACGAAACGAAGAGCGAGCGCATCCGTCTCTCCTGGGTCTGGACTACCGGGCAGCATCCCGATGCGAACCTCGGCGACGCGCTCAGTGCAGTCATGGTATCGGCCATTTCCGGGCGGAAAATAGAGCCTGCCGCGTTCAATCACGACAACGAAAGAATGACTGCTGTCGGAACCATCGGCCATGCCCAGTATGGGGCCAAGGTCCACGTTTGGGGCACCGGCTTCGATTTGAAGCGAGGACCGACCGGCGTCATCGGCGAGTATAAGGTTCCGGAGAATACGGAACTGGTCGTCCATGCGGTGCGAGGGAAACAGACGGCGGCCGGATTGCGGAAGCTCGGTGTGGAGGTTCCCGACATTTTTGGCGATCCGGTCTGGTTCCTGCCACGCGTGTTTCCGTTTGCCGATCTCAAGAAGGAATTCGAACTGGGTGTGATCGTCCACATTTCCGAACTGGACGAGGCAACCGCGCGCGCATGCGTGCGCAAGAACCTCGAACGCTACAGGATCCCACCGGAACTCTCCCAAAACATCAAGATAATCAATACATATACCGGCGCCGATATTGCTGGAATGCGCGAGAAGGTTCAGGAGATCGTCTCCTGTCGGCGTATTCTTTCCACCAGTCTTCACGGTTTGGTCATTGCTGAGACGTACAACATCCCCTGCGCCTGGTTTTCAACCAATCACGGCGCGTCCGGGTTTTTGCCCATCGACGGTTCGCGGTCGATCGATCATCGTATGATCGATTTTTATGGCGGCGCCGATCGGGATACGGTCTTGAGCTATCTTCACCCGCTTCATCAGGGAACGGATTGGGAAAAGGCAATGGCGTTCATCGACAATCATTGGCAGCCACTGAGCTACACAGGAGAAGCGCTCTTCAATGCGTTTCCCCTTCCTCGCGCGGTTCAGTTCAAGGACAAGGTTTGGCAGTATTCACAAGACGTGTTGCAGGGAAACCGCTATTGATCGCAATGGCAAACCCTGTTGCGTCACTTTTAACTCAAAACTGTTGTTTTCTTGAAGTGCGGCTTTGATGTCATTGTTTACGTGCTGGTGTTGATATATCCAATGCGGCATCGGAATTTGATTATGAAAATGGGCTTGGCAGCAAGTCCGGCGATACAGGGTTCATATGCTGTTTTTGGATAAATTCGCCAAACTTTCATTGGCTGTTGCCTGTGTTGTCATGTCGTCGTGCACGATGCCGAGCTCCGGCCCAAGCGCGAACAAGATCCAGGCCGAAGCCAAAGATCAATATGCGCCCTACACGCTCATCAACGTGACACCCAATGTCGTCTCCGTTCTGGCCCAGGGCTTTGACAGACAGCTCGCTGCGTCGCTTGGAAATGCCAAAAAACGCAGCTCCGCGCTAATCGGCGTCGGTGACACAGTCATTATTTCCATCTGGGAAGCGTCACCAGAGGGGTTGTTTTCAAGTTCGAGCCGCGGCGGCGGAACCCAGATACCCGAGCAGCCGGTTTCGGAATCCGGCACGATCTCCGTTCCTTATGCCGGTGTTATAAAGGCTGCAAACCGCACGCCGGAACAGGTCAAGGAATCGATTGAACAGGCCCTCGTTCGCATGGCGGTTCAGCCTCAGGTTCTTGTGAGTGTGGTCAAGAACGTGTCCAACACGGTCACGGTGACGGGCGAAGTGGCAAGTAGCGGGCGAATTCCGCTCTCCCCACGCGGTGAAAAACTGCTCGACGTCATTGCCATGGCTGGAGGCCCGCGTATCGAATCCCATCAGCTTTCTGCCCAGATCACGCGTGGCCGTCGGACCGAGACCATTCCGATGGAGCGCTTGATCTCCGATCCGAACGAAAACATCTACGTTCAGCCGGATGATGTCGTCGCACTGATCCGTCAGCCGCGGAGCTTTACGGTTTTTGGCGCGTCTACGGCCAACGCATCGATCCAGTTTGACGAGTCCCAACTTTACCTGAACCAGGCATTGGCGAAAGTCGGCGGTCTGAACGACGAGCGGGCGAATGCGAAGGGCGTCTTCATTTATCGGACGGAATCGACGGATTTGCTCCGTCAGCTCATGCCGGAAAAGAGTTTCTCTGCGTATGGACCGACCACCAACGTCATTTACCAGGTTGATCTTAGCGATCCGAGTGGCTTCTTCCTGTTGAAGAGTTTTAATCTGCGCAATCGTGACCTCATCTACATCGCAAACTCGTCTCTTGCCGAGGTTCGCAAGTTTGCAACGCTCGTCAGCTCGACCGCTGCGCCGGTCGCGCAAGCTGCATCTGTTTCAAACACCCTCGTTGATTTGAGAAATTAGCATTGAGAGACGATCCGTCTTAAAGCTGCCAACTTACTAAGCTTAAAGCGCCATCGGTCAACGTCTTTGGCGGTGGTATTCCCGTTGCGCTTTTCCCATTGGTGGAACTGTGTTATGAGGCTCCCTTGCCGCGATGATTGCGCCCAGTTCAGGAGACGACGTTGAAGGATACGAACCGGTCGGCGAAGCTCGAAAAGTCTCATGCTCGCCCGGATGAGACGGGCGCGTTGGTATTGCGGCTCGATGAGGTAAGGCCGGTCCGTCAACAGCCCGCGGCAGCGCCAGTCGCCATTCCCAAGCAATTTCCTCGCAAAACAACCGTAACATACAAATCGGTACGCGTTACGGGTATGGCTGCCAAAGTTAAAAGTGGCCTTTCTGGTACATCGATTTCTTTTCTCCTGATGGTCATCCTGCCGACGATCATTGGCGCTCTCTATTTCGCTTTCGTGGCGTCTCCACAGTATATGTCAGAGTTCCGCTTCTCCGTTCGGCCAACGGATAGCGCCTTTATGACATCCTCCTCCGTCGCCGCAGATACGGCTTTGGCGATGTCGAACAGTTATATTGTATCCGACTATGCCCTCAGCCGTGATGCTGTCGAAGCGCTGGAGAAGAGCGTCGGTTTGCGCGAAGTCTATTCCAGAGACAACACCGACAGATTCTCCCGTCTTTCTGATGACGTCTCTCTCGAACGTCTGATTGATTACTGGCGCAAGCGGGTTTCGACGAGCTACGACATCATGACGGGCATCAACACGATTGAGGTCACGGCGTTCTCTCCGCATGACGCACTCAAGATTTCCACCGCACTGCAGGCACTATGCGAAAAGCTCGTCAACGACATTTCCGAAAAGGCACGTCAGAGCCAGATGGCTTTCGCCAAAAATGAACTGGATCGCGCCGAGGCGCGGCTCAAGGAGGTTCGCCAGCGCGAAACCGAACTGCGCTCCGGCCAGAAGAGTATTGATGTTCGCAAGGAAGCCGAAGGAAAGATGCTGCTGAACAACAAGCTGCGGGGCGATTTGTCGGCGCTGGAAGCGCAATATTCCGCGCTTTCGAGCGATATGGATCCGACGTCTCCGCGGCTTACCGTCCTCAAGAATCAGATCACCGCTGCGAAAGAACAGATCGAAATTCTGCAGTCCCAGATCACCGATGTCGACGCATCAAAGCCTGGCGCATTGGACGATGCGCAACGGGTGACCAAATACGATCAGTTGCAGACGGATGTCGAAATCGCGACAAAACTCTATGAGTCGTCTCTGACGAACTATGAAAATGCCCGTATGCGAGCCAACAGCAACCAGACCTATCTCGCCACCTATGTTCAGCCGGGGCTACCACAGATCGCGTCATATCCGCGCACCTTTATTGACACGCTCCTGGTGTTTCTGTCCGTGTTTGGTGCCTGGGTGGTATTGACGCTCGTCTACTACAGCATCCGTGACCATGCTTAATTGCTGCTGGCAGCTGGAGCTCCTACGTCAATGAATGCACTTGCGCTCGGTCTGTCCAGGCAAATGAGGATCGTCAGTGCGCTGACGATCCGGGAAGTCAGACTGCGCAACAGCAAGCATGCATTCATGCAGCTGTTTGATTTGTTGGAAGCACTGTTTTTCATTATTGGTCACTGGATCATTTTTACGTTTCTACACCGCAATTTGATGATCGGAGACAGTCTGCTGTTGTTTATTACAACGGGGATTCTTCCGGTTCTCTTTTTCCGAACGATCAGCATAAAGGCGGCCACGGCGATCGAGGCATCCAAAGCAGTGACGAGCATTCCGTTCGTGGAGGCGATTGACTATTCTATCGCGCGTAGTGTCGTAGAGTTTCTATCCTTCACCCTCGCCTTTCTCGGCTTTTTTGCAATGATTAGCGCCTTTGATCTGTCGCGCTATGCAATACCATACAATCCGATTGCGATCGTACAGTTCCTCGTATTAATCACGATGTTTTCTTTCGGAATTGGGTTGATTAATTCCTTTCTGACCTATTTGTTTCCCTTGTGGAAGTTTTGCTTCGCGATTTTTTCTCGTATCCAAATATTCTTCAGCGCTGTCTTCTACATTCCTGAATACATGCCGCCGCAAATCAAGGATATCTTGGCTTATAATCCAATCATGCATTTCGTCGCCCTGTTCCGGACGGCGTTTTATCCAACCTACCCCACCCATCTGATGTCAATGAACTACATGCTCGGCTGGACATTTGCCGTCATGATGCTTGGATTAGCATTGGAACGGGCATTGCGAAACCACAGGGTACATTAAAGCTAGAAATGTTTGGGTGGGCCTCCGATAGTTAAATGAACATCCGGACTTATCAAATAGGGTCCAGACAGATGACGCCACGGCTTTGCCAAACGGGTATTGTTCAGATCCGGAATTGGTCAGGGTCGCTGACATAGATGAGGATTTGTCTGATTGGCGCATTCCAGCACACGATATACGCTGTCCAGGCGCGGGTCAGGCTCTCTATCGCGGCTGCGCACCATTCCCGGCGACAGCATTAAGGTTGCTTCCAAAATGGCAATCGCATAGATAGCGGGTCGCATCTCTTCAGGCCAGCAATGACGGTTCCGTCATTTAAGCCTAAAGACGAACAACCATCGCTCGGCCTGGCCTCAGCACATTGCAGGCCGATGCAACAAGCCACAAGTAGGATCTACGTTTCATGCCTAAAGCTCGTGTCATGGTCGATGGCTACAATCTCGCCTTGGAGAAAGGCACGGGGATTGCCACTTACGCCCGAAACCTGAGTGCGCAGCTGTCGGCGCTGGGGCATCAGGTGGATTTGATGTATGGCGTACGGTCATCGGCCGGGAAAAACGAACTCCTTGCGGAGGTGAGCTTTTTTGACCCATCTGTCAAACCGATGAAGACGCAGGACATTGTCAAGCGTCTGATAACATCGCCATTTGGGGTCACCGCAAACCGTGTCCCGATCACCGGCAAAGTCATCGCCCGAAACACGCCAGGCGGCCTTCCCGCACACGACCGGATTTTCAATTCACGCAATCTGTACACGGTCTCCCGCTGGCATTTTCGGACCTATGGTCAGTTTCTGAACGTGGATTATCCGGGCAGCGCCGATATCGCCCACTGGACCTATCCGCTGGCGGTTACGCTCAAGAATGCAGCCAATCTTTATACAATCCATGATCTTGTTCCGCTGCGGCTGCCTTATGCGACGCTCGACAACAAGAAGGAGTTTTTGAAGAAGGTTCGGCGTATTAGCGAAAGAGCCGATCACATCGTCACCGTTTCGGAAGTGTCGAAGAGAGATATCATCGAACTTCTGGGGGTTGACGAAAGCCGCGTGACGAACACCTATCAGGCGGTCAATCTTCCCAGCTACATTTTGAACCGGAAAGAGGACGACGTCCGCGAAGAGGTCTCATCGATTTTTGGCCTCCAACACAAGCAATATTTTCTTTTCTTTGGCGCAATCGAGCCAAAAAAGAACGTCGCTCGGATTATCGAAGCCTACCTCGCCAGCCAGACCCGCCTTCCGCTGGTGATTGTCGGTCAGCTGGTCTGGAAAAATGCCAATGAGCTCCGACTTCTCGGCGTTCCGCAGGACTTGGGAAAATCGGCGCGAAAGCAACCGTTTCTGGATCCGACGATCAGCCATGTCTCGAAGACATCGTCGGTCATTCGACTGGAATATTTGCCCCTCAATCTGCTGACGTCATTGATCCGGTGCGCCAGGGCAGTTGTGTTTCCTTCGCTGTACGAAGGCTTCGGCTTGCCGATCCTCGAGGCGATGCAATTGGGCACGGCGGTGATCACAGGCAACGAAGGCGCAAACCCAGAAGTCGCCGGTGACAGCGCGTTGATCGTTGATCCGTACAATGTTAATTCCATCTCGCAAGCGATCAAAGACCTGGCAAACGACGACGGCTTGATGGAGCATTACGAGACGGTCGGTCTAGAGCGCGCCAAGCTGTTTTCTCCACAGAAATACGCTGAGCGTCTTCAGAATCTCTATGCCAAGTTCAAGTGACACGTTTGGGATCGCCAGACGCACTCTCGTGACGAAGAAATCAGACCGCCGATGACCGATCAGAAGTCTTCCCTAGACGATCTTCTCGCAAAGGCGAGGAACGCGGCGCAGACCATGGGTGATCAACAGGCCGCAGCCCTTCTTCTTGAGATCTGTTCCGCAGCTTCGGCCCTGGTCGCAGAACAGGCCGAAATGCGGAAAGAAGCATTTCGGGATGGCATTCGCGGAGCCGCCAAAGTGATCCGGAACCGTCAGGCGGCACCCGGTTCAGCGCTCTCCGAACTGTTTACGGGTGAAGGAAGCAATCCGGACATTTTTGCGGATGAATTGTCTGGCATAGCGGGCAGTACGGCGGTCACGGTCAACGATCTGCGCAAACTGCGGCAGAAAATAAACACCGCGCCTGAGGGCAATGACGACATCGATAATGATATCAGGCGCGTTTATTACGCGGTGATGACCGATCGTAGTCCGACATCCGCTGATATTCTACCGCCTGGCTCTCCATCGCGATCACTCGACGCCGCCGCGTTCGTTGTTGAAAAACTCCTGCGCGAGGGCTGGTGGACTCTCGGCAATAGTGGCGTTGACGCAAGTGACAAACCGGTCGGGAAGGTCGGCCTTACCCCAACGCAAAGCTCCAAACCCCAGACGGCGGCCACAACGCCATTGACGTTGCTTTCCGCGCTTGTGCTGACGTTGATTGAAAGCAGCAAATCGCGCTGACGCCGCCGTGCAAGACACTCAAAAGCGTTTTCGAAAGCTGCGCCTTCGTTTTCTCTACGCGCGCAGTTTGTCCATGCGCTTCAGTTCGTTGACGTCATGCTGCAGAACCAGATTTTGCAGGATCGGGTGATCCCAGATCGTTCCGCCGGCCGGTGACGTTATCGGAGCAAGATCGAGCGGAAAGGCATCGAGAAGAGCCTGCGCATTGAATGTCTTGGGCACCCAGACGCTATCGATCGCAGCCATCAGGTCATCCCAATTGGTCACATGGTTGCGGTCCTGAGCGTAAACCGGCAGTTCGGTCATTCCCAGGCCTCGATAAAGGTCGATGATACGCAAATCGAGATCGCAGTTGGCGTCGAGACTCCGGACATGAAGTCCCTGCTTCGGACCGTGCGGCGGAAAGTGCAGGCACGGGATATCGTAGCTTTCGGCAAAGACCATGCCGTGAAGGCTCGTGGACACGATTCGATCGCAGGCCAAAATCTCATCGATCTTATCTTTGATCGACGTCATGCTGATTGGCGTCACCGTATTGATCAGATGGATGCGGTCCTTCAGGCTCTCTGGGATGGAATAGCGCTGGAGCTCGGACTTCACGTGGGTCTCGGGATCGCGATCCGCCAATTCGGACAGATGGACGATAACGCCCAACTTCCATTTCTTGACCGGCGCCGGCGCATAGAATCGTGGCAGCAACCACACCGGATCGCCATAGACACCGACCGTTCCCTCCGGCTTGCCCGTCAGTAGATGCTCCGACACCGGGCCGCGTGTTGCGGTCACTGTAAACCCTTTTTCACCGGCACCGCTGAAGCCTTGCCAATCTTTGCGCGGTGCGGAGGGATTTTTCCACATCGACGCGCCCGTTCCCCAGAACCATACTTCTCCACCGGCAAACCCATGGCCGATCGTCCCGACGCACGCCATGCGCAGCGAATTCGATTTTGAGGGGACGCGCTCGATATCGCGACCCGACAAAAGTGCCACCATGACTGCGCTGAGAGCATCACCGATGTTGAGATAGTCCATGCTGGAAGTGGAGCCGGCCCAGGACAGGGGAACCTTACCATGACGACGCACATATTCTGCCAGCCCGTTCGATTTTCCGCCTGTTTTGCGTGCTGTTAGCGCCTTAAAGATCGACTTCACTGAGTTTCTCCCGAGATGCTCTCTCATGTCCGTTTCGTACGAGGCCTTTCGCTTTTCTGCAAGATGGACCTGAAGTCGCTCTCGAACGGGCAGACATTTTTGAGAGCTGACGGACAAATTCGTTCGATCCAAACGCAAGCACCGCCGTAAGTGGTAAGCTGAGCCCATCTCGCGACGGGTCCTGGGAACGGATACCTGTAGGAGCGCCCGGGCAGGTGCCGCCGGTTGGAGGTACGCCGGGCGTCGCCGTTGGTCAGCTTTAAAGAGCGTTTGCGCGGGATTGACCGACCCATCGCCGCTTCTACCGGCACACTGTGTGGAAGACACCCTTCTATTCTTCAACGCCATAAACTCACGGTCTAGATTTGGAGCGGCTGGATTTAACTGTGGTGATATGCGATAAGCGCTCACAATCCAGCTGCCGAAACTCATTCTAAGGGCTTGAAATGAAACATAATATTTCCGTTGTTGTGACGTCAATCAACCATCCGACAAAAGCTCTGAAGGAAATTGCATCTGCTGGAGCGGACTTTCATTCGCGATTCATCGTGATCGGAGACACTAAAAGCCCGACCGACTTCTCTTTGGACAGGTGCGCGTACTATTCCGTCGACGAGCAACGAAAGCTGGGACACAGACTGGCTGGTATCGCGCCCACGAAACACTATGCTCGAAAGAATATTGGCTATCTGGAAGCCATTGCGCAGCGTTCTGAAATCATCGTTGAGACTGACGATGACAATATACCGATGGCGAACTTCTGGGGCCCGAGGGAGAGGGAATTTACATCCCCAAGCGCTGCGGGCGGGAAGTGGTTCAACGCATACAATCATTTCACCGAGGGCCCCATTTGGCCTCGTGGTCTGCCTTTAGAAAATGTAAAGGCCGCGAAGCAAAGCAATTTCACGATTTCGGAGGTGAAAGTCGACAGCCCGATCCAACAGGGGTTGGCAGATGATGATCCTGACGTCGACGCGGTTTACCGTTTCCTGTTCGAGCTTCCCGTTAAATTTGATCAGAACAAGAGGGTTTCTCTGGCGCAGGGCGTATGGTGTCCGTTCAACAGCCAAAATACGACCTGGTGGCGAGACGCGTTCCCACTCATGTATTTGCCCTTTAATTGCTCATGGCGCGTGTGTGACATTTGGAGGAGTTTGATCGCGCAGCGCATTGGCTGGGAATGCGGTTGGTCACTTTCATTCCACAGCCCGTCGGTTTATCAGGACCGAAATGAACATGACCTTCTGCGCGATTTTGCTGAAGAAGTTCCAGGATATCTAAATAACAACGTAATAGCTAATAAGCTGCTCGATTTGGCACTCATACCTGGGGCTGGAAACCTGCTTGAGAACTTGGCCAAGTGTTATGATATGTTGATAGGTCAGGGCTTGGTCGGAAAAGAAGAAAAGTCACTCCTCTTGGCCTGGTCGCACGACATCGAACATCTTCTCTGATGGGCAGGTCAAAATGACAGTCGCACTCATTACTGGCGCATCTGGAATGCTTGGGTCGGCGCTCGTCCGTAGGCTTTCCAGTTCCGGAAAATATAGTGTAATTTCAGCTAGTAGATCGGACGTTGATCTTCTCCGCTGTGATGATGTCATCGAGTTCTTTAAGAGGTCTAATCCAGAGATCGTGTTTCACTGCGCCGCAAAAGTAGCAGGCCTTGGCGGCAACAGTGCTTTCCCTGCAGAATTCTTTGACGAGAATATTCTGATCAACACACACGTTGTGCGGGCTTCAAGGCTAGCTGGTGCATCAAAAATCGTCGCCGTTGGGACTGCTGCAATTTATTCCGACACCGTCCCGCTCCCAATGAAGGAAGCCGACATTTGGGAGGGACCTCCTCATCACTCTGAGGTCGCCTATGGCGTCGCTAAGCGAGCCATGCTGACGCAGTTACAGGCTTATCAGAGGCAATATGGCCTAGACTACGGGTACGGCATTCTCACAAACCTCTACGGCCCTCGTGATACGTTCGATAAAGATTATGGCCATGTTGTCCCATCGCTGATCTGTAAAATTCACGACGCCATGAAGGCAGGCACTCCGTTGGAAGTATGGGGAAATGGAACGCCCCAAAGGGATTTCCTGTTTGTGGAGGACGCGGCCGATGCGCTAATCACTGTTGCGGAGAGAGGTATCGGCCCATTTAACATTGCGAGCGGGACAACAAGTACTATAAGACAACTTGTAGACGTGCTGAAGGAGGTTTCCGGTTTCCCAGGTGAAGTTCTGTGGGCGACTGACAAGCCTAACGGACAGCTACTCCGTCAATACGATCTTTCTTCCATCCGATCTCTTGGTTTTGCGTCAAGCACCAATCTCCGTGAAGGACTGCGCGAGACTTGGAGCTGGTATCTAGACAATTCCATAGCATAACAGGAACGTTCTTTATGAAAAAAGCTATGATAACCGGTGTAACCGGACAGGACGGTGCTTATCTGGCATCGCTCCTACTTTCCAAGGGTTACGAGGTCCACGGCATAAAGAGAAGGTCGTCTTCCTTCAATACCGCCAGAATTGATCACTTGTATGTGGATCCTCATTCATCAGAAACACGCTTGTTTCTGCATTATGGCGATCTAACTGACTCTGCAAATCTCATTCGACTCGTCCAGCAAATCCAACCTGATGAAATTTACAACCTTGCGGCACAAAGCCATGTGCACGTTAGTTTCGAGACGCCCGAATACACAGCGAATTCGGATGCTGTTGGGACACTACGGCTTCTGGAGGCTATCAGGATTCTGAAGCTTGAGGAAAAGACCCGATTTTATCAGGCCTCTACTTCCGAGTTATACGGCAAGGTGCAGGCTGTACCTCAGAGTGAGACCACGCCGTTCTATCCACGCAGTCCTTATGCTGCAGCCAAACTCTACGCCTACTGGATCACCGTAAACTATCGCGAGGCCTATGGGATATACGCTTCCAACGGGATCCTGTTCAACCATGAATCTCCACTTCGGGGCGAGACGTTCGTTACCCGGAAAATTACGCGCGCTGTCGCTGCGATCTCGTCAGGGCGCCAAGACTGCCTTTATCTTGGTAATCTTGATGCGAAGAGAGATTGGGGGCACGCCCGCGACTACGTTGAAGGCATGTTCCGGATCCTGCAGCACAACGAACCCTCGGATTTTGTTCTTGCGACAGGCGAGACGCACACGGTGCGGGAGTTCGTAGAGTTGGCCTTCGGCCATGTCGGCATTCAAATCGAGTGGCGCGGGTATGGTCTTGATGAAGTCGGCATCAACACGTCGACCGGCGCGATTCTTGTTCGTATCGATACTCAGTACATTCGCCCATCCGAGGTTGATCTTCTCTTGGGGGACCCCTCGAAGGCAAGGTCTGAGCTCGGCTGGAGCCATACCACAAGCTTTGGTGATCTCGTTAAGGAAATGGTTGATGCTGATTTGAGCGGTGTCATTCCTAGGGTCTGAATTTTAGGTTAGTAAAAATGGTTGACAATCTGATCGTGGAATGCCTTGGCGGTCTAACGAACCGCCTTATGGCTTTGACCTCCGGGCTCCGTCTAGCAAACTATTATGGCTTAGGTTTTAAGCTTTCTTGGGAATCTGCCACAGAGTGCGGGGCCGAGTTCGAGGAACTATTCGATAATAAATTCGATCTGGTTTCGCCCAGGGAGCGCTCACAGTATTCCAATGGTACGCGTATAGGATTTGGTGGCGCGGGATGGGACAATGAACCCGTTCTACCCAAACCACCTGCAGGTAGTGATTTTTGGCTGACAACACATGCTATCATTACCCACCCTAACGAAGGCAGGAATAGAAGTTTTTTTCCTGACGCGGGCGTTATTTTCGACATCGGTCGTTATGCTCGGATCTTGAGGCCGTCAAAAAGTGTTTCGGACATCGCCGACAGAGTTCAATTTGACCCCAGAAATACCGTGTCGCTGCATATTCGCCGCCCGTATAGCCGGGAAGTGAAAATCTCGGATGGTGCCCATGCCAATGAACAGCGGCTGTATGGCTCGATCAGTGATGACTATTTCTGCAGCATAATCGAGAAAATGATACGCCAGGACGATAAAATTAATGTGTTACTTTGTACTAATTCGGATGAAACGCAGTCATTCATCAAGCAACGGTTCGGCGAAAGGATCATAACCTACCAGAAGTCTTCGAATGCGTTGGACACGAGCCAGGCGTCATCGGCTCGCGACGCTCTGGTTGATATTGTCTTGATGTCGCGGACATCTGGGATGGTTCGCCAAGCCGATACGCATTTTGGACTGTACTCTAGCCTGACAAATCTGACCCCCAATCTAGTGATTATCAGAAATGACGAGGGCGATCCGGATTTCGCTTTTCTGCGGTACGGGGAAAATCAACAGGTGGAATTCGATCGTTCGCCGCAGGCGCTTGTCCGATTCTGCGATAAGAACCTGAACATGCTGAGATATTGATACCCCCTGGACGATATCCGCCATTTCTCTTTGCGCCAAAGGCCCTCTAAACAATGGGGCCTTTTTCCTTCTAACCAAAGGCCCAGATTGAACGGAATGACGGAATTGACCCTGTCCGTGAGGTCCAGCCGTAACCATATGAGCAAACTCAACACCGAACAAACGAACAAACGTGGGGGGACAAGGCCTACCGCGCTGATTGCCCGGATGGAATATCAGTGATAACGCAACTCGTGTTATGAAACGAACGTTTATGCGTGACATGGATTGAGGAGGCTTAGCTTGGGTGCTGTCGCATGGGCCTGTTGTTGGTTGTCTCCGCCCAACAAGGTTTACGACGCAATTGTGGAGATCCAGCAGCACCTCGCTGAGAAAAATGTAGAGCTAGTGTTGTTCGGAGATCCGGCGATCCAACAGCACTATCCCAACATCACAGTTATAGACGTGCCTTTTTATATCGCGGAAACCGGCCGGAGATATGCAGCCTATGCAGCGGCGGTGCCTTTTCCGCAATCTTCGTTGTCCCTAACGGAATTGATTGGAATTGACCGCGCTTGGGGAAGCAAGATCTCGGACTTGGAAGCTGAGTTGCTGGTTTTGCGTGCGAACGCTTTCTGGGAGAAGGCTTTCGCGGTTATGCAGCCGTCAGTGATGTTATCCTGGGGAGCAACCGCCCCGATGGCGCGCATGATGTTCAATATCGCCAGACGATTTCAGCGACCCGCCTTTGTTTTTGAGCGAGGGCTGCTTGAAGATACCATTTCCTATTCGTCTCTCGGACAGGGCACGTTGTCTAATTTTAACACGACTTTGGCGCTGGTGGATCCAGACCTGGATGATCCCGAAATATCAAGTGCCTGGTATGCCATCCAGAAATACTATAATTCAGCAACAGATCGCCATTACCCCGAGATAAACCGTGAGCCCGACGACCAGGTGCGTTCACATTTTGTGAACTCCCCTCGTCCACGTGTTCTCTATCTGGGATCACATGATATCGGCAGCGGCGCATCTTTCAGCCCCGATGTTCTCGGAGATCTCCAGGGAACTTGGATAAAAAGCAGTTCGGATGGCGCTGCCGCCGTCGAAAAATCGCTGACTGAACTAAATTTTGGCGGTAGCCTTTGGATCAAGCCTCACGGCGCCTCTTACTTTGATGCTTCCAATGGCGATGCCCCATTCTACAAAGCTGCGATGCCGAACATAGATGTTTACAGCCTAGTTGAACACTCGGACATCTGCGTCACGTTAACGTCTTCGACGCAAATCCTCTCGCTGATTAAAGGCAAACCTGTTGTAACTCTCGGCAACGGACAATTAACAGGCCGCGACATTTGTTATGAAGCCAGATCTCATCAAGAATTGTCCGAAACGTTGTTGCAAGCCTTGAACAGAGACGGATGGGAGGAAAGGCTAAAAAGAGGGCGTGCAATTATTGCTGCCGGATATCGTCAAACCCACGTCGGCATTGCGAAAGGCGCGCCGACCCAATTTGATCTTTCCGACTTTTCCAAGTTAATTTGGCGCTTCGCCATGTACGCACCGTCCGATATCCCGAGCGCGAAAGACAGAATTGCTAGCTTTATCGATTTCGCCGCTTCCGCACTTGATGTTTCAAGCGTTCGCGAAACATTTAATAGATCAAATCCATTCTCTGAGATTGATAGATTAACTTTGCAGGTTTCTAAATTAGAAGAAAGCAACAGTTATTCTTTTAGGGCGCGCGAAGAGGCCCTTGCAAATCTAAATGAGTGCGAAGATTTAAGAGCTCGCCAAAAGATTGAATTAGATGATCTCCTTGTTGAGATCGAGCAAGTTCGATCGGAACTGCAGCAATCACGGCTCTCAAATCATAGGCTCGCTTCCTCGAATGCTGAAAGTCAAAAAGCACTTCGCGCAGCGGAAACGATGTGTCACAAGCTTGCCGCCAGTCTTGAGCAGCGGTTTGCTGAAATAGCTTCACTGACCAATTATTTGGACCAAGAGACGACAGAATTCGTAAACGAAAGGAAGATTTGGGCCACGGTCAAGCGCTCTCTGGCTAGGCAAATCGGCCAATTCCTGAGTGCATCTGTGGTCGATTGCAAGGCTATTCCCGGTCTGCAAAACTATCGACTTAAAAAGCTGGAGCACGGCTTGGTATCCTCAGGTCTGTTCGATGAAGATTGGTATGGTTCAAAATATGGGGGAGTTCAATCCGGTTCGTCGGTAAAGCACTTCCTCAATCACGGTCTAAATACTGGGATTCCACCCAACAGTTTATTGGAATAAGTATGCGGAATTCAGATATACTATTTGATTGGAAAAGCATATGCGCAACATAAATCAGGAGGATATCGATTTAATTAACTCGTCACCCCTGTTTGATGCGAACTGGTACGGTAATTACTACAGAGATGTAGCCGCAATAAAAATGACTCCGGCTTACCACTTCCTTTGGATTGGGCACCTAATGAACCGGAATCCATCGCTTCTGTTTTCTACGAAAGACTACATTAAACGCTATCCAGATGTAGCCGCAGCAAACGTGAACTCTCTGTTGCATTATATTCGTTACGGTAAGCATGAGGGGCGAGAAACATTTCCTGTAGCGGATATCTTGGATATGACGATGAATGTCGGAGAATGACATGAATATACTTGGATACATTCCAGCTCGACTTGGAAGTGAGCGAACAAAGGCTAAAAACCTTAGACTTTTAAATGGGGCTCCACTTATTTCCTACGTAATCCAAACGTGTAAAAGCTCAAAAATGATCTCGCAATTCTTCGTCAACACCGAATCCGATGAAATTGCGCACGTAAGTCGCGAACTTGGAATGGATGTTTATTTGCGCGATCCAGCATTGGCTGGTTCCCAAACTAAAACGGATGAAATTGTCATAGACTTTCTCAGACGGAATCCTTGCGACGCAGTCGTTCTAGTCAATCCAACGGCACCATTTTTAAAGCCGGAGACTATTGACGCTGCGATCGAGATGTTCTTGTCCACTCGCGCTGACGCACTTTTCAGTACAAATACTTTGCGCAAACACGCCCTTATGAATGGGATCCCACTTAACTTTGACCCATCTGGACCAAGCCCCAGAACACAAGATCTTGAGCCAATCGTATACATTAATTTTATAATATGTATATTCAGATCAGCTACCGCAATAGAACATTATGAAAGGACTGGTAGTTTTCTGTATAAAGGAAAGCTCGAGTTCATGCATATGACGGAAGAACAATCCGTTGATATTGACTATGATATAGATTTCAGGATGGCAGAGGCATTGATGAGGACAAGCGGAGAAGACCCTCGCTATCATGATTCAGTTCAATGAGCCGCTGAATACTTCAGATATGCCTGCAATCAGACAATTTGAGCATCTTTTATTTGAATTTCCTTGCAAACATCCACGTTTGGAAGGAAATCCCTCTAATCGCAACGTTTTCTACGCTCGGGGCCGTGGAAGCGGTATTTGGCTTTGAGCCTATTCAAGCAGCAGGTCACGAACATTAAAGGCATACCGAAGATCACCTATGAAATATGAAATACTGGGAACGGTTGAACAAGCAGCGAACAAACCGGTGTGTATGTGAGGAAGAAAGATCATGCGAGTCGGCGTCGATGCAACCGATCAAGAAGAGTTACTTCAGTCTACATTGGCAGCCTCGGCTCAGGATCAGCGAACGGTTGACGACCGACGCCGAAGCACTGCACCTTTGCTGGATGGGATGTCCTTCTACGATACCAACAGACATGACGATGATCGCGGCAGCGTAACTGAAATATTCGATCCACGATGGGGCTGGCACAGTGATCCGCTTGTCTTCTCATATGCTTTTACAATCCGCCCCGGCATCGTGAAGGGGTGGGGATTACATAAGTTGCATGAGGACCGCTACTTCGTTCTGAGTGGTGGGCTGGAAACTTGTGCTGTTTGATCCGAGACCCGAGTCGAGCACATGCGGCAAGGTTTGTAAGGTTTACTTGTCTGGTAGCCGCCCTCGGTTGATCAACGTCCCGAAGTTCGTATGGCATGCCGACCGCAACATCGGGACATCTGATGTGGTGGTAATCAACTTCCCAACAATTCGATACGATCATGCCAACCCCGACAAGTACCGCCTCCCGTTGGACACAGATCTGATCCCTTACAGTTTTGGAAACGCAAAGGGATGGTAGGTAGCCCTAGCGTTTCAATCCTCATGCCGACCCACTCTCGCACTGACGTAATTGGATTCGCGATAGAGGCGGTGTTAGCTCAATCAGTCGGTGATTTTGAGCTGCTCGTGGTCGGCGACGGTTGCGCGCCAGGAACGGCCGAAATTGTCGCTAGCTACCGCGACCCGAGAATTCTGTTCTTTGATCTTCCTAAGAGGCTGCCTCAAAAAGATTTGAGTGATTTCAGTCAGTTGTGATTCCGTCGGATTTGCAAAGATTCGATGGAGATCACGATGGCCTGGACTGAAACCACCCGGCGCAATTATGTCCGGCGGACGAGCGGATATGCAAGCGATGTCACGGATCGGGAATGGGATTTTGTTGCGCCGTTCATGCCTGCGCCACGGCGTCTGGGCCGTCCGCGCAAGACTGATTTGCGCGATGTTTTAAACGCCCTTCTCTATATCGCTTCGACAGGCTGCCAGTGGCGGATGCTGCCGAAGGACTTTCCGCCCTGTTCGACGGTGCAGCGGTATTTCTATGAATGGCGGGCAATGGGTCTTTGGCCACGGATCAACCATCACCTCGTCATGGAGGCGCGGGAACTGGAGGGGAAAGAAGCCTCGCCGACAGCAGGCGTGATCGACAGCCAAAGCGTTAAAACGACTGAAAGCGGTGGTATCCGTGGCTTTGATGCTGGGAAGAAGATCAAGGGCCGCAAGCGCCACATCATTGTAGACACGCTCGGGCTGATGGTCGGCCTCATGGTGCACAGCGCCGATATCCAGGATCGCGACGGCGCTCCCGATCTCCTGAAATCCGTCAAAAACCGGTGGCCGTGGTTGCTTCATGTCTTCGCTGATGGCGGCTATGCGGGCGACAAGCTCAAAAAGCGGCTACAGAAAATCGGGAAATGGACACTCGAAATCATCAAACGTTCCGACAAGGCCAAGGGTTTTGAAATCCTGCCGCGCCGCTGGGTCGTCGAGCGGACCTTCGCCTGGCTGGGGCGATGCCGCAGGCTGGCCAAGGACTTCGAAAAATCCGTCGCTTCAGCAGAAGCGTGGATAACCATCGCCCACATCCGCATGCTCACAAGACGCCTTGCAAGATATGGATATCGTTGAAGCCTTTTCGAGTCCGACTCTAAGGCACCTTCGTTCGGATACGCCAACCGCAACGTGGCGCTGAGGGAGGCGCGAGGGAAGTTCATTGGGTTCGCCGCCGACGATGACCTACTGTTCCCCGACCACCTAGAATTATTGTTGAACGGACTAAAAACGGGCGCCGCGCTGGCTTACAGTCAAGCTCTCTGGGTCTCTACGGACGGTATTGCCGCACCGTTCATGACGAACTTAACTGTCGCCGATGAGCTGGCGACCTTTATGGAACGCCGGAACAGCATACCGGCAAGTTGCTTCCTTTATCGCGCGGATAGCCTTCCGGACCGAGCTGCTTGGCCTGAGGATGTGGAATCTGCCGCTGACTGGATCCTTTGGCGCAGAATAATATCGGAAAATTCCAGCCAGCCCATCTTCTATTGCCGTGTGCCAATCATCCTTCATTTCAGCGCCAAAAGAATGGCGTCCCGGTACGCGAGAATGCCCGAATTTGCGACAGCGCTGGAGGTTGCAGATCGCGCAAACTGGTGGCCATCTCCCCTGCGTGTTTCGGTGCCCGCCGGGAAAACTGAACAAGACGTCTACGCAGGTCTGATGCGTGCGGATCCGCAGGGGTGGAGCGGGCGAATTCGCAGCTCGACGGCGGACCTTATCTCACGGTTGGCATGGGAAGACATTCAGATGGTTCGGCCATCCATGGCGCAGTTGGAGGAGAGACTCTCGACCATGCAGAGCGAACTTGCGGAGATGTGGGATTGCGCCAGTTCCGCGGAAAATAAGCTCACGCGAGCCGAAGGTGATGCTCTGGAGGCGCAAAGCGCTAATCAGAAGCTGTGTGAAATGCTTGCTGAGGCCAATGAGAGGATCGACGTCCAGTCGCATGAGATAGAAGCGATGCGGTCGACCGCAGCCTGGAAGTTGCATATGTTGCTCCAGCGTGTGCCATCCATGCTGCGCCGCTAATGATGGGCGCAGGGAGAAACACCGTCACTTCATTCAGAAATGGACGGCGCTCACATCAAGACTAATTCCATAGGCAAACTCTTGGGTTGATTGACATAATTTTGGCGTGTAAGACGGCCATCGAGATTGCCTTTGATGGAACCGTGCCGTTGACGTTCGAAACGCTTAAGATTGCCGACATCGTCACCATCATGATAGTGGGCATCGAAAAGACCGTGAAATGGTATCTGGAAAACCATTGGCGGTGGCAGCCATTATGTAAAGGATATGACGGTAGCCGCCTCGGTCTTCTCAAAACCGCCAGCGCGAAATAATGGCATTCGGACGTTATCTCGTGACTCGGTTCGAAGGCCCGGTCGGGCGGTCGCTGATCGAACGCGCCCGCGCATGGTTAGAGGTGAAAATCATTGCTTCCGGACGCCCAGCGCTCAAAGCGGTCGATGCCCAAGCCGCTTGGGGCATGGGTAAACCGGACGCGATCGTTTTTGCGACTGGCTATACAGCTGTTGTCAAATCGAACCGCATTCTGGGTGGCGACTACCGAAATCCGGTGCGACGGCGGGCTAGTTCTCAGCTGTATCGCCGCAAACTCGCCGCTATTGCGGCGTCACGCTGCCGGCCAGGCTACCATCCACTGATATTGATGTAAGACAGTTGGTCCGCACGGGCGCGTCAGGACTGGACATGAAGGAGCAAAGTCACATGAAGGGCATCATTCTGGCGGGCGGCAGCGGTACGCGGCTTCATCCCATGACGCTGGTGACCTCGAAGCAGCTCATGCCGATCTATGACAAGCCCATGATCTACTATCCGCTATCGACGCTGATGCTGGCGGGCATTCGAGACATCTTGATCATCTCCACTCCGCACGATTTACCGCATTTCCAGCGCCTGCTCGGCGATGGTTCCGCTTGGGGTATTTCACTTTCCTATGCGGAGCAGCCCTCACCGGATGGCCTAGCACAAGCCTTCATCATTGGAGCTGATTTCGTAGGGCAGCATAGCTCATGCCTCATCCTGGGCGATAACATTTTCTATGGTCACGGCATTAACGACCTGTTCCAGAACGCAATTGCCCGGACCGACGGCGCTACAGTGTTCGCCTATCATGTCAATGATCCGGAGCGCTACGGCGTCGTTGAGTTCGACCGGAACGTGAAGGCCGTATCAATCGAGGAGAAGCCAGAAAAGCCGCGCTCCAGTTGGGCCGTCACCGGTCTTTATTTCTACGACAAGGAGGTCGTGAACATCGCAGCAAACCTCAAGCCTTCTGCAAGAGGAGAACTTGAGATCACCGATATCAACAGAACTTATCTAGAACGCAGCAAGCTGAGTGTGGAGCTAATGGGCCGCGGCTACGCGTGGCTAGACACCGGCACACCCGACAGCATGCTCGAAGCATGCGAGTTTGTGGCAACGCTGGAGCGCCGGCAAGGCGTCAAGATCGCCTGCCCGGAAGAAATCGCCTATCGTAAGGGCTTTATCGACGCGATCCAATTGGAAGCGCTGGGAACGAAATATGGCAAGAGCAGCTACGGTAGGTATCTTCTGAAACTAACAAGTGCCTGATCAAATCGCTGCGGCAAATTCGTAAACAAGTCAAATAATGGGCTATAGAAATGCTTAAAAACCCTTTTAAATCAAAGAAAAAAACCAGGACAGACGACAGTATCGCTCTCGCTGATCATCACAATAGACTGAAACAATGGGAGTCTGCCGCGCGGTTTTATCGCGCAGCATTAAAGATCGATGGCAATCGTTCATCGATTTGGGTTCAGTTGGGTCATATGGAGAAAGAAAGAGGACTGGCTGAAGAGGCAAGTCTTGCCTATCAGACAGCGATCGCCAAAGATCCGGCCAACCCAGATGCTCGCCTTCACCTCGGCCACTTGCTAAAAAGTCAGGGCGATCTCATCGGCGCATTTGACCAGCTAAGCGTAGTTTATGAGAGTACCCGAGACCTCAAAGTCGAAGATGAACTCCGTCGTTTGATGGGCACTACGAAATCGTATGATGCGTTTATATCCGCTATCGAAGATACCTTTGACGAGGAATTTTACCTTAAGAGCAATCCCGACGTTGCGAAATCGGGCGTTAATCCAAAGATTCACTATATAGTTTATGGTTGGCGGGAACGGCGTAAGGCCGCCGAAACACATTACACAATTACGAGCGATCCATTTACCGAAGCCAGGCCAGTAAAGAATTCAGAAGAATGGATCGCGCTGAGCGTTGTTATTCCTACGTACAATCGTGCCGCATTGTTGGAAAAAACGTTACGCAGATTGCTTGATATAGTTAGGGACGACCCCGTGGAAATCGTGGTCGTTGACGACGGTTCGACCGACAATACGCCGGACATCCTCGCGGTGATCGCATTTCAGAATGCGAAATTAACATATAAGTCGGTCAAGAATGCTGGACCGGGCAGCGCTAGAAACATTGGGGCAACTTTAACGCGGGGAGAAATCATCCTCTTCCTAGGTGATGACACACAACCGGTAAACTCGGATTTGTTCCGTGCCCACTATCAGGCGCATATGGTGAACAAGGATCTAGGGCATGCAGTCCTCGGAAAGATCATATGGCCTGATGACAAAATAACCATGCCAAACGCCGTAATGTCTTTAATCCAAGGTGACGGGCAACAACAGTTCGGTTACAAATTCATGAAGCCATGGCAGAAATACGGCCCTTGGCTCTTTTACACTGCGAACGTATCGGTAAAGAGGAATATCATAAATAATTGGCACTCTGAAGGGTTTGATCAAGATTTTACTCTCTACGGATTTGAAGATTCCGAGTTTGCATATAGAATGAGTAAACTTCATGGTAACTTTGGTGTATTTTACACGCCAAATGCTATAGTTGAGCATTATCATGAATACAACACTGCTGGATTTATGCGTCGGCAGGTTGCTTGTGGAATGATGATTGACGTCCTGGTTAGAAAGCATCCTGAACTGGAAACACTCGTTCTAGGTCCGGATTTATCGCGCATATTGAAAACAGAGCATCAGACACATGTAAATCAAGCCCCTACGCATTACTATTCAACGATGATTGAAGGCATACGGGCATGGGCGCTTGTAATAGATCATCACTATGGCCTTGGAAGCCAAAATTGGCACCCGGATTTTTTGAGCGCCGTGTTTCGTCTTTCTCTGCTTGATAGCTACATTATGTTGCAGGGAGAGAACCCAACCGCACAGGCTGCAGCATATCGATATCTAATATCCGATTTTAGGATGCAGATGGGAAGGGCCGTGGCAAACGAATTGCTCGGAGACTTCTCCATCGCGAACCTGATTTGATAGACAAAAGAAAGGTTTACGATGATATCTGCCGTTATACCTGTATACAATCATGCATTGTACTTGGCTGATGCGATCCACTCCTGTTTAATTTGCAGCGAAGTCTCCGAAATTCTTATCGCAGATGACGGCTCAACAGATGGAAGCAGACAGATCATTCGTTTTTTTGCCGAAAAGTTTCCTGAAAGGATACGAGATCTAACTGACGAACCCGCAACAAATGTGGGTGCTCACAACAGAATCAACAAACTTTGCGCAGAGGCAAGTAACGAGTGGATAGCGGTACTCAATTCCGATGACCGCTTTGAACCTGGGCGTTTCAGAAATTTCAAAGAATTTATACGCTACACGAACGCTGATCTCGTTTTTGGGAACTGCGCAATTGTTGGTCCAGATAACGAATTACTTGGCTACAAATACGGTCTTTATAATCCTGAGTATCAAACGCCCCCTCCACTAGATATAGGTCGCGTAGTTCGAGAAAATCTTTGGCTTTTGGCGTTATTGAATCAGAATTTTATTGCAACAACCTCAAACATTGTTTTCAGGAAGACGCTATTCGAAGATCTGCATGGCTTTGCGGCCTATAGGTATATTCATGATTGGGATTTTATGATCCGCGCGGCGGCACTCTATAACGTTGCCTACAATCCCAATATGTGGACAAATTATAGAATCCACCCATCGAATACAATTTCCGAAAGCGCTTTTAAGGTTAAAAGCGAAGTGAGGAAGATGATGGCGGACCTTTTGGCCCAGCCATCGATATCGCATTCATTGACGTCGCGATACAGTTCGCAGCTGGTCGAATCGTCTCTCAAATACAACAGGTATCTCATTGAAGACGCAGTGATAACGTTTGTTCTACCGGAGCCGTATCATCCGCAAGCTGTTCGTCTGGCTCAAAGCTTCCCAAACAGCAAGATTGTGGAAAAATTCGACGAGTTGTCAGATGCCGCGCAGTTTGTCTATTCGCCAAATTCTTGCGACAACCTCTTGCAGCCGAATGACCTCAGGAACCTCATACTGGCTGCAACGATTAACAACCTTGATTTCTGCATATGCTCGCTGGTTTCTGGAGCCGAGAATGAGATCTTTGGTGATATTCGCGATGTAAGCATTTGGCGGCCTGCTGTTTTTAGGAATTTTGCCGCGGGCCGTACCATTGTAGGCGCTCGCGGAAGAGTGGTTCGCATTCCCAGAATACAGGGCAAAAGTAGTAGTGCACTGGAAAATGCTTTTGGTTCGCATGACTTTGAGCAAATAGGCCAAGATATTCTCCTTTCTCTGCCGGGCTCCTCTCTCTCCGGCTCCGTGACATCGCCGGCGCATGAGGTCGGGGACCTTTCTCCCCGCGAGTTGGTAAGTGCTCAGGACGAACGCGCGGTTATTTTTGTGTTTCCTGCCGTCATCGCCGTAGGGGGGGCAGAGAACGTCCTAATCGAGGTTATGAAACAACTTAAAAATGAGTATAGGTTTGTCATTATCTGCACAGAGGCGCTTACACAGAGCCAGGGCAGCTGGGTCGGCAGGGCTCTGGAGCACGCCGAGGGCTATTTTGATTTGACACAATTGAGCTCACACTCAAACTTCATGGGCGTAGTATCCTGGCTAAAGGCCGCATATTCTCCACGGATGGTATTTTTGACTAACGGTAGCACTTGGCAGGTTCACAACGCCTGGCAGCTGCGTAAATTGTTCCGTGATGTGGCAATCGTTGATCAACAGGTTTACGACGCAGAATTTGGATGGGTAGAATGGCTGAAATATCCGAGCTCCCGATCAGCTGATCGCTTTATTGCCGTTACGAAGAGAATCGAGAAGCACTTTCTCGACGGTTTGAGCCTGGAAACATCAAAGGTCGATCTCATTCCACATCCGATCAATTCTGAGCGAATTGCCAAAAATTTGCCTAATTTCAACCGGAGATCCTCTTTAGAAAAATTCGGCCTATCTCCCGACCTAAGGGTCGTTTCGTTCGTTGGGCGTATGACGCCTCAAAAAAGGCCGTGGCTTTATCTGGAACTTGCGGCCCGCGCGAAAAGGGACAAACTTCCTCTGCAATTTGTCATGGTGGGGCAAGGCGATTTATCTGAGAGCATCAGGAACAAAATTGGTGAAGAGGGCCTGGAGAATGTGATCCGGCTGTCAAACGTCGATCCGCTCGAAGAGCTTTATGCGGCAACAGATTTGCTGGTGATTACGTCCGAGTATGAGGGTGTCCCGCTGGCCATGCTGGAAGCAATGAGCGCCGGCGTACCCGTCTTTTCGACTGACGTCGGCGATATAGCTGTAGTTCTTGAACGGTACCACAGCCGGAACGTTTATCCGGTGCACTCGGACATTGATGATTTGTATACGAATTTCGTCAACGACGTAGCAAATTTATCAACGCTAAAAGAAGTCGCGGAGAACGCGTCTAGTAGCATTCTGCGCGATTATTCCGGGCAGAATATCGCGAAGATGTATAAACTTAGCTTCGAAAAGGCTCGCTCTAAATATCTTTCTGAGAGAGCCTTCTGAGAAGATCATCTGTAGTGGCAGATTGACACACACATATGCGGACGAAAAGAGAATGGCTTTGAGCAAAGCACTTGTTGTAGGCGGAACGGGATTCCTTGGACGTGCGCTTTGCATCCATTTGTCTCAGCGTGGATGGACGGTTTCTTCGTATTCAAGGCGCTTACCGGAAAAGGTTGATCAATATCCCGGAGTTCACTACGTCGCTGCGTGTGAAACGGAAAATGAAGCGCTTGAAGATGAGATTTCGAGAAATGAAGTGGTTTTCAACCTAGCAAACGCTAACATCCCCGCACTTTCTAATAACGAAATAATGGAGGATATAAATAGAACTGTTGGATTGAATATACGTTTAATGCAAATGTGCATCAGGCACAATATACGTAATTACATTTTCGCTTCATCCGGCGGAACCGTATATGGATCCGCGCAATCATTTCCGATATCAGAAGAAAGCCAGACTAATCCCCTGGTTGCTTATGGAATTAATAAATTGGTATGTGAAAAATATATTAGTCTATTTCACCATAATTATGGCCTAAAATACAGTATATTGAGGATAGCAAATCCTTTCGGCCCGGGGCAGTCTCCTTTCACGGGCCAGGGTATAATCGCAAAGTACTTATACGCTTCTATTAGTGGAAACGAGTTCGTTATATTTGGTGACGGATCGTCTACGCGAGATTATATCTATGTGGATGACGTCTCGCGAGCCTTCGAATGCGTAGTGAAATATGAGGGGCCGCATAAAATATTTAACGTTGGTCGTGGACATGGATTCACGATTAACGAATTAATGGATTGTGCCAACAATATATTAGATCGTAGACCTGCAATCAAATATGTCGGTCATCGCACCATTGACGTTGGCAAAAACTATCTGGACATATCGCTGATTGGGCGCGAGTGCGCCTGGGAACCCTTGCATTCGATTGAGGAAGGCCTAGCGAAGACTTTAGAATGGATGCAGCACCGTCACTTTATGACCTTCCCCCCAAACGCTATTCAGGCTTGAGCTATCCAATACCCCCGGTGACCCGATCGGAAGGATGCTACGGGCCGTCTAGCCGACATCGAGGGTGTCGGTCGGTGTGTCAGCGGCACACCGCTTACGGTGGCGTAGTGGCGTAGTGCCGTAGCTGAGTGCTGAATGGTTGGTAAGCATCCAAGCATCCGAGCTGAGGCGCCTTGCGGGAGACGGGGTCTGCGATCATCTGCACGGCCCGGTGCTCGGCGTTTTCCATGGACACGTTCAAGGCCTCGGCGCCGGTGAACCCTTTTCCAGTCAGGCTCTAATTGGTGGATATCGCCGCGCAAAGGTCAGTCATTTACGTTGCCGCTTTACAGGAATTCCAGTAGTGAATGAGTTGCTTTCCGCTAACGCCACGTAACGGTGACATTTATGGTAACCTACCTGTCGCTGGGACTGAATTGCCAGCCCATCATGCATGCGATCGAAAACCGGCTCGTTCCAGATCGCGCGGGAGGGCGGCTTACATCTGTTTTCGATCTGTGTTTGACCACGACTGAGGCTCTCTGCCACTTTATTCAGACCGAGTTCACCGATTTCTTCAACGATATCTCGTTGATCAGTAACCCCAAGGGAGACTTTAACTCGCCCACTGGAGAATTACTCTACAGCTTTGTCGGAGACGCTTCCTACGGAGATCTGATTGTAAATACTAAACACGGGATGATATTTAATCATGAATCTCCCGGGCATCCATTCTTGGCGACGACCGAAAGTTGGGGGTCTCAGATAAGATTTTGTCAGAACGATTTTCATGAGTTTCGCGAGCGATATGCCCGGCGGATAGAAGCTTTTCTTTCAACAATAAAACACAGCATCGCAAATAACAGAGAAATTGTATTCCTGATGAGAGTAAATCCGGATGACGGGAGAGTGGTTGCGAACGCAATTAAGGCCAAATTCCCCGAATTGAAATTCAAAATCAAAGTTTCGGAATTTCTCGATATCGACCGGATAGTTAATTCAGACATGCAGAACTTCTTCTACGGTTCATCCCGTCCAGCGGTTTCGGAGCAGAGATTTTTGGCGGATGATTTGGTTTTTCATGGGTGGGCCTAAAGGCGAACATCTCGACTAAGCTAAGAGCCTGACTCGAAAAGGTTTCAACAATATCCGTACCTTGCCAAGCGTCGTGTCAGGACCCGGATGTGGGCGATAGTGATCCAGGCCTCCGCTGATGCGACGGACTTTTCCCAATCCTTGGCCAATCGTCGGCATCTGCCAAGCCATGCGAAGGTGCGCTCCACGACCCAGCGACGCGGCAGAACCTCGAAGCCCTTGGCCTTGTCGGTCCGCTTGACGATCTGGAGAGTGAACGCATCGACCTTTTGCAGTGCGCCCTTCAGCTTCGGTCCGGCATAACCTCCGTCGGCGAAGATATGTCTCAGCCACGGCCAGCGCTTGAGAATGGTTTTGAGGACGGCAGGTGCGCCGTCGCGATCCTGAATATCGGCGCTGTGAACCATGAGGCCGACCATCAGTCCGAGCGTGTCGACGACGATATGACGCTTGCGTCCCTTGATCTTCTTGCCCGCGTCATAGCCCGAAATTCCGCCGCTTTCCGTGGTTTTCACGCTTTGACTGTCGATCACGCCCGCAGACGGCGAGGCTTCCCGGCCTTCCAATTCACGCGCCTCCATCACAAGATGATGGTTGATCCGACCCCATAAGCCTGTCGCTCGCCATTCGTAGAAATAGGCCTGCACAGTTGTAAAAGGCGGAAAATCCCTGGGCATCATCCGCCACTGGCACCCCGTCGTGGCGATGTAAAGCAACGCATTCACGACCTCGCGAAGATCGGTGCTGCGCGGCCTGCCCAGCCGCCTCGGCCCAGGCAGGCAAGGCGAGATCAATCCCCATTCCCGATCCGTCAGATCGCTTGCATACCGCATTGCGCGTCGGGCATATTGCCGACGGGTGAAATCAGTCCAGCCCATTGTGGTCTCCGTTCGTCCTAAGCAAACAGACAGAATCACAACTGGCTGATTTCACTCAACTCCTTTTCGGTCAGGCTCTAAACCCTCAAAACTTTCCGTTTAGACAGTAACGATCTTGGTGCATGAGCCAGAAGCGTGGTCGGGGTCCCTCTGTCCGCATCTATAACGCCTATCCCTAGCCGAATAGGGGCTTTTTTTCTCGTGCGTTCAACGACAGCTACGCAGATCACGCGAGAGCCGGGCCTCTGGGTCGCGGTGATTACTCCATCACGAGTGCCGTGGCGGCGGCGAAAAACGTGGACCCGAGCAAGATCACGGCGCCGATAGCGATACTCTGCATCATGTTCATGCGCCTGATGCGCTTCCCATTCGTAACCGACCCCCGTCCCAATCGTAATTATAACGCCTTCATTCCGCTATCGGGGGCATCAGCCACCAGCATCTGCCCATAAAGCCTGCGGATTCCGGGAATTAACCGGACGGGATTCCGATCAAAAGCCGGACAGCGTTCCGACGTGAAGCCGGACAGCATTCCAATCAATTGCTGGACGGTTTTTCCGTCCTGAAGATGCCTTTGGGTCAGCAACCTTGGCATCAAGCTCCTCGGTATTCACGAGCGGAATTTCATGCCGTCAAAGGAAGGCTGACCATGCGACACATATTACTGATGCTCCGGCTCTCGGCCGGCGGGACAAGCGTGCGCGAGATTGCGGCAATGCTCGGGATCGCCCGAAGCACGGTGCAAGATTGCATCCTGTCCTGATAATGGCGCGTTGGAAGTGACCAGGCGAGCTGGGCGGGCACCACGGCCGCCACAACCCTTGGCAACTGTTCGGTCAGATGGAATATCCCACAGGCCGCGATTGAGACTGTCGCTATAGCACTTTGTGATCAAGCCCTGTCGGCCCCAGGCATTGACCGTGGTCTCAGCAATGCCACAGCGAGCAGCTACTTCCTCGGTGCTGAGCATGCCTCGCTCGCGCAGGCGCTGATGACGACTGGCCAGATTGTAGGCTGTGCGGATAAAAGCGATCTTCTTCAAATTGAAGGGCTTCTTCTCCCAGGTCAGGAGGCCGCGTTGGTTGAAGATATCAGCGATCTCACGATCACAATGAGTATTGAGCAAGGCATCGACCTCTTTAACAAGCTCAGGCTTAAATTTGCGAATCTGGGCGATCGGCAGAGGCCGCGTCCGGGTAGCTCCTCCGGAGAGGCGGACATTGGCAGTAATCTTGTCGGACCTGACGAGCGTCACGTCGGCAACGAGGATGCGGACGATACGCTTGCGCTCGCGCATATCGACACACGGGTCGTTCCAGATCCGCGGGAATTGCGTTGCCAGCTCCAGCACGTGGCGACGCTTCTCGGCGTTGAGTGCTGTCATCTCATCGACCCTTCGTACCTCGTAATCTTCAACGGCGTCAGAGTGATCTGACATACGTCGCGCGACCGTCGAAAATTGCATGGACTTGCCGGCCCCGCGCCGATTGCGCTGCCTACGTGAAGCCGGCACGGAGCAGGTCGCCACTGCGGATCTCCGATCCGAATCCCCCAAATACCGCCGAAGCGCGATCGGCTCGTGTCGACAGCCATTCCTTTCAATTGTGAGTGGCGCGGTTTGCTCGCTAACTGCGCCAGAGCGACCATTTAGTCTAGATGGGGCGAATCCGATTGAGATGATCTTCGCAAATTTTCTCCACAGCCTCGATCAGCAATTCTGTGCGCTCGCTCAACCACTGTAGGGCCTCCCCCGAAATCTGAAAGTGTGGGGAGTATCGAGCCTTGACGTAGGCCTCGTTCAAGACATTGAACCAAGACGTGTACCGTTGCTGGCTATCCGGCCAAATTCCGACAAGTTCTCCAGCTCGCTCCTCGGCAAGCCCGCGAAGGAACCGCAGATTGTGTGAGGAAGGACTGTAGTTGGTCAAAACCAAGAGAAGCGCAGCGTAGGCTTGCTCGATGGACTGGTGAAGCAGGAATGCCGCTTCCTTGCCATCGCCTTCAGATTGATAAAATCTTGCCCCTTTCAGGAATTTGTGCGCATGCGGCAATCGATCCTCAAAATACCCTGACGCCATCTGCCACGCCTCTTCGGGGCTGATCTGCCCCGGCAGCGCCAGAGGCTCATCGTCAAGTTCGTAGAGCGCCAGACCGTCCCGGCGGATGTCGACGAAGAAATAGCGCCCCCGCCGCAGCTCGGCATTCACCTCTCTGAGAGAATGCACGATGAGACTAACCGGTGTACTCACCTCGGGATGCCGCATCAATCGCTCATCCGCCTTGCTCCAACACATGGAAAAATCCGCGAGCTTACGATTGTTGACGATGACAAGAATGTCGAAATCGGAGCGGTAGCCCTTCTTCGTGTGAGGCTCATCGACGAAGGTGCCGCGGGCATAGGAGCCGAAGAGGATGATTTTCAGGATCCGGCCACGCTTCTTGAACTCTGCCGAGGTCCCTTTCAGCGCATCCTCGAACTCCTCCAGGATGATCTCGACGACGCGGCGGAGCTCGTGCTGCTTGACTGGCGGCAGGTGATCGAGGCTCGTCTTCATCGGCAATAAAAACCCCTTCGGCTCTGATTCGAACCACTATGCCGGTTTACGGCACAAGGGACAGTGCCGGAAGCCGGTCCGCGTTTCAACGAAGGGCTTGCAAAGATGTTTTCACACAAGCTTTCGAGAAGCGCGGTTGCTAGCGCATCACGGACGACAAGCTGCAGCATCGCCGATGTCGTCGGCGCCAGCCCGTGCGTTCAGGCTTCCTGCACTTCGGCAGGATGATGGCGACGCTGGAATTGCGCGCCAGGCAGGCTTTCCGAATTGGATGTCAAGGAAAATGACCAGCACGTTGAAGCGCTTGGCATAGGCCAGCATGTTTCCAAGCTCGACGGTCTCGCCCGACCAGAAAAGGAGAATGAGCAAGGCCTTCCGACACGATCATGCCGAAATCACCGTGGCTCGCCTCCGACGGGACGAATCCGATCGAGATGACTTCTGCAAATTTTCTCCACAGCCGCTATCAAAGCATCTGTTCGCTCGCTCAGCCACTGCAGGGCCTCCCCCGAAATCTCAAAGTGCGGCGAGTATCGAGCTTTGACGTAGGCCTCGTTCAAAACATTGAACCAAGAAACATATCGCTGCTGGCTACGCGGCCAAACATCGACAAGATCGCGGTGCTGTTCCTCTGCAAGGCTGCGCAAAAATCGCAGATTGTGGGAGGCCGGACTGTAGTTGGTCAGCACGAGAAGCAGCGTCGAATAGGCTTGTTCAATCGCTTGGTGAAGCAGGAATGCCGCTTCCTTCAAGTCACCCTGCTCTACGCAAAATCGGGCTGTCTTCAGGAATACTCTCGCATGCGGCAATCGATCCGCGAAATACCCTGAAGCCATCTGCCACGCCTCGTCGGGGCTGATCTGCCCGGGCAGTGCCAGCGGCTCGTGGTCAAGTTCGTAAAGCGCCAGACCATCGCGGCGAATGTCGACGAAGAAGTAGCGCCCGCGCCGCAGTTCGGCATTCACCTCCCTCAGCGAATGCACGATCAGACTGACCGGTGTACTCACCTCGGGAGCCCGCATCAATCGTTCATCCGCCTTATGCCAAAAAGTGGAGAAATCCGTGAGCTTGCGATTGTTGACGATGACAAGAATGTCGAAATCGGAGCGGTAGCCCTTCTTTGTGTGTGGCTCATCGACGAAGGTGCCGCGGGCGTAGCTGCCGAATAGGATGATTTTCAGGATCCGGCCACGCTTCTTGAAATCTGCCGAGGCCCCTTTCAGCGCATCCTCGAACTCCTCAAGGATGATCTCGACGACGCGGCGGAGCTCGTGCTGCTTGACTGGCGGCAGGTGATCGAGGCTCGTCTTCATCGGCAATAAATAACCCCTTCGGCTCTGATTCGAACCAACTATGCCGGTTTACGGCATAAGGGACAGTGCCGGAAGCTGGCCCGCGTTTCAACGAAGGGTTTGCAAAGATGTTTTCACGCAAGCTTTGCAAACAAAGCCGAGCCGTACGCATCCGACTTGCGACACCGCACGGCCCGCGTTTGCCGCGCGGATCCGTTATTGCATTGCGAGCGACAGATTGGACCCAGGAACCGGGCTGTGAACGCGACCGGACAAGACGAGCGCGTCAGAAAATCGAGCATCGCGGCGGCAGAGCCAGGGCTCGTGAATTCGCGCAGGCAACGTCGGTTCCAAGGCAACCCCAAGAGGTTTATCGCAACGCCGACGGCTCAGCGAAATCGGGATCGACCGCGCACGAAGTTGGTCTTCCGTGTGGCCCGGACCCATCTCGCTTTTCAGGTACCCAATACTCTTGTACGCCCCGACCAGGCAAGCAAGATGACAGCCAGCGCAGTCACCGTCTCGTGTCGCCCCTGCTCTGCCGGTTCCAAGCCATCCGGGTGCCGCCATGCCTGTTGCGCCGTTCACGACGACTTCGGAAGTATTTGCGCTTGCCGTCGCGGCAACGGCCCTCTACGATTATGCCGCGACGAAACATTCGCCAGGGACGGCACGAGCGTCAAACGATGCGACGATATGGGTGCGGCAACGTCCGGCGATCTACTAAAATCACTTCCTGCGCCGGATGCGGGGAGACTGTTATGTCGCGCAATCCATCCCGGTCGAAGAGACCGCAGCCAACAAACCGTGAGATCGTCAACGAAGGCAGTCAGGCCGATGCCGATGAAGTCATCATCGACCACGCCCATGCGCTCTACGGCGGTGAAGCAGCAACCGCCATCGCCTTCTGTGGGCTGGATGCCTGGTTCGACGGCGAGGAGGCGGAATTCCGACGCCTGGCCGGATTGTTTCGGCGGCTCAGGAACTAGACGACTTAGAAGCCTTAATCCCGGATGGCATCTGAAGGGCATAGCCGCGTCCGCGCACCGTGCGGATAAGTTCCGGGCCGAGTGCATCTAGAGCCCGGCGGATGTGGCCGATATGGATGTCGACGGTTCGCGGCTCGACTTCGGCATGCTCCGGCCAGCAATTCTCTATAAGATCATTGCGGTGGCAAACGACCGTGGGCGCCTGGAGCAGGCGACGCAACAGCCGAAACTGCAACGCCGTCAATGCGACATCGTTTCCGCCCCGCTGCACTTTCACCGTCGAAAGGTTCATTTCAAGGTCGGCAAACCGAAGCACCGTTCCGGCAGAGCCTGGATGGCCGGCGGCAAGGCGCAGATTGCGCAGACGCCGCAGGAACTGCAGCAGAGCGACCGGATTGAAGGGACGTTCGAGGCGCAATTCACAGCTGGGTGGGGCGACAGTCAGCCCTGCCTGATTGCGTAAAAGCAGGATCACGGCGACAGGCGGGGCAACAGACCTCACCGCTGCCAAAAGGGCTCCCCTGTTAATCGACCCTTCCGACCAATCGATCACGGCGGCCGCGACCGCCTCGCGCCGGCAATGGCGCACCACTTCGGAAGGCTCCGTCACAAGGAGAGCATCAAAACCTTCGTTCACCAGCACATGGCGAAGCAAGAGGAAGAGCTGCACGTCCTCCACGCAGACGAGGATCTTTGGCATGGCCTGGCTCCGGTTGTCAGAGGGGAGAGAACTCCCCTCCATTCACATCGATGATTGCTCCATTGATGAAGCCAGCATCGCTTGAGACGAGAAACCCGATCGTGCTGGCGACGTCCGCCGGCTCGCCGAGCCGTCCGACCGGAATGCGTGCCAGCGCTGCACGGTTGACCGCGCTGTCGGGGGCGCCCGCCATGTCGGTTGCGATGCGGCCCGGTGCGATGATATTGACGGTCACGCCCGTTCCGGCGCAGGCAGCCAGCAACGAACGCGACAGACCCGACAACGCGGCCTTGGAGACGACATAGGCGGTTCCGGCTACCTTGGGGATCGCCCGCCCCGCAATCGATCCGATCAGGATGATGCGCCCGAACCCCTGCTGTGCCATGGCCGGCACGACGGCTTGGCAGCACAGCATCGCTCCGGTTAGGTTGACGGAAAGAACGGTATTCCATTCATCGAGGCTGGCTTGCGCAAAGGGCGTTGCTCCATCCGGGCTCTTTGGCGAGATGCCGGCGTTGCAGATCAGTGTGTCGGGAACACGCCAGCGGTCCTCGACATCAGAAAAAAAGCCGGCAACCTGTTGCGGCGACATCAGATCGACGCATCGTGCGAGGAAGCGCCCGCCATCGAACTGGCGGCTGAGCCTGGCGACGGCCTGATCCACATGGGCGGCACTTTGCCCGAAAAAACCAACCTTGAAGCCGGAATGAAGAAGATGGGTGACGGCGGCAAGTCCAATGCCGGAGCTGCCGCCGGTCACCACTGCAACGCGTTGCGAGAAGTCGATCATCACGCCGCCTGATCCATCCCCGCAAAAAGCGAGAGCGGCGGATGGGCGTCCGGATCCGTCATCACCTCGATCAGGAATGGTCCATCCGCCTCGATACCCTTTCTGATCAGGTCCGCCAGATCGGCCGGATCATCGACGCGCGCGGACCGGCAACCGCACGCAGCAGCAATCTGGGCATGATCGACAGGCGCGAAATGGCACGCCGAGGTATAACGGCCGAACTTGACGGTTTCGGCGTCTCGCTGGAAGCCAAGAATACCGTTGTTCAACACGATCGTGGTGACGGGGATGTTGAGGCGCACCATGGTTTCAAGCTCCGCCCAGCTATGGGCAAAGCCGCCGTCACCGACCACGGCCACGACTGGGGTCTGCGGCTGCGCAAGCTTTGCGCCAATCGCCAGCGGAAGCCCCCATCCCAGCCCGGCAAGCCCGCGCGGGGTGATGAACCGCGTGCCCTCGCCTGTGCCGCGCAATTGCCCTGTGACCCACATGGACGAGTAGCTCGCATCGGCGACAACAGTCAGATCGTCGTCAAGCCAGGGCTGAAGTTCGCGCATGACCCTTTCCGGCCGGATCGGCGACTGGTTCGACCGGGCAACCGGCTGACGCGCTTCCTCGAAATCCGCCCAGCAGCGGGCGATCCGATCCTCAAGCTCCTGGCGGGCAGCGTGCCGGAGATCCAGGTTCCGCTCTGCGAGGGCCGCATTCAGCGCTTTCAGACTTTCCCGCGCGTCGCCAGCCAACCGGAGCGCCTCGAAGTTGCGTCCGATCTCCATCGGGTCGACATCGATATGGATCACACGAGCCGTTTTCGGGATCTGGCCCCAGCTGTCCGTTCCGTTCTGATTGGTGCGCGTGCCGATCAGGATGATCAGGTCCGCCTCCTCCAGGAATTGCCGCGTCTGGGCACCAAGAGACCGGGGGCCCGTCAGTGAGCCAAGGACGCCAAGCGAAAGAGGATGATGCTCATTGACCGCGCCCTTGCCCATATTGGTCGTGCAAACCGGCAAGCTCGCCAGTTCTTGCAGGTGCGCGAGCTGCGTCCAGGCGTTTGCGCCATGCACGCCGCCGCCGGCGAGAACGACCGGCATTTTTGCAGCCGCGATCCATCCGGCTGCCTGTCCGATCGCCTCGTCGGCTGGTCGCCCGCGATCGAGCGGATAGCGCCCGAGGCTGGCGCGGCGCACCGTTGCCGCAGGCTTGACCGTCGAGCGAAGCAAGTCGGCCGGCAGCAGTATCGCTACTGGGCCGGGCCGACCCGATGTCGCCGCGGTAAAGGCCGCGTCGATATAGTCGTCGATGCGCTCTTCGGCCTGGACGCGGCGCACCCATTTCGTGCAGGACTGGAAGAGCGCGATATGATCGAGCTCCTGGAAGGCATTTCTGTCGGTCTGGTCCCGTTCAACTTCCTGAACGAGCGCCACAACGGGGATGCTTGCCTTCATGGCTTCGGCCAGCGGCGGCACCAGAAGGGTTGCGGCCGGTCCGTTCTGCGCGGCAACGACGCCGACCTTTCCGGATATCCGGGCATATCCGTCGGCCATCGCGCCCCCCATGTTTTCCTGTCGGTAGGAAATCTGACGGATGCCACGTGCTTCCGCGGCAAGGACGACCGCCGACGGCAAGCTTTGGGCGAACAGAAATTCGACCTCGTGACGCAGAAGGGCGTTTGCGACACGATCGGCCACAGTCTCCTCGATGGACATGGTATTCACTGCTGCGCCTCCTCTTTGCCACCGTCAGAGGTTGTCAGAAACATTTCGAAAGCGGACGACACGCTATCGATGTCACCGTCGGTCATAGGCGTCGAAAGGCAAGCTGCCGCATCGGCCGGAAGCAAGATACCGTTTTCCCGGAAGAAGCGGCTGAGACTGCGCATCCGCGCTGCCTCCGCCGGCGTCATCCTGGCATCGGCATAGGTGTTGGGAACCTTGCGCTTTGGATGGATGCGAAAGAGCGATGCCGCTCCCGCGATCGAAAACGAAGCGTCATGCTTTACCGCAAGTTCAGATAACTGTTTACGCAGCCTGTCGCCAAGCCGTTCCAGCCGCCCGAAATCCTCCGACGTCATGGCTTCCATTGCGACACGTCCGGCAACCATCGAGACCGGATTGGCAGAAAATGTTCCAGCCTGCGGCACAAGCGGCGCCTTTCCGTCCGAACCAAAGACCGACATGACGTCGCGGCGTCCGCCGACGGCGCCGATCGGGAACCCTCCGCCAATGATCTTGCCAGCCGTCACGAGGTCTGGCGCAAGCCGGTAGCGAAACGAGGCTCCGTTATAGTCTTGCCTGAGATTGAGCACCTCGTCGGCGATGATGAGGATGCCATGTTCCTGCGCAAGCGCGCTGACGCGCTCGATGAACTGAGGAAGGGGCTTGAGGAACCCTGCCCGGCTCGGCATCGGATCGATGAGGATTGCCGCCAGGCTCTTGGCATGAGGTATCAGGCTCTCTTCCAGCCCGTCGACATCGTTGAAATCGAGGACGACGACAGTGTCGGCCGTCGTGCCGGGAGCTCCGGTGTAGGCCGATCTTGCCGTGCGGCGACCGGTCCTTGCGCTGTCAAAGGAACCGTACTGCCCGGTTTCGGCCCAGTCATAGGCGCCGTGATAGGCACCCTCGAAGCGGGCAATCGCCGGGCGGCCCGTGAAGGCGCGGGCCGCCTTGATCGAGAACATCACGGCCTCCGTACCCGAATTGACGAACCGAACCTGCTCGATTGCCGGAATGCGCGATACCAAAAGCTCTGCGAGCGCGATCTCGTGATCGGTCGGGTTTGAGAAGCACGTTCCCCGTCGCAGCAGATCGGTGACGGCGTCAACCACCGGCGCAAAGCCGTGCCCATGGAGGAGCGTGGTGAAATTGTTGTTGAGATCGAGCAGGCGGTTGTCGTCGACGTCGACGACATAGGCTCCCTCACCCCTTAAGAGATAAGTCGGATACGGATCGAGATCGACCGTGGACCGGGTGACGCCGCTCGGGAATACCCCGCGGCCGCGATGATAAAGATCGGCCGAGCGCGGTCGAACATGCTCGGCTGCACCGGCAGCTGTTGCTGTAGACATCTGGGTTGTTGCCTTCTGTTGCAAGGGAAAATCAGAAGCTTTGCGCAAGCTTTATTTTTGTTGCAACAAAATTGGCGCTCGTCAAGACGGCATATCAAAAAACTTAAAGAACTGCGGCGCGCTCCCGGACGGCAAACCGCAACCGTCGATATCCATCACGAATGTCATTTTCGAACGCCGCGCGCAATCCGTCCCTGTCCCGATCAGTGAGCGCCTCAATCACCATTTCATGGTTGCGCACCCCGTATTTTGCCTCGGCAAACTCAGGATAGAGGCCATAAAAGGACGGGCCGACACGCAGCCACAGGGCTTCGATCAACGTGACGAGATGCGGCAATCCGGACAGCCGGTACACAAGAAAATGGAATTCCTTGTTGTGCCATAGCGCCCGCTCGTAAGCCCGAGTTTCGAGGGCCGCGTTGATGCGTAGCTGAATTTCTCGCAATTTTTCAATGTGTTCCTGCTTGGCGTGATCGACCGCGAGTTGGGCAGCCAGACCCTCGAGCGCGATGCGAATGAGGGTGATCTCTCGCAGGTCGGCTTCCGTGAGGATGGGGACGATGACGGTTTTCGGCCCTGCATACACAAGGGCGTTTTCCGTGGCCAGACGATTGATAGCATCGCGCGCCGGCGTCGAACTGACGTCCAACGTTTCGGCGACCGAACGCACAGTCAGTTTGTCGCCAGGCTTGTAGGCGCCCCTGCTCAGCCGGTCCTTCAACTCGGCATAGGCTGCATCCCCAAGGTTTGCGTCTTTCATATTTCATCCTAAACGTGTTGACACAGCATATTTTTGATGCAACAAAAATTGAAGTGTGAAGGTTTTGCAAAGTTTTGGCGCATCAAAGCGTAGCGATTCGTGGTGGCAAAGTCACGCCTCCTCACGCGGTACGCCGGAAAGAGCCCGAACCGTCCGGAACTGACACGCTCACAGCAGCGCATGAGGGAACCCAACAGCAAGGAGGAAAAACGACTTGATCGGACAACAGATGACACTTCGCCGGGTGCAGAAGAGCTACGGCGCGGTCTGGGCGGTGCGTGAGACGGATCTTGAGATCGGCAAGGGCGAATTCGTTTCGATCGTCGGCCCGTCCGGGTCGGGTAAAACGACGCTCCTGACGATGATTGCCGGGTTCGAAACCCCGACCGCCGGCTCGATCATGGTCGGCGGCCAGGACGTGACAATGCTGGCGCCGAACCGGCGCAACATCGGCATGGTGTTCCAGAAATATGCGCTCTTCCCGCATATGACCGTGCGCCAGAACATCGAGTTCCCGTTGCGCATGCGGCGCCTGGCAAGGGGCCGCGACTTAGCCAAACGCGTCGATGCGATGCTGGACCTCGTCCAGCTCGGCGCGTTACAGCACCGCTATCCCCACCAGCTGTCCGGCGGTCAGCAGCAACGGGTGGCCGTGGCGCGCGCACTTGTCTTCGACCCTCCTGTCATCCTCATGGACGAGCCGCTGGGCGCGCTCGACAAGAAGCTGCGCGAGGCGATGCAGTTTGAAATAAAACGGCTTCAGGAACGGATCGGCGCAACGGTCATCTATGTGACACATGACCAGGAAGAGGCGCTCACCATGTCGGACCGCGTGGCCGTCATGCATAAGGGCCGGCTGGAGCAGATCGGGACGCCGCGCGACCTTTATGCCAATCCCGACAACGCTTTCGTCGCCGACTTCGTCGGATCGGTCAATTTCATTCCAGGCACCGTCTGCGGCACGGATCACCTCCACGTGGCGATTAAGGTCGGCAACGCCCTCGTCCAGGTCCGTAAGTCGCAAGGGCGTCAAACCCACCTGCACGAGGAGGGCGCCACGGTCCGGGTTGCCGCTCGGCCTGAGCATATTGCCATCGCGCCGTACCGCGATCGCGACGCATTGAGCCTGTCGGGAACGATAGAGACGATGGTGTTTGCCGGCGCCTCAAGAACCGCGCTCGTGCGTCTGCATGAAGTTCCGGAGCTCGTGCTGCGCGCCGATTTACCTTCTAGCATTCGATCTCTTCCGGACCGCGGTTCCAATGTCGCGCTTTCCTTTTCCGTTGACGCGCTCAGGGTCTTTGACGCCGAGGGGGCTGCGTGATGAACATCCAGGCATCCATCCGGAGGCAAAGCCGGCTTGCCACCATCACAAGACCCCGCGACGCCAGCCGCTACGCACCCCTCACCTCGTGGTTCTTGACCCTTCCGCTGGTTGCGACGTTCGCAGTCGGCTTTCTGTACCCACTAGCCAAGCTCGTGGCGCTCAGCTTTGAAAATGGCGCCGAAAGCTACGCCCGGCTCGGACAGGATGCCCTGTACCTCGGTGTGATGACGACGACCGTGATAACCGCCGCAGCCGTCACCGGCTTTTGCCTGGTGCTCGGATATCCGGTCGCTTTGGCCATGACCCGGCTTCGGGGAAAGGCGGCACTCATCACCGCTGCCTGCGTTTTCGTGCCCCTCTGGACGTCGGTTCTGATCAGGTCGTATGCCTGGATCGTCCTGTTGCAGAGAAAAGGTATCATCAATGATGTGCTGCAAGACGCGGGGCTGTCGGTTCACCCGCTAAAGCTCCTCTACACGCAGGGCGCTGTGGTCTTGGCGATGACGCATATCCTTTTGCCGTTCGCCATTCTTCCGATCTATGCGACGTTGCGGACGCTGCCACCCGACTTGGCGCGCGCTGCCGCCAATCTCGGTGCGGGAGCTGCGCGGACCTTCCTTTTGATCACCCTGCCGCTCAGCCTGCCCGGCGTTTTTGCGGGCGCCATCCTCTGCTTCGTTCTCGCACTCGGGTTCTACATCACCCCTGCCCTCATCGGTGGCCCGGGTTCCATGTTGATGGCCACGCTCATCGGTCAGCAGACGACCGTTCTTCTGGACTGGCCGTTCGCGGCAGCGCTGTCGACGGTTCTCTTGTCCGTCGCTCTCCTGATCGTCTTCCTGTTCCGCAGGGCCCTGTCGCTCAGCAAAGGATTTCACAATGTTCATTGACCGAAACATCCTGGCCCAAGAAGCCGCCACTCATCCTGCGACGATGCATCGGTCTCGAAGCCGCCCCGCCAAACAGGTCGTTCTCACCCTGCTGGCCGGGTTCATCGTGGCACTGATCCTCTTCTTTCTCATCCTGCCGACATTGATCATCGTTCCAATGTCGCTCAGCACGACGTCACACCTTCAATTCCCGCCTCAAGGTATGACCTGGAAATGGTATGCAGCTTATTTCAGCGACCCTGACTGGATGGCGGCAACCTGGTTTAGCCTACGCGTCGCAATTGCCACTTCGGTGACGGCGACCGTCGTCGGCACGCTGACGGCGCTCGCCGTCGTCCGGGGGGATGTGCCGTTCAAGTCAGCGCTGCATGCGCTATCACTGGGTCCGATGATCGTTCCTCACATCGTGCTCGGCGTCGCACTCTATCTCGTCTTTTCGCCACTGCAGTTGACCGGAACCCTCACCGGCTTTCTGATCGGTCACACGGTTCTTGCTGTCCCCTTCGTCGTCATCACCGTGACGGCAGCGCTGCAGCGGCTTGACCCGGCGCTTGAGCTTGCGGCGCTGAATTGCGGCGCCAACCGGGCGCAGACCTTTTTCCATGTCACCTTGCCCAACATTGCCCCAGGTGTCGCGTCGGGAGCCGTGTTCTCCTTCCTTGCGTCGTTTGACGAGGCAACCGTCGCGTTCTTCATTTCGGACGTCGGCGGCAAATCGATCGGGCGCAAGATGTTCGAAGACATCGACTTCAATCTGACGCCCGTCATTGCGGCCGCGTCCACTGTGGTTGTCGTCGCCTCGCTTTTTCTGATCGGCTTCGTCCAGCTTCTGTCGAAGGCCGGAACCACCCAAATCCAAACAGGAGTAGAAGAGCAATGAAAAGTAGACGGACAAACCACGTATACAGTCTGGGCGGCCTGGTCATCGTCGCTACCGCGCTTATGACCCAACTCCCGGCGAACGCCCAGGGTCAAGTAGTCATCGCCTCAACCGGCGGCGCCTATGACCGCGCTCTCAAAGAGGCGTGGTTTGATCCTTTTACCAAAGCCACGGGCGTCGCCGTGACCATCGTATCGGCGACAAACGCGGAAATGCGCGCCAAGGCTGCGGCTATGGTCAAGTCTGGCAATGTGACCTGGGACCTTTATCTCGACGGAGAAATCCAATCAGCCTCCGAGGCCCATCGCCAGGTCACCGAAGACCTCACTGCCTTTTGCGCGCGCTTTTCGACCAAGGCGGACCTGGCAGCCAACGCTTGCGAGGCGGGAGGCGCGCTCCTCCAGTCGACGGCGACCTTGCTCGTCTACCGAAAGGACGATGGATCGCAAGCGGCACCGGAAACATGGGCGGACATGTGGGATCTTGGCAGGTTCCCCGGTGGCCGGGCGTTTCCAAATTTCGACGATCCCTGGCGCGTCCTTGCCGCCGCATTGCTGGCCGACGGCGTCAAAAAGGACGAACTCTTCCCGCTTGATGTGGATCGGGCCTTCCGCAAGCTCGACGAAATCCGCGACGACGTCACGCTTTGGTGGAAAACCGGTGATCAGAGCGTGCAAGGGTTTCGCAACAACGAGTACGACCTCGGCCAGATCTGGCTGACGCGGGCGAAAGCCATGAAGAATGATGGCTTGCCGATCGGCTGGTCTTACAAAGCCTCGTTTCTCGTCGGCGACAGGATTGCACTGATCAAAGGCGCGCCGCACCGCGACAATGCGCTGAAGCTCATTGCGTTTTGGCTCGACAACCCCGCCGTTCAGGCAAAAGCCTGCGACGTTTTATCCTGCACACCGCCGAGCACGGAGGCGATCTCCCTGATGTCGGAGGAAGCCCGTAAATCCATGCCGACGACAGCGGAGATCAAGGATAGCGTCATCGTTCCCGACGCAGCCTGGATCAATGCCAACGCCGCCATGCTGCTGCAGCGGTGGAACAACTGGGTGCGATGATCCGCGGGCGCCACCCCGACAGCTTGGCCGGCTGATTATCGTAAAAACGATCAAACGGCCGGCTCCCAAGACACAGTCCGCTCAAGAGGGCTTCACCAGTGCCAACTAACCTCGTGTTTATCCATACCAGTGATCCAGACTTCTACATTCTGATGAGCCATATCCTGGCAGTGGCGGGTTTTCGTGTATTGCTGGCCGAAGATTTCGACGCTGTCGTGGCCTCTGACGTGCCGGCCGTTGTCGCAGTGCTTGTCGACACCGGCGACAATATCGATGGTGGAACAAGGTTCTGCATCGCTCTGAAGGCAAATCCTGCGACAGCGAAGCTGCCGCTTCTTGCGCTCATTCCGGGCCGCGACGAGCACAGTTATCTCGGTCTTCTGAAAGCCGGTATTGACGAGGCGTTCGTGCGGCCCGTTTCGCCCGAACGGATCCTCTCTTACCTGCGCGCAATTTTGGGAACGGCGAAGGGTGCCACGATGTCTTCGACCCCGACACGGCCAGTGCTTCGTTTTGGCGATCTCGAACTCGACGAGCAGACGCGCCTCGTCAGATGCAAGTCCGGCTGCGCTGAGCTGAGCCCGATCGAGTTCCGATTGCTGAAGCGGCTGCTCGAAGCGCCGGGCCGCGTTCTTTCACGCGCTGATCTCATCGAAACGGCCTGGCCCTCGAACCATCACGTCAATGCCCGAACTGTAGATGTTCATATTGCAAATCTCCGCCGCACCCTTGCGCAGGCGACTGGACGGACGATCATCCGAACGATCCGCTCGAACGGATACGTTGCAGATGTCACCGACGACGACCAATAAGCCGGTTTTCACCTTCTACAAATCTTGAATTTTCTTTCACAGAAGCTTCGTTGTGATTCCTTGTGTGCCGTGGCCTTCTTCTCGCATAGGTAGCGAAAGAGATTGTCATATGAGCCATACATCCCAACCCACCAGCCGCCAGGGTCAGTTTCGCAATACAGCGGCGATGATCAGCGCGGCTGCCTCCAATTTCGATGCCGCCCACTACCAGGGCATCATGGCGCTGTATGCGATGCCACTTGCAGATCGCAGCGTCCGGTTGGCCCATGACGGTTCGACAGTCGTCGACTTCGTGCGGTGCTCCTATCTCGGTCTCGACAATCACCCCGGCATCGTCGCCGGCGCGGCGCAGGCGGTCAGCGAAGCTGGCTCCCTGCATTGGTCTTGCGCCCGGACGCGCCTCAATTTCAGCATTCTCGGCGAACTTGAAGAGAATCTTTCCGACCTGTTCCGCGCACGGGTCGTGACATTCACCACGGTCCTTGCAGCCAACATGAGTGCCTTGCCATTGCTTGCCTCGGGTCACCTGACGGCAGGGCAAAAGCCGCTGATCGCCTTCGATCGCCTTGCTCATGCGACGCTTGCGCACCACAAGGGAACGGTCGCAGAAGAAACCGGGGTGGAAACGATCCCTCACAATGACCTCGCGGCACTCGAGGCACTGTGCCGTACCCATAGGTCCGTCGCTTATGTCTGTGATGGTGCCTATTCGATGGGAGGAAGCGCTCCTCTTGCCGAACTTCGTGCGCTTCAGGAGAAGTACGGTCTCTTTCTTTACATCGATGACGCACACGGGATTTCCATCATCGGTGAGAATGGCTCAGGTTTTGCGCGATCCGTGTTTGAGGAGCTTGGCGAGCGGACGATCGTCGCCGCATCACTCGGCAAGGGCTTTGGCGCATCCGGCGGCATGTTGATGCTCGGAACCGCTGCACAGGAGTTGTTGTTCAGACGCTTTGCGGTCGCCCACGCGTTCTCGGCATCCTTGAACACGGCGGCGATCGGCGCGGCACAGGCGTCGGCTCGAATTCATCGAACGGATGAGCTCGCCATACGGCAGGAGACGTTGAGGCGAAACCTTGCACTCCTTGACCGGCTGATCCCGACAAAGGACATGACAAGCGACCTGCCGATCCGAACCATACGGTTGGGAGATGAGCTGCTTTCCGTCGCTGCGGCAAGGCAACTGCTGCAGCTCGGATTCTATGCATCGGCAATTTTCTTTCCGACCGTCTCCCGTGGCGAGGCGGGTTTACGAATTTGCCTGACTGCCTCACATACCGAGCAGCAGATCAGGGATCTATGCGTCGCAATCGACGGGATCAGGCAAGAGATCCGCCACGCCGGCGCATGAGCGAATGCGGTCTCCGACAAGCAGAATGTCGACGCGCGGCTCAAAGCCCACCAAGGTGATCCCATGAACGATTGTCCCGGCAAGAACCTGTTTTGGCTAACGGTGCATCACGCAAACATCGTCGCGTCGGTGAAAACCCTAAGGCAGCATGTCGCCAATGGCGCCCAGGATTGCGGAAAGCTTGGGCAGGCGGTGGCGGAAGAGGAATTGGTCCGGAACGAAATAATCCATTGGCGACCACCCTCTGTCCGCGACGCACAGGTGAAGCTGATTTATCTCGTCTATTTCCTGGCCAGTACGAAGGGCTCTTTTGACACAGCCACGATCGCGAAAATCCAGGAAACCGTCGACCACCTCCGGCAACATGGCGGCATGGCACGCAGCTCACTTGCTGGGTGTCGTGGTCCCATCCTGAAGAACGGAAACTGTCTCGAGGAGCGTGACGATCGATGACATCGTGTCATTCGGAAGATCTTCCAGCAACTTCATCATTCGAAAGCGGGTGTCGGCTTCCTTTTCGGTCGCGCCCCATAAATGGGGGGCTGCCGCGAATAGCATAGCAAGAGGTGAGACGCCCAAAACCTCGCTCAGATGGATCAGTCTGCTGACATGCATCTTCGATGAATTGCGTTCGTATCGGCCGTAGACCTGCTCACTCAGGCCAACGAGCGTCGCAAGCTCAGCTCTACTCAGGTTTTTGCTGTGGCGACAATTCCTGAGAGCCTCACCGATCTTGTCGTCGAGTTCTGTGAAAGCAGAGATACCGTCGAACCCCTCTCGTCGGTAGACGGGCTTTTCATTTTCAGGATCCGATGTCTTCACCAGTCCCAAGTCCGCGATGTGACTTTCCAATTTTGTCGTCATATTCCACTAAACCCAATCCGCAAGGCGCGAGTCATACATTACGATGCGGCCGAATGGCTATGCACTTCGTTGGGGGTGGTCAATTGAAGCGATGTGTCAGATTCGACCCCGGTGAAACTTGAACACGCCTCCGGACCGCTCGTTTCAACCCGGGTCACTTTTGCAGATTGAACCACAACCGGTCTGACCGATCGGTCGCGCCGTCCTTGATATCGAAATAATAGGGATCGCTGCGCCTGGGTCGCTGCCTAAATTCCGTGAAAACGCACGCATTATTTCTGGAGAAGACCCGCGTGATGCCATCGGCGGTCGTCTCGGTGCGGCTGCGGCTTGAGAAGCCGGAAGAGCCGCGTCCGCCTTTGCAGGTCGTCACTGTGCGCGCGCACTGCGATTGTTCACGCGAAAATCCCTGACCCCGCCCATCGTCGCCGGCGGTTGGTGTCCAACCCGCCGGGCACTCCGCATATTTCTCATAACCTGGTTTGCCGGCGCGCCCTTCGGGGCAGGTTGGCCAGGAAAATCCGGGCCTCTTCATCGCGGAAATCAGTTTCTCCATCGGGGGATGACACGCCGGAACGTCGTGCCAGGACGGATTGGAGGACGCCGCGCAGAGGAGGACTTCGCAGCCCCATTCAGTGGCCTTGGAAGGCGACGTCAAAAAACTGACGAGGGTGATTGAGAGCATCGCTGCGAGCAGATGTTTCATAGAAGTTTCCTTCAAGCGACGAACGATTATCGGTCACGCCGAGACGGCTGGCGTCGGGCGTCCGCGAACGGCGGTGAAATCTCGCTGCGGCGCTCGGACAGCAGGTTGAGATCCGCCAGCGGCCGGCGGCCCACCGTCTTGTCGATTGCCTTTTGACGCCACTCGGCCATGTCGAGTACATAGGTCGCCCACATCCCATAGCGGGCGGCGGCGGCATGGCTTTGTGCCTCAATGTATCGACTGTTGCGCGCTGGCGTGATCAGTCTCGCCCATCCGACACGCAGCATTTCGTGAGCGAGATCCAGACCGTTTGCCTTGCAGACGGCGCGCGCCACACCAGAAGGGTTCTGAACGGTAAAGCTGCAGCTGACGACGTGGCCGCCAACCGTGCGCTTCAACCAAGCCTTCGCCAGGGCGCCGCATGGCACCGGGGCGAGAGTCCCATTGATGGATTGGGTTGCCCTTGGATCAAAGGCCCATTGCGGCAGTTCACAGCTGTCGATTTCGCTCAACCGTAAAAGCATGCGGTGGTTGCCGAACCATAGCGTTCGTCCATCGATCACAGCCACTTGGCCCTTTAGCGTACCTCGTCGGGCAACCGCCTGCTTGTCCGACGAACCACCGATCACGTCGGCCGCCCTGGCCTCGCCGGAAGCCATCAAGACCGAAAGAGCGAAAATCACCTTCCGGATCATAGTACCCCCTGTGGGTTCTTCGCCGTACGGCTGAGGAAAACTGCCGGATGCTGGACGTCCGAGAACCGCCAGAGCCCTCTGCGCCTCTCGCGTGCGTCCTGCTCAGCGACAGCATAGGGAGCATGAACCGGCAGTCCGTCGGCTTTCAGGGTCGCGAAGCCGTATCCCTCCGTGATCATCATCATTGCTAGGTCTAGACGCTGCTTCCCAACCGTGGCGTAGCATACGACAAAGGTTGAAACGTTGCGTTCGGCCACCGGAGCACAGACGGGTTTTGTGCCCTTGATGAAGGCGGCCAGGACTGCGATCGACGCTTCGCCGCAATCGCGCCTGGCTCCGGACCGGTCCGTGTAGGAGGTGCCTCGCAAACAGGACTGGAGGCCATAGAGCCTTATGCGTTTGCCCCCGATAACGACGGTGCCTCCCGTTTCGAACACGGCACCTTGAAGGAGCTCGAAGTAACCCGCAGGCGCAGCATGGGCCAAGGTCACGGAAAGGGTGGCCGCAATCGCGCCCTTGATCAGGACAGGCTTCATTGCGCCGCCACCCTCGGGTCAGCCCACATGCCAAATCCGCCCCGGCCGATTCTCTCTGCGTTGGCGAGATCCGGTCGCATCAGAGTACCGTCCTGCTTTTTTGACAGTCGAAGGGCTCCAAGCGAAACGAGTTGTTCCTCAAGGTTGTCGACCGTGTCCAGGGTGCCTGGATAATTGAAGTATCCGAAGCAGGTGGCATCCTGCAGAGGCGCATTTCGTTCGGTTAGGAACGCACGGCAAAAGATGACTTTGGCCGCTTTCAGCATGATATCCAGTTCCTCACGCGCATAGTCACCACAGCTACCTGCAAAGCCTTCCCTCTGGTTGACCATCTCGCCCCGGCAGGGCTCAAGCCCATACAGGTGCAGATCAACTCCGGCATCGACGGCGATATCGACGGGCGACTTTGCCCGAAATCCGCTCGGTGAGGCGAACCCCTTTCGATCCACGACCTTTCCTGCGGGGTCATAGTATTCGACCACCAGAACCACCTTTCCGGGGGCGGCAAGCGACTTCACATAAGCGGGATCGACTGCGCCACCGGCCCATGCGGGGGTGGCCAGGAAAACGGCTGGCACGACAAGGCCTATTCGTTTCCGGAAAATTCGCGTTACCAATCTCGTTGACATCGATACAGCCCTCGGACGCATTTTTTCTCTTTGCTACTTTTAATTTTCATTGTAGATATGAACATATTCGGTAACTGATTAAAAGGGAAAATTGCAACGCTTTCCCGAAATTCACCTGCCTTTGAGGACGAGATCGAACAGCAACAGAAAAATAGGAGGACGAGCCTTGAGATTGAAACGGATCAGCATTTTTGCCGCCTTGGCCCTTCTGGCTTTTCCGGTCGACAGTGCATATTCAGCTGATAATAAACATTTTTCTGCCGGCACATCCCCGGCTTTCAACGCACGAGTACGGATCTTTGAGAGGAGCTCTTCGAGATCATCCGAAGATCCTGTGCTCGATCCTTTCGGGACCGTTGTCAAAGCCCAGCAGGCACGATGGATGAACACATCATGGTCACATGAAAGTCCAACCGCCGCTCTCGACCTCACGAGAGAGCCACTACACTCACCCAGGATGATGAAGATATTATATTCACTTCCGGCTCAGTTTCCGAGCCCTGGGAGCGCATGCGGCGCCTCTCCCATGAAACCAGGAGAGATCGAAAATCTTGTCGGCTTCACGGCCAAGGCCTACGGCGTCGATCCCGAGTTTGCCAAGGCGATCGCGTGGGCGGAAAGCCGGTTCGATCGGACCCGCAACAGCCCGAAAGGTGCGCGCGGGCCAATGCAACTCATGCCCGACACCGCGTTAAGTCTCGGCGTGCGAGACCTGTGCGATCCAGCATCCAATGTTGACGGCGGGATCCGTCACCTCAAAGCCCTCATCGACGAATTCAAGAACCCGCTGGTTGCGGCCGCGGCCTATAACGCCGGCAGTAAGGCCGTTTATGACAATGGCGGCATCCCGCCCTACGGCGAAACGATCCGGTACGTGGCGGCGGTGATCAACCGCCAGCTTGGCCTGAAACTGCAGGCCCCGGAGCGCGAAGCCCGTGCAGCGATCACCGCAAATAAGGCACCCCTGTCCGACGGGCAGGCCAGCGACGTCATTGGTGGACGAGGTAGCCGGTTCGTCAACGGTGTCATGCACTTCTAAACGAAGAGGATAAGAAAATGACAATCGTCATGTCCGCCCAGCAGAAGAAGGCGTGGAAGATCACTGCGGTCGTATCTGCGCTTGCGATAGCCCAGCTGGTTGCCGCAGATGTCGCAATGGCACAGGCCACCAACCAGGCATTCGCGCCACTCCAGACGGTGGTCCAGGCGGTGGTTGATTTCATCACCGGTCCGTTCGGTCGCCTGGTCGCCATCATCGCTGTCATCGGCCTTGGGTTCCTGGCATTTGCCGGCCGTCTGAGCTGGTTCACGGCAGGAGCAGTTGTCCTCGGCATCGGGCTTGTGTTCGGCGCGCCGGCTATCGTCGACCAGCTGATGTCGACAGTCGGGAACTGAGTCATGGCCGAGTTCAAAGACGACAAGCCGACCCTCACGCCCGTGATCATCGGCCTTACCCGTTCGCCCACGCTGTGGGGTGTTCCCTACATGGCCATCGTGGTTGTCATCGGGCTCACGATTATCGTGTGGCTGGCGACCAACACCGTATGGGCACTGCTGACCGCGCCGGTTGCCTATCTCGTTCTCTTCACGCTTTGCACCTGGGACAGCCGCATTCTCGACGTGCTGCAAGTTGCGACGCGCATGACCCCGAAGACGCCCAACAAGCCGTTCTGGGGCGCCAATTCCTACGGACCGTGACAGTCATGCTGAAACTCATCCGCGAAGAGCTTGGCTTCGGAACCATCGCCGGTCGGGAAAGGCCGATGTCGAAGCACATCCCCTATCTGCGGCATGTCGCCGACACGGTGGTCAAACTCGAGAGCGGTGCTCTCCTCTCCGTCATTCGCCTGAACGGCCTGTTTTTTCAGACCGAGGATCAGGCCGAACTGAATATGCGGTCCGTCGTCCAAAATACGATGATCCGGGCACTTGGCTCCAGCCGCTTCTCGCTGTGGTCTACCGTAATCCGCCGACAGGTCGAGGGTGAACTCGCGGGCACATTCGCGGATCCGTTCTGTGCCCTGCTCAACCGCCGCTACATGGCGCAGCTCAGCGAAAAGCGCATGTTCGCCAATGAACTCTACCTGAGTGTGCTGTGCGCCGGAATGCGAGGAGCGCTTGCGGCCGGCGACAAGGTGCGTCGCCTCGTAAACAGGGCAGGATCGCGCCAAGCGGCAGAGGATCAGTTGCGGGAACCCGTCAGCGAGCTCGAAGAGCTTGTCGGCAATATTTGCCGAGATCTGCAAAAGTACGGCGCTCGTCCGCTTGGCATCACCCGCCGCAATGATGAGCCCTATTCCGAGCCCTGCGAATTCTTCAATGCCCTGCTCAGCTGCGGCATTCCCCGCAAGATGCGCCTGCCCCGCATGAGCATTGCAAATTATGTCGGGAGCTCTCGCCTGCACTTCTCCAGGCGCACGCTGCAGGCGCAGGGATCGACAAACGCTGACGACCGTTTCGGTGCCATGCTGTCGATCAAGGAGTATCCGCCGTTCACGGGTCCAGGCATGCTCGACGGCCTCTTGCAGGTCAACCATGAATTCGTTCTGACGCAGTCCTTCACGATTGCCGATAAGCCGATCGCTCAGGAGCGCATCTCACGCCTGAAGCGGCAAATCGCAGCGTCCGACGAAGCAGGCAGTGACGTCGAGAACGATATCAATTTCGCTCTCAACAGCCTGATGAACCAGGAGGCGGTGTTCGGCCTCCATCACATGACCCTGCTTTGCCTGTCGCGCGACCTGGACGGCGTCAACAAGGCCGTCTCGGATCTCGGCGCCTGCCTGACAGATATGAACGTCAACTGGTTGCGAGAAGACCTTAACCTCGAGGCCGGGTTCTGGGCGCAGCTCCCCGGCAATCATGCCTACATCGCCCGAAAGGCCCTTCTTTCGAGCGCAAACTTTGCCGGCCTTTCCTCGATGCACAACTTTGCCGCCGGTCAGACCGACGGCACACATTGGGGCACGCCGATCACCATCCTGGAGACGACCAGCCAGACGCCGTATTGGTTCAATTTTCATCGAAGGGACATCGGCCATTTCCTGGTGACTGGCCCGACTGGCTCCGGCAAGACCGTCGCCCTCACCTTCCTGCTTGCCCAGGCCTTCCGGGTTCAGCCCACACCCAAGGCTGTCTTCTTCGACAAGGACCGAGGCGGTGAGATCTTCGTTTGCGCAATGAATGGCGCATATGAGGTTCTGACCCCTGGAACGTCCACCGGTTTCAATCCGCTTCAGCTCGAAAATACCGGGCCGAACCGGGAGTTCCTGTTGCGTTTGCTGAAGGCAATGCTTCGCCGTGGCGATGGCAGCGACTTCGATCAGGAAGAGCATGACATTCTTGAGCGCGCTTTGCTGCGGCTGATGCAGGAGCCGGCGGCCCAGCGAAATCTCGCGAACCTCTCGGGCCTGTTGATCGGGCGATCGCGGGCTGGCCCGAACGACCTGCATGCGCGCCTGCGGCCATGGATCGACGGAGAAAAGGCCTGGCTCTTCAACGCCCAGCGCGACGTCCTCATCCTGTCCGACCGCAGGGTGTTCGGGTTTGATATGACCAATATCCTTGACAACGAGGAGCTCAGAACACCGGCCTTGATGTACATCTTCCACCGGCTCGACGAGCTCCTTGATGGTTCGCCGGTGATGATCTTCATGGACGAAGGCTGGCGGCTCTTACGGGATCCGACTTTCAGCGATTTCATCGTCGACAAGATGAAGACGATCCGCAAGCTGAACGGGATCGTCGGGTTCGGCACCCAGTCGGCGGCCGATATCGTGCGCGCGGCCGCCTCCCACACGCTGATCGAGCAGTCATCGACCAATATCCATTTCCCCAATCCGCGCGCCGACGAGGAAAGTTACATCAGGCGCTTCGGGCTGACGGTGAAGGAATTCAACTTCATCCGGACCACGCCGCCGGAGAAGCGAACATTTCTCATCAAGCATGGCCACGACAGCGTTATTGCCAGGCTCGACCTCGGCACGATGCCGGACATGATCAAAGTGTTGTCCGGCCGCAAGGAGACCATCGAGGAATGCGCGCGGCTCAGGCACGAACTGGGTGATGCTCCGGCTGCCTGGCTCCCGCAATTTTGCAGTTGGGAGGCCTGGCCATGAAACGGCTTGCTCTCCCGCTTTTGATGGTTGCCACGGTCGCGATGCCGAGGTCTGCCTCCGCCGACGTTCCCGTCATCGACAAGACGATCCTCGACCAGGATACAGCGCGCGACGAGACGACGAGCAAAATCGAGGATACCGACACAGACCGCCACACGATCAACACGTCGGTCACCTGCTCGATGTACCGCCCCTCCCGACGAAACGATCCGGTTGGCGCCGCCCGGCAGAACGCGGAGATTTCGGGTCTGGTGCGCCGTGTCGCACGCGAAGAAGGCATCGACGAGAACCAGTTCCTCGCGCTCGTCTATCAGGAAAGCCGGTTCAACCCTTGCGCCAAATCCGGCGCTGGCGCGACCGGGCTTGCGCAGTTGATGCCCGGCACCGCAGACGACCTTGGCGTCGACGAAAACAACATCGAGGACAATCTGCGAGGCGGCGCCCTCTACTACAGGCGGCAGCTGTGGCGCTATAACGGGAACGTCTCCCTTGCGCTTGCCGCCTATAACTCCGGTCCAGGCAACGTCAACAAGTACGGTGGGATTCCCCCATTCAAGGAGACACAAGGCTACGTCCGCAGCATCACCCAGGACTGGTTGCCGGCCTTCGGCGGCTCGGACAAGTCGGGCATCCCCCTGAATTACGGTGGCGGCCAAGCGGCTTACACAGCCATGCGGGATTCCACCCTGAACGCCATGGGGACCACAACGGCGACGTCGGAGAGCCTTGCCAGTGTGGGACGTTGGTATCAACAGTTGGCGGGTCTGCAGACCGGGACCATCCAGGACAGCTGGGACCATAACTCCACCGCGCGCAACGCCAATCTCGAAATGATGAACAACGTCATCAAACTTGGCGCGGCGATGGCCGATCTGATCAATTCCCGCAACGCTGTTGCGGCTTCCGATCTGTCAAGTTCGTCGCAATCCACGGAGCGTGGCCGGGACGAAGACGAACCGGACGATCCGACGGGTCTCTGCGACCCGCGACAAAAGCTGGTTTGGGATCCCGTGAACAAGCCTTGCGTGGAAAAGCGCGAAGATGAAACCGACGTTCAACTGTTGCTGCAACCCCAATAGAGGAGCCGATCATGAAGCCTGCGATGATAACCGCTGCGTTTGTCCTTCTGCCATTTGCCACTGCCCTTGCCGATGTGCCGGTCATCGACAGGCAAAATTACGAGATCGCCAAACAGACGGCGGAGACGACCGACCGGATCCTCAACACCAACAAGAATATCCTGACGACGGTCGAGGACACGCTGAAGGCCGTCACCGGCGATCGGGGCAGCACTGCCGAGCCCTTGCAAAACCTGGCGATCGGCCAGGGCTTCAGCGTCTCGTCCATGCCGTCCGTCGATAGCCTGATCAAAGGCGGCGTCCCGGATTTCGGCAACATGAGTGGTGACGTCTCGAAAGTCGCCACTGCCTTCATCAACGGCCTGCGGTTGGTGAAATCACTCTCCGGCAAGGAGAACAGCGACTTTTCCGGCGACAAATCCTACGAACAACTGGTCAATACCGTGCTCGGCGTTTCAGCGCTGATCAATGGGGCGCAAAAGGCAACGCAAACACGGCGCAGTGCCTTTGAGGCGGCTGGACAACAGATCGGCAAGGCCGAAGATATCAAGGGGTCGATCGACCAGAACACCCAGCTGCAGGTGCAGTCGGGCCTCACTCTCAATGAAATGATCGGGGTGATGAACGGCGCCGTGACATCGCTGCAGGCGGAGAACCAGCGCCGCCTGACAGACATTTCGAACAGCAAAAAAGCCCTCACCTATGGAAATTGACCCGATGCGGCCGCTTGTTTGCTTGAGCGCCATCCTTGCCATGACAGCCCTATCGGGGTGCGGAACCGTCAAGGAAAAGACCGCTCCGTGCAAGCGGCCGGTTGAGCTCAGCTCGTTTGTGGATCCGCGGCAGGCCTGCGGGGCGATGCGCGCCGTCAACGATCCCGCCGCCGCTTTCGCCGCCATTGGAATGGAACAATAGGCGATGGAAGACTTTCTCGGCGCCCTGCTGCAGCGTATTGAAGATTCCGGGACGACGTTTTCGGAAAGGGCGTACACGGTCGTTGCCCAGGAAATCATGCCGCTGCTGCAAATCATGCTGGTGGCCTATGTCGCCTATTATGGTCTGCAGCTGTTTCTGGGCACCGCCCGGATCGGCGTCTCCGAAATCATCGGGCGCATCGTCCGGATGATGATCATTCTGGCGCTCGTCAGCTCCTGGGCAAACTTCAACAATCTGTTCTACCACTGGATCAACGACACACCCGAAGACGTCGGTCGCGCGATCCTTGCCGCGTCCGGTACCGGCATCACCGAGCCGACCAACGGACTGTCGCAGATTTGGAGGACCGCCAATCAGGCCGCTTCCGCCTTTGCAGAGCAATCCGGCTATTTTTCCGTCCTTCCCAGTATGATCGGCGTGTTGATCATGATCGGCGCCGGAATATTCATCGCCGTCGCGCTTGCGATCCTCATTCTGGCGAAGGTAATGCTGTGGGTTTTGATCGGGACCGCGCCGATTTTCATCGCCTGCATGCTGTTCGAGAAAACGAGGGGGTACGGGGTCGGCTGGTTCAATCAGGTCCTGACCTACGCGCTGATCCCCTTGTTCATCTATGTCGTCGCCTCGTTTCTGATCGCGGCCATGGACCCCGAGCTCGCCCAGATCGATGCTGCGAGCGGCGCCAGGACGCTGAGGCTCGCCGACATTGCCGGGTTCCTGCTTCTCTGCGCAGCTGGCGCATTCGTCATGTTTTACATCCACTCGATCGGACAGGGTATCGCTGGCGGCATTGCCGCTGGCGTCGGATCCGTCGGGACCATCGTGGTGAAAAAGGTGGGCATCAAGGCGCCCATGGCGGCTGCACGAGGAGCCAACTCTGCCGGCCGAGCGGCTTACCGAGCCGGCCGTTCCTTGCGCGATCGATACCGCGGTGATGACGACAACGACGACTCCGGCACCAAGGCTGCGATGCAAACAAAAATAACGCAACACAGCACGCCGGCCTGAGCGGCCAGATCAATCTTCTGAAGGGCATGAGCGGCAATGGCGGATACGAATGATAATCGTCTACGGACTTACTATCAAAGCGGGGATATCTGGGAACAGGAGATCGTCAAGAAAGCCAAACGATCGAAAACACTCGCCTGGTTCGTCACGACCATCTTTGGCGCCATTACCCTCGTCAGTCTGGCAACACTCGCCATGCTCGTCCCCTTGAAGAGCTTCGAGCCCTATATCGTCGAAGTCGACAGGAATACCGGCTATGTCGAGGTCAAGACTGGCCTGACGCGACCGACCAATCTGACCGATCAGCAGGCTGTGACCCAGGCCAATATCGTCCGCTACATCCGGTCGCGCGAAGGCTATGATCCGTATGCGATCGAGCAGAATTTCGGTATCGCCGCACTTCTATCGACAGGAAATGCCGCTCGCGAGCTGCAGGACCTGTATAGTGCCGCCAATGTCCAGAACCCGGCCAGGATCTACGGCAGGATCAAACGGGTGACGACTGATATCGCATCGGTCACCTTTCCCAACGCCAGTACCGGCATCGTGCGCTTTGCGACCGTTGAACAGTCGGAAACGGAGTCCATTCCGCGTCACTGGATCGCTGTCGTCCGTTATCGCTATACCGACACGCCGGCCACAAATGAGTGGCGCTTCGAGAACCCACTCGGTTTCCAGGTCTACGATTATCGCCGTGACCAGGAGACGGTCACTGAGGGGAACCGATGATGATACGGCTTAGTTTTCTTGTTGGCACGGTGATAATCGTCTCGCTTCCCTCCGCCTTCGCAGCCCAGACCCCGGCCTCCGGTCGCCTCGATCCGCGCGTTACAAGCGTCGTCTATCAGCCGAACAATGTTGTCCGCGTGTTTGCCACCTATGGCATCTCGACAATGATCATCTTCGACGAAGACGAAAAATTCGAGACGCTTGCCCTGGGCGACACTGACAGCTGGGATGTCGTGCCGACGGACAGAGGCAACATCCTCTTCGTCAAACCCAAGGCGAAAAAAGTCACGACCAACATGAATGTCGTAACGACCAAGCGCATCTATTACCTTGAGCTCAACGATTATGCGCCCGAGGACGGCAAGAAGGTCTTCGGCATCCGCTTCGTCTACCCCGAAAAGGATCTCAATGCCGCGTTGCGACGGGAGGCTGAAGCGCGCGCGGCCAATCCAAATATCTCAGGGATCGACAAGGCCAACGTCAATATCGACTACTCGTTTTCCGGCGACGGCAAGCTGAAGCCGCTAATGGTTTTCGACGACGGTAAAAAGACCTTCTTTAAATTCGGCGCACGCGTGCCGGCGATCTTCGCGGTGAATGCCGACTTTACCGAGACGCTCCGAAACTTCAGGCGTGAAGGCGACTACCTCGTCATCGACGGCACCGCGACCCAGTACACGCTGCGCGATGGCGATCAATGGACCTGCATCTTCAATCTGAAAAAACCGAACTTCGGCATGTCCGACCCCGACATCATGGCACCGGCAACGGATGAAAAGGCGACGACACGCCGCAGGAGTGGAAACTGATGCAACGGTCTCCCGAACTCGAAGCAATGCTGGCCGGCGACGAGACAGCGGTGGAGGACACCCGAGCACGGCGAAAGCAGTTCGTCGGAAGTGCAGCACTTGTGCTTGGCGGCGCGGCACTCGCCTATATCGTCGTCTTCGCGCCCGAAAAACGCCTGCCAGAAAGTGTCAAAGGCGACGAGGAGTTTACGACCACGACCTTCCGACCGCCCTCATTTCTGCGTGACGATCAGAAGCAACCGGAAAGAGAACCCGATCCGGTCATCACGTTGCCGGATCCTCCCCCCGAGGAGAAAAAGGAGGAACCAGCAGACACGACCGAGTTTGACGTTCCGCCTCCGCCAGGTGTCGTTGCGGTTGAGGATGAAACGCCGGTCCAGCCTGTGAAAGCAGAAGAGTTTCCGAAGCGTTTCCTGTCAAAGCAGGTCGTGGTGGACACTGCAAAAGCCGACAATGGACAAGGATCTCTCACGTCCGGCAACGACGAAGGCAGGCCGATCGTCGCGGGTGAGGATCGCAACAGCAAGTTCCTCGCGACCGCATCGGCAATTGGCGACCGATCGGCAAAGGCGCGGCAAATCGGGCGCCTGGATGCGATGATCCCCGAGGGAACGTTGATTCCTGGTCTGCTCGAGACCGCGATCAACAGTGATCTGCCAGGCCAGATTCGGGCCATCGTCTCGCGGGATGTCTATTCTTTCGATGGACGCCGGGTGCTGATCCCGACCGGCACACGGCTCATCGGCGAATATCAGTCCGAGGTCACCCGTGGTCAGAAACGCGTCTTTGTCATCTGGACCCGTCTTCTTCGCGACGATGGCGTGTCGGTCCGTCTGAACAGCATCGGCACCGATAGCCTTGGTCGCTCCGGGCTGACCGGGCTCGTCGACAACAAATGGCGCGAGCGTTTCGGATCGGCGATCCTCTTGTCGATTGTGGGTGCCGGATCAAGCTACCTGACCGGCTATGGCAGCGGCCAATTCAGTAGCCGCGGGGACGGCGAGACTGATTCCGATCGCGCCGCGGAACTTGCCCGCGAGACGATCGCCCAGACCTTCTCTGACATGGCCAATCAGGCGCTCGCAGAAAACCTCAAGATCCCGCCGACGATCAGCGTTCACCAGGGCGAGCGCATCTTCGTCTATGTCCGCCAGGACCTCGATTTCTCCGCCATGTATCCGGATCCGGTCGAGGAAGCCTTGAAGGAGATCAAGCATGAGCGAGGCCTTTTCCAAAATCAAAGCCGCTGAGAACAGTCCTTATTATTTCCTGGAGCGGGCTCTCGATCCGCTGCGCACATTCCTTGCCGATCCCACGATCGTTGAGATTTCGATCAATCGGCCGGGCCATGTCTATATAGAGCGTCTCGGCGCGGAGGTGATGGAACATCATCATATCCCAACGCTCACAGCGGCAGAGATCGAGAATATCGGCGAGCGCGTCGCCGGCGCGACGCACCAGTTCATCAGCCGCATCAATCCAATCCTGAGCGCTGCACTTCCGTCAGGCGAGCGCATCCAGATCGTGCTCCCGCCCGCAGCAGTCGAGGGCGGCGCGATCTCGATACGCAAACAGGTCACCAACAACTTCACCCTTGAGGAGTATCGCGACAATGGCTCGCTGGAAAAGGTGTCGGTCGCCGTTGGCGGTCTGAGCGAGGTCGAACGTGAGCTGATCGAACTCCTGCGCGCGGAGCGCATCTACGACTTTATTCACGCTGCCATTCGCAAAAGGGTCTCGATCCTGATCAGCGGCGGCACCTCGACTGGCAAGACGACGTTCCTGAACGCTTGCCTGAAGACCATCGACCCATTCGAGCGCATCCTGACACTCGAGGATACGCGCGAACTGTTTCCGCCGCAGAAGAATGCCGTCCATCTTTTGGCATCGCGAGGCGATCAAGGCACAGCACATGTCAGCATCCAGGCATTGCTCGAGGCGTCTTTGCGTATGCGGCCTGACCGGCTGTTCGTCGGCGAAATCAGGGGGGCGGAGGCTTTTGCCTTCCTTCGCGCGATCAATACCGGTCACCCAGGAAGCATGTCGACCGTCCACGCCGACACGCCGCTCGGTGCCTACGAACAGCTGGCGATGATGATGCAGCAAGCGGGATTGTCGTCCGGTTACTCCAAGCAGGATCTGATGTCTTACATCCGGATGGTCATTCCGGTCGTCATCCAGCTTCGTCGCGATGGCGGACGCCGCGGTGTTTCGGAGATTTACTTCTCCAGGCATGCCGCATGAACAGGACCTTTTTGGCGGCTTACCTGCTATTCTGTTGCCTCATCGCGGTTGCGGTATGGATGCTGAGCTACGCTGTCATCCTGCAGCTCCACTACAACGATGGTCGCGTGCTGCAGTTGACGGTGACCGCAAATCCGTTCGCGCCGTTCCAACAGCTCATGCGCTATTTCGACAATCGGTCTCTGCAGGTAGCGGCCCTTGGTGCTTTGTTGCCGGCGCTGGTGATTGCAAGCGCGGCCGCCGTCTTTGGTCTTCGCAGACCCTCCAATCCGCTCGGCGACGCTGCGTTTCAGGACGTCGCCTCACTCCGGCGCGGGAAGTGGTTTCGCAGGGAAGGCCATATATTGGGACGGCTCGGCCGCAACATTCTGCGACGGCAGGATGATCGGCACCATCTCGTCATCGGCCCGACGCGCTCTGGCAAGGGCGTTGGCTATGTCATCCCTAACGCGCTGACCTTTTCGGGATCCATGATCGTCACAGATCTCAAGGGCGAGATCTTCCAGCATACGGCTGGCTATCGAAAGTCGAATGGCCATCAGGTCTTTCTGTTCTCGCCGGGCGGGAAGAAGACGCATCGATGGAACCCACTGGACTTCGTCCGGCAAGATCGCGGAAGCCGCACGATCGATATCCAGAATATGGCGAGCATCCTCATTCCCGAAACCATCGGTTCGGAAAGCGCGGTGTGGCAGGGCACCGCCCAGCAGGTGATCGCCGGCGTCATCAGCTACGTGCTTGAAAGCACCCATTACAAGAACCGGCGCAACCTGGGCGAGGTGAACAGTATCTTCAATGCAGGCCTTGATCTGCAGACGCTGATGAAGCTGATCAAGGAGAAGGAACCCGATCTTTCCAGGTTCACGACTGACAGCTTCAACGCCTATATCTCCCTGAATGAGCGCGCAGCGCGATCAGCGCTCCTGGATATCCAGAGGGCGATGCAGCCGTTTCGCAATGAGCGGGTGATCGCCGCAACCAACGTGACCGACATCGATCTTGCATCAATTCGCCGCAGGCCCGTGACGATTTACCTTGCTCCGAATATCAGCGACATTACCATCCTGCGGCCGCTCCTCACCCTGTTCGTGCAGCAAAGCATGGATCTCCTCACACGTGAGTTTGATCCGGGCGCCGTGCCCGCCTATTTCCTCCTCGACGAATTCAGGCAGCTCAAGAAGATGGACGAGATCATGAACAAGCTGCCCTATGTAGCTGGCTACAACATCAAGATGGCCTTCATCATTCAGGACCTGAAAAACCTCGACGAGATTTATGGCGAGACGTCCCGTCATTCCCTCCTCGGCAATTGCGGTTTGCAGCTTATACTCGGCGCCAATGACCAGGCCACGGCCGAGTACGCGTCCCGCGCGCTTGGCAAGAAAACCATCCGGTACAACTCGGAATCCCGTACGCTGGAATTGATGGGCCTGCCGCGCCGGACAAAAGTCGAGCAAATTCGCGAACGGGACCTGATGATGCCACAGGAAGTCCGACAGATGCCCGAGGATCGAATGATCCTGCTGGTTGAAGGTCAGCGTCCTATATTCGGCAGCAAGCTCAGATACCACGCAGTCGCTCCGTTCAAGATGGCCGCGCGCCTATCCGTCGAGTACCAGCCCGTCGTTCCGGAAGCGGATTTTGTTCCCTCGCTTCCAGTACCGGCAACCGAAGCCGAGTACGGTGGCGCTCCGCGTGCGGGTGACGCCGACGTTACACCAAGCGCTGCTACCATCAACCATGAGGATGTGCCTCTGATGATCGCACGAGGTTTGTCGGCGAGCGACGAGGCTGGAAAAGATCCTTATAGGAAAGGTATTGCCACAACGGGGGGCCGCACGGAAGCTGCTCGGATTGTTGAGATAGAGGCGCGACTAAAACCCACGGCAGAACGGCTCCGAGAAATGGTTGAGGCTAAAATCGCTCAAGAGCCCAGCATTTCAGCGCGTGGTCGGTTGAGTATTGCCGAAGTTCTCAAGCAGACAGTTCCCGATGCGGTTGAAATAGGTCTCGTATAGTGGCCAAGGCGACAACGCTCAAGGCTTCAACGATCTGCCTTGTTTTCGGCATGGCGAAAAGAAGGGAACCGAGACGCATAAGGCAGAAGTTATCCTCGCACAGAGCCTCATGCATAGGAGAGAGACGGGTTGTGGAAGAGACTATCACGTATGTCGGATTGGATGTTCACGAAGAAACGATTTCGGTCGCACTTGCTGATGGCGACAAGCGTGGTGACGTGCGCACGTTTGGCCAGATCGTAATCACGCCAGCAGCCTTGGCGCGCATGCCGGCGAAGCTTTCGCAGCCAGGGCGGACGCTGAAGTTTTGCTACGAAGCAGGACCCTGCGGCTATGGCATTCAACGGCAGCTGTCTGCCGCAGGTCATGACTACGTGGTTGTCGCCCCCTCTTTGATCCCGCGCAAGCCGGGCGATCGCATCAAGACAGACCGTCGGGATGCCAACAATCTGGCAAGGCATCATCGCGCTGGGGAACTGAGCGCAGTTTGGATACCCGATCGCGCACATGAGGCGATGCGCGATCTGGTTCGGGCGCGCTTGACTGCCGTGCGTAGTCTGCGACATCAATTGAACCCAATGGAACACTAAAAAAACAATAAGTAACGCGGCGTGACGGGAAAATGGCTGGTTCCTGCACAAGGCAGGCAAGTTCCGCGCCAAAGGGCCCGTCCGTGGTGACCAGGCTCTTTCCGCCGCGGCCTTGCCGCAGCTCCACGGAACCCCTGAGGGGTTTCCGCCGGTTCCGGTGAGATCCTTCGTGCTGCCGGCGAGATCTCGCCGGTCTAGGCGCGCTAGGGCGCGAGATCCCTTGCTATGATGGGGGAACCGAGGGCCTCGCCCTGCGCAACCGTGTCGCCGAAACCATGGCCTACCGGGCTTCCGGTCTCAACCTCGTCGTCAACGCCGTCATCCTGTGGAACACCGTCTATCTCAGCCGCGCTGTCGATTAAATCCGCAGCCATGGCATCGTCATCCCCGACGAAGTGCTTTCCCAGGCGCACCGCTGCCATGGGCACATATCGCGCGGACCGGCCATTACCTCCGGAGTGAAATTGACCGACCCATCGAACGCTTCAGGCCAATCCGCGCCAACCGCTTCAATCCCCTTTAGCGAGTGTTATTGCAGAAATGCCCACGGAGCCCCCTACTAGAAGCTGGGATCGAAGGCGATTCCGAGATCGGGCACTGGCTGAATCTGATCGCCTCGGATCGAGAGGATATCCGAGACCTGATCGACAACCAGGCGACGACGCTACCCGTCCGCGGATTTCGCAGATTGATGTTGTCTTGATGCAGAAAGCTGATCGCCGAGATGGAGGCAATGATTTCCAACGTCGCGCCGTTCATCAGAACTCCTCCCAATCAGCCTTGGTCGCCAGCGCCGCATTGCCGCCGCCAAAGGCACCGGCCAGTTTCTGGCCAAGCGCGCGGGCGGGCGAGGCAACCGGCCTGCTGTCGTGGCCGATGGCACGGCGCTCCGACGTGGCGCCATCAAGCTTGAAGCGGGCGATCAGCCGGGCGAGGTTGGCGGCTTCCTCGGCCAACCGGTTGGTCGCTGCGGTCGATTCCTCGACCATCGCCGCGTTCTGCTGCGTCACCTGGTCCATGTGGTTGACGGCGGTGCTGACTTCCGACAGACCGGTCGACTGTTCCTTGGCCGCGGTGGCGATCGAATGCACATGTTCGTTGATCTTGACCACGTGGCCCTGGATCAGGCTGAGCGCCTCGCCGGTCGCCGTCACCAGCTTGACGCCGGATTGAACCTCGCCGCTCGAGCGCGAGATCAGCGCCTTGATGTCCTTGGCGGCACCGGCCGAACGCTGGGCAAGCTCACGCACCTCCTGGGCGACGACGGCAAAGCCCTTGCCGGCATCACCGGCACGGGCGGCCTCGACGCCGGCATTCAGCGCCAAAAGGTTGGTCTGGAAGGCGATCTCGTCGATGACGTTGATGATCTGGCCGATTTCGCCGGAGGCCTGCTCGATCCGTCCCATCGCCGAGACCGCGTCTTTGACGACGGCACTGGACTGCTCGGTCGAGCGGCGCGCCTCGTCGACCATGTGACTGGCCTCCGTCGCCCGTTCGGTCGAGCTCTTGACCGCGACGGTGATCTCCTCCAGCGCCGAGGAAGTCTCCTCCAGCGACGCCGCCTGCTGTTCGGTGCGCTTCGACAGGTCGCCGGAGGCGGTGCGCATCTCGCCGGCGCCGCCGTTGATCATGTCGATGGCGGCGCGGACCTCGCCGAGCACCGACTTGAGGTTGGCCATCGTCGTATTGACGTTGCCCTGGAGCTCGCCAAAGGCGCCCTGGAACTCGCCGCGCATCGTCTCCGTCAGATCGCCCTCGGCCAGCGCCGACACCACCCGCCGGGTCTCGGCAATGCCGCGATCGACCGAGGACACCAGTTCGTTGACGCTTGTCGCAAACCGGTTGAGGTCGGCGTTGTCATAGTCCTTGCTGATGCGCTTCGTGAAGTCGCCGGCGACCGCCGCCGACACCACCTGACCGATGTCCGACTGCAGGTCGGCGCTCTTGGCCTGCAGCGCCGCCTCCTGCGCGTTCATCTCGCGCACCTTGATGCCATTCTGCTTGAACACCTCGACGGCGCGGGCCATCTCGCCTATTTCGTTCGTCCGGTCGGTGAAGGGGATTTCAACCGACAGATCGCCGTCGGCGAGCGTGCGCATGACGTCGGTGGTCCGGTTGATCGGCCGCGAGATGCCGGCGCCGGCAAAGACCATCGCGCCGAGGCCCACCACGCAGGCGATGCCGAGCAACGCGAAGGCCGCGATGCGGGCGGTCGCGTAGTCGGCGGAACTGTCATCGAGGCTCTTTTCAGTTCCGGCGGTGCTTATCCGAACGAGGTTCTGGATAAGGTCCTCCATCTCAAGATAAGCATTGCGTACATTCCCCAACACGAGCTTGCCAGCCTCTTCGCGTTGCCCAGCTTTGAAGAGTGCAACGACACGTTCATTGAGCTTCAGGTATACGTCCACCTTTTCCTTGAACGCCTCGTACGCCGTTCGCTCCTCCGGCGCGGAAATCTGGGTTCCATAGGTCGAGATTCGCTCGCGAAGCGCGGTTGTGTCCTCGCCAATCGCATGCTCCGTCTTCTCTACGGCAGCCGCATCGGACGCGAGGAGCAGGCGTGTCTGCGATCCTCTGAGATCCGCCATCGTTATGTTGATCTTGTTGGCGATGTCGACGCTCGGCACCCATTTGGTCGCCAAAATCTGAACCTCGCCGTAAACGCCGTCTATCGACGAAAGCGCGAAAAGGCCCTGGCCGACCAATAGCAGCAGCAGCAGGGCAAAGGCTCCTGTGAGTGAGGCGTTCAAGGAAAGGGATACGCGTTTCATCCGACACTCCTGTGCAAACGAAGAACAGGAAGTCGTCATGCCTCCTGTTTGAAGAACTCTCAGAAATGATCCCGATCGAGTCATTCGCTCGGCAGCGGTCGTGTCCATTGGCCCCCGGAGTCATCGCCGCGGGCGGCCCGTCACGACTTATGGCTGCATGACGGCGGATCACTACACGTATTGTGCACTGCAAAAAATTACCAATGCGTTACCGAGTGCGAAGAGCTGACCGGTTTCTGTTTTGTACCCATTGGCCATGACGAGCAAAGAAAACTGAAAAATATTAATTTTCTCAGGACTGCGGAATGTAGGGCCACTCGGTCCGCAGCTTATGTGATTTCGGCCAAATTGAAGAACAGGCCATGGCCCCGGCTCCAAGTAAGCGTGGCGTGATGACCGCCCGCTGGGGCGGAGGACGGGTGAAATGTCCACATTTGATTTAAGCGGCGTTGTGACCGTGGCGTCCAATTCCAGGGCAATTCGTCGATCTTTTTGTGGGATGTTCTGCGATGCGGTCGATAATGTCGACGAGATAGCTTCCCGGGTTGAGACCAGACCAGTCATTTTGCAGGTTTCAACAATCGTAGATGACAGACCGAGGGCAACTCGTCGCTGCCGCTCACCATTGCGTTGCAACAGTGGTCAAAGAAAATCGGCGGACACTACATGCCGCGCAGCCGCCTGGGCTTCATCTCCAGTCCTATCTGATCCCGTTGATAATGCGGCGGTCCTTTGCCCGCTTGGTGGGGAAGCGAATGCTGGCCAACGCGATTTCCATCGATTGAAGTTGCTGGCCCGCCATGGCTTCGATGCAAAACCGTTCCAGCATCGCCGGCAGCCGCCCCGAAGGATGCGACGGCATCATCAAGCGTTATCTTTGTTGTGAAATCAGGGGAGTATATTTTTTCCAACAACCTATGGCAACAAATCGCGTGCCTTTCACGCTCATCGCGTGGGCCGAACAGACGACCGATGCCGGTCTTACTACTATTCTAAATTCCACCTCACCAATCTTCGCCTTCATGCTGACGGCGCTGATCACGCGCCATAAAGCTGTCACGAGCAGCAAGCTGTTCGGCATTGCGGCGGGGTCGATCGGAACATGCCTGATCGTCGGCGTCGAAGCGCTCGGCGGCTTCAATCGTACTCGCGATTATCGGCGTCGCTTCCGCGAATGAATGTCTGCTTTGGCTTTTCGGCCTCTCCCGGATTGTCCAAATTGCCCCCCAACCCCGTTACTTGAATAGTTCAGCTATGTCCGCCATCGGCCGGAACAGCTTCAAGGGCTGCTCGGGGAACGGTAAAAAACTCTCTCGCTCATAAAAGCGACGTGCATTCTCGTCCTTGGCGTCGACTATGACCGCGAAGGAGGCGATCTCGCTGCTGACCGCCCGAAATAGTGCGTCGGCCAGAAGAAAACGGCCATAGCCGTTTCCCTGATGACGTCGGTCGACGGCCAACCGCCCCAAGAGCGTCGCCGGAATGAACGGGTAGCGCGGGAGCTTGCGGACGGTCTGGGCAGGCCATTCACCTACATTCACGGCCGTCGAGGACAGCGTGTAGTAGCCAGCGATAGCGCTATCGGGCAGCACCAGCACGAACGGCGCCGCCATGTTCTTGCGGGCATCCTGCCCCGCTTGAGTGCGGAAATATCGATCGAGCGGCTCTACGCCGCTATCGAACGATGCTCGGTCGTGCTGCAGACCGAGCACCTCAACCCGCAAGGAATCCTCAGCATGCTCCCCCACCCGTCAGACGCCCGTGGCCCGACGATACCGCTGTACCGTATCGCGCAAGCGGTCGTTGACCGGCTGCGGGTTCATAAGGGCATCCACGAATGCCTGGCTGTCGCGGAGGGACAGGTCGAGGCGCTGATGCTCCTCGATGGCCCGGCGAGCAGCTTCCTGCACGCTGGTCAGCACGAAATCCGTCACTGTCCGGCCCTGGAGCGCCGCCGCGTGTTCTATAAGGTTCTTCTGGTCTGCTGTAACGCGCGTTTCCAAACGCTCACTACGGACTCGACCACGAGGGGTGTTCAAAGCAGGTGTAGTCATCATCATTCTCCTCGCCGTAATGTACGGCCAATGGCCGGACTTTGCAAGGGCGTCCGCCGAGATGACTACCATCGCTCTTCAGTCCTGTCGGTCCCGGCACCCCATTAAGGACCTCGCTTGCGTAGCCGAACGTCTTACGGGCATAAATCTTCCGGGTGGTTTCAGTCCAGGCCATGATGATCTCCATCGAATCTTCGCAAATCCGAGGGAATCACAACTGGCTGGAATCACTTACTTCCTTCTGAGGTCGCCTCTAAGCGGATGTGTATAGAAAATAGGCCGCAAACCGGGGACACGCGCTTCCCTGCCAGAGCACCGGGCCAAGCCCAATGTCAAGCGCATAGGGTTGCACAACTCCGACCGTAAAGAATCGCTGTTCCTCCGTTGGCTCGCCTGGCCATCTTGACTCTCTCGATTGCCGACGCTCTCGTTACTTCTAAATCGCAGCCGAAGTGCGGCGCTGGTATGTCTGGCGGTAGGGCGATCCATCCAAAAGCCAGCTTCCGGCGGGCGTCTGCCTGCTTCAGATTGCCAATGAACGAGGATACGGCCGAAGTGCACCTGTCCATACGGTTCGGCCATCTCAGCATCCCGTTCGTCTATGGACGAAAACGGCGAGAACCTCGAAAAGACATCAGGCCGTGCCGGCCGATCATGCCAGCAGGCGCCGGCACTCGCGGTCTTTCGTTTCAAGACGCGGTTGCCCGCGGCCGGGCCACATCGCTGATCCCTTCCGCGTCCGGCGCTTGGCCGTAGCTCATCTTGCGCATCTGCTCGATCACCCGCGCCATTTCATCGTCGGGCAGCACCGGCGGCTCGCCGAGGGTCAGGGCCTGCACATACATGCGCGACAGGGTCTCGACCTCGATCGCCAGCCACAGCGCCGATTCGAGCGTCTTGCCGAGCGAGATCTGACCGTGCTGGCCAAGCAGGCAGGCGAGCCGGTCCTTTAGCGCCACCAGCGCATGATCGGATAGCGCCTGTGTTCCAAAGGTTGCGTATTCGGCGCAGCGGATCGTCGTGCCGCCGGCGATGCCGATCATGTAATGGAAGCTCGGAATGGTCTTGTGGTGACAGGCAAGCGTCGTCGCATAGATCGAATGACAATGCAGCACGACATCAACGTCGGGGCGGTTCTTCAGGATGTCGCGATGGAAGCGCCATTCCGACGACGGCCGGCGGCCAGCATAGGTGCCGTCGAAATCCATCTCCACCAGATCGGCCGGCGTCATGGTCTCATAAGGCAAGGACGACGGCGTTATGAGAAAACCGGTGCCGGCCCGCACGGACAGGTTTCCGGCCGTTCCCTGGTTGATGCCGCTCGAATTCATCCGCCGGCAGGTATCGACCATGTCCCGGCGCAGCGCCGCTGTATCGGTGTGTTTGTCGCTCATTGGATGGACCTTTTACGAAGTGCATTAAAATTCGCCTCTGCCGATTGCCTTGCCATGGCCTGCCAGCGGCGGACATAGGCTGGCAGTTCGGCCGGCGGATGTTGAAAAATCGGCGGCTTTTCGAGAGCGATCGCCGCGCGCGCCGCACGGGTTCCATGACGTGCAAGAAGCGCTGCGCCGGATGCGACGCCGTACGTATCGAGGTTGGAGACCGGATCGTCCTGCGGGCGCAGTGCAGCGACGAGCGCCGCATAGAGTGGATCGCGCAAAAAGCTGCCATCGAGGATAACCCGACCGCTGCCGCCCAAAGCGTCGAGACATTCGATCGTCAACAGCGCGGTATAGAGCACCGCCAAAGCTTTTCGCTCGGCTGCATCGACCGGCTGAGGCCCCGTAATATGCCCCTTGCCGGCACTGCCGGGGAAAAGGCCGTCGTCGTCGCCAAAGGACGGCAGGGCCATGGTGCCCTGCGCAATCATCTGCCTGATAAGCGCTGCATCGGCGTTGGGGCGGTCGTCGTCACGGCCGGCGATATGCGTGAATTCCCGTCCGCCCATCGTCAACGCGCCACCGACCGGCCTGCCATGGACATCGCTGTTGCAGGTCATTCCCCGATGTTCGTCCAGCCGGTTGAGCGGCGTTTTACCACTCAACGCAACAATCCAGGTGCCGGTGGACACGACGGTTGCATTATCGAATCCGGCCGCCTGGTAACGGTAGAAATTAGCGCTGCTGTCGTGAATGCCGGCCAGCACCTTCATCTCCCCCGGCAGGCCATATCTTTTGACAAGGGACGGACGGATGGTGCCGACCGCTTCCCACGCCTTGGCGAAAGGCGGCAACAGATTTTCCCAGCCTTGCGAGCGGACAATTGGCGACCAGTGTTTTTCCGGGACGTTCCAGAGATGCGACTGGGCGCCGAGAACGGTTGCCTCCGAGACGGCGACGCCCGACAGCCGCCAAGCCCAGTATTGCGGAACGCCAAGAAACCAATGCGCACGAGCGAAAGCCCGTGGCTCTGTTTGCTGCATCCAGAACATCTGCCGGGCCTGATGGGTGGCCCCGTGCATCATGGCGCTGCCGCGATCAAAGAACGATCCGGCCAGTGGCGTGTATCGTTCGCGGATCTCGTCCGGCAAGGCCTGTTCGTAGTCGATCATCGGCAGAGCCGTTCCGTCATCATCGTCGGGGTCCGAACCAACCAGTACGCCGCCGGAGCCGTGGCCGGACGAAACGAAGGTTGATAGCGGATGGCGCCTCGCGAGATAGGCGAGAGTATCGAATACCCAGCCGCTCAGGGCCTGCAGGTCATGATGTTTCCATGGCCCGTCCTGCGACACCGGATTGGGAACAGACAGGGTTTCAAGAATGGCGCCCGACGCCGTGGCGGCATTGAACTTCACGTTGGTCTTGCCAACATCAAGGACGGCGACCGTCGCGGGCCGCGCGCCTTCCATCCGATCGTTCGTCTGCCCTGCCGTCATTTCCGCGTCCCGAACTTGCCTGCATGTGCAGCTGTTCCCGCCGAAGCGGGAAAAGTTGACGCTCAGATCAACCCGTATTGTCGCGCCTTGTTGCGCAGGAACGGCAGGCCGTTGCCCATGACTTCCTCCTCGTTCTTTGCCACCGGGCGCCAGACGGCCAAGCCGTAAGCCACCTGGGGCGGCATGTTGATGAAGCTCTCCATCGCCAACCCGCCCTTGAAGCCGATTGCTGCGAGCGTCGCGTAGATCTCGTCCCAGGGCACATTACCGTAGCCCGGCGTACCCCTGTCGCTTTCGGAAAGATGGATGTATTTCAGATATTCCCGCGCATCGAGAATGCCGTTGGCAGCGCCCTTCTCCTCGATGTTCATGTGATAGGTGTCGAGATGCACGAAGACATTGTCGGCGCCGACGCGCTCGATCATGTCCACAGCCTGGCGAGCGGTGTTGATCAGATGGTTCTCGTAGCGATTGACCGCCTCGACACCCAGCTGGATGCCGCGTGTCTTTGCATGTTTTGCCGCCGCTTGCAGGGCGCGGGCGATATTGTCATATTCTTTTTCGGTTGGCGGAACGCCGGTGCGCTCGCCAATACCGCCGAAGATCACGCCGGAGAGCGCTTCCGCCCCCATATCCGCAGTCTTGTCGATGGCGACCTTCAGATGTTCGACGGCTTTTTCCGGATGCACCGAGGCCCATGCATGCTCGGGCAGTCCAAGGGAACAGACCGAGCGCAGCTTGTGTTTCTCGAGAAGCTTGCGGCTATGGTCCGCATCGACAGCCGGCGCGTCCAGAAGTGCTATCTCGATGAAATCCATCTCGTATTTGACCGCAGCGGCAATCGCCTTTTCCGCTCCCGCGCGGTCCCAATTCATGGTCCACATGCTGGTATGAACACCAAAACCTTCCATGTGCCTTATCCTTTTTTTCGTTTGAGAAATTTGAGATGCCCGGCCGCAAAGCGCAGGATCATCACGGCAATGAGCAGGATGCCCCAGACTGCCGTCGCCAGATGCTGGTTGGCGCCCATGAGATTGAGACCGGACGCCAGAAGCTGCAGGACGACGAGCGCGACGAAGACCGGAATGACCCGGCCAAAGCCGCCGAACGGATTGACGCCGCCGAGGAAGCAGGCAAGCACGGTGATGAGCAGGTAGGATTCACCGTGGCCGACACGCACCGAGTTGAACCGGGCAAGCATGATGATGCCGGCGACCGCACACATCGCGCCCGACAACGTATAGACCAGCACCAGAACCTTGCGGGTATTGACGCCCGAATATCGTGCCGCCTCGATGTTCGAGCCGATCATGTAGGTGTTGAACCCGAGCTTCATCCGCACCAAAAGCAGATGCCAGATCAGCACACAGCCGATGAAGACCAGCAGCGGTACCGGAAAACCGAGGATGCTGCCGTGGCCGAGCGGCCGGAGGAAGGCCGGAAAGCCCGAGACATCGCCGCCGCGCGTCAAAAACTCGCCGAGCCCACGCAAAAAGATCATCATCGACAGCGACACGAGGATCGGATGGGCGCGGGTATAGGCAATCACCAGCCCCATCACCACGCCGCTGAGCGCCCCGACGCCGATACCCAGAGTGCAGCCGAGAAGGAAGGCGAAGGGTCCCGCATCCGCGCCGCCATTCTGCTGAAGTACCCAGGCTGCTGTCAGGCCGGCAATATTGGCTGTGAAGGTGATGGCAAGGTTAAGGCCGCCGGTCAGTACCGGCAGCAGCATGGCGAGCGTCAGCAGGCCCAGTTCCGGCAGCTGGAAGGCAACGGAACCGAAGGTGGCACGGCTCAAGAACTGCGGCGACACCAGGCTGAAGAAGATCAGCACGGCGAACAGGGCAAATCCCGGCCCGGCCATTTCCGGTCCGAGGAAAGTCCTGGTGCGATTGACGATTGCGGTCATTTGCGGCCTCCGTCCTGGCGCATGAACGGCAGCAACTTCTCGATGCTGGTGTTCGATAGAGTAATCGCAACAAGGATAATGGCGCCGACAATCATCTTGAAGGCGAAGGGCGAGACGCCCGCGAGGTTAAGGCCGTTCTGGGTGATCGAGATCAGCAACACCCCGAGTACGCAGCCGAGCACCGACCCCTTGCCGCCGCCAAGACGGGCACCGCCAAGCACGACGGCGGCGAGCACATCGAGTTCGCGGCCGTAAAGCGCATTCGGAACGACTTCCTGCGCATAATGTGCCTGGATCAGACCGCCGATACCCGCCATCAGGCCGAGCCAGCCGAAAGCGATGAATTGCATCGCGCCGATATTGATGCCGAACCGCCGTGCCCCTTCCGGATTGTCGCCAAAGGCATAGAGCTGCCTTCCCGTGGTCGTTCGGGTGATGAACACCCAAGTCGCGACGACGCAGATGAGCATGACCAGCACCGGCAGGGTGATTTCAATCCAGCTGCCATTCGCCATCTCATGTTCGAACAGGACGACGCGCGAGGTGAGCCAGTCCGGCAAATTGTAAATCGACACCCCACGGGTGAAGAACATCAACAGGCCGAAATAGATGTTGAAGGTGGCGATGGTCGCAACGATCGAGATAATCCGGAACTTGTGGATCAGGAAGGCATTGATCGCGCCTAGTAGAATACCCAGCGAGCCGGCGATCAGCAAGCCGCTCACCCATCCGCCACCGCCCATCCATCCGAGCAGGATTGCGGTGACGTATTGAACGACGGACGCCGCGACGGCGAAGGAGATATCGATGCCGCCGGCGATCAGCACGACCAGCAGGCCGACGGCGAAAATGATGTTGACGGAGCTGGTATTCAGCAGATCGAACGCGTTGCCGAGTGAAAAAAAGCGGTCGGTAGCTATCGACAGGAACAGGCTGATGACCGCGATCACCGCGAGCAGCGCAAATTCGGTTGCGTGGGATTGAACAACCTTACGCATAGACGGCAGCCTCGATATCCTGGAGCGCGCAGTCGCGCGGGAAGAACCAATTGGCGATACGGCCCTTGGCCATGTGCAGCACGCGATCGGCATTGAAATAGACTTCCGGCACCTCATCGGAGATCAGGATAATCGCAAGGCCGCTGTCGGCCAGTTTCGCGACGATATCGAAAATGCCGGCACGCGCGCCGACATCGACGCCGACGGTCGGGGCATCGAGAATGAGCAATTTCGGATCCGTCGCCAGCCATTTGGCGATGGCGACACGCTGCTGGTTGCCGCCTGACAGCGTCGAAATGGCATCGCCCTGCTTGCCGATCTTGACGCCGAGATCGGTGATCCATTGCGCAACGAGATTCCGCTTGCTGCCATCGGACAACAACCCGCCAGAGGTGATCCGGTCGAGCGAGGCAATCGCCAGATTGTCGGCGATCGACTGCGGCTGGATGAGACCGAGCGACAGCCGATCCTCGGAAAGATAGGCGACGCCGGCAGCAATGGCGTCGCGGTTGGATGAGAAATGAATTGACTTGCCTTCGAGCCGGATCGTGCCGGCTTTCGGTTTCAGCATGCCGAACAGGGACAGCGCAAGTTCGGTGCGCCCGGCGCCGAGCAGGCCGGTAATGCCCAGTGTCTCGCCGCGCCGCACGGTAAAGGAGATATCCTCGAACTGGCCGGGGCGGCAGAGACCCTCGACCTCCAGCACCACCGGATTATCTCTAACGTCGCGGGCGCGGATAATTTGGTCGAAGGTCTTGCCGGTCATGAGTTCGGTAATGCGCGACTGGGTCATGCCGGTGGTCGGATAGACGCCGACGAGCGCGCCGTCCCGAAGCACCGTCAGGCGGCTCGAAATCTCCAGCACCTCGGCCAGTCTGTGGCTGACGAACACCACGGCCACGCCGGACGCCGAGAGCGTGCGTACAATGTCAAGCAGATGATCGGTTTCCGATTGCGTCAGCGAGGCGGTCGGCTCGTCCATGAAAACGAGCTTGGCTTCCCCGATAAGCGCCCGCGCGATTGCCACGATCTGGCGCTGGGCGATCGGATAGTCCTTCAGCGGTCGATCGACATCGAGCGTGACGCCGAGCCGCGCAAGCGCCTTTTCCGCGGTCTCGCGCATACTGTTGTAGTCGACAAAGCGCGGCCAGCGGCCAAGAACGGTCTGGAAAGCAATGTTTTCGGCAACCGTCATTTCCGGAAACAAGGCAAGATCCTGCCAGATGACCTGGATACCCGCGGCTTGGGCCGTGACCGGCGACATATGCGAATAGGTCTGTCCGTCGTATTCGATGACCGCGCCATCCTGTGGCCGATAGACACCGGTGATGATCTTGATCAGCGTGCTCTTGCCCGAGCCGTTTTCTCCCGCCAGGCAATGCACTTCGCCCGGCAGCACATCGAAGCTGACATTCTTCAACGCCCTGACGCCGCCGAAGGTCATATTGATGTTGCGCAGAGACAAAAGGGGCTTTTGGCCGCTCCCCACGCTCGCACGTCCACTCATCGCACTAACCTGTAAATGCTATCCTGTGAAAATTCCGGGGCACCGCCGAGCCGGCCGAAGCCAGCCCAGCAGCCCGGGAGAACACGTTCGGGAAGGTTACAGACCCATGCCTGCAAGCTCGTCCACGGTGTCCTTGTTGATCGGCAGCAACTGATCTACGATGATGTCGTTGCCGACCGGCTTGATCACGCCGAGACCGGGAATGTCGTCTCCCTCCTTGACGCTCTCGCCCTTGATCAGGCGATCGGCCATGGTGACGAAGACTTCGCCGGCCTGTTTCGGATTCCACATAAAGCCGCCGGAAATCGCGTCCGACTTGATCAGTTTTTGGCCCTGACCGGGCGAGAAAGGCCCGAGGACGAAAATTTCGCCGGTCTTGCGGCGCTCTTCGACAGCGCGGCCGGCCCCGATCGGTCCTTGACTGCCGAACGCCAGGAAGCCTTTGAGGTCCGGATGAGCGGAGATCAGATCGAGGGCGGTCGAACGGCTCTTGTCGACGTCTTCGGCCACGCCATATCGTTCGCCGACCAGCTTCATGTCGGGATAATTGGACTTGATGTAGGCGATCGCCGCATCCGCCCAGGCATTGTGGAGGGGAACGGTGAGCGAGCCGACGAACACGGCATATTCACCCTTGCCCCCCATTTTCTCCGCCAGAAGCTTGGCATGCGCTTCGCCGAAACCGGTCGACGAGGCCAGTTCGAAATTCCAGTCGGCGCCCTTCTGACCTGGCGATTCATGCGTGATGACGAAGATGCCGGCTTCCTTGGCCTTGGCCAGGACGGGTTCGAGCACCTTGGCATCGTTCGGAACGACGCCGATAACCTTGACGCCCTGGGCGATCAGATCCTCGATGGCGCGCACTTGCAGCGCCGGATCGGCGCTGGTCGGGCCGATCATAAAGGCGTCGAGCCCGAGCTTGGCCCCTTGCTCCTTGATCCCCGCTTCCATGGCATTGAACCACGGAATGCCGCCGATCTTGACGACGACGCCAACCTTGTCGGCGGCCATCGCCGCAAACGAAACGCCAAGCGACAATGATGCAGCAAGCACTGCGATCATAAACTTTTTCATGTTTCTTCCTCCTCTAAACGTTTCCGCACAGGGAAACACTCCCGGGCCGCCCACTGGCGGTCCCTCTCAGTCCAGTTCAAGTCGACGCGGAAATCTCATCCTCCAATTCACCGCCTCCTCAAGCGGGCCTCGAGTGCACAATCGATATTTTTTGCACAATCGATGGTGCAATTAATATGTTTTGGATTTAAACTTTCGTCAAGAGGAAATTGGCACTAAGGAGCTGGAGGATTTCATGAAGCAGCAGGGCAAGAAGAAGGCTACGATCTACGATCTTTCAATCCTGTCCGGCTGCTCTGCTTCGACCGTCAGCGCGGTGCTCAACGGGACCTGGCGCAAGCGGCGGATCAAGGAAAGCACGGCCGAACTCATTCAGAATCTGGCCGAACAGCATCAATACACCGCCAACCTGCAGGCCCGGGGCTTACGCAAATCCCGCTCCGGACTCGTCGGTCTGCTTCTGCCGGTGCATGACAACCGCTACTTCTCGTCGATGGCGCAGACCTTCGAAGCGCAGGTGCGCAGTCATGGCAAATGTCCGATCGTCGTCAGTGCTTGCCGCGATCCCCAGGAAGAACTGTCGACCGTTGAAACCTTGATTTCCTATTCCATTGACGAGCTTTTCATCGCCGGCGCAACCGATCCGGATAGCGTCCATGTTCTTTGTGAGGCGGCCGGCATCCGCCATATCAATATCGATCTCCCTGGGACTAAGGCCCCATCCGTTATCAGCGACAACTACGAAGGCGCCCGGATGCTGACCGAGGCGATCACCCAGCGTTTCAGCGCCGCCCATCCCCTGAAACCGGAAGAGCTTTTCCTGTTCGGCGGGCGCAACGACCATGCGAGCCGGGAACGCATCAGAGGTTTCCGCGACGTCAAGACAGCGTTGCTCGGCGGCGATACGGATAGTTGTATCCAGCCGACAGGCTACTCGCCGAACATGACGCAAAGGGCCTTCGAAGCTTTCTACGAGCGCGAAGGGAAACTGCCGCGCGGGATGTTCATCAACTCGTCGATCAACTTCGAGGGCCTGCTCCGCTTCATGGCGCAACACCCCCACGAGACCTTCGCCGACATCGTCGTCGGCTGCTTCGACTATGATCCCTTCGGATCCTTCCTGCCCTTCCCCGTCATCATGATCCGGCAGGATAGCGAAAGCATGCTCGCCAAGGCATTCGAACTCATCGAGGAAAGCCGTCCCGCTGTTAAAATTCACCTGATACGGCCCGAACTGGTCCATCCGCGAACGGCGCTGAACGGGCCGCTTGATTCGATCCGGGACGTCGATGCCTAGGCATCAACTACGCCAAAAAGGCATGCGCGCTGGCCGGATCGAAACCGAGCGAAACGGCATCCCCGCGATTGAGACTGGACGCCGATTCATGGCCGAAGGGCAAACGCACGGAGTGTGCTTCGCCTATCTCTACAAGCGGCGGCCAGTATATTGCTGCCGAGGAAGCGTGTCGGTCACTGTGACAGCAAGCTTGGCCCTGCCCGCCTCGCCCGCGCGCCAGCGGGAGACGTCCGGCCTCTGCAGCAGCGCTGCCACGAATCGCTGCCGCCGACGAACTACAAGGCGATCGCGGCTTCCAATACGCAGCTCAGGTATACCGGGATGCACTGGCTGGCGGTGATCTCGTCGGCTCAATGGGCCGCAGGGGGGAACCTCTATGACAATGCCAAGGCCGAAAGCTTCACGAAGACGCTGAAGGTCGAAGCGGTCTACCCGATGGCCTATGAAACATTCGAAGAGGTGACCGAACACCTTCCCCACTTTATAGAGGAGGTTTACGACACACGCAGACTTCATTCAGCGCTCGGCTATCTGAGCCCGCAGCAGTTCGAGGATCATCACATCCGGCAGACTGGCAAAACCGCGGGCCTGATCATTGTCCACCCTCAGGGGCGCACTCCAATAAGGGGTGAATTTTGGGCGCCGATTGACACCTCCCTCAGGGGGAAGCGTTCCCAACGGCCTCGGCCAGGGCGCGCAGACGGCCTCAAGGCGCGCGATCGGTAAGAGCGTCGGCTCCCTCCTGTTCGGCGCAATGCGCACAGCAGTAAATGATGTCGCCCTGCTCGACTCCATGTCCGATGATCCGGACGCCGCAATGCGGGCATGCCGGAGCGAGTTTCTGGATCGCGCATTCGAAACTATCGAAAGTGTAGGTTACATCCCCCAGGTCCACCCGGAAAGCCTTGTCATAGTCGTTGCCGCACTGGTCGCATCTGCCCATGGCTGCATCCTCCTGTTCAGTGTGACCAACGTCGCGAACAGCGATAGGTTCCGTCGTAGGTTCCAGCTCAAGCCTCGTGCGCGATCATGTGGACGACTTCCTCGATGCCGCGGGGTTGGATGCCCAGTTCTTCCAGGCCCGGCAGATCGCTTGCCGCGACATTGTCACGACGCATGAGATCGACTTGGTTGCGCGTGAGCGACACCGCGGGAAGAAACTCCGCAGCAGTCGCCAATAGGCTCCATACCGCGAAGGGCACGGGCACCAGCCTGACTCGCGCCTTGAGTTGAGTGGCGACCTCCCGGACGAGTTCCCGATACGAATAAATGCGCGGACCGGCGCACTCGAAGATCAATGCATTCGTGGTATTCTGCCCCGAGGCCAAGCGGCTCACGGCTTCGGCCACGTCCTCGACATGAACGGGTTGCAGCCGAGTGCCCCCTTCGCCGAACAGCGGGTAGATCGGGAGGAGGCGTACCAGCCTCACGATCGTTGTGATGAACGCGTCGTCGGGGCCCGCCATGACAGCGGGACGGACGATCACCGCGCCTGGAAATGCCGCCTTTACCACGTCCTCACCGCAGCCCCGAGCCCGGATGTAATTCGAACGGGACTTCGAATCCGATCCAATGCCCGAAATCTGGACGAACCTCTCGACGCCGGCATCCCGCGAAGCGGTCGCCAGAGCGGCCGCGCCTTCTACATGGACACGCTCAAAGGTCTCCTTACCGCGCTCAACATAAAGGCTGACCGCATTCACAACAGCGCGAGATCCAGCCACGGCAGCGGCGATCGAGGATGGATCCAGTATGTCCGCCTCGATCTGCTGAAATGGCCTCTGATCGGCCCTGTTGTCCAACTTGTTCTTGCGCGGATGACGCGAGACGGCACGTACATTGATACCCTTATCCAGAAGCCTGCTCACGATCCGACACCCAACGAAGCCTGTTCCGCCGAACACCGTCACAATGTTCTTGTCAGCTAAATCATTTCGACCATGTTGGTTAGTCATCGTGCTCTCTGACGTTCTCCTGACTAGCGGCGCGCGTCGTCAGTCGCGTTCTCCGGTTATCGGAATACCCGCATCAGGCGCTTGATCCGCTCGGCGGAATGAGTGCTTCTGGTTGCGCGAATCCTCGGTGGCTACCGAACCTTACGGCAGCGTGCCATTCCACGGCCGATTTGAGGAAACGTTTCCAACTGGCATCCGTTCCGCGAACCTCCCCAAATAGGCCGAATTGATGAAGGTCGGCTCCGGGTCTGTCGCGGGCGCGAAGTTGGCGCACATGGATGCCAGCTGATCGCGCGATCTCCGAAATGCTCCGGTATGAGCCGCCGCCTTCTCCTGAGACCAGCGCCGACGCCAACGCCGCTCGATCGATGTAATCAGACAGAAATGCCACTTACAAAGCAACTCGCAGCAAGCTTCTCCCCATACCGACACTTGTCGAGGTCTCTAAGCGCCATAGCTCTTACAGAGTATTCTAAAATGGTGAGAGCCAACGATGAGGTACGAACCATGCGAACGATTGCAAACAGTTGCCGACGTCCAGTCCATGCCGACCATCTATGTTGTGGACAAACTCACCTCTATCGAAAGGCAATCTTATGGCCGCTGATGACAATGGCGAGGAAAGGCCGCCCGCATGAAGCCAATGAACGAAGAGCATCTCGCTGTTTTGCGTAGGCACATGGTCGAGGTGATTGCAATCTATGCCGACCTTGAAAGCGAAGAACTCGGCAAGGCGGTGCTCAATGAACGGGTGATGGCAGCGATGCTGCGGGTGCCCCGGCATCTCTTCGTGCCGGCCCCGGCCGCGCCCTTTGCCTACCAGGACATGCCACTGCCGATCGGCTTCGATAAAACCGTCTCGCAGCCCTTCATCGTCGCTCTCATGACCGATCTCCTCGATCCCCAACCGCATGAGGCAGTGCTCGAAATCGGCACCGGACTAGGCTATCAAACCGCGATCCTCGCTGAACTCGCCGGCCAGGTTTGGAGCGTCGAAATCATCGAGGAATTCGCAAACCATGCCGAAGCTCTCCTGCAGGCCCTCGGCATATCAAATGTCGGCATTCGTATCGGCGACGGATCGCGCGGCTGGCCTGAGCACGCGCCATTCGACAAAATCTTGGTCACCGCGGCGGCTGAGGAGCCGCCGCCGGCTTTGCTTGAGCAGCTCAAGCCTCGGGGACGCCTGGTTCTGCCTGTGGGATCCGAAGTGCAGTTGCTGACTGTCATCGACAAGGATGCGGCAGGACAGCTCGAGGCGCGGCAACTGATCTCGGTTCGGTTCAGCCAGCTCGAGGCGGCCTAATGGACGGGCGATACTTCTTGGCCTCGAGCTTCTTGTCGCCGCCGACATTGTCGGCACCGTCGCTGTGGAGCCGACGCTGGAAAATGTCCTGGTCCTCGCATTCATCGTTCTGATTAGAACCTTTCTCAGCGTCTCGCTCACTGTCGAGATCGAGGGTTGCTGGCCGTGGCAGGACGGCAGGAAGGATAAAAGGGGTGCTGCGCATGACCGAACTGCCGGCCGAAGCGCTTGAGATCCTACTTAGGCTATGTGCCGCAGCCGTGCTCGGCGCTGCCATTGGCTTCGAGCGCCGCGTACATCACAAGGCGATCGGCATCGCCGGCATGGTGCTGATCGCGATCGGGTCGACAACCTATATGCTGCTTGGTCGCCACCTCGCTGAGACTGATCCGAGTTCTCTCAGCCGCACCCTTCAGGGTTTTCTCTCCGGCATCGGCTTTCTCGGCGGCGCCGTCATCTTCAGGAGCGGCTTCGACGTAAGGGGAATCAAAGCAGCGGCAGCGGTCTGGATCACCGGTGCACTCGGCCTTGCGATCGGGACCTCCTATTGGGGCCTGGGGATCGTCGTCGGCATCGTGACGGCGGCCGTGCTTTTCATTGCCGACAGTTTTCCAGACGAGGTCAGGGAGAGGAAGCAGGAGCCGGCGGAACTAAAGGGTGATTCCAGTAAGAAGGACTAACAGTCCGCTTGGGTCGCGCGTTCCGGCCCCGGAAGAGGGATGGTCGAGCGACCGGTATCGCCCAACCGGGGACGCTCTGGCCCATGGGTCAGCCAGGAGGCGATTGTTCATCCCTCGCTTGAAGGGCACCGCAGATCCGCTAAAAACGGCAGGCTCAAAATGCGATCTGGAACGTCTCCTCGCGACATATGGGGCGGGAGGAGTTTCTCCGTTCAGGTTTATGTCGAGCAGGTCAACCTGCACCGGCATGCTTCTTGTTTGCGTTGGGCATTGGTCATCCTCACTCTTCACCGGCGCCTTTGACGCGCGCCAAATGCCTCGACGTCCGACGTCAAATATTCCTACCAAGACGAGGAGATCGCCGATGTGACCCCGTGACGAAGGGTACAGCGTTACTCCTCACCCTGTATATCTCCGCGGATCATGGCATGTACCACCGCGTTCCGAAGCGGTTCCGGATGGAATGGAGGCCCTATTCGACCTACTGGAGAACGAAAGCGAACCAGCAGTTAGGGCAGTGCTTGGCCACTGGCTGGTAGGCTATGTTCATCCCTATCCTGACGGCAACGGACGGATGGCGCGCTTCCTAATGAACGTCATGTTCGCCTCGGGTGGGTTTCCATGGACAGTGGTTAGGGTTGAGAATCGGTCGACTTATTTGGCTGGCCTTGAGCAGGCGAGCGTCCACATGAACGTCAAACCGTTCGCGGAGCTCATCGCGGAGCGCACATCTTGGTCGACGAGTACGGCAGCCTAAAATCATCTGGTCTCGGACGTGGTGCAATAACAATACCCACGCCCACGAAACTTGGCGATTCGGGAGGGTTCCAATCAGCGGTAAGTTCAACTGAGACCGACTGCGGATTGCAAGCATGTCCTTAAGGGATCGCCGTATAAAGTCATCGCGAGACATTTTGCCGGTTCGCCGCCCAAACCATTCGCAACAGCTCTGTTCGCCTGGAAGTTCGCTTCCGCAAGCGAACTTCCGTGGGTCCACGAATCTAAAAACGCTGGAAGCCAATGATACGTAACGCGGGAACCCCGGGGTCACGGTGAGGCCAGGACCGCCGTGCAACCTTGGTCAAGTAATGCCTTCGCCAAAGCGACCGTGGACATTGCATCGGGTACCTTGTCTGTGCGACCAACGCCGAAGCCACGACGGCCAAGCTCATGGCCTTGTTCATGATGACCGCTTCTAGCGCCGCAAAAACGGAAGACGCCAATCAACAGAGGAAGACGGAACTCAGCGCCGCCCAAGCCGATCAGGCCGTCCAGCGTGCCGATGATCGGGTTCGGCCATCCTGGAATCATTTGAGCGATGTAGTCGGCCAAACCTATTGATCTGAAACGCGTACGTCGATGGAAAAGCAAACAGTCATTCAGCGGCTCATTCCGGGCGTGCCGGTGGATGGAGAGAAGCAACAAACCATCGAAATAGTCCGCACAACAATGCCTGCATGTGTTGTGAATCTGCCCTGCTACGAAAGCAACAAGGACTTTGACTCTGGGAAGTCTGGTCGAGGTGCTCGGTCCACATCAAACGATCGAAGATGTGGCCCGCGATGCAGGCACCATCTCCTATGAAATCCTGACCAATCTCGGTGATCGCTACCACCGACAATACCGCTAGGAGCCATTGAGGCTCGATCATTGGGGACATCATGAAAGTTTTAGTTCTTGGGGCCGGAATCGTCGGCGTCACCTCCGCCTATCAACTGGCGAAAGCGGGCCATGAGGTAACGGTCATCGACCGGCAGAAAGGCCCAGCGCTCGAAACGAGCTTCGCGAATGCCGGCGAAGTATCCTTCGGCTACTGCTCGCCCTGGGCGGCGCCGGGCATTCCACTGAAGGCGATGAAATGGCTGTTCATGGAGCATGCGCCGCTGATCCTGCGGCCGAAGGTGGACGCAGCCATGCTCTGCTGGCTGGCAAAGATGCTCTCGAACTGCACTTCAGAGCGATATGCGATCAACAAGAGCCGCATGCTCCGCCTCGCGGACTATAGCCGGACCTCGCTTGCCGCTCTGCGCAACGAAACGGGCATCGAATATGACCAGCGGATGCAGGGCACGCTGCAGCTCTTCCGCACGCAAGCACAACTCGACGCGTCCGGCAAAGACGTCAAGGCGCTCGCCGCCGACGGCGTTCCGTATGAGGTTCTCGATCGCGACGGCTGCGTCCGGGCGGAGCCGGCGCTTGCTCACGTGCGCGACAAGATTGCGGGCGGTCTGCTGACGCCGAAGGATGAAACCGGCGACTGTTTCAAGTTCACCAATGCATCGCGAAGAAGGCCGAACAGCTTGGCGTTCGCTTCTCCTGGGGCACTGAAGTCAACAGATTGGATGTCGAGGCCGGCCGGGTGCGGGGTGTCGTGACCAACTGGGAAAGGCTCGCAGCCAATGCTGTTGTCGTGGCACTAGGCAGCTATTCGCCACTGCTCCTCAAGCGCTACGGCATCAAGCTGCCGGGGAGCTTTGGGGTTTTCATTCGGAAAGGAACTGAGAAGCTGGGGTTGCGAAACCAATCCATCTTCAGCGGACCTCCCCGAATGAACGTCCATAAGAATGCGCGTCTGACGCCGGTAGGTCGCGAGCAACGGGTGTGCTGCGGCTTGATCTGTAAAGCCCGGCTCGGGCGGAACAACGGTGACAAAGGGGGGAAGCTGATGAGGCCGGAATTGAAGTACTTGAACGAGATCGAGCGATGCGTCTCCTGGCTCGCTGCGTGGACCATCCACCAACCCATTGTACCTGGCGAGAAATTTCTGGGCGAGATTCCTTATCGACGTCTTCATTCCGTTTCCTCGGCAGCAAGGGAGGTTGGAATAGGTGTGCGCCCGTTGTGGCGAATATTGCATGAAAATGGTCACGCACCGTATTGGTGATTTTCGGGAAAGTCAGGGGATCGGGGGGCTACCTGTCTCGTTGATGAAGCGCTGCGTCCGGAAGGCCAAAGCGAAGCATGGAGCTGCGAGAAAAATCGCGTTTTAGCAGGTGTCATGTTTTTTGCCGACCTGCCTCCGTCTTTTTAAATCGCCGCCCACCCGGGCGGTATTTTTTTGACATTTTTTAAGGCGGAGCAACACGTCGAATCCGTGCTTCTTAAAAGCGCGTATCGCGACGCATTCGCGCCGGCATGATCCAGGTTAATGGTGCGGCGCGCGCGCCGGGCACGCCATTCGGTGGATACAAACAATCCGGCAACGGCCGCGAGGGCGGCGAATGGGGCCTCGAGGACTTCCTTGAGGTGAAGCTGATCAGCGGTTGATAGGCCGGGGGATTGCTCCCAACCGGTGCCGTCATTCATCGATTCGGATCGCGTCGTCCTCGGCCTGCGCGATCCTCCGCGTCATCGATCGTCCGAGGGTACCGACTGGAAAAACGCTTACGCGTTCTGCGCCAAATGCTCGAGCCAGAGATCTCGTAGCCGACAATGATGAAGGCATCTTTGCGCTTGCACCTGATCTTCACCCGGTCATCGCAGCCTGCGATACGGCCGATCTCGGCGCTTGCCTACATTACCCTCGAGCCGATATTCACGTCGTTCCACCAATGCAAACACCGAATTCTGTATCAACTACCATTCGTAGGCGACAAAAAGCCTGATCGCTGAGCCACAGCAAGAATCTACGCCGAGGGCGCGAACAATGAGAAACGCAAGTTCCTCGCCTCATGCCGCAATATCACACGGATCTGCGGAAGGCCTTATCGCTGCTGGCCGGCGAGAGCCTTCACAAGGCTTACGATCTTTGTTCGAACCTTGTGGTCCGGCAACGGCAGCCCGGACGGATCGAACAAGCGAACCTCGGCCCCGAAGTGTTCGAGCAACCACCCGGCCTCCTCGGCTTGCGGAGGTGGCGTGGATTGGCAGCGGGAAGATCAAGCAATACCCCGACCCTGTTCGTCGAGAACCGCTTCGCCGTCCTCCTTGACGAACGGTCCCCCAGCTTGGCCATGCCAGCGCTTAAATGACCCGCGAGTACCAACGCCAGCGCAACCGATTCCGGGCCAGTCTCACCAAGGCATCCGGGCCTTGAGACGCCCCTTCCCCTGCCCCGCGGGAAGCCGCAAGGTCGAGACTGCGCGCCGAAATTTCAGCTTACGGCTTTAATTGAAATCGCGAAGTAAAAGCCACACCGGGCGTGATCTCCAGACTTGCACCGCAAGTGGCCAACCGTCGCCAGGGTGCCGCTTCGGATATATGGTGGTGCTGGGAAAATACCGTGCGCCGACGGCCGCACTCCGATGACCGACGGCGCTGGAGAAGTGATTTCGGTCGGGGACGATTGTCGATTAAACGCTAGCTACGTGACTGCGAAACATTGCGGACAGCCGATCTGTTGGGCCTGGCTATCTGCGGAAACAATCAGGCGTTTATTGCAACTCCTGCCGGAACTCATCCCGCCGCTCATGGATGCTGGCAACAACCTTACCCATCGGAATGCCCATGCTGATCAGAGTTGCTTCCGACAATTGGAGACTCGCCTCAATTGTTTCCGGCACAGCATCCGTTACGCCCATAGCGTAAAGATGACGGGCATGGGTAGCATCTCTGGCGCGGGCAACGATTGGCAGGTCGGATCTTGCTGCCCGTACAATTTCGATCAACCGGTCCGTAGCATGATCATCATTAATCGTAACAATGAGCGCACTGGCTTCCGAAAGGCCACACGTCCTTAGGAAGCCGCTATTAACAGCATCGCCAAAAAACACGGCGTTGCCCTTGCGCCTTTCACGCGATACCAGCGCCGGATCGACGTCAACCGTCACGTATGCCAGTCCATGGCGTTCCAGCATACCTGCCACCACCGTACCGACGCGTCCGTAACCGATGACAATAGCATGTCCTGTCATTACATCAGGTATTTCGTCCAACTCCGGTCCATGCTCGGTTTTGGAGATCTTTTTCGCTAAATTTTCACCCGCCATGGCCAGGAGGGGCGTTAGGGCCATGCTGATTGCCACTGTCGTTAAAATCAAACCGGACACATGAGGCGATACGATACCGGCGGCGACACCGGCTCCAACGCCGACGAAGGCGAATTCTCCACCGGCAGCCAATAGCATCGTCATCTCTACCGCCTTTGGCAGGGCGATGCCGAATAGCCGAGCCAGCGGCGCCAGCACGATGATCTTGACTAGGAGCAACAGGCAAAGCAGTGAAATGATCAAGACTGGTGCCTTAACGAATTCGATTATGTCGATTGACATGCCGACGGTGAAGAAGAAGACACCGAGAAGCAGGCCTTTGAAAGGTTCGACTATGGCCTCGACAGCCTTGCGATATTCCGTTTCCGAGAGGAGTATTCCTGCGACAAAAGCACCCAATGCCATGGGCAGCCCAAATATTGCGGCCGCGAAGCCGGCACCCACGACGATAAACAAAACGGCAGCCAAGAAAACGTCTGAAGAATCTAATGATCCCACAAGATGGAATAGCGATCTCAGAAAGACTCTGCCAAATAGAACAATCATTCCGAGCGAGGCGGCGGCTTGTAGCAAGGCCATTCCGAGATTGGCGGCAACATTAGCGCTGGTGTCTGAAGCAAGGATCCCCACGAGCAGCAGCAGCGGCACTACCGCTAGGTCTTGAGCGAGAAGTACCGAGAAAGTGGCGCGCCCCGTGGTCGTTGACATACGCCGCGTGGCAGAAAGCAATTCGACCACAGTCGCGGTCGAAGAAAGGGCCAAGCTTAAACCGACCACCAATGCCTGCTGTGTATTCACGCCGAAGGAGACCGCCATGAATGTCAGCGTGGCCGCCGTGATCACGACTTGCAGGCCTCCAAGGCCAAAAACAAGCCGACGCAAAGCCAGAAGCCGGGACAGCGACAGTTGGAGCCCAATCAAAAAAAGTAGAAAGACAACGCCGAACTCGGCGATGCCGGCGACGTTCTTCGGTTCGACGATCGTAATCCAGTAGACAAACGGCATCTGGTCCATAACAGAACCAAGGCCCAAGGGGCCCAAAAGTGCACCTAATACGAGATAACTGACAATCGGATTCGCGCCTAACCTACTGACCATGGGGACGATCACGCCGGCCGTTGCAAGGACCACCATTACGTCACTGTAGATACTCAGATTGATCGAACTGGCCAAAGCCGCCCCATAGTATGGAATTCAGGTGTGGGAACTATTTCAATAGAGATATTCGGCATTACGAGAGCAAGCTGTATTTTTTGCCTGCACCGATTATCGGTCACAGCAGGCCTGATCCCCAATGCAGCCAAGCGGGCGGCGGCACGTCGTTAGCCTCGTGCCAGGCCAATGAGGTCAGCTTTCAGCCGGGACGATAGCGGGAAGCTCGTTGTGGGCTGGTTCCCTGCCAAGCAACTAACACGGGTGATATCGAGCGCGTAGTGGTCGTCGCCATGTCCACTCTGGAAGGGCGAATGAACGGGTGTTGGTGTCGGGGGGACCACGGGTTCGAGCTTTTTCCCGATGAAACCGCCCGGCACCATGATACCCGGCTGGTACTCTACGGGTTTGTTGTCAGTATCACTCATTGCGATTAGATGGCACCGTCACTGGCCCTTAAGCAACGACAGGCGATTCAAGTTGCATTGCGGCAAAAAAACGAAATACTCATCACGGACCCAGTGAAACTCCGGGTGGCTCTTCTGGCCGCCGATCCGCCAGATAACGCAAAACCTGCTGCCATTTAGATACGCGCTCACAGAGCGCGTTCGCCATGCTTTGCGAGAATTCATTATATGCAACTTTCATCCATCCGTCGGGATTGGTTCGCCAATCCCATACGCGAAATGCTCGCCGGAGCAGTCGCGACGTTTGCGCTGATCCCCGAGGTCATCGCCTTTTCCTTCGTTGCGGGGATCGACCCTCAGGTCGGCCTGTTCGCATCCTTCATAATCGGCGTCGTCATCGCCTTCACGGGTGGACGCCCCGCCATGATTTCTGCCGCCGCAGGATCGGTCGCACTTGTTGCGGCGCCCCTGATCCACGCACACGGACTATCTTACCTCTTAGCCGCCGGTTTGCTGGCGGGCGTTTTCCAAATCCTGTTCGGCCTCTTGCGTCTTGGGGTCCTCATGCGGTTCGTTTCAAAATCGGTCGCACAGGTTTCGTCAACGCGCTCGCGATCCTGATCTTCGCGGCTCAACTTCCGCACATCATCATCGGCGGAGACTGGATTGCCTACGCCCTGCTGGCAGCCGGGCTGGCGGTCATCTACCTTGTCCCAAGAATTATGACGGCGATCCCGTCGCCGTTGATCTGCATTGTCGTTCTCATCGTCGCTTCGATCGCCTTGCAGCTTCCGGTCATGACCATTGCCGATCTCGGGAAGCTGCCGGACTCGCTTCCAATCTTCGGGTGGCCAGCGGTTCCGCTGACTTGGGAAACGCTGACAACCATCGCCGCACCTGCACTCGCCATCGCCATCGCCATGATCGGCTTGCTCGAATCCATGATGACGGCCAGCGTCGTTGACGACCTCACCGACACGCCGAGTTCGAAGAACAGGGAGTGCACGGGCCTCGGCATCGCCAACGCTGCGGCGAGCCTGTTCGGCGGGATCGCCGGCTGCGGCATGATCGGCCAAACTGTCGGCAACGTGAAGTACGGCGGACACGGTCGTCTCTCCACCCTGTTCGCTGGTGCCTTCCTGCTGGTTCTGATGGTCTTGCTCAAGCCGTGGGTTTTTCAGGTTCCCGTGGCGGCACTGGTGGCCATTCATGGTGATGGTGGTCGATCGACACGTTCGGCTTGTCGTCATTGCGGACGGTGGTCATCCATCCCAAGATGTCGAGCGCCGTCATGATTGCAACCGTTCTCGTCACGGTGTTCAGCACCAACATGGCACTGGGTGTTACGGTGGGTCTCCTCCTGAGCGGTGTGTTCTTCACGTTCAAGATTGCCCACCTGCTGCAGGTGGAAATCGAGACCGACGCTGCTGCTGGTCGTTTGAGATATCGTGTCTCGGGCCAAGTCTTCTTCGCATCGGCAGACATCTTCATCGAGGCGTTCGAGATTCAGGACGCGAGCGGCATGAGGGTCCTTGTCGATGTGTCGCAAGCGCACTTCTGGGACATCACCGCCGTCGCGGCCCTCGACCGGGTGGCGCAGCGGTTCCAGGCGCACAGTATTCCCGTGGATGTGGTGGGACTGAACCAGGCAAGTTCGACGCTCATCGGTAGCCTCGACGGGTCGATGAAACTGAAAGAGGCTTGACTCAAATCGGCGGCTGCCAAAGTCAGATTTTCGCCACCAGGGCCGCGAAGAGCGCGAGTGCTGCCGTAGCCCTCCTATTTTCAAGTTGATGTCCGTTTGGGTGCCAGCGGCCCTCATGATGGTCGCCTTGAATGCATTCAAACCGCAGGCCTACACAATCTGAAGTGCTAATTCGACTAATCGCTCTGTGAAATCGTTTGGACCCTTGTTGTGTTGGACTGAGGCGAGATCTCTCCGGCAGTACTTTATGATGAAATCACAATAGCCATCTCCACCTATGCAAAATTAGGTGATCATCAACTGGCAGAGTCCGCATCGCGTGCAAAAACAATACTGGCGTCACTAACGGTGGCAACATGTGCGTAGGCCGCGCGACTTGCATTAACTGCATCTGCCCGCAAGACTGCCAGGACGATGGCGTCGTGCTCTTCATAGGACCGCAAAAGGCGACCGGGAAGCCGGAATTGAGCGCGGCGAAACGGGGCAAGGCGGGCGCGGGTTTGCGTCACCAGTTCGAACACGTGGTCATTGTGCGCGCCTCGGTAAAGACGTGTATGGAACTCTGTATTGTGGGCCTCATACTCGTCTTCCGCGCCGCGATGGACAAGTCGTGCCGATGCCTTGTGTTCGGACTCCAGCATTCTGCGTTCGTCCACAGTCATGCGCTCCGCCGACAGGCGCGCGCAGATCCCCTCGAGTTCCGCCATCGCCTCGAACATCGAAGCGAGGTGCTGCTGTGACACATTGGTGACGACGGCGCTCTTGTTGGGTTCACGCTCGACAAGACCGATGGCGCAAAGTTGACCGAGAGCCTCGCGCACAGGTGTGCGCGACACTTCGAAGCGATTGGCCAGCGAAATCTCGTCCAGCCGCTCGCCAGGCTGCATGGCGCCGGTGATGATCAGATCGGCAATCGCCCGAACCATCTGCTCGACGGTTGTTCCGGACCGAATGACTTCTTTTTTTCTGGCGAGCTTCACGGGTCGAATCTGGTTGAAATTACACTGTATACAGATGCAATGCGTGACCGTCATTGTCAATACGCACTTCAACTACATGATTTTACATTATTATTACTGCATATAGATTCTGCTCTCAACTGTTGGCCCATTGAACGACACTCAGGATTCACATTTCTGGTAAAATTTTCTTCTCTGCTTAAAAATAAATCAGCAGCTTGTAAAATTGCATACAGTTTACGCTGAGCGAATTTCAGGCAGTCGGCGAAATCCTTTGAGAACAGTATATTACCGATTGGCACACCCATTGCATACAGTTTCCTGTGACCTTTTCGAACCCCGGCTACCCACGCCGCAAGGAGCCTGCCATGACCAAACTCCTTCCCATGAATCGCCGCAGCTTCCTGCAAACAACCGTCTCGGGCGCCGCCGCCATCGGCTTTGTGCCTTCGCTCTTTTCGACGCCTGCCGCCGCCCAGGCTGCGTTGACCGTCGGCTTCATCTATGTCGGCCCCAAGGACGACTACGGCTACAACCAGGCTCATGCCGAAGGCGCCGCCGTCATCAAGGCGATGTCCGGCGTCACCGTCGTTGAAGAGGAAAACGTGCCGGAGACCGTCGACGTCCAGAAGACGATGGAATCGATGATCAACCTCGACGGCGCCAGCCTCGTCTTCCCGACCTCCTTCGGCTACTTCGATCCCCACATGCTGGAAATGGCCAAGAAATATCCCGACGTGCAGTTCCGCCATTGCGGCGGTCTCTGGAAGGAGGCCACCAACCCGATGAACACGGGTTCCTATTTCGGCTATATCGGCCAGGGGCAATATCTGAACGGTATTGCCGCCGGCTATGCCTCCAAGAGCAAGAAGATCGGCTTCGTCGCCGCAAAACCCATCCCGCAGGTTCTGCAGAACATCAATTCCTTCCTGCTCGGTGCCCGCTCGGTCGATCCGGCCATCACCTGCCAGGTCATCTTCACCGGCGAATGGTCGCTGGCCGTCAAGGAAGCCGAGGCCACCAACGCGTTGATCGACCAGGGTGCCGACGTCATCACCTGCCATGTCGACAGCCCGAAGGTGGTCGCCGAGACGGCTGCCGGACGCGGTGCCTTCGTCTGTGGCTACCATGCCAACCAGAGCCCGCTTGCTCCTGAGAAATATCTGACCGGCGCCGAATGGGCCTGGGGCAACGTCTACACGAAATTCGTAACCGAGGCCCAGGCAGGCACCCCGCTCGGCAACTTCGTCCGCGGCGGCCTGAAGGACGGCTTCGTCAAGATGAGCCCGCTGGGACCTGGCGTCTCGGAGGAAGCCCGCAAAAAGTTCGACGCGACGCTTGCCGAAATGATGGCCGGCAGTTTCTCCGTCTTCAAGGGACCGATCAAGGACAACAAGGGCGGCGATGCCGTCACCGCCGGCCAGGCCTTCGCCGAGGACGCGATCGAGCTGGAAAGCATGGCCTATCTCGTCGAGGGCGTCGTCGGCTCGACGTCCTGAGCGAAAGGAAGAGCGCCATGACGATCGAGGTGAACACACCAACGCTTTCTCCTTTGTCCACCGATGCGCACAGCCTCAGGCCTCTGCTTGAATGGCTGGCGCGACGGGCCGAACCGGTGGCGATCTCGCTCGGCGCGATCCTTGCCGGCCTGGCGCTCTTCTCCATATTCATACTGGTGGTCGGCAAATCGCCGGCCGACCTTTTCAAGCTGATGTATACCGGCGGCTTCGGCAGCGGGTTTTCCATCCAGAACAGCCTCAGCCGTGCGGCCCCGCTGCTGCTTACGGCGCTCTGCGTCGCCCTGCCCGCCCGGCTCGGCCTGGTCATCATCGGGGGCGAAGGGGCGGTGGTACTCGGCGGTGTCGCCGCAGCCGCCATCGCCCTGCCGCTGACGGCGTCCGTCTCGCCGATCGTCGTCCTTCCGCTGATGGCCATCGCCGGGATGATCGCCGGCGGCATCTGGATCGGCCTTGCCGGCCTCTTGCGGCACTATCGCGGCGTCAACGAAACCATCGCCTCGCTGCTTCTCGCCTATATCGCCATTGCGCTGATGAACCATCTGATCGAGGGGGCGCTGCGCGATCCGGCCAGCCTCAACAAGCCCTCGACCGCGCCGCTTCCGGCTGAATATATGCTCGGCAATATCCCCGGCATGGATGTCAACTGGGGTCTCGTCATCGGCATCACCGCCTGCATCATTTCCTATACCCTGATCGAGGCAACGAGCTTCGGCTTTGCCGCCCGCATCGCCGGCGGCAATGTCCGCGCCGCCCAGATTCAAGGCCTGCCTGTGGGACGGCTGATCGTCGGGTTTACCGCGTTTGCAGGGAGCTTCGCCGGATTGGCGGGAATGGTCGAGGTCGCAGCCGTGCAAGGGTCCGCCAATGCCTCGATCGCCGCCGGCTACGGCTACACCGGCATCCTCGTTGCCTTCCTCGCCCGGCACAATCCGCTGGCGATCATCCCCGTCGCCATCCTTCTCGGCGGCATCGACGCCTCGGGCGGGCTGATCCAGCGTCGCATGGGACTGCCGGACGCGACGGTGCTCGTGCTTCAGGGCACGCTCTTTGTCGTGATCCTTTTCTGCGAGACCTTCTACGGCCGCCTCAAGATCTTCAATCCCGACCTCTGGAAAAGCCCCAGCCTCTCAGGAAGGCCCAACCTCTCAGAAAGGATCGCGTGATGGTCGAAGCCGGCATCGGCATCTGGGGCGTCCCGCTCGCCATCTTCGCAGGCGCCATCCGCGTCTCGACACCCTTCATCTTCGTCAGCCTCGGGGAATCGATCACCGAGCGCTCCGGCCGCATCAATCTCGGCCTCGAAGGCACGCTGGTCTTCGGCGCCATGACGGCTTACGCCATCGCCGTCATGAGCAATTCGCCCTGGCTTGGCGTCCTTGCTGCCATGGCGACCGGGGCCGTCTTCGGCCTTATCCATGGCTTTATCTGCAAGTTCCCGAAGGTCAACGACATCGCCATCGGCATCGCCATGATGCAGTTCGGCCTCGGCCTCGCTTTCTTCCTCGGCAAATCCTTCATCCAGCCCGTCGCGCCGCATCTCCCATCCATTCCGCTCGGCAGCTGGTCGGATCTGCCGCAGATCCAGTCGGCGTTGAACATAAACGTGCTCTTTATCATCGGTGCGCTCTTATCGGTAGTGCTCTGGTGGGCCTTCAAGAACACGCGCGTTGGCCTCATCCTGCGTGTCGTCGGCGACAGCTCCGACGCCGCCCGCGCCATGGGTCTCAATCCGGATACAGTACGCTTGCTTGCAACCGCCGTCGGCGGCTCGCTCGCAGCGGTCGGCGGTGCCTACCTCTCCCTGTTCTATCCCGGCTCCTGGAACGAAGGCATCTCGTCGGGCCAGGGCCTGATGGCCGTCGCACTTGTCATCTTCGCTCGCTGGAATCCGATCGGCTGCTTCCTGGCCGCCCTGCTCTTCGGCGGCGCCGGTGCGCTAGGCCCCGCCCTGCAATCGGTCGGCGTCACGCAGGGCTATTACCTCTTCTATGCCGCCCCTTACGTCCTCACCCTCCTCATCCTCGTCGCCACTTCCTCGCCCACCCGCTCGCTCGCAGGCGCACCCGGCGCCCTGTCGATCACGAAATAGGATATCCGGCCATGACCCCTCTTGCCGCAAGCGCAGTCCCTACCGGCGAAAACCTGAGCCACATCGACGCCGACCCCTACCCATGGCCCTATAACGGCGTCCTGCGTCCAGACAACACCGCGCTGATCATCATCGACATGCAGACGGATTTCTGCGGCCCCGGCGGTTATGTCGATCACATGGGCTACAGCCTCTCGCTGGTGCGCGCCCCGATCGAGCCGATCAAAAAAGTGCTCGCCGCCATGCGCGCCAAAGGCTACCACATCATCCACACGCGCGAAGGCCACCGGCCCGACCTCGCCGATCTGCCCGCCAACAAGCGCTGGCGCTCGCGGCGGATCAATGCCGGCATCGGCGACTTCGGGCCCTGCGGCCGCATCCTGGTGCGCGGCGAACCCGGCTGGGACATCATCGACGAACTCTACCCGATCGAAGGCGAGACGATCATCGATAAGCCCGGCAAGGGATCCTTCTGCGCCACCGATCTCGAGCTGATCCTCAACCAGAAGCGCATCGAAAACATCATCCTCACCGGTATCACCACCGATGTCTGCGTCCACACCACCATGCGCGAGGCCAACGACCGCGGTTTCGAATGCCTGCTGCTTGAAGACTGCTGCGGCGCCACTGACTACGGCAATCATCTGGCAGCCATCAAGATGGTGAAAATGCAGGGCGGCGTCTTCGGCTCCGTCTCGAACTCCGAAAATCTCGTGAGGCAATTGCCATGATCCAGATCCGCGATACACCGTTGCCCAGGGCCGGCAAGGCCGTCGGCATCCAGACGGTCGGCATGACCATGCGCTTCGGCAGCTTTACAGCGCTAGACAATGTCTCGATCGACATTCCGGCCGGCACCTTCCACGCACTGCTCGGCGAAAACGGCGCCGGCAAGTCCACGCTCGTCAAATGCATCATGGGCTTCTACCACCAGACCTCCGGCTCGCTCTCGGTCGACGGCCATGAGGTGTCGGTGCAATCCCCGAAAGATGCCGCGACCTACGGGCTCGGCATGGTCTACCAGCAGTTCACGCTGGTACCGTCGCTGACCGGCGCCGAAAACCTCGTGATCAACCGCGCGCATGTGCCTGCCATCATCAACTGGGCGAAGGAGCGCAAGGACCTTGCAGCCTTCATGGATCGCATGCCATTCAAGATCCCGCTCGACCGGCCGGTGAGCGCGCTTGCGGCAGGCGAGAAGCAGAAACTCGAAATCGTCAAGCAGCTCTATCTCGGCCGCAGCTTCCTCATCCTCGACGAACCGACGTCGGTGCTGACCCCGGCCGAAGCCGACGAAATGCTCGACCTTGTGCGCGGCATGACAGAGCGAGGGGAACTCACCGTCCTGATGATCAGCCACAAGTTCCATGAAGTGACGAAGTTCACCGACGCCGTCACCGTTCTTCGGCGCGGCAAGATGGCGGGTAGCGGGCTGGTCAAGGACCTCTCGACCAAGGATATGGCGGCGATGATGATCGGTGACGTCAAGCTTGCCGAACTCGACACCCGCCTGCCGGTACCAGCCGATGCCAAGCCAATCCTCGTCGTTAGTGACGTCAAGGCGCCGGACCGCACCGGCCTGAAGATGATCGATATCGGCAACCTGGCGGTCCATGCCGGCGAGATCGTCGGCATCGCCGGCATTTCCGGCAACGGCCAGAAGGAACTCGCCGAGGTCCTCGCAGGCCAGCGCCCGCCGGAAGCCGGCAGCATCACCGTGAAAGGCTCGTTCTATGGCGCCACGCGGCTGGAAACGCGGATCAACAACGTCCGGTTCATCCCGGAAGAGCCGCTGAACAACGCCTGTGCGCCAAAAATGACGGTCACGGAAAACCTCGCTTTTCGCACCTTCGACGTGAAGAAGCAGGGCGGCGATGCTCTATGGCTCGACATGAAATCGATGCGCAAGCGCGCGGCCTCGCTGATCGCCGACTTCAAGGTGAAGACGGCGTCGCATTCCTCGCCGATTGCCTCTCTTTCTGGCGGCAACGTCCAGCGCGCGGTGCTCGCGCGTGAGTTGACGGGCGATGTCGATCTCCTGATCGTTTCCAACCCCTGCTTCGGCCTCGACTTCTCCGCCGTCGCCGAAATCCGCGCCCGCATCATGAAGGCGCGCAATTCCGGCACTGCCGTTCTGCTTCTCTCGGAGGACCTCGACGAACTGCTGGAAATGTCGGACCGGATCATGGTGATGTCGGACGGCAGGCTTGTCTATGAAACGCCGGCGCTGTCGGCCGACATTTCCGTCATCGGCGCCCATATGGCGGGACATCACTGATGAGGGAGATCAAGGCCGAACCGTTTGCCTTTCCGCTGCGGCGCGACAATCTGGCGCTGATCGTCATCGACATGCAGCGCGATTTCGCCGAACCCGGCGGCTTCGGTGCCAGCCTCGGCAACGATGTCAATCGGATCACCAGGATCGTGCCGGACGTCAGGCGGCTGATCGAGGGGTTTCGCGCGGCGGGCCTGCCGGTCATCCACACCATGGAATGCCACCGCCCCGACCTCTCCGATCTGCCCTCTGCCAAGCGCAATCGCGGCAATCCAGCCTTGAAGATCGGCGACGAAGGGCCGATGGGCCGGGTGTTGATATCAGGCGAGCCCGGAACCGCGATCCTTTCCGAAGTGGCGCCGATCGACGGCGAAATCGTCATCGAGAAGCCTGGCAAGGGCGCCTTCTATGCCACCCCGCTTGAAGATGTCCTCAAGGCGCGCGGTATCGAGCAACTCGTCTTTGCCGGGGTTACCACCGAAGTTTGCGTCCAGACGACGATGAGGGAGGCTAACGACCGCGGCTATGAATGCCTGCTCGCCGAGGAGGCAACCGAGAGCTATTTTCCCGAATTCAAGCAGGCAGCGATCGCGATGATCACAGCCCAGGGTGCCATCGTCGGCTGGGTCGCTTCGGTGGACGCCATAATGGAGGGAATCGCTCATGCCTGAAACGACGCGTGAAAATCTGACGACCGGGGGATGGCGGACACTGCCCTTCGAACCGTTCCGCGACGAGGTGACGATCCACTGGATCCAGCCTTTCGAGGGCGATCAGCCTGGCGTGGCGCTGTTGAAATACGAGGCTGGTGCTTCCGTGCCGCGCCATCGGCACATGGGGCTCGAAACCATCCTTGTGCTCGAAGGCACCCAGTCGGACGAAGCGGGCGACTATGGTCCGGGCAGCCTCGTCGTAAACAAGGAAGGCACCGAGCATTCGGTCTGGAGCGACACGGGCTGCGTCGTGCTGATCCAATGGGACCGGCTGGTAAAAATACTGCAAGAGGAACTGGCATGACTGATAATCAGGCATTCGATATCGGCTCCCTGCATGCCGCCTATGCTGCGGGATGGCCGGTTTCGGAAATGATCGAAACCGTGTTCGCCCGCATCGAGGCCGTCGCCGATCCAGGCATCTTCCTGTATCTCGCGGACCGGCTGGCTTTGCTCGCGGAAAGCGCGAAACTTGGCCCCTTCGACCCGGTGGCCAGCCCGCTCTGGGGCATCCCTTTCGCGGTCAAGGACAATATAGATGTCTCAGGCATGCCGACCACGGCCGCGTGCCCGGATTATTCCTATATGCCGGAAAAGGACGCGACGGTCGTGCGCCTACTCAGGGCGGCTGGCGCCATCGTTATCGGCAAGACCAATCTCGACCAGTTTGCCACGGGCCTCGTCGGCGTGCGATCGCCCTACCCCATACCGCGCAATGCGATCGATCCTTCCCTTGTGCCCGGCGGCTCGAGTTCCGGTTCCGCCGTCGCCACCGCCCACGGCGTCGTCAGTTTTGCTCTCGGCACCGATACGGCGGGATCGGGACGGGTCCCGGCGGGTCTCAACAATATCGTCGGGTTGAAGCCGACCCTCGGAGCGCTCTCGACCACCGGCGTCATCCCCGCCTGCCGCACGCTCGATTGTGTCTCGATCTTCGCGCTCACGGTGGACGACGCCTGGAGCGTTTTCTCCGTCGCCGCCGAACATGATCATACCGATGCCTACTCCAAATCGATCCCGGCGACTGGTTACGGCCCTCTCCCGCCGGTCCTCACGATCGGGGTGCCTGCGAAGGGAGATCGGCAGTTCTTCGGCGACGGTGTCATGGAGACCGCTTATGCGGCATCGCTCGACATGCTGGCCGGCCTCGGCCACCGGATTGTCGAGGTGCCCTTCTCCGATTTCTACGCCACTGCCAACCTGCTCTACGAAGGCGCCTGGGTGGCCGAGCGCTACGCGGCAGTGAAGGATTTCTTCGACACCAATGAAGCGTCATTTCATCCGGTCACGCGCAAGATCTACGGCGGCGCAAAGTCGCTCTCGGCCGCCGACGCGTTCAACGGTCTTTATGCACTACAGGCGCTGAAGCAGAAGGTGGCGCCGCTGATGGCGTCCGTCGATCTGTTCTGCGTGCCGACTGCTCCGCGCCATTACACACGCGCTGATTTAGATGCGGAACCGATCCGCGAGAACAGCCGGCTCGGCACCTACACCAATTTCGTCAATCTGCTCGATATGTGCGGCATCGCTGTGCCGACCGGCACCCGCAACGATGGCCTTCCCGCCAGCGTGACTCTTCTGGCGGCGTCCGGCAAGGACGGGCTGACGGCGGCGCTTGCGGCAAATATCCACAAGAAGACCGGCCTGACGCTCGGCGCAACCGGCTGGGCACAGCCTGTGAGGAACACCGCTGCGGACGTCAACGAGTCCGGGATGATCGACCTCGTTGTCGTTGGCGCACATCTCTCCGGCATGCCGCTGAATGGCCAATTGATGGATCTGAAGGCAAGGTTTGTCAGAACGGCGACAACCGCTCCCGCCTACCGGCTTTTCAGTCTCGCGGGGCAGACGCCGGCGAAGCCCGGTTTGATCCGCTGTCCAGATGATGAAGGCGCGATGATCGCCGTCGAAGTCTGGCGACTGTCTGCCGCAGCCTTCGGCCAATTTGTAGCCGCCATCCCCCCGCCGCTCGGCATCGGCACCATCAAACTCAGCGACGGTAGCCACGCCAAGGGCTTTCTGGTGGAAGCCGCCGGCCTTGAGAACGCCACCGATATCTCCGATTATGGCGGCTGGCGCGCTTTCATCGACAGTATTGCAGCGTAACGTTCGCTCTGGTGAATGAGTCGCTCAGTCCACATCTCAGTCCACATATCGTCGATTTCCACAGAACTGCTGGAGCTGAGGTTCCCCTCCGACGGCATCGCAATGTGCCAAAGTGATGTTTGCAACAGCGTTTCACGCAAACGCGAGCGACCAGTGTAGACTCCTACGCTTCATTCTTAGGAACGGCCATACTTTCCCGCAGAATGAGTCGGCTACGGATGACTTTGCATACCGCCGACTGTTTTTCGGCCTGCCCGATTGCAGCAAGCAGAAGGGCAACGGCGGCTTGGCCCATATCCTCAACTGGCTGCTCGATCGTGGAAAGCGGCGGAGAGCAGAAGGCGCAGACAGGGGAGCCGTCGAAGGAAACGATCGAGAGATCGTCGGGAATTTTCAGGCCCATGTGCTGCATCTGGCTCATGAAGGAGATCGCCATGTCATCACTGGTCGCGATTACCGCGGTCGGTTTCTCGGTAAGCGCAGCGAAATCGTCCGCAGATTTAAGCCCTATGTCGAAACCGTGCTGATAGTCGAGCTTTCCGCCGGACCGCACCACGGCCGCCTCGGACAATCCTGCCGCTTCCAACGCCTCGACGACGCCGCCATAACGCTCCACGTCGTGATAGTTGCCTTCGGGGCCCGCGAGATAGAGAAAACGCCTGTGACCAAGGCGGATGAGATCGGCGGTGACGTCCCGCACCGCCTCGCGGTCGTTGGTGACGACGCTTGGCAAGCCGGCATCGCTCATATCGAGCAACATGGAGACGATCGGCAGACCGGCATTGGCGAGGGACCGGCCGTCCACTTCAGGTAGTTTTGATGACAGAATGATCGCCCCGCGAACCGTGCCGCCGAAGGCAAGGTCGAGAATGTGCCGCTCGGAAATCTCGTCGCGGCCCAGATTCGCGATCATCAGATTGTAGCCGTCCTGAATGAGCGACTTGTTGATGCTCTGCAGCACCTGCGGGATGACCTGCGAAGCGCCGTAATAAAGCGAGCCTGGCAGGACGATCATGATGATATTGGATTTGCCGACCCGCAGGCCGCGCGCCATCGCGTTCGGGGTATAGCCCAGTTGCTTGGCAGCCGCGTCGATCTTGGCGCGCGTCTTCTCGTTCACTCGCCCGGGATTGGCAAGCGCCCGGCTGACTGTGGAAATCGCGACGCCGGCAAGCCGCGCTACATCTGCCATCAATGGTCCTGACTGCTCCTCCCCGAGCATATCTTTGTTTTTACTCACGCTTCTTTCTTTCCTCCGAATGCTTCGCCTAGAACTCTAGGCCAGCCGATTCCTTATAGCAAACGTTTGCCAAAAATCGCTTGCGCAAAAAAACGACTTGGCTATTATCTAGCCACGGCAAACGATTGCCAACGCCTAACGCATTGAAAGATCACGGCTTATTTGATGCAGAAGCGACGCTTCTGCAAACGGCAGGTCGTGCCCTCGGGAAGGGACTGGCTATGACTACTGGCGACAGACTCCGCTTCGGCGTCGATCTCGTGACTTTCTTCCATCCCGGCTTCTGGGGCGTCGACAGCCATGACGCCATCGTGGAGCACGCGCGCGCCCAACCACGCGCCTTCTGGGACAAGATCCTCGACAGCGTGCAGGCGTCCGGCGTCACCGGCGTCGAGCTGACCTTCTCACCCTTCAACTGGCAAGACGCGATCAAGACTTATGGTTCCATCGACGGCTTCGAGGCAGAGCTTTCGAAACGCGGCCTGACGTTGTGCAGCGGCTTCTTCGCAGAACTGGAAGCCGCCGGCGATTTCGCGCAACCCGAAGCTCAGCGCGCACTGATCGACAAGGCGGAACGATATGCCGACTTCCTGAAGGCCTGCGGCAGCGACATCATGGTGATCGGCGCACCGCTTCGCCAGACGCTCGGCGCACAGCCGGTAAGGTTTTACGATTTCGACCGCGCCAAGGCGATCGCCGATTTCCTCAACCGGCTGGGCGCGATCCTTTATGCCCGGGGCGTGCGGCTGGCGTTGCACACCGAGGCGCACTCGATCTTCGCCGCTGCGCGCGACGTGGACCTGATGATGATGCTCACCGATCCCGCCTATGTGCACATGTGCCCGGACACCGCCCACATCATCGTTGCCGGCTCCGACCCCGTTCAGCTCGTCGAGCGCCATCACGAACGCATGATCATCGCCCACTGGAAGGATGCGATCGGCCCCATGCCGGCCGATACCGCGATCGACGAGCACATCCACGATCGCCATCAGCCCTACTTCTGCGGCTTCGGCCTCGGTCGGGTCGACTGGCCGGCCTGGATCCGGTTGCTGCGCGACCGGGCCTACGAAGGCTGGGCAATCCTCGAACTCGATGCCGCGCCCGATCCGGTCCGCGACATTGCCAACGGGTTTACGCTCGTCCGGCAAGCGCTCCTGCCGATCTATCGCTGACAATCACTCCCAAGACAACGCCCCGCAAAGAGGGCATATTTTCAAGAGGTGGAACAATGAAAAGCATGATGAAACTGTTTCTTGCCAGCGTTGCATTTGCTGGCATGCTTGCCCCGGCCGATGCCGAGGACAAGCCGACGATCGAGATCATGTCGTCCTGGACTTCGGGCGGCGAAGCGGCGGCGCTCAACGTCATCAAGAGCGAATTCGAGAAGCGCGGCGGCGTCTGGAAGGACTCCTCGATCGCCGGTTTCGGCGCCGCCGATGCGGCGTTCCAGAACCGTATCGTCGCCGGTGACCCGCCCGGCGCCAAGCAGGGCGTCATCGGGCTTGCGGCCGCCGATTTCGTAGGCCAGGGCTTGTTCAATCCGATCGACGACGTGGCCGCCGCCGGCAAATGGACGGGCGCGCTGCCGAAGTCGATCTACGACCTCATTTCCTACGATGGTCAGGTCTATCTCGCACCGACCGGCGCCCATGGCGAAAGCTGGGTGTTCTATTCGAAGGAAGCCTTCGAAAAGGCCGGCATCACACAGGAGCCCAAGACCTGGGATGAGTTCTTTACCGGCCTCGACAAGCTGAAGGCTGCCGGCATCGTTCCGGTCGCCTGGGGCGGCCAGCCCTGGCAGCAGACCAAGGTCTTCAACATGATACTGCTCTCACAGGTCGGGATCGACGGCTTCCTGAAGATTTACGTCGACAAGGACAAGAGCGAGGCTTCCATTGAAGGCATCAGGAAGACCCTCGAAATCCTTGGCAAGCTGCGTAGCTATGTCGATGAGGGCGCGGCCGGTCGCAACTGGAACGACGCGACCGCCATGCTGATTACCGCCAAGGCCGGCGTGCAGTTCATGGGCGACTGGGCCAAGGGCGAATTTACGGTCGCCGGCAAGGAAGCGGGCAAGGACTATGGCTGCATGATCGTTCCGGAATCCCCGGGCATGGTCTACATCGCCGACTCCCTCTGGTTCCCCAAGACCGGCAATGCCGGGACCGACAAGGCCCAGAAGCTGCTGGCCGAAGTCGTCATGGACCCGGCCATCCAAGTCGAGTTCTCGCTGAAGAAGGGCTCGGTTCCGATGCGCGCCGACGTCGACAAGTCGAAGCTGGACGTCTGCGCCCAGAAGGGCCTCGAGTTGATGACCGCCGGCGCGATCGTACCGGATCAGGCGATCGTACTTACGCCCCAGCAGGTCGGCCTGCTCGATGACTTCGTCGACGAATATTGGAGCGGCGGCTCGAACGATACGGCCTCCGCAGCCGAAAACTTCTTCGCCATCTTCGAGTAAGATTGCGTCCGTGGCGTCGGCCGATCGCGACGCCGCGGCTTTCAGCCGCCGCCTTGCCCGGCGGCGCGAGAGCCCCGCTTATCCTCCCTCAAAGAGCCGGCCGATGCCCATCAAACGCAAGCCTAATCTTTCCGCAACCTTCGCCCTGCTGCCCACATGGTTCGTTGCGATCGTGGTCTTCATCGGCACCATGGCCTGGTCGATCCGCCTGTCCTTCACCAATTCGACGCTGTTCCCATCGTCGACCTATGTCGGCTTCGCCCAATATGCGAAGCTCTTCTCTTCCGCCAAATGGCTCGCTTCGCTGCAAAATGTGCTGATCTTCGGCGTCCTTTACGTCGGAGGCTGCCTGCTGCTTGGTTTCCTGCTTGCGGCTGCCCTCGATCGCAAGATCCGTTTCGAAAGCGCCCTCAGGACCATATTCCTCTATCCGTATGCCATGTCCTTCGTGGTAACGGGCCTGATCTGGCAGTGGATGCTCAATCCGACGCTCGGCATCCAGGCGAGCGTGCGTTCGCTCGGCTGGGAAACCTTCGTCCTCGATTGGGTGGTCAATCGCGACATGGCGATCTATGCGCTGGTGCTGGCGGGCGTATGGCAGGGCGCCGGTCTCGTCATGGTCATTGCACTCGCCGGCATGCGCGGCATCGAGGCCGAGCAATGGAAGGCGGCGCGAATAGACGGCATTCCCGTCTGGCGGATCTATGTCTCGATCATTCTGCCCCAACTCGGGCCGGCACTGGCCGCCGCCGGCATGCTGCTCGCCATGGGCGTGATCAAGACCTACGACATCGTCGTTGCCATGACCAATGGCGGTCCCGGCAATTCGACCGAGGTGCCCGCGAAATTCATCATGGACAACCTGTTCGGGCGCCAGAACCTCGGCCTCGCCACGGCTGGCGCGACAGTGCTCGTCCTCGGCGTGATCATGGCAGTCGCGCCGTTCCGTTATGCGATGCACGTGCGCAACGGAACGAAGGGATCCGCGTGATGGCCCGTAATTATCCACACGGTCCGAAGCCGACACAGATCACCGCCGGAGGCATCGGCCTCTATGCCTTCCTTTTCATCGCAGCACTCTTCTTCCTGCTGCCGCTCTACACCATGGTTGTCACGTCCCTGAAGACCATGGACGAGATCCGGCTCGGTCAGATCTTTTCCCTGCCGGCCAAGATCGACTTCTCTGCCTGGGTCACCGCCTGGTCCGGCGCCTGCATGGGAACCACTTGCGTTGGAATCCGCACCGGCTTCTGGAATTCGGTGGCGATCACTGTTCCGGCGGTCGGGCTGTCAGTCTTCATCGGCGCTGTCAATGGCTACGCGCTGTCGCTCTGGCGACCACGCGGCGCCAACGTGCTCTTCGGCCTGCTCATGGCCGGCGGCCTCATCCCCTACCAGATCTTCCTCTATCCCATGGTCCGGGCGATGGCGAATGTCGGCCTCTACAATTCGCTGGCCGGCATCATCCTCGTGCATGTCATCTTCGGCCTGCCGCTGGTGACGCTGCTCTTCCGCAACTACTTCGTCAGCGTGCCGGAAGAACTCTGCAAGGCCGCGCGCGTCGATGGCGCCGGCTTCTGGCGCATCTTCTTCGAGATCATGCTGCCGATTGCCGTGCCGATGGTCGTCGTGGTCTCCATGCTCCAGTTCACCGGCATCTGGAACGATTTCCTGCTCGGCCTCGTCTTCGCCGGGCGTGACAACCTGCCGATGACCGTGCAGCTCAACAACATCGTCAACACGACCATGGGCGAGCGCAATTACAACGTGAACATGGCAGCGACGATCCTGACTGCCATCGTTCCGCTCGCCATCTATTTCCTGTCCGGCCGCTGGTTCGTGCGCGGCATCGCCGCCGGCGCAGTCAAGGGGTAACGCTTCCATGCAATCTGCTGTCTCCGTCAAGGATCTGAAGATCGCCTATGGCGACCATACGGTCATCGAGAAGATGTCGATCGACATCGTTCCCCGGGAATTCCTGGTCCTGCTCGGCCCGTCCGGCTGCGGCAAGTCCACACTTCTCAACGCTATCGCCGGCCTTCAGGACATCACCACCGGTGAGATATGGATCTCCGGCAAGAACGTCAGTTGGGAGGAGCCGAAGGACCGCGGCATCGGCATGGTCTTCCAATCCTACGCACTTTATCCGCGCATGTCGGTGAGGAAGAACCTTTCCTTCGGGCTGCGCGTCGCAGGTCTGCCGAAGACCGAGATCGAGGCGCGTGTCGCGCGCACGGCCGCCCTTCTCCATCTCGACAAACTGCTCGACCGGCGTCCTGCCGAGCTTTCGGGCGGGCAGCGCCAGCGCGTCGCCATCGGGCGTGCGCTCGTGCGCGAAGTGGACGTCTTCCTCTTCGACGAGCCGCTTTCCAACCTCGATGCCAAGCTGCGCAATGAACTCCGTGTTGAGATCAAGAAGCTGCACCAGAGTCTCGGCAACACCATGATCTACGTCACTCACGATCAGGTCGAGGCCCTGACCCTTGCCGACCGCATCGCCATCATGCGTGACGGCGTGATCCAGCAGCTCGCATCGCCAGCCGAGATCTATCACCGCCCGACCAATCTCTTCGTCGCCGGCTTCATCGGTGCTCCGGCCATGAATTTCGTTGAGGGCCGGATTGAGCGTGGCAAGGCGCAACCGGTTTTCATCAGCAACGGACTTGCCGTCGATCTCTCCGGCTATTCCTTTCAGGCGGCCGCGTCGGATGGACCCGCAACGCTCGGTTTTCGCCCGGACCATCTGGTGCTCGACGGCGCGGCAAGCAGCCTCCCCACCATTGCGGGCCGCGTCTCCGTCGTCGAGCCGATGGGTTCGGATGCCGTTCTCTGGTTCGACTGGGCGGACCAAAGCCTTTCGCTTCGGCTCATGGGCGACGTCACCCTGCAACCCGGCGACACCGTGGCTCCCGGGCTCGACATCACCAAGGCGTCCCTCTTCGGCGCCGACGGGACGCGCTTGTGACGCGCTATCCCTTTGTTTTCTCGCAATTCCGAACGCGCTTCGCGCTTCTTTGAGGAATTGCTCCAGGACAGGATTTGGAAAGACATGTCTCAGATCGTCTATGATGCACTGGTAATCGGCTCCGGCGCGGCGGGCTCCTTCGCGGTAAAAGAACTGACGGCGCAAGGCCTGTCGGTGCTGCTTCTGGAAGCCGGACCGGCCGTCGGGCCGAGGGATTTCGATCCCGCCCGCAAGAAGGCGCCCGCGAGCAGCATCAATATCTGGGAGCGCGCGCGGGCGACCGTCAAAGGCCAGCCGATCCAGGCGCGCGCGGCCTTCTTTACCGAGCGTTTCAGCCACTTTTTCGTCAATGACCGCAAGAACCCGTACACGACGCCGAAGGACGCGCCCTTTCTCTGGATCCGCGGCCGCCAGGGTGGCGGGCGTCTCCACAGTTTCGGCCGGGTGCTGCTGCGCTGGACGGACGAGGATTTCAAGATCCGTTCGCGAACCGGCAAAGGCGTCGACTGGCCGATCTCCTATGACGAGTTGGCGCCGCTCTATGACGAAGTCGAGACCTATCTCGGTCTCTACGGAAACAAGGACAATGTCCCGACCCTGCCGGACGGCGTCTATACAAACCCCGCAAGCCTCACGCCGGCGGAGCAGGTATTCAAGCAGGCGGTGGAGGACCGCTGGCCGGATCGTCATGTCGTTTCCTGGCGCTATATCGCCCCCGACGCCGAGCGCGTGCCGCGACCTCTGAGGGAAGCCCAGGCGAGCGGAAGGTTGACGATCCAGTATGATGCTATCGTTCGCCGGATCACCACGGACGAGGAGACTGGCCGCGCAACCGGCGCGGAATTCATCGACCGCAACACAGGCAAGAGATCGACCGCCCACGCCGCAACGGTGGTGCTTGCCGCCTCCCCGATCGAAAGCGTGCGACTTCTACTCAATTCGGCTTCGGCGAAACATCCGGGCGGACTCGGCAACAGCTCCGGTGCGCTCGGCCGCTATTTCATGGACCAGCTGCCCTGCCTGGCCTTCGGCTCCTTCTCGAAGGCAAAGGGCTGGGCGCTTGACGAAGCTGCCCCAACGGACCCGTTCTACAATCCGTCTGGCGGAATCTTCATTCCCCGCTTCGGCGAGCCCGACGTAGGCCGCGGTGATTTCGACTACCAGGGCAGCATCGGCCGCTCGCCCGTCCCCGAGGAAACCGACGCGCGTCTCGCCTTCTTCGGCTTCGGCCGCATGCTGCCCTATGCCGATAACCGCATCACGCTCGATGCTCAACGCAAGGACGCTTGGAATATCCCCGTTCCGCATATCCGCTGCGTTATGCATGAGGAGGAGCGGGCGCTGCTTCGCCTGCAGGAAGAAACGCTGATCTCCCTTATCAAGGAGGTCGGTGGCGATCTGGAATTCATCGGTTCGCCCATGGGTCTCAAGGAAATGGGCATGGGCGCCTTTCCCGAAGCGAACGCGTTCAGTCGCTTCATGTTTCGCAAATGGTTCCGCAAAACCATGTGCATGGGCGCGGCAATCCACGAGACAGGCGGCGCGCGTATGGGAGAAACGCCGGAAGATTCGGTGCTCAATCCCTTCAACCAACTCTGGGACGCCCCGAACCTTATCGTCACCGACGCCAGCGCCTTTCCGGGCAGCGGCGTCGCCGGCACGACGCTCACCGTCATGGCGCTGACGCTGCGCGCCTGCCGCAACCTCGTCGACCAGTATCGAAACTTTACGCCCGTCGGCGGTTTCGAACCCTGAGGGAAAGATTAAAGCCCTTCCGCGAAGCGTGATGAATCGCTTCCTTCGGCCAAACCTAGCGCCTTTCACGCCTGAAAAACGTCGCGATCCCTCGTTTTCGCGACATCGCATTCCCTTTGAGAAATCCGTTCGCGGGACTTGCTGTTCGGAAAAACGTGCATATACTCAGGAATAATTATTTCCGCAGAGTGAAATGACGAAGGAACAAATCATGGCATTGAGCTGGCGTTTTTCCGCCCTGGCAGACCGGCATCGGGCGCTGGGATCGAAGCTTGAGGACTGGAGCGGTATGGGAACTGCCTGGACCTACGACAAGGACATCTACGAGGAACACATCGCCGTTCGCACCAAGGCGGGCATCATGGATGTGTCGGGTCTGAAGAAGGTTCACCTTGTCGGCCCGCACGCGATCGCCGTGCTCGAATACATCACCACCCGCGATATGACCAAGATCTATCCCGGCAAGTCTGTCTACGCCTGTATGCTCAATGATCGCGGCCACTTCACCGACGACTGCATCGTCTACCGCACAGGCCCGAACGCCTGGATGCTGGTGCACGGTTCAGGCTCCGGATTCGAGGAAATCGTCAAGCAGGCGCAGGGCCGCAACTGCGCCGTTCTCTTCGACGACGACCTGCACGACCTCTCACTACAAGGCCCGCTTGCCGTCGACTATCTCGAAAAGTATGTGCCGGGCATCCGCGACCTCAAATATTTCCATCACATGCAGACGACGCTGTTTGGCGCGCCCGTTATGATCTCGCGCACCGGCTATACCGGCGAGCGCGGCTACGAAATCTTCGTGCGCGGCCAGGATGCCGGCATGGTCTGGGACCGCATCGTCGATGAAGGCAAGGCGATGGGCATCATTCCCGTCTGCTTCAGCGTTCTCGATATGCTCCGCGTCGAGAGCTACCTGCTGTTCTATCCCTACGACAATTCTCAGATGTATCCGTTTGCCAACGAGCAGCCGGGCGACAGCCTGTGGGAACTCGGCCTCGATTTCACCGTCAGCCCCGGCAAGACCGGCTTCCGCGGCGCCGAGGAACATGCCCGCCTCAAGGGCAAGGAACGCTTCAAGATCTTCGGCCTCTTGGTCGAGGCAGACGGCCCGACCGACCTCGGCGACGAGGTCTGGGACGGCGACAAAAAGGTCGGCGTCATCACTTGCCCGTCCTATTCCAAGCTCACCAACCGCTCGATGGCGATCATGCGGGTCGACCTGCCCTATGCCGTCCAGGGCGCCAAGCTCGAGGTGAAGGGCAAGACCGTCAACGCACCGGCGATCGCCCATACCATCACCTTCGACGATCCGCAGAAGAAAAAGCGGACGGCGCAGGGCTGAGGATCTTGGCATGCTCGTAGCAGGGATCAAAAGCAGACCGGAATACAAGGGGCTCGACATCGATGCCCACGCCAAACGCCACCTCTTCGTCCTCGAGGGCGAAGGGGCGGCGGCCCTGATCGATCAAGTCACGGCCAAGGGCAGCGGATTTCTGGCGAAATCGGAAATCCTCTATCTGGCCGCGGGCGCCGCGCCCAACGCCTATGACGTAACGATTTCGGCGCTCTCCCCGGACATCTTCTGGCAGGCGTCGACACTCCAGCCGCTCCTGTTTCGCCTCCGAGCCTGTCTCGATCTCGCGCGGATGGGAAACCGGCTCTACATCGCCGGCACCGAGGGCTTCATCGGCCAGGTGATGCAGGTGGCGATGGAATACGGCATCGATTTCCATTCGATCCACACCGAGCATCGCGGCTCGACAGCCAGGCGCGTCCAGTGCGTGCACTGCAAGGGTATCACCGACAATGTGACGACAAGCCCCTTTGCCTGCACCCATTGCAGCCTGCCGCTCCTGGTGCGGGACCATTACTCCCGACGCCTCGGCGCCTTCCAGGGCGTTAATATCGATGCGGAAGAACCGGGTACCGCCCCAACGCCTGAGGAGATGTTCCCGTGAGCCTCAATACTGACATGCCCGTCAAGGTCGCAGCCGTAACGCAGGTGACCGATCTCGTGAAACGCTTCCGCTTCGAGCGGCTGGACGACCACCCGATGCCGTTCTTCTCCGGCGGCGCCCATGTCGTCGTGTCGATGAACGACAACGGCATTCTGCGCCGCAACCCCTATTCGCTGATGTCCAACCCGGACGACAACAGCGCTTATGAAATCAGTGTGCTGCGTGTGCCCAATTCGCGCGGCGGCTCGGTCTTCATGCACGAGCAGGTCCGGCCCGGCGATCAACTGACCGTCAGCCAGCCGGTCAATCTCTTCGCGCCGGACCATCGCGGCCGTAAGCATATCCTGTTTGCCGGCGGCATCGGCATCACGCCATTCATCGCCATGATGGAGCAGTTCAGCCGCGACAACATCGCGTTCGAACTGCACTACGCCATCCGTACCCGTTCGCACGGCGCCTATTGGCGGCAACTGCTCGACCGTTACGGTCCGCGCCGGATCAAGATCTACGTCGACGAGGAAAAGACCTTCATTCCTGTCGCCGAGGTAGCCGAGAACCAGCCGCTCGGCACGCATGTCTATGTCTGCGGCCCGGCAGGCATGATCGATGGCGTGCTGATGACGGCGCTCAAAGCCGGATGGCCGAAGGAAAACCTCCATTCGGAACGCTTCCTTGCGCCGCCCACCGGCTTGCCGTTCCAGGTCTTCCTCGAGGCGTCCAACATTCACATGACGGTCGGCGAACATCAAAGCATTCTTGAAGCCGCCGAAGCGCATGGCTGCGACGCCCCCTACATGTGCCGCGGCGGCGCCTGCGGCCAATGCGAGACCAAAGTGCTCTCGTGCGACGGCGTGCTGCAACACAACGATATCTACCTGTCGGACGAGGAAAGGGCGTCCGGCAAAAGGATCATGATTTGCGTCTCGCGTTTCAAAGGCCAGCAGCTCGTTCTTCAACTCTAGAGCGCATCTTCTGAATGATGAAGCACTCTATCCCATTGTTTTACCGCAGCTCCGAACGGAAAACCGCTCCGCGCTTTTCCTGGAACTGCTTCAGCACCGGAGGGCCGGAAAGATGACCATCACGTTCAGGAACGAGACGTTCCGCGACGACTTCACCTTCCGCAACAGCCTCTACAACATCAAGCGCTTTCCCTTCCCCTTCGACCGCGACGAGTACATGTACTCGGTCAACATGGAACCGCATGTCCGGGGGAGACAAGACAGCGTCTTTGAAAACCTGATCGACGTCGACGAACACTACGTCGCCGAGATGGGCGACCGGGCTTTGGTGCTGAAGGAAGATCCTTTGCGCTGCCAGGCTCTGCCACACATGATGGCGGCGCAATGGGACACACTGGAACTCCTGATGGAACATCAGGCGCAGGACTATCCCGAACATTTCACATTGGAGAAGAACGGCGACCGATGGCGCTGGATCAACCGGCCGATGGGGATCGACGATACCTTCACCTTCGGCGATCCGTCCACCCTGCCCCATCCCCCGATGGAGTACATTACGAGGCAAGCGCAGGGCGACTTATGCATCGTTGACCAGCGCGACAACAATCTCTGGATGGATGCAGGCTTGGTCACCACCCAGGCCGACTGGTCGCTCGATTTCGATATCGGCATGAACTTCATGGAATGGCACGGGCCAGTGCCGCTCGCGCACCAGATCGGTGTGTTCGAGCGGGCGCTGAAATTCCTGCTCAACCTCCAGCAGGGCAAGCCGACACGCCGCCTCAACTGGACGATGACGGTCAATCCACGTCTCGATACCAGCCCGGAAAACTACCACAAATGGGGGCCGGACCGCACGACGGTGACGCCCGAAAATGTCGGCGAGAAGATGCACCTGCGCGTCGAACTGCAGAGCCTCTGGCGCCTGCCGCGCTCCAACGCCATCCTCTTCGTCATCCGCTGCTATCTCATCAGCTTCAACGAACTGGTGACAGTCCCGAAATGGGGCCGACGGCTACCCCGTGTGTTGAAAAGCCTGCCGCCGGAGATCGTCGACTACAAGGGCCTCTCCCGCAACCGGCCGATCATGCTCGACTGGCTGGCGAAATACGATGATGGGGCGCCAACGAGCCCGGGGATTTTTCCGGATTGAACACGACTGCCCCTCAACCGCCCCTGTCGGCACCTTCTCCCCGTAAACGGGGAAAGGCAGAAGCAGCAAACCCCTTATCCCCTCTCCACGCTTGCAGGAAGAGGGTTAGGGGCAGTCTTTGAAGCTAGACGATCGGCAATGACCGAGAACACTGACAACATAAAAGGGAACTGACACACATGACCAGAGTAGCCGTGATCGGCGCAGGGCCCTCGGGCCTTGCGCAATTGAGAGCCTTCCAGTCGGCAGCCCTGAAGGGCGCCGACATCCCTCAAGTGGTCTGCTTCGAAAAGCAGGCTGACTGGGGCGGCCTGTGGAACTACACTTGGCGCACCGGCCTCGACGAATATGGCGAGCCAGTCCACGGCAGCATGTACCGCTATCTCTGGTCGAACGGCCCCAAGGAATGCCTGGAGTTCGCCGACTATTCCTTCGAGGAGCATTTCGGCAAGCCGATCGCCTCCTATCCGCCCCGCGCCGTGCTGTGGGACTATATCAAGGGCCGCGTCGAAAAGGCCAATGTGCGCAAATGGGTGCGCTTCTCGACCCCGGTGCGCATGGTGAAGTTTGACAAGGCAACGAAGAAATTCACGGTCACCGCCCACAACCGCATCGAAGACCGGATGTATGATGAGGAATTCGACTATGTCGTCGTCGCCTCCGGCCATTTCTCGACCCCCAACGTTCCCTATTTCGACGGCGTGAAAACCTTCAACGGCCGCGTCATGCATGCGCACGACTTCCGCGATGCGCTGGAATTCAAGGACAAGGACGTGCTGATCGTCGGCCGCAGCTATTCGGCCGAGGATATCGGCTCGCAATGCTGGAAATACGGCGCCAAATCGGTGACCACGAGCTATCGTTCCAAGCCGATGGGCTTCAAATGGCCGGAGCGCTTCGAAGAACGCCCGCTGTTGCAGAAGCTCGTCAACAAGACCGCCCATTTCGCCGACGGCTCGACCAAGGAAGTCGATGCCCTCATCCTTTGCACCGGCTATCTCCATCACTTCCCGTTTCTGCCCGACGACCTGCGCCTGAAGACCGCTAACCGCCTCTGGTCCGACAGCCTCTACAAGGGCGTCGTCTACGAGGACAATCCGCAGCTGATGTATATCGGCATGCAGGACCAGTTCTACACTTTCAACATGTTCGACGCCCAGGCCTGGTACGCCCGCGACGTCATCATGGACCGGATCAAGCTCCCCTCGAAGGAGGAGATGACGGCGCATTTCGACAAGTGGCGTGCCCGCGAGGAAACGCTCGAAGATGCCGCGCAGATGATCTGGTTCCAGGGTGACTACGTCATCGAGCTTCTGGAGCACACCGACTATCCGAAGTTCGACGTCAAAGCCACCAACCAGACCTTCATGGAATGGGAACACCACAAGGCCGAGAACATCATGGGCTTCCGCGACAACGCCTACCGCTCGCTGATGACCGGCACGATGGCGCCAAAGCATCATACACCGTGGCTGGAGGCGATGGACGATACGCTGGAAGTCTACCTGAAGAACTGACCAAGATATAAAGGCTATATATCGGAAGGCCGCGCTCGCGGCTTTCCGATCAAAAGCTCCGAGATAACGAAATATTATCCATAAACATACTCTTCCAATTCACCCCTCAGCCATCATCGGATTAGCCATGGACTTCCTGAGCAGTGTTCTCGGTCGCATGAATGGTTTCTTGTATCGGTGCCGCGCCGACGAGCACTATACGATGCTCGACATGACCAACGGCATCCAGCGGATCTTCGGCTATCCCACCGACGAGATCGTCGGCAACCGCGTGCGCACCTTCACATCCATCATGTGCGAGGAAGATGTCCCGGCGATGGACGAGGTTGTCGGCAAGGCGCTGGAAAGCCGTACCGACTGGACACTCGAATACCGCATCCGCCATAACAAGGGTCACTATCTCTGGGTCACGGAAACCGGCGGCGGCGTCTGGGGTGCTGACGGCGAACTGCTCTATCTCGAAGGCAGCATCGTCAACATCGAATCGCTCTACCAGCGCATTGACGAACAGACCGCCGACATGCGGGCGACGGCTTCTCGGACAGCCGAAATCCTGCATTCGCTGCGCTACCTGAAACTGCTCGCCGTCAACGCCGGCATCGAGGCGGCGCGTGCCGGAACGGCCGGTGCCGGCTTTGCCGTGCTTGCCTCGGAAATGCGCGCTCTCGCCAATGACTCCGAAGCCGTTGCCCGCCAGATCGCAACGGCGCAACGAAAGTAGATCCGAGCGTTTTCGATTGCCTGAACCGCGGCATCACGACCGCGGCTTCAGCTTCTCCGGATCGTAATGGGCAAACGGCACGATCCGTGCCGGCAGTCGCTTCTGCTGCCCATCGAGCTTGCCGATCTCGACCTCTGTGCCGACGGCCGAATGCAGCACATCCATCCTCGCCAATGCGATTGTCTTCTTCAAGAGCGGCGAACGGGTCGAACTGGTGACGACGCCGACCTGCGCCCGGCCGATATGCACCGTATCGCCATGGCCGACAGTCTCATTGGCGTCAATATCGAGCCCGACGAGCTTGTAACGCGGGTTTTCCTTGCGCTTGATCAGTGCCTCGCGGCCGATGAAATCATCGGTCTTCGATTTCAGCGGCACGGTGAAGCCGATGCCGGCCTCGAACGGGTCGGTCTGGTCGGAGAAATCATAGTGGGCAAAGACGAGGCCGGCCTCGATCCGCACCATGTCGAGCGCTTCAAGCCCCATCGGCTTCAACCCGTGTTTCTGGCCGGCCTCCCAGACCGCGTCGAACACGGCGAGCGCATCCTTTGGGTGACAGAAGATTTCATAGCCGAGTTCGCCAGTATAACCCGTGCGTGAGACGACCACCGGTGCGCCTTCGAAATGACCGGTGCGGCCAACGGCGAAGCGGAACCATTCGAGTTCGCCGATCGAGGGCTGCGACGGCGCGGTCCATATGATTTCCTTGATGATCTCCCGGCTCTTCGGCCCCTGGACAGCCAGATTGTGCATCTGGTCCGTCGACGACCGCACCCAGGCCTTGTAGCCCCTCTTCTCCGCCTGCTCGCGCAGCCAGAGGCCGCTCACATCATCGCCGCCAATCCAGCGGAAATTGTTCTGCCCGAGCCGGAAGACCGTGCCGTCGTCGATCATGCCGCCATTCTCGTAGCACATCGCGGTATAGACCACCTGCCCCGGCGACAACTTGCGGATGTCACGGGTGACGCAATATTGCAGCAGCGCCTCGGCATCCGGCCCTGTCACTTCGAATTTGCGCAGCGGCGACAGGTCGATCACCACCGCGTTCTCACGGCAGGCCCAGTATTCCTCGATCGGCCCCTCATTGTTGAAGCGGTTCGGCAGCCAGTAGCCGCGATATTCGGCGTGGTTGCGCGTCAGCGCCGAGAGGCGCGGGTGGAAGGCTGTTTCCTGGGTCATTTCGGGCTCTGCATCAGGGGTCATTCGGATGGCGACGGCGCGCGAGAATTTCTCTTTGTCCGAATAGGTGCGGACATGGATATCGGTCGGATCCCAGCCATTGGCAGCGTCGATGTCGTCCGGACAGGACGACGAAACGCAGACGAGATCTGTCAGCGCCCGCATCATGACGTAGTCGCCCGGCCGCGACCACGGCTCGTCGAGATAGAGCTGGTTCTGGTGGTCGATATTGGTGTTGTAGAAATAATTGAGCGCTTCCCAGCCCTTGCGTGGCGCGATGCCGTAAGGCGCCAGCGCATGGTTGAAATTGTCGGTGCAATTGACGTGACCGGGGTAGCCCATGTCGTCGTAATAGCGTGCGTTGCAGGCCGTGGCGAAGGCATCATGTCGCCCGACCGTATCCTGCACGATTTCCACCAGCGGCTCGAAATCGCGGTCGAATGCCTTGGACGGCAGGCCGGGAGTCGGATAACTGCGCCCGAGCAGCGTGCGTGTCACCGTCGCGTCCAGCGCCAGATCCAGCCCCTTGTCCACCTTGCGGGCGGAAAATGCCTGGAAATCCGTACATTGCCTGCCGCTGACGTCAATGATCTGGATGAATTCTCCGGCGCGGACGAAATAGGCCGACGCAGTGGCTGCACGAATGCGCAAATCCTGCACCGGGTCGGCCATCGGCTCGGGCAACAGGTCCTCATAAGTGCGTTCGATCGCGCTGCGCGCAACACGCAGCTCGATCGCCGTCGCCGTGTTCTGCAGTTCCGCATCCATGGCCGGTCCGGGGGCCGCGACAATCAACAAACCGTCGAGCGAGATCGTCAACTCGGCCGAGTTTCCGGACGGTGAGCTTTCACCGAACAGGACAAAAGCCCGCGCATCGGCAAGATCCACGTTCCGGCGCCGTAAAGCGCCAAGTGTTCGCCGCGCACTCTCATCGCCGCGGGCAAGCGTATCCTGGAGGCCCTGTGCGGGACGCGAAAATCCGACGTCGAGCCCGGCCGCGTTGAACCGCCCCCTGCCATCGACAAAGCTGACTTCACAAAGCTGCCCGCCCTCGACATCCTTGATGGCCACTCGGTCGCCCGCCGCCACCTTGATCACGGTCGTCCCCCGCCCCTTGACGCGGTAGCGCTCGACACCGGTAGGCAATGCGGGAATGCCGGGCCTCAGTATAGTGCTCGGCCTGGGCGGCACGAGCACGCCCGCAAATCTTCCGGAATCCCTCATCACAGCTCCCCACCCGAAGGCACACCGGTTCGGCGGTCCGGCTTTTGCACCGGCAATGTGGCCAAACTATCCTATGGGAGGCTCGTGAAAGTAAAGAGAGACTTGACCCAGAAGAAAAAAAATTCACTATGAAGATAAGCTGTGGTGCGGAAATACGAGACGGGAACGGTGGTGACACTGCAAAAGCAGGCTCCGCCAGCAAGAAAAGCCGCAGCCAGAGCTGTCAATAATGGGGACGCGCGACACCCGCGCTTTACACAAAACTGGTCGAGGAGACTGTTTATGGCAACTATCGTTGAGACCGAGGGGTCGGCGGCTGCGCCTAGCAGCGAGTTGATCCGCGCGCTGGATTGGAAAGGAGCATTCTGGGTCGCCGCCGGCGTCCCCCCGCTCGTGCTTTTCTCCATCGGCGGCATCGCAGGCACGACAGGCAAGCTCGCCTTCGTCGTCTGGATCATTTCGATGGTGATGGGGTTCCTGCAATCCTTCACCTATGCTGAAATCGCCGGCATGTTCGGCAACAAGTCCGGCGGCGCGTCGATCTACGGTGCTACTGCCTGGCTGCGCTATTCGAAATTCATCGCACCGCTTTCGGTGTGGTGCAACTGGTTCGCCTGGTCGCCGGTCCTGTCGCTCGGCTGCGCCATCGCGGCCGGCTATATCCTAAATGCCCTGTTCCCCATTCCCGGTGCCGACTCCCCGGCCGTCATGGAATGGATCAATGCCAATGTGGCAACGCTGACGGCCGATAGCCCGCGCGTCGCCGAGTGGCTTGCGGCCAATGCCGGCAAGACACCGCAGGACGCCATGTCGGCCCTTCTGTCGACCGATGCCGTCACTGCGTTGACGCCTGCGATCCGCGCCTGGTCGCTCGTCACCTTCGACATCCCGTTCCTTGCCACGGCAAACCTGAACGCCACCTTCGTCATCGGCGGCATCCTGATGCTGGTGATCTTCGCGATCCAGCATCGCGGCATCCAGGGAACGGCAAGCGTCCAGAAGTGGCTCGCCATCATCGTTCTCCTGCCGCTTCTGATCATCGGTCTCTATCCGATCTTCTCCGGCCAGATCGACAGCGCCAACGTCAGCGGCCTGATCCCCCCGACGGCGGCCTATTCCGGCCTCGATGGGATCTGGAGCAATGGCGGCTGGACGCTGTTCCTCGGCGGCCTCTATATCGCCGCCTGGTCTACCTACGGCTTCGAAACGGCCGTGTGCTACACCCGCGAACTGAAGAACCCGAAGACTGATACTTTCAAGGCGATCTTCTATTCCGGTCTCCTGTGCTGCCTGTTCTTCTTCCTCATCCCCTTAACGTTCCAGGGCGTTCTTGGTCATGCAGGCATGCTTGCACCCGGCATCGTCGACGGTACGGGCGTGGCGGAAGCACTCGGCAACCTCGTTCACGGCGGCAAGATCGTCACGCAGATCCTCGTCATCCTGATGATCATGGCGCTGTTTCTCGCGATCATGACGGCGATGGCCGGTTCGTCGCGGACGCTCTATCAGGGCGCAAAGGACGGCTGGCTGCCGAAATATCTCGACCACGTTAACGAACACGGCGCACCGACTCGCGCCATGTGGACCGACTTCGCCTTCAACCTCATCCTGCTTGCCATCGCCTCCGACGTCGCCGGCTACTTTTTCGTGCTCGCCGTCTCCAATGTCGGTTACATCATCTTCAACTTCCTCAACCTCAATGCCGGCTGGATTCACCGGATGGACTCGGGCCATGTCGCCCGCCCGTGGAAGGCACCGACCTGGCTGATCGGCCTCAACACCGCTCTCGCCTTCGTCAATGCCCTCTTCCTCGGCGCCGGCGCCAAGGTCTGGGGCTATTCCAATGCGCTGTGGGTCGGCTTCGTTTTTGCAGCGCTCATTTTGCCGGTCTTCGCCTATCGCCATTATGTTCGTGACGGCGGCAAGTTCCCGGCGGGCGCCATGGAGGATCTCGGCCTCGTCGGCCAGGACATGGGCGTCAGGAAAGCGGGTATCCTGCCCTATGTCGCACTGTTGGCCGGCCTGGCCGTGGTGCTCGCCGCAAACGCCTACTTCCAGCTTCCGGCCTGATCGGATAGGAACCAACAAGAAAAGGTCGCGCATTGAAGAATGCGCGGCTCTCAGACCGCTACAACCCGTCGCCTTTTCGGCGGGTTTTGTTTTTTAATCCGGCCCCGGCCGTAACCCCGGATGCGCTGCGGCTGACCCGTGAAGCACAGGAGGCCGCTGGAGTGCTCCGCTAGGCTCACTCCTTATCCCTACAACGAAAACAGAGATGCTTGGCCCTGGTAACAATCATGACCTTGCCCTAAACGTTTTCCTGTCTCCACGCCTCTAAGGCCTGGCCTTTCGAAGCACGGCCTTTATGTCATCTGCCACATCATCGAAGGAGGAAGAACCATGATATCCAGGTCGCTAATAGCTGCCGCAGCCGTTTCAATTCTCGCATTGTCGGGATGCGCAAGTACGTCCGCGAAGAATACAACCTACGCGCAACAGAATTATGGAAGTCCAGCAGCAGTGAGTATTCCCTTGAACTGATGGTACGGTGTCGGAATTCGGCTCCTTGACCGACGGATCGGGGATGCCGATCAGCGGGAGGCACCGGGAGTCGTGCCGGGGCCCTGGATATGGAAGCTCTCCGTTGTCGTCCGGCACCATGCCGCGCGTTCCGCCTCACGCCAGGTTTCCTGTCTAATAGAGTTGGCCCTTAATTATTCCGTGTAATTATTCCGTGTTGTTTCTCACGCAAGGGGGCCGTTGCAGGAAGCGTTGCCGCGTGCTTGCTCGGTGTCAGGAGCCGGTCTCGCGATGAGGCGCAGAAACCGGCTTTGATTCCGGCGATCCGCGAAACCGCAGGAAAATCGACAAGACGACGAGGACGCCGGTCGAGAGAAATTCCGACTGCCAGTTCTGAAAGGATTCAAACCAGAATTGCGTACTGGCCATGTGCTCGGTGATCGTCATCGGCATTTGTCCGTGTAACCGCGCCTGGGCGTCAGCGGCATAGGCACTGTAACGCAGATGAAGAAGGAAACTCGCCAAAAACAAGGCCATCAGGACAAGGCCGAGAGAGTAGGCATAAATGCTACCCACGATGCCGCCCGCCTTCACGGGCCAGGGCATATCGGGATCAGCGGCACATATTGCCGGGTCTTCGTCCTGCGGCAATACTTCGTCCGGATCCTTGGATTCCGCCGATCCGCGCTGAAAAAGAAATGCGGTTAGGACCACATAGGCCGACATCTGCAGGAATTCGCTCTCCCAGTTCTCGAACACCGCGGACAGGAAATGCCCGGACATCGCGTACTGCGAGAGTCCGAGGCTGGAGGCGCCATGATCGGCAAGTTCCTGATTGTAAATCTGCCAGCCGGTCAGAAGCATCCCGCCAATCATCGTCAAAGTCGCCACGCCCAGCACTATCGTCAATCCGTTGTCACGCAAGAACCGCATGTTCGTACTCCCTACCCAAATGCGCAGGGCCCGTTTGCCAGGTCTTACGATCTCGCCGACAGCGCGGACCGCACCACCTCCAAACGCCACCGACGTTATTTAACGGTATCGCCTTGCTCAGCCTGACCGAGGGTTCCCGCGCCCAGATCCGCAGCGTGCAAAGTTGGCCCATGAAGGCCCGGACATCGTCGGTGCTTGCGATGCTGATGACACCCTCATCAAGATTTCCGGCAACACCTGCCTTTTCCAGGAGCGGCATGGCCGCCGCCTCCTGTACGACATCGTCGACTGCATCCGCAGGCGGAAGAAGGACAACGGCATCGTAGAGAACGGAGGGACCGCCACCGATCAGCTGGTGGGCTTCAACCCATTTTCCGTCGGATGCAGTGACGCCTGAGACCTTGGGGGCGATGATTTCAGGTCGCCATTTCCTCGGTCGCAGCATCGAGCAAACCCGCGTCCACGCCATCGGTTGCAAGAATACCGAGCTTGCGCCCTTCAAAACGCTTTGGGCGTCCTTCGATGATGCTGAGCGCCGGTGAAGGCCCAAGGTCCTGGCGCGTAGGCATTGCGGCGTCAGCGGGCTTCGGCATCGTCTTGAAACCGAGCTTTGCGCCGACCGTCGTCGCCAGCGTCTCACCGATATTCAAGAGATGCGACACCATGCGCTCGCGGATAATTTGTGTCTTAACCTTGCTGATCGCTGAATTCGCAGCGGAAACGGATGGGGATGTTTTCTTGGCCATGGGAAATCTCTGAGATCTCGGAGGGACTGCCCACAAAACAGTGCAGTTCCGTTTTGGTTCCCGAGATCGCAGAGATTCATGAAAGCCTTCACTGCCACCCCGCGCCCGAGAGAAACTCCTCCGTCTCCATGAGTTCCAATTGAACTGAGAACCTATTGCCTAGCAATTCCAAGGAAGCGTCATGGGTCTCGTCAGCACCGCTGCAGACAGCGTCTTTCAGAATGATCGTCCGATAGCCGAGATCGATCGCACCCATCACCGTTGCCAGCACGCAGACATCAGTTTCGCCACCGCTGATGACGAGGGTCGAGACTTGCTCGCCTGAGAGAACATTGTGCAGACGTCCATCGAGCCATGGGGAATAAACGCGTTTGTCGAAGCATCTGGCCGGCGGAATGAGTTTCTTCAAGGCCGGCACGACATCCACCATCTCCTGCGGGAGATGCTCGCCGGTCATCATCCACCATTTGCCATAATAGGCGCGCCACGTTCCGGGCATGAGATCCGGATTCTCAGGCGGGACAAACCGGGTAAATATCGTGCGCAAGGAATGCCGTTGCGAAAGCTCCGTCACCTGAGGCAGGACGGTTTGCATCCAGGGAACGTGCCATGGCGTGTCCTCGGCAAACATCCGTTGCATATCAACACAGATATGACGCCACTCCATGGCATTGTCTCCGGACCAAAAGTTCTCTGCTTCGCGTGCCTCGCGGCTATCCCCGCCATTCCCTATCGATGATTACGTGCCAATCCGCATGGCATGAAAAGGTCCGACGTGCCGGGGTGGATCAGGCGTTTCATCAGGGTTGGGGACTGGCTCTTCATCCGGCAAACGATCGGGATCCGGCTCTTTGATCGGCGGGTCGGGCTGGCCGATCGGCGGACCACCCGGGATAGGCCCAGTCGTTCCGGGGCCTGGTATCGGGTCAACGGGCAATGATGTCATTTCGAGTCCTCCTGTGCTCGGAAAACCTCAGATTGCGGAATGGCCGGTTTGGCTACAGGACCAACATGGCGATAGCGGCGGATGTCATCAAGGCGGTTGCTGCCCATCCCAGGAACCACATAGCCGGCGATGCCGTGAACTGCTTCATGCGATCCCGTCGGCTGACAACCACCATCATCGCCGCCATGGTGGGTACTGCGACGAAGCCATTGATCACAGCGCTCCAGAACAGGGCCTTAATGGGGTCGATCGATGCGAACTCAATTCCGAGCCCGATCAGCGTGGCAGCGGTGATTACGCTGTAGAACCCAATCGCCTCCCATGGTTTGTTGTCCAGTCCACATTTCCAACCCTGGCTCTCACCGAACGCGTAGGCTGCGGATCCCGCAAGTACCGGGATCGACAGCAGCCCCGTTCCGATTATGCCGAGGCTGAAGATTATGAAAGCGAACTCCCCAGCTAGGGGTCTCAGTGCCTCGGCAACATCGGCCGCTGTGCCGATTTCCGTCTTGCCTGTGGCATGAAGTGTGGCCGCAGTGCTGATCATGATCGCGATGGCCACGATGTTCGAGACCGCCATTCCACCGAACGTGTCCAGGCGGATCCGGCTGAGTGCCTCAGGCGCTTGGGCTGGCGCCCATTTGAGCGGCTCCGTGCTGTCCTTCCTATCGATCTCCTCAACCTCCTGGCTTGACTGCCAGAAGAACAGGTAGGGGCTGATAGTCGTACCAAGGATCGCGACGATCACCGTAAAGCTCTCGCCGGTCAGGGGAAACGAAGGCATCACGAGCCCTTTTGCCGCCGCCGCCCAGTCGACATGAACGGCGAAGAGGACCGCCACATATGACAGCAGCAGCAGTGTCAGCCATTTGAGGTATCGGGCATAGCGCTCGTAGGGAAGCAACATCTGAAGCGTCAGCGAGAAACCTGCGAAAAACACTGTGGCAGGCGGAGCGGGCATGCCGGTTGCGAGCTCGGCCGAGGCTCCCATGGCTGCCAGGTTGGCTCCGATATTGATGGTGTTAGCGACGAACAGAAGGAACACGAGACCAAGCACCAGAGGCTTTGGCCAGATCGCGCCCATGTTGCTTGCAAGCCCACATCCCGTCACCCGTCCAATCCTGGCGCTCACTAGTTGTATCGCTGACATCAAAGGATATGTCAGAAGCATCGTCCAGAGCATGTTGTACCCGAAATGGGCCCCGGCTTGGGCATAGGTCGCGATACCGCTCGGATCGTCATCTGCAGCCCCGGTGACCAGACCGGGGCCGAGCCGTTTGAAAACTGCAATCCGCCGCGCTCCGCGTCCGTGAGATTTTTCGGTGATGTCACGAGACACAGCTGAATCAAAAGGCGCGGTCATGACTTCCTCCCGCGCCATTAACTGCGTCGGCGAGGTATGGTTCCTCCACGCACGTGATCGAAGCCTGCTTTGACCCTGACCAGCCAATTCGCCGTATAAAACGCAGTCCTTTCAGACGATCCGCGCCTGTTGTGCTCGCGATCACGGCTCGCGCGTCCGGCATCAGGCAGCCGGCTCATTACTTTATCGATTGGGAAGCTCACCCTCTCTTCGGAAAAAACGGACAGGTTCAATCGCTTTCCCATCGGGTAACGACGAAAGTTCGTCTTTCATCGAGTGTGATCTGTGCACCGGAACAATCCGGTATTTTCGATGTTGCGCATGTGCCGCTCCTGTCTCGCATGCGGCATTTCAGAACGTAAACCTTTGGGCCCGCTGTTCGCAGAGCAGCGGGCTGGGGCGCAGAAGGAAAGCGATGAGACCACCATTCGGGCTCAAGACCCCATTGTTGTGCAACTGCCCGCCTGTTGAAAAAAAACGCTACCGCACGAGTATTTTGTGCAGATCAAGCGCCAATCAGAACGCCGCCATGGCATGACCGCCAAACGATGCCTTTCATCCTTGCACTGCCAGCAGCTTGCCAACCGTCGCCAGGAGTGCCGCTTCGGATATGGGCTTGCTCACGATCATCCGACCGGAAAACGAGGACGGCAAGTCACTTGTCGTGTAGCCGGTCATAAATGCAAAAGGTACATTGCGTTCAGCGAGTCGCGTTGCAATCGGATAGGACGTTTCTCCGTTCAGGTTTATGTCGAGCAGCGCCGCCCGCACCTCAGTGTTGGCGTCAGCGATCAGCGCCAGTGCGCCTTCGACCGAGGGCGTGGGACCGACAATCGCATAACCTGCCGCCCGCAACGTCGAGGAATAGTCCTCGGCGACCAGCCACTCGTCCTCGACGATCAGCACGCGTGGCTGCCCAGCCATGGAAGTCTGCCTCATTGCAGCGGAAACGAGAATTGCACCTCCAAACCCTCTGCATTGAAAAAAGTTCCCACCGTGCCGCCGAGCCGGTAACCTATCTCGCCCTTAAGCAGTGCGAAGCCGAAGCCGGTTCGCTCCGGCTCATCGATCTGAGGTCCGTTGCGCTCCCGCCATTTGAGAGCCATCGTCGTTCCGTTGCTCGTCCACTCCAAGGCGACCCTGCCTTCGGGCACGGACAGTGCACCATATTTGGCGGCGTTGGTCGCCAGTTCGTGGATCACCATCCCGAGGGACAGTCCCTGCTGCGGTTTCAGCCGCAACGCTGGTCCGGCTATCTCAAATCGGCCAAGGCCGTAAGGCTCTATCTCCTGTCGGATGAGTTCATCCACCGCCGCCTCGGCCCAGTTCTCGCGCGATAGCAGGCCGTGGGCGCGCGCCATTGAATGCAGCCGCCCGACCAGCGCCTCGCTGAACGCCTCCGGTGATGATGCGTTCTTCAGCGTGTGGTTGGCGATGCTGATCACGACCGACAACATATTCTTCACGCGGTGGTTCAATTCCGAGATCAACAGACGTTGGCGTTCCTCGGACTCGCCCAGTCGAGTGATGTCGATGAAGGTCGCCACCACGCCTTCGATCCGGCTGTCACCGTCGCGATAGGGGATCAGTCTTACGAGATAGTGAGCGCCTTCGATGTCACGGGGGAGCCGATGCTCGATCGTGTTTCCCGTCCCGAATACCTCGGCAATATCCATTCTCAAGCCGGGATAATCGAGCTGGGTGGCGAGATCGGTCAGTGGCCGACCAACATCAGCGGGGCGCAGGTTGAAGAATGTCGATGCGGCGGGCGTGAAGTTGCGGATGACCAGATTGCGATCGAGAAAGACTGTGGCGATCTGCGTGGCTTCGAAAAGGTTCTTCAGATCACTGTTCGCCCGGTCGAGCTCCTCCAGCTTGCCGCTAAGCTCCGCATTGATCGTATTGAGCTCTTCGTTAAGCGACTGCATCTCTTCCCGCGAGGCTTCAAGTTCCTCATTGGTCGACTGCGATTCCTCATTGACAGAGACCAGTTCCTCGTTGGAGGATTTCAGCTCTTCCAACGCGGTCTCATATTCCTCGATCGTCGATTGCAGGCGCTCGCGCGTATCGCGCACTTCGCGCTCCAGTTCGGCCGTGCTGCAGGCGCTTTGCTCCTCGCGCTCCAGTTCGGTCCGATTGCGAGCCGCGCCGACCGGCTCGAAAAGCACCAGGAACAGCGCTTCGCCGTGATCGCGATCAGCCAGTGGTTCGATGGTGAGCGTCACGAATTGGACACGGTCTCCGTCCTCATCGATGGCGATGTTGTCGCGCACAATGGTGGCACGCGTCTCAATTGCTTCGCGCAGCCCCGATCGCAAGTCGAGGCGCAGGCCGCGGCGCGCGAGCGTCACCAACTGACGCGTCGGCGCGCCTTGAGCCGCCTCGAGATATTTACCGGTTTTCGCCGAGTAATACACCACATCACCTTCGGCATTGACGACGACATGCGCGGGTGAGTACCGCTCGAGCACGTGGGCTTCCACCGTCTGGCGCAGCGGGAAGCGCGCCGCCGGGCTCCGTTCGCCGGAGCGAGCATTGCCGCCGGTCGACAGGCTGCTGGCAAGCATCGGCGGCAGGCGCGGTGCGTTTGCGGCGTGCTCGCGCGCCTGGAACAGACGGTGTTTCTTATCCACTGTGGCGAACAGGCTGCCGTGCTGGCTGATGCTTTCCGAGGAGCCGAGGAAGAGGTAGCCGCCTGGTTTCAAGGCGTAGTGGAAGGCTGGGATGACACGCTCCTGCACGTCACGGCCGAAATAGATGAGTAGGTTTCGGCATGAGACCAGGTCCATCCGCGAGAAGGGTGGATCGCGGATCACGCTGTGGGGCGAGAAGATACAAAGTTTCCTGACCTCCTTGCTTAGAACATAGCTCGCGCCGTCGATGTCAAAGAAGCGTCGCCGACGCTCAGCGGAAACCCCCTCAAGCAACGCTTCGGGATAACGCCCTGCGCGTGCCACCGCAATGGCAGGCTCGTCGATGTCGGTCGCGAAAATGTGCACCCGCGGAATCTCAGTGAGGGTGTCCATGTACTCACGTAAAAGAATGCCGATCGAATAGACTTCCTCGCCGGTCGCGCAGCCCGGCACCCAGACACGCACCGTATCGGAGGTGGTGCGCCCTTCGAACAGGCGAGGTATGACGATCTCACCCAGCGCCTTGAACGCGTCGGCGTCGCGGAAGAAAGCCGTGACGTTGATCAGGAGGTCGCGAAACAGGCTTTGCGCCTCGCCGGGATCCGTCCTCAGCCGTCCGATGTAAGTCTCGGCCGATGTGATTTGGGCGAGCTGCATGCGCCGTCTCACGCGGCGAAAAAATGTCTTGGTCTTATACCCGGAAAAATCATGGCCCGATTGCCCGCGCAGCACGGCGTAGATCGCGTCGCGCGCGCCATCGAGCTTTTTTTCTTCTGCCTTCCACGCGCTCTCGCCCGGATCACCACTCAAATCGAATCCGCGTGCCAAGTCGATCAGCTTCTGGCCCATTTCCTCAGCCGGGATGGCGATGTCGACAACGCCGCTGGCAATCGCGCTCTGCGGCATATCGGGATTGCGAGGGCCTGATCCATTCGGGAGTTGCGCCATTGTCAGGCCGCCGTTTTCCTTGATGGCCTTTAAGCCCAGCGTACCATCGGAGTCGCCGCCGGAGAGGACGATCCCTACCGAACGTTCGCCCTGATCCTTGGCCAGGGTGCTGAAGAAGATGTCGATTGGCTTTCGTTCCCGATTTTTGGCATCGGGCCGGTGAATGCGCAGCCGGGCATCATCGATTGTCAGAATGGCGTTTTGCGGCATGACATAAACGGGGCCCTGCTCGACGGGCATGTCGTCCTCCACGACCTTGACATCCATGTCGGTATATCGACCGATCACCTCATGCAGCAGACTTTCGCGCTCAGGGCTGAGGTGCGTGACGACGGCGAACGCCATGCCGCAATTGTCCGGGAGACCCTTGAAGAAGCCCTCCATGGCGGGAATGCCGCCGGCGGAGGCGCCGACACCGACGATGGGGAAGTTTCGAGAAGCGGTCGCCATGGAATCCTTTGGATCAAAGCATACTGACGCGCGAATTCGCTCTTTGACCCGGGTCTATTTTACGCGCCGGACCACGTTGGCTGCAAGCATTGCCGCTGTGCCCATCATCGCGCCTCTTGGCTGACGGGTGCCTCGATGTTCGGTATCGTACGAAAGGCGTTTGGCTCTGGACTGCACAAGCCGTCGGTAATTTAGAAGACACACAATCCCAGAAATACTCATTCAGCGAGGTAACCGCGCACCGGGCCTCACGCTCCAGAGACACCAGGTAAGCGGGGGACCCTCGGCCGTTAGTGGATCACTCGCTTGCCTGAAAGCGTGGCGAACTCCTGACTGGTCAGATCAGCAAGAGCAACGAGGATTTCCGCGCGGGAAAAACCGGATCGTTCGAATGTTTCAAAGATTTCATTGATGTAGATCACAAGTTCCTCGCGGCAATCTGCTACGCGCTCGCTGGATACGATGAGGGCATCTTCAAAGGTCAACACAGGTCACCTCGTTCCTTGCGCGATTGAACTTCTCGGAAAACTCATCACGTGCGCCCAATGTTCCCAATAAACCTTGCTGGGTTGGAAATGGACGGCCGTCTTTCACGTCAACGCTCTTTTCCTTTGTTCTCCGCGGTATCGCCCTTTGAAAGTGGCCACTCGGAGATTGGCTGGATCGTGTCCCGGTACGTGGTGTAGGTGGCTCGCGGTAGCAAAGGCGAGCGCCCGCGCTTCTCGTTGCGCTGTAGCGGATCGGCTGGACCAGCGGAAGTGGTCCCTGATCATCCGGGCCATGAGTTACGGGCGTGCTCACACTAAAAATTCTCCTTCGTCGACTATCAGGCAAGTTGCAACAATTCGGAGACGAGAAACCCCGCCAGGAGCGGGGTTTCGTGATGGACGATCAGTTCCAGGTCTGGCGATTGCACCAGGCGTCGACGTCAGCCTTTGCGCGATCCTTTTCGAGGCCGTAGCGTTCCTGGATCGTGCCTTCCAGCTGATCGCGCTTGCCGGCGATCCGGTCAAGGTCGTCGTCGGTCAGCTTGCCCCACTGTTCCTTGACCTTACCCTTGAACTGCTTCCAGTTACCTTCAACGCGGTTCCAATCCATATCGGTTTCCTCCGGTTATTGCGGTATGGAAGAAACCTTTGAGAACCGGATTGGTTCGATTTATCGTCAACAAAACCCAACCGCATCAGTCAGCGCGCTGCTTGCGGCTTTGCGTAATTCACACCCAATAGGGTGGAATTCCATAATAGTCGTAGACGCGTCGGCCGCTCTCGGCACTCCAGTCAAAGTCCTCGTCTGCCGGATACCTTGGGGCACCCTCGAGCTGCTCCTTGGTAATGTTGACCTGGAAGCCGCCGAGATCCGTATTGTAGTCGAGCACGTCCCACGGCAGGGGATAGTGGTCATCGCCGATTCCCAGGAAGCCACCGAAGCTCATCACAGCATAGGCAACGCGCCCGCCACGCTTTTCGAGAATGATCCTTTCGATCGATCCTACTTGATTGCCGTTCCTGTCGTAGACGTATATCCCCACCACCTTGTCGCTGGCAATGAGGTCATGAGATAGACGCAGACCAGGGTTTACCATCGTCGTTCCCTCCTTGGGCGGGGACAACTGTCGAATTGGAAAGTTGTTCCCTGGCTTGATCAAGAAACACGGTCACGACGAAATCCGCGCCATCCGTATCGGACAGAACCCGAGGGCCTTTCCCGGGCATAGACGGCTGGACTTGGGCATTCCTGACGGTTCACACTTCTGCCGTAGCCTGCGCTGCCTGTGAAATTCTCAAGTCACGCAGAAGCGTCCTAAACTCAATCGACTTTCGATTGGAGTTCACAGAATGCTTCCAGTCCCTGCTGATACTTTGCGGTTTCCAAACCGGCCTGTTCCGCCTGGTGGAGATTGTCGCGCAAATCGGCTTCCTTGACCGGTCGGGCCAATTGGTTCGACCATGCTCGCTTGACAAATTCCAGATCATCCTCGCTTGGTCGGCGGGTGAGCGCATCGACCGCTTCAATGATCGCCGTGGGGAAGCCATGTTCCTCGAGACGATCAAGCGTCCACCCGGGTCCCTTTTCCGCCACGTCGTGGAGATAGGCGACGATTTTCTCATCATTGGTCGAGACCGCGGCAGCGACGCGCTCACAGTGTCGGATGTAGGCAGACCCCAGTTTGTCGGTCTGGCCCTCATGAGCCTGTGTCGCCACTTGTTTGGCGTACTGAAGAAGATGCGTTCGCTCGGAGAGTTCAGCCTCAGCGCGGCGCCAATGGTCTTCGTGTCGCCCGTCGGGCCTGCCCTCCTCTTCCCAGAATTTGTAGGCGCGCTCGCGCACCCATTTGATCCAATCGCTTTCCATTTCCGGCCTCCTGATGGTGAGCCAAACGATCGAAGGATCGCAATCTTTCGCGTAGATCGCGGTCCACCGCTTCCGCGACGAATGCCATGCGTGGCTGATCCGGCGTCCTTCTGCCTGGCGAACGCGCGGTGACAGATTAGGTGCTTGTTTTTGGGGTCGGGGATCCTCTCGCCAACGGGTCCGGAACGCCGCGTGCCGGACCTTCGTCCTTGACTTCATGTGGTGTGGGCGTGGGGATGACGCCGTGCTCCGGATCCGCCACATCCTGCCCCTTCGAACCATCCACATTTGTTGGACGCTCCGGATCATGGCTCTCGCGTCTGATATGTCGCAGGCGGCTCGTTGCCTCATCGATTAGGGAGGTCAGCTCCTCTTCGGAAAAGTCGGACAGATCGTAAGCCTTGGTCATCCTGGTCTCCTGAAGGGTTAGGTCTCTGCGGTGATTAACGCGCAACTTCGCAAAACGACCCAACGGCTGTAGGAAATTCGGCGAAGTGACAAAGAGGAGCTGGAATGCGGCCGTCCTTGCCCAAACTGGCTTTCGGTCCGGTTGGCCAGTGTTGCGGTTGTCGGGGCTGTATCATCAAGATGTCAGGCTGCGCGGATCCTGGAACATCTTCGTCCCACCGAAGTTATCATGGAGAAGGAGAGCAGACATGGGACGGGAAATGTCCAAACCAGGCCCGGCAGGAACGACCGATCAGTCGCCGCGCTGGGAAGGGCCTGAAGAAACAAGGCCTCGTGGATATCTGCCCGCGGTAGACAATCCCGAGAACGACCGTGATGCGGTCGGCGAAAATCTCAACGATCCGGATCGCAATAAGCTGAAGGACGCGGGCAAGACCAAGGGTGACAAATGATGGCCGATCAAACTCAAACTCCTGTCGAGAGAATCCACCAAGATGCGAAGGGGCAGTTCGCAAAGCCGATGAAGCACAGCGATAACAATGGCGTCGCCAGTGCCAAACCGCGTGTCATTACGGGATCCGACGATGCCACGGCCCACAAAACGCCTCCCGGCCAGAAGCCGGTCGACAAGGAATGGGACCTCAACTATGACGAACGCGCCGTGGACGCCGACGGCTGATGCGGCCAACTGTCGCGTGGAGGCTAGAAAACCGCCCATTCCTGCGATTGCGACCGACACCATCGCCCTGGTATCGCCGGGGTTGCCTCCGATTACAGATCAGGGAAACGTCTGGGGTAAGCTCCTCGATCGTAATGCGCATGGCTCACGACGAACAACGCGACTCCCTGGTCATCAAGTCCAGCCACCGATCGGAGGATCTCGCCTGAGCGACGAACGTCCTCTTGCAACGATTGCGCGAACGCAAGTATGGCTTCGCGCTTTGCCGGGCGTCGGGGCTCTCGAAATTCCCCGCACCATTCGGCTCGACACCGTTCCCCTCGTTGATGGTAAAAATGGATATACATGCGCTTCCTCATTCACTGATGGGGGCAAGAAAAGATACAACAGACGCTGAGTTGATCCGTTGAACAGCCGATTGAACAAGATGCGGTGCTGCACTCGGCCCCAAAACCTCCGTCGCTGCGCCCAAAGGATGGTTCATTTGCCGCGCTGGGTCGGCGTCACCCGCCAGATGACGTTGCCAACGTCGTCAGCGACCAGCAGGGCGCCCGTCTTGTCGAACGTGACGCCGACCGGGCGGCCCATGGCCTTGTCGCCGGCGCCAATGAAGCCGGTGAGGATGTCTTTCGGCCGGCCTACCGGTTTGCCGTCGCGGAATGGCACGAAGATCACCTTGTAGCCGCTGTGCACGCTTCGGTTCCATGAGCCGTGTTGGCCAACAAAGGCACCGCCGCGGTAGGGCGGCCGAAGCGAAGAGTCCTGATCGAAGGTTAGCCCCAGCGAAGCGGTGTGCGCGCCAAGCGCATAGTCGGGCTTGATGGCGTTGGCCACGAGGTCCGGCCGCGGCGGCTTGGCACGAACATCGACATTCTGGCCGAAATAGCTGTAAGGCCAGCCGTAGAAGCCGCCGTCGCGCAGCGACGTCATATAATCCGGGACGAGATCGTCGCCGATCTCGTCCCGCTCATTGACGGCCACCCAGAGCCTGCCGCTTTGCGGGTTCCAGGCGAGCCCATTGGGGTTTCGCAAGCCGGAAGCAAAAACCCGTGTCTGGCGGCTGCTAAGATCGACTTCCAGCACTGCGGCGCGGTCTTTTTCTGCCGCCATGCCGTTTTCGCCGACATTGCTGTTGGACCCGACGGTGACGTAGAGCTTGCGGCTTCCGCGACCGGCGATCAGGTCCTTGGTCCAATGGTGATTGATGGCCCCGGCCAGCAGGTCGACGATCTTCTGCGGCGGTGCCGATATCCGGGTTTGACCGGAGGAATAGGGATAGGCGACGATCGCATCGGTGTTGGCGACATAGAGCTTTCCCTGGAAGAGCGCCATGCCGAACGGCGAGTTGAGTTTCTCGATGAAGGGGGTGCGCAAATCGGCGACACCATCGCCGTCCGTGTCCCGCAGGAGCGCGATACGGTTGGCGCTCTGCGTCGCAGCACCCGCCTGCTTCATGGCCTGCGCCATGAAGATCTTGCGCAAGCTGAAGCCGCTGTCCTTCTTGGCGGGCGCATTCGTCTCGGCGACGAGCACGTCGCCGTTCGGCAACAGATGCATCCAGCGCGGATGGTCGAGGCCGCCTGCAAAGGCGCTCACCTTCAGGCCCTTCGCCGGTTTCGGCCTCGCGCCACCCGGCCATCCCGTAGCTTCGGCAATGTTGATCGTCGGGATCAACGTCGGTTTCGGTTTGGGCAGCACCGGATCGGAGCCGTAGCCGCCGTTCGTCGCTGTCGTTGCCGTTCTCTGTGCAGAGGGGCCGACACAACCGGCCGCGACCGCTGCAAACAGAACGATGGTTGAAAGACCCGTAAGGAACGGAGCTCTAAGAGAAATCATGATCGTCGTTCCTCCAGCAGAAGATTGCCGACTGAGTGTGGTAAGACGCAAGGGCATCCCGAATTATTCCCTGTTGCCCAACCGAGCGGTAGGCTCCGCCGTCAGCGCACGGACCCTGACTGCTGCGTTCCCCTCTTGCCGTCGTCCGGGCCCACGGAACCACGCACCCGCTTCCTTCGGGCAGCGCGCCGCGCTGGCCGCAGTTCGCCAATCGTCGGCTGCCACCAGCCTCGGCGGCGTTGGTCGGATCCAGGATCGGTGCGTGCCGGCCATGTCGCGACGAGTTCATCGAGATCGGGGTTTCGCCATGATGCCCAGACCATGTCCCGGTCATCAACGTGGGGGTAGAAGGCGCTCAGGGCTTTGGCCTCGGCCAACTCTCCGGTGATATCGGTGAATACGACGATGCCGTATGCAAGCGTCGATACCGGGACTCCGAGGGGCGGCCGTTCCTCCGGTGGCACCGGATAGCGACGGCGACGCCTCTCCGCCGACTGCATCCTGGCCACCCTGCCCGCGTCAGTATTTCGGCGTTCTTGCTGGCGACGCTTTCTCGCCTCCGGCTCGCTCCGCCGCGCGGCCTGTTCAATCGTATGCCACCGGCGCCGCAGCTCCTCGTAGGACCGGTACGGCACGTGCCAGAGGCGCAGATCCTCGTCCCAATGCGCCCAAGCAATAGCCCTTAGCTCCTCGACGACCGTGCGGGAATACGGCGTCCGGACCCGCAGGTCAGCATCCACTGGCTCGAGGTAAGGACTTCGTATTGGATCGAACTCGAAGGCATCGCGTCCCTTCTGGTCCCCGTATGCACCCTGATCGGCTGCCTCCTGTGCGAGCCAGCGGTCGATTCTCCGTGCGGCAGTCTTTCCGGGGACAAACCACGCCTTTTGCTCGTCATTCCAGCGCGCCCGTGGAAACGCCTCCATGAAACGCTCGACAGTCCGCCGGTCATAAGGAAACGATGCCGCCACACCTGCTTGCTGCGGCTTGTGGTCGGTGTGGTTGTTGCTCGCCATACTCCGCTTCCCTTTCCGCTAGAACAACGCAAGATCGATGCAGAAGTTCAAGTCCGGGAAGTCAACGCCACCAGTGTCTCTCTCACGTGGCGGCAAGGAGCATTCAGATGAAGACGTCATCATCGTCCAGCCGGGGATCACCGAATGGCGTTGCGGAGCTCTTGGCACGCTGAGGAATGGGACGGATGGTCGAACTGGAGGAACGAGCCGCGAGGCGGGTCCGCCCTGTCTTCAGGAACAAATTGGCAATTCATGATGTTCTTGTCGATGGAGGGCGCGATGTCAGTAGACACAGCAAAACATCCAGTTAGCCACGCAGATCGCCAACTCGCCTGCCAGGAGGCAGTTGAACGCGCCATGCAGACTATCCTTGCTGACGCGAATACCAAGGGCTGGGGGACGATCGAGGCGATCAACGCGATGGAAGAGGTGTTGAAGCATCTTAGGGTCGCCTATGCCGAAGATCCGGACCCGGCAGACGCCGTCAGCGAGACGGACCCTGACCCCACGAATGACTGGCCAGCCGCCGATTCCGTGCCGCGTTAGGAGGGGTGCAATGACCCACTACGCATGGACAATCAAGGCCCGTGGTCGACAGGACATCAAGAATGTGACGACGCTGGCGGGAATCTACGACGTGCTGCGCATCATCGACCTGCCGGGCTTCGCGCCGCCCGAATTCGTCACGATGGGCGCCGAAATTTCAGATCACGGTCATTACACCTACAATGAGGGCGGTGACGACGAATGGTCCCTGATCTGGACGAAGGTTGACGATGCCCCGAATAAGGGCTGATTTCCGGGTCGAGAGGACTACGAGTTTTTCCGTGGCCAAGTCGACTGGATTGACGACGGCGCCCTGAAATCGCTCGTTGAAATGCCTGATGCGAAAAATCCACGCCCATCGAGCAGTCATCACGTTTTGCAACAGCCGTGCGGGGGAACGAACCCCGTGGAACAAGTTCAATCTTTTTTTGAGTTGTGGAGGGAATATAGGGGGTCGTTGTGGCGAATCCGAAGCGTGAAGCTCTCGACATCGGCTACGTGCCTACAGGGACGCGAGGTTACATGACCCCGCCCGACATGGCGTTCGAACCAATTGGGGAAATAGCGCAATTGGCGGCTGATGAAGACAGCCGAGGTCGGTCCAAAGCGGACAGCCTGAGGTCGCAGCACTAGTCGTTATTGTGATCGCCGTTCTTTCATTCTCCGGCCTGAGCTGAGAAACGCGACGGTAATTCGCTTGCGAAAACCTAAGCCAACTCAAGCCGGCACATGGCCTATTGTGCGCAGAGCCGCTCCCGCGCTACGGAAAGGCGGATCGATAGACCCTCGGGGTTCCAATCACGGACGATTTCCCCACCCAACTGGTTTCGGACCGTCGCCTTGCCGAGAAGCGTGCCGAATCCTTCGCCATCGCCCCTGCGCTCGACTGGCGGCCCGCCGTGTTCGGTCCACGTCAGAATGAACCGCTCCCCGTCCTCATGGCAGGAAATGTCAATCGTGCCGTCAGGAACGGACAAGGCTCCGTATTTGGCCGCATTGGTGGCGAACTCGTGCAGCAGCAAGGCGAAGCTGGTCATTGCCGAGCCGCCGATCTGAATATCCGCGCCGACCACGCTGGCCCGCGGCCGGTGGCCGGCCAAATCGCCGTCATAGGGCGCCACGATCGTCCCGATCAAACTGTGAAGCGTCGTCGTTGCCCGCTCGGTTTTACCGCTCACGTCAGAGGTCCTGGGGATGGTCAACGCATGTGCCCGCGCCAGTGCGTTCAGGCGGTCTCGCACCGCCGAGGCCAGTTCGGCTGGCGTGTCTGCCGACCGAGCACTGAGGGAGACGACGCTGCTTGCGACCGTGAACAGATTCTTGATCCGGTGATCCATTTCCCGGATGAGAAGATGTTGCTGCTCCTCGGCACGCTTGCGCTCCGTAATGTCGCGGGCGATCTTCGAGGCGCCAATAACCCTGCCATCGCGGTTTCTGATCGGAGAAACACAAAGCGATATTTCAATCAGGCTTCCATCCTTGCGTCGCCGGATGGTTTCGTAGTGATCGATGCGTTCGCCGCGGCGAATACGGCTCAGGATCTCCGGCTCCTCATTGTGACGGTCAAGCGGGATCAGCATGGCGACAGGCTTGCCGACGGCTTCCGTGGCGGTGTAGCCGAACAGGCGTTCAGCACCGGGATTCCAGCTGATGATGGTGCCGTTCAGGTCTTTGGCAAGGATCGCATCGTCTGAGGATTCGACGATCGCGGCGAACCGCTGCGCCGCCTCGTCGGCGATTGCCAGGTCGGTAAGATCAACGAGCATGTTGACGGCGCCGATTAGATTGCCCCCTTCGTCAAACAGCGGCGTCGGGAAAGCAAGGAAGGGAATACGGGTGCCATCGGGGCGCTCTGCCACCGCTTCCAAACCGCGATTGGCGCGTTTTTCCTTCAACGCTATCGCCATCGGACATTCGTCGTGCGGCAACGGCCTGCCGTCGGGCCAGTAGAGCTTCCAGGAGCCGCAGAATTCGCTCTTGCCGAGTTCGGGACGGACGCCCCACATCGCAGCTGCAGCACTGTTGTAAAACGTAATCCGGCCGCTGGCATCCGTCGTGTAGACCGGCTCGGGAAGCGCCTCGAGAATACGCTGGACGCCCGGATCCTCACCCGGTGACGGGCCGTGTAAACTGTCGGCAGAGGACCTGACAGCTTCATCGACGTTTTCGAGGATCGGAAGAGGGGTCATTTGGCTCCCTTGTTCGGAAGTGTCAGCTCCCGGCGGCCGAAAGGTCGGACTGTTTTTGACTATAATCCGCAAGGGCGCTTATCGGAAGTCCCGTTATTTCCCGCACGCGGTCCTCCTGGCCATCCCGACAAGCGAATTGATCTCCCGCGCGAAGGTAGTTTCGTCATCCGCGCGTTTTGGCCGAAACTTTCTTCCGGCGTCAGCGCCATTTGTCGAGTTCCATCACGACCAGCACGGACGAAGCCGCCGGAAGCAGCCCGCCCCATTCTCCGGGCGAAATCGGCGCCAGTTGGAGGGTGTCCCGCGACCAGGGGATATACATGACGGAAAATATGCAGTGCCTGTTAGGCTCCTAAATGAGCCCGAAGGTTTGTCATTTTCAGGAGATTGGCCCCGGAGATCCTTGCGCCGCGTCAAAATGAAGTGACGTTTTTTCTGTTATTATTTTCATTGTGAAACCTGGGGCCGAGCCAAGCCTGGCGCCGAAAAGGGAGCCAAATGCGATGATGGTCAAGGAAATGACGCGTCCGGAATGCATCGCCCTGATTTCCGCGGCCCGCCTGGGACGGCTAGCCTGCGCCAGAAACGACCGGCCGTATATCGTCCCGATTCATTATGCCCTCGACGGCAATTGCCTTTATAGCTTCTCCATGCCGGGACAAAAGATCGACTGGATGCGCGAGAATCCTCACGTTTGCGTGGAGATCGACGAGATCTCGGATGGCCGCGGCTGGAGAAGCGCCGTCATCTACGGGAAGTATCAGGAGTTTCCCGACACCGACCAATGGCACCACGAGCGCATTCATGCATGGTCAATTCTTGAACAGCACAAAAATTGGTGGGAGCCAGGAGCATTGAAGCCGGCACCGCAAGCGATTGTGAGCGCTTCGCCTCACCTGTTTTATGGGATTGACATAATCGAAGTAACTGGACGGATGGCAGTCGACGAGGATGTTTAGCCCAGCAGTCGGCTGATCTTGTACCGCCGATGCCGATCAAATTGCCGGGCCGGTTGCGAGACCGGCCAGGCATCTTGGTGGAATTCGGATCAATGGACCATCAGCACGGGAATGCTCGGCGCGTGACTGTGATGGCATTGTCAGTGGTGCGTCGCCGTTGTACCGTGTAGCAGTGCGCAAAGTGCTCAATGTATCGCCGGAGCCAAAGTCCGGTCACGTGTTTCAACCCGTTGAATAAGTAGCGGCGGATCATGGAACTTATCGTCGCCCTTGGCCTGATCGTCTTCAAAGTCGCGTTGCTGATAGCGATCCTGCTGCTGCTGCCCTTGCCGCTGACCTGGCTGGAGCGCAAGATCGCCGGACACATGCAGCAGCGGATGGGACCGATGCGCGTCGGCTGGCACGGGCTGCTGCAGCCGTTGGCGGACGGTATCAAGCTCTTATCCAAGGAGGACCACATCCCCGCCGAGGCCGACCGCTTCCTGTTCAAGCTGGCGCCAATCCTGGCACTCGCCCCGCCCTTTGTTGTGTTCGTCGCGATCCCCTTCGGTGAAACCGTCTCGGTCCTGGGCACCGAGATCACGCTCTACGTCTCCAACATGAACGTGGCGCTCCTTTTCGTCTTCGCGGTGATCGGGATCGAGGTCTATGGCGTCATCTTCGGCGGCTGGGCGGCCAACAGCAAATACGCAGTCCTGGGCAGCCTCAGGACCTGCGCGCAGATGATCAGCTACGAGATCCCGATGGGGTTCGCGGTCATCGGCGTGGTCATGTTGGCGCAGTCCATGAGCCTGCTCGATATCGTGCGGGCGCAAGCCGACGTCTGGAACATCGTCTACCAACCGGTCGGCTTCTTTGTGTTCTTCGTCGCCGGACTGGCCGAAGCGCAACGCATTCCCTTCGACCTGGCGGAAGCGGAAGGTGATCTCGGGGCAGGGTTCCACACCGAATACAGTGGTATCCGCTTTGCGTTCTTCATGATCAGCGAATATGCCATCGTGTTGCTGGTGTCGGTTCTGGTGGTGATCCTGTTCTTCGGCGGCTGGAACGGCGTGCTGGTCCCCTTGCCACCGCTCCTCTGGTTTCTGCTCAAGGTCGCGTTCTTCGTCTATTTGTTTATCTGGTTCCGCTTCACTTTCCCCCGCTATCGCTATGACCAGCTGATGGCGATCGGATGGAAAGTCTTGCTTCCTCTATCAATGGCGAACATAATTATAACTGGTGTTATTTTCTTTTAGGAGCCGCAGAGGCTCCACAGCGGGGCGGCGATGTCGCGCGCACGAGACACAATCGGAGTATGGATCGGCTGGGGGTTCTTCGCCGATCTGGCGAAAGCCTTGGCTCTGACCTTCGGCTACATGTTCTCCAGATCCGTGACCATGCAGTATCCCGACAAGGAAAAATGGTTACCCTACTCGCGTTACCGCGGGCATCACTTCCTGAAGCGCGACGAAGAGGGTGAGATCAAATGCGTGGCCTGTGAACTCTGCGCCCGGATTTGTCCCTGCGACTGCATCGAAGTCGTCCCCTACGAGGACGAGAAGGGTAACCGCCGCCCGGCAAAATTCGAGATTGACACGGCCCGCTGTCTGTTCTGCGGGCTGTGCGAAGACGCCTGCCCCGCAGACGCGATCGCGCTCGGCCAACAATATGAGTTTTCGAGCTTTTCCTCGCGTGATTTGGTGATCGGGCGCGACGATTTGCTCGCCAAGCCGGGCAAGGCGGCAACCGGTGGCGGCGTGGTTGCCGCGCGCCTGAATACGAAGAAGGACGTGCTAGTCGAGACGAAAGAGACGCAGGGCTACAACTGGTGGCGGAATATCCGGCGAACGTGAACGCGCGCCAGCTGTCAAACCGAAGCGATCGAGCAGGAGGCTCAGATGTTTGTCGGTGAAATCGTGAAGAACAAGGGTGTCGGTGTCATCGCAGTCGCTCCTGAGCAGACGATGGTGGAAGTCCTGAGGCTGTTTCGCGACAACAATATCGGCTTCGTCGTCGTCAGCCAATCGAACGGCGAATACCTGGGTACGTTGTCGGAGCGGGATTGCTGCAACGCAGTGGCGGAATACGGCGCCGAGGCTGCGACGATGCGGGTCGCGAACATTATGAACCGCAATGTGGCGACCTGTTCGACACGAGATTTGCTGCCCGTCGCGATGGGGATCATGACGCAACGGCGTACGCGCCATGTGCTGGTCATGGATGAGGACGACGTTGTCGGCGTGGTCAGCATCGGCGATGTGGTTAAACACAGGCTCGACGAAGCGCAGCGCACGGAGCAGGACCTGCAGGATTACATCTGCGGAAACAGGTATCACTGAGTGCAGACGCTGGCCAGGGCAGCTTGCCGGGGAAATCTTCAGACCCCACGCCAGATCCGCCTTGTGCGACTGACCTCAAGGGTGGGGTGCGCCTTCTCGACCTCCACCGGGCATGGGTACTCGCCCCGCCGCATCAGGCTGTTGAGACGCAAGGTCCTGTAGTTTTCCGGCACAAAGACAAGGCCCTTGGGAAACTGCCTGTTGATCTTGAGTTGCGCTGTCAGTTCACCCCTGGCGGAACGCACAACCACCTGATCGCCATCCGAAAGACAAAGCCGTGCGGCATCCTGCGTGCTCATCGCGACATAAGGGTCGTTGGCGACCGTATTCAGGATCTCCGATCGTTCGGAAAGATATCCGTTATGGAAAAGGCAGTCGCCGGTGATCAGCGTGAGCCCATCGGCTGCTGCCGGGGCAGGCGGCGCCGCGAAGAACTTACCGGCCGGCAGCGCCGGCGCCACGTTGGTGAATGCACCGTCGGGGCCAAGCTCGTCCTGCGTCAACCCCCGATAAGCCGGAACCAGCCGGACAATCTCGTCGAAAATTTCGCCTCGCGTCGATGGCTGCAGCACTTGATTGCGGAGCGCCGCGACGAAGTCGAAGATCGCCAGGTTGTCTCGCGCCTCGAAGGCGGGTTCGCGGAATTTGCGGACCTTCTGGGTCCGGCCCTCATTGTTGGTGAACGTGCCGGATTCCTCGCCGTAACCCGCTGCGGGCAGGACGACCTCGGCCAAGCCTGCCGTATCCGTGAGGAAGGTGTCCTGCACGATCAGGAGATCGGCGCCCCCAAGCGCCCGCCTCACAAACTCCCTGTCGGGATAGGCGATCAGAGGGTCGGTCCCGGCGATGTAGAGCGCACCCATCCGCCCGCTGGCGCAGAGCTCCAGCATGGCATCGAGATCCGCGCCGGGTTCAGACGGGATTTCGGCACCCCAGTTCCGTGCAAAAGTTATGCGCGCAGCGTCATCGGCGACCGCCTTCAGTCCCGGCAGAGCCGCCGGCAGAACGCCCATGTCCCAGGCGCCCATCTGGTTGGCACGATCGAAAAGGAACTGCATAGCCGGACCTTTGCCGAGTAGGCGCAGAACCTGCAGCAGGTTGTTGAGCTGCTGCAGCGTCGCGCGCGCTTCGGGTGATCTCAGGAGCTCGACGCTGACAAGCACGGTGACGCTTCGACCCTCCTTGAGCGCAGTGGCCAGACGACCCGGCCCGTCACCGCCGGCATTCACCGCCAGCCTGCCGATTGTCGCTTCGATGTTTGCAAAAGGGTCGCCCGGCATAGCCTGGCCAGCCGCCGCCACGAGCCCGGCTACGACCGCCGCGATGTTCGCCGCTTCTCCGCCCGGCGACACGCGAACCACCACCCGGGCATCGGCGTCCAGACGGGATGGCCGCGCCGAGAGCATGAGCAATCCGGTGTGCCGCCGACGCGCGCCGTCCCGCAGCAGGTATTCGGTGACCGGGTTCTCCTCGGTCACGTTGCCGCCGACGACGAGCACGCAGTCGTTGGCAATCACGTCGTCCAGCGGTGCGCGGCTGTAAAAGCCTGCCACAAGCGGACCGAGCGTATCGAAGGGCGTGGACCAGCGCGACGAGCAGTCGATGTTGTTGGTGTGGAACACTGTCCGCATCAGCTTCTGGAACTGATAAAGCACCTCGTTGGGCAGGCGCGGCGACGCCAGCCCGCCGGCAGCCTTGCTCTCGACGGCCGACAGCCGCCGGCGCAGATAGTCCCCCGCTTCGTCCCAGGAGACCGGAGCCAGGACGCCATCACGGCGGATCATCGGCCGCTTGATCCGGTCCCGGCTCGTGACGAAATCGAGCCCGAAGCGTCCCCGCACGCAGAGCGTTTCGCGGTTGACCCCCTCGTCCCACTTCGAGCGCACCCGCATGAACTCGCCCTTGCGCGTGCCCACCGTCAGTTGGCAACCGGTGCCACAATGCGGGCAGACCGTGTCGGTCTCGACCAGATCCCAGGGCCGCGCCTTGTAGCGATAAGGGAAGCTCATCAGCGCGCCGACAGGGCAAACCTCGATGCAATTGCCGCATTGGTCGCAACTTGCGAGACTGCCCTCGAAGCCGGTGACCGCGGTATCCATGCCTTTTTCGACGGTGCCCAAGGCGACGGCACCAACCACCTCCTCGCACATCCGCACGCAGCGCTGGCACTGAATGCAGCGGTTGACGTTCATGATGATGACCGGGCTGAGGCGGATGTCCTCGGAGTGGAACACGCGTTTGGGATCGCGGAACTCGCTTCGGCTAGGCCCGTAGGCCATCACCATGTCCTGAAGCTCGCACTCGCCGCCTTTGTCGCAGATCGGACAGTCAAGCGGGTGGTTGGCAAGGAGCATGTCGAGCATGGAAGACCGCGTTTCCTCGATCAGCGGCGTGTTCGTCCGCACGATCATGCCATCGGTGACCACGGTGGCGCACGAGGGCTGCAACCGCCGCAGGCCCTCGATTTCCACCAGGCACATTCGGCATGAAGCCAGCGGCGGCAACCGCTTCAGATAGCAGAAGGTCGGGATGTCGATGCCCAAACGCTGGGCGGCCTGCAGCACTGTCGAGCCGGCCTCAACCTCCAGCGTTTGTCCGTCGATCGTAAAGCTAACCATTGTTCCTCGCAGTCCTGTCCCAGCGCACTCCTTCAGTGAAACGGGCAACTCCGCTCCTCGATATGGGCGACGAACTCGTCGCGGAAATGCTTAAGTGCCGCCCGCAATCCCATCGCTGCGCCGTCACCCAAGGCACAAAACGTATTGCCGAAAATGCCTTTGCAGAGCATCTCCAGCTGCTCCAGATCGCCGGGTGCGCCCTCCCCGGCCTCAATCCGGCGCAGGACCTTCACGGCCCAGTTCAATCCTTCCCGGCATGGCGTGCACTTGCCGCAGGACTCGTGATGGAAGAACTCGATGATCCGGGTGGTCACCTTGACCATGCAGGTTAAGTCGTCGACCACGATCACCCCGGCCGAGCCGAGCATCGAGCCGACAGCGGCCAGCGAGTCGAAGTCCATCCCAACGTCCAGACCGCGCTCCGGGATCACTGGCGCCGACACGCCGCCGGGGATCACTGCCTTGATCCTGCGTCCCGGCAGCGGCCCGCCGGCGTGTTCTTCGACCAATTCGCGCAACGGTATGCCCATTGGCAATTCGTAGAGGCCTGGTTTGCGCACCTGTCCGCTGAGGCAGTAGAGCTTCGGACCGGGGCTCTTATCCGGGCCGATACCCCGAAACCAGTGCGGCCCTCGCGCCACGATGTGCGGCACGCAGACCAGCGTCTCGACGTTGTTGATCACGGTGGGGCTGGCGTAGAGCCCTTCGACGGCTGGAAACGGCGGTTTCAGACGCGGCTGCGCCCGCTTGCCTTCGAGCGAGTCGAGCATCGCCGTCTCCTCGCCGCAGATATAGGCGCCGGCACCGCAATGGATGTGCACGATGAAATTGAAATCCGAGCCCAGAATCCGTTTTCCGAGGTAACCCTTCGCATGAGCTTCAGCGATCGCCTGCTCCAGCCGCCGGATCGCCGCCACGTATTCCCCGCGGATGTAGACATAGGCCGTTTCAGCCCCAATAGCGTAGCCACTGATGGCCATGCCCTCGATCAACTGATGCGGGTCACGCTCCATGATGATCCGGTCCTTGAAGGTGCCCGGTTCGCCCTCGTCGGCGTTGCAGCAGAGATATTTCGGCTTGCCGGCCCGCTTCGGCACGAAACTCCATTTCATGCCCGTCGGGAAACCGGCTCCGCCACGGCCGCGCAGGTTGGATTGTTTGACGAGTTCGACGACCTCGTCAGGCGTGGACTCGCGCAGCGCCTTGGCCAGAGCCTGGTAGCCGCCGCCGGATTCGTAGGTGGAGAGCAGATGGCCATCCAAAACATCGATATTCTTGAGGAGAACCGGTTCGAACATGACGCTATTCTCCCGGCGGCGCTGCAGCGGCGAGATCGGCACCAGTCGCTTGCCCCACCTCCGCCCGCAGCCTGTCCAGAAGCATGTCGACCCGTGCGATGTCGAGGTCGCCGTGATAATCGTCGCCGACCTGCATCACAGGGGCCATCTCGCAAGCGCCGAGGCATTCGACGGTCGAGAGCGTGAACAGCCCGTCGGGGGTCGTGCCGCCCTTCTTGACCCCGAGAACCTCCTCCAGATGCATCAGCAGGTCCTCGGATCGGCGCAGCATACAGGAGAGGTTGTCGCAGAGCTGCAGGTGGAACATCCCCACCGGCTCGGTATGGAATAGGGTGTAGAAGGTCGCCAGTTCATAGACCCAGATTCGCTCGACACCGAGGATATCGGCGACCTCTTCCAACACTGGGCCGGGCAGATGGCCATGTTGCCTCTGCGCGATCACCAACGCGGGCATGATCGCCGAGCGCTGGTCGGGATACCGCGCCGCTACCTCTTCGATTTTTTCGCGCATGGTCATAGTGTCCAAATCCCTGTTACTTGTCCACCTCCGCCATGACCGGATCGAGGCTGCCGAGTACGGCGATCATGTCCGCCAGGTAGTGGGCGTTGGTGACCCCGAAGAGCGCCTGGAGGTTGACGAACGAGGGTGCCCGGACCTTCATACGGAACGGTTTTGGTGACCCGTCGCTGATGATGTAGAAGCCGAGCTCTCCCTTTGGCGCCTCGATCGCCGAATAGACCTCGCCCTTCGGCACCTTGAAGCCATAGGCCGACAAGTCGAAATGCTGGATCAGCGCCTCCATCGAGCAGTGCACCCGATCCTTGTCCAGCGGGAAGGCGATCGTCGGCATGTCGATCTGGAACGGCCCCTCGGGCATCTGGTCGAGACATTGCTCGATAATCCGGACGCTTTCGCGCATCTCCTCGACCCGGCACTGCCAGCGCGCAAAGCAGTCGCCCTCTTTGCGGGTAATGACGTTGAAGTTGAGCTGATCGTAGATTTCATAGGGCTCGTCGCGGCGGATGTCCCAATCGACGCCCGAGGCGCGCAGGTTCGGACCACTCAGACCGAGATCGATACCATCCTCGGCGGAGATCACGCCGATCCCCTGGGTGCGCTTCAAAAACACCCGGTTGTTATCGAGCAGTCGTTCATAGTCGCCGATGCGCTTCGGGAAGATGTCACAAAACTCCCGGATCTTCGGGAAGAACCCGTCGGGCAGATCCTCGCGCACACCGCCGACCCGGCAGAAGGAAGTGTGCATCCGCGCCCCGCTGATCATCTCCAACAGGTCCATGATCATTTCGCGCTCGCGCATCACGTAGAGCAACGCGGTCATGGCGCCTAGGTCCAGCGGCAGCGCGCCGGTGATCAGGAGATGACCTGATATCCGCGCAAGTTCGGCCATCAGCACGCGGATATATTGGGCGCGGATCGGCGCTTCGATGCCCAGGAGCTTCTCCACTGCCAGCGCGAAAGCCAGGTTGTTCGACGGCGGGCAGAGATAGTCGAGCCGGTCGGTCAGCGGGATGATCTGGGTGTAGGTGAAGCTCTCGGCCAGTTTTTCTGTGCCGCGGTGGAGGTAGCCGATATGCGGATCCACGCGCGTGACATATTCGCCGTCCAGTTCGAGCACGAGCCTCAGCACCCCATGCGTGCTGGGATGCTGAGGGCCGAGATTGAGAAGCACTTCCCTCGTATTGAGCGCTTCGCCTTCCGACCTGCTGAGCTCGGTGACTTCGGTCATCTCAATTCTCCGGCGTGGCACGGCCTCCCGATGGAATATCCCTGGTGGCAAGGTCCGGCTGCGTTGGCGGCGGCCCCTCGGCACCGAGGGGGTTTAGCGTGTCCTTGTAGCCCCGAAGCGGAAAGTCCTTGCGCTGCGGAAAGCCCTCGAACCCTTCCCACATGTAGATCCTGCGCAGGTCGGGGTGACCCTCGAACCTGATCCCGTACATGTCCCAGGCTTCGCGCTCATGCCAGTTGGCGGTGCGCCAGACCACCGTCACCGAGGGCACCTGGGGCGGATCGCCGAGGCGGCACTTGATCCGAATGCGCCATTTGTTCGGCAGCGAATAGAGGTGATACACAACCTCGTAGCGCGGTGCCTCGGGGTAATGATCGACCCCGCAGATGTCGGACAGGAAATTGAACTGCAACGCCTGGTGTTCCTTTAGAAACCGGCACAGCTCGACGATCATGTCAGGCGGAGCGGCAAAGGCATGAACACCGTGCGCGAAGCCAAGGTCGTCGATTGCCTCGCCGAAACGCGTCGTGATCAGGGCGCGGTTGAGAGGCGTCTCCTTGCTCATCGCAGCGCGACCCGTTCCAGAGGGGTCCCGGCCAGCGCTCGGGATTTTTTTATCTTCTCCTGAAGCAGAAGAATGCCGTGCATCAGCGCCTCCGGCCGCGGCGGGCAGCCGGGCACATGTACGTCCACCGGCACGAAGGTTTCCGCCCCCTGCACCACGGCATAGGTATTGTAGACCCCGCCGGAGATGGCGCAGGTGCCCATGGCGATGACCCAGCGAGGCTCCGGCATCTGGTCATAGAGCCGGCGTACCACAGGCGCGAATTTCCGCGTTATGGTGCCGGCGATGATCATCACGTCAGACTGGCGGGGCGATGGCCGGAACACCACACCGAACCGGTCGAGATCATACCGCGCGCAACCGGCCGAGATCATCTCGATGGCGCAGCAGGCAATTCCGAAGGTCTCAGGCCACAACGCCGACCTTCGGCTCCAGCTGATGACGCTGTCAGCCGTGGTGAACAGCACGCTGTCGCGGATCGCGTTGTTTACTCCTCCCATTCCAGCGCTCCCTTCAGCCAGGCGTAGGCGAAGCCCACGAGAAGCAGCAACATGAAGACGAACATCTCGACATAACCAATGAGCCCGATCTCCTTCAGGACGACAGCCCAGGGAAAGAGGAACATTGCCTCGACATCGAAGACGACCAGCAGGATCGCAAGGATAAAGAACGGCACCCTGAACCGGCCCGCGGCGGCCTCGCCCGCTGGGTCCATGCCGCATTCATAGGGCATGTTCTTCTCGGGATAGGGATTGGACGGGCGCAATAGCGAGGAGACAAAAAGCGTCACCACCGCCACCAGAACAATCCCGGCGACCATGAAAAGAACTGGCAGGAATTCCATTGCAGTCATGTCGCATTTCCCCGGTCACCCACCGAGAGCCTTGCTCAGGCCGCGACCGACCCCATTCGAGACCGGCGATGCGGTCGCCCCAGTAAGTGACTTGGGCGCTCCTTTCTTTGATTATCAGTCTATTCCGTCGACGGAATCATTGCAAATCCAATAGATCAGCCGCCAAAACCCGAATGTTGGGCAAGCCTCAGAAACCACGCCGGAAATAGGCCGATGCCGATGGTGCCGGCTGCGGTAAGGGCGAGCGTGGCGCGCACCATGGGCGTCAGCGCCGGCTCGAACACCCTCTCCGGCTCGCGCATGTAGATCACCATGACGATGCGAATGTAAAAGTAGGCGGCGACCGCGCTCAAGAGCACTGCGATCACAGCCAGCATGACGAACCCTTGCTCGACGAGCGCGACCAGCACGTAGAACTTGGCGAAGAACCCGGCCGTCGGCGGAATGCCGGCCAGCGAGAACAGATAGAGCAGCATCAGAAGCGACAGCCCAGGATGAGACCTGGCGAGGCCCGCATAGTCTTCGATGACCTCGCCCGAGAAATCGCCGTTCCGCATCATGATGACTGTGCCGAAAATGCCGAGATTCATCAAAGAGTAGATCAGCAGGTAGAGCATCACGCTGGCGATCCCGTCCGCACCACCGGCCACCACGCCGAACGTGGCGAACCCGGCATGGGCAATGCTGGAATAGGCGAGCAGGCGCTTGAAATTATCCTGCACCAGGGCCACGAAACTGCCTAGCGCCATCGTCACCACGGCAATGACCGCAACGATGATCCAAACGTCCGAGGCTGCGATCAGAGGGTTGGGGAAAACCCTGAGGATCACCGCAAACCCCGCCGCCTTGGGGCCAACCGACATGAAGGCGGTGATCGTCGTCGGCGCGCCTTCATAGACGTCCGGCACCCACATGTGGAACGGAACCGCGCCTACCTTGAAGACCAGCCCCGCGACGATGAAGATCACCGCCAGCAGCAATCCGGGATCGCGCGGATCGCCGGTCACCGCCGCAGCCATCGCGTCCAATTGCGTCGTGCCGGTGAGCCCGTAGACCAGCGAAACGCCGTAGAGGAAAATTCCGGTCGAGACCGCGCCAAGGATCACATATTTCAGCGCCGCTTCGTTCGACCGCCGCTCCTGTCGCAGGAAGCCGGTCAGCACATAGGTGCAAAGCACCATCAGCTCGAGGCCCACATAGATCGACAGGAGATCGGTCGCCGACGCCATGATCATCATTCCAGACAGCGCGAAGAGCAGTAGGACATAATATTCGCTGCTCCCGATCCCCTCGATCTCGGCGTATTTTCGCGAAAGGAGGAACGTCAGGATGGTGGCCAGGTAGAACACGAACTTGAAGAAGACCGCGAAGCGGTCGGCGATGAACATGCCCGTGTAGGCCGGCCGCACCTCGCCCGCCAGCGTGAATGTCGCCAAGGCGGCAATCAGCACGATGGCGACAGAAGCCCCGACAAGGACGTGTTCCTGCCCCTTGCGCACAAACTGTCCGAGGATCAGCAGGATGCAGGCCCCAGTGATCACTACGATCTCGGGCAGGCTTGCAAGAGCCGATTGGAAAAGCACGGCGCCAGTCATTGGCCGCTCCCCTTGCTGTGCACGTGCGCCAGCAAATGCTTCACCGAGGCGTCAATAATATTGAGAAAAGGTTTCGGATAGAGCCCGACCCAAAGCACGAAGACGGCCAGCGGGACGATCGCAGCCATCTCGCGGGCGTTCACGTCGTGTATCTTGAACCGGGCGCCGGCGCTTGCCGGACCAAGCGCGACCCTTCTATACATGCCAAGCAGATAGGCCGCGCCCAGCAATGCGCCAAACACGGCGGCCGCGCCGGCAGCCAGGTTGGCCGCAAACCCGCCCGACAGGACCAGCAACTCGCCCACGAACGAATTCGTTCCCGGCAGCGCCATCGACGACAGGGTGAACAGCGCAAGAAACGTGGTGTAGACCGGCGCCGCCTTCATCAACCCGCCATAATCCCCTATGCTGCGCGTATGTGTCCGCTCGTAGATCAGGCCGACGAACAGGAATAGCGCGCCCGTCGTTACACCATGATTGAACATTTGCAGGATGCCGCCCTCGAGTCCGCGGAGGTTCAGCGCAAAAATCCCCAGCGTCACAAAGCCCATGTGGCTGATGCTGGAATAGGCCACCAGCTTCTTCAGGTCGTCCTGCGCCAGCGCAAGCAACCCGCCGTAGACGATCGCAAGCGTCGAAAGCGAAAGCATCAGCGGCGAATAATACACCGACGCCTCCGGCAGCATCGGCAGCGAGAACCGCAGGAATCCGTAAGCGCCCATCTTCAGGAGCACTCCGGCGAGGATGATGCTGCCGGCCGTCGGTGCCTGCACATGGGCGTCGGGCAGCCAGGTATGGACAGGGACCATCGGCACCTTGACCGCAAACGCGACCAGGAAGGCGAAGAACAGCCAGGACTGGACCCGGAACGGCAAATCGTGCGCTGTGAGGGCTAGGATGTCAAAGGTCTCACCGCCGTTGAAATAAAGTACGATGACGCCGATCAGAAACAGGACGCTGCCCGTCAGGGTGTAGAGAAAGAACTTGAACGCTGCATAGACCCGACCGTCACCGCCCCAGACGCCGATGATCAGGTACATCGGGATCAGCATTGCCTCCCAGAAGACGTAGAACAAGAATAGGTCGAGCGCGCAGAACACTCCCAGCATCAGCGCCTGCATGGTGAGCAGACTGACCATGAACGCCTTCACCTTGTGGTCGATCGCGACCCACGAGGCGAGCACGCAGGTCGAGCCCAACAGCGCGGTCAGGAAAACGAAGAGCGCGCTGATTCCGTCGATGCCAAGCGCATAAGTGATCCCGAGCGCGGGCACCCATGTGCGCGTCTCGATAAACTGCATCTCGTGGGTCGTAGTGTCAAAGCTGGCCAACATAGCGACGCAGAGAGCGAGGTCGAGGACGGTGACACTGAGCGCACTCCAGCGCACCGCATCGTCGCTGCGGAGAAACATCAGAACCGCTGCCCCGGCGGCAGGCGTGAATACGATAAGGCTAAGGAGCGGGAATCCCATTGCGCCCCCTACCGCCACACCACGGCGAAGACGACGGTGGCTGCGACCACACCGACGATCATCGCCAGCGCGTAATGGGTCACGACGCCGGTCTGGAGCCGCCGCAGCGCCCCGCCGCCGCGCAGGATCGAGTGGGCAACGCCGTTCACCACGGCGTCCACGCCGGCAAGATCGACCCTCAGTCCCGCCCGTGCCGCACCATGCAGGAAGGGTAGCGCCGCGGTCTCGGACACGTCGCTTACCGCTTTCTCGTAGCGGGCCAGCGGTTTTTCGGCGAGCCACATGAAGAGCCGCGCGCCCTTGCGGTAGAACCAGTCGGTGTCGATGCTGATCGTGTTCTCGGGGTCGAGCGCCCTGAGGAATATGACAAAGCCCAAGGCGGTGAACATCAGCACGCCGAGGCTCTCGGTGACATGGACACTGGTGTAGGGTTCGAAATCGACCGGATAGGGCAGCAATGCGTAAAGCGGCTGGGGGAACACCCCGATCGCAATGCAGAGCACCGCCGCCATACCCATCGCAACCAGCATGTTGCGCGGCGGCTCCCGCGCCTCCAGTTTCCTGTCGGTGCCGAAAAACATGTAATATGGGAGCTTGAGCCCGGTGTGCAGGAACGTCCCCGACGACGCCATCGTCAGCGCCAGCACCACCATCGCCCGATGATCCTGTCCAGCAGCCGCCACCACCATCGACTTGGTGACGAAGCCAGAGAAGAATGGAAATGCCGAGATCGCGAAGGCGCCTACCATGTAGAGCGCAACGGTCAGCGGCATGGTCTTGTAGAGCCCGCCGAGCTCGGTGAGCTTGCGCCGCCCGGTGACGTGGATCACCGCCCCCGCGCCCATGAATAGCAGCGCCTTGTAGAGGATATGCGCGAAGGCATGGCTGGTGGCGCCGTTGACTGCCATCTCGGTCCCGATGCCGACGCCCGCCACCATGTAGCCCACCTGACTGACGATGTGATAGGCAAGCAGCCGCCGACAGTCGTTCTCCAGCACCGCGTAGATGACGCCGTAGAGCGCCATCGCCGTGCCGAGCCAGACCAGAAGCTCGGTCCCCGGAAAGGCTCGCGCCAATACGTAGACGGCTGTCTTGGTGGTGAAGGCGCTCATGAACACCGCTCCGGTAACGGTCGCCTCCGGGTAAGCATCGGTCAGCCAGGCGTTGAGCGGCGGCACCGCGGCATTAAGCATGAACCCGGCAAGGATCAGGTAGGCGCCGACGCCCATCTCCCCCGCGATCGGGCCGAAAAGCAGCGAGCCTGTCGAGAGACCGTAGAGAATGACGCCGCCAAGCAGGACGACGCCGCCGGTGATATGGACCATGAGATAGCGGAAGCCGGCGGCAACCGCCTGGCGGCCGCCCTGGGCGAAAACCAGATACGCAGAGGCAAACGCCATGCCTTCCCAGAACAGGTAGAGCGTCAGGTAGTCGCCGGCGAACACCACGCCGAGCGCGCTGCCGACATAGACGAACGCCGCGACATGCTGGCCGGGGCGAGGCAGGTGCAGCGCATAGACCGTTCCGATCAGCGCCATGATGGTGAAAACGGTGGCGAAGACGATGCTCAGTCTGTCGACCTTGGCGATCAGGATTTCCTGCCCGATGAACGATGTCCCGCCGTAGCTGCCCGGGGTGATTGTGAGCACGGCGATGATCGCCAGCGCCGGGATCAGAAGCAGATAGGCCTTGCGGATCGATCCGTTGAGGAAAGGAATCGGCAGAGCGCCGAGAATGAAGACGAGGGCGGGATGGACGAAATCAGTCATAATAGTCCTCGCGCCGCATCAACCCGCCTTGATGACCGAGGAACTTGGACACGAAGATCAGCAGCACGCAGGATAAGAAGCCGTAGGCGGCCGACCAGCCAGGCAGGCGGTCCCACAGGTATTCGGCGTGTTCGCGATAGACCACAAAGTCGGCGACGACGATCAGAACGAGCACCAGATAGAACAGGCCGCGGCGCTGCCTCGCATATTCTTCGTCACCAAAGAAGTCGACGACACGCTTGATCATCTGACCACTCCGTCCGCCAGGGTAAGAAAATAGCCGGGGAAGATGCCCATCAACACCGACAGGGTGGCGGTCGCGACCAGCGGGATCGTCACCATCGGAATTTCGCGGACAGTCGCCGGCACCGGGCTTGCCTCCGTGCCGAAAAAGGCGACGTAGCTGACCGGCAGGAAATAGGCGGCGTTCAGGATCGAGCTCGCCAGGAGTACGATCAGGAATGCAATTTCTCCCGCCTCCACCGACCCCCGCGCCAAATACCACTTGCTGACAAAGCCAGCGGTCGGCGGCACCCCGATCATGCTCAGCGAAGCGACGAAAAATGCCCCCATCGTCCAGGGCAGCCTGCGGCCGATACCGGCCATGTCGCTGATGTTCCTTTTGCCGGACGCGCAATAAATCGAGCCGGCACAGAAAAACAGCGTGATCTTGGAGAAGGCGTGGGCCGCGATGTGGATGATACCGCCGATCATCGCGACTGGCGATAACAGAACCGCGCCCAGCACGATGTAGGAGAGCTGGCTGACCGTCGAATAGGCGAGCCTGGCCTTCAGGTCGTCCCGCGTCAGGGCGTAGATCGACGCCATCAGGATCGTGAACGAAACCAGATAGGCCGTGGCGATGCCGAGACCCAGGTCCCCGACAAGCCTGACGCCGAAGACATGGAACACCACCCGCAGCACGCAGAACACGCCCATCTTGACCACGGCCACCGCATGCAAGAGCGCGCTGACCGGTGTCGGCGCCACCATCGCGGCAGGCAGCCAGGCATGCATCGGCATGACCGCAGCCTTGGCGAAGCCGAAAAGGTAGCAGAAATAGACGGCCGTCAACATCGGCGCCGAGGCGTCGACCCCCGAGAGCAGCCCCCCCGCTACAAAGTCGAGCGACCCCGCAATCTGGTAGGTCAGCGCCAGCGCGGCGAGAAGCAGGCTTTTCGACGCGCCCATCAGATAGACGAGGTACTTGCGGCTGCCCGCCCAACCCTCTTCGTCCTCGTGGTGGTAGACGAGAGGATAGGTAACGAGGCTGAGCACCTCGTAGAAGATTACCAGCGTGAACAGATTGGCGGAAAAGGCGCCCCCGGCGGCCGCCGCCAGGCTGGTGGCGAAACAGGCGAAGAATCGGGTCTGTGCATGCTCGTTCAAGTGCCGCATATAGCCGATGGAATAGATCGCCGCCACGATCCACAGCAGCGACGAGACAGTGGCAAACACCATACCGAGCGCGTCGACCCGGAACGCGAAGTCAATCCCCGGCAGAATCTCGAACAGGGGCAAATCGACCGTCCCGCCCGCCAGCACCGTGGGCGCCATCGAGGCGACAATAGCGAACATGGCGATCGCGGCCAACGGCGAGACGACATCGCGGAGTTTCTCGCGGTTGTTCAGAAGGAGAACTGCAACGGCCGCCAGACCTGCGACGGCGACGGCTAGCAGCGGCCGGATCGATATAACCGGGTCCAAAACCGCTATCCTTTCATCATGGTCACGTCATCGACCTTGAGGGTGGACTTGTTCCTCACGAGGGCGACCAGGATGCCGAGAGCGACGGCAACCTCTGCCGCGGTGATTGCGATGACGAAGATCGCGAAGATTTGCCCGCGGAGATCGCCGTAGTAATGCCCGAAAGCGATGAAATTGATGTTGACCGAGTTGAGCAGCAGCTCCAGCGACATCAGCACGACCAGAATATTGCGCCTGAGCAGCACACCCGCCGCTCCGATCACGAATAGGACCACTCCGAGCAAAATATACCACCAGAGCGGAACCATCACTCCCACTCCTTCCGCGCCAGCACGATGGCGCCGACCAGGGCCGCCAGCAGGATTACGGAGGCGGCTTCAAACGGCAGGAGATAGTCGGCAAAAAGTGTCGTGCCGAGCTGCCTAATCTGGTCACCGCCGCGCACCGCGACGGGCTCCGTGACCGAAAAGCGGTCGCTCCAGAGCACCAGCACAAGCATCTCGACTCCAAGCAGGACGAGCAGCACCATTGCCGGCAGGTTGCCACCCGGCACGAACCGCTGCAATACCGCTTCGCGCACATCGATCATCATGATCACGAATAGAAACAGGACCATGATCGCGCCGACATAGACGAATATCTGGATGACTGCGAGTAACGGCGCCTCGAGCAGGACGAAGATTGCTGAGATCTGCAGGAAACACGCCATCAGCGCCAATGCGCTGTGAATCGGATTCCGCACCAGGACTACCGTCAGGGCCGTAATCACAGCCACCGTGGCGAACAGAAGAAAGAACCCCTGACCCATCGACGCCCCTCCAACGCGAACTGTCACTCGGCGCGAGACGGGCGGATCTGAGATAGCGCCGCACTTCAGATGCGTTCACAAATTGTGCCCTAGTATCGGATTTTTCACAAGATTATTGTCATCGGCGGCGCAAAGCCCGGCCAATCCGGATGTGGCAAAGACCGCTTAAGAGCGCGCGTGTCTCCGACTCAACGCTGATCCGGCGCAGCCCGTCCCTTCCAATCGCGACCCGATGCTGCGCATCGGAGCGCTTCTCGACATACTCGAAGGCGTCGCCGCCGATCGGCATTGGTCACTGGTTTCGCCCATCTCTCCGACCCGGTCCGCGGCATGCCCTCAGGGCGGTGTCGCGGCTGGCAACGGTTCCGGCAGGGCGACAGCCCCGTGAGCGAAAATTGGATGCCGATTACCCGCTAAACGGCTCAATTTTGCGTGCCCGAAACACAACCCTTCTTGCGCGCTCCGCCACAAAAAAGCACCAGATTGCGATATTCAGTATATTCACAAGCTCCCATCGATCCAATATGCTTCATTTAGACTTTAATACTTAATGTGAATATAATCACCGGTCGCGCATTTTGCTTCAGATTTCATGCATCCCATGCGTGAACTTTATTCTTAGTCTGGCGGCAAGGCTGACGGGGGAAGCCTCTCTGTTTTTCCGGAATCATGGTTCCAAGGGGCATTGGCTCGAAAAGCGATGCAATGCAGCATTTTCTAAATCCAGCCCCGTGATTTTCAGTCAAGATCATCTCTTTCGCCGAATGAACTGCTGATGGGCCGTTGCCACCTCTTTAGTCGCGAGGTCCGTTCAGCTGGTCAATAGCTCAACATCTGCATGTTTTGTTGAACACAGGCGAGCGCACCCATGCCTGGATACAGATTTCATTGGCGGCGCTTATGCGGCGGGCGATCAAAATCAAAGAAACTTAATGCAACAATCCGAGAAACTATTCTCATTTATCGTTGACATGTGGAGATCGAGAAATCCATCCACACAGGAGGAGATGATGCGGGTGGCCGATGAACTTCGGACCATCGACGTCGGTTTCAATATGCAGGCGATGGATCTCAGCCCAAATGATCCATTCGACTTCAGACTTCAAATTCTCAAGAAACCAGCCGGTGTCCGCAATCCCTTTGGCGTCACCGGTCCTCTGATCTCAACCCTTGGGGCCTACCCCGATCCCCAGTTTTACCAGCGCGAAGTCGTCCCGCGGTATGCCGCAGCACGGGATACCGGCCTGATTCAGATCTCCACAACGAGCGGTCGTGTTCTCGACAGGATCACAGCGTACGATCGTCTCATTCTGCCGGTGAAGCCCCGGTTTCGCAATGTCAGACACGCGCTCGCCATCATCAACATAAAGGGAAGCTTCCCGGCTGGAGCACGCGGCACTCAGCAACTCAGCATCGAGGAACGGGAGGTGCTGTTTCTGCTTGCCAATGGAATTGCCACCGATGAGATCTCAATAAGGCGTGGCTGCTCCAAACATCGGCTGGAACAAATCATCGATGCCGTTTTGACAAAACTGAAGGCAAAGAACCTTATCCACGCCATTGCAATCGCTGTTGCTCGCGATCTGGTTGACGCCATGGAGACAAACCATGGGGAGCACCTTGCCAAGCTGCGGCTTGAATTTTCCGGAAGCTTCTTTTCGGAATTGCGTGAAGGCGTTGTTTTCGTCGATGCGAACGCCCGCGTTGTCTATGCGAACGAAACAGCCGAAGCTGTCATCGCGGAAGGCGACTTGCGACTGCGAAACGGCGTGCTATGGGCTGGCGGGCCTCAGGACACTATAAGCCTCCATAGATTGGTTGCCCGTTGTGGAAAAGGTGAGACGACAAGCAGCCCGGGCTATCTGACAGTGTCACGGGGGTGGGATCGAATGGCCCTGTCGCTGCTGGTCAAACCGGCACCAGCAGCAATGATCAATGCGAACGAGCCTTTGATAATGATCTCGATAGTCGACCCTTATCGGATCGCGTTGCCAGGCCCCGGACAATTGCAGCAACAATTCGGCTTTACCCGCACGGAGGCTATCGTAGCCTTGGAAATCGTCATGGGAACTGGGGTCCAGGCTGCAGCAGAACGGCTAGGGATCGGAATCGGAACCGTCAAGACCCACCTCGTGCGCGTCTTTGCCAAGACAAATACAAATCGACAGGCCGAACTTGCGAGGCTGTTGCTGGCGATGAGGCATCTGACCGCTTGAGAACTCATGGACAGCCGGATGTGCGGTCCTTCAATGGGAGCGCTCGCTGAACCTTACAACGCCTTTGGACTGCTGTCCCGTCGTCAAGATTGGGATAGGCGGCACTGCCTCTATCAAACGATAGACGCCTGGCTCGGCTTTTGACGTCACGAAGAGAACTTGGCGGCCTATAGCCGAAATTTCTCGTTGTTCGCCAAAGCAGGGCAAAATGTTGAGAATTTTTGACACATGTTCACGCAGTAAATCCGCTCACTTGACGGTTTCATACGAAGGCAGAGCAGACGCTTTTCGAGAAGAGCTTTGCGGCCTACAGCTCAACGCACGGTTCGAGAGTGAAAAACAAGGGCCGTTTACAGCGGAGGCAAAAATCGGTCTGTTTGAAGAAGCAAAGCTCCTCCAACTGGAATTTAGCACGGGCACGCTTCTCCTTCAGGATGACCTGCCTATTCGCAAGGCCGGGAAGGTGCTGATCCTGGCGGTTGAGGGTGATTGCCGGTGGCAGCACAACGAAACCCGGCTGGGCACCTGCGCCGGCGTGATTGTGATTCCGCCGGACGCAAGAGATTTTCACTTATCCGTCAGTGCGAACGAGTCAACGCCGGGAAAATTGTACTGCATTCAGAGTTCTGACCGAATTTTCGGTCCGAACGCAAACATAAAACAAATGCGCTTTATCAATAGCTCTCATGTATTGAAATCCATTTCCGCGCATATACACAATGTGAAGGAGTTAAACGCAAGTAAACTTAAATCAATATTCCGAATAATATTTCAAAGGAAATATGCGCAACCCAACGAAACTGATGGCATTGATTTAATATATCTTGAAGCAATATTGAATTTTATCGATTCCAATCTGAAGAACGAATTACTGGACTGCGATCTTATTGGTCGACATTTCGGAATTTCAAAACGGAAAATCTACGAAATATTCAAACAAAATGGAATTCTCCTACACGAGACCATAGTATCAAGACGATTGGCAATGATTAAAAACGAGATAGATGCAGGATCTGAAAAAGTTTCCAGCATTATATCCGATTATGGATTTTCAACGCCTTCGACGTTCTACCGAAACTACAGGAAATACTATGGCGTCAGACCTCGTCGAGAGGTCGGCTTGAGATAGGCTCGAAAATGCGTGCTCAGACGCCAACACTGCTGGCGAAATCACGGCATCGCGACCCTCGATCGCCCGTCTTTCTCGCCGTTCCGCTTCAGTTTCCAAGCGCGTTGAGCCAATCTCCGAACGTTCCTCCGAGGCGGCGCTCGGGCGGAGCGGCCGGCGGGACAGGATGCTCTGCGGCGCCGGCCTTTCGGATCTCACGGGGACTGAAACCGAATTCGTGACTAAATGCGCGCGTGAAGTTGGCAGCCAGATCAAAACCTGCGGCTTCTGCTATTTCCGATATCGGCCGATTGTTCGTAGGATCGCTGAGGTCCGCATAAGCCGCCAGAAGCCGCCGCTTGCGAATGTAGTTGAGAACACCGCCACTTGCGCCAAACAGCTGATAGAGCCGGGTACGCGAGATCCCGAGCGCCCGGCATATGCTGTCAGGCGTGAGCGTATCCGACTGGAGGTTGCTGTGAATATATCGGTGTGCCCGCTCCATCATGCCCATATTCGGCAGCGTCGCTGTCGCCGGCGCCACCGACGATGAGACACAGGCAACGACCATGTCGCGTATCGTGTGCACGATCCTTGGCAACTCTTCGGCAGTGAGTCTGGAGAGATTCGACTCGATGCCGTGGACATAGTTGATCAACAACGTGGCCAGATTGCCCGACAGCGTCGAATTGTTGGCCGCCTCCAGGAGACCGGCATCGTCGGCCAACAAATCGTAAGGCATGAAAAGAAGGATGGCGTCCGAATCGGTTGTCCGCCCGCGATAAGGATAGCCAAGCGATCTGAACGCGAGCTTGTCCGGCCCGCTTTCAGCAACCCGGCGATCGACTTCCGTCCAGGCCCGACCAATTCGGGGCAGTTCCACATACCAGTGATCGATCGGGCTCAAACGCAACATTGCACGAGAGCGTGTATAGCTGTGAGCCGGCACGCGCTGTTGAACGATAAGTAGCTTGCCTAGATACCATGCTGTCTGATTTGCCAGGAAACCGTCGTCCAGAGATTTGTCGTCCGGCAAAGTGACCTCGACCAAGGGAGCCATATGTGCCCGCCACGCGTGGAACTGTTCCGCTGGCGTCAGCTCGCGTGTCGAAAAACGCAGGGCCGTCAGTGCGGGCGGAGCTGACGAAGGGGATGTTGCCTGTACGTCGAATTGACGCGGCCAACGGCGCCGCTCCAAGGTCGGTTGCTTCCCGGGCACCTCCGCAGGGTGCTTGTCTGGTTCGGACTCGGTTGAACGATCACTCATACAATCCTCCAGCCCACGATCGCCAAGCCAGGAAGAATTGGCGACGACGCGTTGTTCTGGCGCGGCGGCGTCCGGCCCACGCCCTCATCACGGCCTAGTTGTACTCTATTTGGAGTAGAAATGCACGGGACGATAAATATCCGGATGGGAGGATAACGACATTCGCGCCTGATGTTTGTATTAAATAAAGCGTGGTCACTTCTGAAGAATATATTCAATTATTGAAAGACTTATTAACATAGTACGTTTTTGATTAGCTATTTATATCTGCCTTCAGGGCGGAAGGCAGGTCACTCTAAGGATTGGTGGAGGTTGTCGTGATTTTTCTGAGTAAGAGTGGCGATAACTATTCACCAGGGGCAATCCAGGGTGACAGTCCTGTGCCCCGGCGACGAGAAGATCGGAAACGAATTCTTGTCGCCGGTGGCGCAGGTTTTCTCGGATCGCATCTTTGCGAGCGGCTTCTTGGCGCGGGGCATCAGGTCATTTGCCTCGATAATTTCTCGACCGGGTTGCGGCGCAACATCAGGCAACTGAAGCGCTCCGACGCCTTCAGTGTCATTGCCCATGACATTATCGAGCCGATCGACCTTGAGGTCGACGAAATCTACAACCTCGCCTGCCCGGCATCGCCACCGCACTATCAAGCCGATCCGATCCATACGACGAAAACCTGTGTGCTGGGCTCGCTCAATTTACTGGAGTTGGCCGTGCGCCGCCGCGCGCGGATCGTCCAGGCGTCCACGTCGGAAGTCTATGGCGACCCAAATGTCCATCCTCAGGTAGAAAGCTATTGGGGCAACGTCAATCCGTTTGGCCCGCGCGCCTGCTATGACGAGGGCAAGCGCTGCGCGGAAGCATTATTTTTTGACTTCCACAAGACGCATCAGGTCGAAATCAAGATCGTTCGCATCTTCAATACATACGGCCCTCGCATGCGCCCGGACGATGGCCGGGTCGTATCGAACTTCATCGTCCAGGCATTGAAGGGCGAAGACATCACCATATACGGCGACGGGTCGCAGACCCGCTCGTTCTGTTTCGTCGATGACCTGATCGATGGTTTCGTTCGCACGATGGCCTCCCGGCCGTCCGTGACGGGCCCGATCAATCTTGGTAATCCCGCAGAATTCACGATCGCCGCGTTGGCCGACGAGGTGGTTCAACTCACCGGTTCGCGATCGAAGATCACTTATCGCCCATTGCTCATCGATGACCCACGTCGCCGCCGCCCGGACATTTCGCTCGCGATGCGGGAACTGAACTGGTGCCCGACGGTGAATTTGTCGGCCGGCCTTACCCGAACGATCCGCCATTTCGATGGTCTGCTTACCCGGGCGCACCGGGCTCTGAAGGAGGTTGCCTGATGGTTACGCCGCGTCTCCTCGTCACCGGTGGTGCCGGCTACATCGGCAGTCACACGGCAAAACTGCTGCGTTTGGAGGGCCTTGAACCGGTTGTCTATGACAACCTGACAACCGGAAATCTTTCGTCGGTGCGCTGGGGGCCGTTCGTTCGGGGAGATGTCCTCGACACGCCCCACCTGATCCAGATCGTCGAGCAGTACAAGCCGGTCGCCGTCATCCATTTCGCCGCTTCGGCCTATGCCGGCGAATCCGTGTCCGACCCTGCAAAATATTACCGCAACAATGTCTGCGGAACGCAGTCGCTGCTCGATGCCTGCCGGCACACGGGGCTTGACAAGATCATCTTTTCATCGAGCTGCGCGACCTACGGCGTGCCGGGGACGCTGCCCATCAACGAGGCGACGCCACAGATCCCCATCAACCCTTACGGCAGAACAAAACTGATCGCCGAGCACATGCTCGCCGACTACGCCGCCGCCTTCGGTCTGCGCTACGTAGCGCTTCGCTACTTCAACGCCTGTGGCGCCGATCCGGAGGGAGATCTCGGTGAATGGCACGAACCGGAAACCCGTTTGATTCCGCGGGCGCTGCTGGCCGCGGCAGGCAAGCTTCCGCGCTTGAAGATATTCGGCGATGACTACCAGACCGCCGACGGAACCTGCATGCGCGACTATGTTCACGTCGCCGACCTCGCGCGCGCCCATGTGCTGGCATACAGGCATATCGACAGGGGCGGAGAGAACGTGGCTCTCAATTTGAGCACTGGGCGTGCGTCTTCCGTCAGGGAAGTCTTGAGAGCAATCAACCAGGTTACCGGGCAAAATGTCCCGATCGCTATCGGACCCCGCCGAGAAGGCGATCCACCGGTGCTGTATGCGGACGGCAGCCTTGCCCATAAGAAACTGGGGTTCTTGCCCGAATATTCTGATCTCGAAACCATCGTGCGGACCGCTGCCCCTTTCTTCGGATTGGACGTGACGCATCCTTGCGCCATGAACCAGACAGGCGACACGAACCCAACTCGCAAGTCGCTTCTGTTGTCCCGAGAAGAGAACGCTCGTCTGTCAACGAAGGCGAACGAGATTGGAGACGCATTGTGAACAGGAAAGCAAAGGCACTTGCCTTCTCGTTCGCCGGACTTTTGCTCTCCGGCACGGTTATCGCATCAAGCAGCCCGCGCGGCACACCCGACCTGAATTCTCCGTCCATGGCGACGCCGTCGTCAAAACGACCAGTGCTGACCGCCACATCAATAGGGTTCGGCGCCTATGATCCAAATGGCGATTTCAGCGAGCCCTCGAGCTCCGAAATCGAGCATCTGTTCCTGCCTTGGGAAGACGTCGACCTTTCCACTCTGGCTGTCGCTGACGACTACGCTAAGGAACGCGGACGGACCCTGCTGATCACGGTCGAACCATGGTCCTGGTCACCCAAATGGCGCTTTTCTTCGCAAGAACTTCTCAGCAGCATTCTGAACGGGCAGCGCGACAACAACATGGCGGCAGTTTGCTCGATGGCTGCCACATTGAAGAGCCCGGTCATCATACGCTGGGGGCAGGAAATGGACGAGGCCGACAGCCAGTTTTCCTGGTCGCATTGGCGGGGCAAAGATTTCATAATGGCCTACCAACGTATGGTAACAGTGTGCCGGACGCATCTTAAGACGGCGAAATATATGTGGTCGCCGAAGGGCAACGAGGGCCTGGAGGCTTTTTATCCAGGCGATGCGTTCGTGGACATTGTCGGCCTCTCGGTGTTCGGTTTGCAAAAACAAGATCGCGACACGACCGGTGGCGATCGGACATTTTCGCAGCGTCTGGCGCCCGGGTATGATCGTGTGAAGGGTTATGGTAAGCCGATCATGGTCGCAGAACTCGGCTATGAAGGCGATCAGTCCTATGTGCGGAATTGGGCCCAAAACGTCGCCAAGCCCCATGCTGAATTCCCTGGTCTGACAGCCGTCGTCTACTTCAACGATCGCGAAATTTATCCGTGGCCGCAAGGCTACGGCCGCCCCGACTGGCGGATCATCCAAGAACCCGTCAATTGATCGGGACCCGACAAGAGGGGCTGGTCGACTGCAGAGACCGTGATGCGCTAATTCCTGCGGGAAACATATTGGATGCCCGGCAGAGATAGTCACCCGGCATGACTTTCATCGCTGATTTCGCGCCGGCCATAGCTCAGGCGATATCTGCCGGTCTCGACGGGAAACACGGCGTAGGCGGTCCCTTTGATGGTCTCGGTCTTGTAGCTCACGCGCAGGCCATCGCGGCTGATCGCCAATAGCTCTTTGCCGCCGGTTCGTGCCGGGATCATTCCGCGCAGCATCGTTCCGGTTCGGCTGTCGGCGAACGCCTCGAACGTCAGGGCGGTGTCGCTCCAGGCGATCTGGGCGAAATGCGAGTTGTTGCGGCCGTCGGTCCAATCGAGCAATTGCTGTACCGAAACCAGCGGCACGCCGCGGGCCTTCGCCGCGGTCGTCAACTGCTTGTCGAAATCGTCACTGAAGTCGTAATGCGTCCCGAAGGCGCCATAAAAGCCCTGAGAACCGAGCGCCCGGTCGAGTTGTGTTTCGATGGCTGACGGAAAGCGCATGCCGCTCTCGTTCACCAGATGCGTCGCCAGCTGGTAGACGTCGATCATGCTGCCGTCGAGATCGGCAAACCGCATCGGCAGGCCGGAGCCGGTCATGAAGCCGGGACGGTTCTTTATCCACGAGCCGGGCCAATAGTAATAGCTCAGGTCCATGCGGACCCCATAACGCGCCTCCACCTTGGGCGTCGACGCCCAGTCGCTCCAGGCGATACAATGCGTCCGGTTTCCCGTCTGGGGCGGCAAGTCAGGATATTTGAGGCGGAATTCGTAAAGGTCTCGGCTGAACATCCTCGCGAAGTCAAGGCCGCCGAACCGCAGGGGTGCTCGATCGCCGCGTGGGATTGCTATCGCGCCACCGCGTGGATCTACACGAATGGCGGTTTGTCGCCCACGGAGGCCAGTGCCTATGCCGCAGACGGCTTCGACATCGGCGTTCATGTCAACAGGGGTTGCACAATCTCTTGCCGCTGGACAGCCGATCGAACGAATCCTCGGTCCCACTTGGCGTGCCGTGATCGTCGCCCGCCATCACCAGAACCGCCTTGTGCCCGTTGGGGAAGTACCACAGCCGCGGCAGCGGTGCCTTGCCTTCGAGCATGAAATTCATCAGGTTGACGAGCAGTCGCTGCTGCTCGTCAGCCACCGGGATGGCGATCCGATCGAAATCGTTCCAGTCGGATTGCTTGTCGCCTTTCTTGGCGCCGAAGAACAGATCATTGGGCCGGATGACGGAATTGCCGTCACGCTCGTCGCCGGCCCAGGCGGGATTGCCCTGTCGCGTGTAGACGACGGACCGGGCAAGATCGTAGGTGAACGCCGCCGCCTGGCCTCCGGCTTTGCCAACGGTGCGCACTGTGATCGCCGGGTTCGGCGTGACGCTCGACGTGTTGCTGTAGAGCCGGGCGATTTCGGTCGTGCCTGCTTTCAACCGGTATAGATCGGCCGCGCCATGATACCCGATCGTCTCGCCGACGATGCCGTGTCCAGGAGCCGTCTTCGTATCGATCAGCAGATAACCTTCGGTCAGCGGGGCGGCTTGATCCTCCAGCCCCAAAAGACCGGCCAGCCTCTTGTCGGGGCGCAAGGTGATCAGATCGCCGCCTGTATCGACCCATCTCGAAAACAGCGCCGCTTGCGCTTCGCTGAGCGGCATTTCGCCCAGCAGGGCCAAGTCGAACCGGTCGAGCAGTTCCGCGCTGAGCCGCGAAAGGTCGACGCTTTCGAACGAGCCGATGCCTTCGGCCCGCAGAATCTCGCTGTAATATGTGCTGAAGGGCAAAGTGCCTGAGGTAACGATCAGGACGGGCCCACCAAAACCGTGCGCAAGATCGCCCCGCGTCGTGAACGACCAGCTGTGGCCGATCGCCAGCGTGTTGCCGGCCTTGTCGCGAGCACTAGGAGCAAGGGTCGCCGTATACGTCGTCGCGCTCTTCAGCGGCATGGCTGGCGTAAGCACTGCAGAGCGGGTCCACCTGTCATACGAGACACTGGCTTCAACCGGTACGTCCGTGGCTGAGAGCCGGAGCGAGTTGATGCCGATGGAGGCGGGATCAATGTCTTCGCTAAAGGTCACTATGATCGCGGCGCCGGGATCTACAGCTACCCCATCTGCCACAGGTACAACCCAAGACACAGCCGGAGACGTATAGTCCCGTGAGGCGATTACAGCTAATCCCGTCGCAGCCAGCATGGCCACGATGATTAGTATCAGGCCCTTCCTCTCTCCCGCCATTCCCACGGATCCCTCCCTCACTCCTCCCAATGAGATTGGGCAAGTTTAGTTCCACAAGAAGGCGCTAATGCAACAAGATGTGCACCACTAAACGTGGAGAAGCCGAATATACGTCAGAAGTTGTGACAACCTTCCTCGTCTCGCCGAATCTATTTCAATAGGGCGGCACCCATATACGTCCCCGCACTGCCCGAAGCTGATCAGGTGGAACGGCCCTTCTCGAACAGCATCAAAAGTGTCTAACATTGTCGTGCAAAACGCCACAAAGACAGCGATGCCGATCAGTCGATCCGGTACTGGACATGGTAGCGGCCATGGTAGGCGGAGCGTTCGATATGGGCGCGCACGCCAAAAACCTCGGCGATAAGCCTTTCTGTCAGAATATCCTCCGGCGCCCCGGCCGCCACGACCTTGCCCTGGTTTAGGATAGCAAGGCTGTCGCAGAACATCGCTGCCAGATTGAGATCGTGCAGCGCGATGATGCTGGTCACCGGCAGCCGTGCCACCAGCTTGAGGATTTCCAGTTGATGCTGGATATCGAGATGGTTCGTCGGCTCGTCAAGCAGCAGTTCGCTCGGTGTCTGCGCAAGCGCGCGGGCGATGTGCACGCGCTGGCGCTCGCCGCCGGACAGTGTATGCCAAAGCTGTGCGGCCCTGCCGGGCATGCCGACATGACAAAGAGCGGCGTGCACTGCGGCATCGTCCGCGGCACTCCAGGACGAGAGCGGGCCGCGATGCGGCGTGCGTCCCAGCCTGACCGCGTCGAGAACACTCACCTCTGCATCGGTCGTTGCCTGCTGCTCGACGAAGGCGACGCGCCGGGCGATGTCGAGACGGGACATTGCAGCGATATCTGTGTTTCCAAGCGAAACGACGCCGCTCTTGACGTTTCGCAACCGGCAGATCAGGCGCAACAGGCTGGATTTGCCAGACCCGTTCGGCCCAAGCAGGCCGAGCGTCCTGCCGGGCGCCACCTCGATGCTGATGCCGTCGACGATCATTGCGCCGCCGGTCGACCAATGGACGTCACGGACGGAAATGCTCAAACCGGTCTCCTTGCCTTGTAGAGAATGGCCGCGAAGGCCGGCGCGCCAAACAGCGCGGTGACGACCCCGATCGGCAGGATCTGCTGCGGAACGATGATGCGCGATACAATATCGGCGGTAACCATGAAGGTCGCGCCGATCAATGCCGAGGCGGGCAGAAGGCGGCCATGCGAAGGACCGACGAGGAACCGCGCCGCATGTGGAATGACCAACCCGACAAAACCAATGGAGCCGACAATGCTAACCATGACCGCCGTCATCAGCGCCGTTGCGCCGAGAAGGATCATGCGGACGCGGTTGACCGCAATGCCCAGCGCTGCCGCTGCATCGATCCCGAAGGTAAAGGCGTCCAGTGCGCGGGCATAGAACATCGACACGGCCAAACCGGCGAGAGCGACGGGCGCGGCCAGATAGACGTCAGGCCAGCGCACGCCGGCAAGGCTGCCGAGTAACCAGAACATGACGCCGCGCGCCTGCTCGGCATTGGCCGACGTGGTGACGATGTAGGAGGTCAGCGCGTTGAAAAGCTGTGAGCCTGCGACACCGGCCAGGATGATCCGGTCCGCCCCGCCGCCGGCCCCGGCGGCAAGGGCCGATACCAGAACGAAGGCAAGGACGGCGCCGAGAAAAGCGCCGGCCGACAGCGTCAGGACGCCGTAGCCGAAACCGAGGATCATCACCGCAACCGCACCGGCCGAAGCGCCGGCGGAGATGCCGAGCACATAGGGTTCGGCCAGCGGATTGCGCAGCAGCGCCTGCAGGATCGCGCCGGACAGTGCAAGCGCTGCCCCGGAACTCGCGGCAAGCAGGGCGCGGCTCAGCCGATAATCCCAGACGATGCCTTCATGGATGCGGCTGAGTTCGAATGACGCGCCGAAAATCCGGTTGGCCACGGCCTTGCCGGTGGTTGTGAGCGGGATGGAGATCTCGCCAATCGAGACGGCAAGGCTGATCATGAAGGCGAGTGCTGTAAGCGTCAGGGTGGCAAGCGCCAAGCGCGCCCACCACCGGCCGCCGATCGTTACGGGTTGTTCGATCGCCGCCAGTGTCACTGCGACAATCCGAACGCCTTGATGCCTTGCGCCAGCGTCTCGATGCCGTCGATTGTGCGGATCGTCGGGTTCATCGACTGCGCATCCATCTGGATGAAGCGCTTGTTCCTGACCGCGTCCAACTGGCTGGTGACCGGATCCTTCTCGAGAAAGTCGATCTTCACCGCCGGATCGTCAGCCGCATAGCGGCGGCGGTCCATGGTGGCGATGACGATGACGGAGGGATTGGCCGCAGCGATCGTTTCCCAGCCGATCAGCGGCCATTCCTCCTCGGTCGTCACGACATTCCTGGCACCGAGCGCCTTCAGGATATAGGCCGGAGCGCTGTTCTTGCCGGCAATGAAGGCATCCCCCTCCACTTCCTTGCTGGAAAACCAGAAGACGACCGGGATGTCGCTGAGCCTGGCGCCAAGGACCAAAGCAGCGGCGTCGGATTCCCGCTTTTTCAGGTCTGCGATCAGTGCATCGCCGCGATCCTTTATGTCGAAGATTTGCGAGAGCTCGCGGATTTCCTGGTAGATCAGGTCCATCGTGAAGAGTTCTTTGCGCCGACCATCGCCGCCATCGGTATTGACCTTGGCGACGCAGTCGGCCGGCGAGACATAGGTGTTGATGCCGAGGCCTGAAAACTGCTCACGCTTGCCAACCGATCCTTGCGCGCCGACATGCCATTCGAATTCGGCGGCGACGAGATCCGGCGCCTCGCCGACGACGGATTCGAAGCTCGGGTCGTTGTCGGCGAGGCGCTTGATCTTCCGGTTTTGGGCCTCATACTCTTTCAGCACCGGACCGACCCAGACGGCGGTCCCGCCAATCTTGCCGGCCAGGCCGAGCGAGAACAGGACTTCGGTCATGCCCTGGCCGATCGAAACAATCCTCTGCGGCGGCTTGTCGAAGCTTACGGTCTGGCCGCAATTTGAAATTTCCAGGGGATAGCGCGTCGGTGCAGCCGCGGCCAGTGTGCAGAGGCTCCCCAACACAACCGCGGCTGCGGAAATCGGCGCGAGAATACGGGAAAAGGCGACAAAGCGCCCGGCAGGGCGGTCGAAATCGATCATGACGGTTCCTTTCCGGGCAACCCCGCCCGGGTGAGTGGATCTTGCTTTCGACGGCAGGTCTCCTGGCTCGCGGATATGTGTCTTTCGCCTGCCTTCCCGCGAAGCCAGAGGCTCGCAGTGGCATGGCGCCTGAAAAGGCGCCACAAGGACGATCGGCAATCCGCTTACAGTTGCGGGGGCAGCCACAGTCTTGGTCCCTGTTGGGTCTTCCGCACCGTGTTCCCTATTAATCCCCTCGAAGTCATCCATCGGGGAACCGTCGGCGGTGATTTAGGCCGAGCATGGCCGCCACGTCAAGGTGGCCGGTGTCGCTGTCAACCGAGTGATCGACCAGTGTTTAAGCACGGGCGTGCGGTTAAGGCATCAACTGGCCGCCGTTGACCTCGATAATCTGGCCGGTAATGTAGCCGGACAGACTGGGTGATGCCAGAAAGAGATAGGCGCCGACGCAATCCTCCGGGGTGCCGACCCGGCCCATCGGCACGGTGCGCCGTTGCGCATCGAGCATTTCAGGGCTGGTGTAGCGTTCGTGGAACGGCGTCGCGATGATGCCGGGCGCAACAGCGTTGACGCGGATACCGTCGCCAACAAATTCCTTGGCGTGGCCGCGGGTGATGGTCGACACGAAGCCTTTGGCTGCCGCGTAGAGGATCGCCCCATTGCCGCCACCATTGCGGGCAGCGATCGACGTCGTGTTGATGATGAAGCCGCCCTGTTTGCGCAGCCAGGGATGTGCGGCCCGCGTCGCGGCAAGCACCGAACGGGCATTGAGATCCATCACGCGCTGGTAGTGCGCGTCGCTCATTTCGGCGGTCGCAACGCGACCGAGCATGCCACCGGCATTGTTGATCAGCCCATCAAGCCGACCGAATTGACTGGCGGCCTCCTCGACCACCCGTTCGGTCACCCCATCCGTGGATACGTCGCCCTGGACCAGCACCGCCGTGCCGCCCGCACCCGCGACCTCCGCCAGCAGTTGAGTCGCAGCCTGGCGGCTCTCATTGTAGTGGATCGCGACGCTAGCGCCCTGGGCAGAAAACGCCAGCGCCAGCGCGGCGCCGATCCCCGTCGAGGCACCGGTGATCAGGACTGCTTTTCCGTCGAGATCGGGGATCTGGATCCCCTGCCATATGTTCAGCTGGCCAGTCATGTGTCGCCCTCGGTTTCCGGTCCACTCATTCATTCCCGCAAGCGAGATAACGCTCGGGCCGGATTTTTCCAGCTTCGGCGGATGACCGCGCCGTAACCGGCTCACCCGCAAAAAAAAGGCCCGGAACATCGCCTTGGCCTCTGGCAATCCATGCGATCGATGATCCGCGGTTATTCGGCCGCAGCACTCACCGCATGGCGGCGACCGATCGTCGCCTGCGTCAGCAACAGGGCGCCAACTGCGCACAGCGCTATCCCCATCGCCATCGGCACCGCGGTGCCATCGAAGAAAACCGACGCAACCATCATGGCAACAGCGGCCGTGACGAAATGCAACGTTCCCATCAGCGACGAGGCCGTGCCGGCGATCTCGCCGTGATCCTCCAGCGCCAGAACCGCCGTCGTCGGGATGACGAGACCGAGGCAGCCATAGCCGATGAAGAGGAAAACAGCCAATACGGGCAGTTGGCTGAAGTCCAGGCTCATGACGATGGCCATCGTTGCCATGGTGAGCGCAAATGCGGTGACGGCGACGCGCATGACGCGCACGAGGCCGAAACGCTCGCCGAACCAGCCGGTCACCTGCGATACGCCGAAGAACGACACCGCATTGATCGAGAAGGCGAGGCTGTATTGCGTCGGCGTCAAGCCGTAATGGTCGATCAGCACGAAGGGCGAGTTCGCCAGGTAGACGAGGAAGCTGGAAATGCCGAGTCCGCCGATGAAGGTGAGCGTCAGGAAGTTTCTGTCCCTCAGGAGGACACCATAGGCCGCCATGGCGCTGCCAAGGCTGCTTTCGGCGCGATGCGCCTTCGGACGGGTCTCCCGCAATTGCGTCGCCAGAAGGATCAGGCCGATGAACGAGGCAGCCATGACCGCCCAGAAGACGCCGCGCCAGCCGTAGAATTCGATGACGGCGCTGCCGGCGAGCGGTGCGAGGATCGGCGAAATGCTGAAGACCAGCATCAGCAGCGACATCAACCGCGCGGCCTGCACGCCGGTATGCATGTCACGAACGATGGCACGCGGAATGACCATGCCGGCGGCTCCGCCGATCCCCTGCAGGAAGCGGAAGGCGATCAGGGTTTCGATATCGGTCGCCAGTGCACAGCCGATGCTGGCAGCAGAAAACAGGCCGATGCCGAGATAGAGCGGCGCCTTGCGGCCCCACATATCAGACAGCGGGCCGTAGACGAGCTGGGAGAGTGCAAAGGAGATGAAAAAAGCCAGCAGGCTAAGCTGCACGACATTGTTTTCGGCCTGAAGATCCTGTCCGATCGAGGGTAAGGCCGGAAGATACATGTCGATGGCGAAGGGGCCGATCGCCGATAAAAGACCGAGGATCAGCGCGGTGCGAAAGAAGGAAGTTGTCATGGTGATCATCTTTCAGAAGACAGCGGCGCGCAGCCGGGACACCGCCTTGCCGCATCGCTCTCAGGAGGGTTCAATGGATCGTCATCAGGATGATCGCGGGCTTGGGAGGACCGCGCTTAGTTTGCCACCAGGGCGTCAATAAATTTGGACACACATGTCAAATTAGACACCATTGTCTAAAACGTCAATAGGCATTATCTTCGCGGCATGAAAAGTTCCAACGAGCCCGTGCCCAAGACCTCCGTGCACAGTCAGCGTGGCCAATGCGCCAAGCGCATCTCCATCCTGGACGCCGCCGCCGAAGTCTTCTGCCGTCAGGGTTTTGCCGGCGCAAGCATCGATGAGATCGCCGCAGTAGCCTGCGTGTCGCGCCAGACGGTCTACAATCACTACCGGGAAAAAGAGAACCTGTTCACAGCCGTCGTCGAGGACGTAATGGACCGGGCGAACGCCATGCTTTTCTCGATCCTCTCGACCTTTCCGGAAAATCCGGTCAATCTCAAAGACGATCTTGCAGCCTTTGCTGTGCGCCTCAGCCGCAACTGCATCTGCAATCAGGATGGGAAATTCCTGCGCAAGCTGGTGCAGTCCGAGGGCGAGCGCTATCCGCATCTTTTCGAATCCTGGCGCCAGCAAGGCCCCGGCAAGATCGGTACGGCGCTCGCCGCTCTCTTCGCCCGTCTCGCCCATAAGGGGCTGCTCGAGATCGACGATTTCGATGTCGCCGCCCGGCAGTTCCTGGCGCTGGTCAATGCCGATCTTCAGATGAGTACGTTGTTCGGCGCCACGCCGTCGGAGGAAGAACTGGAAAGTGCGGCGCGCAATGCGGTGCGCACGTTTCTCCGGGCCTATGCGGCGCCCCCGGCCTGATCGTTCCCGATAGTCCCTTTCAAAAGGAACCCGCGATGCGTTCGCTTGCCAGTTCCCGATCCACTGCCGACGACCACAGACAATTGCCTTTCAGGGCGGAACCGCTGGCTTCTGGCTCGAAACGACGGACGGGGCGGGTGCAATCTCTGTAACGGCTTCGTCGTCGCGGTTCGAAACGCTGACGCTGACGCTCCAGGCTGTCTGAAGGCCTGGCATGTATGTCCCCGGCATCCGGCGGCAGACCTCAGGCAATCACCGGATATCTCAATCGCTGCGCCTGCCGTTCCAGCTCCGCCAGCGGTTCATAGTCCACGTCTGATAAAACGGCAAAATCCTTCAGCGCCAGCACATCCCGCATGGGCGCGAGCGATGGTTCTGTGATCGCCTGCTGCAGCACCTGCCTGAGCAGCGAAACCTCCTCCTCGGGGGCACCGGCCCGGGTGACAAGCGGCAGTCCCGGAGCCTTGACCGTTTCGGCAAAGACGCGAACTCCCGCCAGGCTCTGCGGATCGAAACGCAGCACATTGCCGTAGGTGACGCAGTCGATTGCCGCCACATCCGCCCTGCCGGCGAGGATCGCCGCAATGCTGTTGCGATGCCCACCCGTCTCGATGACGGAGGAAAAGAGCCGCCCATCGCGCGCCAGCGGCGCGATCGCCGCGCGAAACAGGTTGACGCCGGAATTGCTGAAGGGCTCGTTGATCGCCGCCCTTGCGCCGCGCAGGTCTTCCAGCGACCGGGCACGGGAATTCTCTCGAATGACGATGAAACTGCATTTGAACGGTCCGTCGCAGCCCGGATGGCCATAGACCGGCGTTGCCAAGAGCCGAACCTTGCCGCGCAGCTGTTTGACATAGGGAAAGCCGCAAGTCTGGGCGAGCAGCAGCTCGGGATCCGTCCAGGCCTCTTTGTACCGCAGGGCGGCATCGAGCGTACCGGGAACGTCTTCGAGACCAGCTCGCGTCAGCGCAGCGCTGAGGAAACGCCACAAAGCCGCCGTTGCTTCAGCGAGCGGTGGCGGGTTGGCATACATGGCAAGGCTGGCACGGCGCATTGCGGACCTTTCGCAGGTGAAAACTTGGGTGATGGCGTTCGGCCGGGTGTCAGATCCATGATGCCGGCGTCTTCGGTAGCCGCCCGTCGGGATCGACGACATCCAGACGCGGCGCGCCGTCGCCGTTCCACCGCCAGAGCCCCACGCAGGTTCCACCCGGCGACATGAAGGAAGGATAGATCACCCCGTCGAAATCGTGGCTGATCAGCCGTTCGCGCAGCCGATGGGTCTCGGGCACCTCGCCCTTGTCGAGATGCATCCGCCATTCGCACCGATGAATATCGGCAGAGCTGCCGAGTCCTGCAAGTGTTGCCTCATCGGTCAAGTCGGCCAGAGAGGCGTCTTTGAGTTCCAACTGCGCGATCAGTGCCGGATGCTGGACAAAACCCTGATTGTATTCCGCCCACGCCGTCGAAAGTTCGCGCGCCGCATAGATCGTCGGCGCGCCAACCGGGTTCCAGCGGCCGCCGAACCGGGCAGCGCCTTCGCCAGAAAGCGGCGCAAAGGCCCATTGCGGCACGAAGGCGCGCCAGAGGGTCAGCTTGCCCGTATTTTTATCAGGCATAGACGCCGGACCGCACCGCCTCGAGATAGGCCAGCACCTTGTCCGACTTGCCCTCGCTCACCAGGTCATAGGCCGTCTTGCCCGCCCAGCCGGGGATCGGCTGATGCTTGAACCAGATGGTTGCACGGTTTTCGTCTCCGGCCATTTCGCTCGCCATGGCGAGGATGCGCACGACCTGGCTCAAGGCGCTGTCCACCTTGCGCGCGCTCGACTTCGCCGTCAGCGTGTTGCGGGCAACGCCGATCAGCCGGGCAAGCTCGGCCAGCGTAACGCCGAGCTGTTCCGAGACGCGCCGCGCCGACAGAAACGGCGAATGACCGTCACCGAAGCGGCTTGCCGCAGTATCGAAGCTCAAAGCTGTCATGGCTCTTCCTAGCACATCTTGATAAGAATAGTATCAAAATATGCTCAAACCATGCGCATTTCAAGCGCAGGGGCGATTAAACCGATTTGCGCCAACTCGGCTCCCGCTTCTCCAGGAATGCCGAAATGCCTTCCCGCGCCTCCGCCGTCTCCCATGCATCGGCCAGACGCTCGATCGTCGCCTCGATGACAGCATCGGTGATCTGCGTGCCCAGGGACCGCGCCAAAACTTTCGCGCGTCCGACAGCGCCCGGAGCCACCTGCAGATAGGATTGAATCTCCGCCTCCATCGCCTTGTCGAGCACCGGCGCCGGCACCACCCGCGTCACCAATCCGGCCGCATGTGCCTCGTGCGCGCCGATGATCCTGCCGGACATGAACAGCGGCCGCGCCTGACCCTCGCCGATGCGGGCCACGACATAGGGGCTGATGGTCGCCGGAATCAGCCCGAGCCGTGTCTCCGTCAGCCCGAATTTTGCCGTATCGGCAGCAATGGCAACGTCGGCGACCGCAAGCAGGCCGATACCGCCACCAAAGGCATTGCCGTGGACGCGGGCAATGACGGGTTTTTCCAGGTCGTTTAGCGTCTTGAACATCCGCGCCAGCCGTCGCGCCTCCGCAATCCTCGTCGCCCGGTCGGCGTCGACCTGCGCCTTCATCCAGTTGAGATCACCACCGGCGCAGAAGCTTACGCCGTCCCCAGCCAGCTCGACAACGCGAATGAACCGGTCGATGCTCAATTGTCCTGCCACGTCCGTCAGCTCATCGATCATCGCGGCCGAGATAGCATTGTGTTTTTCCGGGCGGGCAAGCGTCAGACGCGCCACGCCTCGATCATCTACAAAGAGGTGAATGGTCTCGAAAGTCATGCGGAACTCCTCAAACTGCGCGCGAAATCCGCTGCCCTTGCAAGTGCGTCCTCGCTTAACCCGGTCTCGAAACCGCGCGCTTTCAAATACTGGTCGACCAGCAGCGTATCGACGTTGCCCTTTGCGCCCGGCGCATAGGGGCAGCCGCCCAAACCACCCACAGAAGCGTCGAACACGCGGACGCCGCGATCCAGCGCGACGCCGATATTGTCGAGCGCCCGGCCCGACGTATCGTGAAAATGCCCCGCCAGTCTGGCCGCGGGGATCGCCGCCAGCACGGCCGTCAACATGCGATCGACTGCCTCCGGCGTCCCCCGACCGATCGTGTCGCCGAGACTGATCTCGTAACATCCGAGCTTCATGAGCTGTCCGGCAACGTTGGCAGCGCTCGCCGGGGCGATGGCGCCGTCATAGGGACATTCTACCACGCAACTGACATAACCGCGCATCGGAATGCCATGCCGCCGGGCAGCCTTTGCCACCGGGCGAAACCGCTCGATGCTCTCGGCGATGGAGCAATTGATATTGTGCTGCGAAAACCCCTCGGACGCAGAGGCAAAGACCGCGACCTCGTCCGCCTCTGCCGCAAGCGCCGCCTCGAAACCCTTCATGTTGGGCGTCAGCACGGCGTAACGCACGCCCGGCCTGCGCGCGATCCCGGCCATGACCTCAGCCGCATCGGCCAGTTGCGGCACCCATTTCGCGCTGACGAAGCTCGTCACTTCGATCCGATCGAACCCGCAGGCCGACAGCAAGTCGACGAGCCTGATCTTGTCTGCCGTATCGATCAGCACTTTCTCGTTCTGAAGCCCGTCCCGCGGCGCCATCTCGACGATCGAAAGGCGGTTCGAAGAAGCGCCTGTATCGGTTCCTGGCATCACGCGGCCTCCGGCTTCAGCGACAACAGAACCGTGCCCTCGGCCGTCTGGTCGCCCTCGACGACGTTCATGCTCTCGACAACGCCGTCCCGGCTTGCCGACAGCGTCAGTTCCATCTTCATCGCCTCCATCACGATCAATGCGTCCCCCTTCGAAACCGCATCTCCCGCCCGAACACGCACGAGCTTGACCAGACCCGGCATGGGCGCGACAACGCGATCGGTCCCGGCCGCACTCTCCGCCTCGCCATCGAGCGGATCGGGCAGGTGAAAATCATGGGCCTTGCCGTCGAGCAGCAGCGTCAGGCCGTGCGGTGTCTCGAGCAGCAGCAAACGAAGCTGCCGGCCGTCGACCTCGGCATGGCAGCCCCCGTCGAAGCGGCCGAAAATGCGCACGGGCAGGACGCGGCCGCCAATATGAACCGCAAACAGATCGAGCCCTCGCGCCGCCACGCGCAAGTCATGCCGCTCGCCGCCGTGGTCGAGCGTCACCGTGCGCGTCGCCTGTCCCCAGATCTGCCAGTGGCCAAGCGACAGCCAGGGATCGCTGGCCGGCCGTTTCCGCAGGATGCCGAGAGACAGAACCGCGGCCAGCGCCACCGCGGCTGCGTCGGGCGCCTCGGTTACAGTCAGCGTCTCGACCTCCCGGTCGATCAGGCCGGTGTCGGGATGGCCGGCCGCAAAGTCCGGCTGCTGGCTCAGGCGGTAAAGGAATTCGAGATTGTTGGCAACGCCACCGATATGGCTCTGTCGCAAGCCCTCCGTCAACTTGGCAAGCGCGGCGGCTCGGGTCGGGCCGTGCACGGTGAGTTTGGCAATCAGCGGATCGTAGTACGGACTGACGCGATCGCCCTGCCGGACGCCGGCATCGATCCGCGCCCCGTCGGCCGGGAAGCTCAAATGCCACAGCGTGCCGGTCGACGGCAGGAACCCCCGCGCCGGATCCTCGGCATAGATGCGCGCCTCGAAGGCCCAGCCGTCGATCGCAAGCTCGGACTGCCTCTTCGGCAAAGGTTCACCATTTGCTACCCGCAGCTGCCATTCGACGAGATCGAGCCCGGTGATCGCTTCGGTCACCGGATGCTCCACCTGCAGCCGCGTGTTCATTTCCATGAAGAAGAACCTGTCCGGCCGCAGCCCGTCGGAAACATCGACGATGAATTCGACCGTACCTGCCCCCTGATAGCCGATCGCCTGCGCCGCCCGAACGGCCGCCTCGCCCATGGCGATGCGCATTTCCGCCGTCATGCCCGGCGCCGGCGCTTCCTCGATGACCTTCTGGTGCCGCCGTTGCAAGGAGCAGTCACGCTCGAACAGATGCACGACATTGCCATCGCGGTCGCCGAAGACCTGGATTTCGATGTGGCGCGGCCGTTGCAGATATTTCTCGATCAGCACGGCGCCGTCGCCGAAGGCCGCTTCCGCCTCGCGCCGTGCCGCGTCGAGCGCCGCACCGAAGTCTTCCGGCCGGTCGACCCGGCGCATGCCCTTGCCGCCACCGCCCGCCCGCGCCTTGATCAACACCGGGAAGCCGATGTCCGTAGCCTGCCCAGTTAGGAACGCGGCGTCCTGATTGTCCCCATGATAGCCGGGAACCACCGGTACGCCGGATTGCTCCATCAGCACCTTGGCCGCATCCTTCAGGCCCATGGCGCGGATAGCGGCCGGCGAAGGCCCGATGAAGGCCATTCCCGCCGCTTCGACCGCCTCGGCGAAATCCGCATTCTCCGACAGAAAGCCATAGCCCGGGTGGATAGCCTGCGCGCCGCACCGTTGCGCAACCCCGATGACACGCTCGATCGAAAGATAGCTCTCGGCTGCCACGGCAGTGCCGATGCGGAACGCCTCATCGGCCATTTCGACGTGAAGCGCGCCGGCGTCCGCATCGGAATAGACCGCTGCTGTGCGGATGCCGAGCCGCCGCGCCGTGTGGATGATGCGGCACGCGATTTCACCGCGATTGGCAATGAGGATTTTCGAAAACATTGTGTATCCGGCCTATTGCGCGGCGACGACTTCGACCTCGAGAAGCCAGGCCCCGTCGAAAATCCCGGCGATCACCACCGTCATTGCCGGCGCCAGGTTGCCGAGATACTCGCTACGGACCTCGCGGTTGGCTGAGGTGTGATGCCGATCGGCGAGATAGGTCGTCACTTTGACGATATCCGCCTTCGTCATCCCCGCGGCCTTCAGCTGCGCATCAACGTTCAGCCAGACCTGGCGCGCCTGCGCCTCGAAACCTGCCGGTACCACGTCGTCGGAATCCGCCGGAATCTGGCCGCTGACGAGGAGCAGCCGCTGGAAGTCCTCGAGCCGGACGGCCTGCGAATAGCCGCCGCGGGGTTGAGGGGCATTCTTGGCATTGAAAACGTCGCGTTTCATTGTCGTCTCCTCACATCCTGAACAGGCCAAAACGGGTATCGTCTATGGGTGCATTCAATGTTGCCGAAAGGGAGAGCGCCAGCACGTCGCGGCTCTTGCGCGGATCGATGATGCCGTCGTCCCAAAGTCGCGCCGAGGCATAGAGCGGGTGGCTCTGGGTTTCGAACAGGTTGAGCACCGGCTGCTTGAACTTCGCCTCGTCCTCTTCGGTCCAGGGGGTGCCTGCCCGCTTCAGCGCATCGCCCCGCACGGTCGCGAGGACGCCCGCCGCCTGCTCGCCGCCCATCACCGAAATCCGGCTGTTCGGCCAGGTCCAGAGGAAACGTGGCGAGAAGGCCCGGCCGCCCATGCCGTAGTTGCCGGCGCCGAAGGAGCCGCCGACCAGCATAGTGATCTTCGGCACCTTCGTCGTTGCGACCGCCGTCACCAGCTTGGCGCCGTGCTTGGCAATGCCTTCGGCCTCGTATTTCCGCCCGACCATGAAGCCGGTGATGTTCTGCAGGAAAACGAGCGGAATCTTGCGCTGTGAGCACAGTTCGACAAAATGCGTGCCCTTCAGCGCCGATTCCGAAAACAGCACGCCGTTGTTGGCGATGATGCCGACAGGAATGCCGTGCACATGGGCAAAGCCGCAGACCAGCGTCGTGCCGTAGCGCGCCTTGAACTCGTCGAGCCGGGAGCCGTCGACGACACGGGCGATCACCTCTCTGATGTCATAGGGTGTGCGCAGGTCGGATGGCACGATGCCGGCTATGTCGCCGGGATCGTAGACCGGCACCTCCGGCGCCTGCCGCTCGACGGTAATCACCGGCCGATTGAGATTGGCGACGGCGCGGCGCGCCAGAGCGAGTGCATGCACATCATCGCGCGCCAGATGGTCGGCGACGCCGGAAAGTCGCGTATGCAAGTCGCCGCCACCGAGATCCTCCGACGAGACGATCTCGCCGGTCGCGGCACGGACGAGCGGCGGCCCGGCAAGGAAGATGGTTCCCTGCCCTTCGACGATGATTGCCTCGTCCGACATGGCCGGCATATATGCGCCGCCCGCCGTACACGACCCCATCACCACGGCGATCTGCGGAATGCCAGCAGCCGACATATTGGCCTGGTTGTAGAAGATCCGGCCGAAGTGGTCCCGGTCCGGGAACACCTCGTCCTGGTTCGGCAGGTTCGCGCCGCCGGAATCGACCAGATAGACGCATGGCAGGTTGTTTTCGGCAGCGATTTCCTGCGCCCGTAAATGCTTCTTCACGGTCATCGGATAATAAGTGCCGCCTTTGACGGTCGCGTCATTGCAGACGATCATGCAGTCGCGGCCAGAAACGCGCCCGATGCCGGTAATCAGGCCGGCGGCCGGCGCATCGCCGTTGTAGAGCCCCTGCGCAGCGGTCATGCCGAGTTCGAGGAACGGCGTCGCCGGGTCGATCAGCTGGGCCACCCGGTCGCGCGGCAACATCTTGCCGCGGCTGACATGGCGCTCGCGCGCCACCTCGCCGCCGCCGCCTGCCGCCAGCAGAGCCGCCTCTTCCACCACGCGCATCGCTTCGGCCATCGCTGCGCTGTTGGCGCGGAATGTCTCCGAAGACGTCGAAATCTGCGATTTCAGAACGGCCATTCATCCCCCGATCGACCCAACATCTGAAAGTCCTCCACCTCTATGCCGTCTCGCTGAAGAGCTCCCTGCCGATCAGCATGCGCCGTATCTCCGAGGTTCCCGCGCCGATCTCGTAGAGTTTCGCATCCCTCAGCAACCGGCCCGCCGGATAGTCATTCGTATAGCCGTTGCCGCCGAGCACCTGGATGGTTTCGAGCGCCAGCGCCGTCGCCCGCTCGGCTGCATAGAGGATGCAGCCGGCGGCATCCTTGCGCGCCGTCTCGCCCCGGTCGCAGGCTGATGCTACGGCATAGACATAGGCGCGCGCCGCATTCAGCGTCACATACATGTCGGCGATCTTGCCTTGCATCAGCTGGAATTCTCCGATCGGCTGACCGAACTGCTTTCTTTCATGCAGATAGGGGAGAGCTTCGTCGAGGCAAGCGGCCATGATGCCAAGTGGCCCGGCCGACAGCACGACGCGCTCGTAATCGAGCCCCGACATCAGGATCCGCACCCCGCCGCCGACAGCGCCCAGCACGTTCTCCTCCGGCACTTCGCAATCCGTGAAGATCAGCTCGCAGGTATTGGAGCCGCGCATGCCGAGCTTGTCGAGCTTCTGGCCGGTCGAGAAGCCGGCAAAGGTGTTTTCGATCAGAAATGCCGTGATGCCCCGCGCGCCCGCGTCCGGATCGGTCTTGGCATAGACCACCAGCACATCGGCATCCGGACCATTGGTGATCCACATCTTGTTGCCGTTGAGCACATAGCGGTCGCCGTGCCTGTCGGCCCTGAGCTTCATCGAAACGACATCGGAGCCAGCCCCCGGTTCGGACATTGCCAGCGCGCCGACATGCTCGCCGGAAATGAGCTTCGGCAGGTAACGAGCCTTCTGCGCATCCGAGCCGTTGCGGTTGATCTGGTTGACGCAGAGATTGGAATGCGCCCCGTAGCTTAAGGCCACCGACGCCGAGGCCCGGCTGATTTCCTCCATCGCCACGCAATGGGCGAGATAGCCAAGCCCGCTGCCGCCATAGGCTTCGTCCGCGGTAATTCCGAGCAGCCCGAGATCGCCAAGTTCGCGCCACAGCGGCGCCGGAAAGCTGTTGTCCCGGTCTATGTCGGCCGCCCGCGGCGCGATGCGCTCGCTGGCAAACCGGCGCACGGTCTCGCGCAGGGCCTCGATGTCTTCGCCCAGAGCAAAGCTCAATCCGCCTGAATACATCGGGTCTCCTCCCCTATCCCTTCACGCTGCCGCACCATCGGGGAGACACAGGCGATATCCACCGCTGCCTCTACCGAGGCGCACTTGGCGGACACCTGCTTTCCTCCCGGGTGCGCAGCCACCGAATTATCTCGGCCAAACGGACTCCTCTTCCGTTTCGCCAATGCCGAATTTCGAGACTATCATACCCGCACAACAATTTCCGAACCATGACAGGCGCTTGGACGCATGTTTTGCAAAAATTTTGATGAGAAATCGGTCATTTGGATTGCAATGCCGCCCAGCTCCGCTCGCCATTGCACTTGCGCGGAACTGCCGTAGGCCTCAAGACGACACAGCAGATTCGACACTGGACAATTCATGACGGCAAAGCAGATCGTGATCATCGGCGGCGGGCCGGCGGGGCTGATGGCAGCGGAGGTGCTGTCACTCTCCGGCCATGCCGTCACGGTTTATGACGCCATGCCGACCTTCGGCCGCAAATTCCTGCTCGCCGGCAAGTCTGGCCTCAACATCACCCATTCCGAGGATTACGCGCGCTTCGCCAATCGTTTCGGCGCAGCCTCCGACCGGCTGCGTCCCGCGCTCGATGCCTTCGCCCCTGCGGACCTGCGGGCGTGGGCGTCAAGTCTCGGCACGGAAACCTTCGTCGGCACTTCGGGGCGCGTTTTCCCGAAGGTCATGAAGGCGTCGCCGCTCCTGCGCGCCTGGCTCGGCCGGTTGGTAGCGCAAGGCGTGACGCTGCTGCCGCGCCATCGCTGGATGGGTTTTGACGCCAGCGGTCTTGTCTTCGAAACGCCGAATGGAAGAACGGTCATCCACAGCGACGCGACGCTGCTCGCGCTCGGCGGCGCCAGCTGGCCGCGTCTGGGCTCGGATGGAGGCTGGGTCGCCCTGTTGGCAAACAAGGGCGTTGATATGGCCGCCTTTCAGCCCGCCAATTGCGGTTTCGACGTTGCCTGGAGCGACGTCTTCAAGAATCGTTTCGCCGGCGCACCTCTGAAAGCCGTGACCACGACCTCCGACGCCGGTACCTTTCCCGGTGAATTCGTTATCTCCTCCCATGGCATCGAAGGCAGCCTTGTCTACGCGCATGCGGCTGCCTTGCGCGACAGGCTGAATCGGGATGGCGGGGCCACGCTGTCAGTCGATCTCGCACCGGGAAGAAGCATCGAACGCCTGGCAAGAGACCTCTCGCGACAGGATAGAAAAGCCAGCCTGTCCAACCGTCTGCGTAAGGGCGCCGGGCTGGAGGGTGTCAAATCCGCCCTGCTGCGCGAACTGCTCCCGGAAACCGCGCTCACCGATCCGGAACGACTTGCGCGGTCGATTAAGGCGCTACCGATCCCTGTCCTCAGGCCGCGTCCGATCGCCGAAGCGATATCCTCTGCAGGCGGCATCCGCCTTAACGATCTCGACGACCGATATATGCTCAAATCCCTCCCCGGCATCTTCGCCGCAGGAGAAATGCTGGACTGGGAGGCGCCGACCGGAGGCTATCTACTGACCGCCTGTTTCGCCACCGGCAGGGCAGCTGCCCGCGGCATTATTGAATGGCTGCAAGCCCGGTGATGCTTCAGCCGGAAGCTTTGCGCGTCGGTGCCTGGTCGATCAGCTCGAAGATTGTGGAAACAGGTACAACATCCTCAGACCGCAGCTTGACCAATCCATCCTTGCCGACAAGCAGCAGGGCAAAGGCGTCATCGGCGACATCGAGATCATATCGGATGGCATAGGCATTGAGATCATGCTGGGGGCCGAACAGCACCTTCACATCATCGCGGTCGACTTCCAGCACGATCAGATCGCGCTTACCCAACTCCCCGGTGTCAGCCAGCAGCATATTGGCTTGGCGCATGGCCCTGCCGCGATCTTCGCCGGGAAAAATCACGAGAACCCTGTAGCGCCATTCGAAATCGACAAGACTTTCTCCGCCATGCTGCGGATCGACACCCATGCCAAATACATCGGCAGTCAGTGATTTCAGCATTGCCTTGATCCTCGTACTATTGAACCATGAGAGGAAAAACCAGCAAGCTGGCGGTTGGTTCCAGATTTTCGGCTCAAGGATGCCTTTATTGAACGAGCATCGCCCGAAAATCATTCACGTTCGTGCCAGTCGGCCCCGGCTTGAAAATATCGCCGATCGCATCGAAGGCGGACCAGCTGTCATTGCGGTCGAGAAGTGCGGCAGCATCGATATTGTTCGCGGCAAGATGAGCAATCGAGGTGCCATCGGCAAACGCCCCGGCATTGTCTTCAGAGCCATCGATCCCATCCGTATCCGCCGCAAGCGCCGATACACCGTCGCATCCGTCTATACCGAGGGCCAGAGACAGTAGAAACTCGCTGTTGCGCCCACCCTTGCCCTCGCCCCTGATCGTCACCGTGGTCTCGCCGCCGGACAGAATGACGACTGGCTTCCTGAACGGCCGGTTGCGCACGGCAACTTCACGCGCGATCGCGGCATGCACGCGTCCGACCTCGTTCGCCTCCCCTTCCATCGCATCGGAGAGAATGACCGCCTCGACACCGGCCGCGCGCGCCGCCTCCGCGGCTGCCTCCAGCGAAACCGCGGCTGATGCCACGAGACGGACGGTATTGGTTACAAAGCGCGGATCGGACGGTGTTGGTGCGGCGGAGTCCCCGCGGCGGATGAAATCCATGACCGTTTGCGGCAGGTCCAGCCGACAACGCTCGATAGATCTCAGCGCATCCTCGCGCGTACTGCCATCGGGGATCGTCGGCCCCGAAGCAACCAGCGCTGGGTCATCGCCGGGAATGTCCGACACGACCAAAGAAACGACTTTCGCGGGGTAAGCTGCCGCCGCCAGCCGCCCGCCTTTGATTACCGAGACATGCTTGCGCACCGCATTCATTGCGCTGATCGGCGCACCACAGGCGAGCAGCGTTCGGTTGGCGGCAATCTCGTCTTCCAGCGTCACGTCGCCCGCCGGCATCGGCAGCAGCGCCGACCCGCCGCCGCAGATCAGCGCGACGACAAGATCATCCTCACTCAACCCGCTGACTTCCTGCATCAGCCGATGCGACGCCTTCAATCCGTTTTCATCCGGCAGCGGATGCGATGCCTCCAGCACGTCGATCCGCTCGCAGCGTGCGCCGTAGCCATAGCGCGTTACGACAGCGCCCGAGAGCGGGCCGTCCCAGAGACGTTCGAACACCTGCGCCATCTGCGCCGCACCCTTGCCAGCACCGATCACGACGGTCCTGGCCTTCGGCTTCTCTGGCAGGTTTGCCGCCAGCACCTTGGCCGGTCGGCCGCCGCGACCGCTGCGTGAAAGAGCGCTTCGAGAAAAGCCTTGGGGTCCACGATCGGTGACATGTTTCATCCTTGTCTATCAAAAGGACCGGGCGGCATTCCTGCTTGCCGCCGGCCCTGTCGTCAGGCGACCGCGTGGTTGGCCATGCGCTCCAGAGCCTTGACGAGGCCCGAATGATCGAGGCCGGCATCGCCATTGGCAGCACAGCTGTTGAACAGCTCCTGCGTCGCCGCCGTATTGGGCAGCGAGATGCCGAGCGACTTTGCTCCCTGCAGCGCCAGGTTCAGGTCCTTCTGGTGCAGCGAGATCCGGAACCCGGGATCGAAGGTGCGCTTGATCATGCGGTCGCCATGCACTTCGAGAATGCGCGACGAGGCAAACCCGCCCATCAGCGCTTCGCGCACGCGCGCCGGGTCGGCCCCTGCCTTGGAGGCGAAGACCAGCGCTTCCGCCACCGCCTCGATCGTCAGCGCGACGATGATCTGGTTGGCAACCTTGGTCACCTGCCCGTCGCCGCAGTCGCCGACCAGCGTGATGTTCTTGCCCATCAGCTTGAACAGCGGCAGCGCCCGGTCGAAACTCGCCTGCGTGCCGCCGGCCATGATCGACAGCGACGCCTGCTTGGCGCCGACCTCGCCGCCCGAAACTGGCGCATCCATATATTCGGCGCCCGTCTCGCGGACCTTTCTGGCGAACTCCTTGGTCTCGATCGGCGAGATCGAGCTCATGTCGATGACCAATTTGCCCTTCGACAGACCGTAGGCGACACCGTTTTCGTCGAACAGGACGTCCTTCACTTCCGGCGTGTCCGGCAGCATCAGGATGATGATGTCGACCTCTTCGGCCAGCGCCTTCGGATTTTCCGCAAACATCAGGCCGTTGTCGACAAGTTCCTGTTTCGGCGGGATGAAGAATTTCGAGGTGACGACGGTGTGGCCGGCATCCTGCAGGTGGCACGCCATCGGCGTGCCCATAATACCCAGTCCTATAAAGCCGATTGTGGCCATGATGCTTAGCTCCTGATCATGATGATGTCTGCGCTGCGCGGCTGGCGGTTCGCCTCGGACAGCCAGCCGAGCCCTTCGGTGGTCGTCGTGCGCGGCTTGTATTCGCAGCCGATGAAACCGTCATATCCGGCCGCATCCAGCGCCTCGAAGACGAAGGGATAGTTGATCTCGCCGGTGCCCGGCTCGTTGCGGCCCGGATTGTCGGCGAGCTGGATATGGGCGATGTGGTCCTTATGCTTTTGGTAGGTGCCGATCAGTTCGCCCTGCGTCCGCTGCTGGTGGTAGAGGTCGTATTGGATAAACAGGTTGTCGCTGCCCACCTCGCGGATGATCGAGGCCGCCTCATCCACCGTGTTGAGGTAGAAGCCCGGAATATCGAAGCGGTTGATCGGCTCGATCAAAAGCTGGATCCCGTGCTTGCCGAGCTCCGCCGCAGCCAGTCGAACGTTGGCAACGAAGGTTGCCCGCAACACCTCATCCGAAACCCCGGCCGGCACGACGCCCGACAGGCAGTTGATCTTCGTGCAGCCGAGCGTCGTCGCATAATCGATGGCCGACGCCACGCCGCGCCGAAACTCGTCGATCCGGTCGGGCAGGATGGCGATGCCGCGCTCGCCGCCGGCCCAGTTGCCGGCCGGTAGGTTGTGCAGCACCTGGGTCAGGCCATTGGCATCGAGGGCCGCCTTCAGCGCGTGGGCGTCGAAGTCGTAGGGAAAGAGATATTCCACCGCCTCGAACCCGGCCTTGGCGGCGGGCGCGAAACGATCGAGGAACGGCGCCTCGTTGAAAAGCATGGTCAGGTTTGCCGCGAATTTCGGCATGAACAATCCTCCGTTTTCTGATCAGTCGAGCAGCGCAGCCATGATCGCCGTCGGCGCATCCTCGCCGCGTTCGGCCAGCTCCTCGAACTCGACGACCGCGTTGATGTCCGCGCCCATGGAAATGTTGGTGACGCGCTCGAGGATGAATTCGATGACGACCGGCACCTGATGTTCGTCCATCAATGCCTTTGCCTTCGCGAAAGCCTCCTGGAACTCGTTCGGGCTCCTCACCCGGATCGCCTTGCAGCCGAGCCCTTCGGCGACGGCCACGTGATCGACACCGTAGCCTTTCTCCGCATCGCCGGAGGCATTGATGTTATCGAAGGCGAGGCTCACCTCGAAATCCATATTGAAGCCGCGCTGCGCCTGGCGGATGAGGCCGAGATATGAATTATTCACGACCACATGCAGGTAGGGCAGCCTGTGCTGGGCGCCGACCGCCAGTTCCTCGATCATGAACTGGAAATCATAGTCGCCCGACAGCGCCACGATCGGCCGGTTGGGATCGGCAGCGCGCACACCGAGCGCTGCCGGCAGCGTCCAGCCGAGCGGGCCTGCCTGGCCGCAATTGATCCAATTGCGCGGCTTGTAGACGTGCAGGAACTGCGCCCCGGCGATCTGGCTGAGGCCGATCGTCGAGACGTAGCAGGTGTCGCGGCCGAAGGCCTTGTTCATCTCCTCGTAGACCCGCTGCGGTTTGAGCGGCGTCTGGTCGAAATGTGTCTTGCGCAGCATGGTGCGCTTGCGCTCGCGGCATTCTTCCGCCCAGTCCGACCGGTCGCGCAACTTGCCTGCCGTCTTCCATTCGGTGGCGACGTCGAGAAACAGCTTCAGCGCTGCGCCCGCATCCGAGACGATGCCGAAATCCGGCGCGAAGACGCGGCCGATCTGGGTCGGCTCGATATCGACATGGATGAACTTGCGCCCTTCGGTATAGGTCGGCACGTTGCCGGTGTGGCGGTTGGCCCAGCGGTTGCCGACGCCGAGCACGAAATCGGAGGCGAGCAGATTGGCATTGCCGTAGCGATGCGAGGTCTGCAGCCCGCACATGCCGGCCATCAGCGGATGATCGTCCGGGATGGCGCCCCAGCCCATCAGCGTCGGGATGACCGGAATGCCGATGATCTCGGCGAATTCCGTCAGGAGATCGGAGGCATCCGCATTGATGATGCCGCCGCCGGCGACAATCAGCGGCCGCTCGGCCGTGTTCAGCATGGCAATCGCCTTCTCGGCCTGCGCCCGCGTCGCCGTTGGCTTGTAGGGCTGAAGCGAGGCATAGGTGTCGATATCGAACTCGATCTCGGCGAGCTGCACATCGACCGGCAGGTCAACCAGCACCGGCCCGGGACGGCCCGAGCGCATCAGGTGGAACGCCTTCTGGAAGACGAACGGCACCAGCGCCGGCTCCATGACGGTGACCGCCCATTTGGTCAGCGGCCCGGCGATCTTAGCGATATCGACGGCTTGAAAATCCTCCTTGTCGAGCCGGGCGCGCGGCGCCTGGCCGGTGATGCAGAGGATCGGGATCGAATCCGCCTGGGCCGAATAGAGGCCGGTGATCATGTCGGTGCCGGCCGGCCCCGAGGTGCCGATGCACACGCCGATATTGCCGTGTCTTGCCCGCGTATAGCCTTCCGCCATATGTGAGGCGCCCTCGACATGCCGCGCCAGGATATGGCGCACCGAGCCGCGCGCCTTCAGCGCCGAATAAAAGGGATTGATCGCCGCGCCCGGAACCCCGAAGGCGCAATCGACACCTTCCCGCTCCAGAACCAGAACCGCCGCATCGACAGCGCGCATTTTCGCCATGACTAGATCCTCCATCGTCTAAGAGTAAGGGTAGTCCTTTTTCTCGAGGTCGCAATTGAATTGTGGAAATCATTCCCATATAATGGAAATAAACATTTTCAACGAATCCGGCATGAATGGCGTCACCGGCAGCACGCAAGTGGCCATGGATCTCATGGGCCTGGCCAAGATCTCCCTCTTCTCCCAGCGGGGAGAAGGTGGCCCAAAGCGCCGGATGATGGGCGAAGCCATGGACTTCAGAGTTTGCCGCCCACCCCTTGTCATCGCCTCGCATGCGCTCGCACTTCTTCCCGCCGGGGGGGAAGAAGGAGCAGGCGGGAGCAAGCGGCCAGCCTCGGAAATCAACGGGCGAAAGCCGCTGAGGGGAGATCAGGCCGGCGTCAAACTCCATCCTCCCCTCTCCTGGCTTGCGGGGAGAGGGGGGAAACGCCGCATGGTTCCCCAAACCAGTTCCGGTTTGCGCAACGATGCAATATGTCATGAGAAAACGGGCAAAGGGGCGCACATGGCAGACAAGCCGGAACCACCAAGACAGGATCAATTGCGCGCCAGACCCGGCCGCAAGGCCAATGAAAACGCCGCCCCCTCCTCCGTCCAGGTGCTCGACCGCAGCCTGAAGCTGCTCGACCTTGTGGCAAGCGCGGATGGCGCAGCACTCACCGACCTCTCCGACCAGTCCGGCATGGCCCCCTCGACGGTCCACCGGCTGCTCACCTCGCTTGCGGGTCACCGCATGGTCACCTATGACGCCGAGACCGGCGCCTGGACGATCGGGCTGAAAGCGTTCGAGATCGGCAATGCCTTCCTGCGCTTCCGCAAGCTCGGCACGATCAGCCGCCCCTTCCTGAAGCAGCTGATGGAACGCTCGGGCGAAACCGCCAATATCGGCATCGAGGACGGCGGCGACGTCGTCTTCATCTCGCAGGTCGAAAGCCACGCCCCGATGCGCGCCTTCTTCCGCCCCGGCCGGCGCGGCCCGATCCACGCGTCCGGCATCGGCAAGGCCATCCTCTCGACCTGGGGCGAACCGGCCATCGAAAGCCTGTTTGCGACGCGCCCGCTTACTCGCTTCACCGCCAACACCCGCGACACCCTACCCAGGCTCATGACCGACCTCGTCGCCATCCGCACCCGCGGCTTCTCCATCGACGACGAGGAACACACGCTCGGCATGCGCTGCCTCGCCGCCCCGATCTTCAACGAATATGGCGAGGCGATCGCGGGGATTTCGGTGTCGGGACCGGCAGTCAGGCTGCCGGATGCGCGGCTGGCGGAACTGGGGCCGGTGGTGCGAGCGGCGGCGGAGGGGGTGACGCGGGCGATGGGGGGGCGGGTGGCTGGAGACTCAACGCACAAATCATGACCGGCGACGGGAACCGCTACCTGCTTCCACAAAACTAAGGAGGTCAGCTTTTGGTCGCCGATTGCTGCCGTTCCCCGGCGTCAGATCGAACGGCAGCAATGGGTGGAAAGCGGTCGCTCGACGAATTCATTTCCAAGGGCCGGAATGCGGCGCGAAGCCGACCTGCCCTTCCTTCATCTCCCCGCAACCCACCCATGCCAATCCTCCTCGCTCCCATGAAACACATTGAGGTCGATCCTGCCCTCCACCCCATGCGAAAGCCCCGAGCCGGAATACTGCCAGAACAGCCACTTCCGCCCCGGATAGACCTTTGACGGGTGAGCGGCGACCGAGCGGAGCCAAAAGGGGTGGTTGGGGAATTCGCCCCTCAGATTGTCGCGGTAGAAGTCGGGCGCGGTGTAGATCACCGGGCGCTGGCCGTAGTGCCGCTCCAGCTTGTCCATGAAGACCTGCATCTTTTCCAGGACTTTGGCGCGCGAGACGCGCCGCTTGCAGCTCGACTCACCGTTATATTCGACGTCAATCACCGGCGGCAGCGCGCCCGGATCGCGCGGCACGTTGCGGATGAACCAGTCGGCCTGTTCGCCGGCGGTGCGGCACCAGTAGAAGAAGTGATAGGCGCCGCGGTTCAGCCCGGCCTCCTTGGCGCGCCGCCAGTTCTTCTTGAACATCGGGTCGAGATGGTCGCCGCCGTCGGTCGCCTTGATATAGGCGAAGTTCGCCCCTTGCATGCGAAGCCTTGCCCAGTCGATCTCGCCCTGCCAGCGGGAAATGTCGACACCGTGCACGGCGAGCTTGCGCGGCGAGCGGGAGCCGAAATTGATCGGCTTGGCGTCGCGGAACTGGCGGCTGTAGATCTGCGCGCGTTTGCGCGGTGTCGCGCCGATATCGGGATCGGCAGGCGTGATGAGCTCGACCGGCCTTTCCGACGGTACGGCCATGCCCTCGGTCGTCACCGCCTCGAAGACGTGCGGCTGCGACACCTGGCCGGCCCAGGCCAGTTGCTCCGGATGCGCTTCGGGCTCAGCGATTATCTCACCGACAGCCGCCGTCGGCACAGGCCCGGCGGTTTCAGCGACCGAACTGGTCGTCTCCTTCGACGGCAGCCCGGCCGACGGGCTTTCCGGCCCGGAACTCGACGTGCAGCCCGCCAAAACAAGGCCGGCAAGGAAGATTGCTGGAACAGCCGATAGACGCATAAGAACCCGCACGCAAAACAAACAACGGGCGGCATCTGCCCCCGCTGACATCAATTGCTAATGGAAAATTACCAACAAAGATTGAATCCGATCTTTCTCATGTGCGGAAGACGCTGATCCGGGCGGCGAAGCGGCGGGAGTCGCCGCGCGCCGCTGCTCTCAGGGGAGAGTAAGACCCGATGGCCGCCACTCCCGTCATGTCAGCCCTTGTGGCGGGGATCCAGCCACGGCGCGTCGGCGCCGTGAAAGACTGCCTGCCATACCCTACGTCATCCTCGGGCTTGACCTGGCTTGACGCGAGGATGATCAAGGACATGGCGACATGTATACCCAAATCGGCTGCGCAAGCCGGTAACTTTAATCCCCGCCCATCCCCGCCCCGCAAACCTGTGCGATGATCATGCCGTTCCCTACCCCGCTAGGCGCCGCGGCGAGGCGGACTATGCCGGGTGGGGGAAGGACGTAAGCCTTCATCCGGTGGGCGATCAGAAAATGGTTCCCCTCCGCAGGAGTTGCTGCTGCGGGCATGCCGGTGCGGCACAGAGGGCTGGCGCAAATGCCGGTCGTAGAGAACCGGAGTTGCCGACGACGACCATCGAACGGGGCGCTGGAAGGCGTCATATAAATTTACTTCTTCCCGGCACTTTCCAGCGCCCCGGCCAAGTAGACCCAAGCAGAACCACGGCGGATTTTTCCGGGCGTGGCCAAAGGCGTTTGCGGCACCGTTACCTCCCCCTTGAGGGGAGGTAGCCGCAAAGCGGCGGGTGGGGGTGACCCATTGGGTGTCGCGATAGTCACCCCACCCCGGCACCGCGTGCCGACCCTCCCCTCAAGAGGAGGGTAAGAAACGTCACGCCTCCACCAGCTCCCGCCTCGCGGCCGCCTTCCGGCCCTTCATCGCCTTGCCGGCCACATAAACCTCAGCCACGCAGCGATCGTCGCCCATGGTCTGCAGGATGAACAGTTCCTCCACCAGCGATTTCACTGTGCGCATCCGAAGCTCCATCGCAGATTTGCCGCTGGAATCGAGGATGATGATATCGGCGTCGGCGCCCACATGCAGCGAGCCGATCCGGTCCTGAAGGCCGAGCGCCCGGGCATTGCCGAGCGTCATGCGGTAGAAGGAATTGAGCGGCGACAGCCGCGCGCCCTGCAGATGCAGCACCGTGTAGGCCTCGTCCATCGTCTCCAGCATTGAGAAGCTCGTGCCCGCTCTTGAAGAGTATTTTTACGAGCAGCCGTTCCTGATCCGCTGATCCCCGCAGGGCCGATCGATCGCGGCCGGCCTCTTCCGCGGAGCGGCTGCATTGCCGTCCCTTAGCCGTGGATGCCAGAAAGGCGGGCTTCGGTCATTGATGCGGCGATCGCGGCGATCGAGCGGAATAAGACGAGCGGGTCATCCTTTGAGGGAATGAAGCCACGCCGCCGCCAGAACGCGGCGGCCTCCGGATCGACTGCGTTGACGATGAGGGCGCGCCCTCCGACAAGACCTGCGGCGGTCACACAACGCTGCAACGCATGCTTTACAAGCCCTATGCCGACCCCTCTTCCAACCCATCTGGCGTCAACCGCGAGTTGACCGAGCAACAGGCAGGGCACGGGATCCGGCGGTTGGCCGGTTCGAATCGAACGGGGAAGTACATTCGGAACGACTGCTGTTGGCGCGAGCCCGTAGTAGCCGACGACGCGGCCCCCTTCATGGACAACCAAGACGGCAGTGAAGCCTTTCTCTTGATTGGAGCGCGCGCGGGTCTTCAGCCAATGGTCGAGGACCGGCTTTCCGCAGGAAAACTCAGAGACGTCGTGGACCGAAGTAAGAGGTTCGGGAGCCGAAAGGTTCACGGCTCATCATTTCGCGACGTAGCCTGGCTCCCAAGGAGCAGGACGCTGTGCCAGTTCCACCATTTCGGCTATCGGGGTCTCAGGTCCAGACAGCACAGCCATAAAATCCGCAAAGCTTTCGGGGCTCATGCGGATAAGGCAGTAGTCCATTAAGACATCCTCGGCCGCGCGAACGGCTGCGTCGCGCACGAAGTCCGTTCGTGACCGGCCTCGCAGACTGGCTGCGCGATCGATCATCGCAATGTCTGCCTCGGGAAGGCGCATTGAGATAGGGTGTTCATTGCGTTTAGCGCTGGCGGCCATAGGGCACCTCTCTAACCCAAACGAATAAAGCATCGTAGTGCATATTGCAATACGACAAAAGCTGCACGGCCCGCGGCTTGGCAGCGTCTTTCCCTATCGGTGGCTGCAATAGGGGCCGAAGCGCAAACGAAACGGTCCGGCCCGGGTCGACCCTTGAAGGATTGGCAAACGAGGCGGTCCGGGCCGCCTCGCCCATTCCCTCACTCCGCGAAAAAGGCGAAGCGGACGACGAAGAGTGTTGCGACGATCTGCGTTGCCGGGTGAATGACACTCCACTTACCGGTGAAGACCTTCAACACGACGTAGCTGATGAAGCCGAAGGCGAGGCCGTTGGCGATCGAGTAGGGGAAGGGCATGGCAAGCGCCGTGAGTGCTGCCGGAGCGGCCTCCGTCAGATCATCCCAATCGACTTCCGTCAGTTCGCGCATCATCAGGCCTGCCACGTAGAGCAGTGCCGGTGCGGTCGCATAGGTCGGGACCGCGCCGGCGAGCGGCGAGATGAAGAGAGAGGCGAGAAACAGGACGGCGATGACGAGAGCCGTCAAGCCCGTGCGTCCGCCGGCCTGCACGCCGGAGGCGCTTTCGACATAGGCAGTGGTGCTGCTCGTGCCAATCAGCGAACCGGCGACGATTGCGGTACTGTCGGCCAGAAGCGCCCGGCCGAGGCGGCTCCGCTTGCCTTCCTCGATGAGTTTGGCGCGCTTGGCGACACCGATCAGCGTTCCCGTGGCGTCGAAGACTTCGACCAGAACGAAGACGAGGATGACATGGATCAGGCCGCCATGCAGGGCACCGACGATGTCGAGTTGCAGGAAAGTCGGTGCGATGCTCGGCGGCATCGAGATGATTCCGCGGAATTCACTGACACCGGTGACCCACGACAGCACGGTGACCGCCAGAATGCCGATCAGGATGGCACCGCGAACGCGCAGCGCATCAAGCACGGCGATGACGAAGAAGCCGAAGATGGCGAGCAGCGGGCCGGTTGCCTTGAGGGTGCCGAGACCAACCAGCGTTGCCGGATTGTCGACGACGATGCCGGCGTTCTTCAGCGCGATGATGCCGAGGAAAAGGCCGATACCGGTGGCGATCGCGCTGCGCAGCGAGTGGGGGATGCCGGCGATCAGCCAGCTGCGGATGCCGGTGACCGTCAGGAAGACGAAGATCAGGCCGGAGATGAACACGGCGCCCAGCGCCTGTTGCCAGGTGAAGCCGAGTGTGGCGACCACGGTGAAGGCGAAGAAGGCGTTCAGCCCCATGCCCGGTGCCATGCCGATCGGTCAGTTGGCAACAAGCGCCATGACCGTCGAGCCGAGCGCGGCGGCGATATAGGTCGCAACGAAGATCGCGTCGCGGTCCATGCCGGTCGTCGACAAAATGTCCGGATTGACGAAGATGATGTACGACATTGTGAGACATGTCGTGAGGCCGGCGACCAGTTCGGTGCGGACCGTGGTGTTGTGCTCACTCAGCTTGAAGAGCCGTTCAAACATATTTCCTCCCTTGGCCGGAATTATCCGCCCGGCAAATGCTACTGGCGGAACGCCTGCTCCTCCGGCGACCACCCTATTTGTACCGATCTTCAAATCGTCACGACTTGTCGGGGCTCCTGCCCGATCAGGGTCCCGCGTCCCACCAGGGGACGCCGGATGCCTCATTTACGGTTTTGTGATTGTGCGTTTTCACGGCCCGGATCGCTAGCCGTCCATTTCGACGGCAAAAGCGAAAGACTTTCAAATTTTTTTAAGGACAGTATTGGGGGAAGGAGGCCGGTTTCGGAGGAACAATCCTTCCCGTTTCGCCAAAATGGCGGAGCTCTGTGTTCAAACGCGTCGGGTTTTCTGCATTCTGCCAGAAGATCATCTGTTAGCAATGGCAGCAAAGTCAAGCGCAGGTAACGGTCTCAGCCTCGTTCGATGTCGCGCCGAAGGACGATCGACGTTGTCAGGTCTTCGACGTTCTCGAGTGCGGCCACTTCGTTTCTCAGTTCGTTGAGTGCATTGATCGATCCGACCTCGACCTCAACGACAAGATCGAGCTGGCCGCTGACCGAGGAAACTTTCCGCACAAAGGAGAAGCCGGCCAGCCGATCAAGCACGCCGATCGACGGCGTGCGCTTCAGCGTCAGAAGCAGGAAAGCATGGATCTGCCCCTCGTCCAGCTGCCCTATATCAGCCCGGTAGCCGCGGATGATGCCTGCCTTTTCAAGCCGGCTGACCCGCTCGGTCGTCGCACTGCGGGAGAGCCCGATCCGGCCTGCCAGCAATTTCATCGGGATGCGTGCCTCCCGCGACAGGATGCTGAGGATCGTCCGGTCGATCGCGTCTGTGTCCCGCATGAATTCCGCTCATCGAATGTGCCGACAAGATGACGGTTATTATAAACACAATGCCGGTGCAACCGGCATCATGCCGGATGCACGCAGCCGCTCCTCGTGCAACTCTGATCGACTGAAGAGGGCCGCCGATGAACGACATGCTGAAGACCACACCGGATTTTTCGATCGAACAGGCAAAGCTGTTGCTTGCCGAGCACTACGGGCTCGACGGCGCGCTTTCGCCGCTCGACAGCGAGCGCGACCAGAATTTCAAGGTCTCGGCCAGCGACGGCGGCACCTATATCCTGAAAATCGTCAATGCCGCTGAGCCGTTGGTGGAAAGCGACTTCCAGACGGCGCTTCTCGGGCATATCGGCGAGCACGCGCCGGAACTGCCTGTACCACATATCCGCAAGGCCGTTTCAGGCGCCAGCCTCACTGAAGTAACGAGCGCGGGTGGCGTTCGCCATTTGCTGCGGCTCGTCAGCTGGGTGCCCGGCGTTCCGCTTGCCCAGACCTCGCGCAGCGACGCGGCGCTGGAATCGCTCGGCCGCCTGCTCGGCCGCTTCGATACCGCGCTGAAGGGTTTCATGCATCCAGGCGCCCTGCGCGATCTCGACTGGAACATTTGCAATGCCTGCCGTTCCGCCGACAGGCTGCACCATATTGCCGTTGCGGAAGACCGCGCCCTGCTGGAGCGGTTTGTGGCACGCTTCGAAGACAAGGTGGCGCCGAGGCTGCCGAAGCTGCGGTCGGCGGTCGTCCACAACGACGCCAACGACTGGAATGTGCTCGTCGAGAGCGCCGACCATGACCGCATCGCCGGCGTGATCGATTTCGGCGATGCGCTCTATGCACCTGTGATTGCCGAGATCGCCATCGCTGCCGCCTATGCCGCGCTCGATCATGCCGATCCGATCGGTGCTGCCGCCGCCATCGCGCGCGGTTTCCATACGGAATACCCGCTGCTGGAAGAGGAAATCGACCTCCTCTTTGATCTCATCGCCATGCGGCTGGTGACGTCGGTGACGATCTCGGCCTCTCGCCGATCGCATACCGATGGCAATCCCTACCTCGCCATCAGCGAGAAACCGGCGTGGACGCTGCTGCGCAAGCTCGACGCCATGAACCCGCGCTTTGCGACCGCGATCCTGCGCCACGCCTGTGGTTTCGAGGCCGCGCCCGGCGCGCAGGCCGTCACGGCGTGGATCGCCGAGAATCGCAAGTCGCTGCTTGCGCTACTCGAAAAGCCGGTGGCGACCTATCCGGCCGATCTGGTGCCCTACGGCGACCCCACGCACCCGATGACGGTAAAATCCGCCGGGAAGCAGCCGGACGAGGCGCAGGCGATATGGGAGAAGTATTGCCGCGAACATGGCATCGATCTGGGCATCGGCCCCTGGGGCGAGGCGCGCATGGTCTATGCCGGCGAGATGTTCATCTCCAGGCTGATCGACAACACCCGCCGCACCCGACATCTCGGTCTCGACCTTTTCATGGCTGCGGGCACCAAAGTGCATACACCGCTTGCCGCGACCGTCGTCAGCGTCGAGATCGAAAAGGACCTGCTCGGATATGGCTGCCTGATCGCGCTTCGCCACGAACCGGAGGGTTGTCCGGCCTTCGTCACACTCTGGGGACATCTTGCCCATGAGGCGCTTGACAGGTTGGAACCCGGCGACCGTTTGGAGGCTGGAGCGCTCGTCGGTGAAATGGGGACTCCCAACGAAAACGGCGGCTGGGCCCCACATCTGCATCTGCAGATTTCCACCGACACCAGCCTTTCGGCGACGGAAATTCTCGGCGTAGGCGAGGAGCGCTATCTTGATGTCTGGGTTCAACTTTTCCCCGATGCGAATGCGTTTGCCGGTATTGCACCGGAGTTCTACGAGCGGCAGGGCCGGTCTCATGAAGAAATCGTCAAGCGCCGCGGGGAACTGCTTTTGCCGAACTTGTCGATCTCCTATGACAAGCCGATCAAGTTCGTGCGCGGCGAAGGCGTCTGGCTGATCGACGATCGCGGCCGGGCCTATCTCGACTGCTTCAACAATGTCTGCCACATCGGCCATGCGCACCCGGCGGTGGTCGAGGCCATGGCGAGACAGGCCGCGACACTCAATACCAACACGCGCTACCTGCACGACAATATCGTCGCCTATGCCGAGCGGCTAACGGCGACGATGCCGAAGGAATTGACGGTTGCCGGTTTCGTCAACAGCGGTTCCGAAGCGAATAGCCTGGCGATGCGTTTGATGCGTACCCATACCGGTCGCGAAAACGCCATCGTGCTCGACTGGGCCTATCACGGCACGACGCAGGAACTGATCGATATCAGCCCCTACAAGTTCCAGCGCAAGGGCGGCAAGGGACAGATGCCGCACATCCATGTTGCACCGGTTCCCGACAGCTATCACGCGCCGGCCGATTGGCCGGTCGAAGAACACGGCAAGCGCTATGCAGAAAGTGTCGCGGAGCTGATCGCGGCGATGCAGGCGAAGGGGGAAGGTCCCGGCCTCTTCATCGCCGAATCCATTCCCAGTGTCGCCGGTCAGGTCTGCCTGCCTGAAGGTTACCTCAGGCAAGTCTACCGCATGGTGCGCGAGGCAGGCGGCGTCTGCATCGCCGACGAGGTGCAGGTCGGTTTTGGCCGGGTCGGCAGCCATTGGTGGGCCTTCGAGACGCAACAGGTCGTGCCCGACATCGTCACCATGGGCAAGCCGATCGGCGACGGCCATCCGCTGGCCGCCGTCGTCACGACGCGGGAGATCGCCGACAGTTTCAACAACGGCATGGAATATTTCAACACCTTCGGCGGCAACCCGGTGTCCTGCGCCGTCGGCCTTGCCGTGCTCGATGTGATCGAAGGCGAGGATCTGCGCCGCACTGCGCTGGAGGTCGGCAATTATCTGATGGCCGGTTTCCGGGCGATGCAGGAGCGCCATGAAGCGATCGGCGACGTGCGCGGCATGGGGCTGTTCCTCGGTATCGAATTGGTGACGGATCGAAAGACCAAGGCGCCCGCCACGGAGTTCGCCCGAGCCGTGTCGAACGGTGCGCGGCAGCGCGGCGTGCTGATGGGCACTGAGGGACCGCATGACAATGTGCTCAAGATGCGGCCGCCGATGATTTTCTCGAGGCGGGACGCGGACCATCTGCTGGCGGTGCTTGGGGAAACATTCGAGGCAGTCACCGGCGCGCGTGGCTAACCACGGACAAAGACCAAAACTGGAGCTTTCGCCAACCTGCTGCGCCGCGCAGCGGGACGGAGCACAAACAGAGAAGAACGCGCTCAAAACGAAAAAGCCTGCCGCGGGAGGAGGTGCGGCAGGCTTTCAAATAGAACCGAACGGCGACTGGGAGGAGGAGTGTCGCCATTCCGCAAGTGCCCTCTGGGAGGAGGAGTAAGGACACTTGCAATCGAAGCTCTGCGGGAGGAGGTGCATCGCTTCGATAATTTAAATATACACTAATTTCGCTCAAATCGTAGGCAGAATTTTGCAGAGCAGCCATGCGCTATGCGCGTAGCGGATGGCTCCTCCGCCCATAAATCGATTGAGCATTGCTGAAAACGAATAACACTCCTAAACCGGGTTTTTATCGATTTCAGCACTTATTCGGCGGCCAGGGACGCCGGATAGATCGCCTCCTGCTCCTGTTCCTCGCTTGTCTGCTCAGGCTCGGCGACATGTTTCGTCGGCTCCTTGCCGAAGAACAGGGCATAGCCTGCCGGCAGCACGAGGATCGTCAGCACCGTGGCAACGAGGATGCCGCCCATCATGGCGAAAGCGAGCGGACCCCAGAAGACTCCCCGCGAAATCGGGATCAGCGCCAGCACTGCAGTCATTGCCGTCAGCACGATCGGCCGGAAACGGCGCACGGCCGAACCGATGATTGCCTCCGATCGTTCCATGCCGGCTGCGATATCCTGGTCGATCTGGTCGACTAGGATGATCGAGTTGCGCATGATGATGCCGAGCAGCGCAATGACGCCGAGGATGGCGACGAAGCCGAAGGGGGCGCCACTGATCAAAAGCGCTGCAGCCGCACCGATGATGCCGAGCGGGCCGGTCGCCAGCACCAGCATTGCCTTGCCGAAATGCTGCAGCTGGATCATCAACAGCACGACGATGACGGCAAGCATGACCGGCGCCTTGTCGGCGATCGACTGCTGGCTTTCGGCGGAATCTTCGGCACCGCCCTGGATCTCGACCGTATAGCCCGGTGCCAGACTATCGCGCAGCGGCTTCAGGTCGGCATACATCTTCAGCGCGACGTCGTTTGGTTGCACGCCGTCCGGCAATGTGCCGCGCACGGTAATCGTCGGCAGGCGGTTACGCCGCCATTCGATACCCTGTTCCAGAACCGGGACGACCTTGGCGACCTGCGACAGCGGCACGAAGCCGCCGAAATCCGTCGGGATGTAGACCGAATCCACCGAGGACAGCAGATGGCGGCTTGCCTCCGGCTCGCGCGCGACGATGGAAACGGTCTCCTCACCATTGCGGAAATTATCGAGCGGCGCACCACTCATGGCGGCTTGCAGCATCTGGCGGATACGTTGCGACGTTACACCGAGTGCGCGGGCGCGATCCTGATCGATGACCAGCTTCATCGCCGGCACCGGCTCCAGCCAGTCGTCGTGGATGGCGCCGAGCTTAGGGTTTTCGGCGAACTTCGCCTTGACCTGATCGGCGATCCGGCGGACCTCCGCGCGATCCGGACCCATGACCCGCATCTGGACCGGCCAGCCGGTCGGCGGCCCAAGGAACAGGCGATCGACCTTGCTGCGGATCGATGGGAAGTCCTCGGCAAGGATGGTCCGCAGCTTGACGATCAGCCGCTCGCGGGCCGGTTCGTCGTTGGCCATGACGAGAAGCTGGGCGAAGTTCGGATTGCGCAACTGTTGGTCGAGGGGCAGGAAGAAGCGCGGCGCACCTTCGCCGATATAGGTGGCGATGAACTTCCTGTCCGGATCATCCATCATTTTCGCTTCCAGCGCCTTGGCTTGAGCCTCGACCTGCCTGATGCTTGCGCCTTCCGGCAGCCAGAGATCGACAAGGATTTCAGGCCTTGAGGACTGCGGGAAGAAGTTCTTCGGGATGAACTGGAACGCCCAGAGGCTGGTTGCGAAGGTAACGAGCGTCAGAGCGAGAACGATGACGCGATGACGCACGGCCCAGCCGACGGTGGCGCGCAGGCGGCGATAGAAGCGGGTATCGAAGACGTCGTGATGGTTGCCAGCGTGCTGGCGCTGCTTGAGGATCATATAGCCGAGCCATGGCGTGAAATAGACGGCGACAAACCACGACACGACGAGCGCAATGCCGACGACATAGAACAGCGATCGAACATATTCGCCGGCCGTCGAAGCGGCAAAGCCGACGGGGATGAAACCGGCGGTGGTGATCAACGTGCCGGTCAGCATCGGGAAAGCCGTCGAGGAATAGGCGAAACTTGCCGCGTCGACCTTGTGCAGCCCTTCCTCGAGCTTGCGCTCCATCATCTCGACGACGATCATCGCGTCGTCAACGAGCAGGCCAAGCGCGATGATCAGGGCGCCGAGCGAGATGCGCTGCAAGTCGATGCCGAACTCGTACATGATGGCGAAGGTGGCAGCGAGCACCAGTGGGATGGCGATCGCGATCACCAGACCGGAGCGCCAGCCAATCGACAGGAAGGAGACGACCAGCACGATGACCAGCGCTTCGCCGAGCGCTTTCATGAACTCGTTGACCGCCTCGGTCACGACTTCGGGCTGGTTGGAAATTTGCTCGACCTTGACGCCGTAGGGCAGCGCGGTCTCGAAACGCTTGTAGGTTTCCTCGACGGCGGCGCCAACATCGGTCACCTTGAAGCCCTTGGCCATGACCACACCAAGCTGGACGCTGTCTTCCCCGTTGAAGCGGTATTTGCGCTGATAGGGCTCTTCGAGCCCGGAGGAAACGGTGGCGATATCACCAAGACGGGTCACCTGATCGCCGGTCTTAAGCCGCAGTTCACGGATGTCCGATACCCGTGTGACGCCGCCGTTGACAGCAATCCGGACGGAGCGGCTTCCGGTATCGACGGAGCCTGCCGGATCGACATTGTTCTGCCCCTTGATGGCATTCTGCACGTCGGTCAGCGTCAGCCCACGTTCGGCGAGCACCTTGGAGGAGATATCGATATAAATCTTCTCCGCCTGGTCGCCGATAATCACGGCCTTCTCGACGCCGGGTGTCGTCAGCAACATGTCGCGCGCCTGGACCGCGAATTTCTTCAACTCGGGATAGCTGTAACCGTCGCCGCTCAGCGCGTGAAGCGTGATGAACGTATCGCCGAACTCGTCGTTGAAATAGGGCCCGAGCAGGCCCTGCGGCAGCTCGTTTTCGATATCGCCGACCTTCTTGCGAACCTGGTAGAAGGCGTCGGCAACCTGCTCGGCATTGGTGTCGCCCTTGACCTGCAGTGTGATGATCGTGCTGCCGGCGCGGGTGTAGGAGCGGACGAAATCGAGATGCGGCGTCTCCTGCAGCTTGCGCTCGATCTTGTTGACGACCTGGTCTTCCATCTCCTCTATCGAGGCGCCTGGCCAGATCGCCTGCACGACCATCACCCGGAAGGTGAAATCCGGGTCTTCCTTCTGGCCCATGCGCATCAGGCCGAGAATACCGGTGATGAGGATCAGGCCGAACAGGAAGCGCGCAATACTCGGATGCTCGATCGCCCAGCGGGAGAGGTTGAAGGACTGCTTCTGGTCGGTGGACATCGGCTTCGTTCCGTTCTCGATCAAACCGGGTTCAACGCGTCAGCGTGGCTTTATCGGCTGCGGCCGATTGCTGGCTGGCGATACCTTCGAGCTTCACCTTGAGGCCTTCGGTCATGAACTGCGTGCCGGCGGAAACGACGACGTCGCCGGGCTTCAGCCCTTCGGCAATACGCACGCCATCTCCGGTGAAATCGGCAATCTTGACCGCGCGGGCATGCACGGTTTCGGCGGTGCGATCGACCGTCCAGACGATCGGCTGATCATCCTTCTTGCCAAGAGCGCTCAAGGGGACGGAGACAAGTTGGCGCGCGCTGTCAGCGTCAGCCTCGATATTGGCGGTCATACCCAGCAGCACCCTGGGATCGTTCGGCAGGCTGACGCGGACAGCGAAGGTGCGCGACTGCGGATCGGCACTGCCTGCGACTTCCCGCACCCTCCCCTGCAGCGTCAGGGCGGCATCCGACCAGAAGCTGGCTTTCACCGGTTTTCCCGGCTGGAACTGGGCGATGTTCAGTTCCGGTATAGCGATCAGCACTTCCTTTTCACCATCGACAGCGACGGTGACAACCGGCGTTCCCGAACTGACGACCTGACCGACATCGGCATTGATAGCGGTGACGATGCCGTTCCGGTCCGACTTCAAATCGGTGTAGCTGACCTGGTTCTTTGCCTGATCGAGAACAGAGCGGGCAGAATCGCGCGTGGCAACCGCCTGATTGTAGCTCAGCACCGCCTGTTCCAGCTGTGACTTCGGCGAGACGTTCTTGGCAAAAAGCTGTTCGGCACGGATGCGAGCCAGCTCCGTGGTCTCGACTTGCCGCTCGGCCGCATCGAGGCTCGCCTTGGCGCTGCGCACGGAAAGCTCGTAGTCGGCAGGGTCGATGCGGGCAAGCAAAACGCCGGCCTTAACCCTCTCGCCGATATCGACGAGACGTTCGCTGATCTTGCCGTTGATCCTAAAGCCAAGGTTCATTTCGACGCGGGCGCGCACCGATCCGGAGTAGTTGAGCATGCGGGTGTTATTCGCCTGCGCGATCTCGATCACCTTGACTGGGCGGACAGCTTCCTTGGTCTCGGCTTTCTCCTCGGCGCAACCGGCAAGCGTGAGGAGCGCGGCAGCAAAAAGGGTAACGGAAGACATCGGAAGGCGGGTACGGCTGGGCGAAGACATTTCGCACTCCTGAATAAAGAAACAGAAACAATTACCAACGGGGCCGCCGGGCGGCGGCGTTCATCTCAAGGCTTTGATTGCAAATTCAACAAGTTCCTCGGGCGTCGCCCGGTTCTGCTTGGCAAGACACTGCGCCACCATCTGCGGATGGCACAGGTTGACTGTCGCAGCGCCGAGGCAGCGGGCCGCGACGGCAGCGTCCTGCTCGGCAAATTCACCGGCCTGAATGCCCTGCCAGATAATCCCCTCGACCACCCCATGCATCCGGTCGAGGTGTTTTTCGATGACATGCCAGTCGCGCTCGATGGCGACAACGACCATTTCGTGCACTTTTTCCTGATCGAGCATCGCCGTCAGAACAAGCTGATGCTGCGTATGCAGATACTTGCGCAGGCGGTCGGCGGCGCTGATCGGCAGACGGGAGATTTCAAGAGCCTGCTGATAGCTGCCCGCGAGCATACGCCCGCACACGGCCTGATGGATCTCCGTCTTGGAGGCAAAGAAGCGGTAGATGTTGGCCGGCGACATGCCGAGATCCCGCGCAACGTCGGCGACGGTGGTCTTGGAGTAGCCATAGTGCCGGAAAAGCCGCTCCGCCGAATCGAGGATTCGGGTGATGTTTTCCTGCCGGTTGGCTTCGATGCTGTCGGCGACGTCATTCATCTTGGACACGCTTTCGATTTACGACTGACGAATTTTGATTTTCGTCAGTCGTAAATCGAAAGCGTGTCCATGTCAACGGGAGAGACGATCACTATTACGAGGCTGGCTGCGCTGGATTTGCTCGACGCTGCACAGCCCAACCACCAGAACGCTGGCAAAGCGGCGTTTTGGCCGAGATATGCCGGCCTTTGGAATGCACGACATGACGGCCAGACGATTGGACGTCCCTCCTCATCGGCGGAGCAACCTGATAGGACAACCGTGCACGAGGTCACGGCGCTGATGACTGCCGGTCGTGGCATCGACAGCGTTGCAGAACAGCCGCGGATGAAGCACGCTGCAGATTCTATTTGTTGAATGGACGGCAACGACTGGAACTTTCCGCGGCCACTGGGAATTTCTGGCATGCAGATTCCAAGGGAGGAACACTATGTTCGCGAAGCCCAGCTTCTTTTCCAGATTTTCCGGAAGCGTCGCAGAATTGACCGGCAAGCCGGCAACGTTCGCCATTGCCCTTACCGGCGTTATCCTCTGGGCCGTTACAGGTCCATTTTTCGGCTTTTCAGAGACGTGGCAACTCGTCGTCAACACGGCAACGACGATCATCACCTTTCTGATGGTCTTCGTATTACAAAACTCGCAGAACCGGGACAGCAGGGCGGTTCAAGCGAAACTCGACGAGCTGATCCTCACCGGCGACGCGGAAAATCGTTTCATGGGTATCGAACATCTCGATGAGGAGGAACTGAAGCGGTTGACGCGGCTCTTGAGGGAAGCGGCCGAGAGCGAACCGGATCACGTCCTTGCCGGAAAAGTCGATCACATCATCCGGGATCGCCGGACCAAGCTGAAAAAGAGGTATAGGTAAACGGAAGGGCGACCGCTCAACTGTTGAAATTGTCCGGCTCATGGACGTTTCCTGCCCCCAGCCTTTTCGCAGCCCAAGGCGAACTCAAAAGCGTAATATGCATTCCCATGTGAGGAGAAGATCATGAGCCGAGCATTTACAAGAGAAATCGACGACGCACCTCCCCCGCCCGTTCCGGAGCGCCAGATCAGCGCAGCCCGCAATCTCGTAACGCCGAGTGGCGCACGTCAGATTGAACAGGCGATCGCAACGCTGAGCCAGCAAATCGAAGCAAGCGGCGACAGCGATGTGCTAGCCGCTCTCAAGCGCGACCTGCGATACTGGCATGCACGCCATGCCAGTATGGAGATCGTCGAGCCTAGCAGAACGCCGGCGGTCGTCATGTTCGGAACACATGTCACCATCAAACGCGGCGGCAAGACCAAACCGCTTCACATCGTCGGCGAGGATGAGGCCGATCCGGCAGCCGGCGCAATTGCCTGGACATCGCCGCTTGCGCGAGCGCTGGAGGGCGCAAGTGCCGGCGATGTCGTCGAGTTCGAAGCGGCCGGACGCCAAGAGGAAATCGTCGTCCTGTCCGTAACCGGAGCTTCGCGATGAGGGACCTACTGGGCGACGGAATGTGCCGGTAAAGCTGCGCCTTCGTTGATTTGATCCGGAAAATGCGCAAAGACCGTGGCGCCGGACAATCGGGGACATGATTTGGAAACCACGCTCTATTTGCCGATCAAGCGCTTTCTCGAGGCTGCCGGCTACAGCGTCAAGGGCGAAATCGCCGGCTGCGATGTCGTGGGCTTGAGCCCGGATGAACCGCCAGTCGTCGTCATTTGCGAACTCAAGCTCAGCTTCAATCTCGAACTCATCCTGCAGGCCGTCGACAGGGCATCGGCCAGCGACGAAGTGTGGATTGCCGCCCGGGTTTCGGCCAGGGGAAAGGGACGCGAAAGCGACCGCCGCTATCGCGATCTCTGCCGCCGCCTCGGCTTCGGCATGCTCGGCGTTTCCGACAACGGCACGGTCGATGTCATCGTCAGTCCGATCGCGCTGATGCCGCGCAAGAATGCGCGTAAACGATCCCGCCTCGTCGACGAGCACAGGCGCCGGAAAGGCGATCCGGCCATTGGCGGCAGCACAAGGGCGCCGATCATGACGGCCTACCGGCAGCAGGCGCTTATCTGCGCCGGCGCCCTGCAGGACGGACCTCTGCGCCCGAAGGACTTGAAGGCCATCGCGCCCAGGGCAGCGAATATTCTGCGCGACAATGTCTATGGCTGGTTCACACGCATTGACCGCGGTATATATGGACTGACCGCTGCGGGCACCGAAGCACTGATCCGCTGGCCGATATTGCCGGCGACAGAGGGTGTCAAGGCCGCGGCAGAGTAGTCGAGATGCGGCTCTTGAGGTCCAGTAGGCGAACCGCAAATTCTCGGCTTCTCGGAAAATTCAGGCGCCCAAGCTGCGTCATCGTTGGGGCCTGATATCTTTAGCGGCCCCTGTTCGAGGGCCGCTAAATTGCTTCGAACGGAAATTGCACGCGATTGCAGAGCGCTGATATGGAGACGGCGTTGACGTCAGAGAATTTCCGACAACCTCGACTATGAAACAGACATCCCTGCGGCAATCGGAAGGGCCATACCCATGACATCGCAGATATCCGAGCTCGACGCGCGGTTCGCGCTGGCGCAGGCCATCGCCAAGGAAGCAGGCGCCGTCGCGCTCGGCTATTTCAACCAGCGCGAAACGCTGGTGGTTGAAACCAAGCGTGACCTGCAGGACGTCGTCTCGATTGCCGACCGCGAAGTGGAGAGCCTGATCCGGGCGCGGGTCGCGGAGGTTCATGCCGGCGATGGCTTCCTCGGAGAGGAGTTCGGTCTTGTCGCGGGGCATTCCGGTTACACCTGGGTAGTCGATCCGATCGACGGCACCAGCCCCTTCGTCAACGGCATGCCGAACTGGTGTGTTTCGATCGCGATACTGCACGACGGCGAACCGGTGATCGGCGTCATCTGCGCACCTTGCCATGACGAACTCTATGCCGGCGCTTTCGGCAGGGGCGCGACTCTCAACGGCAATTTGCTCAAGCTCGATCCATCCCGCACCATTCGCAACGCCGTTACAGGCATCGGTGCGAACACCTACGTGACGCCGGCCTTCGTTGCGAAGACGGTCGAAAAGCTGCTTGAGGCAGGCGGCAACTTCATCCGCAACGGCTCCGGCGCGCTGATGCTCGCCTATGTCGCCGCCGGACGCCTGGTTGGCTACTACGAGCCCTACATGCACGCCTGGGACTGCCTTGCCGGCTATTGTCTCGTCAGGGAAGCCGGCGGCTGGGTTCACCCCTTCCCCGTCGACGACGAGCACCTGACCAAGGGTGCGCCGGTGCTTGCTGCCGCACCTGGAGCGATCGATGATCTGAAGGCAATTGCTGGAGTGTAAACAGCCACACCGCCGCATCTGATCCTGACTCATCGCCGTTTCCCGCTGTGAGCGTCAGCTTCGTGCTGCCGCCATCGCGAGTTGCCTGCCGGCCCTTCGTCCTTCCTTCAATCGGAATCGATTTAAGGATGAAATTGTGCAGCAGTTGCAAAGTATTATAGCGCCCTTTGCGCATCATATTTGACGCGCGCCACCATGATGCCGGGTAGAAACGCGCCCCATTCTGGACAACAGGATGACGGGCAGGATGCCGATGGCGACAATGGCGAGAGCGGCGATCGACGCCTCCTCATAGGTGCCCCTCGCCGCTTCGCCATAGAGATGCGTCGCGAAGGTTTCGACATTGAGCGGGCGCAGCAGCAGCGTCGCAGGAAGTTCCTTGACGCAATCCACGAACACCAGCAAGCCGGCGGCGGTGATCGCCGCCTTCGACAGCGGCAGATGGACATATCGGAAGGTACCCGCCTTCGATTGACCCAAGGTCCGGGCGGCGTGATCGAAGGAGATGGGGATGCGTGTCAACCCCGCCTCTATGCCGCCGGCCGAGATGGCAAGAAATCGCACCGTATAGGCATAGAGCAGCGCTGCACTCGACCCCATGACCAGCAAGCCTGTTGAAATGCCGAACCAGGCGATCGCCGTGCGGTCCACAAAGCGGTCAAATGTTCCCAGCACGATCAGAATTCCGATCGCGACGACCGTACCGGGAGCGGCATAGCCGAGCGTCGAGAGACGGTGAAACCAAGATGACGCGGCACCAGGGCGCAGACGGCCGGCATAGGCGACAAGCAGGCCGAAAAGAACCGTCATGACCGTTGCAAAGGCCGCCAGGCCTATGGTGTTGACGGCTTCGGTGAGGAACCGAGGCGAAAGCCCGGCAAACTCCACCCTTTTCAAGGCTTCGACGACGAGATAGGCCGCCGGTGCAGCGAAGCCTGCAAGGATGGGCAAAAGCCCGGTGAAAAACAGGAACAAGCCTTTTGCCAGGGAAACGCGTCGGGGTTCGAAAGCGCGGTTGCGCTGCGCGCTGGAAGAGTAGCGTTGCTTTCCCCTCGCCCATCTTTCCCACCCCACCAGGGCCACGACAATCGCAAGCAAGGCCAAGGCGATCTGCGCGGCCCCCGGCAGATCGGACCGGGTGACCCAGGTGGTGTAGATGGAGACGGTCAATGTCCGCACGCCGAGAAACTCGGACGCGCCAATATCGTTGAGCGTTTCCATCAGCGCGAGACTGACGCCGACGGCAACCGCTGGCCGCGCCAGCGGCAGAGCAACGTGCCAGAAGATCGCGCGCCGGGAAATGCCGAGTGTTCGAGCAGCCTCGATCAGATTGGCGGATTGCGTCAGGAACATCGCCCGTACCGGAACATAGACGTAAGGATAGAGCACGAAACCCAGAAGCAGGATAGCACCCGTCATCGAGCGCAGATCCGGCAGGCGAAACTGCCTTGGGCTGGAATAGCCGAGCAGCCATCGCACCGCCCCCTGAACCGGCCCGATCGGATGCAGGATGTCGAGATAGGCATAGGCGATGATGTAGGTCGGCACGGCAAGCGGCAGCAACAGTGCCCATTCGAGCAGCCGGCGGCCCGGAAAGGTATAGGCCGTGACCAGCCAGGCCGTCGTCGTGCCGATAATGGCGGTGATCAAGCCCACACCAAGGAGGAGAATGATCGTATCCATGAGGGCGACGGGCAGGACGGTCGAGATGAGGTGCGACCACAGGCCTGCGGATCCCTGCACCGCCTGCAGCAAGAGCGCCACGAACGGCAGCATGACGAAACCGGCGATCGCGCCCGCGCAGACCAGCCACCTGGACCCAGTGGAGCGCCGGTGCCGGCTTCCTGCGGCGCTGGTCATCAAGGCAAATCCATTTCGTCAGCGAGAAGGCGCCCGCATTCACGGCGGGCGCCTTCTCGTTTTTAGTTGTCGAAGCCGACCTTGTCGACCAGTTCGCTTGCCTGCTTACGATAGCTGACGATTTCCGTCAAAGGTTTCGGATCGATCTTCAATTCACCGAAGGATGCAATGATCGGGTCGGCCGCAGCACCCGCCTTCACCGGATATTCGAAATTCGCTTCGGCGTAGATCTTCTGGGCCTCGTCGGAGACGAGGTATTCCAGGAGCTTTACGGCTTCGGCCTTGTTCGGCGCATGTTTTGCGACGGCAGCGCCGCTGACGTTGACCTGCGTTCCACCATCCTTGAAGGTCGGCAGGATGACCTTGATGGCGTTGCCCCAGGCAACCTGCTCTTCGCCGCCCTTGCCCGAGCGCATCAGACCAACATAGTAGGAATTGGCAACCGCGATATCGCAAATGCCGCCGAGAATGTCCTTGGCGCCGTCGCGATCACCGCCGGCTGCCTTGCGAGCCAGGTTGTCCTTGACGCCGGAGAGCCATTTTTCCGTCTCTTCAACGCCGTAGTGGGCGATGTAATCGGCAAAAAGCGCGGTGTTGTACGGATGCTGGCCGGAACGAATGCAGACCTTGCCCTTCCATTTCGGATCGGCCAGATCCTCGTAGTTGAAGGCTGCGAGATCGAGATCCTTTGAGGCATAAAGGACGCGGGCGCGCATGGACAGCGCAAACCAGTTGCCTTTCGCATCGCGCAACTGCTCTGGGATCGACTGCGTCAAAACAGCCGACTCGACCGGCTGTGTGACGCCCTTCTCGACGAGATCGACGAGATTTCCCGCATCTACCGTCATCAGGATATCGGCCGGCGAACCCTCGCCTTCGGCCGCGACGCGCTCGACCAGGCCATCCTTGAGGAAGACCGTGTTGACCTTGGTACCCGTCGCGGCGGTGAAGGCGTCCAGCAGCGGCTGGATCAGGCCCGGCTCGCGGGTTGTGTAGATATTGAGCTCCGCAGCCGACACCGCGCCTGTGCTGAACAGCAAGGTGGTTGCGAGCAGTGCGGACTTTGCGATGGCCAGTGTGGTCATTTAATCCTCCCGATGAACCGTGCTGCACTTTCGAGCATTAATGGAGGAAAAAAGTCAAGTTCAGAAGGCAGGTTTTACGGTAAAAGACCGCTCGGGCTCGATCGGGTTTCCATGGTCCCCTGCTCAGGTAGCGGCAAATGCCAGGCAACCCTCCGGCAAGATGGCCAAGCCGACGGTGTCTGTGGCAGCATCCAGACGCTGCATCGTTCGAACCAGGAGCGGCTGCTCCAGACCCTCCACTTTGACGGCGAGCTGCTCGACATCGCCAAGAAAAACACGGCTGTAGACATGGCCGCTGACGTCTGCGGGCTCCCGCGACACCGAAATTCCCTGTGGGCGGATGTAGAGCGTCGTGGGGCTGCCTTCGCCAAGATCCAGCCTCTGGGCAAACCGGCCGATCGCCGTTTCGACATGACCTTGGCGGTAGACGCCGGGAACCTTGTTGAAGGCGCAGAAGAACTCAGCGGCATAAGGGTTCACCGGCCTGTCATGCAGGTCGTAGCCCGACCCGGTCTGGACGATCTGTCCGGCCCTCATCAGAACAACCCTGTCGCCCGCCGAAAGGGCTTCTTCCGGGTCATGGGTAACCATGATAACCGTTGTGCCGAGGTTTCTCAGAAGCGACAGCGTTTCATCGCGAACCCTGTCCCGAAGGCCGCGATCAAGGTTGGAAAACGGCTCGTCCATCAGCAGGATATCCGGCTGGGGCGCCAGCGCGCGGGCGAGCGCGGCGCGTTGCTGTTCGCCGCCGGACAGCATATGCGGATAGCGGGCCTTCAGATGCTCTATGCCGATATGTTCGAGAATTTCGGCGACCCTATGGGCGGCAGACTTTTTCGGCCGGCCCCTGAGACCGAACAGGATGTTCTGCTCGACGGTCAGATGAGGAAAGAGCGCGTAGTCCTGGAAAACGAAACCGATCCTGCGGTCCTCCGGCTCCACGAAGGTTGAAGGACCCGAAACTTCGTCCCCGTTCAACAGGATGCGGCCGGCATCGATCATATCGACGCCTGCGATCATTCTCAGCAATGTCGATTTCCCGCAGCCGGAACGGCCAACGAGACAGATGATCTCGCCGGACCCGATCGTCAACGATACGTCGTCCAGGGCGACGGTCTTTCCAAACCTGCGGCTTACATTGCAAAGCTCGAGCGCAAAATCTTTTGCTGCCGCAACCATCTCTCCTCCGTCTCGGTTCAATGCGCCAAGGTCCTGCAAAAACACCTATGCCCCCGCCGATAACTTGACAATAGCATTCATGCATTTCATAGGGAGCAAATCCACCTCCCTTTCCTCTATCGTACTGATCGCTTACCATGGCACCGCTCTTTACGTCCGCGCTGGCAAATTGGGGCGATGCGCCGGCACTGCTTTTCCCAGACCGCGACCCGATCACCTATCGGGAGCTGGCTGATCGCGTCAGCCGGAAATCCGCGGCATTCGGTCCGGGGAAAATGCTGGTCGCGGTGGAGGCGGCGCAATCCGAGCATGCCATCATCGGCTATCTCGCAGCGCTTCAGGCCGGCCACGCCGTCGTCATGATCCCTCCGGACGATCGGGCGCAAGGTGCAATCATAGAAGAGGCCTTTGCGCCCGACATCAGCTTGCGCCAGAGAGGCGGGCGGTGGGAGATGACCGGGTCGCTCTGCAGCCGCGGCGAGGTCGGCGTTCCACCCCATCCCGACATGGCGCTTCTGCTCATGACATCCGGAAGCACGGGTCGCGCCAAGGCTGTAAGGCTCTCGCACCAGAACCTGGATGGGAATGCGGCGTCGATTGCGCAGTATCTCGGGCTGACACCATGCGACCGCAGCTGCATGGTGCTGCCCTTGCATTATTGCTACGGACTATCCGTGCTGCATTCGCATATTTGCGCCGGTGCGAGCCTCTATTTCCCGAAGATTCCGATATCGGATCCGCGGTTCTGCGAGCGGCTGGAACTGGCCGGATGCACGAATTTCTCCGGGGTGCCCTATTCCTATGAGCTTTTGGAAAGCATCGATTTCCGCAACAAGCTGCCCGCGTCCCTGCGGTTCATGACCGTCGCCGGCGGTCGGCTTTCGCCCGATATCATCCGCCGCTACAATCGCCTGATGCGCGAGAACGGCGGCGCATTCTTCGCGATGTACGGACAGACCGAAGCCACGGCGCGGCTGGCCTACGTGCCGCCTGATCAGCTTGACGGCAACGAGGATCGGATCGGCATTGCGATCCCCGGCGGTGCGCTGACACTGGACGACGAAGAAGGACGGTCGATCCTGTCGCCGCGGCAGCCCGGCGAACTCGTCTATCGCGGCCCGAACGTCATGATGGGATATGCAAGCGCGCGCCGAGACCTGGCGCACGGCCGCGAGCTCGACTGCCTGAAAACCGGCGACCTCGCCGAACTCGACGATCAGGGGCTTTTTCGCATCTGCGGGCGCCTGAAGCGCATTTCGAAGATCGCGGGTCTGAGAATTAGCCATGACGCGATGGAGGAGGCGCTTGAGAAACATGGGATTCGCGCTGCCGTCGTCGGCGATGACCAGGCAATCCACGCCTATTGCGCCGGTCCTGCCGAAGAACTTGCGGTAAACCGCATCTTGGCTGCGGCAAGCGGGCTCACCTTGCTGCAAGTCGGCGCCACGTCGCGGGCGAAACTGCCACGCCTTTCATCGGGCAAGATCGATTATGGCCGGCTGACGGCGCAATTTTCCGCGAAGAACACCGAAAGCGACAACCGTCAAGAAACCGTCCAGGAGGTTTTCGCGCAGCTCTTCTACCCGGCCCGGGTCGGCCCGCGGGACAGCTTTCTGTCGCTGGGCGGGGATTCGCTGCGTTTCGTCCAGCTTTCGATCGCGCTGGAGCGCATCCTCGGTGAAGCGCCGCCGAATTGGGAAAAGCTTTCCGTTTCGGAATTGGCTCGCAGGGTCAAGCGCACTGAAACGGCGCCAAAACTGGAGGCTAGCCTTCTCATCCGGGCGCTCGCCATCCTTTTCGTTGTCGTCCAGCACGAGACGCTTTGGCCGATTCCGGGCGGTTCAGCCGCGATGGTTCTGCTTGTCGGCTTCGGAATTGCCCGCTTTCAGTGGCGAGCCGTTACGGATTTCGATATCGTCCGCCTGTTCCGCTCCGCGCTTCCGATCGTGATCCCCTATTATCTTATCGTCGCGGGCTACGCGGTTGCCTGGGGCGAGGTGCCGTGGGCGTCCGTTGTCATGGCCGGCAATTTCGGTTTTGCCGATCCGGAGCGACACACCATGCTTCCCTACCTCTATTGGTTCATCGAAGCTTACTGCCAGATGCTTTTGCTGTTTGCGGGTTTCTTTGCCCTTCCGCCCGTTCGAAAAATGGCCGCAAGGTCACCCTTCTCGTCGGGGCTGGTCCTCCTGGGCGTCGCGCTGCTTGCCCGCCTGATCATTCCCTACCTCTGGCAAATTGGAAACCGGCAGATTTTCACATTGCCGTGGATGCTCTATCTCGCGGCCATCGGTTTTCTGGCGGCTTTCGCGGATACGACCGCGAAGCGGCTGCTGCTGATGGCGGCGGGCACGGCCGTCTTCTGCTTCTTTGCGTTCTACGAAAGCGTCTGGATCGGCACCAGGGTCAAATATTTGCTGCAGATCCCTGTCCTGGCGCTGCTCCTGTTCCTGCCAAGACTGTCGGTGCCGCGCGCGGTGAAAGCGCTCGTCCTGCCGGTCTCCACGGCGGGTTTCCACATCTATCTCCTCCACCGTTTCACGCCGGAACTGCTTCTCCTGCCGTTCTCCGGAAAAATTCCGGCGCCGGTTTTTTCCATACTCTCCATTGTCGGGGGCGTGGTCTTGGGGGTCATCGCATGGTGGACGCAGAAGCAGGTTTTGTCATTCCTCTCCAAACACCGCGACCTCCCCCTCGGGATGACGACTGCTGCACTTCGCCGGCACCCTATGCGCTTTTTGCCAAACGGATTAGCGTGGCGACGGTGACCGCAGGCGGCGGGTTTCGCGGATAGGATCAGCGAGGCATCGCTTGGGCGATGGCCCAGCCGATGTCGCCTCGGCTCCCGTTACGATCGCGACGAATGCTGCATGCCAATTCCCTCCTGAACATGCACGTCAATCCCCGAGAAGTTGGCGGTCGTCACCATCGCGATGGGTGACGAGCTGTTGCTTGATGCGCCGCAGCGTGACCGTCGCCTGCGGTCGGATGTGGTAGGCGACGAGACTGGCAATGATGTCGACGAGCGCGAGATAGGCGATGCGGGTCGAGGTCGGCCGGTAGATGTTGTTGCCTTCCGGCAGATCGACTGCCACGGTGATATCGGCGGCGCGGGACACCGGACTGCCGCTCTGGGTCAACGCAATTGTCGCCACCTTCTGCTCGCGCGCCAGCGTAAAGGAACGTACGAGCTCGGCGTTGCGCCCGGAAAACGACGAGCCGATCAGGACGTCGGTGGGCTTTGCCGCCGCCGCCATCATCAATTGCATGCTGTGGTCGGAACTCGCAGTGACGCGCAATCCGAGGCGAAAAAGCCGGTTCTGCATTTCGCTGGCGATCATCGAGGAATTACCACCGGAGCCGAAGGCATAGATCATATCTGCCGCGGCAAGCCGCGCGGTTGCCTGTTCGATCACCGCAAGATCGAGATTGCGATGCAGCAGGAAAAGCGCGTTCTGCGCCTTGGTGACGATATCCTGTGCCACATCGGCAGGCTCCTGGCTTTTCGGCTCTGGCTTCAGGTAGCGCATGCCGACATAGGCGGTGCGCGCCAGCTGCACCTTGAAATCGGAAAAGCTCTCGCAGCCGAGGCGGCGGCAAAAGCGCGTGACGGTGGGCGGCGAGACATCGGCCTTGCCGGCGAGCTCGATGATCGAGGCATTCACGGCAAATTCGAAATCGGTGAGCAGGATCTCGGCGATACGGCCTTCGGCTTGGGAGAGCTTGGCTTTCTCTTCCTGAAGCGTTGAGAAAATGTCCATTTAAAGTGCACCTTTCATGAGATCGCCGATCGCCCAGCCAGACCCCAATACGGAGGTGCTCGGGTCCATAACCGCCTCGGCAAGAATCGAATCCAGATCCGCGATGGTCTTGTGTTCTGCGGGATGATACCGCCATCGTCCATTGCAACCTGACCGGAAACGAAGCCAGCCATTCGCCTTTACCGCGCAAGCAAACGGAAGCGACTTGCCGCCAGCACCGGTCTGTTCGGCCCCGTAACGATTGATGGGCGTTTCTTCGCCTTGCAAATTATTTTCTTGATCCGTTGACAACGGACCATAGAAAGCGGAATTTTACTAGCGAAAAGCAATCATTATGAAAATAATTTCAATATGGGAGCAAACGTGCGCGATCCTTTCCGCAATCCATTCTCTTCGTCCGACGCAGATCGCCACGCGATCTGGCAAATACTGGTCGAACGCGACATCAATGCCTTCCTCGCCGCCGACTGGTCGAAAGTTGCCGGGGATTTCGTCGAAGAGGGTTTCATCGGCATCGACGGAAAGCGAGAAACGAGCCCTGACAGGTGGCGCCTTGCCTTTCCTTCACTGGATGCCTATTGCAACGAATGGCTGCGTCAAGCAAGGGATTTCGCGCGACAATCCTTCGCCGAAGATCCGCGCACCGCGATCTTCACAATGACGACGCTTGAGGATATCGAGATCGAAGGCGACATGGCGCTGGCCCGCAAGAAGTTCGATGGCAGCCTGAAGAAATCGGATGGCAGCGTCGATATCCTGAAGTGGCAGACACTTTATTATTGCCGCTGGCACGACGGGCGGTGGAAGATCTGCGGTTTCACCGGCTACCTGCCCAATCCGATGGGCTGAACGGCGACCAAGAGGCAACGGCATTGCGCATATTTACCGCCGCCCTGGCGACCGAAACAAACACCTTCTCACCAATCTGTGTTGACCGTCGCGCCTTCGAAGCCTCGCTTTACGCGCCACCGGGAGAACATCCGGAAACGCCGACGCTCTGTTCGGCGCCAATCACTGTTGGCCGCCGGCTGGCTGCGGAAAAAGGTTTCGAACTGATCGAGGGCACGGCCGCCTGGGCGGACCCGGCGGGCCTCGTCAATCGCCTGACCTATGAAAGCCTGCGCGACGAGATACTCGATCAGCTGCGCGCAGCCCTTCCGGTCGACGCAGTCGTGCTCGGGCTGCACGGCGCCATGGTCGCCGACGGCTACGAGGATACCGAAGGCGACTTCCTCACGCGCGTGCGCAATATTGTCGGCGCTGATATGCTCGTTTGCGCCGAGCTCGACCCGCACAGTCACTTGACCGCGAAACGCCTGGCCGCCGCGAATTTCTTCATCTACTTCAAGGAATTTCCGCATACCGACTTCGTCGACCGCGCCGAGGATCTGTGGCGCATCGCACTCGATACGCTTGCCGGGCGCGTCAAGCCGGCGATGTCGGTGTTCGACTGCCGCATGATCGACGTCTATCCGACCTCACGTGAGCCGATGCGCTCCTTTGTCGACAAGATCACGCGGACGGAGGCCGCGGATCCGGATATTCTGTCGATCTCGGTCGTGCATGGTTTCATGGCCGGCGACGTGCCGGAAATGGGGACGAAGATGCTCGTGCTCACCGACAGCAAGCCGGAGAAGGGCGCGGTCCTCGCTCGCGAACTGGGCCTTGAGCTTTTCGCCCAACGCGGCACCTTCATCATGCCTCAGATCGATGAAAAGGAAGCAGTGTCTCGTGCGCTTGCAGCAGTGAGCGGGCCGGTGGTGATCGCCGATACCTGGGACAATCCTGGCGGCGGGACAGCCGGCGATGCGACGGTGCTGCTCGCCGAGCTGCTGGCGCAGGGCGCGCAGGACACGGCGGTCGGCACGATCTGGGATCCGATGGCGGTGCAGATCTGCATGGCCGCCGGCGAAGGCGCCGAGATCCAGTTGCGCTTCGGCGCGAAATCGGCGCCGGGCACCGGCAATCCGATCGATGGCTTCGTCAAGGTCGTCCGGCTTGTGCGCAATGCCGAAATGCGCTTCGGGGAAAGCTACGCACCCTTCGGTGATGCGGCGCATATCCAGCTCAACGGCATCGACATTATCCTGAACTCGACGCGGGCGCAGAGTTTCGACCCGAGCCTGTTTTCGGCGATGGGCATCGAGCCGACATCGAAGAAAATACTGGTGATCAAATCGACCAACCACTTCTACGCATCCTTCGCCCCGATCGCCGCGGAAATCCTCTATTGCTCGGCAGGCACACCCTACCCGAACAACCCGGCCCGCACGCCCTATCGCCGGGCACCGCGCGACATCTGGCCGATGGTGGACAATCCGCACGGAGACGCGCAGGGCGCGCCTTGAACGATGGTTTGGAGGGGATGAATTTAGGCGGGTTGGGATTGAACTAAGCTGCTGGCGCGGCAATTGCGGCTTTTAAGAAGAGCCTCCTGGCTGAGAGGATGAGGGTGTTGCAAACCCACCTTTCACCGCGAGTTTCTCAGCACGAATCTCGCATGGAAGCGCAACAGCCTGCTCATTACACCTCAGCTCTAATCGCATCTTCATCCAAAGCTGCCTCCCGAGCACCCGCTTCACCTTCGACGAACTTTCGATACTCTGAATTATTGGCGAGGAGCACGGAATGGGCACCTGCCCAATACCGCTGCGCAGGGGCCAGAAATAGCACCGGCGTATCGTCATTGAGCAGCGAGAGGTCATGGGTAACAAAGATGCTAGTGCAAGTCTGTTGCAACTCGGCGAGAGCATCCAAAACCCGCTTACGATTACCTTCATCCAACGCTGCCGTGGGCTCGTCCAAGATTAGCAAACGCGGTTTTGTCAGCAACGCGCGGGCCATAGAGAGCCTTTGCTTTTCGCCTCCTGATAGCCGGTTTCCTCTTTCTCCAACCGTTGGCTCGCCTAAAGTTTGGTGACGTTGAACAACCTCATCAAGCGCAAGCTTTCGAATTACATTCTCGATCTCCTCGGCCGGCGCCTCTATTCCAAAGGCTATATTCTCAGATATTGACCAGTCGAATAGCAAGCAATCCTGCTGCACTACGGCGATATTTGATCTGAAATTCGTTGCGTTTTGCTCGGTTATCTTTTGCCCATTGATGAGATAGTCGCCACCACTGGCAACGGATAGGCATGAAATCACCTTCAAAAGCGAGGATTTGCCAACACCCGATGGGCCGACAATGAACAACTGCCCATGGCTAGGAACAGCAAAGGAGAGATCGGCCAGCAATGTTCGGTCATCGATTTTAAGCGTCAAGTTTCGCGTTTCCAACGATACGGGATCGCTGCTTGCCGCATCCAGCTGAGCGATTTGCGGGACGGGTACTGAAAGGAGATCCGTCAGCAGTCGCGCCTCGCCTAGTGAGGAATTCACCTCCCTATAGACCCTGGCAAATGTCTCAACTGGTTGGAGCAGGCGGATGATGTAGGTGTTCAGGAGAACAAGCTCTCCGATACTCATTGTTCCCTGACCGGTATCAACAGCTCCACGCCAGAGCACGCCTAGAACAACAACGCCAAACACGAGGGCCTGAAGAGCTCCAAAGTAGGCCCGCTGTTTAAAAGTCACCGCCCAAGCGCGATCGTTGATCTTTAACTTGGCGTTCAACCGCTCCGTGAAATCCGGCACCATGTTGGATTGTTGCACGAGTTCCGCGTTTGCCACGCCGTCGAGTCCGAAATTCCAGGCCTGAATACCGGTCTCCATCGCTCCTTCTGTCGCCTTCCTGATTTTGGCGGCTGAGATATTGGTGATGACCCCGTACAAAAACAGCGCCGAAAACAGAAAAAGCGCTATCCACACATCGATCATAAAGGCAATAACCGAAGCGGCGATCACCAGCTCGATCAGCGTCGGAATTAGAAAGAACGTCAAGTTCGACGTGATTTCGCGAACAGCATCAAGTCCCCGCTCAACGGTCCTCCCTATCTCGTAGGTCGTGTAGTTCTTCAGGCGATAATACGGGAGCGACAATGCATGTCTGAACACATGCGTAGTAAGGTGTCGTTGGAGCCGCAAGTTCATGGGACCAAATGTGAGCCACTGGGCCTGCTCCAAAATACCTACAATCGTCAGACCAATCCCAAATGCGATTATGTATTTGACACCCAGGTCGACCTGAACGTCGCCCTTTGTGAGCGCGTCTATACCTAACGAGAAAAATATGGGGAACAGCGCTGCGCCTATCGCTGTAAGCGTAATAGTTGCCAGAACCAACGAAAACAAAGCTCTTTGTTTCCCGTTCTTCAAAAGCATAGCGTTTATTATGCCAAACAAGTTTGCTTTATCACCCATTGTCACTCAACTCCTATTAGCTTATCAGTCTATAGCTAAGAATAACAAATAATATTATTCTTTACGTTATTGTGAGTGTATTCCATATCATGATGTTTTTGCTTGACCAACAAAAAATCCATGCTAGCTATTTCTTCGCAGCAATCTCGCTGCACTAAGAATGTAAAACAGGAGGTAAGTGATGGCTTCGCAGATTCTTAACCCACCGCAGTTTGGCACCGAGATCGAGTTCATCGACGCCGGTGAGACACCAACCCAGACCGCAGCCGCAACATGCTCGCGTTGCGACAGCAGCAGCCGTTGCGGCGCTTCTGGCAAGTCGTCTGGCTCTTCCAGCTCCGTATCGGCCTAGCCGGGCCAAGGCGGCCCCTGTTCGGGGCCGCCACCATTTCAGAGGAGGTTCGCATTCATGTTTTCGGTATCCCCATTTATACTGAGTTCCGCGGCAGCCGACGGGGCGTGGCAGCTTTTCACGCCGCTAGGCGCCGCTCGCGTAACAGATGCAAATCTCGTTGCTGCGTTGGGCGAGCTATCGACCCTGGATCGTCACATTCATGAGGACGCAATTGGCGAACTTTTGGAACGACAAGCGCTTCCGATAAGCGCCGCGCAGCAGTTTTTGGAGCGCCTGAAGGTCCTTCGAAGGATCGATGAAAAGAAGAACATCGTCATTTTCTCGCCTTTGGAATCCATTGCCGCCGGCTTGGCGGAGCTGGTCTTGAACCGCGACGCGGTTTCGTGCCGTTACTGCACGAAAGTCACAGATTTCGCAGGCGCCGACCTCGTCCTTGCGATCCAGGATCAATATCAGCCACAGCTTGCGAGGGAAATTTACAGCGCATGCAAAGAAAAGAAGGAGTGCATATTGTTGCACTCATATTTTGTCTTTCGGCATTTCATAATCGATGGTTTTTACTCCCCGGCCATCGACCTGCCGGATCATTTCAGCGGCCTGCATAACCTGGCGGGCCTCGACCGCTCCGCAAAGTTCAAGCCTGCGAGCTGGGCGGATTTCTTTTTCGCTGACCCTTACGCCATCGAAACGTTATCGGTACCCACGTTTCCGTCCGCCGATATCGAAATCTCCGCCGCCCTCCACCTGGCATATATGCGCATGCGGCCTTTGCTAACTGACGGCGTATCACCGCTCTTTCCAGACGACTTGAGCACCGTCATAGAACTGAACCTGGACACCGGCCGGGTTGAACGACACAGGGGTGTCCACTCCAATTTCAGCTCCACTCTCAGAGAGATTTAAGAGGAGATCTCCTATGAGGCACATCAAAATCACTTCCTTGAACCAGATCGCGCACGCAAGTCAGTTTGTTGATGCCGAGGTGGAAACGGAAATTCGCACTTTTCACCAGCACACCATTTCCGTTGCGGGCACTGCGCTCGAAAACTCGTTGAGCCAACCATACCTATCGCTGGAAGATCTGAAACGAGCAGAAGCGTTCGAAACGCGCTTCTCCCATATCACTGGGAGCGTAGAGGGGAGCACCTGTGGGCGGGCAGATCCGGTGGTGCGCTGGCCTTCTGTTTCCAAGGGAAGTCCACGGCAGATCGATTTCGAAACTGTTGCCCAAGTTTTTGCGCAAGCAATCGGGGCAGACGGCCATGGTCGCAGGCCATATCCCTCTGGCGGTGCTTTATACAGCATTGAAGCGGTTGCCATATTGGGGGATTCGGCGGGATGCGTTACCGACTTCAACGTCCTTCACTATATGCCAGTAAGCAATTCCTTTGAGGTGCTCCCCGGAGCGTACGATCGAGAGAAGTTCCAGAAAATCTATAAGATTGAGGCCGCAGCTTTTTATGTGGCGTATTTTATCAATCTCAAGAAAGCGATTTTTAAATACCGGTCCAGGGGCTACCGGCTAGCCCTGATGGAAATCGGATCGATGTATCAACAAATGCTGCAGGTTGCTCAAACGCACGGTCTCGGATCTCGGGTGCTCTCAGGATTTTCCGAATATGCACTGGCAAAGAATTGTGGCTTGGATAGCCGAATTCTCTTGCCTGGCATTATCCAGGCGTTTGCCTACCCGGGGGAGAACTGATGTTTCACTCTTTTCGCAGCTTTGCGGTGCAGACACCGCGCTATCGGGTTACACCTGCTTATCCGGCTTGCATTCAAGAACCTACAGTTTATTCCGCTGACGATGTGAACGCCATCTATGGGCATGGTTTCGGGTTTGGGGAGGGGATCGTCGTAAAAGCGATCGGCGAATACCTGGAACGATATACGGCCTTCAGAACAGTGACGCATAGACAATCCGGGGCCATCGCAGATATGGGCCTAAGCTTGTCGGAAAGGCAGGCACTTGTGCAGGCGCTCCGGCAGACATGCGACGATGGCGTTCGCGAGGACATTGAAGCGCATTCTTTTCGCCTCGTTGAGGTCACATCACTCGGGACGGATCGCAAAGTCCACTATCCCGCCGTGTTTCTGTCTTTGCACAGTTTTGATGGGCAGCTCGATTCCAGCTTTCTTCCGGTTCGAGATACCTCTGGTTCTGCCATACATCAAAGCAGAACAGCAGCGCTCCGTGGCGCGTTGCTTGAGTTCATCGAGCGACAGAGTACGACGGCCATGTGGGTGTCTCGTCGCTGCAACGATATCCAACCCCTTACAGATAAGCTGAAGGACAGGAAGGCCATCACAACTCACAACCAGATGGCGATGAACGGCAACGTCCGCATCTTGGACCTTTCATTCATAAAGGGTGTAAGCGTGCAATTTTGTGAGTACAGCTCGAAAATCGAAGGAGCTGTCGTAAATTTTTCTTGTGGGTGCGCGGCTGACTTTGACCCGGAAACGGCGCTCATGAAGGCATTTACGGAAACGTGGCAGACATCACTACTGCTGCCGCAGATGGAGTTTTTTGGTAGCCGTGAATATGGCAGCAATACACTTAAAGAAAATTTCCAGGCGGCAAACAGGCCCGAATTTGATCTCGGTGTACAAAAAGCCCCAATCGAGTTCGGATCAAATTTGTCAGGCAACGATTTGGATAATCTGATCCAAAACATAAAGACGATATCTGAAAACGTTTACGTCTACTTTCGCGAGATCAACATTGCGGGCGCGCAATTGCATTTTTGCCGCGTCGTGTCCCCTGACTTCTTTGTCCATATGAGCCCAGGGGGGAATAACAATAATGAAAACACCTGGATAAATTCATTCTGCAAGGCATCAGAGAGGCGGCTTGAACCGATGCCTTTCTCTTAAAAACAGGGCGGCGATCCGCCGCCCTGTTCGTTCTCTAAAATAGCTATTCCTCAGCCCTCTTGGAACGCTTTGATACGGTAACACCTAGGCCAATGTCCTTGGCGATGTTTGAACGAGCCGCAGCGTAGGATGGCGCAACCATCGGATATTCCGGTGGTAAACCCCATTTGACGCGATATTCGTCAGGAGTGAGGTTATAGCTTGATTTCAAATGCCGCTTCAGCGAACGGAATTTTCGACCGTCTTCCAAGCAGACAATATAGTCCTTCAGTATTGATTTTTTAATTGGAACTGCCGGCTGCTGTGTTTTTTCTGAGTGTTGCTCGACGCGTTGGGGATTTTGCTCCAGCGCGTTTTGGACACTTGCGATAAGAGAAGGCAGATCCCGAAGCGAAACATCGTGCCGGCTCACGTATGCCGTGACGATGTTGGCGGTCAGTTCGGTTATGTTTTCTTGAGCTTGATTTTGGGGCTTGGAATACATTGAGTAACCTACATCTACCGCTACAACAGTATGTCCAACATCCAGATTCAGCCTCGCACGACAGCGCGAAAAAGACGATCATCTCAGTAGGGACACTTGCTATAGCGGAAATTGATCTGGCAGCTCAATTCCTGTGGCAACAGAACCGGCGACGCCGCTCTGTGTTCTCTACCAAAGAAGATTGAACCGATATGTTCGGTAGTTCGAACATCCAGATATTAGATAAGGTTTGACCGCAAAACTCGTCCTCCGGCATTTGCTGCCACCTAGGAGGTTACATCAAAAAAGAAGGTCATAATCAAGGGCTTTTTCAATCTATTGTGGTAGCCATAGGAGGCCCGCACCTATTTGCCTTGAAACTTCGGGTCTCGTTTTTCGATGAAGGCTGCCATGCCCTCTTTCTGGTCTGCGGTCGCAAACAGCGAGTGAAAAAGGCGGCGCTCGAAAAGCAGGCCCTCCCTGAGACCCCCCTCCAGAGCGCGGTCCACGGCCTCGCGCGCGGCCATGGTCGCGGCCTTGCCATAACCGGCGATGGTGCGGGCGGCGGCAAGCGTCTCGTCCACCAACTTCTCAGCGGGAATAACCCGCGCAACCAGGCCGCAGCGTTCGGCTTCCGTCGCGTCCATCATCCGTCCGGTCAAAATCATGTCCATGGCCTTCGACTTGCCGACGAGCTTCGTCAGCCGCTGCGAACCGCCCATTCCGGGCATGACGCCGAGCTTGATCTCGGGCTGGCCGAACATGGCGGTGTCGGCGGCAAAGATAATGTCGCACATCATCGCCAGTTCGCAACCGCCGCCGAGTGCGTAACCCGACACAGCGGCGATCTTTGGCGTGCGAAACGAAGCAAAGCGATCCCAGGCGGCAAAAAAATCCTCGCCGAACATGTCGGCGAAGGACTTGTCCGCCATCTCCTTGATGTCGGCGCCTGCGGCAAAAGCCTTGTCCGAGCCCTTGAGCACGAAACAGCCGACGCCAGGGTCGCGGTCGAGCGGTGCAAGATCGGCCGCGAGTGCGTGCATGATTTCCGAATTCAACGCATTGCGGGCGGCAGGTCTATTGAGCGTGACGATCACGACACGGTCCTGCTGTTCGACGATGATCGGCTTTTCCACTGGCTTGTTCCTCAGTTTACACGTTCTGGGAGTGACTGCTCACGCGACACCGTCGCCCGACTTTTCCCGCAGGAGATTGATGATACCGGAGAAATCCTTGTCGGCATTGCCGAGATCGTTGAACAGTTGATAGAGTTCAGCAGCTTTGGCGCCAAGGGGGGTCATAGCACCCGTCGCTGCGGCCGCCGCCTGCGACAACTTCAAATCCTTCAGCATGAGTGCTCCGGCGAAACCCGGTTGATAGTCATTGTTTGCCGGCGAGGTGGAAACGGGACCCGGCACCGGACAATAGGTGGTGAGCGACCAGCACTGCCCCGATGAAACCGACGCTACGTCAAAGAGCGCCTGATGGGTGAGGCCGAGCTTCTCGCCGAGCACGAACGCCTCACCGAGGGCGATCATGCTGATGCCGAGGATCATGTTGTTGCAGATCTTTGCCGCCTGGCCGGCCGTTGCGCCGCCGCAGTGGATGATGCGTTTACCCATCGCCGCGAATATCGGCTGCCCCTTGGCGAAAACGGCCTGATCTCCACCAATCATGAAAGTCAGTGTTCCCGCAGCAGCACCGCCGGTACCGCCGGAAACGGGTGCATCGAGAGAAGGGCAATTCTCCGCGGCAGCCATGGCATGCGCCTTGCGGGCACTGTCGATGTCGACGGTCGAGCAGTCGATGAGCAGCGTGCCGGAGGGCACGGATACCACCAGGTCCTCCCAGACCGACAGCACGTGTTTGCCGGCTGGCAGCATGGTGATCACGGTTTCGACGGCATCAACCGTTTCGGCAAGGGACGCACATGGGATCACCCCGGTTTCACGCGCCTGCTCCAGCAATGGCTGCGATAAGTCGAAGCCCCTGACCGTGTATCCGGCCTTGACCAGATTGGCCGCCATCGGGCCACCCATGTGGCCGAGGCCGATAAAGCCGATGGATGTCATGTGCGGGGTCCTCCCTCAATCGTTTCGGCAAAAAGCGGACGGGCGGCCGGCTGGAAGTAGGCTGCGACCTGCGCCTCGGTGACGCCGCCAAGGCTGGCCGGACGCCATTGCGGATTGCGATCCTTGTCGATGACGGCCGCACGCACGCCCTCGTAAAAATCTTGGCTGCGCAGCACCGCCGCTGTCGCGGCAAATTCCCGCTCAAGGCAAGATTCCAGACTTGCGGTTTGCCGCCCTAACCGCAGCAGACCGAGTGTGACCTTGAGACTGAGCGGCGATTTTGCCGCGAGCACAGCAAGGATTTTTTCAGCGAAGGGGCTTTCATCCCGACGCAATGCCTCGAAAATCGCCTCAATGGTGGCGAAGCCGAACAGTCGGTCGATTGCCTGCTGATGTGCTTCGAGCGTGCCGGCGGGAGGCGCTTGCGAAAAACCTTGGACGAGTGCGGATATCTGCTTGCCGGTTGCGCCGGCCGGAAGACCCGCCAGAGCCTCCGAGAGAGCCGGAAGGCGACCCGACGGGACAAAACTATCTGCAAGGCCAATCAGAATGACGTCGGCGGCGCCGAGCGGCTCGCCCGTCAGCGCCACATAGGTACCGAGTTCGCTGTTCTGGCGCGTGAGGAACCAGGACGCACCGACGTCGGGGAAAAAGCCGATGCCGGTTTCCGGCATGGCGAAACGCGTGCGCTCCGTAACGATGCGTTGGCTGCCATAGACGGATATGCCGACACCGCCACCCATGACGATCCCGTCCATAAAGGCAATATAGGGTTTCAGATAGCGGCCAATCCGGGCGTTGAGGTGGTACTCGGCCCGCCAGAAGGTTTCCGGCATATCCGAACCTGCCCGCCCGCCGTCATAGATGACGCGAATATCGCCGCCGGCACAAAGTCCTCGCTCGCCCTCACCGGTGACCAGAACCGCGGCGACGGTTGGATTGTGCTCGAATTGGTCAAGAGCAGCGTCCACGTCGCGCACCATCTGCAGCGTCAGGCTGTTGAGCGCTTTTGGACGGTTGAGCCGGATGCGACCGAGAGCACCATCGCGATCAACCAGCGTTTGCGGTTCGGGGCTGAGAGAAACGGGGTCAGATATGGAGCGCATGGCCGAGTGCTTTCATGGCGGCTTCCTGGAAGCCTTCGCTGCGTGTCGGATGTGCATGGATCGTCGCGGCGATGTCTTCCAGACGTGCGCCCATTTCGATTGCCAGCGCAAAGGTGCTCGATAGTTCCGACACGCCAGCGCCGACCGCCTGGATGCCGAGAACAAGATTTGTGTCCGCGCGTGCCACCACCCGCACGAACCCGTCCTCGGACAGCATTGTCATCGCCCGGCCGTTGGCGGTAAAGGGGAACAGACCTACCCGGATTTCAAAACCTTGAACCCGTGCCTCGTCTGGTGAAAATCCAGCGGTAACGATTTCAGGGTCGGTGAAGCAGACAGCCGGGATACAGTGCTTGTCCCACACTCGCTTCTTTCCCGCAACGATTTCTGCAACCATCTCGCCCTGCGCCATGGCGCGGTGCGCAAGCATCGGCTCGCCGGTGATATCGCCGATAGCATGGACACCGCGCATCGATGTCCGGCAGCGCTCGTCGATGCGCAGGAATTTGCCAGTGCGTTCGAGGTCGAGCTCTTCCAACCCCCATCCTTCGGTGCACGGCTTGCGCCCGACGGTCACCAGAATCCTGTCGGCGGCAAGCCGCTGCTCCCCGCCATTCGCCGCCTCGACCAGAAGCGCAAGGCCTTCATCCGAAAGCCTCCTGGCCTTGGCACCGGTCAAGACGCGGACGCCCAGCTCGCCCAGGCGCTTGGCGACGGGTTTTACAAGTTCTGCATCATATTGCGGCAAGAGCTGCTCCGTCGCCTCCACGACGGTCACCTCGGACCCCATCTTGGCAAAGGCGGTCCCGAGTTCCAGCCCGATATAACCGCCGCCGACAACGATCAGCTTCTTCGGGACTGCTTTCAGCGACAAGGCCTCGCTCGAGGATATGACTGGCCCGCCGAAGGGAAGCGATGGCAGTTCAACCGGCTCTGAGCCGGTCGCAATCACCACCGTCTCGGCGCGGATCACCTGCGAGCCCGTTTCCGTCTCGACCTCGACTGTCTTGCCGTCCCGGAACCTTGCCTTTCCATGCACGATCTTCACCTTGGCCTTGCGCAGCAATCCGAGCACGCCGCTGTTCAATCGGCCGACGATGCCGTCTTTCCAGGCGACAGTCTTGGCGAGGTCGAGTTTCACGGCCTCGACGCTGATCCCGAGCGGGCTTTTTGCGCCGGCCATATGGCTGACTCTCTCGAATTCCTCGGCCGCGTGGATCAGCGCCTTGGATGGAATGCAGCCGATATTGAGGCAGGTGCCTCCGGCCTTGGCGGCCTCGACGATGACGGTATCGACCCCGAGCTGCCCGGCGCGGATGGCGCAGATATAGCCACCGGGGCCAGCGCCAATGACGAGAAGTTTGCAGACGATCTCTTTCATGGCATCAGCTTTCGATGAAAATCAGCGCGGGGGTTTCGAGCAGCACCTTGAGCCGCTGGACGAACGACGCTGCGTCCCAGCCGTCCACGACCCTGTGATCGAAACTTGACGAGAGGTTCATCATCTTGCGCGGAATGAATTGGCTGCCGTCCCACACCGGCCGCGTCATAATCTTGTTGACGCCAACTATCGCCACCTCCGGGTGGTTGATGATCGGCGTCGTCGCAATTCCGCCCATCGCACCGAGCGAGGTGATGGTGATGGTCGAGCCGGAGAGCTCTTCGCGCAGCGCTGAGCCTGTTCTGGCGGCTTCCGCGAGCCGCACCAGTTCAGCCGCGCAATCCCAGATACTGCGAGCTTCCGCGTGGCGAACCACTGGGACGGTCAGGCCCGCCGGTGTCTGGGTGGCGATGCCGATATTCACGGCACCATGGCGAGTGATCATGCCGGCGTCGTCATCGAAGGTGGCGTTGACACCGGGTTGCTCGCCGATTGCCTTTACCATCGCCCGCATCAGGAAGGGCAGGATCGTCAGCTTCGCCTGGTTCGGTTTGCGGGTGCCGTTCATGGTTGCCCGCAAGTCCTCGAGATCTGTGACATCGATCTCCTCTACATAGGTGATGTGGGGGATGCGCGAGGTGGCAAGCACCATCTTCTCGGAGATGCGGCGGCGCAGGCCCGTGACCTTGATCTCCTCGACGGCCGTTTTCTTCGCAAGGCCAGCCGGCGTTGCACCAGGCTGAGCACCGCGGGCAAGAAACTGGTCGAGATCGTCATGGGTTATGCGTCCCGCCGGCCCGGTGCCCGGCACCTGGCGCAGATCGATGCCGCCCTCCTGCGCCCGAAGTCGAACGGCTGGTGAGGCAAGCGGCTTTTCCGCAGGCATCTGTACCTCGACCCGTGCGACCGGCGCGGCCTGGACTGGTGCATTGCTCTCAACCGGAGGCGGGCTCTCAACCGGCGGCGGGCTCTCAACCTTTGCGACGGGGGATTGCTCTTCAGCCGGCCCGATGGTCACTGTTTCCGGCATTGGGGTCGCCGAGGCCTCACCCCCCTCGCCTGCCACCTTTATGCGCAGCAACGGCGCCTTGACGGCGACCGTATCGCCAATGTCTGCCCCAAGCCACAGAACCGTGCCTGTCACCGGGGAGGGAATCTCGACCGTGGCCTTGTCGGTCATGACGGCGGCAAGCACCATGTCTTCGCGCACGGGATCGCCCGGCTTCACATGCCATTCGACGAGCTCTGCCTCGGCCACGCCTTCGCCGACATCTGGCATCTTGATGGTGAATTCACCCATGGTCACGCCTCCATGACTTCAGCGAGCGCGCGTCCGACGCGGGCGGGGCCGGGGAAATAGTCCCATTCCTGCGCATGCGGATAAGGCGTATCCCAGCCTGTCACGCGCACGACCGGCGCCTCGAGATGATAGAAGCAATGCTCCTGCACCAGCGCTACTACCTCCGCGCCGAAGCCGGATGTCAGGGTCGCCTCGTGCACCATGACACAGCGGCCCGTCTTCGCGACGGATTGAACGATCGTGTCGAGATCGAGCGGCAACAGGCTGCGCAAGTCGATCACCTCCGCGTCGATGCCCATCTCCTCCGCGGCAGCCAGCGCGACATGGACCATGGTGCCATAGGCGACAACCGTCACCGCAGATCCCCGCCGCCGGATTTCCGCCTTGCCGATCGGAATGCTGTAGTGACCTTCCGGCACCTCGCCAAGCTCATGTTTCGACCAGGGCGTCACCGGCTTTTCGTGATGGCCGTCGAAGGGGCCATTGTAGAGGCGCTTCGGCTCAAGGAACATTACCGGGTCCGGGTCCTCGATCGCCGCAATCAGCAGCCCCTTGGCATCGTAAGGATTAGAGGGGACGATGACCTTCAGGCCGCAGACATGGGTGAACAACGCCTCCGGGCTCTGACTGTGCGTCTGGCCGCCGAAAATGCCGCCGCCGGTCGGCATGCGCAGGACGATCGGGCAGGTGAAATCGCCGTTAGAGCGGTAGCGGATGCGGGCGGCTTCCTGAGTGATCTGGTCATAAGACGGGTACATGTAGTCGGCGAACTGTATCTCGACGCAGGGTTTCAAGCCATAGGCTGCCATGCCAATCGCCGTGCCGACGATGCCACTTTCGCTGATCGGCGTATCGAAGCAGCGGGTCTTGCCGTATTTCGCCTGCAGCCCTTGGGTGCAGCGGAAGACGCCGCCGAAATAACCGACGTCCTCGCCGAAAACGACCACATTGTCGTCGCGTTCCATCGAGACGTCCATCGCACTGCGCACGGCCTCGATCATTGTCATTCTGGCCATGTCAGTATCCTGCTTTCTGCCGCTGGCGGCGAATATGCGGGGGCATCTCGGCGTAGACGCCTTCGAAGATATCGCGTACTGAGGGCCTTCCGCCGGCATGCAGCGTGCCATGCACCTCCGCCTGCTTCTGCGCCTGGATCACTTCGTCGAGGATTTCGGCTTCCGCCTGCACGTGCCGTTCCTCCGACCAGACCCTTTTCACGATCAGGTGCTTCTTCAGGCGAAGGACGGGGTCACCGAGCGGCCAGGCCTCGGATTCCGTCTTCGGCCGGTAGGCGCTTGGGTCGTCGGAGGTCGAATGCGCCCCGACACGATAGGTGACATATTCGATCAGCGTCGGCCCGAGATTGCGCCGGGCCCGCTCGGCAGCCCACCGGGATACGGCATAGACGGCGAGATAATCATTGCCATCAACACGCAGCGCCGGGATGCCAAAACCAAGGCCGCGCGCAGCAAAGGTTCCGGAACCGCCGCGGGCGATGCCCTGGAACGTCGAGATCGCCCATTGATTGTTGACGATGTTGAGGATGACCGGCGCCTTGTAGGTCGAGGCAAAGACGAGCGCGGAATGAAAGTCCGATTCCGCCGTCGAGCCGTCACCGATCCAGGCGGCGGCGATCCTGGTGTCGTTCTTGATGGCCGAGGCCATGGCCCAGCCGACGGCCTGCACATATTGGGTGGCGAGGTTGCCGGAGACGGTGAAGAAGCCATGCTCCTTGGATGAGTACATGATCGGAAGCTGCCGGCCGCGCAGCGGATCGCTCTCGTTCGAGAAGATCTGGTTCATCATCTCGACCATGGGATAATCGTCGGCGATCAGGAGGCCCGCCTGGCGATAGGTCGGGAAGTTCATGTCGCCTTTTCTCAGCGCCTTGCGGAAGGCGCAGCTGACGGCCTCTTCTCCGAGGTGCTGCATGTAGAAGGAGGTCTTGCCCTGCCGCTGTGCCATCAGCATGCGGGCATCAAAGGCGCGCAGCTTCATCATGTTGCGCAGGCCGGTCAGCAGTTCTTCGTTCGACAGCAGGCCCGCCCAAGGGCCGACCGCTTCTCCATCGCGGTTCAGGACGCGAATGATCGAATAGGCGAGATCACGGATCTCCTCCGGTGCGACGTCGACTTCCGGGCGCGGCACCGCGCCGGCCTTGGCGATCTTGACGTTGGAAAAATCCGGCTGACCGCCGGGCCGGACGGCTGGCTCCGGAACATGCAGGCTCAATTGCGGGAACTCGGTCATGCCTTCGTTCTTCCTCCCTTTTCGCCCCCGCTCGCCTTGCTCTCTCCCGGAAAACGAGGGCCTTCCTTTCACAGATTACGCGCAATCACGATGCGCTGCACGTCGCTTGTTCCCTCATAAATCTGGCAGATGCGAACATCGCGGTAGATGCGCTCGACCGGATAGTCCGACATGTAGCCATAGCCGCCATGGATCTGTATCGCATCCGAGCAGACCTTTTCCGCCATTTCCGAGGCAAAGAGCTTGGCCATCGAGGCTTCGGTCAGGCAGGGTTCCCCGCTTTCCTTGAGTTCCGCGGCATGCAGCACCATTTGCCGCGCCACCTCGATCTGCGTCGCCATGTCGGCAAGGCGGAAGGCGACTGCCTGATGCTCGACGATCGGCTTGCCGAAGGCGATGCGTTCGCGGGCGTAGTCGCGCGCCGCCTCGAAGGCCGCGCGCGCCATGCCGACCGATTGCGACGCAATGCCGATGCGGCCGCCTTCGAGATTGGCAAGCGCGATCCTGTAGCCTTCACCCTCTTGCCCAAGCCGTAAATCCGCTGGAATGCGCATGTCGGTAAATGCGATCTGGCAGGTATCGGAGGAATGCAGGCCGAGCTTGTGCTCCACCCGCACGACCTCGTAACCGGGCGTATCCGTCGGCACGATAAAGGCGGTAATTCCCTTCTTGCCGGCATCGGGATCGGTGACGGCGAAGACGATGATCACCTGCCCATTCTTGCCGGAGGTGGTGAACTGCTTGGCACCATCGAGCACATAGTGATCGCCGTCGCGGCGAGCGCGCGTGCGCAGGTTGGAAGCATCCGAACCCGCCTGCGGTTCGGTCAGCGCAAAACCGCCGATCCATTCGCCGGAGGCGAGCTTCGGCAGGAACCGCTGCTTCTGTTCCTCCGTGCCGAATTTCAGGATGGGAACGCAGGCGACGGAACTGTGGACGCTCATGATGGTCGAGCACGGGCCATCGCCGGCGGCGATCTCCTCGAGGGCGACGGCATACGCGACGGTTCCCGTCTCCGAGCCGCCATAGGCCTCCGGCACCAGCATGCCGAGAAAGCCAAGTTCGCCCATTTCCTTCAATTCATCCTTGGGAAACGCATGCGAAACGTCGCGCTCGGCGGCTCCTGGCATCAGGCGCTCGCGGGCAAAGTCGCGAGCCATGTCGCGAATTTGGATTTGCTGTTCAGTCAGGATCATCTACCCTCCTCCCCAGCCCGATCAATGCCGCTCGACGGCGATGGCGGTCGCCTCGCCGCCGCCGATGCAGAGCGAGGCCATGCCGCGTTTCAGCCCGTATCGCTCAAGCGCTGCCAGGAGCGTAACGATGACGCGGGCGCCGGACGCGCCGATCGGGTGGCCGAGCGCGCAGGCGCCGCCATGCACATTCACCTTGTCGTGTGGCAAGTCGAGGTCGCGCATCGCGGCCATGGCGACGACGGCGAACGCCTCGTTGATCTCGAACAGATCGACATCCTTCAGGTCCCATCCGGCCCTTTCGCTGAGCTTCGTCAGCGCACCGATCGGGGCAGTCGCGAAGAGATTGGGTGCCTGTGCATGTGTCGCGTGCCCGGCGATGGTTGCAAGTGGCGTCAGCTCCCTGCGATCGGCTTCGGAGCGGCGCATCAGCACGAGCGCCGCTGCGCCATCGGAAATCGACGAGGAATTGGCGGCCGTCACCGTTCCGTTTTCACGGAATGCGGGTTTAAGGGTCGGGATCTTTTCAAGTCTTGCTTTACCGGGCTGCTCGTCGCGATTGACCACCTGCTCCGTCCTTCCGGTCTTCACCGTGACCGGCGTGATTTCGGCATCGAAAAGCCCCTCGTCGACCGCCTTCTGCGCGCGGGTCAGCGACGTCACCGCAAAATCGTCCTGCGCGGGCCGTGTGAACTGATAGGCCTCGGCGCAATCCTCCGCGAAAGTGCCCATCAGCCTTCCCTTGTCATAGGCATCCTCCAGCCCGTCGAGGAACATGTGATCAATGACGCGGCCATGGCCGAGCCGGTAACCACCGCGGGCACGATCAAGCAGATAGGGCGCGTTGCTCATGCTTTCCATGCCGCCGGCGACGGCAATATTCGCGCTGCCGGCCGCGATCAGGTCATGTGCCAACATCACCGCCTTCATGCCGGAGCCGCACATCTTGTTGACGGTGCTTGCGCCAGTCGCGAAGGGCAGGCCCGCGCCGATGGCTGCCTGTCGCGCCGGCGCCTGCCCCTGTCCGGCCGGCAGGACGCAACCGAAAACCACTTCCTCCACCGCGTCGGCGGAAACCCGGCCGCGCTCCAAGGCGGCGCGGATAGCCGCAGCGCCGAGTTGGGGAGCGGTCGCATCCTTCAGGTCGCCCTGAAATCCGCCCATTGCGGTACGAGCGGAACCGACGATGACGATGGGATCATGCACTGTCATTTCAACCTCCCCGGAGCCAGCCTCAACGCGGCGCCATGCGCAAGGCTCCGTCCAAGCGGATCACCTCGCCGTTCAGCATTGTATTCTCGCAGATATGGCGCACCAACGCAGCAAATTCAAAAGGATGGCCGAGCCGCGGCGGAAAGGGCACGCCCCTGCCGAGGGCATCCTGGACCTCCTGCGGCATGCCGGCCATCATCGGCGTTTCGAAAATGCCGGGCGCGATCGAAACGACGCGGATGCCATAGCGGGCGAGTTCGCGGGCGATCGGCAGGGTCATGCCGACGATGCCGCCCTTCGACGCCGCATAGGCAGCCTGACCGATCTGTCCATCGAAGGCCGCAATAGAGGCCGTGTTGACGATGACGCCCCGCTCACCTTCGCTGTCCGGTTCCTCATTCTGGATGACCGAGGCCGCAAGGCGGATCATGTTGAAGGTACCGACGAGATTGATGCCGACCGCGCGGACGAAATTTTCGAGACGATGCGGGCCATCGCGGCCCAGCACCTTTTCGCCAGGCGCGATCCCCGCGCAGTTTACCAGACCATGCAGATGTCCGAAGGTCTCAAGTGCTGCCTTGACCGCGGCAAGGCCGTCCGCTTCGCTGGTCACGTCGGTGCGGACAAAACGGGCGCTCGTTGGTCCCAGTTCGGCGCTGACCCGCTCACCGGCCTCAAGGTTGACATCGGCGATGATAACGCGGGCATCGGCCTCGACCAGCATGCGGGCGACGGCGGCGCCCAAGCCAGAGCCGCCACCCGTTACCACAAAGACCTTGCCGGAGATCAACATGACGGTCCGCTCCCGTTTCGAACAGATGCGGGTGCTGATTTTCGATCCATCATGCAGCCCTCCCCTGCCACGTTTCGTTGATGGTACCTGCTTTTCGGCAGCATTGTCTTGCAGGACTCTACGCTGACACTGTATTGCAATCGATGACAGAACTGTCCTTCATTTTTTGGCCAGTTTTGCCATATGCGAGGAGCAGCCATGGCAGATGCGGACCGGCGGATGATCTCACCCTCTTTCGTGGAAGAGGCGCTGGATTGTCTGCGGCGGCAGGACAAGCCGACGGAACCGCTGCTGGCCTCGCTCGGTCTGCCGCCGGTGGTCGACAGGCCGATTTCCGCGGAGGCTTATGGCGCCCTTTGGTTGGCGGTCGCAGCCGAAGTCGATGACGAATTCTTCGGAATGGGCGGACGACCGATGCGCAGCGGCAGTTTCACGCTGCTTTGCCATTGCGTGCTGCATGCGCAGACCCTGGAACAGGCGCTACGGCGCGCCTTGCGCTTCCTCGGCGTGGTGCTGGAAGACCCGTGCGGCGAACTCGTCATCCGCGACGGGCTGGCCGAAATCGTGCTGACGGACAAGGGCGAGGCCCGCTCGGCTTTCGCTTACCGGACCTACTGGATTCTGCTGCATGGCATCACCTGCTGGCTGGTCGGGCGGCGCATCCCGATCCGCAGGGTGGATTTTCGCTGTGCGGAACCGCCACAGGGGGCGGATTACCGATTGTTTTTCGGGGCGCCGGTGCAATTTTCACAACCTGCCAGCCGTCTCGCCTTTGATCGCGCCGTGCTGAAGCTGCCGATCGTGCGCACGGAGCAGGCCTTGAAACAATTTCTCCGAGGCGCACCCGCCAATATTCTCGTGCGTTATCGCTACGACGCAGGTCTGGCTGCCAGCGTCCGCAAGCGGCTGCGGCAAACGACGCCTTCCAGCTGGTCCGGCTTCAGCGCAATTGCCGCGCAGATGAAGATATCGCCATCGACGCTTCGCCATCGCCTGCAAAGCGAAGGACAAAGTTATGCCGGCATCAAGGACGAGATTCGCCGCGATCTTGCGATCGAAATGCTGCTCCATGGAAAGAGCAGCGTCGGAGAGATCGCCGCACAACTCGGCTTCTCCGAACCCAGCGCCTTTCACCGGGCCTTTCGCAAATGGACATCGAAGAGCCCGGCCGCCTTCAGGCGCGAGACGGGTTCGGTTGCCGCTCTACCCGAAAGTTCGGAAATAGATAGCAAAAGTCACAAGATTCCGTCGCGCGACGTTACCTAAAATCAAGCAGCCGGGCGATCTTGCGCAACGCTTACACTAAACGAGTTAATGCAAACATTGGTGAACATATGCCGGCGATAAGCTATCCCGGAAGATGAATCGCCAAGAGAATGAATATTGGCCTGATATAATCGTGGTGCTCCGACGGAGCATCGAAGCGCTAACCACAAGAATCTGGACGAGGCGATTCTTGTCAAGGAATACACCTTCAGCGAAACGGGATACCGTTTAACGGATTGATTTCAGGCTTCCCGGACGCTTTCGTAACCGGAGGCTTTCGCTGCTTTTATGAATTTTCGGTCGAAGGTGACAAACTCTTCGCAATGGGCCGACTTGCAGAGGTGCAAGGCATCGGCAAAATCCATTCCCTTCTCTGCGAGATCGAAAGCAACAGCAACGATTGCCGCATCCTCGACCGTCACGGTGGGCAGCCCGCCAAAAGCGCGCAGGGCACGGGCAACGTCTGGTCGACCGTACCCGTAGGCGCTGCGCAGCACCCATTCGACTTCCAATATTACTGTAACGGCGACAAAAACTGCCTGCCCGTTGACGAGCTCACGAGCGCGGGGAGATTGTTCAGGGTGATCGCCCGTCAGATACCTGGCGATGAGATTGGTATCAATCGCGATCATGGCGGCGTCGAGCTTCGGCCAGTACGCCAGCCTCCATATCTTCCAGAGTCTTCGGCTCACCCCTGAAACGGAGCATGCCAAACACATCATCCGGTCGCGTTGGCGAGAATGCGGGTGCCTGCTTCAACAATACACCTTCCGGGGTTTCCTCGACAATCAGCCGAGTACCGGCTTCCCAGTCCCGCCGCTGTCGGATCGCCTTCGGCAGGATGACCTGTCCTTTGGTCGAAACGGTCGTAGTCAGGTTTTCAGCATGAGCCATCGGTCGGAGTCCTGCAGGTAAGACAAGCGTAAGATAGTCCCGTCGACTTCGATATTCAAGGTGAATAATGCTGAGGCTTCACTAGTTTCGCCGACGAGGTAGCTTCTTGACATTGATGTGGTAACCCAGTTCCTTGTAGCTATCATCTATTGACCATCAACCATCGGCATTCGACCGGTTAACTACGCCAAGACCCGCTAAAATCTCTTTGGTATCCGCAAATACCCCCGTCACAGGTCCGGCAGACGTAAAGGCGATGTTCGGCGCCAATGTCGATTTTGTGAGCGATAATCGCCTCATTGGACATCTAGGGCAATAAATATCGCCTGGTCGTGCACGTCGCCTATCCGTTCAGACGAGTCTCATAAAGTTCATTGGCACTCACAAGGAATACGACGCTATCAACCCGGAGACAGCGTAATGGAAAACATTCGAGCCATCAGAACAGATGATGATCTTGCATGGGCTATTGCAGAGGTCGCGCGGTATTTTGACAGCCAGCCAGCACTTGGCACGGCGGAAGCCGATCGCTTCGATATCCTTTCGACCCTCATCGAGGCTTACGAAGACAAGAACTATGCAATCGAGGCGCCGGAGCCCGTTGAACTGATCGGCACCGGAGCCCGTTGCACTGATCAAAGCCCACATGGAGATGTCCGGTCGCACCCAGGTTGATAGCTCCGCCCTTTTCGATTCCCGCTCGCGCGCCTCAGAGGTCTTGAACAAGAGGCGTGCGCTCACTGTCGGTATGATCCGCAAGCTGCACAAGGAGTGGGGCATCCCTGCAGACTGCCTTGTAGAACCATACCATCTGGTAGAGCCGGAACGGGTCCACGCTTAAACAGAGAGATCCGAAGCAGGCTCTCGGATTTCTCTTCTCGACGCTTTGTCAAACGATCAGATCATGCCCTGAACCGCGGTTCGCCGAGCAATCGCCAACTTTGGAGCATTCCGTCCCATCGGTCCGCTGTCGTCGTGGGCAGGCAATTTTCCACCGCTGACAAAACGTCTCGTCAAATCCCGATCACACAGGCACCACCCGTCAGTCCCGCGCCCGCCGCGGTCAACAGCAGTTTTTCGCCGGCGGCGAAAGGCACAGCCTGATGGGCAAGCGAGAGGGAAAGGGGGATCGTTGCGGCGGAGGAGTTTCCATAGTCCATGATCGTGCGAACGGTCTTTTCCGGTTCTATGCCAAGATGACTGCAAACTGCATCGAAAATGCGTGCGTTCGCCTGGTGCGGAACGAAGCGGCTGATATCGGCTGCACAAAGCCCTGCCCTTGCAAGCGCCCGTTCGCCACAAAGCCCCATCATTTCGACCGCCTGCGCGAACATTTCCCGCCCGTCGCGCATCGTCATCAGGCATTCACTCGCTGCCACGTCCGCCGCAAAGGGCCGGTTGCTTCCGCCCGCCGGAATCGAGATCAGGTCGTAGCGGCTGCCGTCGGAGGCAAGGTCGACGCCGAGAATTCCCGTTTCCACATCCTGAGACGGCACCAGGACGACGGCGCCGGCAGCATCGGCAAACAGCACCGCGCTTGCCCGTTCGGCGGGGTTGATCCGGCGGCTCAATATATTGGCCGCAACGACCAGTACCGGCCGGCCCTGCGCCCGGACAAAACCGTCGGCGAGCGTCAGCGCATAGAGAAAGCCCGAGCAGGCACCGGCAAGGTCGATCGCACCGGAATTGGCCAGGCCGAGACGATGGGCCAGAAGCGGCGCGGAAGGCGGCAGCAGATGATCGGGCGTCGACGTGGCAAGAAGCGTGAGCGCGATATCGTCCGGGGCGATGCCGGCATTTTTAATGGCAGCCGCTCCTGCGCTTGCCGCAAGGCCGGACAGCGTATCGTCCGGTTCAGCCCAGTGCCGCGCCCTGATTCCGGTCCGGCGCTCGATCCAGCCCGGCTCCAGGCCGAGCCTTTCCTCGATCTCGGCGTTTTCGACACACCGGCGGGGAACACAGTGACCGAAACCGGCAAGCCGGGACGACCGCGCGCCCATCATAACCGCCCCGCCGCGAAACACGCGGCCGCTTCGTCGATCGCGTCATAGGCGCGGTCTAGCTCGGCGGCGGTGACGCAATAAGGCGGCATCAGATAGATGACGTTTCCCAACGGCCGGATCAGCAGTCTTCGCTCGCGAAAGAAAGCCCTGAGCCGCGGACCGACGTCCGACAGATATCCGGCCGCTGGCACCCGCAGATCGAGAGCCGTGATGGTGCCGACCTGGCGGATATCGGTAAAGCGCAGATCGTCCTGGAAACGGGCAAGTCGCTCCTGTTGCATCTCCTGCAGCGAAAGGATGCGCTCGCGCACTGGCTCGTCCTTCCACACGGTCAGATTGGCGACCGCAGCAGCGCAGGCGATCGGATTGGCGGTGTAGGAACTCGAATGGAAAAAGGTCCGGCGGCGGTCCGTCGAAAGGTGTGCGTCGAATATCCCGGCCGTACACAGTGTTGCGGCCAGCGGCAGGGCGCCGCCGGTCAGCCCCTTGGAGGTGCAGAGGATATCGGGCGTCACACCGGCCTGCTCGCAGGCGAACAGGCTGCCCGCGCGCCCCCAGCCGGTCATCACTTCGTCGGCGATCATCAGGGCGTCATGTTTTTCGGCAATCCGCTTCAACTCGGTAAGGACGGATGCCGGATAGGTGCGCATGCCGCCCGCCCCGAGAACAAGCGGCTCGATCAACAACGCCGCCACCTGACCCGTCGCGCAGTAAAACTCGAAGGCGTCGAGCGTTTCCTGTTCACGGCCGGGCGCCGGGAACGGCAGGCGATCGACGCCGAACAGCAGTGGCTCATAGGCCTGGTTGAAGACGCCGCGTTCACCCGCCGACATCGTGCCGATCGTATCGCCATGGTAGCCGTGCTCCAGCACCACAACGCGACTGCGCGGCGCGCCGGAATTGTGGAAGAAACCGAGCGCCATTTTCAGCGCGACTTCGACGCAGGTCGAGCCGCTGTCTGAATAGAAGACATGCTTGAGCCCGACAGGAGCGATCTCCACCAGGCCCCGCGCCAGGTCCTCGGCGGGCTCATGCGTGTATTCGGCGAAGATGATCTGGTCGTAGGTCTCGCATGCCGCCTGGATAGCCTTCATGATCGCAGGGTGCCGGTGACCATGGGTGATAACCCACCAGGAGGATATGGCATCGAGGATACGCGAACCGTCTTGCTCGATCAGGCAGGCGCCGTCCGTTTGTACGACGCGCTTCATCGGCGGTTCCAACCCATGCTGGGTGAACGGGTGCCAGACGGGTGAGGTCATGCCGTCCTCTCCTGGAAGGAGGAAAGAGGAAAATAATTGCGAAAGGCCCACTGCAAACGCTCCGGCGTCAGTGGATCAAGCGGCGGCAGGCGGCCGAGAACCCGCACCTGCCCCATTGCAGCGATGATGCGTTGTGTTTCGGCCGCTTCGTTGCCAATGAACGCTACGCCGAAAACCGGGATGAAGCGGCGGCGCAGTGCTTCGAGCGACAACAGCGTGTGATTGATCGTGCCGAGCCCCGTGCGTGCGCAGAGGATCACGGGGATGCGCCAACGCGCATAGACATCGGCGAACACTTGGTGTTCCGTCAGCGGCACCAGCAGGCCGCCGGCGCCCTCGATGATGAGGGGGGCATCGGTCAGAGGCGGCGTCAGGGTCTCGGGCGCGATCTCGACGTTATCGAGTTGCGCCGCGAGATGCGGCGATGCGGGGGTCTTAAGTCGATAGGCTTCCGGCAGAATGCGTTCCGGCGGCAGGCAGCCCAACCGGCTGACGGCCTGGCTGTCCGTTTCTTCCTCGAGCCCCGATTGCACCGGTTTCCAGTAATAGCCGCCAAGTGCCGCCGCCAGCGCCGCCGAAAACACCGTCTTGCCAATGCCGGTATCCGTGCCGGTCACGACGAACCGCATCACGGCTTCTCCTCCGCCATGATCGCCGCCAGCCGGGTGAACATGCGTGTAATCGTCGTCTTATCGACGTTGAGCGTGATCGCGATCCTCAGCCGTGCCGTGCCTTCGGGAACGGTCGGCGGGCGAATTGCCCGGATGTCAAAGCCGTCCGCCCGCATGCGCGCGGCGATCCGCACCGCCCGGCCATTATCGCCGATGATCACGGGCAGAATTTGCGAACCACTGCCCTCCATCCCGAGCTTTTCGGCAAGTTCCTTGTTGGCAAAGGCGCGCAATCCGTCGAAATCCGCGCGCCGCTTCGGCTCATCCACAAGCATGCGCAGGGCTTCACGCACGGCAGCCGCCATCAGCGGCGACGGCGCAGTTGAATAAATGAAGCCGCGCGCCCGGTTGACCAGATAGTCGCAAAGCGTTGCGCTCGCGCCGAGCAGCGCCCCGGAGACGCCAAGGGCCTTGCCGCAGGTGTGCAGCACGATAACATTCTTCCGGTTCTCAAGGTCAGCGGCGAGACCACGGCCACTGGTGCCAAAGACGCCGGTCGCATGCGCCTCGTCGATCACCAGAAAGCCGTCATGCCGTTCGGCAAGTGCTGCAAGCGCAGCGAGTGGCGCACGATCGCCGTCCATCGAATAGAGGCTTTCGACGGCGATCCACGGATGGCCGGTTCCGCCGTCGCGTCGCCAGCGGATGATCGCCTCTTCGAACGCCGCGACATCATTGTGCAGAGCCGGCACCGCCAGCGCCCGGCTTGCCTGCATGCCCTCGTGCGCACTGGCATGCACCAAGGCGTCATGGACGATGAGATCGCCGCGCTGCGGCAGGGTTGAAAAAAGAGCCGCGTTGGCGGCATAGCCGGTGCTGAAATAAAGGACGCGCCCGGCGCCGAAAAAGGCTGCAGCCTCCGCCTCCAGCGCCTCGTGTTCCGGGTGGTTACCGCGCAGCAGGCGCGAGCCGCCGGCACCAACAGGTACACCGCGCTGAAGCGCCGCAGTGACCGCCGTCGCGAGCCGCGTCGAACCAGCAAAGCCGAGATAGTCGTTCGAACTGAAATCGGCGCCGTCCCGCCCCACCAGGGTCCGGAGCCTTTCCTTGCGCTCCAGCCCCGCCAGGGTCGTTTCATAGCGCGCGAGCCGCGTCGGCGTCATTCAGCCGGCTCCAGTTCCATCGGCTTCAGACCAAGGCGGCGGAACAGCGCCGTGTCGTGATCCTCGCCCGGATTCTCGGTGGTGAGCAGTGTGTCGCCGGCAAAAATCGAATTGGCGCCGGCGAAGAAACAGAGCGCCTGCATTTCGTCGCTCATCTGCGTGCGCCCCGCCGACAGGCGGACGTGGGTGCGCGGCATCAGGATGCGGGCGAGCGCGATGGTCCGGACGAACTCGATCGGATCGACCGGTTCGGCATCGGCGAGCCGCGAACCAGGAATCGGAATCAGCATGTTGATCGGCACGCTCTCGGGCGCCGGCTGGAGATTGGCGAGCGTCACCAGCATGGAGATGCGGTCATCCGTCGTTTCGCCCATGCCGAGGATACCGCCGGCGCAGACCTTCATGCCCGCTTCACGCACATTCGACAGCGTCTCCAGCCTGTCAGCAAAGGTGCGGGTGGTGATGATCTGCGAGTAGAACTCTTCCGACGTATCGATGTTGTGATTGTAATAATCGAGGCCCGCCTCGGCCAGCGCGCTGGCCTGGGCCGGCGAGAGCATGCCGAGCGTCATGCAGGTCTCCATGCCGAGCGCCTTGACGCCGGCAACCATGGCAAGCAACGTGTCGATGTCGCGGTCCTTCGGGCTGCGCCAGGCGGCCCCCATGCAGTAGCGGGTGGCCCCTTCGGTCTTGGCCTTGCGGGCTTCGGCGACCACCTTTTCGACCATCATCAGCTTGGAAGCCTTGAGGCCGGTTGGAGAATGCGCCGACTGGCTGCAATAGCCGCAATCCTCGGCACAACCGCCGGTCTTGATCGACAAGAGCCGGCTCATCTGCACGGCGTTGGGATCGAAATTCGCTCGGTGAATGGTCTGGGCCCGAAACAGCAGATCATTGAAAGGCAAATTATAGATAATTTTTGCCTGAGCGACAGACAACGATTCGATCGGTATGGTGATGGGCGCTTCCATGCGGTCTGCGGCTGTGCTTTCGTGCAACATTATCGATCTACTCCCTTTTGTCGCGCCTGCCTGTGAGCTCAGTATAGATAAGACTTGATATTATCTATAATTTATTGAGGCGCAATCGAACGCAAGCGCCCTTTCGTTGACCGGCCATAAAATTACAATCACAGAGAGAGTTTAAGGGCGCAACAGGAGTCAGGCTCCCGGTGCATGTCGGGCAAAAAACTGACGGGACGGGACCGGCGGACCGGGTGGTCAGCCAACGATCGCGAATGCCTCGCGCGTCGTCCCCGAAGCGTTCCGCACGGGTTTTTGCCCGATCCACTGCACGTGGCGTTCGAGAACGGCAGCGGCGTTCTCGACGTTGCCCTGACGCAGAAATGTCAGGATCGCGCGATGGTCATGGTCGGTACGGACCTCCCATTCCGAGCGCCAGCTGGCGAACAGGAAGCGGGCGCTGGCGGCGTGCAGATCGTTGATCGAGGCCAAGAGGCGCGGCATGCCGCAAGGGGCAAGAATGAGACTGTGGAAACGGCGGTTGGCCTCCTCCCAGGACCGAACGTCGCGGGAATTGTCGCCGGCAACCGTCGCTTCCTCTGCCTGATCGAGGATCGATGGCGTCAGGTGCGGCGCCGCATGCCGAAGCGCCAGAACTTCCAACGCTGCCCGCATCTGCGCCACTTCGCGAACCTCCTTCAGATCGAAGGATGCGACCCGCACGCCGCGGCGCGGCTCGCTGACTGCAAGCCCCTGCGCCTCCAGCCGGCGGAAGGCTTCGCGCACGGGCACATGGCTCGTTCCGAACTCCTCGGCAATATGATCCTGCCGCAGCTTCGTGCCGGGATCGAGTTCGCCGGTCACGATCCTATCGGCTAGGATGCGGCTGATGCGGCTGGCAATGGTGTCTTCGTGCGTCGAGGTCATTTTTTATAGATAATTTGCCGTAGACGCGCTGTCGAGACAAAGACTGAAAACATTGAAAATCTTTACGGCTTGCCGCACGCACACAAAACAACAGGCGGTCGCCGCTTGCCGTGCCATCACAACGGCCGCGCCAACAGCCCTTGACGCATCGTCCAGAACCATGCCTTACTGGCCGTATTCACCAGGGGGGTCCCGACAAGGGGCTGAGATTCTGCTGGCGCGAAAGGTGGCCTTGCCGCCCTCAAGCAGCGCAGTGACCCGTTGAACCTGATCCAGTTCATACTGGCGTAGGGACGGTGCAAGCGCTGCCACGATTCGATTTTCCGCTTGCGGATTCGTGTCAGCGTCTTTCCATCATTCCGGCTCTAAAGGACTGGGTCTCCAACCTAAAATTTGGAGCCTCAACCATGAATGTTGCCGCAAAAAACCTCACTCCAACTGTCACCACGGGCCCGCTGCCGGCCTCCCGCAAAGTCCATGTTCCGGGCGAACTGCATCCAGCCATCCGCGTGCCGATGCGTGAGATCGCGCTTCATCCAACGTCGGGCGAACCGCCCGTCATGGTCTATGATTCCTCCGGCCCCTACACCGATTCCACCCTCACCGTTTCGATCGACGCCGGGCTGCCGCGTCTGCGCCAAGCCTGGGTGACGGCGCGTGGCGACGTCGCTGCGTATGAGGGCCGGCATGTCAAACCCGAAGACAACGGCTTTGCCACAGGCGAACGGCTAACGCCGGAATTTCCCATCCGCAACCGGCCGCTGAAGGCCAAGGACGGCAAGGCCGTCACCCAGCTTGCCTACGCGAGGGCCGGGATCATCACGCCCGAAATGGAATACATCGCCATCCGCGAAAACCTCGGGCGCAAGGCCACTAAGGAGGCTCTTGTTCGCGACGGAGAGAGTTTCGGCGCGCATATTCCCGATCATGTCACGCCGGAATTTGTAAGAGCCGAAGTCGCGGCCGGGCGGGCGATCATTCCCGCCAACATCAATCACCCCGAATCCGAGCCGATGATCATCGGCCGCAATTTCCTGGTGAAGATCAACGCCAATATCGGCAATTCGGCCGTTACCTCGTCAATGGCCGAGGAAGTCGAGAAGATGGTCTGGGCGGCGCGCTGGGGCGCCGATACCGTCATGGACCTGTCGACCGGCCGCAACATCCACAACATCCGCGAGTGGATCATCCGCAACTCGCCGGTACCGATCGGCACAGTGCCGCTCTATCAGGCACTGGAGAAGGTCAACGGCATTGCCGAGGATCTCACCTGGGAGGTCTTCCGCGACACGCTGATCGAGCAGGCCGAGCAGGGCGTTGACTATTTCACCATCCATGCCGGCGTGCGGCTCCACTATATCCCGCTCACCGTCAACCGCGTCACCGGCATCGTCTCGCGCGGCGGCTCGATCATGGCCAAGTGGTGTCTGCATCACCACAAGGAAAGCTTCCTCTACGAGCATTTCGAGGAAATCTGCGACATCTGCCGCGCCTATGACGTCTCCTTCTCGCTCGGTGACGGCCTGCGTCCCGGCTCGATCGCCGATGCCAACGACGCCGCGCAGTTCGCCGAACTGGAGACGCTGGGCGAACTGACCCAGATCGCCTGGGCAAAGGATTGCCAGGTGATGATAGAGGGCCCCGGCCATGTGCCGATGCACAAGATCAAGGAGAATATGGACAAGCAGTTGGAAGTCTGCGGCGAAGCCCCGTTCTATACGCTCGGGCCGCTGACGACCGATATTGCGCCGGGCTACGACCACATCACCTCGGGCATTGGTGCTGCGATGATCGGCTGGTTCGGCACGGCCATGCTCTGCTACGTCACGCCGAAGGAGCATCTCGGCCTGCCCGACCGTAATGACGTCAAGGTCGGCGTCATTACCTACAAGATCGCGGCGCATGCGGCCGATCTCGCCAAGGGGCACCCGGCAGCGCAGCTGCGCGACGACGCTTTGTCGCGGGCCCGTTTCGAGTTCCGCTGGGAGGACCAGTTCAACCTGTCGCTCGATCCGGAAACGGCCCGCTCCTTCCACGACGAAACCCTGCCGAAGGAAGCCCACAAGGTTGCGCATTTCTGCTCGATGTGTGGCCCGAAATTCTGCTCCATGCGGATATCGCATGACATCCGCGCCGAGGCCCAGAAGGAGGGGCTGGAAGCGATGGCCGCGAAGTTCCAGGCAGGCGGCGATCTCTATATGCCGCTTGGCGCCGATGGGAACGCTCCGCCCGCGGGAGAGTAACCATGCGCGTTTTGATCAGGGGGGCCGGCGTTGCCGGCCTTACCCTCGCCCACGAGCTGCAGGCGAGAGCGGTCCATGTCGAGATCGCAGAGACGGCGGCACGCGCCGGCGGCGGGGCTTCATGGTTCGCCGGGGGCATGCTCGCGCCGTGGTGTGAAAGGGAAAGTGCGCCTGACACCGTATTGGCGCTCGGGCGCACCGCCGCCGACTGGTGGGACGCGGCCCTGCCCGGCCACGTCATCCGCAAAGGCACGCTGGTTGTCGCGCCGCCGCGCGACACCGGCGAGCTTGCCCGCTTCGCGGCCCGCACCTGCGGGTGCGACTGGCTGGATGCCGATGACATAACAGAGCTCGAACCGGACCTTGCCGGGCGGTTTCGCAAGGCGCTGTTTTTCCGGGAGGAAGCGCATCTCGATCCGAGACGGGCGATAACTGCGCTTCACGACAAGCTGCGGGCGATCGGCGTGCGGTTCCATTTCGAAGCGGCGCCGGATTTTTCGGATGCCGGGTTCGACCGTGTCGTCGATTGCACCGGGGCAAGCGCGATCGACCAAGCAGCGGATCTGCGCGGCGTGCGCGGAGAAATGCTGATGCTGGAAACATCGGATGTGGGGCTGTCGCGTCCGGTCCGGCTGCTGCACCCACGCATCCCGCTTTACCTCGTGCCGCGTGGCGACAGGCGTTTCATGGTCGGCGCAACGATGATCGAGACCGACGATCCCGGGCCGATCAGCGCCCGGTCGCTGATGGAGCTTATGAACGCCGCCTATACGCTTCATCCGGCCTTCGGAGAGGCGCGCGTGATCGAAACCGGCGCCGGCGTGCGCCCTGCGTATCCGGACAATCTGCCGCGTTTTGAGATTGATGGCAGCACCATCCGCATCAACGGCTTCTACCGCCACGGATTTCTGCTGGCGCCTTCCATCGCACGGGACGTTGCAGCCCACATGACAAGCGACTTGCGAAGAGACATCGGGCAGATGTCCGTCGACGTCGAGGCGCCGCTTCCTGCGCCCGAACGCATGCACTTCATTCCACTTCAGACTGGAGCAAACCGATGAAACTGACCGTCAACGGCGAAGACCATCAGACAGACATTTCCGTTCTTTCAGAGCTCTTGGTCGCGCTCGACTACGAAGGCGATTGGCTGGCAACAGCAGTCAACGGCGAACTGGTACATCGCGAGGATCGCGCAGGTTTTACCCTCAGCGATCGCGACCGCATCGAGATCCTGTCGCCGATGCAAGGAGGCTGATCATGCTTGAGCTTTATGGAACCTCCGTTGCCTCCCGCTTGCTTCTCGGAACCGCCCGCTACCCATCGCCTGCCATCCTCGGCGACGCAGTTCGCGCGTCGAAGACCGATATCGTCACCGTCTCTTTGCGCCGCGAAACGGCGGGCAGCCGCACGGGTGGCGCCTTCTTCGAATTGATCCGCACGCTCGGCGTAAAGGTCTTGCCCAACACCGCCGGCTGCCACACCGTCTCCGAGGCTGTCCTCACGGCGAAAATGGCACGTGATGTCTTCGCCACCGACTGGATCAAGCTCGAGGTGATCGGCAACCATGATACGCTACAGCCCGATGTGTTCGCGCTGGTCGAGGCGGCGCGCATCCTAAACGGCGAAGGGTTCAAGGTCTTTCCCTATACGACCGATGACCTCGTGGTGGCGGAACGCCTCATGGAGGCGGGATGCGAGGTGCTGATGCCCTGGTGCGCGCCGATCGGCTCGGCCATGGGGCCGATCAATCTGCCGGCCTTGCGCAGCATGCGAGCACATTTTCCGAACGTCCCGCTGATCGTCGATGCCGGCATCGGGCGGCCCTCCCATGCTGCCATTGTGATGGAACTCGGCTTCGACGCGGTGCTGCTCAACACCGCGGTTGCCGGTGCTGCCGATCCGGTGGCAATGGCTGCGGCTTTCAAGGGTGCGATCGAGGTAGGCCGTGTTGCGTTCCAGGCAGGCATGCTGGAACCGCGCGACATGGCGGTGCCCTCGACGCCGGTCATCGGCAAGGCGGTGTTTTCGTGAAGCTTGATCCCTTTTATCTGATCGTCGATAGCGCCGACTGGATCGAGCGCCTGGTGCCGCTTGGCGTAAAGCTCGTGCAGTTGCGCATGAAGGAGGGGTCCGAGACGGAACTGCGCCAAGACATCCGCCGCGCGAAAGCGGTCTGCATGCGGCACAGCTGCCAGCTTATCGTCAACGATCACTGGCGGCTGGCGATCGACGAGGGGTGCAATTTCATTCATCTCGGCCAGGAGGATCTCGCCACGGCCGATCTCGCCGCCATCCGCACCGCCGGCATCAAGCTCGGGCTTTCGACCCATGACGAGACGGAGCTGGAAACCGCCCTCGCAGCAGCGCCAGACTATGTGGCGCTCGGTCCGGTCTGGCCGACAATCCTGAAGAAGATGAAATGGGCACCGCAGGGGCTCGACAGGCTGTGCAACTGGAAGGCGCGCATCGGAAACCTGCCGCTCGTCGCCATCGGCGGCATCAACACCGACCGTATCGACAGCGTTTTTGCCCATGGCGCCGACGGTGCCGCCGTCGTCACCGACATCACGCTCAATGCGGATCCGGAAGCGCGCACGCGCGAATGGATCGAGCGGACGGCGCAATTTCGATGAAGAGGGGGCGATGAAGAAGCGGCCTCATGTGCTTGTCGTCGCCGGCTCGGATTCCTCGGGCGGCGCCGGCATCGTCCGTGACATCGAGACGCTGGCCGCGTTTGGTGTGAAGGCCTCGGTGGCCGTGACTGCGGTCACCGTTCAGACCCATCACGGCGTTCAACATGTGGATGAAATCCCGGCAGATCGTGTCGCCCAGCAGATGCGTGCGGCACTTACAGCCAATCAGGTCGATGCCATCAAGATCGGCATGCTGGCAACAGCTGCGACGATCACGGCCGTCGCTTCGGTTCTGAAGGATCATCCGGATATCCCCGTGGTGCTCGATCCCGTTCTTGCGTCCACTTCGGGCGGCGTGCTGCTTGCCCCGAACGCGAAGGCTCCGTTGCATCGGCTGTTTCGGCAATGCGCGCTGATTACGCCAAACCTGCCGGAGCTTTCGTGTCTGACGGCTCCGGTGAGACACGAGCCATCGGAGGCTGTAATCACCCAGGCACGAGAGCTGATCGCCGTAGGGGCGCAAGCGGTCCTCATCAAGGGAGGCCATGGCGATGGCCTGGAATCGGTCGATATGCTCGTTCAGGCGGGGCATACCGTTCAGTTCTTCAGGGCGCCTCGCCTTGCCGTCTTGATGCGTGGGACCGGTTGCATGCTGGCAAGCGCGATAGCGGCGCGGCTGGCATGCGGCGACGATCTGATCACGGCCGTCAGCGACGCCAAGGCCTTTGTTCATGACAGACTGGCCGACTCCAGGCATTAGGCAGAACCTTGGATGATCAAACACTCGGCGCGGTCATGGCCATGACTGAGAGCGATCCGTTCTTGCAGGTCAGTGGCGGTTTCTTGCTTTAAATACAATTATTTTCAGGGAAATGTTGGATGTCGTTGCCGAATATTGTTGCCGATCTTCAGCGTTGACGACCTATCCCGTCTTATCAATCTCGCCTACATTGCGAGCCGCCGGGTTGCGGGCACTGCCTGCCTCCGAGATCTGCGCTGTGGCAAAAAGGAGTTGGAGGTTGAGCATGCAAGACGGTCACGACACGAGCCAACTCGAGATGGTCGTGCTGATGACGCCCGACATGGCGAATTTCAGCGGCAAGGTCCATGGCGGGGCGCTCCTTAATCTCCTCGACCGGGTCGCTTACTCCTGCGCCTCACGATATTCGCAGGAATATGCAGTGACCTTGTCGGTCGATCAGGTCGTCTTTCGCCAGCCGATCCACGTCGGCGAACTCGTGACCTTTCGCGCTTCGATCAACTATGCCGGGCGGACTTCGATGGAAGTCGGCATAAGGGTCGAGGCGGAGAATATCCGGACCGGCGAGCGACGGCACACCAATTCCTGCTACTTCACGATGGTTGCCGTCGATGCGGAGGGGCGTCCAACCAATGTGCCGCCCTATACGCCGGCCGATGAAATCCGGGAACGCCGCCTGCGTGCGGCAGAGACACGGCGCAGCCTGCGGCGCGAATTCGAGGAACGTTTTCGCGCTGCCGGCTCGACCCATGACGAGTAGGCGGTGTCATATATCGGGAAAAGAAAACCGCATGGCTGCCTCCGAGCAACCGTGCGGTGATCAGATAGTGCCGTATGTCGGCGAGCGCTCAGTTCACGGCAGCGAGGGTTACAGACGTGCCGCCCGCTGCGAGGTTAAGGCCAATCTGTCCCGTGACACTGACCGTCTGGAGGTGAATTGAGCCCGACGTGCCGCCGACCAGAATGTTGGCGCCGACGCCGGCACCGACCGTCGCCTCCGCGCTTGCACCCTGGTAGAGACCGCTCAGCGAGCCCTGATGATACCCTGCTGTCGGCGCAAAGACGGCCCAGACCAGCTTGCTGCGGGTTGTGAAGCCGAGATCGACGCCCATTTTCCTGACCGCACCGGTGTAGTGGTCAGTGCGCTCCTCGCCAATGGCCGAGTGGAAAACGCAGTCGATGTCCTTGGCCGACCCCAGAACGTAACCGGCGCCACCGCCGACATCGCACTGGAGATAGCCGATCTTGACGCCACCACGGACGTCCGATTCCTGATAGGTCGGGATCGGATCGTTTGCCCGCAGATCGGCCGCTCCGGCGGCAGTTCCGCCGGTTACGCCCATTGACACGGCGAAAAGCATCATCGCGACAGATTTTTTCATCGTTTTTTCCTTCTAAACCCCACCCAATGCGAAAGCCGAGCAGCACTCGGTCCATTGGCATAACGCATCGTGTCGGGAGAGTGTTCCCATACGCGCTTTTGACGCAGCCAGCGTCGAAGCGTGGATGGGCTACACGTTAACAGACCATTCACATTTCAACCGCCAATAGGGCATTTCGAAGGCACGATACCGCAGGGCGACCGAAGGCCGGCCGCTCTGCGCGCGCATCAATCAGGCGGCCCGTTTCAGAGCGTCGCCAAGCACGGAGACGATTTCGCCGATCTGTTCCTTCCTGATGATCAGGGGCGGCGAGAAGGCGATGATGTCGCCCGTAACCCGGATCAGCAGGCCTTTCTGGAAGCAATCGACGAAGACATCGTAGGCGCGCGCGCCGACCGCCTCGTCGCGGGAGGCAAGCTCGATGCCGGCAATCAGGCCGATCGTGCGGATGTCGACGATATGCGGCAAGCCCTTCAACGCGTGCATGGCGTCGTGCCATGCGGTTTCGAGTTCGGCCGCCCGCGTGAGAAGCCCCTCGTCGCGGTAGATGTCCAGGGTGGCAAGGCCCGCGGCGCAGGCTGCCGGGTGACCGGAATAGGTATAGCCATGGAAAAGCTCGATCTGGCCTTCGGGCCCATGCATCAGCGCATCATGCACGGCACGGCTGGTGAAGACCGCGCCCATCGGAATGGCGCCGTTGGTCAGCCCCTTCGCGGCCGTCACGATATCTGGCCGGACACCGAAAAAGTCCGCGGCGAAGGGGGCACCGAGACGGCCGAAGCCGGTGATGACCTCGTCGAAGATCAGGAGGATGCCGTGGCGGTCGCAGATCGCCCGCAGCCGGTCGAGATAGCCCTTCGGCGGCACGAGCACGCCGGTCGAACCAGCCACGGGCTCGACGATGCAGGCCGCGATCGTCTCTGCGCCGTGAAGCGCAACCAGGCGCTCGAGATCATCGGCAAGCTCCGCTCCGTGCTCCGGCTGGCCCTTCACGTAGGCATTGCGAGAAAGATCATGCGTGTGGCGCAGATGGTCGGAACCGGCGAGCTGCGGGAAGACGCGGCGGTTGTTGACCAGACCACCGACCGAAATCCCGCCGAAGCCGACGCCGTGATAACCGCGCTCGCGCCCGATCAAGCGGGTACGCGTGCCCTGACCAATGGCGCGCTGGTAGGCGACGGCGATCTTCAGCGCCGTATCGACCGATTCCGAGCCGGAGCCGGTGAAGAATACCCGGTCGAGCCGGTTGTCCGGTCCGCCAGGCGCGATTTCCGCCAGCCGCTCGGCAAAATCGAAAGCGATTGGATGGCCCATCTGAAAGGACGGCGCATAGTCGAGCGTCGTCAACTGACGCTCGACTGCCGCCGCGATCTGGCGTCGCCCGTGGCCGGCGTTGACGCACCATAGTCCGGCAGTGCCATCGAGGATCTTGCGGCCGTCGGCCGACGTGTAGTGCATGCCTTCTGCCGATTCGAGAAGGCGCGGCGCCGCCTTGAATTGGCGGTTGGCTGTGAATGGCATCCAGTAGCTGTCAAGAACCGGGGCGTTTGGTTTGGTGTGTGCGTCCATCGAAAATCTCCCTTGCGATGGGCTATTGCCGCCATGATTTATTCGATCGAACAAGTCCTTTTCTGTATTCGTTCAAGCCATTGAATTTATTTGTTCGATATATCTATATTTGCGGTATTTCGAACAACAGAAACGGACCTCCATGTCAGTCGATATCGGCAGCCGCCTCAGGCACCTGCGGATGATGCGCAATCTCTCCCAGCGCGAGCTTGCAAAACGGGCTGGCGTGACCAACTCGACGATCTCGCTGATCGAATCCAATTCCGCCAATCCATCCGTGGGCGCGCTGAAGCGCATTCTCGACGGCATTCCGATCGGCCTGGCCGAGTTCTTCGCTTTCGAACCGGAGCGGCCTCGCAAGGCCTTCTACCGCTCCGATGAACTCACCGAGATCGGCAAGGGGCCGATCTCCTACCGGCAGATCGGCGACAATCTCTTCGGACGCAGTCTGCAGATTCTCAAGGAGTGTTATCAGCCGGGATCCGACACCGGCAAGGTTCCGCTCGTCCATGAGGGCGAGGAAGGCGGGATCGTTCTGTCGGGGCGCCTGGAGGTGACCGTGGATGATGAGCGGCGCATCCTCGGACCGGGAGACGCCTATTATTTCGAAAGCCGCCGTCCGCACCGGTTCCGCTGCGTGGGACCGGTCGCATGCGAGGTGATCAGTGCCTGCACGCCGCCAACGTTCTGACACGTCTGCTTTGTGCGACGACGTCGTCTAATGTCCGTTCACCAATGTCAGAATAAGCTGGTGGATATTGCCGCCATTGCTGAGTTCGATGCGGTCGAAGTCCCGACTTTGCTGCCTTTGGGCCTGTGAGAGCGCGCCAAGGCGCTTGGTCATTTCGGTCTTGATCTTGCGGCAGTTGGGGTCGCCGGGAGCTGTTAGACCGACTGTGGCAGTCTCGATCTTTCTCACCATGTCCTTGATATGATCGCCGTGTACCAGTTCGTGCTTGTGCACCCCGGTGATGAAGGTCTCCCAGCCCCGCTTCGTGGAGGCTGGCAACTGATCAGCCGGTTTGGGCAAGGTGTAGGTGATGATGAGCTTCGGCCGTGCCGAAACGAGTACGCAAACATCACCTTGCGGTTCGTATTTCCTGGTCCAGGTCAGCTTGAAATTGGTGTGCGCGATGGCGCGTGCCAAGCCGCCAACCTTCGGTCCCCGCTCTCCGATCGAGGCATAGAGCTCAGCGCCGGTTTTCCCGGCAATAGCGTAGGGCTCCACCTTTTCGACGGCCTGCCATTCCGCATGCGTGTCCATCGGCAGGAACGCGAGACAACTCGCCAGCAAGTAAACTCGGACATCCAGCTTCACGCGCGCCCCCTCATAAAGACCGTCGTTTCGTCGTCATCATGACTAAAGGAGACGAACAGCACGTTCAATCGGGCACGTGGCCGATTGCCGATCGTCGTCTGGCATCCGGTCCCGCGCACTACCGCGTTTCGACCGTCAGGTGGGCCAGTTTGATGCAGCGATGCGAGGCGCGACCGCACGGTCTCGCCGTCAGCCGGATCCGTAAAGCTGACAATGGCGGCATGCGCCCCGGGGCTCACTCGCCAGATGTGCAGGTCCGTGATATGGGCATCGCCCTTGCCCTCGACATGCCCGCGCACCTCGGCTTCAAGATGCACGTCGGTCGCATCGAGCAGAACCACCGCCGTTTGCCGGATCAGCGACCATGACCAGGTAGCGATGACGACCACACCGGCGATGCCGATCACCGGATCCAGCCAGACCCAACCGAGATAGCGGCCGCTGAGCAGCGCCGCAATCGCCAGCACCGACGTCAGGGCGTCGGCAATCACATGAACGAACGCCGCGCGCATATTGTTGTCATGATGGTATGGCATGCGTGATCGTGATCGTGGCCATGGTGATGATCGTGACCGGCATTTTGATGGCCGTACGTGTGTCCGCCGCTTCAGCAACAGCGCGCTGACAATGTTGACCAGCAATCCGACAACGGCCACCACTGTCGCTTCAAAAAAGTCAACCGGACGCGGATCCAGCAGCCGCCCGACGGATTCGACGGCGATACCGAGTGCTATGACCGCCAGGATCAGCGCGGAGGCGAAGCCAGCAAGGTCACCCACCTTGCCGGTACCAAAGCTGAACCGGCGGTCGCGCGCATGTCGCTTGGCAAAGGCACAGGCCCAAGCCGCGATGGCAAGGGCGCCAGCATGCGTCGCCATATGAAAGCCGTCCGCCAGGAGACGCTCAAGCGCCCTGGATCTGGGTGAACAAGGCAGGTTGAGCAAAATGCACCGGCACTCGCAGCCCGACCGAAATGAAGCTTCTCGGCAACGGCCACGAAATAGGTGAGATGGAGCAGTTCCATGCAAGCACCGCCAGTTCCCTCGCCTGAACGGAATCGAACCAATGCCGCTGCTGTTTGCTGAAGGCATCGAGAGCGAAGTTTCGGACCTCGATGCCAGCAACCGGGCCAATCGAAGACGTCTACCCCCTCGCCGTTGCCAGATTGGTGCTCAGTTCGAAAGCGAAGACGGAGCCGGTTTCGAATTGCTGCAACACGGGCACGCTCTCGGCGACAATCTCCTCCACCAGCCGCCTGCGTTCCACGTCGCCCATTTGCTTGCCAGCAGCACTCATCCCCACGAGAGCCATGCTGTTCAGCCTCAAGAATGGTGTGCCAGCATCGAACCTTATGGACCGCGATATGGTCTTGCATTGGACGTCAAGGAATCCGGCACCCCGCAGCAGCGCCTCGAGCGCAGCTGCATCTCCGTAGCTATATCTCTGATCGGCGATGTTTCCGAGGCGCTGCTCCGCAACACCACGCAACTGCCGGAAGAACGGGATTTCGTCATCGGAGCGCCGACGTATCAAGTGCCACCAAATCCCCATAACCACCGCTTTGCCCTTGCCGCTTACGCGCTGAGAAATCAGGCCGAATTGCTCGCTCGACCAGACGTTCTCGGTTCTGGAAATCAGATTATAAGGAGCACACTGATGTTCGCTCGACCAGTTTACAGGGCACAACGCGACTGCTCGGACTAGCCTTGCTTCCCGCCACCACGCTATTCAACAATTCCGCCCCTTTCAGACCTAAATCGTAATAAGGCAAGGCCGCAGTGGTCAGTTCCGGCTTCAGCGCCAGGGAAACCGTCCGGAAATCGTCAAAGCCGACAATACTGACATCCTCGGGGATGCGGAGACCCAATGCCATTGCCGCGATGTAGATTTGGATCGTCATTTCGTCATTGCCGCTCATGATTGCAGTCGGTCGATCCTTTTGTTGTAGCATCTCTGTCGCAACGGCAAAAACGTAGTTCTTCTCCGCTCCAACCGGTCCTTCCATGCCCAGACGGATACTCAGGTCGCTCTCTGCAAGGCCAAAGTCTCCAGCGGTTTTACGGAAGGCATCGAGGCGCAGTTGCGCACCCAACAAGATGGGATTGAGCCGGATGTAGCCGATCTTTCGATGACCCCTGTCAAGCAGATAGCGGGTAAGATCTTGCGCGCCCTGGTAGTCATCAGGCTCAATCGACGGCAACAGTTCGTTCGTCTGAGGCCTGCAGTTGATCATCACCGTGGGGATGCTGACATCGCCGGTTTCGGGGTCGACGATGCGATGAAACATCGTTACATAGAGAACACCGTCGATGCGATGGGATTGGAACATCTTCCAAATTTCCGCCTCCCTCTCGGACGCGCCACCGGTGTTTGCCATCAGGATGGTCTTTCCGTTCGCATTTGCCCAATCCTGGACTCCGCGAACGATATCCACCGAGTAGGGCGTGGTCGACACATAATCGGTGATGATGCCAAATGTGTTGGAGCGACTTGAGCGGATGAGGCGCGCGGCCATGTTCGGCACGTATCCGAGGTCTCGAATGGCCTTTTCTACCCTCCCCCTTGTCTCCTCGGTCACATAAGGTTCGCCGTTAATCACCCTGGAGACAGTTTTGTTCGAAACCCCCGCCACTTTCGCGACGCTGACTATGCTCACCATGTCCGCAAATCTCCTTGCCGAGATTCGTTTTAAACCAGACGCATGACAACGTCGACATATTTTTCTGACAACGTCGACATTCGATATTGACAACGTCGTCATACGAGGATTACTTTCGCAGCAAGAAGGAGGGCTCCACGCAAGTGCAACGAGCCAAATGGGAGGAATCGATGAAGAAATTGCTTAGCGCCAGCGCACTCGCGCTTGTTTTCATGGCGGCTTCCGCCAGGGCCGAAACCATCAACATCCTGGTGGAAGGCGGCGGCGAAATGCTGCAGAAGGCCGTCGCCGAGAAGTTTACCGCCGAGACCGGCATCCAGGTGAACTTCACCGTCGTCCCCTATCAAGGTGTCTTTGACAAGTTCTCAGCCGAGATCGCTTCGGGTTCGTCGTCCTTCGACGTCGTGACAATTGATGTCGTGTGGAATGCGAAGTTTGCAAGCCATGTCGAAGACCTCTCACCTCTTTTTACCGATGCGGTTCGAGCAGACCTGCCGCCGGCTTTACTTGCAGACGCGAAGGTGGGTGACAAATTGATCGGCATGCCCGGATGGGCAAACGCCGAGATCGTCTTTTATCGCAAGGACCTCTTCGATCAAGCGGAGGAAAAGGAGGTGTTCCAGGCAAAGTATGGCTACCCCCTTGCTCCTCCGACGACCTGGCAGCAATGGCGCGACATCGCAAAATTCTTTACGCGTGACACCGACGGTGATGGCAAGGCCGATTTCTGGGGCACCGACACCATCGGCACCTTTTCGGAGGAGTGGATGGCGCATGTGCTACAGGCGGGTTCGCCCGGCGTGATTCTCGACAAGGATGGACAGGTCATTATCGACAATGAGGCGCACAAGAAGGCGCTCGAGTTCTACATCGCGCCGCACTGCAACGATCATTCCGTCCCGGAAAACGTCAACGAAATCGGCTGGGGCGAAGCGCAGAACCTGTTCTATCAGGGCAAGACCGCGATGATGAAATTCTGGGCGCACGCCTACAAGATGACACCGTCAGATTCCAAGATCAGCGGCAAGGTCGGAGTCGCACCGATGCTGGCTGGCGATGCGGGGATCGCAGCCGTGCCCGGTCCCTGGTACAACGTCGTTCCCTCGACCTCCCAGCACAAGGACGCGGCGAAAAAGTTCATCACGTTTGCGATCGCCAACAATGCGTTGGGCATCGAAGCGCCGCTTGGCCTTGCCGCGACGAATTCCGCTTATAGCAGCTATGCTGGCAAGCCTGGTTACGAGCATTTCAACCCGCTACTCACAACGCTGAGTGCTCCCGCGACGCAAGGCCGGCCGTTAAATGAGAAATATCAGGAAATAGTCGATGAAGCCGTGCTGCCCGCCGTCCAGCAGGCACTTACCTGTAAGGCAGATGTCGGTGAAGTCCTGACGGAAGCCAAGGAAACGATCGAGGACATTCTCAACTAACCTCGGACATTCCTCAGCATCGCAGGGGAGGATATGCCACCCGCGTCCTTAGCTTTCGGAGACGGACATGTCGGATGAAGACCGATTTGTACTTTGCATGCTCGCGCCTGCAGTCGCCATCCTCGGCGTGCTGGTCGCTTATCCGGTAGGGCTCCTGGTATTCGACTCCTTTTTCAAGGTCGATACGATCACGCCCCATATACGCGAATGGGTCGGCCTGCAAAACTATTTCGATGCCTTGACTTCGAAACGTGTCGTGGAAAGCGCCCTGCGGACCGTTCAGTATTCGGTCTTCGCGCTGTTCTTCGAGTTTACGTTTGGCTTCTGTGCGGCGCTGCTTTTTTCGGCGCTTGCTGGTCAATCGCGGTGGCATCGCACGATCTTCGCTCTGCCCTTGATGGTTCCGCCTATCGTCGCGGGTCTACTGTGGCGGTTTCTTCTCGTCGGCAATATCGGCATTCTGAACTACGGGCTCGTCCGTTTGGGTCTCATAAGCGCTCCAGAAGCGATCGCATGGTTGTCCAGCGAAGATATCGTCATCTATTCTGTTTCCTTTGCCGACATCTGGCTGACGACCTCCTTTGTCGCCCTTGTGTCCTATGCCGGGCTGACGAACATCCCAAAGGATCTGCTGGAGGCAGCACGGATCGACGGGGCGAATGCGCTCAAGCGCTTCTGGCATGTCACCCTTCCTCTGATGCGGCCGGTGATCGCCGTCGTGGTGATCGTGCGGGGCGTAGATGCTGCAAAGACATTCGACTTGATCTGGATACAGACACAGGGTGGTCCCCGTCATGCTTCTGAGGTGTTCTCGATGAACATCTACCAGCGCATGGTTCGGTTCGGCGATCTGGGCGAGGCTTCCGCGTCTGGAACGTTGTTTCTCATAGTCATGATGCTTTTGGCGGCAGTCGCCTATTGGAAGATATGGAGGCCAGCACATGCATAGAGCTCCCCGCCTCAATGTCAGCGGAGTCCTGATCAACGCGGCAGCCCTCGTGCTCGTGCTGTCCTATGCGCTGCCTTACATTTATCTCCTGATGACCTCCATAAAGCCGGCGGCTGACGTCCAGCAGATCCCGCCAAGCTTCTTTCCCTCTGTCGCATCCTTCGAGAACTTTCGCGAAGTGCTGCGATCCTCCACCTTGCCGAGAGCCTTCGTCAATTCCCTCACCGTCGCGGTGCTGACGACTGCTCTTTCGCTGTCGGTGGCCGTGCCTGCTGCTTACGTTGCCACGCAGTACCGGCGCCGGATCACCACCATTTTCCTACTCTTCGCACTGGTGACGCGCATGGTGCCGTCGGTGGCGCTCGGAGTGCCGCTGTTCCAGCTTTTGAAGTCGCTAGGTTTGCTCGATACAATTCCAGGCTTGGTTCTCGCTCACACGTCGGCCGCGGTACCACTGGCACTGCTCCTCATGTCGGCCTTCTTCGAGGGGGTACCGAAGGAGCTCGAAGAAGCGGCGCGCATGGATGGCTGCACACGATTCCAGGCGTTTCGAAAGATTGTCCTTCCGGTCCTGACAGGGGGGATAGCGGTCACCGCGCTCTTTACCTTCATCACAAGCTGGAACGAGTTCCTCTACGCGCTGCTACTGACGTCGGAGGCGACCAAAACGGCGCCGATCGTCATCGCCGAATACAATTCGGTCTATGGGCTTGCCTGGGGGGCGATGACAGCTGCGGCCGTACTCTACTCGCTGCCGGTCATCATCGTAACGCTCGCACTTCAAAAACAAATCGTCGGCGGCCTGACTTTCGGCGCTGTAAAGGGATGAGGGAGGCAAAGGCATGGCCGGCATAGAACTGCGCAATATCAACAAGATCTACGGAAACAGCTTTCACGCTCTGCACGATCTGAGCTTCGACATCAGGGATGGCGAGTTCATGGTTTTCGTCGGTCCGTCAGGATGTGGAAAGTCGACGGCGCTCAGGATGATCGCTGGCCTGGAGAGCATTACTAGCGGTGAACTCAGGATCGGTGACAGGTTACTCAACGATGTCGATCCCAAGGATCGCGACATCGCCATGGTCTTCCAGTCCTATGCGCTCTACCCGCACAAGACAGTGCGGGAGAACATTGCCTTTCCCTTGCTGATGGCCGGATTGCCGAAGACCGAGATTGCCAGCCGGGTAGACGAAGCCGCACGCATCCTCGAACTGACGACTTTGCTCGACCGCAGGCCGGCGCTCCTTTCAGGAGGCCAGCGTCAGCGTGTCGCCATGGGACGAGCGATCGTCCGCAAACCAGCGGCCTTCCTGATGGATGAACCGTTGTCGAACCTCGATGCCAAGTTGCGCGTGCAGATGCGCGCCGAGATCGCCAGCCTCCAAAGAAAACTGAATGTCACTACGATTTACGTGACGCACGACCAGGTCGAGGCGATGACGATGGGTGACCGCGTAGCTGTCATGAAAGGCGGCGTGCTGCAGCAAGTCGACACACCGCAAAACCTGTACAATCGCCCTGACAATGTCTTTGTCGCCGCCTTTATCGGATCGCCCTCGATGAACTTGTACGAGGCCGTTCTGAATGGAAGGACGCTGACCCTGGGCAGCAACAGTTTCGAAATCCCTGACCGGGTTTTCGAATACCGCCCCTCGCTCAACGGTGCGTCTAACCGTCAGGTCATTGTCGGTATCCGGCCCGAGCACATGAACGACGCGGCAATCCGGTCTTCTTCGGCCGAGATCTCGGCCCCGGTCACTCTTGTTGAGGCGCTAGGTTCTGAATCCATGGTGCATCTGAATATCGACGCACCCTGGGTAGCTGCTGGCGACCCGGACGCCGTCGCCGACATCGGCGACGAAAAAGCTGCTGTAGCCCGTTTTTCTCCGAAGAGCACAGTACGCGCAGGTGACATCGCGCGCATCGCTGTCGATGCCGAAGAACTTCACTTCTTTGAACCGGACACCCGCACCAGCATCTGGTGATGGTATAGCCAGGAGAAAAACAAGAATGGCTAGCCCATCTATCGCCACCAGTCGCCTGCAACTCTTTCGGATCTACAGCTAGGATCTTGCTCCAAACTCAAACAGAGAGCTGCTTGAACGCATTTCCCGAGGCTTGCGAGCAACAAGCCAATCAAGAACATCAGTCCACTCTCGCTGTGGAGTAAGAAATGTCCGAGGAGACATTAACAATGGTTAGCGAAAACTATTACGACGTAACAAAGTATCCCGTAGGGAACCCCTATGAGGATATTGGAGCGGTCATCAATAGCATCATTGCGGATATTAAAAGCCGGCAACCGGTTTCCGATCTAAATGATGGCGGAAAACCTGGAGCAGTTATCTATATACCGCCAGGCGATTATCGTCTTGTCACTCAAGTCGTTATAGACGTGAGCTATCTGAAAATTGTGGGCTCTGGACATGGTTTTACGTCTTCGAGCATCCGTTTCAACACACCCGCAAACGAGCTGGCACACTGGCACGAAGTGTGGCCGGGCGGAAGTCGCATACTTGTGGACATTTCTCCAGAGGGCGCCAACGGTGAGGCTGCTGGAGCCGCATTTTATGTTAAGCGCACCGGAAATCCTCGTATAAGCTCTGTGGAGTTTGCTGACTTTTGCATCGATGGCCTGCACTTCATTGACGATGGTTCGGGGCAAAATGATGCAGAAAATACATACAAGAATGGCAAAACGGGAATCTATGTAGGCAGCGCCAATGACTCATTCCGAATAACGGGGATGGGTCTAATCTATCTGGAGCATGGAGTTACTGTTCATGATGCAGATGCGCTGGCGATAGATAACAATTTCATTGCAGAGTGCGGCAACTGTATCGAATTGAAAGGTATGGGGCAGGCCTCAAGAATAGCAAATAATTTTGTCGGAGCCGGATATAGGGGACATTCCATTTACGCTGAAAATTATGGGGGCATTCTAGTATCCTCAAACAACGTATTCCCTCGAGGAGCTAGCAGTGTCTATTTTTCCGGCGTGGTGCGTTCCTCGATCACAGGAAATAGATTCCATTCCTTTTATCCCGGAATGTTGGTTTTTGCTGCCAACTGTTGCGAGAACTTGGTTTCCTCAAATCACTTTTTGCGAGATCGCGAGCCATGGGCGCCGATGCAGAAGCACGACAACGGCTTGGATGATCTGTTCGGACTTTTGCAAATTGACGGCAGCAATAATTCGGTAATCGCGAACCACATTTCGGAAACAATAGATACTCAATATATCAAGCCTCTCGCCGTAAAGCCTGTGATAATTAATGTGGTTTCAGGTAGCGGCAATTACATAGCCAATAATCACATTGTGGCCACAACCGAAATATCTCAAATCACTGATACACCAAACAGTGCCTGTTTTTCAACACAAGTGGGCGCCTTGCTTTCAACTAACAATTTGAAGGCGCTCGAAGTAACGGCAGTATTGGTGCAAAAGGGGTCGATACGGAATACAGTCCTAGATTCAGGCAATGACGAACAGGTTGAGTTGGACAGAACAATGAATGCATTTAGGGGCACTCCAGTTCCTGGGCATTAGTCGGCAAAGTTTCAATATAGACCGAGCGTAGCTAGACCGACCGTCTGTCGAAAATTCAGTGACTATTCGGAGTTGTGTTCATGACGAACCAAATGGAACGGGAAGATGGCCCGTTGATGAAGCAAAATCTGTTCCTACCCTCGGGGTACTGCTTGGAATTTTGGGCCGCGGGCGACGGCTTTTTTCGTTTCAACATTGATGGGAAAACGGTTTGGCAGGCTCGGTCATTTGCCATCCATCCGGAGTTTTTCAAGTATCACCACAGGGAGGCTTGCGAGGTCACCATTGTCACCAATGCGCCGGACGCTGTTCTTTGGGCCTATGGGTATCAGCCTCAAACCGTGAACGAGACCGGTATAACGGTGTTTGAATTTTCGGAAAAAGGGATCCTTCAACGCACCGGTGCGGAAATTGAAGATTGGCTTCGGTCCGATCCGGATCGTCCTGCGCTTCATTTCTCGCCAATCCGGCATTGGATGAACGACCCCGTAGGTCTCTGCAAGATCGGCGAGCTATGGCACCTTTTTTATCAATTCCATCCCAGCGGCAGTGATTGGGGACCGATGCACTGGGGACATGCGACCAGCCGCGATCTGGTCAATTGGCTTCACATGCCGGTATTTCTGCATCCAGAACAGAACCTGTGGCGTCTCGGCGCCACAGGAGGCGCATTCTCCGGCAACGCCTTTCGGGATCGAGATGGAAGCTTGATGTTCTTTTACACCGAGCGCCTGCCCGCCTATGACCTTTTCAAGGGTTATCGGGAAATTCAGAAAATAGCGCGCCCAGATCGGCGGATGATCAAGGCGGAAGGCATTGTGACGGTGTTGGAGCAGCGTCCCGACGGGGTCGAGCACGACTTCCGCGATCCAAAGGTTTGGTGGGACGACGCAGCCAACGCCTATCGCATGATACTCGGCGCATCGATCGAGGGCGATCCCGCGGTCTTGTTGTTCGGCTCCGGCGATTGCCTCGATTGGCAATATCTCATGCCGCTCTACCGCGCGCCGGTTAACTTCCGCGAGGAAGGCGCACGTGCGGTCGAGTGCCCGGATTTCTTCCGGCTAGGGGATAAGTGGGTTCTGGTGATGGGATTTGTGGGTCATGTCGAGCCACGAACACGGCGGCACAATCTCCTCTACGCTCTGATCGGTGAGTTTATCGAGGACTGCTTCGTGCCCGACATGCCGGAACTGCAACTGCTGGATTTTGGAACCGACTACTACGCGATGCAGAGTTTCGAGGCAGACGGACGTCAGATCGCGTTTGCCTGGCTCTTCAACTGGGAATACCGCAAGCCCGAGGGTTCATCCTATTCCGGCGAGATGTCCCTGCCGCGCGTTTTAAGCCTGAGCAAAGACAAAAAGAAGCTGCTCATGCTGCCAGTGATCGAAGTCGACGAGCGCTATGCCGCTGACCCTGTCATTGAGAACCAAAGTGGCCAATACTCGCTGCCGAAAGCTCCCATTGAAATCCGGCTTGCCGGGCCGCTCGAAGGCAGCAAGCTTGTCGCGACGAAAGGTGGCGAGCTTGCTTTCGAGGTGAGCGTCGCCGACGGCATCCTTTCGATTCGCCTCGCCCAGGACGACGGCTCAATCCACTATGTGGCGGAGCTCGGCGAGGCGAAAGACCTTCGTCTGTTTCATGACTTCGGAATCGTCGAGATCTTCGCCGACGGCGGAGCGGTTTGTGGAACGCGCCGCGGCTACGTGAATATCGACCCCGATCGCCTGGAAATCTCAACCACTGCATCATCGCAGGTGCTTGAAAGGTATTCGAAATGATCCTCTGCTGCGGCGAAGCGATGATTGACATGATTCCGGCGTCAACAATCGACGGAGGCAGTGCCTTCGTTCCTCATGCCGGCGGCGCCGTTTTCAACACTGCAATTGCTTTGGGACGACCGGGTGGGATTGGCGACCTGTTCGTGTGCGGCCCGACAGGCACGAATATGAACGACTTCCGGGCAATTTTAGGGCGTCGACTCATAAACTCTGACACCAGATCCTTGTCGCGACGATTTTGACGGCGGCAAGGTAGTTTTCTGGGCGCTTGTCGTAACGTGTGGCGATGCCTCGAAACTGTTTGATCTTGTTGAAGAATCTTTCCACGAGATTCCGTTGCCTGTAAACCCAGCGCGAGAATGAGAAGGAGCCCTTGCGGTTTGCTTTCGGCGGGATGTTGGCCCAGGCTTTGCGCGCAGCCGCTTTGGCTCTGATGGCGTTACTATCATAACCCTTATCTGCAAGCAGGATGTCACCTTCGCGGAGGCCTTCCGTCAGCGCATCGGCTTCAGTGCAATCGGCAATTTGCCCGCCGGTCAGGCGGAGCGTTACTGGCCGACCTTCGGCATCGACGAGCGCGTGGATTTTACTCGTAAGCCCGCCGCGGGAACGTCCCATGCCACCATCGTCTCGATCCCCCTTTTTCCCGTGGCCGCGTGCTGGTGAACGCGGACACAGGTCGAGTCGATCATGACGATGTCGCCATCATAAGCTTCTGAAACAGCTTCAAGAAGCCGATCCCAGACACCGGCCTTTCGCCAGCGGACGAAGCGGTTATAGCAGGTGGTTGGTGGACCGTAACGTTCAGGGACTTCCGCCCACGGCGAGCCTGTTCGGAACCGCCAAAGGATGCCATTCAGGACCCGCCGGTCGTCAACACGAGGAACGCCGCGCGGCTTGTTGGGAAGCAGTGGCGAAATAATCGACCATTCATGGTCCGTGAGTTCGTAGCGGCGGCGTGTCATCAAAGCTCCTCATTTGGAAGCCTTGAATCACGCGGCGCGCGCAACGCCAAGTAAATTAATGGGTTTACGGCCTAGTTCTATGAACCCTCTGACCAAAACGGAAAATGAGATGTTTCGGCGCCAGGAATTGATACGTTTTCAGCACTGCGATCCTGCTGGCATCGTGTTCTATCCTCGGTATGTAGAGATGCTGCGCGCCACCGTCGAAGTCTGGTTTGCCGACGTACTCGGAACGAGCTTTGCTAAAATCCATCGGGAGATGAGAACCGCGATACCCGTCGTTTCTCTTTCCATCGATTTTCGCCAAGCCAGTCGGCTTGGCGAAGTATTGGATTGATTGGAAGCTTGGATCCGTTAGATTTCGTAGAAAGCTGGCTGGCGCCTGAGGAAAGGTACCGTTCAAAATACATCTAGGCAGTTGCTTTTTTCGGCATCGCTGGTGCGCGATCCAGAAACTCTTACGGCCTCGTCCGCAAATTCTTGCCGTGATGACTAGCTGCGTCCATATAGGCGCCATGACGTTTGATTCGAAGATATTTGTTGGGCTTGAGCCCGCCCGCAAAAACTCAGCTCCCGCCAGCGAACCCGTAGGTCCGAAATGCCAATGGGACGGTTGCGAAAAAATTGGCGCGCATCGCGCTCCTGTTGGGCCGGGTGCGGAAGGCCTGTATCTGTTGTTCTGTCTTGAGCACGTGAAAGACTACAACAAGGGATACAGCTTCACGACCGCTCCCTCGAACGCGGACATCGCCCGCTACCAAAAGGAAGCGGCTACCGGCAGTCGTGCGACCTTTGGAACCCGTGTCAACCAGGCGACCGAAATCCCGATCCCGTCCACTATCCGGTCCGGTTCTGCGAAGACATTAAAAGCCCGCAGAGCCGCCGCACAGAACCCGGCACAAACGACCAGTCTCCCCCAAAGACGAAAACTCAAAGTGCTCGAAGCCAAGGCTTTCGAGACACTCGGTCTTTCGCCGGAGGCGACACCGGAGGAAATCAGGCGCCGCTACAAGCAACGGCTCAAAATGCACCATCCCGACGCCAACCAAGGGAGCCGTACCTCCGAAGACGAGCTTCGGGCATCGATCGAGGCGCATAAGATCCTCAAACTGAACGGACTTTGCTAAGGCTCACTCATGGGATTGCCGTGTAGGGCTCATCCAATCCGCCCTAGTTCCGGAGCCTGCGAAACAGTCGCGCAAACCGGCGAAACTCGATCTCCTCACCCTCGAACCAGGCGTCCAGCCCACAGCAGGCGACGGCGGTGGCTGCATCGAAGCCATAAACCAATGCCAAGGCCGGCCGACACGAGCGAGATCAGCGCAAACGTGTCATCGCAGCTATAGGCGATGTTGCGCACCAGATCATGCTCGGCGAACATCTCGGCAAAATAGCGTTCGGTGTAAGAGAGGTTCTGGCGCGAGAACGAGATGATCTTCTGGTCGCGCAGGTCGTCGATGCCGATCTCGTCGAGAGCCGCCAGCCGGCTGTCCTTGCCGACTGCCAGCAGATACTCGTCACTCGCCATCGAGAAGAAACGCTGGGAACCGATGTTCTCGACCGGCCGGAGGAAGCCGAGGTTGATCTGGCCGGCTTCGAGATTGCGGATCATGTCGCCGGTCGAGCCGCTCTGGATCTGCAGCTGGATACACTTACGCGGACAAGGTCGGTAGATGGAGGCGGCGCGACCGTCTGTAGTGGTGGGAACGAAAGTGCCTACCAGCTTTATCGCCCGCTCCATAAGCAACTGGACACCTCTTAAAACCTCCCCTTTTTGCGGAATTCGTGATTCACTCCGGCAGTGTGATTTGCAGGGAGCGGATGATGCGGGGACAGCCTGGCTTTTGGGATCTGGACGAGCGTTACGAGCGCTTGAGTGCGGTAGGAGATCCGCTTGAGAAGCTCAACGCGATTATCCCCTGGGCTGTGTTCGAGAAGCGTTTGGCGAAGGCACTGAAGCGATCCGACGGATCGAAGGGCGGTCGACCTGCTTTCCCGTCGGTTTTGATGTTCAAGATCCTGGTGCTGCAGGCGCTCTACAATCTCTCCGACGACCAGGCAGAGTTCGTCATCCAGGACCGGTTGTCATTCATGCGGTTCCTGGGCCTGTCCTTGTCCGAGAAGGTGCCCGACGCCAAGACGATCTGGCTGTTTCGGGAAAGCCTGGTGCGGGCCGGTGCCATCGATAATCTGTTCGCCCGTTTCGACAAACATCTGTCGCGGTCCGGCTATCTGGCCAAGGGCGGTCAGATCGTTGACGCGACGATCATTCAGGCTCCCAAGCAGCACAATAGCCAGGACGAGAAAGCGGCGATCAAGGCGGGCGAGATCCCCGAGGGCTGGAAGGACAAGCCCGCCAAGCTCGCACAGAAGGATCGTGACGCCCGTTGGACGATGAAGTATTCCAAGGCGAAGCAACCGACAGAAACGCCGACATCAACAGCGACCCGGCAGCACGACATCGCCATTCCGATGTTCGGCTACAAGAACCATGCGGGCATCGACCGGGCGCACGGCTTCATCCGCGGATGGACGGTGACGAGTGCGTCTGCTCATGACGGCGCTCAACTCAGAAACGTTGTGACCAAGGACAACACGGCATCGACGGTCTGGGCCGACAGCGCCTATCGTTCGAAGACCAATGAGGAATGGCTGAAGGACAATGGCCTGAAGTCGGATATCCATCAAAGGAAGCCGAAGGGCAAACCGATGCCGGAAGCGATGTCGCGGGCCAATGGCCGCCGCTCGAAAGTGCGCTCCGCCGTCGAACATGTGTTCGCAAGGCAAAAGGACAAGATGAAGCTCTTCATTCGAACCATTGGTGTCAGCAGGGCGACGGTAAAGATCGGCATGGCCAATATCGCCTACAACATGCTCCGCTATGTCTTCCACGAAGGACGACGCGTCACCGCATGATGCACGCCGCCCCGAAAGGGGCAGTGACACCACGAAATCCAACCTGAAATCGGAGGCAAAAGCCGCCAACAGCCATCAGGCCGTGCCGCCGATCACCAATTCAGCGGTAATTCGAGGTCTCCAACTTGCTCGTCAGCTTGGTGTTTTTGACCGTCGAGTCGATGTCTTTCATGCGGAGAAGATAGCCGCCTGGCACCTCCGTACCGTGCTCGATCACGAACCGAATGTCGTGCTGTCGTCGCCGTCCCCAAGCACCGCTGCGACCTTCGCCCAATCCTCGAAGAAATATTCCGCAAGCAGCGGGATCACCTTGTGGCGCATCACCTCGTCGATGTCCGCGCGCTTTCGGCAGCGTATGAAATAGGCGTGGCCGATCTGATGCTCGCGGTCGAAAAGGTATTCGATTCGCTCGTTGACGGTCGCCAGCATCGCGGCCAAGTCGATGCTATCAACCGTGCCGAGCAACAAAATCTCCGGCATCAGCTCGCGGAATTCAAACCGGCGACGAAGAGCGGTATCAAGCAGCGCAATCGATCGGTCCGCTGTGTTTATAATGCCTATGATGTGCAGATTGGCAGGCACGCCGAAGGGGCACCGCTGTACGGGAGGGCCAGCGCATCCCCTCGTCCATGCTAACACCGAATGGCGCGCGTCAGATCGAACAGGCGATCGCGATGCTGAGCCAACAGGTTGATGCAGGCGCAGATAGCGATGCGCTCGCCGCTCTCAAGCGCGGTCTGCGATACTGGCATGCACGCCATGCCACCATGGAGATTGTCGAGCCCATCGCAACGCCGTCGACAGTCGCGTTTGGAACCCACGTCACCATCAAGCGCGGCGGCAAGGCCAAGCAGCTTCACATTGTCGGCGAGGATGAGGCCGATCCGGCGGCCGGTCCAATTGCCTGGACATCGCCTATTGCGCGAGCGCTGGAGGGGGCAAGCCCCGGCGACGTCGTCGAGTTCCAGGCCGCGGGACACGAAGAGGAAATCATCGTCCTGTCCGTTACCGGAGCTTAGAGGCGTCGCCAGGACGCCTGTAGTGCTTCGCCTTTGTCCCGGCCACGCGCGACCTGTGAGTTCCCGAGAAAGAGCGTTTGCCGCTAGCGCGAAGAAAGGCGTGTTTCGTCGATTTCGTGCTCGTAGAGCTGGTCCATGCTCAACGAGGCGACTGCTGCAAACGGAGCCTGGTTCTTCACTCGGCCGTCGCCTAGGGCGTCGACTCATAAACTCTGACACCAGATCCTTGTCGCGACGATTTTGACGGCGGCAAGGTAGTTTTCTGGGCGCTTGTCGTAACGTGTGGCGATGCCTCGAAACTGTTTGATCTTGTTGAAGAATCTTTCCACGAGATTCCGTTGCCTGTAAACCCAGCGCGAGAATGAGAAGGAGCCCTTGCGGTTTGCTTTCGGCGGGATGTTGGCCCAGGCTTTGCGCGCAGCCGCTTTGGCTCTGATGGCGTTACTATCATAACCCTTATCTGCAAGCAGGATGTCACCTTCGCGGAGGCCTTCCGTCAGCGCATCGGCTTCAGTGCAATCGGCAATTTGCCCGCCGGTCAGGCGGAGCGTTACTGGCCGACCTTCGGCATCGACGAGCGCGTGGATTTTACTCGTAAGCCCGCCGCGGGAACGTCCCATGCCACCATCGTCTCGATCCCCCTTTTTCCCGTGGCCGCGTGCTGGTGAACGCGGACACAGGTCGAGTCGATCATGACGATGTCGCCATCATAAGCTTCTGAAACAGCTTCAAGAAGCCGATCCCAGACACCGGCCTTTCGCCAGCGGACGAAGCGGTTATAGCAGGTGGTTGGTGGACCGTAACGTTCAGGGACTTCCGCCCACGGCGAGCCTGTTCGGAACCGCCAAAGGATGCCATTCAGGACCCGCCGGTCGTCAACACGAGGAACGCCGCGCGGCTTGTTGGGAAGCAGTGGCGAAATAATCGACCATTCATGGTCCGTGAGTTCGTAGCGGCGGCGTGTCATCAAAGCTCCTCATTTGGAAGCCTTGAATCACGCGGCGCGCGCAACGCCAAGTAAATTAATGGGTTTACGGCCTAGGATGACGATGTCGTCGCAGAACGAAATCGTGCTGCGGTGGTGGCTGATCACAATGGTCGTGCGGCGACCGGCCCTCGACCTCAAGGTCTCGACGATTGCGGCTTCCGACAGGCCATCCATGGCGTCTCACCGAGAATGAAGCGCCGTCCGTCGGACAATCCGTTTTCGACATCGTTAATCCGGCGGACAAGGTTGATCTCGGCGCGCGACTGTTCATCCTTTTCCAGGGCGCGTCCGCTGAACCAGGGGCCGAACGCCTTGTGCAGCTCTGACGAAGTGAAGTTGAGCCATTCCTGCAGCCGAATGCGGTCAAGGGTGCTGGCTGCTGGCGCAAGTCCGGCGTGCGGTCGCAGATCGGCCAGGTACTGAAGGATCGCCGGGTTTTCGGTCAGCACGATGCCAGGTTCGATCTCCAGAGCCGGAACATAGCCCTTCGGGTTGATCGCGCGGTAATCGGCGCCATCGTTCGTCGTTCCTGCTTCCGTATCAACTTTCACGCTCTCGAAGGATAGATCGAGTTCATTGAGAATGATGCGGGCAGACAGCGAACAGGCACCCGGCTTGAAATAAAGCAGCATTGATAAACCTCGGTTGGTTGGTGACGCTTGCAGCCTATGGGTACGCGTTACCATTGCCAACTTGGTTTCTATCAGTTACTTCATATTCAAGTTTCTCCGCGGTAACTGAAAGTCCAGATGAGCCTGAAGATCCGAAAGAACCGAAGCGTGGCGCCACCTGAGCCCTGTATGCTCACTGAGTGCATGTCGATTATCGCCGGCGCCTGGGCGCCAAATGTGATTTGGCATCTCCGCGCCGGGCCGCGCCGCTTCAGCGAACTTCGCCTTGATATTCCGCCGGTATCCGCAAAGGTGCTTTCACAGCGTTTGAAAGAACTGGAGGCGCGCGGCGTTATAAATCGTGCCATCCAACCGACAAGCCCTCCGTCTGTTGAATACGCTTTGACTGATCTCGGTCAGGAACTGGTGCCCGCACTTAGTGCGATTGTCGAAGTAGGACACAAACTGAAGAGGGGCGTGAGCGAGCGGGCGGCTCCGTCATCATAGTCGGTGAAATCGTTGTGTGAACGCCTTGAACGGATTAAAACGGTGGGGCCCGCACTTAATTGCGCTTTGCATTGATCGCTCACGATCAGCAGCGCCGGGACGGCGTTCACGTCGCGCAGCGCGCGCCGGCGGTTGGCGGCCTACAGTGGAACTTGGTTCATGCAGGCGGAAATTCACCAGCTCCTGACGGTCGCCAGAATTTTCTTGCCTGAAGAATACAATTCAGGTGGACGGGCCAATTCCGGCGGAGGGGTGTGGTCTGGGCCGGCGAGATCCGCGACCCAGATTGTGTTTGGAGCGAGCGGCGTCACCACCACGATGTGTAGAAGACCGTCAATCCGGCGGCGACGGCTTCGCGGGCCTTGACGACGAATTGCAGGTCGTCCTCGATCTCGGAACCGTCGCTGATGCCGAAGAAGAAGCCTTCCGTTTCGGGAAGCGCGTTGGCGCGGATTGCGGCCTCCAGGCGATCAATGTCTTCGGGCGTGACCTGAAGGTTGGCGCAGTTGAAGCGATCATCGGCTCCGCCCTTCTCGCGGTAGAGGCGCTCCATCCAGCCATGCAGGTTCGGATGCTTGCGCCAGTAGTGGAGTTCCGTCGCATCCTTTCCGTCGAAATCTACCGGTGATGCCGGTTGGCTGCGAAGTGTGCAGGCGTACATATCGAGTCCCATGTTTCTTTCCTTTCGTTCGATGTTGTCTGTCCCGAAGGACGCGGAACGAAAGGCCGGACGGCGAAGGCTGCCGCCGTCATGGGTCAACACGGCCCCGCCATCGGCGGGGGTGGTGCGGGCAGTCCCTTGACGGCAAGGCGCCGTCTGGCAGGACCGCGAAACCTCACCGAGGGACAGGCAACCGAAAGGAAAAACCGGGACCGATTGCCCGCTGTTTCGGCAGCGCCGGCTCGGCGATGATGCGCGAAGGATTGCGGAGCTGCACAATCGATCGCAAGCAGTGCTCGGCGGTCGATCGGGCGAGGCGCCGGCAGGCCAGGCGGCTTCGAGCCTCTCGTTGACCTTACGAGCAAGCACTCGAACCGACCTTCACCATGGAGCTCGCAACGCTTAGGCAGGCAGATTGTTCATAGTCGAGTTCCGAACGCGCGCGAGATTGGTGAGTATGTTTCCGCCCTCGCGAATTCAGCCATGCTGGCTCGCAGAGACCGTGCTTTCCTGGTATTTGGCGTGGAGGACCGCACGAAAAAACGCGTGGGGACCGAACGCTTGCAACATCTAAAGCAAGGAAACGAGGATTTCACGAATTGGCTGAGCCGGATGATCGAGCCGCGCGTCCTCGTCGAGGTTCTGGATTTCGTATGCGATGACCTTGCCTACTCCCTGATTGCCATCGAGCCGTCTTACGAGCGGCCCGTAAAGTTCAGCGGTATCGAATTCGTCCGGATCGGCGAAAACAAGAAAAAGCTCGCCGAGTTTCCCGAGCATGAGCGGGCCCTCTGGATAGCGACCGGAAGACGCCGCTTCGAAACGGCTGTTGCCACATCCAACGTGACCACGGAAGACATCTTCGCCCTGCTGGATCCGGATCCTATGTTCGATTTGACCGGCGAGCCAAGGCCCAAGAGCCAGGAAGAGGTGATCCGCAAGATGGCGGACCGAGGGTTTGTCCTGGATAATCTTGAAGGCCGGTTCGACATTACCAACCTTGGTGCGATCATGCTGGCCCGCGATGTCGCGGCTTTTCCGTCCATCGCTGGGAAAGCCGTTCGCATCGTCAAATATGCCGGCCGCGACAAATCTCGATCCGACTTCGAACAGGAAGGTAAGAAGGGCTACGCGGTCGGCTTTACCGGCATGATGAAATTCCTAATGGAACGCCTGCCCAAGGACGAACGCTATATCGACGGAGTGCGACGCATGGTTCCGCACTTCCCGGAAACAGCCATCCGGGAAATGATTGCCAACGCACTCATCCACCAGGATTTCATGGCGACCGGCGTCGGTCCCGTGGTCGAGATCTATGATAACCGGATCGAGGTCAGCAATCCGGGTAACTCTCTGATCAGTACTGACCGGATACTCGACGAACGCCGCTCCCGAAACGAAAAACTGGCAGCGACGATGCGTTCATTCGGCCTCTGCGAGGAACGCGGTGGCGGGCTCGACAAGACGCTGATCGAGATTGAAGCGGAGCATCTGCCTGCCCCGGATTTCATCTCGTCCGAAAACTCAATGGGTGTCGTGCTGTTCGCGCCCAAAAGCTTCAGTCAGATGTCGAAGGCAGAGAAGATGCTGGAGCAAAACTGACGATCGTCACTTCGCGGCTGAGAGCCGGCGGTCACCCAAAGATGGTGGATAGCGTTCTCTGCTGCGTCACTCCCGGACAAGACGTTGATGTCGTCGTGACAGAAGTCGGGATCGCCGTGAACCCGAGACGCGGGGATTTGCTCGAACGTTTCCGGCAAAGTGCTATTCCTGTTCGACCAATCGAAGAATTGGTCGCGCTCGCTAGCACCGGTACCACGCCAATCTCCCTTCACAGAACTGATCATGTTGTTGCACTCGTCGAATACAGGGACGGCAGCGGAATCGATTCGATACCGAGATATTCGAGCTGATACCGAAATGAGCGAGAGCTTTTCGGTGTATACCCCGTACTATGACCCTAATCGATCAGGGAACACCGGTAGTACACGGGGACCGGCTGGTTTCATTCCCCTTTAGTCTTAAAGGGAAGCCCATCCCATCGACCGTAGCTCCGGAACACCCGTCATGTTCGGTGACGACCAGCCGATGCGGCGGACTGGGGAGTATGGAGTTGCGATAGATCGTGTAAAAAGCGTCGGCCATTGGAGGCAAATACAGCCTCCACGGCTACTTCATATACAGCGCGCTTGATCTCTCAAGGTGCACCAACATTGCGACTTCGGCCCCATCGGCATCCGCTGCTGCCAGTCGATCTACTATCTTCTCGTGTTCAACAAGCGTGAACTTTTCCTTGCCGGTCCAAATGAGCATGTCGGTGTGATATTCCTTGAGCCAGGCTAACATCGCCTCGCTGACTGCAACGAAGATCGGATTGCCCGAGATCCGGGCGATGCGGGTGTGAAATTGCATATCGGCGGAAATGAATTCTTCGGCTTTTCCCAACGATCGCCGCTGCCGTTCGAGGATTTCCCGCAGTTCTTCGACATCCCGTTCCGTGGCTTTTGCCGCTGCTTCGCGCGCCATCCCCCGCTCGAAAAAAATACGCGCGTTTTTCAGGTGTTCCAGCGAGTCAGATGATCGCGACAACATGATCTTTGCGGTTGAATTGACCTGCCGGAAGATGGACTGCGCGGTCAACTCCAAGACCTTCGCTCGCTCGCCGTGCGAAATCGCCACTAGGCCCATGTTCGCCAGCGACTGCATCGCTTCGCGTATCGCCGGGCGCCCCACGCCAAAGCGCTCCATGAGGACACGTTCCGACGGCATATCGTCGCCCGGCTTTAACTCGCCCGATGTAATCATCCGCTCAAGACGGTCAAACACTTCATCGGAGAGTTTGCGCCTCACGATCTGCTCTACTGGCTGGCTCATGCTCACTCGCTGGATCAAGGTCTCCCTCCTTATGTACCTGAGCGAACTGGCAAGGAAAGATCAAGTCGCCGTTTTGAGCCGAAAACTTTCCAAGGACCAGCCTAAACATCTTGCGCAAATTGGAATACTCATTATACCAGGTCATGAGGTGATGTCACCAATAAACATGTTGGCGAGAAGGAGCAACGGGCAATTCATGATGATCACCCTCACCTACCGCATTGAAACGCCCGGCAGCGTCGAGGCCATGGCGGAAAAAATCGCCAGCGACCAATCGACAGGCACATTCGTACCGGTTCCAGGTGAGACGCAGGAGCTAAAGGCGCGCGTCGCCGCTCATGTGCTCGCCATTCGCCCCCTTCCCGATGCGCCGTCTCCAAGCTGGCCGGAAGCGCCGGCGGGGCACGGCGTCATCCACCGCGCCGACACCGATATCGCCTTCCCGCTTGATGTTATCGGCACCGATCTCTCTGCCTTGATGACCATTGCTGTCGGCGGAATCTTTTCCATTCGCGGCCTGACCGGCCTGAGGGTTGTGGATCTCAAGCTGCCGGAGGCATATCGCGGCGTCTATCCCGGCCCACAGTTCGGTCTTGCCGGGAGCCGGAGGCTCACCGGCGTCTACGACCGCCCGATCATCGGTACCATCGTCAAACCGGCGCTTGGCCTGCGCCCGCAGGAAACCGCGGAACTCGTCGGGAAACTCATCCAGTCCGGAGTCGATTTCGTAAAGGACGACGAGAAACTGATGAGTCCGGTCTATTCTCCGCTCGAGCAACGCGTTGCCGCCATCATGCCCAAGATCCTCGACCATGAGCAGAAGACCGGCAAGAAGGTGATGTATGCGTTCGGCATCTCCCACACTGATCCGGATGAGATGATGCGAAACCACGACCTCGTTCTGAAGGCGGGTGGCAACTGCGCCGTCGTCAACATCAACTCCATCGGCATGGGCGCCATGGCATTTTTGCGCAAACGCTCTGGCCTCGTGTTGCACGCTCATCGCAACGGCTGGGACGTGCTGACGCGCCATCCCGGCATTGGTTTCGATTTCAAGGTCTGGCAGCAGTTCTGGCGTCTGCTCGGCGTCGACCAATTCCAGATCAATGGCATCGGCGTCAAATACTGGGAACCGGACGAGAGCTTCGTCGAATCCTTCAAGGCTGTCACTACGCCGCTGTTCGACGCGTCCGACTGCGCGCTCCCCATTGCAGGCTCCGGTCAATGGGGCGGTCAGGCGCCCGAAACCTACCGCCGCACCGGCCGCACGACCGATCTTCTCTATCTGTGCGGTGGCGGCATCGTCAGTCATCCAGGTGGCCCCGCCGCCGGTGTGCATGCCGTGCAGCAGGCCTGGCAAGCAGCCGCTGCGGACATCCCGCTCGAAACCTATGCCGAGGACCATCCCGAGTTGGCGGCGTCGCTCAAGAAATTCGGCGGCAAGGGCGAGTGAGATCCATGACGACACACGATCTGCTCCTGTCCTATTATGGCGACGACCTCACCGGCTCCACCGATGTGATGGAAGCGCTCGCCTCCAACGGCGTGGACACCGTCCTGTTCATGGACATACCGGATGAAGGCCTTCTGCAGCGCTTCAGCCATTGCCGCGCGATCGGTCTTGCCGGCACGAGCCGCAGTGAAACCCCGGCCTGGATGGATGAACACCTCACGCTCGCCCTGGTATGGTTGAAAAGCCTGAATGCCGCCATCTGCCACTACAAGGTTTGCTCGACCTTCGACTCGAGCCCGCAGATCGGCAATATCGGCAAGGCGCTCGAGATCGGAAAGAAACTGTTCGATCAGGCCTATGTTCCTCTCGTCGTCGGCGCGCCGCAGCTGAAACGCTATACAGCCTTTGGCCACCTCTTCGCTGCCTATCAGGGCGAGGTCTATCGCATCGACCGTCACCCCGTGATGAGCCGCCACCCTGTAACCCCCATGGCCGAGGCGGACCTGCGCCTGCACCTCAAGGAACAGACGGCGCTTGAGGCAAGGCTTGCCGATCTCGCGATGCTGGCCGCCACAGGCGCCGATGACAAGATCGATGCCCTCTGCAAACGCGCAGACGGCATGGTACTCTTCGACGTCGATAGCACCGAAAGCCAGATCAATGCCGGTCGCCAGATCTGGCGGTTGAAGCCCGGCAACGGCTGGTTCGTCTCTGGTTCCTCGGGCGTGGAATACGCGCTCCTTACCGCCTGGTCGCAAGCCGGGCTGACCTCGGGACCCACGGCGTTTCCTCTCCCCGGTAGGGCTCATCGCATCGCGGTCGTTTCCGGCAGCGTCTCGCCCACCACAGAGCGCCAGATCCGCCACGCCACCGAAAACGGCTTTGCCGGCATCAATCTCGACCCGATCGAACTGCTCGGCGAGAACGGCAACGCTGCGCTGGAACGTGCCGTCGCCTCGGGCATCGAATGTCTGCAACAGGGCAGCAGCGTCATCCTCAACACTGCACTCGGCCCATCCGCCGACCGTGGCAGCGATATCGACAGGATTGCCGGTAGCCGCCATCGCCTCGGCCGCATGCTCGGCAAAATCCTGCGTCGCCTCACTGAGGAACAGCACCTGAAACGCGCCGTCATCGCTGGCGGCGACACGTCAAGCCATGCGCTGCGGGAGTTGAACATAGAGGCGTTGACGACCCTGCTACCTCTGCCCCAGACGCCCGGTTCCCCCCTCTGTACAGCCCATGGCACGCACGCCGCGACGAACGGTCTGCAGATCGCCCTGAAGGGCGGCCAGGTGGGTTCGGATGCCTATTTCTCGCAGATCCGGGACGGCGTGCAGGTGTAAATCGAGGGAGAATGAAACGATGACGTTCTGGGTAGGGACGAGCTTCAAGATGAACAAGCTGCTCGCGGAGGCTCTCGCCTTTGCGAATGCTCTTGTCGAATCGGACGGCGCGCGCGATGCGCGCATTCAGCGTTTTGTCATCCCGCCGTTCACCGCCGCGCGTGAGGTCAAGGCCGCGCTGACCGGTACCTCGGTAAAGATTGGAGCCCAGAACATGCACTGGGACGATGCCGGCGCCTGGACCGGCGAGATCTCTGCGCCGATGCTGGTCGATTGCGGCCTCGATCTGGTCGAACTCGGCCATAGCGAGCGCCGAGAATTCTTCGGCGAGACGGACGAGACCGTTGGATTGAAGGTCGAGAGCGCCGTGCATCATGCTTTGATTCCGCTGATCTGCATCGGCGAGACGCTTGTGGAGCGCGAGAGCGGGCGGGCGGATGCGGTGCTGAAGGCGCAGGTCGAAGGTGCGCTTGGGCGGCTTCAAGGCGAGGCTAAGAATGCTGACATCCTGATCGCCTACGAGCCAGTCTGGGCGATCGGCGTCAAGGGCATTCCGGCATCCTCGGACTATGCCGATGCGCGCCATGCGAAGATCTCCGCAGCCGCGCAAGCCGTGCTCGGGCGAAAAATCCCGGTGCTCTATGGCGGTAGCGTCAATCCAGACAATTGCGTGGAGTTCGCCGCCTGCGCCCATATCGACGGGCTGTTCATCGGCCGCTCGGCCTGGGCGGTTTCCGGCTATCTCGACATTCTCGGCCGCGTCTCCAAGGCGCTCCCTTGAACCAGGCTACGACAAACGGAAGGACACCCCATGAATATCGCCATCGGAGCAGACAGCGCGGGCAAGCCGCTGCTCGACGTCATAGCCGCCCATCTGGCCACCCGGCCGCACCTAAAGGTCAGCGACCTCAGCCAATCCGGCTACTATGCCGACCTGTCGCTGGCGCTGGCGCAGACCATCATCGATGGTCAGAACGAGCGCGGTATCCTGATCTGCGGCACGGGCATCGGCGTGGCGATTTCGGCTAACAAGGTGCCCGGCATCCGCGCCGCTCTGACCCACGACACCTATTCGGCTGAACGCGCGGCAAAGTCTAACAACGCGCAGATCATCACCATGGGTGCCCGCGTCATCGGCCCGGAACTTGCCAAGAGGATCGTCGACAAATGGCTGGAATCCGACTTCGACCCCAACGGCGCGTCCGCCGGAAATGTTGAGGCCATCAACAGGCTGGACGAGGTGAAGTAACCGAGAGCTTCAGAACGCAAGCGCATATTCCCACGCGGAGCACAAACATCATGGTTCAAGGCCTGCGCTGCATGGCTGCGAATGGATTTTGCATCTTCGGTCTTACGCAAAGCTGAAAAATCCGTCGACTCTCTGATATACTGATTGACTCATTATACCAGCTGCATATAGTCATCGCAAACAGACCTAAGCGAGGAAACATGACTTCAATTGCTCTCTTCGGCGCCGGCGGCAAAATGGGCTACCGGCTGGCCAAGAACCTAAAAGGCTCGCGCTTTGACGTACGCCACATCGAAGTCAGCGATGCGAGCCAGGCGCGGCTGAAAAACGATCTCGAGATCTCCTGCGTGCCGGCCAATGCCGGGCTGGATGGCGCCGACGTCGTCATTCTCGCCGTTCCGGATACGGCAATCGGCAAGGTCGCGGCCGGTATCGTCGACAAGCTCGCCGCCGGTACCATGGTTGTGGCTCTCGACGCGGCCGCCCCCTTTGCCGGCCACCTACCGGTGCGGGCCGATCTCACCTATTTCGTCACCCATCCCTGCCATCCGCCCATCTTCAACGACGAAACGGACATGGCCGCGAAGAGGGATCATTTCGGCGGCCTGTTTGCCAAGCAGCATATCGTTTCCGCCCTGATGCAGGGACCGGAAGAGGCCTACGGCCTCGGCGAAGAGATCGCCAAGGTCATCTGGTCGCCGGTCATGCGCTCGCATCGCGTTACTGTCGAGCAGATGGCGATGCTGGAGCCGGGCCTGTCGGAAACCGTCTGCGCCTCGCTGCTGGTCGTCATGAAGCAGGCCATGGACGAGTGTGTGAAACGCGGTGTGCCGGAGGAGGCCGCCCGTGATTTTCTGCTCGGCCACATGAACGTGCTCGGCGCCGTGATCTTCGGCGAAGTCCAGGGCGTGTTCTCCGATGCCTGCAACAAAGCCATTGAATTCGGCATCCCGGCGCTGATGCGCGACGACTGGAAAAAAGTCTTCGAACCACAGGAGATCGCCGAGAGCATTCGGCGCATCACCTGATCGCCGTCGGGCTCTAAGGCCTGACAATCATCGGCTCCGCCGGGAACGGGGCCGATCAATTCACTTGGGAGGATACACATGAAACTAACACGCAGACTAACCCTTGCTGCCTTTGCCGGCGCCCTTTCACTGGGCGTTGCCATGCCGGCCTTTGCCGCCGACCTCATCGCCATCATCACCCCCTCGCACGACAACCCGTTCTTCAAGGCGGAAGCGGTCGGCGCGGAAGCCAAGGCCAAGGAACTCGGCTACGAAACCTTGGTGCTCGTCCATGACGACGACGCCAACAAGCAGTCGCAGTTGATCGACACCGCCATTGGCCGCGGCGCCAAGGCCATCATCCTGGATAACGCAGGCTCCGAAGCCTCGATTGCCGCCGTCCAGAAGGCCAAGGACGCAGGCGTTCCCTCTTTCCTGATCGACCGCGAAATCAATGCCACCGGCGTTGCCGTCTCGCAGATCGTTTCCAACAACTATCAGGGCGCGCAGCTCGGTGCCGAAGAGTTCGTCAAGCTGATGGGCGAGGCCGGCAACTATGTCGAACTGCTCGGCCGCGAAGCCGATCTTAACGCCGGCATCCGCTCCAAGGGTTACCACGACATCGTCGACGAATATCCGGACATGAAGATGGTCGCCCAGCAGTCGGCCAACTGGAGCCAGACGGAAGGCTACTCCAAGATGGAGACCATCCTGCAGGCAAACCCGGATATCAAAGGCGTCATCTCCGGCAATGATACGATGGCCATGGGGGCGATCGCCGCTCTCCAGGCTGCCGGCCGCAAGGACGTAATCGTCGTCGGTTTCGACGGCTCCAACGACGTACGCGATAGCATCGCCGCAGGCGGCATCAAGGCGACTGTGCTGCAGCCGGCTTATGCGCAAGCGCAGATGGCTGTCGAACAGGCCGACGTCTTCATCAAGACGGATAAGGGACCGACCGAGGAAAAGCAGCTCATGGATTGCGTGCTGATCAACGGCGAGAATTCCGCCAAGCTCGAAACCTTCGCACTAACCAACTGATCCTCCCAAAGAATGCGCGCAGGGCGGACACTCTCCGCCCTGCGTATATTTCCATGTGCCGGAGCAGAATTCCATGCCGAACTTCGTGACAGCCGCCGCAATCACGCTCGCCATCGTGCTGGCGCTGCCCGGTTGCAAGATTATCAAGACGCCGACGGCCGAAGAGGCCGCAGAAGCTGCAAGCGGCGGGTTCAATCCCGATCGCCAGGTCGCGGAAGTATGGGAAGCAAAAGTCATCCCGTTCCTGGAAACGCGCGCCGGAACCTTTCAGGAGGTTTCCGCTCTGACCAAATCCGATCTCGATGCCGCCGCGGCAAAATACGGCCACAAGGAAAAGGACGGCACGGCCCCCTGGACATTTGCCGCGAAAGTCTCCGGCACGATCGTCAAGGCCGAAACGAAATCCCGTGCTGCCTACCTCGACACTGATGTCGATGGCGACGGCAAGGTGGATGTGCGCGTCCAGATCGGCCCGGTCATCAAGGGCACCGCGATCCGCGACAGCCTCGACTTCGTCAATTTCAACGAATTCAAGAACCAAATCCAGTGGGCTGAATTCGGCAAGGCCTTCAACATCCATGTCAACGGCTTGACGCTCGAAAAGCTACCGCGCGAAGGCTTCGAAGGCAAACACGTGGAGGCGCTCGGCGCCTATCCCCTGCCGTCCGCTGGCCAGCCGGCGTTGCTGACGCCCGCCACCATTACGATCGGCGGCTGACATGGCAGCCGAGATACACGAGACGATCCTAAAGCTCGACGACGTGACGAAAGTCTATTCGGGCATCGTCGCAGTCAAGCATGCGAGCCTCGAACTGAAGCGCGGCGCGGTCAATGTGCTCGTCGGCGAAAACGGCGCCGGCAAGTCGACGCTGATGCGCATAATCGCCGGCGTCGAGAAACCTTCTCTCGGCCGCATCCTGCTCGACGGCAAGGAGGTCGAATTCAACTCCCCGGCCGATGCGCAGAGGCATGGCATCGGCATGGTGTTCCAGGAATTGAACCTGTTCGGCAACCTCTCGGTCGCCGAAAACATCTTCGCCACCCGTGAGATCACCCGCGGCATTCGCGGCATCGACCACAAGGCTCAAGTTCAAAAGGCCAATCATTTCCTCGACAAGCTCGACGCTGGCATCAGCGCCGAAACCATGGTCGAGGACCTGCCGATCGGTCAACAGCAGCTTGTGGAAATCGCCAAGGCGATCTCCCTCGATACCCGTATCCTCATTCTCGACGAGCCGACCTCGGCATTGTCGGCCGCGGAAGTCGATATCCTCTTCAAGGTCATCGGCGAGTTGAAGGCGCAGGGCGTCGCCATTGTCTACATCTCGCACCGGCTGGAAGAGCTGATGCGCATCGGCGATTACATCACCGTGCTGCGCGACGGCCAGATCACCGGCCAGGCAATGGTTCGGGATATCGACACCAAATGGATCGTCCGCTCGATGATCGGTTCCGATGCCAAGGATTTTGCCAAATCCGTCGACCACAAGCTCGGCAGTGAAGCCTTCCGCGCCGAGAATATCTGCCTGCCGCGCAGGATGGGCGGTTTTGCGGTCGATCACCTGTCTATCTCCGTCAGGGCCGGCGAGGTTCTCGGCATCTACGGCCTGATGGGCGCCGGCCGTAGCGAGTTCTTCGAATGCGTCATCGGCCAGCATGCGCACTCCACCGGCCAGATCTTCGTCTCGGGCAAAGAGATCTTCGCTAAGGACACCTCCGCCCGTATCCGAAAAGGCCTTGCGCTCATCCCGGAAGACCGGCAGCGGGAAGGCCTCGTGCAGGTCTTGTCGATCGCTTCGAACCTCACTCTGGCAAGCCTCGAGAAATTCGTGAAATTCGGCTTCCACATTGCTGGGGACCGCGAGCAGGCGGCATTCAAGGAACAGGTCCGCAACCTCTCGATCAAGGCGCCGAATCCGGATTTCGACGTTACTTCGATGTCCGGCGGCAACCAGCAGAAGGTTGTCATCGGCAAGGCTCTGATGACCAACCCGAAGGTGCTGCTAATGGACGAGCCGAGCCGCGGCATCGATGTCGGCGCCAAGGCTGATGTCTTCCGCACCATGCGCAGGCTCGCTGGTGAAGGCCTCGCCATCCTGTTTTCGACTTCCGACCTCGACGAGGTCATGGCGCTCTCCGACCGCATCGCCGTGATGAGCAACGGCAAGGTAACGATGATCATTGACAGGGCGGACGCCACCGAAGAGCTCATCGTCAAGGCTGCGTCCGAGGGACACAAGTCGGCCGAACACAAAACCACTGGGGAAACTGCGTGATGATCACCGCAACTGCGACCGAAAAACCACCGGCAACCGATAGCGGCTCCATCCTTTTAACTCTGATGAAGCTCAGGACGTTCATCGCGCTCTTTGCAGTCATCGCCTTCTTCTCGATCTTCGCGCCGAACTTCCTGTCGACGGCCAATATCATCCTGATGTCGAAGCATGTGGCGCTGAATGCCTTCCTCGCCATGGGCATGACTTTCGTCATCATCACCGGTGGCATCGACCTTTCGGTCGGCTCGATCGTCGGCCTCTGCGGCATGGTCGCCGGCGGTCTGATCCTCAACGGCATCGATCTGCAGTTCGGCTATACGATGTATTTCAATGTCGTCGAGGTCTGCCTGATCACGCTCGCGGTTGGCGTTGTCATCGGCGCGGTGAACGGTCTCCTGATCACCAAGCTCAATGTCGCCCCCTTCATCGCTACGCTCGGCACGCTCTACGTCGCCCGTGGATTCGCCCTGCTCTCCTCGGACGGCCAGACGTTCCCGAACCTCGTCGGCAAGCCGGAGCTTGCAACGACCGGCTTCGGCTTCCTTGGTTCCGGCCGCATCATCGGTCTGCCGGTATCGATCTGGATCCTGATCGTCGTGGCGCTCGCCGCCGCCTATGTCGCGAAATACGTGCCGATCGGCCGTCAGATCTTCGCCGTCGGCGGCAACGAGCGCGCCGCCCGCATGTCCGGTATCCGTGTCGACCGGGTCAAGATGTTCGTCTACATGTTCTCCGGCTTCTGCGCCGCCATCGTCGGCATTGTCATTTCGTCGGAGCTGATGGCCTCGCATCCGGCCACGGGTAACTCCTTCGAGCTTAACGCCATTGCCGCAGCCGTCCTCGGTGGCACCTCGATGTCCGGCGGTCGCGGCACAATCGGTGGCACCATCATCGGCGCCTTCGTCATCGGTATTCTGTCAGACGGTCTGGTGATGATGGGGGTCTCCTCCTTCTGGCAGATGGTGATCAAGGGTATCGTCATCATCGTTGCGGTGGTGGTCGACCAGGCCCAGCGCCGCTTGCAGCAGCAGGTGACGTTGATGCAGCTGGCGAAGAGGGGGTGAGAAGATGATGGAACTGCGCGGCGCCCTGGTCGGTTGCGGCTTCTTCGCCGTCAACCAGATGCACGGCTGGAACGATGTCAAAGGCGTGTCCATCGTCGCCATCTGCGACCGCGACCCCGAGCGGCTGAAGCTCGTCGGCGACCAGTTCGGTGTCGAGCGGCGCTACACCGATGCAGCGCAGATGTTCGCCGATGGCGGTTTCGATTTCGTCGATATCGCTACCACGGTGAACAGTCATCGCACACTGGTGGAATTGGCCGCCTCCCAGAAGGTTCCTGCGATTTGCCAGAAGCCGTTTGCTCCGACGCTTGCCGACGCAAAAGCCATGGTCGCAGCCTGCGATATCGCGGGAATCCCCCTTATGATCCACGAGAATTTCCGCTGGCAGACCTCCATCCAGGCCGTCCGCAAGGCGCTGGATTCCGGCGCAATCGGCACGCCTTTCTGGGGCCGCTTCTCCTTCCGCTCCGGCTACGATGTTTTCTCCGGCCAGCCATACCTGGCGGAAGGCAAGCGCTTTATCATCGAGGACCTCGGCATCCATACGCTCGATATCGCCCGCTACATTCTCGGCGACGTGACGAGCCTGTCCGCGCGAACAAAGCGCGTTAATCCGAAAATCCGCGGCGAGGACGTGGCGACCATCCTGCTCGACCACGACAACGGCGCGACCTCCATTGTCGATGTCAGCTATGCAACCAGACAATCCGTCGAGCCCTTCCCCGAAACGCTGATCGAGCTCGACGGTACCCAGGGCTCGCTGCGCCTGTCGCAGGGCTACGAGCTGCAGGTCACCAATGCCGAGGGAACGACGAACACCGACGTCGCGCCAATCTTGCTGCCCTGGGCTTCGCGGCCGTGGCACAATATCCAGGAAAGCGTCTTTGCCATCCAGCAGCACTGGGCCGATTGCCTCCGCCGCCAAGAGGAAACGTGCACCTCCGGCGCCGACAATCTGAAGACCTTCGCCCTCGTCGAAGCCGCCTATGAAAGCGCCGCCTCCAAGGTGACCGTCGAGATCGGAACCTTGCTGAAATGAGCGACACGGCAACTGCCTTCCAGCTTTACGGAACCATGCAGGCCGAACCCGTCCCGCGTCTCCTGAGGGCCGGAAAACTGACGGCACAACTCGCTGGCGGCAATCTTCGTGCCATCGCCTACGACGGCGTCGAAGTCCTGCGCGCCATTTCCTACCTCGTGCGCGACAGTGATTGGGGCACCCATGATCCCGGTTTGTCGAACCTCGTGGTAGCGGAATCGGAGAACGGCTTCACTGTCTCTTACGGCGCCCGTTGCGATGGCCCGAACGGCGCCGTTCTCGACATAGCAGCAATGATCGAAGGACGTGCCGATGGCAAATTGACCTTCACAAGCGTGGCCCGCTCCCCCACAGGCTTCGAGACCAATCGCTGCGGCTTTTGCATCCTGCATCCCATCGTCGGCGTCGCCGGAGCGCCAGTCACCGTCGAGCATGTCAATGGCGAGATAGAGGACACGAAGTTGCCGGATCTCATCGAGCCCTGGCAACCCTTCGAGGACATGCGCGCTATAACCCACAATGCGCTTGCTGGTGTTAGCGTCGAATGCCGCATGGAGGGCGACACGTTCGAGATGGAAGACCAGCGCAACTGGTCGGACGCCTCCTACAAGACCTATGTCCGCCCGTTGGCCCTGCCCTGGCCCTACCGGATACCGCCCGACGAACCTATCGTCCAGCAAATCACCCTGACAATCATCGACCGCCGCGCCTCTTCGGGTGATCGCCCGGCATCCGCCGGGAACTCCGCCGTCATCCGGCTCACGCCCGGGACGGCGTCCGGCACGATGCCCGCCATCGGCCTGGTGATCACCCCAGAGGAAGCCAAAGCCAGTCTCGCTACCCTCGCGCGCCAGGATGGGCCAAAGGTTCAGGACCTGCTCTTTCACTTCGACCCCGCAGCCGGTCATGACGCCGCCGTGTTCAAGGGTTTTGCCGAGATTGCCGCCATCCACGGCGGCACGACAACGCTCGAATTCGCCGTCCCCTGCCAACGCCCGCTGGATGAGGAAATGCTGGAGATTGCCGCGTGGATGCGCGCCGCAGACTTCGCACCTAGTGCCATCATGGTCTGCCCCTCTGTCGATCGCCAATCGACTCCGCCCGGTAGCAAATGGCCGGATTGTCCACCGCTCGAGGAAGTCTACGCAGCCGCATTGAACGCGTTTCCCGGCATTCGCCTCGGCGGCGGCATGCTCTCCTATTTCACCGAACTCAACCGAAAGCGTGTTCCGGCCGGAAACCTCGGTTTCATCAGCCATTGTACCAGTCCCATCGTGCATGCGGCTGACGATCTGAGCGTCATGCAGACACTTGAAGCGCTGCCCTTCGTCACAAGGTCGGTCCGCGCCATCTACGGCGACAAGCCCTATCGTCTCGGACCCTCCACCATCGCCATGCGGCAAAACCCCTATGGCAGCCGCACGATGGACAACCCAAATAGTAGCCGCATCCCGATGGCCAACCGTGATCCCCGCCACACCGGCCTGTTCGCCGCCGCCTTCGCCACCGGTTACATCACTTCAGTGCTGGATGCAGATATCGAGACACTGACGCTATCAGCCCTCACCGGACCGTTCGGCGTCTTTGCCGAAAAAGGCGAGCCGATCGCCGAAGGCGGAAGACGACCACTCTTTCACATCGTGGCTGGCCTGGCGGAACTGGCAGGTCAGCAATGGCGTGCCGTCGTTGCCTCCCATCCGCAAAAAGTCATGTCTTTCAGAACGGAAACCGAAAAGGAGGCCACTCTGTGGATCGTCAATCTCAGCGATCAAGCACTAACGGTGGACATGAGCGAGTTGGTGGATCCAGCACGCGCTCAACTGGACGTGCTTGACGGGGACACAATGAGGAAAGCGACGAAATCCGGAGTGAAGTCAGTTGGAATCGTAAGGGCGCAACTAAGGCTTTCGCCTTTTGCCGTTGCCCTTGTACACACCTCGTGACATTTCCTTGAGCCATCTTTCGTAATTTCATCACGGACAACTTGACCGCGCCAGTGACTCGAGGGGACGGCATCTCGTCAGTGCTGACCGTGTGAGGGCGTCGCGTTCCGCAAGACGTTATCCCCTGAATCGGTGTCGGCAGCTCAGACCATGCTGCGGCCTTTGGAAGCGCCGCAACGAACGGCCTGACAGAAGACCGCACTCGATCACACGCACAAAAGGTCAGAAACTCTAGCAAAACGGGCGGCAACCACAGAAGTGCCAAACGACAAAAAGAGCATATCGGAGGACCGAGCATAGCGGTGGCACAGCCACGGTTCGGGAATTCGCGCATGCAATTTCGGTCCCCGGAGTAGCCGCAGGAGGTTCAGCATAGCGTCGCCGGCACGGCGGAGACCGGGACCGACTACCCCCGAAATTGCATTCCGTTCGAGCCTTTTCGCGGTAGGCAGTCGGAGAGGGTGCCGAAACCTGCCATGGCGAATGTCAGTATGGCAGCGGCCGCAGCGAATACCACGTCCGTTCCTCGGGGACTTGAGCTTTCATGGGCGCTTTGCCTTGTCGGCTTTCCCGGAGGCAGAATAGGCAATCGCAGTCCCCGTGCGCTGTTGCAACGAACTCAGCACGGACCCAACCGTTCCCGCCGTGACAGCGGGCACCCGTTTAGAACAGATAATCACGACGACCAATCGCCAAGGACGGTATGAGCTTCTTAACCAGTTGACTGCGGGAAGGCGGCTTCAAGCATTTTAGTTCATGAGCCTGCGAAACAGTCGCGCAAACCGGCGAAACTCGACCTCCTCACCCTCGAACCAGGCGTCCAGCCCACAGTAGGCGACCGCGGTGGCTGCATCGCTGCCATAAAGCGAGTGTGCCTGGTCGATGATGGCGTCATCGCCCGGATTGCCTTGGGTGGCGGGTTGCGGGCTTGTGGCCTGCGGTCTCTTGGACCGGACTCGATTGCGCGACATCATCGTCCCTGTTTCTGAAGTAATTTTTCAATGATCGCCAGCGGTGCGGACGTTTGGCCGCTGCGCTGGCTCGAAACGGTCACCGCGGCAGCGCTTGCAGGCTGTCTGGGCGGCCTGACGAGTGAGCGGGCAATGTCGATGATGTCGTCACGCGCGGCAGTCGGGTCCTCGGAGCTCCAGGCAACCCCCATGCCGATCCGAAAGTCGATGCCCCTCACCTTGCGAAGCTCGAAGTTCCGGTTTGGGAAATCCCTCGTCCATTGCGGCGCAAAGCCAATGCCAAGGCCGGCCGACACCAGCGAGATCAGCGCAAACGTGTCATCGCAGGTATAGGCGATGCTGCGCACCAGATCATGCTCGGCGAACATCTCGGCAGAGTATCGTTCGGTGTAGGACAGGTTCTGGCGCGAGAACGAGATGATCTTCTGGTCGCGCAAATCGTCGATGCCGATCTCGTCCAGACCGGCAAGCCGGCTGTCCTTGCCGATAGCCAGCATATACTCGTCGTTCGCCATCGAGAAGAAGCGCAAGGAGCCGATGTTCTCCACCGGCCGGATGAAGCCGAGGTTGATCTGGCCGGACTCGAGATTGCGAATGATGTCGCCGGTCGAGCCGCTCTGGATCTGCAGCTGGATATCGGGATACTTCCTTGCGATCTTCGACAGGAACGCCGGAAGCACGCCGATGGTGGCTGGATAGATGGTGCCGATCCTGATCTTCCTTGCCGTCTTGCCGGCGACTGAGCGGGTTACCTCGGCGCTGACATCGATGTCGCTGAGGATCCGCACGCATCGGTCATAGAAGGTCTTGCCGGCCACCGTCAGTTCGACGCGTCGCGTCGTCCGGACAAACAGCTGGACGCCGAGCTCGCGCTCCAGCGCCTGGATCTGCGTTGACAGCGCCGGCTGGGCAATATGCACCCGCATCGCTGCCCTGCCGAAGTGCAGCTCCTCGGCGACCGCGACAAAGTAGGTGAGTTGGCGCAGTTCCATGGTGCTCAGTCCCCCCGATCCTACGCGATCGATGCGAGGGGGCAAGACGTCTCTCGTCTGGCACGCTCAACAATTCCTATCACGCAATCTTAACTACATATTGTTCCTATAGCACTCCATATCGTTCGTGGCCATAGGCGGGTCATTCGGGAACAAAATGTTCCCATGGACATATTCGCAAAACGGCTTCAGGAACGCGCCAAGCAACTCGGCATTTCAAATGCAGAAGCTGCTCGTCGTGTAGGGCTAGATGAGCGCCGGTATGCACACTATGCCTCCGGTCGCAGAGAGCCGGACTTGGCAACGCTTGTGAAGATTGCAGATGCGCTGGGCACTTCGCCGAATTGGCTTCTTGGCGTGTCTCTTGCCAGCGCAACGGACCGTGAATTCGCGGCGCTCATGGACCGTTTCGCCAATGCAGCGAACGGCATGTCAAAGCAAGAAATTGAGATGTGCATTATTCAGGCAGAAGCAGTAGCCGCTGCCAAAAACCGCTAAATTCAAAGTGTTCAGTGCCCGAAAACGCAAAAACTGCGGTTCCCGAGGAGATGTTATGCGATCCTGTGAGTACAGATCAGGACCCAGATCGTTCGCTTCCGCTTTGCGCCGGGCGCGGAAGCCACACGTTGGCGAGCCATGTTGCTTCGCGGCTTCAAACTCAACATCGACATCCTCTGTGGATTTGATCTGCTGCACATCGACACGAGCGCGGAAGGCAAGGAAGATTGATGCAGCGCTGGGGCTTAGCCGGCCAACGTGAACACTGCAGCCCAGAATAGGCATGAAAGTTCACCTGCGACCAAAAATCCAATAATGGAGTCGTTCATGAGATCCTCCTCGGGCAACCTCCAATGCCATGTGGCGACTTTAAGGCACGGAAAAAGCTTGCGCTACCCCTGATTCTAACTAGCTACGAACCGGCCCTAACAACGGGCAGGGAGAGAACTCATGAAGCGACGGATTTTTCGAAGTCCTTGGCCAGCCTGCGGCATCGACCCAGCCAGGCGAAGGTCCGCTCGACGACCCACCGGCGCGGCAGGATTTCAAAACCCTTGGCCTAGTCGGAACGTTTGATGATTTCGAGTGTCCATTTCCCGATTTTCTGCAGCCGCTTTTTGAGCTTGTCGCCCGCATAGCCGCCATCAGCGACGACATGAAGGAACCACGGCCACTGGTTTTTGACGGATTTCAGGAGATCGGGAGCGCCGTCGCGCTCCAGAATATCGGCGCTGTGCGCCATGAGCGCGACCATCAACCCGAGCGTGTCGACAATGATGTGGTGCTTGCGGCCCTTAATCTTCTTGCTCAACTTACTTTACATCTATCTTGGACGGAAAGCGCTAGCGGCGAAGACGGGCTTGCGAACGCGTTTCAGGTTCAGCTCGACAGCAATTTTCCATCGATCGAAATCCTCACCCGTGAACAACCCAATTCCGTCTCGGCGAAGAGGAGTTGGATGTGAGAGACCTTCGACAGAGTCGCTCGTCGTCGCTGGCGCTCTGGCGGTCGCCGCGTTCACGGCAATAGCTGTCCTACGATCCAGGTCAGTTCAGATGCCGCTCCGGTCAGTTCACGAACATTGAAGTCGGGCCAACGGATGTGGTCATCTGAAGCTCGCGGCCATCGATTTGAGTCAGGCCCCTTTCAGGTTCGCCGCCCCATCGAAGCTTCCGATATGCGTGCAACTCGATTGCATTATGCCTGAGTGATGATCGTCGGCGTCGTCTCGGTTTCCGACCCGCGACGACGACCTGAGTTCAGCCCGACGAATCCGATCTGCTGACAACGACCTCAAGATAGTCGCTCGGCACGACCATCGCCCCGTCATCGGCGCGGTTGAACTGGTCGATCAGATCAAGAAGATCGCGCTCCAGAATGGCCTGTTGTGGCTCCGGCAAGGCCGCGAACGCCTTGTGGATGGGGCCGTACCAGGTGCGGAAGACTTCGACCCAATGGGCTGGCGACCGATAGCGAAAGGTGAAGATCTTGGGCGTTGCTGCGATCGATCCGCCATCGGCGAACATTTCCTGATTGCCCCACTGGGAAGGCGGTTTGACGCCTGCCGGAGGTGGAAATGTGCTTTACGATGTTTTTGAACAACTGACCGATGAAACCGTCCGGCGTCCAGTTGGCCATACCCGTCGTTTGGCATCGGACGATCTCCAGAAGTGAAGTATGGAACTTCCTCCCAGACCCGTCCAGTACAGAAAGTGTAGCGATTATGACGCGGCCTTTGCTCGCGAGCTTGGTCGCATTTGCCACTTCATGTAGGAAAAAATCGAAGCATACAACGGACACGCGCCGATCACCCTTCAGGAATTGTTCCGCGAAGCCCTCTACGCCTTCGAGGAATGGGGTGAACTGACAGAACCGATCGTCACTTTCGAAGGATGGGTCATCCCGATCAGCCTCGTCTTCGAAGCGATGCGCGGATGCGACGACATCGTGCCGATGAGCATTGTCAGTGCCATCACTGAAAGACTGACAAAGCGCTGGGAAGGCGAAGGGCCGCTCGATAAGATGAGCTTCTCGACGGCGGCCCGAATTATGCGGGCGCTGGCGCGCAAACGCCTTCTTGCCAATGGTGGTGCCGAGATCGTGGCCGTCTCCAGCCGCACGGCTGAGCGCACGCCGTCAGAATGAACCTTGCGGGATCGCGGCGAGGCCGCCGCGATCCCGTGCTCCCGAGCAGGTCCCTGCTCTAAAGGTGTGGGTCCACCAATGACCACTAAGCCCAGTAGCGCTCTGCTCTCAATTGCTCGCCTTGAACGGATTCAAACTTTCGATCCCCTGAACGTCGCCATGTCGCGCCGGCGCCTGACGATGCGCGGGTTGTTTTATGGATACCGGTCAAATGGACAAATCCGAGTGTGCAAGATGAGCCTCCAACCGCTCGTCAATCACGATAACACGGGGTTCCTTGTTAACCTTCCATTAACCATTTTCTCGCTACATCGGAGGCAACGGAAAATTTACCAAGTTGAATGATATGTTAACCCAACCTAGGCCAATTCGTCTTAAGGGACGCTCCTTCCTTGCGCTCGCGTTGACTCCCGAGCTGCCGTTCGAAGACTGGCTTGTCCAGCTCGACCAGCTTGCAGCCCGTTCCGCCGGGTTTTTCCTTCGGCGGCCAATTGTGCTCGACGTTCAAGAGCTTGAGATCGATCGTGCGCAGCTGCGCGATCTCGTCCGTCAGCTGGGCATGCGGAACGTCAGAATTTTGGGGATCGAAGGTGCTCGCTCTTCATTGCTTGGCCCGGATCTGCCACCCGCGATGAGCGATGGTCGCGCTGCTTCAGACATTGAATTGCCGACCAATGCGGAACAACCAGTTTCTACAGAGAGCATTGTTGCCTCTGACCCGCCAACGTCAAAGACAATGCCGTCGATCGTCCTGAGCCAGCCTGTTCGTTCAGGGCAATCGTTCTTTCACCCCGAGGGCGACGTAACCATCGTCGGCTCGGTCGCATCCGGTGCGGAAGTGGTCGCTGGTGGATCGATTCATGTCTATGGCGCGCTCAGAGGGCGAGCTATGGCTGGTACGATGGGCAACTCCTCATCACGCATCTTCTGCCGCAAGCTCGAGGCAGAGTTGATCGCCATCGACGGGTTCTATCAGACCGCCGAGGACATGGAGCCGGGTCTGCGTGGAAAAGCGGTGCAGATTTGGCTCGAAGGCGAAACGATCAAAGCAGCAGCGCTCAGCTAAACCGAAGGCGTAGTCCTATTGAACTGGAGAGGTACATGGGCAAAGTAATCGTGGTCACGTCTGGCAAGGGCGGCGTCGGCAAGACGACATCGACCGCAGCATTGGGCGCCGCCCTCGCACAAAATGGCGAGAAAGTCGTGGTCGTGGACTTTGACGTCGGCCTGCGCAATCTCGACCTGGTGATGGGTGCGGAAAGGCGCGTGGTCTATGATCTGGTCAATGTCATCCAGGGCGAAGCCAAGCTGACGCAAGCACTAATTCGCGACAAGCGCGTGGAAACACTCTATCTGCTGCCAGCTTCGCAAACACGCGACAAGGACAATCTCACACCGGAAGGCGTGGAGAAGGTTATCACCGCTCTCAGGAATGCTTTTGATTGGGTTATTTGTGACAGTCCTGCGGGCATCGAGCGCGGAGCGACGCTCGCCATGCGTCATGCCGACGTAGCCATCGTCGTGACCAATCCGGAGGTCTCCTCCGTGCGCGATTCCGACCGCATCATTGGTATGCTCGATTCCAAGACGCTTAAAGCCGAGAATGGCGAACAGATGGAGAAGCATCTCCTTCTCACCCGTTACGACCCGGCTCGCGCAGAACGAGGCGACATGCTCAAGGTCGAAGACGTTCTCGAGATCCTGTCGATCCCGCTTCTCGGCATCATTCCGGAAAGTATGGATGTCTTGCGTGCGTCCAACGTCGGTGCTCCCGTTACCCTAGCGGATGGTCGCAGTGCTCCGGCAATGGCTTACTTCGACGCTGCACGTCGGCTCAAAGGCGAAATCCTGCCCGTCACCATTCCTGGTGAAAAGCGGGGTTTCTTCGGTAAGATCTTCGGAAGGAAGGCGGCATGAAACTCTTCCGTTTGTTTTCCCGATCACAGTCCGCACCAGCTGCTCGCGAGCGGCTGCAGGTACTGCTCGCCCACGAGCGGGCCTCTGCCGGCGACTCGGACCTTGTCACCAAGTTGCGCGACGAGATCCTTCGCGCTATCTCCAAGCACATGCAAATCGATAGTGAGAAGGTCAGCGTCAAGTTGGAGCGCGGCCTCCAAGTCTCAACGCTAGTCGTCGATGTCGAAATTCCCTTCGATGCAGCGAGGAAGGCGGCCTAAAGGCCGCCAAGCGACCGTCTTTTTCGCCCCGGGGGAGCTTATTGGTGGACGCTTATTCAATGCAATGCAATTCGCCGATAGGCGGTGATCACGCCGCGCTTACCGGCATTGCGCAGGTTCCGCACGAGATATTATGCGATCCGGTCACAGAACGTCTGCCGCCACAGAACCGATTTTTTCGCACCCCTACGGACAATTCTCAGCACCCCGAGGGCTTCAGTTCAACCGCAGCCCATCCTTGTCGAAGAGATGAACCTTGGAAAGATCGGGAGCGATCGAAATCACTTGCCCCGGTTGCAGTTCCACTCTTTCCCGCAAAAGCAGTGTGATATCTGCGTTTCCGAGTTTGGCGATGACGTGGGTCTCCGAGCCGGTCGGCTCGACAACGATGATGGTTGCCGGAACGCCTCCATCCCGGATCGACAAGTGCTCGGGGCGAATGCCGTAGATCTTGGTGGCGGCATGCTCCGGGCCCGCCGGTAGTGGAAGGCCTGCTCCGTCCAAGATCAACCTGCCGCTGTCGATCGTCCCCTCTAAAAGGTTCATCGCGGGCGAGCCGATGAACGAGGCGACGAAGGTGTTGGCCGGGCGGTCGAAAAGGTCGAGCGGCTTGCCGATCTGCTCGACCCGACCGTTGCGCATCACGACGATCTTGTCGGCCATCGTCATCGCCTCGACCTGGTCGTGCGTGACATAGACCGTCGTCGTCTTGAGGCGCTGGTGCAGTTCCTTGATCTCGGCCCGCATCGTGACGCGCAGCTTGGCATCGAGGTTCGACAGAGGCTCGTCGAAAAGGAAGACCTGCGGATGACGAACGATCGCCCTGCCCATGGCGACGCGCTGGCGCTGGCCGCCGGACAGCTGCTTGGGCAGACGGTCGAGCAATGGCCTAAGCGCGAGGATATCGGCGGCCTCCGTCACCAGCCTGTTGATGGTGGCTTTGTCGCGGCCCTGAAGTTTCAGCGCAAATCCCATATTCTCCGCGACCGTCATGTGCGGATAGAGCGCATAGCTCTGAAAGACCATGGCAATATCGCGCTCCTTCGGTGCGACGTCGTTCACGACCCGGCCGCCGATGCGGATTTCACCATCGCTAATCTCCTCGAGCCCTGCGAGCATCCGCAGCAGCGTCGATTTTCCGCAACCCGAGGGACCGACCAGGGTGACGAATTCACCATCTTCGATGTCGACGGATACGCCGTGGATCACGGGAAGCGCGCCATAGTGTTTGCGGGCATTGTCGATTGTAACCGATGCCATTGTCGTCTCCTCCTCCTCAATTTAAAGCTTGAGCTGCCAGATACTGGCCGCCGCGACATTGCCGTCCGGGGCGACCAGGCGGGCCGCCCGGACCCCCTCGAAGCCGGGCAGCCGTTTCGTACCCGTCCATCGGCCGTCGTCGGCAAAGAGCTCGATTGAGCCGGCATCGAGGAAAATGCGGATGAACGACGGGCGTGCTCCAGCCGCGATATAGCGCGGGAATACCGTATCGCCGGCACGGGCGAAGGGGATGCTCAGTCCCTCACTGTCGAGTTGCACCGACAGTTCGGTCTCCGGATGCTCGAAATCCAGCCTGAAGGCGTTCCCGGCCGCGGCGAGGTCCAGGACGATTTCCACCATGCCATTGCCGAGGCAGACGGTCTCGCCGGCGAGAAACCCGCCGCTGTCGATAGGGTTCTGGCGAAGTGTCAAGACAGCATCGACGGGCGGCGTCAGGAGCGCTCCGTCCCGAAGCAGAAGACGGCGCGGCAACGTCATCGCCGTCGGCATATCGGCGTCTTTGGACACATCGCTCCAGTTGGCGAGCCAGGCGATGCCGACCGGTCCGGACCGATCGACGAAAGCTTGGAACGCATAGGCGTCGGTGCCGAAGTCGAGCTCCTGTTCGAATTCAGGCTCGAAGCTCATGCCATCGAAGCGGCCGACGGTGGCGATCGCGATATTGTGGCGGCCGGTCGCAAGGTCGCGGCTGGTCAAGAGCCCAAAGATCAGCGCCCATCGCGTCTCCGGGTCGTCCGACGCTCCGCCGAGCGGCACCAGGCAAGGGCATTCTGCCGGTTTCTTTTTGAACCGGTCCTCGCGATGGAGAATACCGATGAAACGCCAGCCTCCTGCTGCTTGTGGATCATCCGTCTCATACAGCAGGATGACGCCCCCGCTGTGGTCGCGACTTCCCAGCAGCATCTTCCAGCGGCCGTCCGGCCCTTTAAAGACGTAGGGATCGCGGAAATCCAGCTTCAGATCCAGGCCCTCCGGGCGCTGCGGCAGGATCAGTTCGGCGGCATCCGCACTGATCATATCCTCGATCTTCATCGCGAATTGTCTCTGTTCTTCTGGTCGGCGGCCCTTGATGTGCTCGGTGAAGAAGATGCGGACGCCATCCTGCTCTCCCGGCAAGGCTATTGCCGAACCGGAATAAGCGCCGCCCAGCCCATCGGCCCGGGCTGAAAGCTCCGAAGGCGGAAAGAGGAAGACTGGCAAATGCGTCCAATGAAGAAAGTCGTCGGAAACCGCATGTCCCCAATGCATGGTATTCCAGCGCGGCGTATGCGGATAGTGCTGATAGAAGAGATGAACCTTTTCGCCGAAGCGGCCAAAACCGTTTGGATCGTTCATCCAGCCAAAGGGAGGACGGAAGTGATAGCTGCCCGGAAGCTCGGGCATGGCGTTGGTCGGCCGCGTGTAGAGAACACGGACACCTTCGGTCATCGCACTTTGCCTGGAATACCAATAAACAATGGAGAGCTCGGTGGTCGAAAGATCGTAGCTGAGCGTGGTCTCGCCGCCCTGGCTGATCGTCAGGGTCCGAAACGAGAATTCCTCGGTGTTATCGGTCGTGACAACGCCGATCTCGATGCCATCCACTGTTCCGGAAAGGCTTGCAGGCGTTGCCGCCTGCAGGGCCTTCAGCCAGATATGCGCCGTTGTTCCGGCAGGCAGGATCGCGCTGATCGTCGCCTGCGCCTGTTCGAAGGATGGTGCGGTTGCCTGATGCATGATGGTCAACCCTTCACCGCGGAACCGACGAAGGAGCTAACGAACCAGCGCTGGAAAGCGAGGTAGAGCCCGAGGATCGGTATCATCATCAGCGCGGACGCCGCCATGGCACGATCCCAGTAGATGCTGTCCTGGCCGAAGAAGGTGGCGATCGCGACCGCGATCGGCCGGGCGTAGTCCGTCTGCGTCACGAGGATCGGCCAGAGATACTGGTTCCATGTTTCGATACCGGTCAGGATCGAAACGGTGGCGACTGCCGGAAGGCTGAGCGGCATGAATATCGAGCGATAGATTCGAAAGATGGAGGCGCCATCGATCTGGGCGGCCTCGAGCAGCTCCTTTGGCAGTTGCGCGAAGAACTGGTAGAACAGGAATATGTAGAGGGGGCTCGCGATCCAGGGCACGATCTGCACAGCAAAGGTATCGGTCATGCCCGCCCGCGACACAATGATGACGAGTGGCATGATGATGCTTTCCTGCGGGATGACATAGAGTGCGATGACGATCGACAAGATTGCGGCCCGGCCTTTCACCGAACCCCATGCGAGGACGAAGCCGGCCATGGAGTTGACGATCACGCCCGCGCAGACGGTGGTCACCAGGATGAGCAGTGAATTGAAAAGATACCGGCCGAACGCCAGTTCGCCGGAAAAATGTCCGACTTCCTTGAAGTTGTTGAGCGTCGGGTCCGAGACCCAGAATGCCCGGAAGCTGCCCATGTCGGCAAGGATCTGGAAGCGATCATCCTTGAGGCTGGCAACGACCAGCAGGAACAGCGGCGAGATGATGACCAGCGCGACGATGAAAATGCAGACGGTCTGGATGGTACGAAAGGTTCTTGCAGCGGAACGGACCGGCTTTTCGTTGGGCTGCGATACGGAAAGCGCAATATCAGACATCGAAACGCCTCAAGAGTTGGCGCTGCACGAGCGCGATGATCAGAACAATCACGAACAGGATGACCGAGACGGCCGAGGCATAGCCCATTTTCTGCTCCTCGAAGCCGGCCCGCACCATGTAGTGGACCACGGTTTCGGTACTGCTCTTGGGGCCGCCCTGGGTGAGAATCGCAACCTGGGTATAAAGCTTGAAGGCCTGGATCGTCGTGATGAGGAGAACGAAGACATGGGTCGGGCGCAGGCCGGGCATGGTCACGTGCCAGAAGCGCTGGACGGCGTTTGCGCCGTCGATCCGAGCGGCATCGTAGAGTTCGTCCGGGATGCCCTGCAGACCCGCGAGGTAGACGATCATCTGGAAGCCATAGGCCTGCCAGGCAGACAATAGCACGATGGAGAACATCGCCCATTCAGGATCGCCCAGCCAGTCGATCGGCTGAATATAGCCTCCCGAAACGAATCCGAGAATCTGGTTGAAGGGGCCGGTCGGATATTGGAACAGCGTTCCCCAGATCACGCAGACCACCACCATGGACGTGATCGCGGGAAGAAAGAACATGCCGCGCAGAAGATTGCGGAACGGCATCTTCTGATGAAGCAAAAGAGCAGTTGCGAAGGCAAGACCGCATTGCACCGGCAAAATCCAGAAGGTGAAGCGCGATACGTTCCAGAGCGCCGTCCAGAACCGATCGTCGTGGAAGATGCGGACGAAGTTGGTGAACCAGATGAAGCGCAGCGGCGTCGGACGCGGTACCAGTGGCTGGTTCGTCATCGCCGTCCAAAAGGACAGGATAAACGGCACGATCAGGAAGAGCGTCAGCAGCAGCACGGCAGGAGCCAGCATGCTGGCTTCCTGCAACAGACGCCCCCGGTCCGATTTGCTGCGGGCTGGGCGTTTTTGCTTGGCCAGTGACGGCACTGGGGATTGTTGCATGTTCATGGAGTCCTCCTCTCCGAGGCTGGGGCCAATCGCCGGCCGTTGCGATGCGGACCCGGGCCCGCATCGCAAGAAATCGATCGTCTGGAGTCAATGATGCTTTACTGCTGATCACCGAAGGGCGGATATCCGTCGTTATCCTCGATGTCCTCGTCGATCTTCTCGGCTGCGGCCGTAAGCGCCGCCTTGGGATCGCCACCGTTGAAGGCCTCGTCGACGGCCTGCATGAAGGCCGACGTGATGGTTGGATAGGCCGGGTACGGCGGTCGCGCGATCGCCGTCTTCGACGCCTGTTCATAAGCGATCGCCATCGCTCCGCCGGCGGCGTAGAGCGGCGATTCGGCGGCGAAGCTCTTCAAGCCCGGGTAGCCGGACTTGCTGGCGATGAACTTGCGGTACTCCTTGTCCTTCAGCATGAAGCTGACGAACTTGCCGGCGACGTCCGGATGGTCGGAGGTCTTGGTCACCGCCCAGATCCACGTGCCATTCGGGCTTGCACCCTTGGCGCCGAACTTGGGAAGCGGCATCACGATGATGTCGTCCTTCATCGCTGCGGCCGCCTCGGCGTAGAACCAGTGTCCGCCGAGGGCCAGCGCCGCCGGATTGTTCTCGGCGTAGAACTGGTTGGTCCCCGCCGATTGCGGCACGACCCAGCCGTTCTTCACCCATGTCTGCATCATCGTCAGGGCCTCGACGCAAGCGTCGGCGTCAAGCGTGCCTGCCGACTTCCATGTTGTCCGGTCGATCAGATCGCAACCCGACGATTGCAGGATCGGCCCGTAGGCATAGGTGATCCATTCGGTCTTGATGCCGTAGCCACGGAAGGTGTCGATCGGCCACTTCACGCCGTCGAGCTTCGAAAGTTTTTCCAGATAGCCCTCGAATTCCTCGCGCGTCCAGGCATCGTCGACGGATGTGGGAATCCGCGCCCCGATTGCCTCGAGATATTTCCTGTTGCCGTAAAGGACGACCGTGGAGTCGGTGAGCCCGATCGCATAAAGGTCCTTGTCGACAGGATAGGTGCCCTGGACGATATTGGAGTTCGTCATGTCATCGAGGACATCCTTGTCGATGAGCGGCTTGATCGGCTGGAGATAACCCGACCAGACATAGTTCGCGAGGAACGGCGCATCGAGTTCCATCACGTCGGGCAGTTGGTTTGCCATGACGGCGGCGCTGAACTTCTCGTTGTATGCGTCGTGCGGCGCGTAAATCGTTTCGACATCGACGCCGGGATGTTCGGCTTCGAAGGCTTTCGCAACGGCGCCGATCGCCGCGACGCCGGCGGGATCGCCCTGATGCATGACGTGAATGACCTTCGTGTCGGCCGCCTGCGCCGTGGCGGACATCGCCGCCGTCAGGATCAGAGATGAAAGTAAACGATTACCCATAGATTCCTCCTCATTTGAAATGGGCATGCCCTGCTACTAAACGGATGACCGCTCCACCAGCCGGAACGGGAGTTTCTTCACTTCGACCGGAGCCCGGTCTTCGGCAAGCAGAATCTGTGCAGCCTTTCGACCCATGGCGCGATGCGGAAGCGCCATGGTCGTCAGCGGTGGGTCGAGACGCGAGGCGATCTCGACCTGATTGTCGAAACTGGCAACAGCGACATCATCGGGGATCGCCGCGCCGCAACGACGCAAGGCGGCATAAACCTCCATGGCAACGCGATCGTTGCCGCACAGGATGGCGTCGGGACGCTGGGGAAAGCGCATCAGCCGCTGAACGTGCGAATGGACGAGGCTCTGCGCGCGATCGCTGTAGATCGCTCGGTTGACTGCGGGCAGAACGGTCGCCTCGGTTCCGTTGAAGCCAGCCTGATCGAGCGCTTGCCTGAAACCGATCTCGCGGAGTTCGCTTGCAAGAAGTCCCGGCAGGTTGATGTAGGCAATATTTCTCCGGCCGGCGTTCAGCAGATAGTTCGTCATCTCCAGGGCGGCACCGGTCTCATCCGGCACCAGCGAGGTCACGCGATCGTTCGCCTCGCGGCAATTGATCATCACGCCGACGGTCTCGGCAAACTCCGCAGGCAACTCCACCCGCTTATGATACATCGCAGCGTAGGCCACCGCCCGCGGGCGGAACCGGTGCATCTCCTCCAGCACCGAGGCGACGTTCCGGCGCCCGCTGAGCGTCATTGCGAAAACGGCCATGTCGGAAGCGCGTGCGCCACTGTCCAGACCACCGATGATCCCGGTGGCGAACGGAGATGTCACCAGTTCGTCGGCGATAACGCCGATGAGCGGCATCCAGCCCTGCCGCATGCTTCGGGCGGCGAAGTTGGTAACGTATCCGAGCTCCTCGGCGATTTCCTTGATGCGCAGCCGTGTGTCGTCGGACATCCGGGCCGAGCCGCCATGCAGCGCACCCGACACCGTCTTGACGGAGACGCCGGCACGTTCGGCTATGTCGTTCAGAGAAACGGTCATGGAGCGCTTTGGGTTATCGATTACTCACTTGATAACATCGGCTTTAAGATGCGTCAACTCTCTTCGATGGTGGATGACGGACGCTGACAAGCTCTCGATGCGGTCGGAGGTCGCTATGAGTGTGGTGGTCGCTATTCGACGTCAAAGGTGAACGCACGGTCTTTCATGACGGCCGGTCCCGTCCCGGAGGTATCGATGGCTCCGTCATGGACAAGAACGGATATCTATGGAACGCCCGCTGGGGGACGGGGGAGCTCGACTGCATAGCACCCGCCGGCTAAATATTTCTAACTCTCAAGGTCCCTTTCGCACAGCCGAGCTGCCCCGCTTTCGTCGGCCAACAGGCACAGGGCCTGCTCATCACCTCGGCGGCGACTGCCCTTTCTGACGACGGCATAGAGGGAAAATCAGCGCTTTATCCCAACGGGTTCGAAGGCGTAGTCGATCCTTACTTTGCGATCTAGCATTACAGTTGCAATTTAGTTTTCAGGTGAGCTCGTCGAGCGGCCGCCTGATGGGCGCGTCTCCAGCATGACCATGCGATGACGTAGGCGGGGTTTATGCGACGCTGGGCGAGTCTGATGGCGATGCGGCGGACTTCCTGGATAGACCAGCGGATCAAATCCTGATGGTCGGCATCCGCGGTCTTTTTTGGGGCGTCACGTCATTGGCGCAGTACCGGATCACCGCCATCATGGCGAAGGCGAGCATGACGAGGGATACGTGGCGATGCCAGCCATGCCATGACCGGGTTTCGTTGTGATCGAGCCCGAGCTCGTTCTTTGCGGCCTCGAAGCTGTCTTCGATCGCCCAGCGATGGCCTTCGACGGAAACGAGCGTCTGGATTCCCGTCCCGGCCGGGCACCATGTGGTGAAGAATGCAAGTTCGCCGTCGCTGATATTGCGCCTGATCAGGAGGCCACGGGTCCAAAGCCCCGATTTCGTCTCGTTATATTCGTCGGCATCGAGGTCGGCGAGTTCGCAGTAGGCCCAGTCATGAAGCCGCGCGCCTTTGGTGCCCTCACCGGCGGAAAGACGCTGCCATGCTTTTGGATCGAGATCACGGGCGATCTCCTGAGCTGTGCCGGCGACCGGAGGCTTACCTGACCAGGAGCCGAAATGGTGGTCCGATTTAACCCCAAGAACGTAGCCTTTGCAGGCTCGACGCAGGGTTCCTTCGACGTCCCCGACGCCATACACCGCATCTGCGGCCACCCATGAAAACGGCACATCGGCTGCCAGCGCACGCCGTATCATATCGACAGCCAGGCCTGGCTTGGTAGCGAAGGCTGTAGCCTCAGGAACATGAGTTGCTGCCAGCCTTGCCGGATCGCCGGTCCAGCCCTTGGGCAAGTACAGGGCTCGATCGATAAAGGCATGACCGCGAACGGACACATAGGCGGCGAACACACCGATTTGGCAGTTCGTTATCTTGCCTGCAGAACCTGTATATTGACGTGCAACGCGCCGCACGATGTCTTGCCCTGCTTGAGGAAGCCCGTCTCATCGATGACCAGGACCGCATCATCGGTGGCGAGGTTTTCTACAACATACTCTCGCACGATGTCGCGAAGTCCGTCCGCGTCCCAACGCCCGCGACCCAGAATGGCTTGCTGCCGCCACGGGCCGGGATCACCGGCCGCCTCAGCGCGCATCCAACCTGTCTTACGCCGCTCGTCACCCAGCAAGCCGTCCAGGAAAAGGTTCGCAGATGCTGCAACCCGCTCCTGCGTAAACAGCTTCCGCATACGAGACTTCACGTCACGCAGCGACGATGCCCAAAGTTCAAGCGTAGTCTCGATTGATGCACCTGTCATCCATGACCTCCGAATCATGGAGACCCATAGATTCAGACTATAGATAAATATGCAACTGTAATGCTAGGCCGTAAACCCATTAATTTACTTGGCGTTGCGCGCGCCGCGTGATTCAAGGCTTCCAAATGAGGAGCTTTGATGACACGCCGCCGCTACGAACTCACGGACCATGAATGGTCGATTATTTCGCCACTGCTTCCCAACAAGCCGCGCGGCGTTCCTCGTGTTGACGACCGGCGGGTCCTGAATGGCATCCTTTGGCGGTTCCGAACAGGCTCGCCGTGGGCGGAAGTCCCTGAACGTTACGGTCCACCAACCACCTGCTATAACCGCTTCGTCCGCTGGCGAAAGGCCGGTGTCTGGGATCGGCTTCTTGAAGCTGTTTCAGAAGCTTATGATGGCGACATCGTCATGATCGACTCGACCTGTGTCCGCGTTCACCAGCACGCGGCCACGGGAAAAAGGGGGATCGAGACGATGGTGGCATGGGACGTTCCCGCGGCGGGCTTACGAGTAAAATCCACGCGCTCGTCGATGCCGAAGGTCGGCCAGTAACGCTCCGCCTGACCGGCGGGCAAATTGCCGATTGCACTGAAGCCGATGCGCTGACGGAAGGCCTCCGCGAAGGTGACATCCTGCTTGCAGATAAGGGTTATGATAGTAACGCCATCAGAGCCAAAGCGGCTGCGCGCAAAGCCTGGGCCAACATCCCGCCGAAAGCAAACCGCAAGGGCTCCTTCTCATTCTCGCGCTGGGTTTACAGGCAACGGAATCTCGTGGAAAGATTCTTCAACAAGATCAAACAGTTTCGAGGCATCGCCACACGTTACGACAAGCGCCCAGAAAACTACCTTGCCGCCGTCAAAATCGTCGCGACAAGGATCTGGTGTCAGAGTTTATGAGTCGACGCCCTAGGGCGTGGACTCATAACGATCTGATCCAGATGCGTGTTGCGGCCAACTTGATTGCGGCGAGAAAGTTGCGCGGATCGTTGTCGTATCTGGTTGCGATGCCGCGGAACTGTTTGAGTTTGTTGAAGAAGCGTTCGATCAGGTTGCGTGGGCGCTAGACCCATGCGCTGAAGGGAAAGCTGGCCTTGCGATTGCGTTTTGCCGGAATGTTGGCCCAGGCCCGTTTTTCTTGGGCCAGATCGCGCAAGGCATTGGTGTCGTAGGCGCGATCAGCAAGGAGGATCGCGCCTTCGCGCATGTCCTGCAGCATCGGTTCTGCCATCCGATTGTCGTGGGCTTGTCCTGCCGTCAGTTCAAGGCTGATCGGCCTGCCGTCGGCGTCGACGACCGCGTGGATTCTCGTCGTCAGTGGCCATGTGCGGGCGCAGCTACTTTGTTGCAGGGCTATGCGGCTTTGCCTCCCGGCTTGAATGACCGCTTTAGGGAAATGGCGCAGACGACCTAAACGGCCGACATGAGGGCGCGTTACTGACTGACAGTTGGGGCCGTGAACGGACCGACTGTTAAAGGCGTTCGGGATAGGAAAGCCGACATGCAACCGCAACGGGATGACGCCCGCCTATGCGGCCGTCGGCGCTGATCCTGCGGTATACTTCTCGCTGGGGATAGAGGTGGTAGTCGAGTGCAGCTTGTCGAAAATCTTCAATCATCGAAGGGTGTCCTGAGAAGGAGCGGGCGAGGCAGTCCCCCGCTCCGCGTCTTGTTATTCCGCTAGTTCCCGCATGACCTTGATGAGGTCGGACTTGCCTTCGAAGCCGATGCCGGGAAGGTCCGGCATCACGATGTGACCGCCCTCGACCTTCACACCGTCCGGGAAGCCGCCGTACGGCTGGAAGAGGTCCGGATAGCTCTCGTTGCCCCCTAGCCCCAGCCCGGCTGCAATGTTGAGCGACATCTGGTGCCCTCCGTGCGGGATGCAGCGCGACGGCGACCAGCCGAACTGGCGCAGGACGTCCAGAGTACGGAGGTATTCTACGAGCCCATAGGAAAGGGCGCAGTCGAACTGCAAATAGTCGCGATCGGGCCGCATTCCGCCGTAACGGAGCAGGTTGCGAGCATCCTGATGCGAGAAAAGGTTCTCACCGGTCGCCATCGGCGCGTCGTAGAACTCCGAGATGGCAGCCTGCAGCGCATAGTCCAGAGGATCGCCGATCTCCTCGTACCAGAAGAGCGGATAGTCGCGGAGCATCTTCGCGTAGGCGATGCCCGTCTCCAGGTCGAAGCGGCCGTTCGCGTCAACGGCGAGGCGCGCCTCGGAGCCAATCTCTTCGAGAACCGACTCAATCCGGCCCCGGTCTTCGTCGATCGAGGCGCCGCCGATCTTCATCTTGACGACATTGTACCCGCGGTCGAGGTATCCGCGCATTTCCTTGCGCAGCGCGCTGTTGTCCTTGCCAGGATAATAGTAGCCGCCTGCCGCATAGACGAAGACCTTCGGGTTAGCTTCACGACCCTTCATTTTGGCGAGGAGTCGAAAGAGTGGCTTGCCTTCGATCTTGGCGACAGCGTCCCAAACGGCCATGTCGATGGTGCCGACGGCCACCGAACGCTCGCCGTGACCGCCAGGCTTCTCGTTCTGCATCATCGTCGCCCAGATCTTGTGCGGATCGAGATTGGTGCCGGCATTGTTCATCAGGCCATCCGGAGACGCTTCAAGAATCCGATCCTTGAAGCGCTCGCGGATGAGGCCGCCTTGGCCGTAACGCCCGTTCGAATTGAAACCGTAGCCGACAACGCGCCGGCCGTCCTTCACGACGTCCGTCACGACGGCGACGAGGCTGGCCGTCATCTTCGAGAAGTCGATATAGGCGTTGCGGATAGGCGAAGCGATCGGTTTCGTAACTTCGCAGACGTCGATGATACGCATTTCATGTACTCCGTTAGATAGAAGACGTTGATATCAGTATTGAGCTTTGAGGGTCGTGGCAGTGATCCGTCGGGGGGTCTCGCCGCGCTGTCCGGTAATCACCGCTTCGACCGTCTTGCGATCGAGAGCGCCCTCCCACTTTGCGATAGCGATTGTCGCGACGCCGTTGCCGATAAGGTTTACCACGGCGCGGGCCTCATTCATGAAGCGGTCCACACCGAGCAGCACGCGTCGCGCCATGGTGCTCCTCCTATTCCTCCTGCCGCCTATCATTTGCGATCGGTTTTCCAGTAGCAGGTGGTAAAGTACGGGCGGGCTTTGATCCAATGCCAATGGTCATTTGTTTGATGCCGATTGGGCATATAAACAAACCGGCGACTGCCGGTCGTCGCAGTACGGAAACACCAGTATTCTGCGCTGGTGGCCTAGCCGCACCAACCGCTGCGACGCCCCTCAAAGATCAGCGCGCTTATTCGCTTTTAGCATGGAAGCACGCCGGCCATCGTTATCCTAAAATGCGCTCAGATGAGGAAGTCGGCCACGGCCTTTCCGGATGTCACGGTATTGGCAGTTCCACCGAGATCCCGCGTCCGCAGCCGTGAATCGGCGAGCGATCCTTCGATACCCGCCATGATGGCGTCAGCCGCTTCCTGCTCACCTAGATGCTCCAGCATCATGGCGGCGGACCAGATTTGGCCGATGGGGTTGGCGACGCCCTGCCCGGCTATATCAGGTGCCGAACCATGTACTGGTTCGAACAGCGATGGGAACTCTCTCTCTGGATTGATGTTGCCGGAGGGTGCTATTCCGATCGTTCCAGTGCAGGCAGGCCCGAGGTCGGAGAGGATGTCACCGAACAGGTTGGAAGCGACGACCACGTCGAACTTGTTGGGATTCAGCACGAAATGTGCGCACAGGATGTCGATGTGGTACTTGTCCCAGGTGATGCGAGGGTAAGATCTCGCCATCTCGTCGACGCGTTCGTCCCAATAGGGCATCGTGATCGAAATCCCATTCGACTTGGTCGCTGAGGTCAATCTTTTCCTTGGGCGCTTATCAGCCAACTCGAACGCGAACTTAAGGATCCTGTCGACGCCGATCCTGGTCATGACCGTCTCCTGGACGACGGTTTCACGGTCGGTGCCGGGGAATATCTTGCCGCCGATCGAAGAATATTCTCCCTCCGTGTTCTCCCTGACCACGTAGAAGTCAATGTCACCTGGACCACGACCCGCCAAAGGAGAGGCCACTCCCGGCATCAGCCGGCATGGCCTCAGACTCACGTACTGGTCGAACTCGCGACGGAACTGGATCAAAGAGCCCCACAGCGAGATATGATCGGGAACAGCTTCAGGCCAGCCCACTGCCCCAAAAAAGATGGCGTCGTGGCCGCCGATCTGAGCCTTCCAGTCCTTGGGCATCATCTGCCCGTGCTTCAGATAATAGTCGCATGAGGCGAAATCGAAGGAGTCGATCTGCAACTCGAATCCGAACTTCTTCGACGCGGCCTCCAAGATTCGTAGCCCTTCAGGTACGACCTCCTTGCCGATGCCGTCGCCGGCGATGGAGGCGATCCTGTAGATCCTGTTCGTTTTTTGGTTGGTCATGCCTGTCTCCAATCGATCAGTCTTCTTCTACGAAGACTTCCTTGCGGCGTTTTGCGATATTGGGAATGAAGGCGATCGCGAGGACCGCCACGGCGACCAGAAAAAGGGCCGCACTAATTGGTCTGTTCACGAAGACCATCGGGTCGCCATGGGAGATGGTCATCGCGCGACGGAGGTGTTCCTCCAGCAACGGACCGAGGACGAAACCCAGCAGCATAGGAGCGGGTTCGAACTCCAGCTTGGCGAGCACGTAGCCAAAGACGCCGAACGCCGCCATGACGTACAGATCAAACGTGTTTGAGTTGACGCTGTAGACCCCGATGGAAGCGAACGCGAGGATGGCCGGGAAAAGCACACTGTATGGTACGGTCAGCAGCCTCACCCAGAGGCCTATAAGCGGGAGGTTCAAGACTACGAGAAGGAAGTTGCCGATCCACATCGACGCAATGAGCCCCCAGAACAAGACGGGCTGTGACGTTGCGACCTGCGGTCCCGGAACGATACCGTGGATGATCATCGCTCCGATCATCAAAGCCATGACCGGATTTGCGGGTACCCCGAGGGTCAGCATGGGGATAAATGACGTCTGGGCGCCTGCGTTGTTTGCCGCCTCAGGACCGGCCACGCCTTCGATGGCTCCTTTCCCGAAGCGTTCGGGCGTCTTCGAGATCTTCTTTTCCAGGGCGTAGGACGCGAAGGAGGCCAGAATCGCGCCGCCGCCCGGAAGTATGCCAAGGGCTGAGCCCAGAGCCGTTCCCCGGCATGCTGGACCAAACATGGCCTTCAAGTCCTCCTTGCTCGGCCAGAGGCCTGCCACTCGCTTTACGACTGCAGTTCGCTGGACCGTCACCTCAAGGTTCCGCAGAATTTCTGCGATTCCAAAAATGCCCACCGCCACGGCGACGAAATTGAGCCCGTCGGCAAGTTCCGGCCGACCAAGCGTGAAACGCATCGCTCCCGTGTTTATGTCGGTACCCACCAGACCGAAGATCAAGCCCATGGAGACCATTGCAATGGTCTTGAGGACGGATCCGCTGGCGAGGACGACGGAGGCTGCCAGACCCAAGAGCATCAAGCCAAAGTACTCTGGAGAGCCGAACTGCAAAGCGATCTTCGTCAAGGGTGGAGCTAGCGCCGCGACGAAGACTGTTGCGATAGTGCCGGCGAAAAAGGAGCTGAGCGCTGCCGCCGCGAGGGCTGGCCCCGCCTTTCCCTGTCTTGCCATCTGATAACCGTCGAGCGCCGTTACCGCCGATGACGACTCCCCAGGGAGATTGATCAGGATCGCTGTGGTCGATCCTCCGTACTGGGCACCATAGTAGATTCCCGCGAGCATGATGAGTGACGTCTCCGGCGACAACGAGAGCGTGATTGGCAGGAGCATCGCAATAGTAGCCGTCGGACCGATGCCAGGAAGTACGCCGACGAGGGTTCCGAGAAGGGTTCCGACAAAGCAAAAGAGAACATTGTACGGAGTCAGGGCTGCGCTCAAACCGAGCGCCAAGTTGCTGATGAAGTCCATTTCGTCAAACTCCAATCCACGGCCCGAAGAGCCGGACGGGAAGGCCGAGTCCGTAGTAGAAGACGGCGAGACAGAAGGCCGTAATGGCAAACGCGATGACCGCTGCGATGTACGGCCTTTGGCCTTTTGCAGCCATCGCGGCGGAGACTGCGGTGAGCAATACTGCGGGAATGAAACCCAACCCACGTATGGTCAGACCGAAAAGGATCGGCGCAACAATGATTGCGACGATCGAACGAACAGGAGCGTGCTGGGGATGAAATGGGTGGCTAACCGTCAGCGCCCTCAATCCCACTGCCAGGCCGATGCCAGTGATCAGGATAGACAGCACAAGGGGGAAGTAGCCAGGTCCCATTCTCAGCGCACTGCCGACATCCATCCAGAAGAAGGACGTAAGACCGAAGCTCAACCCGGTCGCTAACAACACGAGCGACGCCGCGAGGTTTTTTATATCCATTGGAACACCTGGTGTCGGCCCAGGAAATCCTGAGCCCACACTCCGACCTCAGTCGGCGAACTCGCCGGCGGCCTTGATGATCGGATCCCACCGCTTGATTTCGCTGTCCAACTTCGTGTGGAGGGCGTCGGGAGTTGCTTGTTCCTTGGTCGCCGGAATAGTCGCAATCTGTGCAAAGCGTTCATTGAGCGTCGCGTCCTCCATGGCGGATCGCAAAGCTGACGAGAGCTTGTCTACGATCTCCTTGGGAGTGCCCTTCGGAGCATAGACGCCGTGCCAGACGCCAAGTTTGAACGTGGGCAAGCCCGCCTCCGTGGTGGTCCTCACATCCGGAAGCGTTTCGGCTCTCTCGTCGCTCGTGATCGCGTAAGCCTTGACCTGGTTCTGGGTGATCGGGCCAACTGTGTTCGTCGCCTGGTCGCAGGTCATGTCGATCTGTTTGCCGATTAGATCGGTCATGATGGGGCCGTTGCCCTTGTATGGGACCGTGGTCATCTGTGTGCCGATCGTTGACATGAAGAGCGTGCCGCACAGATGAGAGGCAGCCCCAAGTCCGGCATGAGCATAGGTGACGTTGGTGCCCTTCTGCTTGATAAAGGCAAGAAGGTCTTCGAAGGACTCCGGCCCCAGGTCGGCACGAGAGATGACCGTCATAGGGGCATCGCTGACAAGACCAATCGGCTCGAAGGCTTCGAGCGGCTTGTAGGGGAGCTGGCGATAGAGAGCAGGCGCCGTCGCCATCCCAATATGGTGGACCAGGATGGTGTAGCCGTCCGGGTCTGCGTCGGCGACACGACGAGCACCGATGGTGCCGCCTGCACCCGCCACGTTTTCGACCACGATCTGCTGGCCGAGCGACTTTGACATCGCGTCGGCGGTAAGCCGTGCGATCGTGTCGGTGGGGCCCCCTGCCGCATATGGCACTACCATGAAGATGTTTCGGTCCGGATAGTCGGCTCCGAAAACAGGGGTGACGGAAACCGCAAGCGCGGCTATAGTGAGAGCGAGCTTCATTTCTTTCCTCCTCTTTTTGCCGTTGACGTCAACAACGGCACTCCTTCGCGAACCTTTGCCGACTACCGGTTGACGGTCCAATGCCGATCCGGCTTCATTTGATGCCGACGACGAGGAGATGAGATGGATACCGCCTGGCTTGCCGATTTGCGTGCACTCGCCGAGACCCTTAACTTTTCAAGAGCTGCAGAGCTCCGAAACATCACACAGCCGGCCTTTGGCCGAAGAATCCGTGCGCTCGAAGACTGGAGCGGGACACCGTTGGTCGACCGCTCCACGCACCGCCTGAAGATCACTCCTGCCGGAGAGATCGTGCTTTCGGCAGCCGCCGATGTACTACAACGCATCGAAAGGGCGAGACACGAGCTTGAACAGACACGAGCGGCCAGCGCGACGCTGACGTTCGCCGCGACCCACGCGTTATCGTTTACGTTCTTTCCAGGCTGGGTCCAGAGCCTGGGCTCTTCCACCACGACGGTGCCGATACGCCTCCTGTCCGACAATATGAACGAGTGCGAGAAGATGATGGCGGACGGACGCGCTCAGTTTCTGCTCTGTCATCACCATCCGGACAGCGAGATCCGACTGCACGACACCGATTTCAAGCATGTCGAATTGGCTAGCGATCTTCTAATACCCGTCGCGATGCGCTCCGACAGCGGGGAACCAACCTACAAGCTTCCTGGAACGCTTGAAGACCCCGTCCCGCATATCGCGTTCGACGAAAAGTCTGGCATGGGACGGATACTGGCAGCCACCATCCCAACTCGGGCGGGACACCTGAAGCTAGTTCGGGTATTCACCTCCCACCTCGCGATGGTCTTGAAGGCTCTGGCGATGGAGGGAAAGGGCGTCGCGTGGATTCCACAGAGTCTGGCGGCCGCAGAATTGGTTAGCGACGGCAAGCTCGCCATTGCGGGGGATGAAGAATGGACAGTTGCTGTCCAGATCGTTCTCATCCGTCCCCGGACGAGGATGACGGAACTCGCGGAGCAGTTTTGGTCGACGGTGATGGCTGCACGGAAGTAACTTCAGGCGATTTGAGCCGTAAGGCCCTTAGAAGAACCAGACGATGTTCCCACGGAGCGCCAGCCCCATGCGCTGGGGTGCTCAACTATGGCCAGGTGCGGCACCATTCCAGACGTGGCCAAACGCAAGAAGCACTTTGACTGTGGCATGGACGACCGGAATGAAGGCGCATAGCTGCTTGTGCTGAGAGCACGACCCCGCTCGGTGCGGGGCCGCACCATTTCAGATCTCGGTGTGCTCCGCCAACTCCAGTGCATCCCAATGTCCACGCCCAGATACCTAACCGTGTTCTCGATCTTAGTATGGCCGAGCAGGATCTGGATCGCACGAAGATTGCCCGTCGCTTTGTAGATCATTGCGGCCTTCGTGCGTCGAAGCGAGTGTGTGCCGTAGTCTTCGCGCCTCAGCCCAATTGCAGTGACCCACTCATCGACCAATCTGGCATATTGGCGAGTGCTGAGATGATCGGCGTGATCGACCCGGCTGGGAAAGGCATAGTCGTCAATTGTACCGCCTCTCCGTTCATGCCATGCAAGCAGACTTGCCCTGACGTCGCCTGTGATCTCGAATTGTACGGGACGACCGGTCTTTTGTTGGACGACCATGGCACGGGTTCGAATTTCTTGACCTGTGACGAGGGTTTTGAGATCGTGTCCCATCAGGTGGTGTAGGTCCTGAGGTTTAGGCGGCCATCAGTGTTTTCCATTTAGGGTCGGGTTGTTCAAGACCAACCTGATGGAAAGATCACCGATGACCAATGACATGATGAACGTGCGTTCGCTTGTTGAAAAGAGCGCCGATGCGGATTTGTTACGCGAGATGATTGGCTTTGCGGCCGAGCGGTTGATGGAGCTGGAGGTTGGCGGCGCGACCGGTGCTGGTTTCGGTGAGAAGAGCCCGATGCGGCTCGCCCAGCGCAACGGCTACCGTGACCGGGACTGGGAGACGCGGGCCGGAACCGTCGAGCTGCGCATTCCTAAGTTGCGCAAGGGCAGCTACTTCCCAAGCTTTCTAGAGCCGCGTCGAATGGCGGAGAAGGCTCTGACGGCCGTCATTCAGGAAGCCTATATTCAAGGCATCTCGACGCGCTCGGTTGATGATCTGGTCAAAGCCATGGGCATGAGCGGCATCTCCAAGAGCCAGGTATCGCGGCTATGCGAGGAGATCGACGTCAAGGTGAAGGCGTTCCTCGACAGGCCGATTGAAGGTGACTGGCCATACATCTGGATCGATGCCACCTATCTGAAGGTCCGCCGCGGCGGGCGCATCGTTTCCGTCGCCGTCATCATCGCCGTCGGCGTCAACAGCGACGGGCGGCGTGAGGTCCTTGGTATGGAAGTCGGCACGTCCGAAGCCGAGCCGATCTGGACAGAGTTCCTGCGCCGGCTGACCCGCCGAGGATTGCGTGGCGTGAAGCTTGTCGTCTCCGATGCGCATGAAGGCCTCAAGGCGGCTGTCACCAAGGTTCTCAATGCCACCTGGCAAAGATGCCGGGTCCACTTCATGAGGAACGTCCTGGCACATGCCGGAAAGAGCGGCAGGCGCGTCGTATCCGCCTTCATCGCAACGGCCTTCGCCCAGGAGACCTCGGAGGCAGCCAGCGCTCAATGGCGCAGCGTCGCCGATCAGATCAGGCCGAAAGTTCCAAAGCTCGCCACCATCATGGACAATGCCGAAGAGGATGTGCTCGCCTACATGACCTTCCCGAAAGAGCACCGGGCAAAGCTGCATTCGACGAATCCAATCGAGCGTCTCAACGGCGAAATCAAGCGCCGCACCGAGGTCGTTGGCATCTTTCCGAATGACGAAGCCATCGTCCGCCTCGTCGGCGCATTGCTGCTCGAACAGAATGACGAATGGGCCGTCCAACGCGCCCGGTACCTGACACTTGAGACCATGGCGCAAATGAGCGATGATCCGCAAATCAGTCTGCCCGCTGTGGCCCGCTGATATCCCTCCGGCCCTATGTCGGAAAGCACGGCCTTCAGCCGCGACCTACACCACCTCCAGGGACACGATCGGTTTTGATTTTGATCTTAACAAGATCGCAGCCTCGGAGCTTACTGTCGATCGCGAGATCAAACAGCGCGCGATCTCTCATGCGCCCCTCCCGGTCGAGGAAGAAGCGGATCGCCCAAATCTGGCGCTGCTTCAGGGGCTTCTTGACGCCGACTTTTCGGCCGGCGTTCCAGGCCGGTCGGCCCAGTGCGGCAGGATCGTATTGTGCAATACCCATTTGAGTTCTCCTTCGGCCATCATTGGCCTTCAGGAAAATGCGTGAGCTCAAGAATTCACGGGGCAGGAAGGGGAATGACGGCTTTCAGTGTTCGATTGGGCGAAGCCGACCTTCACCCATGGTGCTCATGCTAGCGCTTACGGCTCGGAGCGGGAGCTCGTATCGAGGAGGAGCGACTCGTTGCAGCGCGCCCGCGATATGCAACTGTAATGCATCGAGCGTTACGCGAACTGTGGCAAGTCGTCGTGTATCTCGTACCACTCGGCCTTCGAGGCCACGAAATAATGCGCGGTCGGCGGCGCCGGCAAGGGCGTATCGAGCGTCCCCAGCCGCAAGCGCACGACGTCCGGCATCGCATCGCGGCGACTGATGATCGGCGAACCGCAGTTGGAACAGAAGAGGCGATGAACGCCTGGCGAAGAAATGAATGCCTTCAGCGCCGACTCGCCCTCAATGATGACGAAGTCACTGCTCGCGACGGGCGCATTGGTCGCGAATGCGGTAGCGGTCGCCTTGCGACAACGCGAACAGTGGCAATAGATCGCCACACCAAGCTTGCCGCGAACTTCGTATTTCACTGTGCCACAGAGACAACTGCCTATGCATAAAAGCTCCCGTCATTGAATTGCTTGGCCGCTCGTTTCGCCTTTGGCCGCGGGCTGTGCGTTGCCGATCCCGCGCGCTTTGGTGCCGCCGTCAGGCGGCAATAGCGCCTTGCGGCGGTAGCAGTGGCCTCAGACACCATACGCGGCAGCGAAGCTTGCGACGCCTTTATCTCACATGCAGGTCCGAGTGGCCCCCTCAAGGGGCGGCAGGTGGCACCACCCGCCAACCGGAGAGTGTCAGATCATGCTCGTCATGCCGAGCGAAGTGAGCAGGTCGTTCTGAATTGGGCTTACGGCCTCGTTCAACCGCTGGACACCGAGATCCATGCCTTCAGGCATGACGACCGTGCGCAATGGACGCCGTTCCGTGGCCTCGACCAGCCGTGCGATGGCATCGGCAACCATCTGGGGTCGTGGTGGATTGTGCGGATCGTGCGCGTTGCTGGAGCTGTCTTTGATTTGACCTGGGATCGCCGCGACCTCTCCATATGAGACTAACACGCTTTCGTCGGACGGCTCCGGACTGGAGGAAAGAAGGTTGCTCGGGAATGGCCCTGGCTCGACGATGACGGAGTCAATTCCAAAGCCCTTCAGTTCGTACCGATAGGCTTCGGCAAGCGCCTCGAGCGCGAACTTGCTCGCAGAATAGACGCCGAAGAACGGAAAAATCACGCGACCCATCAGGGATGTCACATGAACGAGAAGTCCGCTGCCGGCGGCACGCATGTGCGGTAGTACGGCGCGGTCGGCCCGTAGGGCGCCAAAGAAATTGACCGCAAATTGCCGTTCGACGTCCGCGACCGTATAGGCTTCCGTGACCCCGACGGCCATCGTTCCCGCGTTGTTGATCAGGGCATCGATTTTTCCGTGCTGCCTGATGACCTGCTCGATCGCGGAATTGACCGATGCCTCGTCGGCGACATCCATTTCAAGGACGTGCAATACATGCCCTTCAGCTTTCGCCGCGTCGATGAGCTCGCTCCGGACCTTGGCATTTCTTCCTTCGACGTCTCGCATGGTCGCAACCACCGTATGACCCCGCCTAGCTAGCTCCAATACTGTTAGTTTCCCAAAACCACTGCTCGCGCCGGTCACAACAACGACTTTTCTGCTCATCTTAAGTCCTTTCAATGAAATCCAAGGGCGTCGCATCCATATAGACAGACCTGTATGTATTTGCAATCTTTAAATTGACAGAATAGTCTGTATATCAGTGTACGAAGAATCTGAGGTGACGAAAGATGGAAACGCGCGGCATGCTTGAGTTCGTGGATGTGGAGGGGCAGCCGCTCAACGCCCTTGCCCCGCGAGAACGTATATTAAAGACGGCGTCGGACCTGTTTTACCGGTTCAGCATCCACTCAGTTGGGATAGACCGCATCATTGCCGAAAGCGGCGTGGCCAAGATGACGTTCTACAAGCACTTTCCATCAAAGGCAGACCTGATCGCTACCTATTTGCGTTACAAAAGTGACACCTGGTTTCAGATGCTCGCAACCTCGACTGAAAGAGCCGGGCTGTCGCCGCTGGAGCGTGTCCTCGCCATCTTTGACGCGTTAGAGAAACCGTTCCGTGCACCTTCCTTCCGCGGCTGTCCCTTCGTGAAAGGACTGGCCGAGTTCGGGCCGGAGGCTAACTCCCCAGACGTGCAGGCAACCATCGCCGCGTATTTTAAGGGCTTACATGAATTTGTTGCGTCACTCATCGAGCCTTTGGCATTAAGCAAACCCGAAAGAGCCGTGATCCAGATCCTGTCGCTCTTCCAAGGCGCGATCGTGATCGCGCAATCGATGCGCGATTCTGCCATAGTGGAGGCAAACCGCTATGCAGCTAGGGTGTTGCTTGAGGATGCGTTGATCACGTCGCCTGAACCTGAATTTCGTTAAGCGGTGGGGTAGACGATCTCGGCCAGCGCGGCTCGACGCAGCGGCTTCCTTTTGATCTGGCGATGCACAGCGGGCAGTCACCGAAATATTCTGGTCGCTTACGCCGGATCTCGCGACGCTGCGGCACGCGCATCACGTCGCATGAACGCCCAGTCGATTAGTTCCGCCATGGATGGACCGAGTGCGATCCCCATATCACTCAGTGCATATTCGACCCTTGGCGGCACCTGTGGATAGACGGTTCTTGTCACGATACCATCCTTCTCCAACTCCTTGAGTTGCTGGATCAGCATCTTCTGGTTCACGCCCTCGACGCGCTTTTCGAGTTCCGAGAATCTTAGCGGACCCTTTGCGGCGAAGAGCTGGCAGATGATGACGATCTTCCACTTCCCTTCAAGGACCCGCAGAGCATCCTGGGTTGCCGCCGCCCATACCATTCGCTGCTTCGGGTCGTCGCAGCGCCAGTCTCGTTCAACTGCCATACATACCTCTGGGTAGGTTACCCACCTTTTAGTCGGTTCTTGCCGTACCCGGTAGCTAATCCTATTCTTCGGAGCACAACAAGTCACGCCTCCGTTGGAGTGCGTTGAATCCATATTCGCAGCAAGGAAATGATATGAACATCGGGATTATCGGCGCAGGGAACATCGGCGCGACACTTGCACGCAAGCTCGCGGCCGCAGATCACGAGGTCAAGCTTGCCAACTCAAAGGGTCCAGAATCCATCCGCGATCTCGCCGCGGAAGTTGGTGCGACGGCAACGACCAAGGAAGATGCCGTGACGGGGGTGGACATTGTGATCCTTTCCATCCCGTTTTCGGCTCATCGCGATCTTGCCAATTTATTCGCAAATGTTCCCGAGAACGTCGTTGTCGTAGACACGTCCAACTACTATCCGTTCCGTGACGGAGCGATCACCGATGTTGATGGTGGCAAACCGGAAGCGGTCTGGGTCAGCGAGCAGATCAACCGACCGATCATTAAAGCCTGGAATGCGGTGCTTTCTGCGACTCTCGCGGAAAAAGGCGTAGACAAGTCGCAACCCGGCCGCATCGCCCTTCCGGTAGCGGGTGATGACCTCGAAAAGAAGTCGATTGTCATGCAACTGGTAGAGGCGACGGGCTTCGACGCTCTCGATGCCGGGGGTCTTGTGACCTCATGGCGACAACAGCCTGGCACCCCTGCCTATTGCACGGAACTGACTGGCGACGAGCTGCAAGCGGCGCTCGAAAAAGCTGATCAGAGCCGCTCGGCGAGCAACCGCGACGCCCTGATCAAGGTCTTCATGGACAAAGGCGGCAGCCTTACTCACGATGAAATCGTAGCCCAAAACCGCGCCGGGACCGCGTTAGCGATAAGGAGCATCGTGAAAGATTAGTATCCTCGGACTAATTTCACGCCGTGATGGCGACTCGAGTTTTTCCAACGATATCGGCGCACACATGTCATGGCTTCAAACATCAATGCGATGGCCGCTTTCGGGCAGATGCATCAACTGCATCTATGGCTGACAAGAAAGCGCTTACCCGCTAGACATTCGCTACTAATCCGAAAAGTACCGAAAGCTGTCCTTGATCAGGTGAGTTCGTTGGTGGAGCGTCCGCACGCAAAGTCTCTTCTCACCGGATTGAAGGCCATGATAAACGGCGCCTATGGGAATTAAGAACTATCTGATCGAAGGCGGTTCCGGCACTGGAAAAACGTCTGTCGCTACCGAACTGGAGCGGCGGGGCTACCATGTCGTCCATGGTGACCGGGTCTTGGCCTATTTCGGCGACCCCGAGACAGGCCAGGCACTCGCAGGACCACCCACAGGCGCGGACCGCATCGTTTGGGGATACGCGCACTGGATCTGGCCTGTCCACAAGGTCCGCGCTATTGCTGCCGACACCACCCATCCTATCACCTTCTTCTGTGGCGGCTCGCGCAATTTCGATAAATTCCTAGACCTATTCGACAAGGTTTTCGTGCTGGACATAGACGTTGAGACATTGAACCGACGATTAGATGGGCGGCCGAATGAGCCGGGCTTCGAGCCGGCCGAGCGGGCGTTGGTACTCCGCTACCATAATACTCGGGGATACCTCCCCGTCGGCATCAATATCGACACGGCGGATACCGTCCCACGTGTCGTCGACGATATCCTCGCTCAACTCACCTGAAGCCCTGAAAGAATTGTGAATGGGATGGGAAGCACTCGATTATTGCGGGAAAGACGCTAGCCGCCTGAACGGCTCACTGGCGGCATTGTCGCTTTCGTAGCCGACCGGCAGCTTTCAGAACGACAAACCGGGTGTGTCAACGACCGTCTTGGGGGCGCGTTCCGGACGTGACGCCCCGCTCGTAGTGTTCGACTAAATTCCGAGCCTTCTAAAAATCCTTGGGACGGCGCCGCGAGCTGCCGCTAGGCAACAGCCTGCGCACCCGTAATCTCGACAAGCGATCCGCACATGAAGGCTGCCTCCTCTGACGCCAGGAAAGCGACGAGGGCGGCGACTTCCTCCGGCTTGCCGATGCGGCCGAACGGCACGAGCTTGTCGAGATCGGCAATCGTTCGTCCGGATCGTGTGACGCCGGCTTCCAGCATGGGCGTGTGGATCTCTCCGGGGCACACTGCATTGACGCGGATCTTGTCGGGGGCGTAATCGCGGGCGAGGTTCTGGGTGAAGGCGGCGACGGCGGCCTTTGTGGTGTTGTAGGCGATGTGGTTCGGCGCCGGATAGAGACCCCACTGCGAAGCCGTGTTCACGATAGCGCCGCCGCCAGCAGTGATCATGTGGGGAATGGTCGCCCGGCAGAGGTGGAACATCGCGTCGAGGTTCACGGTGAAACTGATGTCCCAGTCCTCGTCGGAAAGGGACAAAAGATTTCCGCGCCGGTTGATGCCGGCATTGTTAACGAGAACATCGATACGGCCCTTCAGGCCGTAAGCTTCCTCGATCAAACGGAAGCAGGCTTCCTTCTTCGAAATATCTGCCGAAATTGCCGCAGCGGCACCACCCTCAACCTCGATGCCGCCGACAACCTGCGCCGCTGCCTCCGCATTCACATCGGAGACGACCACGAGAGCGCCTTCGGCAGCTAGCCGGCGCGCGATTGCCGACCCTATGCCACCGCCGGCTCCCGTGACGATGGCAACCTTGTTCTCGAACCGCTTCACGACACTTTTCCTCTGTTCATCGAATGTAGCTTCCACCGTTGACGTCAACCGTCGCCCCGTTCAGGGATGCCTGCGACGGACGCAGCACGAATGCGACGAGTTCCGCCACCTCCTCCGGGGCCGCCATTTCCCCGATGGGGATATCGGCGACAGCCGCAGCCTTGCCGTGAGTGGCGATGAACTCTTCCGCCATATCCGTGCGGACCCAGCCGGGCGCGATCGCAACGGCAGTCACCCCGTCCCCACCAAAGCTGCGGGCGATCGATTTCGTCAGGTTCACGAGTGCCGCCTTGCTCGCTCCATAGGGCATCGCGTCCGCCGCATATCCGCGTTGCCCGGCGCGGCTTGCCATGTTGACAATCCGGCCGCCGCCATGCGCCATGAAATGGCGGATCGCCTCCTTGCAGAGATCGGCCACGGCGAAGAAGTTGATCTGGAACTCCTTCTGCCAGGCGGCTTTCCAGTCGTCCGGAGACGCCTCTATGGAAATTTGGGTGCGGATGCCTGCATTGTTGACAAGCCCGTGGACCCGTCCAGCGGCACCGACGGTCTTCTGCCAAAGCTGGAAAGCACCTTCGGGAGCAGAAAGATCCGCCTGCACGATCCAACCACGTCCGCCGATGCGGGAAAGCAGGGCTTCCGCTCGATCTCGGTCACGACCGTAATGGATGATGGGGCGCGCGCCCTCGGCGGCTAGGCGCGCCACGATGGCGGCGCCGATGCCGCCTGATGCGCCGGTGACAAGGATAGACTGTCCATCGAGCGATTGGCTCATCTGTTCACTTCACTTCAGAAGGCCGACCTGCGGCCCCCAGGTATCGGAAAGCGCAAATCCTTGCGCGAACGGGTCGTCATCCGACAGGCGCAGCTCGGCGCGGCCGTAGACATATCCACGGCCGGATATCCTCGGCAGAACGGCACGTCTTCCCGCGACATCGGTCTCACCGATCACTTCAGCCTGGAATTCTCCCCCGATGATGGAGCGAGACGTGCACTTGTCACCAACTGCTACAAGACCACGGGCATGGAGCGTCGCCAGGTTGGCGGAGCTGCCGGTCCCGCACGGAGAACGATCGACCCGCCCAGGCTGCAACGTCGTGCAGGTCCGGATCGCTCCATCCGGTTCCAGATCGCGGAACATGACATAGGCAATCTCATCGACGCCCGGCAATATGGGATGCCTGACCTCGATCTGGTCTGCCAAGAGGCGCTTGAGCTCGATGCCGGCTTCGGCAAGTGCGCGTGCGTTTGTCGGGTCGATGCGAAGTCCTGTCTGCCCCACATCCACCAGCGCGTAATAGACACCGCCGAAGGCCACATCGACCTTGATCCGCCCCCAGAGCGGGGTATCGATTTCGTGGTCGAGAAACTCGGCGAAGCTCGGCACGTTGTCGAGACTGACGGCGAGGCAGCGCCCGTTCTCGCAGCGTGCGCGGGCGACGATCAGTCCGGCGGGCGTATCCAGTCGAACCGTCGTTTCCGGCTCCTGCATGGGAACACGCCCGCTTTCGAGAAGCGCGGTCACGACGCAGATGCAATTGCTGCCCGACATCGGATGCGCCCGGTCCGCCTGCAGGACGATGAAGCCCGCGTCTGCGTCGGGATGCGTTGGCGGGACCAGCAGGTTCACCGACATGGCGACGTTTGCGCGCGGTTCGAAGGTGACGAAGCGGCGCAGGCTATCGTCGACCGTGTTGATGTGGTTCATCTTGTCGAGCATCGTCGCGCCGGGAATGTCCGGCGCCCCGCTGACGAGCGCATGCCCGAGTTCGCCCTGGCAGTGGACGAGAAGCAGTTCGAGGGATTGTTCGAAACGCATGCCGCTCACTTGATGTACCAGCCCCAGGGCTTGTCGGTGACGTATTTGGTGATCTGCTTCGTCTCGAGGTAGTTTTCGAGACCCCAGCGGCCGAGTTCGCGACCGATGCCGGATTCCTTGTATCCGCCCCAGGGCGCTTCGGTGAAGGTTGGCTGCGAGCAATTGATCCAGACAATCCCGGCTTTGAAGGCAGCGGCGACCCGCTCGGCGCGAACATCGTCCTTGGACATCACCGCTGCGGCGAGCCCGAAACGAGTGTCATTCGCAAGTTCGATTGCTTCCTCCTCCGTCTTGAAGGGCTTGACGCAGACGACAGGGCCAAAGATTTCCTCGACCCACGCGTCGCTGTCGAGCGGAACATCGGTCAGCACCGCCGGGCGAAGATAGTAGCCCTTGTCGAATCCTTCCGGACGTGTTCCGCCGCAGGCAACCGTCGCCCCGGCTTTGCGTGCACCCTCGATCGCTGCGAGAACCTGTTCGTACTGGCGCTTCGACACCAGCGGCCCCAGCAGCACGCCCTCATCGAGACCATTGCCGATCGTTATCTTGTTGGTCTCCTCGACGAGGCGCGCGAGCAGGCGCTCATAGATGGCCTCTTGCACGAGAACGCGGGACGTCGCCGAGCAGACCTGCCCCTGGTTCCAGAAGATGCCGAACATGATCCATTCGGCGGCTTCACCGATATCGGCGTCTTCGAAGACGACGAAGGGCGACTTGCCGCCGAGTTCGAGGCTGACGCGTTTGATGTCGCGGGCGGCGGCGGCCATGATCTTCGAGCCGATAGGTCCGGATCCCGTAAAGGCCAGCTTGTCGACACCCTTGTGATCGATGATCGCCTGGCCAGCCACGGAACCGGCGCCGGTCAGAATGTTCAGCACCCCTGCAGGCAGGCCGATGTCATCGGCGATGGCGGCCAGCTCCAGCGCCGTCAGCGACGTTTGTTCAGCGGGCTTGAGAACAATGGTGCATCCAGCCGCAAGCGCCGGCGCGACCTTCCAGGCGGCCATCAGCAGCGGATAGTTCCAGGGAATGATGGCACCCGCCACGCCGATCGGTTCCTTCACCGCCTTCGACGTGAACCGGTCGTCGGCAAGGGCGATTGCTTCCGCCGGATTGCTATCGAGTTGCTCGGCAAGCCCCGCGTAGAAATCAAAGCATCCTGCAGCATCCGCAACATCCCAGTCCGCTTCCGGAAACGGTTTGCCGTTGTCGAGAACTTCCAACCGGGCGATCTCAGGCTGGCGCGCGCGAATGCCGTCGGCGATGGAACGAAGATAGGTCGCACGCTGGGCGCCGGATAGTTTAGGCCAGCCATCCTTGTCGAAAGCGCGGCGGGCCGCCTTGACGGCGAGGTCGACGTCTTCCTCGGTCGCGGCGGCAATCGTTTGAATGACCTCCTCGGTCGCAGGGTTCGTGACCTCGTTGCTACCACCCCTGATGGGCTTGACCCATCGGCCATCGATGTAGAGTTCGTTTCGCATTGGCATTCCTTCCTGTCGAGCGTGGCGTGCGGTTAGAACCGGTCGACGCGATAGGGTTTCATGTCGATGGGCGGCGTGACGCCCGTGATGAGATCGGCCATCAGACGCGCGGTGGTCGCGCCATATGTCAGCCCGAGATGTCCATGACCGGTGGCGTACCAGACGTTCTTCCGCTTTGCCGATGGGCCCATGACCGGAACCGTGTCCGGCATGGCCGGGCGATGTCCCATCCATTCGGTCGCATTCTCCACCTTCAGATGAGGCAGTGCCTCCCGCGCCCGCTTCACCAGAACCCTGGAGCGTCTGTAGTCCGGCGCAGCATCGAGGCCTGCCATTTCGACCGTCCCGCCGACGCGGATGCCGCCGGCCGTAGGCGTGACCATGAAGGCCCGTGCCGGCCAGATCATCGAGTGGCGCATCGAAAGACCGGGCGCCATGATCTGCGTGTGATAGCCACGCTCCGTTTCGAGCGGGATCGGCTCTCGCAGCATTGCCGACAGGCGTGCGGTGAAAGCCCCGGCTGCCAGGACCACCGAGCCGGCTTCAAGTCGGCGGCCATCGGCAAGGCGCACGGCTGTAACGCCGGAATCGTCATGGTCGAAGCCGACCACATCTGCACGCTGAATAACCCCACCAAGCTCTTGGAATTTTTCAAACAATCTCAGAACGAGCTTGTAAGGATCTGAAATCGATCGGTTATCAGGAAAAAGCAGTGCCTTGCTGATCTTAGGCGTCAACGCGGGTTCGAGATCACGAATAGCGTTGCCGCCGAGGATTTCGTAACGGAAGCCGAAACGATCCAGAATCTCGACATGGTCACGGTCTGCGCGGAATTCAGCCTCGTCGGCATAGACGCTCAGGCAGCCTTCTGCGCTAAGCATATTCTCGAGGCCTGTCATTTTGAGAAGCTCATCAAGATCCTCGTAAACACGCGCGCACAAAGCCGCACTGGCCGCCTCGAGCGTCCTGAGCTTCGACGGACGGCTTGCATCCAGAAAGCGCAGGAACCAGGGGATCAGGCGCGGCATGTATGAAGGCCGGATGCGCACCGGTCCTTCCGGGTCGAGCAGCCACTTCGGCATCTGCGCCCAGATTCCGGGACGGGAGGCCGGCATGAATTCCGTCACCGCGATGCTCGCCATGTTGCCATAGGACGCGCCTTGCCCCGGCCCGGCCCTGTCAAGCAGCAAGACAGACTGGCCGCGCCGCTGCAACTCGTAGGCAATGGTGGTACCGATGATGCCAGCTCCGACGACGACGATGGGAGACACTTCTTTTCCTCGGGCTCAAGAGAAGATATCGGGGCGCATTCGCGCCCCGCCATGACAAGGGTTACCAGTTCAGGATTGGCTGCATGGCCTCTGTGAATTCCGCCTTCTCATCGGCGGTCAGTTCGCCGAGCGGAGCCCGGCAAATGCCGACGGGAAGACCCTGCAGTTCACAACCATACTTGACCTTCTGGACGAACTTGCCGCTCTCCAGAATGTTCATGGCGCGGTAAAGAACCACCATCTTCTCACGCGCCTTGGCAAGGTCGCCCGAGCGGAAACTGCGGTCCAGGTCGACGCAGGCCTTCGCCATGCAGTTCGCCGGCCCGCAGATCCAGGCGTCGGCACCCCAGAACATGAAATCGAGGGCAATGTCGTCCGATCCAGAGATCAGATCGATACGCCCCTTGTATCGGGCGTGGATGTCGATCGCCCGCTGAAGCGAACCGGAGCTTTCCTTGATGCCGAGAACGCGAGGATCGTCGGCCAGAGCGTCGAGGATGTCGAAACCGATCTCGACGCCATCCTTGTAGGGATAGCTATAAAGAACGAGGTTGATGTCGGTTTCCTCGAGCACTTTCTGGAAATGCGCAAGAAGTTCTTCCTGGGTCGGGCGGGTATAAAATGGCGTAGCAAGAAGGACGGTATCGTAACCGATCTCCTTGGCGCGCAACGTGTTCTCAATGACTTCGCGGGTCGCCGGCGCATTCGTGCCGGCAATCAAGGCTTCGCCCTCGTTGGCAAAGTCCTTGACGAATTTCAGGACCTCATCCCGCTCCGCATTGGAGAGCGCGGAATATTCGCCTGTCGATCCCATCGGCACCCAGCCAGTCACACCTGCGGCACGCAGGGCGGTCAGATGCTTTTCATAGGCCTTGAAGTCAACCTTGTCGTTGGCATCGAAGGGGGTGATGAGCGCGGGCATGACGCCGGACAGTTTCATGGGGTGTCTCCTGTCTGTGAAGGTGTTGCGATTAGATGGCGAGTTTTCTGAGGATGCGGGCCTCGATGACCGAAACGGCCCGCGTCAGGGGAAACGCAATGACGAAGTAGATGAGTGCCACGACCGTAAGCACCTCGACCGGCCTTGCCGTATTGTTGGAGATGTTCTGGCCGACGAACATCAGATCGGCCATGCCGACCGCCGACACGAGCGCGCTTTCCTTGAACAGGCTGACGCAGTTGGACAGCAGCGTCGGAATGGCGCGAAGAACCGCCTGCGGCAACACGACATTGATTACCTGCACGTTTTTAGGCAAGCCGAGAGCGACGCAGGCGTCGAATTGCTCAGGCCCAATTGACTTCAAACTGGCGCGAAAGGTCTCCGATGTGATCGCACCCATGTACAGCGTCAGCGCGATGACGCCGGACGTAAAGTTCGAAAATTCCACGCCGAGCATTAGGGGCAGACAGAAGAATATCCAGAATAGCTGAACCAGAACCGGCGTGCCGCGGAAGAACTCCACATAAGCGCTCGACACTGCCCGAAGAGCGACGTTGCGCGAACTGCGAGCGAGGCCCACAACGAACCCCAACGTGCATCCGAGCAGAATGCAGATCGCGGTAAGCTTCAGCGTCGTCCACAATCCGAGCAGAAGCGCGTACTGGAATTTATTGAGAATGGAGAAGTCGAGTTCCATGGATGCTGCCTCCTAGTTTACGAGACGCTGGCGGCGCCGTTCGAGCAGGCCGACGATCTGGGTAACGGGGAAAGAGACTGCGAAATAGATAAGCGCGACGACGGTGAAGGTCTCGATCGGGCGGTATGTCTCAGTGGCAAGATACTTCCCCTGGTACATGAGGTCCTGGATCGCGACGATGGCAACGAGCGCGCTCTGCTGGAAGATCACGATACCGTTGGTGAGGAGAACCGGCGTCGAGGCACGAAAGGCCGTTGGAAAGACTATATAGAGAACGCGCTGAAGCGGCGTCAGACCAAGGGCGATCCCGGCATCGATCTGTTCCTTCGGTACGGCCTGAATGGACGCCCGATACGCCTCGGCGTTAAAGGCCATCAGGTTGAGACCGAGGGCCAGGATGCCCATCGTGATCGGATCGAGAAACACGTCAAACAGCATCGGCACACAATAGAAAATCCAGACGATCTGAACGATCGCCGGCGTGCAGCGGAAGAATTCGACGAACAGCATGAACGGTAGCCGGATGGCCTTGATCGGGCTCATGATCAAAAGCGCCAGCCCAAAGCCGAAGACGATGCCAATGACATTTGCCGCAGCCGTCAACTCGAGCGACACCCACAAGCCCTTCATCAGTGGAGCAAGCGAGACCGCGTTGAAGTCGAATGTGTAACCCACTTTCTCCTCCTACTGCTTGATGTGAAAGACGCGGTCGATGAATTCCTTGGTGCGTTCCTCCCGAGGGGAGCCGAGCACCTGCTCCGGCGGACCATCTTCGACCACGACGCCACCGGCACAAAAGATCACGCGAGAGGCTATGTTCTTGGCAAACCACATGTCGTGGGTCACGATCATCATCGGCATGTTCTGAGCGGCAAGCTGCAAAATAACCTGCTCGACCTCGCCAACGAGTTCCGGGTCCAGCGCCGATGTAACTTCGTCGAACAGCATAAGCTTCGGATCGAGCATTAGTGCGCGAGCGATGGCAACGCGCTGCTTCTGGCCACCGGAAAGCTGCGCGGGATAAGCCTTGGCCTTCGCACCAAGACCGAAGCGCTCCAGGAGCGCCTGCGCCCGAGCCTCCGCATTGGCCTTTGCTTCGCCGCGCACCTTGCAGGGCGCGAGGATGAGGTTCTGCAGAACATTGAGATGTGGAAACAGGGTGTAGTGCTGGAAGACCATACCGATCGAGCGACGGACATTCGTATCGATGATCGTCTTGCTCTCGCTATTTCCGGACGAAATGTAGGGTTTTCCGTCAAAAGAAACCGAGCCACTGTCGATCTTTTCCAGCCCCATCATTACGCGCAGCAGGGTGCTTTTGCCGCCACCGCTCGGACCGATGACGACGACCCGTTCACCCGGCTTCATTTCGATATCAATGCCTTTCAGCACCTGAACGGCGCCGTTGCCATAGCTCTTATGGAGAGCCTGCATTTTTACGAGGGGAAGGCTAAAGGACATGGTCATGGCCGCTCTCGGTTCGATTTCAGCAAGAAGGAGGCGTCGGCGGCTCGCGCCGACGCCGAGAGGGATCAGTTGGAGCTGGTCAGAACCTGATCCACCGCCTTGCGGATCAGTTCGTCGACATGACCGGTCGCGACCTTCTCCTCCAGGAAGATGTTCACAACTTCGACATCGGCGGACGACATGCCATGGGGCAGACCGAATGAGACGCCCTGCTTGGCAAGCGCGGGCGTCGGATTGATCGCGACCGCCCAGTCCGGATTGGCTTGTGTCAGAAGCTGGTTGGTGTCGGAAGCATCGACCAGAAGATCGGCGCGCTTCGACGTCAACGCGAGGCGCGTCTCGTCATTGCCGGGAAGACGCATGATCGTAGCATTCTTGACGACGGCGGAGATCGCCTTGTCCTGGGCGGTACCCGACATAACCGCGATAGTCACACCGGCCTTGTCGATGTCGGCAACCGAAGCGGAACCTACCGGGATCTTCGGGTTCTTTTTGTTGTAGGCAAGCGAGATCTGGTACTCCATCGCCGGGATCGAGAACTGGACGGCCATAGCACGGGCCGGCGTACGGTTGAGCGCCAGCGACATGTCCCATTTGCCTGCCTGGAGCCCGGCCACGATGTTGTCCCAGGTCGTATCGACGAATTCGGGCTTGACCTTGAGAACATCCGCGAACTCGCGGCACAGGTCGGCGTAGAAGCCGGAATATTCACCAGTCGCCGGATCCCGCATGATGTAAGGCGGAGCAACCGCCGCACCACATTTCAGGACACCCGCACTCTGAACACCTTGCCAATAACCCTCGGCAGTCTGGGCATGAGCGGCGGATACGGAAAGACCTCCCATCAGGGCGAGCGCAGGCAGCGTCCGCATGGCGGACGTGATCATCTTCGAAAGCATCGGCATTCCTCTTTTGCTGTGCGCGAAGTGCGCGGTTCCACTCGTCGGCTCTGGCCGTTCTTATTATTTTCTTGTCGGCTGCGTGTCGACTGACTAGTATGTGTCAACAGCGTGTCGACAAAGTCAAGCGGAAAAATTACATTGCCCGGACGATGGTTTTCTGGCCCAATGCCGCATCTGCCGATGAAAGGGACCTAAGTGTCTGACGAGACTGAAGTGAAACGAATCCGAGGTACCGGCTGGAAAAGCGTGTACGACACGCTCCGCAACGAGATTCTGGCGTTGACGCTGCCGCCTGGCCAGCTTCTCGACGAGACGACGCTTGCCGAACGTTTCGATATGTCCCGCTCACCCGTGCGGGAAGCACTGATCCGTCTCGGTGCGGACGAGCTCGTGGTGACGCTTTCCAACCGCAGCACGATCGTTGCACCGATCGAGGTGGCGACCTTTCCGAAATATGTGGAAGCCCTAGACATCGCCCAGCGCATGAACACCCGCCTCGCCGCCGCGTTGCGCACCGATACCGATCTGAAGGTCATCGCCAAGCGCGACAAGGCCTTTGCGACGGCGGTCAGGACCGGCAATCATCTCGCCATGTCCGAGGCGAACAAAGAATTCCATATGGCGATCGCCTATGCCGGCAAGAACCAGTATCTCGCGTCGTTCTACGAGAAGCTCCTGTCCCAGGGCCAGCGCATGCTCCACCTCCATTTCGAGTACCTTGAGCGAACACATGAAGGGTATTTGCTGACAGACGAACATAGCCAGATGCTGGACGCCATCCGGGACAAGAATGTCGACCTGGCCGACGAGCTCGCGCATGCTCATACCCGCCAGTTCCAGGACAATTTCATCAACTTCATGCGCGAAAACTACACCACCGACGTCACGCTCGGTCCGTTGCGAGCCGCGGAGTAGATCGTGAGCGTCAACAGCATTGGCTTTGTCGGCACCGGCGCCATCACCGAAGCGATGGTTCGCGGACTTCTGACCACCACCCCCTATGCGGCCGAAGTGCACCTTTCTCCGCGCAGCGCGGATATAGCCGCCCGACTTGCCGCCGATTTCGCATCGGTGCGCGTGGCTGATGACAATCAGGCCGTCGTCGATTTCAGCGACATCGTCTTTCTCGCCATCCGGCCGCAGATCGCAAAGGAGGTCATCGAGGCGCTCTCGTTCCGGGAAGGCCAGTCGGTCATCAGCGTCGTCGCGGCAACGGAGCGGCAGAGCCTGCTCGACTGGATCGGCGCCGACGTGCATCTGGTGCAGGCGATCCCGTTGCCATTCGTCGAGGACCGTCTCGGCGTTACCGCGATCTATCCGCCGGACGTCGAAGCGGCGGCTTTGTTCAACGCCCTCGGCAATGCTGTCCAGTGCGAAACGAAAAAGGAATATGATCTTCTCGCGGCCGTCAGCGCGCTGATGTCGACCTACTTCGGCGTCATGGAATTCGCAACGGAATGGCTGGCGGACAAGGGCCTTGAAAGATCGAAGGGGCGAGCGTATCTCGCGCCGCTTTTCCAGAGCCTCGCAGATAGAGCGCAAAAAACCGACATCGAATCCTTCAGCGAGTTAAGCCGGGAGTTCGCCACCAAGGGCGGACTGAACGAACAGGTGCTCTCGGATTTTGAAACCAAGGGCGGAAAGGCGGCGCTGACCCAGGCTCTGGACGGCGTGCTGGCACGCATCGAGGGTGCGAAAAGCTAGAAGGAGGTTGCTGGTGTGCATTGCGACGTCAGCATGACCGATTTCTGTTCCGACGTCTCCAAGAAGCCGAATGCGCCGGTTGGGAATGACGGGAGGCATTCAGGACGTGACCACTAGCGAAGCAGAACGACTGCTTCTGGGAACTTCAGTGGGTGGCGTGAACGGCCGACATGACGGCGCAAAGCCGTCGTTGAACACATTAATCGCAAATGTCCGCAATAGGCCCGACGAGCTTTTAAAAGGTCTTGATGGGATACGAACCGGCTCCCCCACGTTTGATCAGCGGAAAATTCGAGGTAGGCGCAAGTTGCTGCTTGTGGTCGTCTGACTAGGGCCGCTGCTGCGTCTTCGGCCGAGCTTAACCATATGTGTTCTACACCCTCCTCAAGCACGCAGTCCGGAGAATGGATAATGACAGGTTCAGGGCTCGAACCGCTCCAGCATCCTTTTCAGTTGTGCGTTTTGGAGCTGAAGTTTGCGCGCCAGCTGGTCCCGGAGCAGCCTGATCTCTTCATCAAGGCTGATTGCATCGTCAGAAACGGTGGGAACGGAGGGTTGCGGAACGACTTCACCCCTTTCCGCTTTCTTGCCCCGTTTGCTGCGCTTTCGTGTTGCGCCTTCGCCAGTCGCCAAGGACTTTGGCGCGTCATGTGCAGCTGTATGGGCGTCATCGGGTGAGGCTTGATCAGCCGCTGCCACGGACCTGGCGCCTTCGATATTTGCCGTGCCATGAACACCGCTTGCTGTTTTCCCGAAATGATCCGGGTCCGCTGGCACCGCCTCCATTTGATCGTGAGGGACTGGCTTTTCGTCGGCCGGACGGCCCGCGGCGTTCAACCCTTTGTCGGCGGCTGTTTCAGTCGGCCTGGCGATGGCCAATACGTCCGGCTTCACGTCATCGGTCGAGCCGTGTTCTTGCCTCTGCTGCCGTCGCGGTGACACCAGCCGAGCAAGAAGTTTCCATGGAGACGCCATTTTATTCGACCTCGAATTATACCCCGCATGGCAGGCTGCAAAGACAACCGTTGGCGGCAGGACTAACCGCCGCCAACATGTTCATCTCGATAAGCATGAGACTGCGGCCACCGCTTGGCCGAATGCTGCCGATCAGCCGAGGTTGAGCCGCTTTCGCAGATCGGCATTTTCAGCGCGGAGCTTCTCAGCCAGCAGCTTGCGCAGTCTTTGGTTTTCCTCTTCCAGCTGCAGAAGATCCGCGAACTCATCAACAGCCGCCGTCGAAGGAGCAGTCGCTGTCTGCACAGTCTTCGGAGCACGTTTGGCAGGCGCACGCTTGGCACTCATCGTACCTTCGTCGGCCTTTGCCTTACGTCCTCTCTTCTGCTTTCCAGCTGCGGTATTCGAAGCCGCTGCCGGTTGCGCCGAAACAGCCACTGAGGCCTTTTCAGGCACTGCCTTCCTGGCGCGAGGTTTGCGCTCCTTCTTCGGTACTTCGGGCGCCGCTGCGGCCGGCGTGTCGGCATCAGTCATCGTATTGTTTTCGTCGGCCATTATGGTCTCCTGTAAAGCCGATGCATTTGTCTCCTGCCCAATCGGCAGTGTCAACAATGCCGCGGCCTGTTCTTCTCCAGCGAAAGGAATCTCGCTGCTGCTGCTCTGAGAAGCTCCCGGCAAGAACGGCGTTGCCTCGTGCAGATCTTGCGCAACGGACTTGAGATCCATGTCTCCCCAGATCGAGTTCGGTTTGGAATTGATTTTTCGCCGACCAGATCTGTATTCGACGGCAAAGCTGCGCTGGACTTTTTTCACTTTGAGAGCCTTGGATGTCTGCGGTGATGTTTCGGCGACCTCTTCAGTATCGCAACATGCCCTGCAAATATCGACTACCGCGCCACCGGTCTAGACCCTTGAATATTTGGCGGGCAACGCGAGCCGAAGACTCGTCCGCTCAAGGTCAGCGCAGGTCAATTCCCATTCGGCCGCTTATCGCACCTCCAGCGCACAAACCACCCGCCGGCTCCCAAGCGTGGCACTGTGCGCAGTGACTACCGGCCCGGACTGCGGGGTTGTCGGCTTCGAGCGGAGCGCCAGCGTTGCGTTTGTAGTCGAGGACGACAGCGTGATTATTCTGCGCGTCTTCCATCGCGGGCAGGATATCCGCTTTGAGGACCAATAGAGGCCTTTAACATGGTGGCATTGGATTCAGAATTTTGGGCCGCAATTGCGGGCGCGGTCGTCGGTGGCGTTATCAGTCTGAGCGTCCAGATGGTTGCCCTTCATGCTGCAAAGAGCGAACGCTTGGAGGAGCGCAAGGAGAGGCATTCGCGGATCTGTCCTTCGGGCCTGCGACGCTTATGCGGCTCCGGCTTCGAGGGAACTCAATGAGCATGAGCGAAAGTAAGTTCGATACGCCTGGTCGCGAAGAAGCGCGCCTGGTCTTTTATCCGAAGGGATCCCGACGAGACATCTTCTTATGCATTGCTGGTATCGGCTTAGGTGCTTTATTAATCTGGATATTTCTTGATATCGGACGTCTGCGACCCTGGCGGGGCGCCTATTCGATTTCATCGGACCGGTGTTCGGAAGTTTATTTATCACTGCTGGCGTAGTTGTAATCCTCGGGCCACGGTGTGGATATCCGCGGCTCGTGCTCGATAACAACAGGCTAATTGGCGAGGGAATGTTCCGTAGCTCGATACTGAACCTCGATAAGCTCGGCAAAGCTGCCGTCACCAGCAGTGGAAGCGCGACATTTCTTGCGTTTTTCACACTGGAAGAGAGCGCGCCTTGGCCAAACGTGACGATTTCTCGCAGCCCAATGCTTTTAATGCAGCCAAGACCTTTTTTCTTTCGCCCTATACCGGAAATGATCCTCAACGTGCACAAGAGATCGCCGATCAAATCAATGCTTGCCGAACTACGCCCATCGATGGATGTGCGATGCAAGTTGCCCCCGACACCATTGAAAGCATCAAGAAGAGGAGCCGACGGGCAAACTCGCTGCTCATTCTTGTGCCCACGGCGGTTGCGATGATCCTGACATACCTGAACAGCAGGGCGTAGCGAACAACGAACCGGCGATCCTTGACGAAAGTCCCGCTTTAAAAACAGATTGAGCTCGAGAATGCTATTGGCCGCCTTGAACGGAATCGAACCTGGAGCGATGTAGTCACATCTACTCGTGGGCGAGCTCGATGGGCCACATCTGGGCGCCGTGCAAAACACGCAAAATACGAATCCTGTCCGCTAACACCACGTAGACTGCGACGTAGGGAGTGCGCAGGATAACAAGTTCGCGTGTTCCAGCAATCCGGCCAGAACGACCGCTTTCGGGAAAGTCAACAAGTCGACGGGCAGCGCGGACGATTTCCTCGTCCACGTGGACCGCCGCCCTCGGACTCTCCTTCTCAATGTAGCTGAAGATTGTGTCGCGATCATCAAGCGCGTATTGCGCCCAGACGAGCCTCATCGATCACCCGCCACGACCTTGCGCTAAGCTGTCGCACGGCGCTCGCGAAAGTGCGTATCGACGTCGGCATCCTCGACGTCGGGTCGCGTGTCCTCGAGCGCCTGCAAAACCTTCGCACGGAACCAGGCATCGTGGGCCTCGCTGTGGCTAACCAGTTCTAGCGGCAGGGCGCCTTCATTCGCTGTCCGGGTTAACAGGATACGGACAGCATCCGAGACCGTAAGACCCATATTTTCTAGAACCGCCGTGGCGCGCTCTTTGACGTCGGCATCAATCCGAGTCTGGACAAGTGCATTTGAAGCCATGTTCGAACCTCCTTCACCACTTGTGAATGTAATGCACCTGCATGACAAATACTAGCGGTCCCAGCGAAATGTGTCGCATTCCGAAGACTTCACATCGGCCCTCTGACAGCGATGTTCCTGTTGAGGCATTACGCGATCTTCGACGCACAGAACAAGAACATTTCTGCCCGGCATAGGCGGGCTGCGCGTCATCAGCGATCGCTTCGCCGGACTTATGGAAGTTCGATCTCGCCGTCCACTACGTGGTTGAGGCCGGTGCCTTCCGCCGTCAGCGTCATTCGGACCTTCAGCTTCTTGCCGTCGGTTTGGCCTTCGCGCACCGTCTCTTCGATCTTGCGCTGCGAAGTGACGCCAACTTCCTTCAAGAACTTGCGGATCGACATGTTGAAGGCGTCTTCGCTCATGGCGGAACTCCTCTGCATCCGAAAGGGATTGTAAGGGAACGCAAGTGATCAAGGAAGCGGCCGGTGCCTGCTTTCATTGCAAAGTTGCATAAAAGCCGCAACGCCGCAGCTTTCGGTTTCTGGATACGTCAAGAGACTCCAATTCGGACAGATCATTTGTTATCGCTGTGGTTGAAGAGCATTGGCGCATCGAGGTAGACTTTGCCCAAGTAAATACCGGTCTCAATCCAGTTTCACCCGTACTGCCGGATAGCAACACGCTGTCGGCGTATGATCATGTTCATCGGGTGGTGGCAAGAGACCGGTCTGGCATTGTTAGAATGTGCCATGTGCAGCTCCGCCGTCTCAGCTCTTCAGCCGCCCAAAACATCGCCACACCGTGCCCGCAAGGGTTTTCTCATGCACCATCTTGGTGGACTTCCGAACGGAAGACCAAGACGATATGTGCAATATACTTCGGGTCCGGTGGACCATCGTTCCCCAGAAAGCTCCCCAGCCTTGGATTGCGTGCAGCGGATGCGGGGCCCTGAGGGCCTTCCAATCGAACGGCAAAATCCGGCTCAACGCCAACGGTCGCAAGCTTGATGCGTGGCTTATCTACAAGTGCCTGACCTGCGAAAGGACATGGAACCGGCCGATCCTTGAGCGGCAGTATGTCCGCGACATCAATCCTGCAGTCCTTGAAGCGCTACAGTCCAACGATCCGCAATGGATCCGGACAGAAACGTTCAACCTCGAAGCATTGAGGCGCAAGTCGCAGCGTGTCGATGAGTTTTCTGAGTTTGATATCGAAAAAGAGAGCCTGCACGAAACTCGCAATTGGACGAAACTGGAAATCGAACTGATGGTCCCGTTTCCGGTCAGCACACGCCTTGACCGTCTGCTGGCGTCCGAGCTGAGAGTCTCGCGTGCGCGGCTCCAAACGCTTCACGACGGAGGCACGCTTCGGACAAATTCGGACCGGGCTGCCATTTTGCGGCGGCGTATCAAAACTGGCACGCAGGTTACGATTGACCTTTCCACCGAGGCCGACCGAGAGCAATTGTGGAGACCTTTAGCGACGGGTAGTCCACTGTAGCTGTATCACGAAGGCCTGAAATCTCAGGACTTCGCGATTTCACGTTTCATTTGCAGCAGAAAGTTCTGGCCTCGTTCTACCTTGTCGTTGTTTAGCGGGATATCAACGCGATGGCCTCTTGTGGGTTCCGATTTCATCACCAGTGTGGCGCCCAGCGCATCTCGGACCAAAGGTACGCTAAATCCCTCGCCTTGAGGGAATACGAACCGCCGACCTTGAGAGCCAAGCAATTGGTCAAAAAGACATCACAAGAGACGTTAAATCGTTCAAGCATTGCATCTGGACGAGGTCGTCGTCACCGTCCGAGGCAAGAAGCAGTGGCTAGGGCGTGCCGAGGATCAAGACGGCTTCGTGCTCGATGTCCTCGTGCAAAGCCGTCGCAATGCCAAGGCTGCAAAGTGTCTGATGCGCAAGCCGCTGAAGCGCCAAGGTCACACACCGCGGGTCATGATCACCGATAAGCTACGGTCCTAGGACGCCGCAAAGCGAGATATTATGCCCGGTGTCGAGCATCGATCACACAAGGGACTGAACAACCGGGCTGAGAATTCTCATCAACCGATCCGACGGCGATCGCCAACCTCTTCCACATTCCCCGCCACGATATTCCATCTCACCAATCGTCGCGAGCTGCGAGGGGCCGCGATGCAGATGTGGAGATGTGGAGTGAAATCGCTCATCTTCAGGTCGCCTGATCATAGACCTCACGTCCTACCGACGCCGATAAGTTTACAGTGCCGAGGAAAGCCCTCACGCTGCGTTTGCCGGCAGCACGGCAGGCGTGTCGATATTCGCCACATCCTGAATGGCGAGATATCGTTCCAGCGTCGCGATAATATCCCCATCAACCGTCTGATCGAACTTGCGGGCAAACAGGGCGGGGCTCGCCTTCAGCGCATCGGCATCGTCGCTGACATAGGTTCTCGGACGCAACTTGATATCGCCATCCGGCACCCAGTCGATCATACGCAGGTCGTCGCTAACGATATCGCTGTGGACAGAAGTATTCATCATAACCGTCTGGAAAAAGCCCTCGTCGGGGATAAACGTGTTCTGGTAGAATGTCTTGTAACGGTCGGCACGCTGATCGTGACAGACGAAGTCGCAGAATGCCCGGCTGACGATCATCCATTGATTGCCGATATACGGCGCTGCGCCGGATAGGAACGGTCTGGAAACCGCCGTTTGTTCAATGCGATTGTCCAACTCAACCACGAACTCGCTGACGCGGAGCATGGTGTCAGGGCGGTCCCGCGCTTGGTCCAGGACCTTGATGAACTCACGATTCTTATTGGCGGTAAGATACGCGACGATCTGCTTCTGGCTTTTCAGCGGAAAATCCTGGCCGCTGAGATTGATGAAATGGCTCCATTCCCCCATCTGCAAAAGACGCTCCATACCGCGAAGCTCAGCCTCCACAAGACTATAACCGCCCCATAGCGCCTTCTTGCCGTCGAGCATATCGGCATTGCCATAGGGCAGCAGGAAGGCGCGGATTTCGGATGCGAGTTCGGGGCCGGAATTCTTGTCGACATGCACGACGTAATGGTTTTGCCGGTCATAGATGGCCTTGAACAGGCGCTTGAATTGCTCGGGGTAACGGTGGACGAGAAGGAGATATGCGATCATGTGGCGGCACCGCGCGTTGCCGGGCATCGGACAAAGCTTAGCCCTTCGCCTTTCAGTTTCAGGCTGAGACAAAACATTACCATGAATGATCCTTTCAGGATCGCGTCAGCGCGCAATCAGCCCACGCCAATTGCGTTCGACAAGCTTGGGTTCGGGGAGTCAGTGGCGCAAACCAGCCTTTCGGCGTTCAACGGCACATCGAGATTAGAGATTCAGTCCGGAAGCATTGCCGATGCGTCGCGAAGAGCGATCCGGTTGGCCGGATCCCTCTTCGCATCGAATGACGACCGTGGTTCCGAAATGAAACCCGTTACATCATGCCGCCCATGTCGGGCATGCCGCCGCCAGCAGATTCCTTCTTCGGAAGTTCTGCAACCATGGCTTCGGTGGTGACGAGCAGACCGGCAACCGAAGCTGCGTTCTGCAGAGCGGTGCGAACGACCTTGACCGGATCGACGATACCCATGGCGATCATGTCGCCATATTCGCCGGTCTGGGCGTTGTAGCCGTAGTTGTCGGTGTCGCTTTCGAGGATCTTGCCGACCACGATCGAACCTTCGTCACCGGCGTTCTCGGCGATCTGGCGAACCAGAGACTGAAGCGCCTTGCGGACGATGTTGATACCGGCCGTCTGGTCGTCGTTCGCACCCTTGATGTCGAGAACGATCGAGGCACGCAGAAGCGCCGTGCCGCCGCCGGGAACGATACCCTCTTCGACCGCAGCGCGTGTCGCATTCAGCGCGTCGTCGATACGGTCCTTCTTTTCCTTGACTTCGATTTCGGTCGCACCGCCGACGCGGATCACGGCGACGCCGCCCGAAAGCTTGGCCAGGCGCTCCTGCAGCTTTTCCTTGTCGTAGTCGGAGGTTGTTTCTTCGATCTGAGCCTTGATCTGGGCAACACGACCCTCGATCTCCGGCTTTTTGCCGGCACCATCGACGAGAATGGTATTCTCTTTCGTAATGGTCACCTTCTTGACGCGGCCGAGCATTTCGAGCGTGACGTTTTCCAGCTTGATGCCGATGTCTTCGGAGATGACCTGGCCACCGGTCAGGATGGCGATGTCTTCGAGCATGGCCTTGCGGCGATCGCCGAAGCCCGGAGCCTTGACGGCAGCGATCTTCAGGCCGCCACGCAGCTTGTTGACAACGAGGGTCGCAAGCGCTTCGCCTTCGACGTCTTCCGAGATGATCAGGAGCGGCTTGCCGGTCTGAACGACAGCTTCGAGAACCGGAAGCATAGCCTGCAGGTTGGAGAGTTTCTTCTCGTGAAGGAGAACATAGGCGTCCTCCAGTTCAGCAACCATTTTCTCGGCATTGGTGACAAAATAAGGGCTCAGATAACCACGGTCGAACTGCATGCCTTCAACGACTTCGAGTTCGGTGTCGGCGGTCTTGGCTTCTTCAACCGTGATGACGCCTTCATTGCCGACTTTCTGCATCGCGTCAGCGATGTACTGGCCGATTTCCGTCTCACCGTTGGCAGAGATCGTGCCGACCTGGGCAACTTCTTCCGAAGTGCTGATCTTCTTGGCCTTGGCGACAAGACCCTTGACCACTTCTGTCACTGCAAGATCGATGCCGCGCTTGAGGTCCATCGGGTTCATGCCGGCGGCAACAGCCTTTGTGCCTTCGCGAACGATCGCCTGGGCGAGAACCGTTGCAGTCGTCGTGCCGTCGCCGGCGATGTCGTTGGTCTTCGAAGCAACTTCGCGGACCATCTGGGCGCCCATGTTCTCGAATTTGTCTTCAATCTCGATTTCCTTGGCGACAGCCACACCATCCTTGGTGATGCGAGGTGCACCATAGGCCTTATCGATGATGACATTGCGGCCCTTCGGGCCGAGCGTTATCTTGACGGCGTCTGCGAGGATGTCGATGCCACGCAGCATCTTTTCGCGCGCGTCTCGACCGAATTTGATTTGCTTGGCAGCCATAGAAAGAACTCCCGGGCTCATAGCCCAATGGTCTTACAAAAGGGATAGAAAGAAACGACCGGCTATCGGCCGATGACACCCATGATGTCGGCTTCCTTCATGATCAGAAGCTCTTCGCCGTTGAGCTTGACTTCGGAGCCCGACCACTTGCCGAACAGAATGCGGTCGCCAGCCTTGACGTCGAGCGCGATCAGCTTGCCGCTATCGTCACGGGTGCCGGTGCCGACGGCAACGATTTCGCCTTCCTGCGGCTTTTCCTTGGCGGTATCCGGAATGATGATGCCACCCTTGGTCTTTGCTTCAGCCTCGATACGGCGCACGACGACGCGATCGTGCAGCGGACGAAATTTGGTATCAGCCATTTTGGGTTCCTTAGCGGGATCATAGCCGAATGGCTTCTCCCATCGAATAACAGTAGCACTCTCTACCTTAGAGTGCTAGCGATCATTCGGCAGCAGGCGACAATGAAAATCCGGTGTAACCAAATATTTAAAACATCGACCCGGTTTAGTATGCTAGAGAGACGCGGCTATCCGATTAATACGGGAGGCCTGCAATGAAATCGTTCTTCGATTCCATTTATCACTTTGACTATGTGCTTTTTCTCATCAAGTGGACATTGGCGTTGTCCTTGATGCTTGGCGCGTATCTGGCGCTACACGAGGCATATTTCTAGAGAGTTTGTTCGGCTGACCTTCCTTTTACGTCCACCAATTCACATGTGACGACGCGCGCCGTCAGTTTCCTGAAGCGCAACCAAAGGATCATTGAGATGATTAAGTTTCGCCCAAAGACTGAAGCGGAAGAGACGAAGCAACCCGCTGCCGCTGCGCCAAGCAAACCCGACACCACGAAGTTTCCGGATGCGAAGAAGTCCGCGGGCGACTAAATGCGCGCGGGTTTGTACCAAGAAGCCCAGCGGCCGCCGAGGCTTCCAAGAACGCCCCCCAACCGGGGAGATAACGCCAGTGAGAACATCTGAAATTACGCGACCACGATATCAATGGCGGCCGCTGGAACTCTCTCCGGAAAATGATTTCGTCGGCTTCGACGGCGAAATCCTGATCGGGCGAATATTTCTGGAGCCACGACCACGGTTCAAGGGGTTGTGGCATTGGTCGAATATTAGGAGCGAAACTGCCATTGCTACGCAAGGCTACGCCGCATCAGCCGACCTCGCTGCCGTCACCGTCGAGGCGTTGTATGACGAACTAAGGGCTTTCGAAGGGAACGCGTTGGCAAAATGCCAATAGACCCTTGATTGCGGATCAGCCTCCCCCCGTGTGTTGCCCGATCAAGTGCTCAACGCCCCGGAACAAACGAAATTCGTGCCGTTCGGCATGTCTCAACAGGAGAAATTTCATGAACGTCGATTTCGCAATCACCGGACGCCATGTGTACGAGATCAAAGCGGTGCTTCAATCCGTGGGAATCAATGAGGGAACCGAATACGACGCACTGCCGTTCAACCCCGCGAGCCGCGCTAGCGGCTATCATACGTTCGCGTTTCGCAATAAGCAGGCCGCTCTCGAAGCTACGACAACCTGGGAAAACCACATCAAGCAGCCCGCTCATTCGCATCGTTGATCCTGTACGTCCCAGCAGAGCAAGACACCACGACTTCAATCTTTTGATCTGCCACATCTGCCGGATGCGATGTGTCCGGAACGATTGAATATGCACTATTTTGGAAAGTCCCGGGTGAATGCATCGAGCACGTCGATGAGGACTTCATTCACTTTATCCGTGGTGAAATCGTTCAAGCTGATCACGTTGTGGCCGACGGACACGCTTTGCGCGGATGATCGGCGATAGTGCTGAAACTGGATATGATCCTCTGTCAAGCTGACGGCGCTTCTGATCGAGCGACCGGAGATTTCGCTTGCGATTTCCATCTCGACTTTTGACGAGGTCCCCGGAGCCGGCTCCGTAAGTCGCATTTTCGGCATATCGGCCATCTGAAGTTTCTGGTTCAAGACCTCGATCGCGCTCTCAATCTTGGGGCGGAAGATCTGCACCCAATTGTCCTCCACCCATTGCTTTCGATCCGCCCTTCTGGATTTGGCCAGCTCAACCTCTTGCTGCTTTCGTCTTGCTTCGCTCTCAATGCGGCTTCCCAGTGCAAGAAGTTTATTCAGGCGCTCATCGGTGAATTTGGACATGGTCATCCTCTGAAATATTGAAACAGACGGCTGGCAATCGAAATTGCAAAATATCAGAGGCAACTCAGCATGGTGGCCTAAAATCTTCCCGCTCCTAAGCAGGGTGCGAGACAGCGCCAGCGCGACGGCGCTCTCTGCCGTTCGAAGACGATGCCGTCGATGCCAACTACCAATGCGGCTGCACTGATTAATTGGAAAGACGGTCGTTGCAGTGTCTGGCGGAAACCGATGGGCGTCAACTGCGCCCATCGACCGTTTTCACAGAGTCTTGGTAATCTCAAGTTCGCACGATTTTGCCAGTTCGGTGTTCGGCTTGTCTGCACCGAGCGGCGTTGCCCAACCAGCTTTTTCCACGATGCCACTGCGGGAATATGCGCCGGCAGCTTTGAGTTCGGCCAGCACGGCAGCAGCCAATGGATCGGCCTTGGATTTTTCGACGCAATAGGGCGTCAGGGCCGCTGCAATCCCCGAGGACGTTTCGGTTGCGGAATTCTTTCGCGACGTGGCGCCGGTCACCCAGCCGCCCCATGTAAAACCAACGATGGCCATAGCGATAGCGCCGACGACGGCGCCGTTCAGGGCGGGCTTCGTCCAGGTGGGGATATCCAAGGTATGATCCAATCTTTTGAGAAAGCCGAAACACATGATTGCATGCCGGAACCTATCGATAGCACCAGCTGCAGATTTCTTTGCATCAATTCGAGCATCGCGGCAGCCCCTAAAAGCGCGCGTGCCCAAGGAGGTTACGACAAGAGGCATTGGGGCGGCCAGCAATCACCGTTTGGAGCTAAAACCGTGGTGACCACCCTGACGGACAAGCCGCTGACTGCGCAAACGTTGGCGCTGATCGTGAAACACTATGCCGAGGCGGCCGGGTTGGATTTCGAGAAGCTATCTGGGCACTCGCTGCGTGCCGGCTTCGTCACGTCGGCTGCGGCGGACCGGGCCAGTATGTTCCCCATCATGGAATCGAGATCCCCGCACGGTGGAGACTTACGTCCGACGAGCGGAAACCAGCACATCCGGTATCTTTTGCGGTATATTAGAGAAGGCAGGCGTGAGGAGGACGATGTCGTGCTGGCAATTGTTATTGGCACACACTGTCCGGTCGCCGGCCGGAGGAACCAACATGCAGCCGATCAAAGCCCCGAAGCAGGATGGCGACTACGACGACCGATTTCTCGATTGTCAGGAAGCGATTGAGAACAAGATCCAACAGGTCATGGAAGAAGCAATCCACGCCGGATGGACGCGTGAAGAGGCGGCAGCGGCACTCGTCGAAGTCGCGGATTTGGTGATGGAACTGGCGATCGAAAATAGGAAGGATGCGTGAAGTGCGCAGCGTTCGGAAAGGAGCGCGGTCGCGGATCGCCGAATGGCGCTGCTGCGATCACCTTGCGGTCGACGATTGGGATGGGCGATCCGCCTCGAGAAAGTTAGGCTGCTTGTCAGGCTCCGGCAGAATATAATTCGATGTTTGCTAATATTATCAGGAAAGCGCACTGTTGCGTTTCTGGCAGCTATCAATCCGGGCGCTGTCGCTTCGGGGGTTGTTCCCCCTGCCCCAACATTGGGAGGACGTGATGTCTTCCGCATTTAGACAACTTCGCGACTACGACTATAGGGATACGGCCTTTCGAACCGTGGCCGTGTTTAGCCTCGCCTTCATCTTGTATGTGGTGCTTGAGGGATGGCTATGGTGAAAATTCCGACCTTGAGACCCGCATCTACCACAAACCGCGGGAGCCTCGTATTGCGGCGAAATTCTCAAACGCGCAAACTATTCCACGTCGGATATGCGGGCCTCTGAGGGACAAACTGGTCCAGAAGAGGTTGCAATCATTCGTAGAGTCCTTGCGGGCTCTATCGCTTCACAGAATTATCCACAAACGGTGAGACGCCGGAAACACGAAGACGTAACTGCGCTAGCGTCTTGGGAGAACGAAGGCGGCGCAGTAGCTGCCTTGAGAGTGTTCCCGGTTATGGCGAGTTTCTCGGAGCGCTTGAAGCTGTCAACGCGCAGCACGAGTCTCGGCATCTCGGGCCAAGTCAACGCGACCACGTTTGAGACGGCCGCATGGAAACCACTACGATCATGATGACACGGACGACACACCGAACCATTCATTTCAACGCGCCGGCATCGCTGGATGGCCTCGATGTTCCGCTGGCGCCTGGCGACTATGAAGTAAACGAGGACGAAGAATTGATTGAGGGTCTTTCCTGGCTCGCCTATCGCCGGGTCGCTACCTTCATCACCATACCGGCGACGCCGGAAAACGGCCTGGTCTCTTGCATGTTTCCGGTCGATGCCGAGGCGCTCGAAGAGATGCTGCGGCGTGATGGTATGGGCGAGAGAAAGGAGGATATGATGAAAATCGACCGCGACACCACCATGGCGCACTATGCCTGGACGATTAAGGCGAGTGGACGTCAAGACATCCACAAGGTCACCACGTTGGACGAACTGGAGGACGTTCTTCGCGCAATGGAAAATCCGGGGATAGCTCCACCCCATTGGGTAGTAATGAGTACCCACGGAGACGAAATCGCCGGGCACGGCCGTTACGTTCACAACGAAGGCAGCAAGGACGAGTGGTTGCTGACATGGACGACGGTGAATGATGCGCCGGAGGCCGGGTAGCGTGCATATTGCGCATAAAGTCCGACGGTCGGTAGCGATAAAGGTGATTATCGCTACCGACGTCAGCGCGACGCGAAGAGGAGGCAGCATGAATACGGAACATGTGATCTACTCCGCATTGGGCGTCTTCTTTCTGTTTTGCGCCGTGACTGGTTTCCTCGCCCAGAGGGTCCGCATGGGTTTGACGGCTTGATTAATTCTTTTGCTCGTTGTGTCGGCCTATGCGCAAATCCGAGGCCTCTGAGCAACGATCGGGAAGGGCCTGAGGGCCAAGCGGAAAGCAGGCTGAGCATGCCGACGCCCAACCACAATGCCGAGGAGTAAAGTACGTGCTCTCATTGTCGCTCAGCCGCTTCGATGGCGCGGGGGCGGGCGCGGTATCTACTCGCGAAGCAGTTCTTTTCGCCAAGCCATCTCATCGATCTTGTCCTGCTTGGTCGGCTTCATTTCGGAAGTGCATCGGCGATTGCTAAACACGCCATATGCGATCGCAGAACCGATGACAGTGGTTCCAACGAGCAGTGCAAACATCCAGGTAGCGTAATCCATGTCATACCTCCTTGGAGGCTATAACTGATGATGGGCGGGGAAAGTTCCTGTCTCGCCTTATCCGATCGTGCGTTGAAGGTCAGCGATGGATGGCCGGGACCGGCACGGATCGCTCCCCTCGCAAATCTGTCAGACTGCACCATATCTCTCTTAACGAGGGAATGTGGACTATGGAAAACCTTCAGCAATTCGCTTCTAGCTCCAACGGCGATCGGTGGTACCTCGGCACGGACGAGGCAACCCGGAGAACGTTCGTGCTTCACAGGGCGAACGACTCATCCGGGGGGCATGAAACGCGAACCGACGTTCAGGCTTTTCTGAATGCGGGGTCGATGAGCCCCGAGCGCCAAGCGTTGATCACACTTCTCGGCGTTGGCAACGACAAGGACGATCCAGAGCAAGAGAGCTACTCGCCCTTGTCGTAAGAGGACTTCCGAACTGGCCAACTTGTTTTGAACATAATGGCCACCTATATACCGGTCATCGGCATTGCTACTTGAGCGTCCCACCCAAATTCGCGGAAGCTCGCAATGACCGGATATCGCTTAAGACTTTTGACCACGGATGTACTGGCACTGGTGTAGAAGCGATTATGAGGAAGGTCGGTGCGGTTTCGCCCCGGCCTTTTTTGTTGTCACCTCGCTGCTCCGCGGAACTGTCGTGAAATCAGCGTTCCCCACCCTCAGCGCCGGGTATTCGATCGCAGAGATCCGGGCGCCGTAACTGATTTGCCTTCGATGGATTGCACTCCGTTTCTGTGCCTTGATAGGAGCGGGAACATGCAAAGCATCAAGGAATGGTTGGAATCTAGAATTCCGGAACTTGTGAGCTTCCAGAAACATCGCGAACAAAAGGCCGATCTTCAACTTGAAGCGAAAGCACTTTGGCTGAAGGCAGAAGCTGCCGGTTATTCCGTTGCTGAACTGAAAGAGGCATGCAACGGAGATGTTGAGCAGTATTTGCTTGATATGCAAAACATCAGCGCCAGCGCCAAAACCGCGACGTGATGGCATCTTGTCAGGCAGATCGGTTGGCGACAGTACGGAGCTGCGCTGGAAGCGTCGATAGTCCGCTCGTTTCTGGTTGCGCCGATACGATGCCGTTACCCCGTCTTGAAGCGGCACAAAACAACGTTTCAACCGTTTTGCTTTTCGAAAGGCAAATTGGTGACGCAAATGAAGATTTGGGCAATCCTTGGGCTTTCGCTGGCCACTGCCGTTTCAAACGTGGTCCCGGCACAGGCTTTCCCATCCATAGACGGTAGGGGGTTTGCCGATGAGATCGTGGTAGAGAATAACTACACACCCGACCTGCCTCTCAATATCCCGTCATTTCGAGATAGCCCCGGCCGCCATGCGTGCCCTCGAAGCGGATCGGTCCTTCCCAATAGGGCGTCCGCGTTGCCATCCAGGCCTGTGGATTTAGCGCAGTCGTCGTCACATCCAGCCCACGAGATGGCAGCTCGATACGCCATACGATAGGGATCTTGCGCCCGGCGACATCGGCCGTTTCGAGCGGCATTACCTTGAGTTCTCCCGGAGCCAGCGGCGCCGGCTTTCCATCCGCTGAAATCCAGGTAGCGGACGTGTAGCCTTGGCCGCTGTCGCGCAGTCGAAAACCCATCAACTTTTCGCCGGATTCGAAATGCAGCGAGAACCAGTCCCAACCTGTTTGATCCGCCGCAAGCGGCTGCGACGACCATTCCCGATCCAACCATGCCTGACCGGTAACAGCGATTTCCCCTTCGGGAAGCGCGAGCATACCGTCGACGGTGTAGAATGGCTGCGAGTAATAATAGCTGGCTTGCCCCGCGGCAGACTTCACCGAATATCCGCCCTGTCCCTGGGGCACGATCGGACCCTTAGCCTGAAGCTGGAGGTCATAGCGGAAGTCCTTGCCCGAGGCGTGAAGCACGGCTTCGGATAGCTCGTCGACGTTACCGCGGGAAGCCGGTGAAAGGCGCTGCATCCGCCAGTCGTCGATCCATGCCTCGAAAGGTGCGGCAGTGACGCCAGCCTGTCCGGTTCCGCCGCGGGAAAGGCGCTCGGCAAAGTAATGCTTTTCCGGCGTCGTCACCGCCGCATGCCCCATCCAGACCTGCGGGCTCGACCAGCCGTTCTTCTCGCCGGGCACAAGGCCCGAGCGGAAAAGTGTCCACTGCACGCCATATTTCGTGCCGTCAGCCGCCTCGAGGTTAGCGGTCAGATACCACCACTCGATGCGGTAGTCAGGATGCGGCCCATGATCGACCGGGAAGCTGAACGAGATACCTGGCCGGGGAACCGTGAAACCTTCCGCCGTCGTGCCGAGGCCGGCAAATCCTTGCGCCTTGACCGGGCTTCGCAAGGCGAAACCGCTCAGCACGAGAGCGATGGCGCAGAGGCATAAAAGCCAAGGCTTAGCGTTCATTGGCAAACACCTTAAGAAGGTCGGAGGGCGCAATCGCAGCCAGCCGCCGCAGCGGGATTAGCGCCGAAAGCAGGGCGGCAGCAAGCGCCAGCGCGCCGAGGCGCAGCCAGTCCGCGGGGAACAGATAAATCGGCAGCCGCCATCCGAATGCCTCGACATTGACTATAGCAAGCAGAACCCAGGCGAGGCCAAGACCGACTGGCAGTGCCGCGACCAGGGTCATGACGGCAAGAACCATCGTTCTCGCCAGTTCGAGGAGAACCAGATGTCGTCGTGTCAACCCCATCGCCCAGATCGGTGCAAGCTGCGGCAACCGCATGCCCGAAAGTGTCATCAGGCTTGCGAACATCGCCAGACCCGCGACGCCGAGCGTTAGCACATTCAACGTGGCGGTTACGGCAAACGTCTGCTCGAAGATCTGCAGCGACCGCCGCTTCAGGCTCGCCTGATCGACGAGATTTTGGGGCGGAAGATCGAACGCGTTGCGAAGCTCAATGGCGAGACCCGCCGCTTCCGGCGGCGACAGACGCAGACCATATCGAAGCCGCGACACATCCGGATAATGCGCTATCAGCGCATCGATACCGACGATCACTTGTCCCGTCGGATTGCCGTAATCGGAATAGACGCCTGCTAACAGAGTGTCCCAGTCTCCGGGCAGAAGGAGCCTGTCGCCGACAACGAGGTTGTCGCGGCGTGCTAGCTGTTCGTTGACCAGCGCAGCCTCGCCGCGCGCAACTCGATCCCAGACGTCGGGGAGCGCCTCAAGCAGTGGCCAGTTGTCACGATAGGTCGAATGATCCGCCATGCCGTAGATTTCCGCCGGTTGCTGGTTGACCACGCCATTCACGCTCCAGATCGGCAGCACCGCGTCCACCTTGGGGCGGAGCCACTGGCGCAGCGCCTGCGCCTCAATCTCGCTACGCGCGGTCACATAAAGCTCGGCGGCCAGCCGCTGATCCAGCCAGCCGGTGAAGGTCAGGCGGAAGCTCGATACCATCGTGCCCACGCCGACATTGGCCGAGAGAGCCAGGAGCAGCGCCATCAGAGCCAGCGAAAGGCCTGGAAGCTGCTGGCGTGTATCGGCCCAGAACCATTGCGCGACAGGCCCGGATGCCCATCGCTGCATCAGAGCCAGGAAGAGCGCGAGGACCACAGGCAGCAGCAGCGCAGCCCCCAGCAGCAAACCGCCAAGAACGGAAAACCCCACGACCAGCCCTGACCCCCACAGTCCGAGCCCGATCGTCGTCGCAAACAGGCCAAGAGCAGCAAATGCCCGGAACCGCAGTGCGGTTTCCGAGGCGCGCGCCCAGGCGCGCGGCTGCGCCGGCGCCAGCAACGGCATACGCCACACCCGCCAAAGGCTTTGCGCAGCGGAAACGAGCGTGCCGAACACGGCGATCCCCAGACCTGTCACCCACCATTGCGGACGCAGCGTGAGCGTGCCGGGTACGCTTGCACCATAAAGTCCCTGCAGGGTGGCCGCGACTCCCGGAAGGAGGAACGAGGCCACGAGATAGCCGATCGCCACGCCGACGATGCCGGCCACCAGCGCAAGCATGATGAGTTCGGCCAGAAGAAGACCGGTCAGAGCGCGCGCCGATAATCCTAACGAACGAAGTGTGCGAAAGGTCGGACGGCGCTGTTCGAAGGCAAGGCCGATTGCGGAATAGACGATGAAGAGGCCGACGGCGAAGGCAAGAAAGCCAAATGCGGTCAGGTTCAGATGGAAACTGTCTGTTAGCCTTGCCAGATCGCCTTGCGCATCTGGTTTCTTCAGCACCAGTTTAGGCGCGATTGCCGCAAGTGACGTGCGGTCTTCCGGCTGGTCCGGGGAGAGGATCAGCCGGCTGATCTGCCGGGGCTTTTCGAGAAGTCTCTGCGCAATCCCGATGTCTGTTATGGCGGTGCCAGGCAATATATTGGCCGAAGTGCGTATTGGCGGCAGTTGTTGACCCGACAACTGCCGCGCGGTTTCGGGCGAAACGTAGATGAGCCCCGGCGGCATGATGAACTGAAGCAGACCGTCGCCGCTTCCGAGATCGACCTGCTGCGCTTCAACCGGCAGGCTCAGCGGTTCGATGCCGATCACGTGCAACCGGGTTGCGCCGACACGTAGCTGTCCCTCGATGACGGGTGACACCAGCCACCCTGCCCGACGGAGTTCGACAAAAACGTGCTGCGGGATCACTCCGCCGTCCGCGTGCACCAGTTGCTCCAGCCGGTCCTTGCCGAGAATTGAAGCGGCGCGATCATAGCTAGCACGGGCTTCGGCATTGATCGCCTGAACCCCGGACCACAGCGCCGTCGCCAGCGACAGGCCCATCAGCAGCATGACCAGCTGCATCGGTCGGCGCCGCCAATGGGACAGCAAAGCAGACATGGCGGCGCGCCACATCACGCAATCCGTCCGGAGCGAAGGTGTACGCGGGCATCCAGTCGTTCGGCAAGCCCCATGGAATGCGTAACCATCAGCAGGGCTGCCCCGGTCTCGGCCACCAGCGATAGCATTAGCGCCAGAACTGCATCGCCGGTCGTCTCGTCCAGATTGCCGGTTGGCTCGTCGGCCAATACAAGTTTTGGCCGTGCGGCCAGAGTCCGCCCGATCGCTACGCGCTGCTGCTGACCGACGGATAGCTGTTCCGGATAGCGCATCAACAGGGCACCTAGCCCAAGCCGTTCCGTCAGTTCCGTTTGCCACACGGGATCGTACCGACCGGCAAGACGCGTATGAAAGGCAAGGTTCGCGGCAACATCCAGCGACGGGATCAGGTTGAACTGCTGAAACACCAGCCCGACCACGGAACGGCGGAGGGCTGCGCGTCCGACATCCCCGAGCCGCGAAATCTCCTGCCCGGCGATCTCAATCCGGCCGGAATCGGGTTGATCAAGGCCCGCGGCAAGGTGCAGGAGCGTGCTCTTTCCGCTGCCGGACTCGCCTGTCAGCGCAAGGCTTCTTCCGGTCTCCAGCGAAAGGTTGACGTCGTGCAGAACCTCAAGCGGACCTTCTGCAGTCTGGTAGGATTTTGAAACACTTTGCAGCACGAGGATCATGGAGCTCCTATCGTTGCCCGATCACACGCAATTCCGTCATCGATACAGGTCGAAACTCTGAGAAGCCATAAGGAAAACCACGCGCCGATTGCTTCAGCATAAAACGAGGACGCGGCCAAGGACATTATGGGCTCGAGATACCGTTGAAGGGGGCCGAAATTGATGTGAAACCGTGCGGCCGCTTATAGGAGTCGCCGTTCCGGTTGGGAGACTCACGACGGGAATCGAACTGGACCACCGACCAGCGGCGTAACGAACCTGATTTCATGCGGCCATTGATGCATCGCAGTGATGCTGGTCAGGGTGAGGAGCGTGGTTTGAGGTTATTCCGTCGTGATGTCTTCGGGTCACATCTGGGCGCCGTGCAAGACGCGAAGTACACGAACTCGATCTTTTCGATTGGTCCTGACACCATCACGCTTGTGCCCCTGGGGGTGAGATTGGCGATAAACCGTGGCCCACGGAAATCATGGCGCCTTGCTATCGGATCGATCGAGTAGCATCCGATCCACAGTCGTTGACCAACCCTTCGCGCTCATGCAGTATTCTCTCATGATCAAAGGCGTCCTGCTGGATATCTCCGGCGTGCTTTGTGATGGCTACGCGGCGATGCCTGGCGCCGTCGAGTCAATGTCGCACCTGCGCGCTGCCGAAATCTCTATCAGGTTCCTGACAAACACAACGCGACAATCCAAACGGCAGCTTATTCATCAACTCCAGTCCTTCGGCATCAGCGCGGCTCCGCACGAGGTGTTCACACCCGTTGCGGCCGCGCGTGCCTGGCTGGATAAGAACGGTTACGCGCCGCATTTGCTGGTCCATCCCGACCTTGAGGAAGACTTCGCCGATTGCCGCGCGGATGGACCAGCTGCTGTCGTCCTCGGCGATGCGGCTCAGCGGTTTACCTATGACAATATGAATGTGGCCTTCCGCGAACTGCAGAATGGTGCACCATTTCTAGCACTTGCCCGCAACCGGGTGTTCCTAGATCTTGACGGGCGTCTCAGTCTGGACGCGGGCCCCTTCGTCGAGGCGCTCGAATGTGCCAGTGGCACAAGGGCGAGGCTTTTCGGCAAGCCGTCGCCGGACTTCTTCCTCGCGGCTGTGGCGAGCATTGGTTGCGATCCGGCCGATGTCGCCATGGTTGGCGACGATGCGGAGAACGATGTCGCCGGCGCACTTTCTGCGGGTGTCGGAAAGGGCATTCTCGTTCGGACCGGGAAATATCGCCATGGGGACGAGAACAGTGTTGAGCCCGAACCATCTGCGGTGGTCGAGGATATCCGGGCAGCTGGCTGCTTCATTCTGAAGATGCGTAAGCGCTGACACTTGGATCAGAATATCGGGTCGGCGCGTTGAACCAAATAGGCGTTATGCGGCGGTAGATCCTGTATAAAACCGCGGCAGATTGTGAAGCGGCTCTAAGGCTCGCCCCCTCCCCTATTGGGCCGCAGAACCGCGGGCCCCTTTATTCGCTTCCAATTTTCATTATGCGAACTCCGATTCGATACCGCGATTTCGCGTGTGCGGTATATAGCACAGAACCCCCTAAAACCGCACCGCCCGCCGCCACCGCATTACGAACGATAATGTTTGCTTATCGGTCGTCGTGCCCATGGCTGGCAGAATGGCCGACAGGATCGACCAGAACCCTGAAAACATCGCTGGAAGACATTGCGGGCTCTCTGTCTGTTGGTCTTGATCGGCGGAATGGCCCGGAAACGCTGGATTTCTGCAGTTTTTCTCGCCTGGTTCGCTGGGCGACGTCGTCCAGGATCCCCGAATTGCGAGCAGCATTCGAAGCCGTGAACGGGCTTCGAACGACGGCGAGCCCTTCTTTCTCATGGCTGCCCTCCTTAAACCCCGCAATTGGCGCATTTCGGTCATGCAAGGCCGCAGGCGCGTTTTGTCTGCCCTCCGGTGTCGAAACACCAAATGCCCCTCCGTTGCGCTGTGCGAGGCTGCAAATCGATCGATAAAACACGCCTGCAAAGGCACCTTTTCTCATACATTGTATAACTGTAAAAAGTCGACCAGAATCGGCCCATGTCAGTGCCCTTTGACCCCCCTCCCCTACATAGCCTCGCCGTCTCGTTGGCTATGGCCGCGTTTCGACCGAGGACCAGGCCAACGACGCCAGTCGACGAACTGAAGGCCGCCGGAAAGCTGTTGCGCGAGATCGCCGCCGGCGATGTCCTCGTCGTCGTGCGCCTCGACCGCCTCGCCCGATCTGTCAGCCAACTGCTCGAGGTCATCGAGCAGATGAGAAGCGCAGCGTGCATTTCCGCTCGCTGCGCGACCCAATCGATACGAGACTCCGCAGGGGATCTTTTCCTTGCAGGTTCTGGCGGCGTCGCCCAGCCGGAGCGTGCGCTGATCGCCGAGCACCAAGGCGGGGATGAAGGCCGCCAGGGCGCGGCGCCGGTTGGCTGGCAGCCGTCCGGGCGATCGCCGCCGCGCGCGAGCGCGCCGATATCGACGATTTGATTACCTCCGCCCAGACATGGTTGCCGACGGTTCGCCGGCTGCAACACAGCTGGGACGACATCGTGCGCATCCTCAATCGCAAAGGCATGATTGGACAGTCGAACGCCTGCGACGCGGCGTGCATCGCCTGAACGCATGGCGAGGCGTCATTGATAAAACGATCGCCTCCTCGATCGCGGTCTCGATCAGCTTGGAAACGTCACGCCGGCACAGCGACAGCCGCTCGCGAACGATGCGCAATTCCTGGTGATCAGCTTCGGCCTCGGCGGCAAGCGCTCTCGCTCGCACGCGCGACGAGCGGCGCAACGCTGAAACCAAAAGCCTGTTCGATCGCCCCTCCCCTTGCGGGCATATCGCTTGCCGTTCGGGCTGTCGTTGCGGATGATGAAACCTGCGTCCACAAGCGTTGTAAGATGCCGGCGCAGTGTTGTCGGGGCCATACCGTGCGTCCGATGCCTGGATGGGCGACATGCTCGCGCAAATGATCCTCGATGATCTCGTCCACCAGCCCATTGATCGCCCCGCGCGCGGCAGCGACTGTTGCAGGACGACCGCGCATCCGGTCTCGGTTTCAAGCGCCCGCTCGATGGCGGCCACCTGGCCGGCGATGCGCCGGACCCTGGCGACGAGTTGGCCCTTGTGGGTCTGTGTGTGACTCATACTATACCCCCACCATACAGTATCCGAGCGACAGCGAAGCCGCACGTCTCACGGACCGCGGACCCAAACTAGCCAGTCATTGCAATTGAAATGTTACGGCCGTTACAGTACTCCGCAAGCTCGACTTCTACGGAGTCGCCCTGGCTGAGGACGCTATGGCGCGGTTGCGGTTTGCGAAGAACTGCTCGATGCCTACGCCCGTCGGGTCCTCGATACTCACGACGAAAACAGATGACTGACGCCCGGAGGCAATCGAGTGACGACTAACATCTCGCAACCGCAGGATGGCGTGCGGTCCATACCGGCGGGAATTTGGGCACTCGGTTTCGTATCGATGCTGATGGATATCTCATCGGAGATGATCCACGCCTTGCTACCGGTTTATATGGTGACGGTGCTTGGAACGTCGGCGCTCGCTGTGGGCATCATTGAGGGGGTCGCGGAGGCGACTGCTTCGATCACCAAGGTATTTTCCGGGGCGCTCAGCGACTGGCTCGGCAAGCGCAAAGTCCTCGCTGTCATCGGCTACGGTCTCGCCGCCCTCACCAAGCCGATCTTTCCGCTCGCGCCAACGGTTGGATGGCTCGTTGCCGCCCGTTTCATCGATCGCGTCGGAAAGGGCATTCGCGGCGCCCCGCGCGACGCGCTCGTCGCCGACATCGCTCCCCCGCATCTGCGCGGTGCGAGCTTCGGCCTGCGCCAATCGCTCGATACGATCGGCGCTTTTCTCGGACCGCTTCTCGCCATCGGCCTGATGTGGCTGACGGCAGATCACTTCCAGGCGGTATTCTGGGTCGCCGTCATCCCGGCGTTTCTGGCCGTTGTACTGCTTATCGTCGCTGTGAAGGAGCCGAAACGAGCGGAGGGATTGCGCCGCGTCCGCATGCCGTTGCACCGCGACGAACTCGGTCGCCTTGGCGCGACCTATTGGTGGGTCGTCGTTATCGCCAGCGTGTTTACCCTGGCGCGCTTCAGCGAGGCTTTCCTTGTGCTGCGTGCTCAGTCGGACGGCCTGCCGTTCATGCTCATTCCAGCCATCCTCGTCGTGATGAACATCGCCTATGCGCTGTCGGCCTATCCCGCAGGTGCATTGTCCGACCGCATGAACCGGGTCGCGGTGCTGGCAATCGGCCTTCTCTTGCTCATTGCGGCGGACGTGCTGCTCGCGCTTGTGCCCGGCATAGCCGGCCTGATTGCCGGCGTCGTGCTCTGGGGATTGCACATGGGGTTCACGCAGGGCTTGTTCGCAACCCTGATTGCCGACGCCGTGCCGCCGGAACTCCGGGGCACCGGCTTCGGCATGTTCAATCTCGTCACCGGTGTCGCGTTGCTGCTTGCAAGCGTCATCGCCGGCATCCTATGGGACATGGTGGGGCTGCAGGGCACGTTCCTGGTCGGCGCCGCTTTCTCACTTCTCGCGCTCATCGGGTTGACGCTTCTGCGCGATCGGTTGCGCAACGCTTCGGGTTAGTCCTCTGTACCCTGCTGCTTCATCCGTGCACCAAACTGACTGCCAGCTCAGCCCTTCAAATAGCTTATGACGGCATCGGCGATCAGTGCCTTGTGCCGCTTCGCCGTTTCGGGCTCGGACAGGTCACGGCGGAAGATCGTCCCGAACGTGTAGCGGTTGGATACCCGGAAGAAGCAGAAGGCGCTGATGAGCATGTGAATGTCGATCGGGTCAGCATTGCGGCGGAATACGCCCTGCGCGACACCGCGGTCTAGAATTCCTGCGATCGTCTCAATGACGGAGACATTGAGATCGCGGATAGCCTCGGAGCGCAGCATATGCGCGGCGTGATGGATGTTTTCGATACTGACCAGGCGGACGAAATCCGGGTTTGCCTCATCATGGTCGAACGTGGTGGATACCAGCGTTCTCAGTGCCTCCTCCGGCTCCAGGCTGGATAGTTTCAGGTCCTCTTCGAGCGTGCGGATCTTCCGGTACGAACGCTCAAGGACGGCGAGATAGAGCGCCTCCTTGCTGTCGAAATAATAGTAGATCATCCGCTTGGACGTGCGGGTTTTCTCGGCGATGGAATCCACGCGTGCGCCGGCGAGGCCATGGGTGGCGAACTCCTCCGTGGCAACGATCAGGATATCTTCCTTCGTTCGCTGTGGATCGTTTTTTCGTCCATTTTCTGGTCGTATCGCCATCCCTCGCCGCTTCTCCCCCGCTAGATTCCTGATTTTCAACGCGAATGGCAAACATGCCAGCGCCCGCTCCGCGTACTGACGATAGTCTTATTGAGCTTGGGCACGTCTTTCAAGTTATAGCACTTGACATCCGAACTAGTTAGTACATTTTAGAGCATGCTACGAAAGCTTGGAGGAGTGGCCGTAGCTTCCGCCGTATAGGCTGGCTGTCGTGACCGATGACGGCCATGACGCCGCGAGGCGCGGCGAACCACTTGGAGGAGCGAATGGTCCGGATAATCGAATTCTGTTTTCTGGTGCTGAAGGCCGCGATCGCGCTGCTTCTTGCGGGCATGGTCGTGCTCGTCTTCGGAAACGTCGTCCTGCGCTACGCCTTGAACACCGGCATCACCTACTCCGAAGAGCTGTCGCGCACCTTCTTTGTCTGGCTGACCTTCCTGGGCGCCGTCGTCGCCATGCGGGAGCATGCGCATCTCGGGGTCGATTCCCTGCTCAGGCGGCTGCCTGCCCGCGGTGCCAAAGCAGCGGTCCTCGCAGGACACGCGCTCATGCTGTGGGCAACATGGCTGATGATCAGCGGAAGCTGGGCGCAGGCGGTAATAAACCTGCACGTCGCCGCACCAGCCACCGGCATTTCCATGGGTGTTTTCTATGGCGCCGGCCTCGCTTTCGGCATTCCCGCCTTCCTGATCATCCTGTGGGACGCCTTTGCAGTCGCCACCGGCCGCATCGATGTTACGACGGCGGAGTTGGTGCGCGACAGCGAAGATCAAATCGCACTCGATGATGATGTCGCGCCGGCGCTGGCCCAGCCGACCGTGAAACCTTGAGGAGCGCGCCATGACCGTCACGATTTTTCTCGGTGCCCTGCTTGGCCCCATGGCGCTCGGCGTACCGATTGCCTTCGCGCTGATCATCAGCGGCGTTGCCTTGATGATGTATCTCGGCATGTTCGATGCGCAGATCGTTGCGCAGAACGTCTTGAACGGTGCTGACAGCTTTCCGCTGATGGCTGTGCCGTTCTTCCTTCTGGCCGGCGAAGTCATGAACACGGGCGGCCTATCTCGCCGCATCGTCGATCTCGCCATGACGATGGTCGGCCATATCCGCGGCGGCCTCGGCTTCGTGGCAATCTTCGCCGCCTGCATTCTTTCCAGCCTGTCCGGCTCGGCCGTGGCGGATGCGGCGGCACTGGGCGCACTGCTGTTCCCAATGATGCTGAAGTCCGGTCACGATCCGGCCCGCACCGGCGGCCTCCTTGCATCCGCGTCCATTATCGGCCCGATCATCCCGCCCTCCATCGGTTTCATCCTGTATGGCGTGGTCGGTGGTGTTTCGATCACCAAGCTGTTTCTCGCCGGCATTTTCCCGGGGTTGATGATTGCGGGAGCGCTCTGCGCCACCTGGATGATCGTGGCCCGCAAGGAGCAGTTCGCGTTGCCGGCCAAACAAAGCGGTGCGGTGCGGCTGAAGGCATTCCTCGACAGCATCTGGGCGCTCATGCTGCCGCTGATCATCATCATCGGGCTGAAGTTCGGGGTCTTCACGCCGACGGAAGCCGGCGTCGTCGCGGCGGTCTACTCGCTGTTCGTGTCGATGGTGATCTACCGCGAACTGCCGCCATCAAAGCTGTTTCACGTCTTCGTGGCCGCAGCGAAGATCACCGCGGTGGTGATGTTCCTGGTCGCCTGCGCCGCCGTTTCGGCCTGGCTGATCACGGTTGCGGACGTCCCGGGCGATCTGGCAAGGCTCGTTGAACCGCTGATGGACAATCATACGCTGCTGCTGCTTGCGATCATGGGTCTTGTCGTCCTCGTCGGCACTGCGATGGACATGACGCCGACGATCCTGATCATGACGCCCGTTTTGATGCCGATCATCAAGGAGGCGGGCATCGATCCGGTCTATTTCGGCGTCCTGTTCATCATCAACAACGCGATCGGCCTGATCACGCCGCCGGTCGGCACGGTCCTGAACGTGATCTGCGGCGTCTCCAAACTGAACATGGAAGAGCTGATGAAGGGCGTGATGCCCTTCCTGATCGCCGAACTGATCGTGCTTCTCCTGCTCGTCCTGTTCCCGCAACTGGTGACCGTCCCGGTCTCCTGGTTCGGACACTAATACCTGCAAATGCAATTCAATCGGCCGATGGGAGAACCCGGCCAAATTCGGGAGGAAGACATGTTGAATAGACTGATGAAACTGGCCCTTGGCCTTGCCGTTCCCTTCGCATTGCTCACCGCCGGTCCGGCGCTTGCCGAAATCCGCGAGCACCAGCTCAAATTCGCGGCCGCCAACAATAAAGGCCACCCGCAGGTGACCGGCATGGAGAAGTTTGCCGAACTCATCTCGGCCAAGAGCGGCGGCAAGATAGAGGTCAAGCTCTTTCCCGGCGGCGTGCTCGGCGGCGACGTGCAGACCGTTTCGGCTCTTCAGGGCGGCGTGATCGAGATGACGGTGCTGAACGCCGGCATTCTCGCGGGCAACGTCAAGGAGTTCGGCGCCGTCGATCTGCCCTTCCTCTTCAACAATGGCGAGGAAGCCGACAAGGTGATGGACGGTGCTTTCGGCACGAGCCTGATGGAGCGCCTGCCAGACACCGGCCTCGTCGGCCTTGCCTATTGGGAGCTCGGCTTCCGCAATCTCACCAACAACCGTCATCCGGTCACCAAGCTTGAGGATATCAAGGGCCTGAAGATCCGCACGATCCAGTCGCCGATCCCGATCGAGCTGTTCAACAGCCTCGGCGCCAATGCCGTGCCGCTGCCCTACACCGAGCTCTACACCGCGCTGGAGACCGGCACGGTGGATGGTCAGGAAAACCCGGCGGCCAATATCCTCAACGCCAAGTTCTATGAAGTGCAGAAGTACATGACGGTGACCCGTCACCAGTACAACCCGCAGATCGTGCTGATCAGCAAGAAGTTCTGGGACGACCTCAACGACGAGGAAAGGGCCGTCTTCCAGTCGGCCGCCATGGAAGCCCGCGACTATCAGCGCAAGGTTTCGCGCGAACTCGACGCAAAGGCGATCGCTGAGATCAAGGCGACCGGCATGGAAGTCAGCGAACTCTCGGCCGAAGAAACGCAGAAGCTGCGCGAAGCGGTCAAGCCGGTGATCGACAGGTTCAGCACCGAAATCGGGGCCGATACCGTCGCCGCCCTGTTCAAGGAACTGGGCGCCGTGCGCGGACAATAAGCTTGCCGCCGGCCTGCATAAACGGCGGGCCGGCGTCCCCCGATCAATGGAACCAGTTGAGATGACCGAGACACTCCTCAAACCGCTAAAGGCCGGATTGATCGGCGCCGGCATCCAGGCCTCACTGACGCCTGCAATGCATATGCGCGAAGGTGCAGCACAGGGCCTGTCCTATGCCTATGAGCTGATCGATCTCAACCAGCGTGGCGCGACGCCCGCGGACTTGCCGCAACTCCTGCGGGAGGCGGAGCTCAAAGGCCTTTCCGGCCTGAACGTCACCCATCCCTGCAAGCAGCTGATCATCCCTTTCCTCGATGAGCTGTCGGACGAAGCCCGCGATCTCGGCGCGGTAAACACGGTTGTGCTGAAGGGTGGCCGCCGCCATGGCCACAACACCGACTGGTGGGGTTTTGCTGAGAGCTTTCGCCGCGGCCTACCCAATGCCGACCTTTCGTCCGCCGTACAGCTTGGTGCCGGCGGTGCCGGTGTCGCCACTGCCTATGCGATCCTCTCGCTCGGTCTCAGGTCGCTGATCGTTTTCGACCGGGAGACCGACCGCGCCGAAACGCTGGCCACAAGCATGTCCGCCCTTTTTCCGGATGCGGACGTCCGTGCTGGAGGCGATCTCGCTTGCGCGATGAAAGCCGCCACCGGCCTGATCCACGCGACACCAACGGGCATGGAGAAATACCCCGGGATGCCCCTTCCCGCCGAAATGCTGGAGCCCCGCCATTGGGTCGCCGAGGTCGTTTACTTCCCCCTGGAGACCGAGCTCCTCGCTGAGGCAAGGCGGCGCGGCTGCAACACGCTCGACGGCGGCGGCATGGCTGTTTTCCAGGCCGTGGGCGCCTTTCGCCTCTTCACCGGACGCGAGCCCGATGCCGCCCGCATGCTCGCCCATTTCAAGGCTTTGACCGCCTGAGCCGCAGCCGAGGAGACCGAGATGAAGACTTCGATCGCAACCGTCTCTCTCAGTGGAGATCTGCGCGACAAGCTGGACGCCATCGCCAAGGCCGGCTTCGACGGCGTCGAGATCTTCGAGAATGATTTCCTGGTCTTTGATGAAAGTCCACGCGATGTCGGTCGTATGGTGCGCGACTACGGGCTGGAGATCACCCTGTTCCAGCCGTTCCGCGATTTCGAAGGCATGCCGGAACCATTGCGCAGCCGAACCTTCGACCGGGCCGAGCGGAAATTCGACCTGATGCAGGAAATGGGCACCGACCTGGTGCTCGTCTGCTCCAATGTCTCGTCGGCGGCGATCGGCGGTCTGGATCGGGCCGCGGCGGACTTTCATGAGCTCGGCGACCGGGCGGCCAAACGCGGACTGCGCGTCGGCTACGAGGCACTCGCCTGGGGCCGCCACATCAACGATCATCGCGATGCCTGGGAAATCGTCCGCCGTGCCGACCATCCGAACATCGGCCTCATCCTCGATAGCTTCCACACGCTCTCGCGCAAGATCGACGTTAACTCGATCCGCTCGATCCCGAAGGAAAAGATCTTCATCATTCAGCTTGCCGACGCGCCGCTGATCGACATGGATCTGCTTTACTGGAGCCGGCATTTCCGCAACATGCCGGGTGAAGGCGACCTGCCTGTGCTCGACTTCATGCGCGCCGTGGCGGCCACCGGTTATGACGGCTACCTGTCGCTGGAGATCTTCAACGACCAGTTCCGCGGCGGATCCCCCAAGGCGATCGCCCTCGATGGCTATCGCTCGCTGCTCGATCTCGGCGACCAGGTGCGGCGTGCTGAACCCGAAAGCGTCCTCGCCGTGCCGGACATGCCGGCGCGGGCTACCGTTGAGGGTGTCGCCTTCATCGAGTTTGCGATCGATGAAGCGGAAGCGCCGCAGCTTGAGGCGCTTATTGGGACACTCGGGTTCCGCAAGGCAGCGAAGCACAAGACCAAGGATGTCGCAGTCTTCCGCCAGGGGGACATAAATCTCGTAGTAAACACGGAAAGCCGCGGCTTCGCCGCCTCTTCGTATCTCGTGCATGGCACGTCCGCCTATGCCATAGGCCTGCGCGTCAACGACGCCAAAGCTGCGCACAGCCGTGCCGTAGCGCTTGGCGCCGAATCCTTCGCGCAGCCGCTCGATCCTGGCGAGATCGAAATGCCGGCCGTGCGCGGCGTCGGCGGTGGCATCGTCTATTTCCTCGATCGTAAAAGCGCGCTTGCGCGCATATGGGATGTGGAATTCGAGCCCATAGAGAATACGGCAACGGTGTCGCCGGCGGGCCTGAAGGTGATCGATCACCTTGCCCAGACCATGCAATATGACGAACTGCTGACGTGGCTGCTCTTCTACACATCCCTGCTGGACGCACACAAGACGCCGGTTGTCGACATCATCGATCCATCGGGTATTGTCCGCAGCCAGGTCGTGGAAAATTCCGCAGGATCGTTGCGCATCACCATGAACGGCGCTGAAAACCGCAATACGCTTGCCGGCCGCTTCATCGCCGAGACTTTCGGTTCCGGCATCCAGCACCTGGCGTTCAGGACCGACGATATCTTTGCGACGGCGGCAGCGCTCTCGGCGAACGGCTTTGTTTCCCTGGCGATTTCGCCGAATTACTACGACGATCTCGAAGCGCGATTCGGGCTTGATCCGCAGATGAGCGAGCAGCTGAGGATGCACAATATCCTGTACGACCGCGACACGCACGGCGAGTATTTCCAGCTCTACAGCCCGACCTTCGGCGAAGGTTTTTTCTTCGAAATCGTCGAACGTAAAGGCTATCGCGGTTATGGCGCGGCAAACGCGATCTTCCGCATTGCCGCGCTGCGCAAACATCTGAGGCCGGCCGGAATGCCGCGCACCTAGCGATCTGCTCCTTCGCAAAGGCCCGGTCGAAGGGAAAACTCAGACGCCGCGTTTGTTGCCCCAGAGCAGCACGTGCAGCTGCGGCAGCACGCGTGCTTCGAACCAACGATCCCCGGTCACCTTGTCGACCAGCCAGAGCATTCGGTCCATGATGCCATCAATATCGACCCTTGCATCGTCGTCATTTGGCGGCGGCGGCGTGTGATTGCCAGGTTGCAGATAAACCGGCAGATCGGGATAGCGCGCTGCGGCTGCTTGCGCATAAAGATAGTCGCGATCGTCGAAGACAACGACCTTCAGCGCGATCTGCGGTTTTTCGCCTGCCATTCGCAGACAGGTGTCGAACGCATCCCAATCCGTTTCCATGCCGCTTGACGGTGGTTTCGGGCTGAGCACGAGAACATCGAGATCGGCAAACCAATCCTTTGCAATGCTGCCCTGCGTTTCGAGCGCAAAACGATAACCGTCGCGATGTCCGCGCTTGATGAGCGTACCGAGTGGCTGGATCGCCGGGTTGCCACCGGATAGGGAAACCGTGAGCGGTCTATTGCCGGAAAGCCTGCTGACTTCCTGCCAAATCTCGTCGGCCGACATCGGGCGCCATTGATCGCGGTAGTCACTATCAACCGCATGCAGCGTATCACACCACGAGCAGCGGTAATCGCAGCCGCCGGTCCTGACAAAGACGGTCGGCAGGCCGATCAAGATGCCCTCCCCCTGGATCGTCGGCCCGAAGATTTCGCTGACGCGGATCTGCGCCTCGTGGGCGGCGGTCATGGCCGGTATTCCGCCCACGTCTTCGGCGTTTCGCTGACGCGCACGGCCGAGGTTTCCTGGAGACGCTCCTTGCACCAGTCATAGAAATGTTTCGCCAGGCATTCCGACGTGACCCGGTCATGGCCAAGAACGTCGTTCAGATGCCGATGGTCGAAACTGTCATCGATGTAGCTTTTGAGCGGCGCGAGTTCATGATAATCCCTGACAAAACCGTTTTCATCGAGTTCGGCGGCCGAAAGCTCCACCTCGACGATATAATTGTGCCCGTGCAGCCGGGCGCATTGGTGGTCGGCCGGAAGATGGATCAGCTGATGCGAGGCAGAGAAGTGAAATTCCTTGGTGATGCGGAACATTATTTCACCTCCTCGGCATTGAAGCCGGCAGTCGCAATCTTCCAGAAAAGCGGATCATCGTAGTCGGTTGGATCATCGACCCCTGCGAGATGAAAAGCCTCGCGCCGTTCGACGCAGGTCCCGCAACGGCCGCAATGGCGCGCTCCACCCTTGTAGCATGACCAGGTCTCGGCAAACGGCGTGCCGTTCTTTGCGCCATCGGCCACGATGTCTGCTTTGGAGGTGGTGACGTAGGGCGCATAAAGCGAAACACTTGCATAGCCATCGAGCGCCTGGTTTTGCATCGCTTGAAACGCATCGATGAAGCCCGGCCGGCAGTCGGGATAGATGAAATGGTCGCCACCATGCACGGCAACCGCAACGGCATCGGCCTTCTGCGCGGCGGCAAGGCCAAAGGCGATGGCGAGCATGATCGCGTTGCGGTTCGGAACGACGGTGGCTTTCATCGATTCCTCGGCATAGTGCCCGTCTGGAACGTCGACGTCATCTGTCAGGGCCGACCCGGTGAGATGGCTGCCGATATTCCGGATGTCGATGATCTGATGGGCGACGCCAAGCCGCTTTGCACAGGCGGCAGCGAAGTCCAGTTCCTTGCGGTGCCGCTGTCCGTAGTCGAAGGAGAGAAGGCTGACAAGCTGATGTTCCGCGGCGACCTTATGGGCAAGCGAAACGGAGTCCAATCCGCCGGAGCAGATGACGATGGTTTTCATAACGTGATATCCCTTGTTTTGACCGGGTGGGCTGCGACCGGATTTCGAGAGGTTTCTAACGCAAACACATCCCGTTGTGAAGAGCACGCTACTGCGTTGTGTGCCATTGTGGGAACAACCACAGATCAGACACAGGGTGGCCAATCTGCGTAATTTGTAATAAAGTCATTCGCGAATAACGCGAGGCGGGAAGAACATTGTCGCGTCTAATCGGGGGATGACTGGGAATCTGACGGCGACCAAACATATCCGGCTTTTCACACACTATGGCCTGCGGGTTTCTCCGCGTTCTCAAAGCGCATGACAGTTCAATTTCCACGATGAGGTTCTGCCCGGCGGCAGACGCGATCAGGAGGGAGTTATGCCAGACGAGACCAATGACTTCGCGGTCACGGCCGGTATCACCGTGTGGGAGGACGATCCCGCAAGCGGCACGCTGACCACGGTCCCTTTGCCGGACATAACCAAGCCGCCTTTCGTCTATGAGTTCGATGTGGCTGAACCGCCCCGAAGCGATCAAACCGGCACTGCGGAATTCCGGTACTGGAATGCCGCCGAGGCCCTGCGAAGGAGCGTTGATTTCTGGGAGCCGAAACTTGGAAATCGCTGGCAGTGCGGCGATATCCTTGGAGTAAACCTCGACAGGTGGGAGGAATTGGACGCCGACTACAATCGAACGTCGCTGAATTTCTACCACAGGACCCTGCCCGACCAGACGGTGGTTTACACCGGAGCAAGCCCCGATACGCTCAGCCACGAGCTGGGACATGCGATCCTGGACACGATGAAACCGGATCTTTGGGACAGAGGCGTCCCGGAGATCGCGGCCTTTCACGAATCATTCGGCGACATGAATGCCATCCTGTCGGCCTTGCAACTGCCGTCGCTGCGCACCTCCATCCTGGCCGAAACCCAAGGGCGGCTTTACTGCAATTCGCGGCTTACGCGGCTGGCGGAGCAATTCGGAATAACGCTTCATGGCGAGGATGCTCACCTCGCCGATGCCAATTGCCTGCGCAACGCCTGGAACGGCTTCAACTACTGCGACCCGTTCAGCCTTGACCCGGAAGAGCTCACAGCGTCTCTTTCGTCCAACCCGCATTCCTTTTCGCGGATCTTTACCGGAGCGTTGTTCGAGGCGCTTTGCACCTTTCTCGATTATCACGCCGCTGACAGCAGCGCACCCACGCCGGACGAACTGCTCCATGTCAGCGTGCAGATGCGGGATTTCATCGCCGCGGGCGTCAGCCGATCCACCGCCGTGACGTATTACTTTGCCGAGGTCGCCCGCCGGATGGTTGAGGAAAGCGCGCCGATCAATGCACAGTGTTCGGCAATCCTGCTGGACATCTTCGTTCGCCGTTTAATTCTTTCCGGCGAAACCGCCGCCGCCATTCGGTCGCGGCAAACGGCATCGGGCATCGCCGCCGTCAATCCTGAGGAGCCTTTCCCGCTTTCCGAACTGGTTGCAGTGTCCATTCCGGCGTTGCAGGCCGGTCTTGGCGAGCCGCTGCTTGTCGACGCGGGAGCCCGAACATCATCTTTCATTGCGCGCAGCGCCGGGCCGGACGGCAGATCGCTGGAGCCCGCCAGCCCGGAAGCGGCGGCAGCCGCCTTCGTCTCGGAACTCTTTGCCAATGATCAGATCGACCCCTCGGTATACAGCAGCCGGGACACTATTCTCCCCGACAAGCAAGATAGCAGAACCCACATGATCGTTCGGGAGGAGAATGGACTGCGCTTGCGGCGAAGGCTGTTTCATTGCGGAACCTGTTGACCGGATGCTGCACTGGATCTGTGCGCATCTACTGCATTCCAGAAATTTTCAGCTCTGACGAGTCTTCGCGCGGTCAGCGCTGTTGTGCAATTCAGCAACGACAGGAGGACGGCATGACATCCATCAACCAGAACCATGCAAGTCGCGCTTTGCCGCACAAGACATTGCTGGGATTTTCCTTTTTCCTCGCTTTTACGGCTGCGGCCGCTGCGCAGTCAACGACACCGGCGTCGGCAACACTGGCGCCGAAGTGCATGCCCCCCATCTACTCCGTCTCGCCGGTAACGAACCCTGCTCCGGCCGACAGGCAACTGATCATGGACCTCCTTCATCGCTACTTCTGGGCGCTAGACGAAGGGAAACCCCTCGGCCTCGACACTCTGCTTCTTGACGGCGTTATCTACGAGCTGTGCGACGGCAGAGAATTTCAGCTCAAAATCACAAAGAACAAGCAAGACCTGATAGACTATCTAAAGGAGATCCAAGCCGAAAGAGACAAAGTCGTATACAAAACCAGACACATGGAAAGTAATACGCTTCTCCATTCCGTGGACATCGACACCGTGCAGGGAAAAACGGCCCTATTGGTTACGGTGCAGTTCGCAGCACTCCCCATGCCCGTCCTTGACTATACCGCAACCCTGCATACGACGTTCCGCAGGGACGGCAATCTCTGGAAGTTCTCGAAGATGATGCTCGTTGTCGACGGGGCGGTCGTGAAAGCAAGCGCACGCTGATCGGCCGGACCGACATCGCCCCCGTAAAGCTCGGAGATGGCTTTTGAGGAATAGCTGCTTCCTATTGCTCCCGATGTCGGCGGCGGTGTTGTCGATCGGTTTGAGCTGGCACCAGCCGGAACAGGCCGGTACGGACGCGATCCATCGGCTGGGCTCACGCATGGCCGCAGAAGCGCTGCGGGCCAGCGGGGGATCGGCGTGTGACCGCAACGGCCGCTGTGACAGGGCGACAGGCTGCATCGCTCCGGTCCGCCCTCCCGGACCGATCCTCGAGACTCATCCGCAGGACGAAAGGCATCGCCTGCATGTCCGGGACCTGCAAGGCTTCCAGCTCTGCCGGCAACTGGTGCTGTCGGCAGCGTTTCGCAAAAAGACGGATATGACGCTCGTCAGCGCTGACGGGGCAGCGCCTGAGCAGCGCGCATTTGCGGCGATCGCGCAGCGCTGGAACGGAGACGTCCTCTGGGCTCCGGCATCTGCCAGCAACGATATCATCACCCGGTTCGGCGACGAAGCGCGTGCCGTGTTCGGCCCGATTCCGGATGGCGACTGCACCGGTGGCGACGCAAAGTCCATCCCGCTCGAAATCGAAGGCAATATCGTCGACCTGAAGCCCAATCCCGGCAAGGTCGGCAAACCGCTTGAATTCGAACATCGCGGCGCAGACGGCAAGATCGTCAAATGGACCGAGAGCATTGCGCAGTGCGACAAGCCATCGCTTGCGGGAAACGCCACCTATTGCGGCATGAATTCGCGGCTGAACCGCATCGTCAAGGGCAGCGTCGAGTGGCTGGTTTTCTGCCGTAAATCCACGCCGCATCTCGGCATCGAACCCGAACCCTACTGGCAAAAATCGAACCCGAAATTCGCGCGACTCGGGATGATTGGTTTCAACAGTCTGACGGGCGAGATCGTGTTCTTCGACGGGCGCAAGGACCGGGCCGAATTCGACTGGACACAGACCTTCGTTCCCCCGGGCGGCCGTTCCTATTCGGATCGCGAAGGCCGAGCGGAGGCGGAAGCGCTCTACGATCCGACGTTCCAGATCGAATGCTCGGCCTGCCATGACAACAAGAACCCCTATGTCGTCAATCCACATATCGGGCAGGCACGGGTCGGCTATCGCGCCGGAGCGCAGGGCCGGGAAGCGTCCGCCTTCAGTCTGGGAGATTACCTTCCCAAAACGCCCCGCAACGAGCAAAGGCCGTTCCGGGTTGTCGGTTCAGGCTATACCAGCACGTACGGGACCTCGCTTCGGCAGGCCAAGACCGTGCGCGATCCGATGGGAAACTGCACCGAATGCCATACGTTGACGACGCAGATCACGGGGCGGCGCTTCGCATCGGACGCCACCGCGCGCGCGCCGTTCATCGCGGACCCGAGCTGGGCGCAGCTTCTGGAAATGCGGGCGGAGCGACTGGAGTTGACCGCTGTCAACACCCACCGGACGGACTGGGCGCTGCGTTCGGGGCCGGGCAAGATCCATCCCTGGATGCTCCCCGCCAAAGGCAACGACCTGTCGGCAGTTGCACCGGAAATCAGCTCGACCGACTGGGAGAAGCTGAGCAATTGTCTGTGGGGAGCGGGCGGCACTGAATGCGGTTATCGCCCCCTCTACACCCCCTGCCCGCCACCTGGCTCACCGCAGGGAGATGGGTCCGAACCGCTGAATAGTTCCGTTACAGAGCTTGCACCGCCAGCCGGCGAGGTCAATGCCGACCGCCTGCTTCGCCTCAGTTGGCGTTACAGCAACAGCTACGGCAATGTTCCGCAAAGAGACGACGTCCGCTTCAATATAGCCGTAAAGGCGGTCGCCATCCCGTCATCAGGAAGGGCGCCGCTGGCAGGTGACTACCCAGATCTGGATGAAGCAAAAGGCGAGAATTTCACTGCCATCGACGGCGAAATTGGCACCTCCGGCAGCGCTTTGCTCATCCGGAATGCCTCCTATTTCGGGCACGCAAAGTTTACCGAACCGACGCCCTCGACAGATTTGCGCGAGTTCAGGATAGACCTGCCCGCCCAATGCGGCAGGCGATACCTTGTCCGTCTTCTTCCAAAGAGGCTGTGCTTTGATCAAAGCGACACGGCATATGCGGAAAAAGGGCAGCTTCTATACGCCGACATACGATGCGGTTGAAACTCGGTCCTCCTTGACGCCGTGGGAAGCCGATGAACGGCTTCGCAAACAACGCCCTGGCATGTTATCGTTCGCTAAAAGATACCCGAAAGCAGAGTGATCGAGGGCATAGCTGCTCCACTGGGGGTCTCGATGGACAACGTCAGGAAATGGCTGGGTCAACTGAGGCTCGACCACCTCGCCGATACATTCGCTGAATGCCAGATTGACTTCGACAGCCTTCGTCTCCTGTCGGACCAGGATCTGCAGGAGATGCAGATCCCCTTGGGGCCACGCAGGAAAATTCTCGCCGGTATCAAGCTGCTCAACGAAGAGGATGGCAGCCGATTGCCCCCGACAACGGTCGAGCGCCGTCAGTTGACAATCCTGTTTTGCGATCTGGTCGGTTCAACCGAATATGCGGTTCGGATGGATCCGGAAGACTTCAGCAGGTTGACGCGCACCTATCTCGCACGATGCACCAGCGCAGTGAAAAGCCACAACGGCATTGCCACAAACTATATCGGCGACGCTCTCCAGGCCCTGTTCGGTTACCCGATAGCGGAGGAGGATGACGCGGAACGGGCGCTTGAGCTCGCATTCGACATTCTCAACCTCGTGCCTCGCATCCCGGTGCCGGATGGCCTGCCCCTACAGGTTCGTATTGGAGTTGCCAGCGGCTTGGTCGTTGTGGGCGACTTTCTCGGTGCGCCGGCCGGCGTCTCCACGGTCGCGTTGGGGTCCATTCCCAACCTGGCGCAGCGGCTCCAGACGCTCGCCGATCCGCAGACGGTATTAACGGACCAAAAAACCTACGAGACCGCAGCCGGCGCATTCGTCTTTACCGATCTCGGCCGGCAATCACTGAAGGGCTTTTCCGACCAGGTACAGGTTTGGCGGGTCGAAAAGCCGCGCGTCCTCGAAAACCGATTTGCAAAGCGGACGCGCTTGACCGAACTGGTCGGTCGTCGCCGGGAAATGACCCGTTTGCTCGAACTTTGGCACAGGGTGGCTGCGGACCATCGCGGCGAGACAGCCTTGATCTCCGGGGAACCCGGCATCGGAAAGTCGCGTCTGATTTTCGAAGTCCAGCGCCGCATCCCGCGATGCACCTATTTGACGCTCCAGTGCTCGAGCGCCTATTCCAACACCGCCCTGTTCCCCTTCCTCACGCTTCTCAAGCGCTATGCCGGCATCCATGCTGACGATCCGGCCCATGTAAGTCTGGAAAAACTGGAAGGGGTGCTCGCACCGAGCGATGTCCCCCTGTCCGAATCCGTGCCGATATTTGCTGGATTGCTGTCCATCGACCAGACCCGCTACTTGGCCTCCGAGCTGACATCCACACGGCAGCGGGATGTTTCACATAGAATCCTGATAGACTGGCTGCATTCCGTCTCGCGGATCAATCCGGTCCTGCTGTCGATCGAGGACGAACAATGGATCGATCCCTCGTCGGGCGCGGTTCTCGAAACGCTCATCGGGGAAGCGACCTCCTTTCCGATGCTCATCCTGGTCACCACGCGCGAAAAGTCACTGCGGACGCAGCCCGAGCCGGAAAACCTGCATGGAATAAGGTTGGAACGTCTGAACGACGCCGAGGCGCAGACGCTTGTTTCCAACGTTGCCAAAGGCAAAAGCGTGCCGGATGAAACCAGCATCTCGGTTCTGAGCCGGGCTGAAGGTGTGCCGCTCTATGTCGAGGAACTGGTGCGCGCCGCTTTGGAGACGGGCCTTTCCTTCGACCGTGTCGAATCAGGTTCGCAAAGGCCCGCAGTCGGGGTTCCAAGTTCGCTGCAATCCTCCCTCCTCTCGCGGCTGGACAAGCTTGGATCCGGCAAGACCATAGCCCAAATTGCCTCTGTGATCGGACGCGAATTCGATCTTAACCTGCTTGCTCACCTTTGCGACCTTTCGCCCGCCGCACTCAATTCGACATTGCGGCATCTTACATCGTCGGGACTGATTTCACCGCAATTGGCGACGAGCGGACAATACTACACATTCACGCACGCGCTGTTACAGGAAGCCGCGCACGACACGCTGCTGCACGAAAGATGCCGGGAACTCCACAAGAAAGTCGCAGAAGCCCTCGAACGTATCCATCCGAGGTTGGCGGCGGAGCACCCTGAAGTGCTCGCCCAGCACTTCGCCGCGGCCGAATTGTTCGAACAGGCCGCCGACTGCTGGCTGACCGCCGGGCTCAATATTGGAAAAACGTGGGCTAAGGTCGAGGCCGCGAACATGTTTGCAAATGGACTGGCATGCCTTGCCAAACTACCGCCGTCTGCCGAACGCGACCGGAAGGAATTGCGGCTCGAGCTGGAGCGAGGAGATGTTCTCTATGCGACCTTCGGCTATGTCACCAAGGAAGGGAGCGCCGCGTACCGCAATGTCATGCGGCTCAGCGAAAAACTAGACGATTCCGATGCGCCGATCCGCGCTCTTGATGGGCTTTTCGGAACGGCTTTCAACTCTGCTCACTTCTCAGACGCGGAATGGGCGAGCGATCAACTGCTCGAAATCGGCAGAAACCGCAACAATCTGAAGGCACTGGTCTTGGGACTGCAGTTCAAGGGCATGAGCCTCTTCGCCCAGGGGCATATCATGCAAGCACGCGACTACCTCGAACAATCTCTTCAATACGAGGCTCGAGCAAGCGAGATCGGCAGCGATTTCCCGAGCATGACGATGCTCTATCTCTCCTGGACACTGCAGTTGGCCGGCTCCGACGAGGCCGCGCTGCAAATGTATCGCGCCGCCGAAATCAACGCGCGCCAGCATTCCGCCTACAGGCTTGCAGCTTGCCTCGGCAATGGCTGTATTCTCATGGCTCTTCGCAACGACGTCAGCCCGCTTCGGGAAATGATCGGCGAATTGATCCCGCTTGCGGAAGAGAACGGATTTCGCATGTGGCTGAACATGGCCTCGTTCTTCCAGGGGTTTATCATGGCCCGAACGAATGGCGATGTGCGTGGTTTGGAGAAGATGCGCAAGACATGTGACAATCTCGGCGAGCAGGAAATCGACAAGTCCTGTTATCTTGGACTGCTCGCCGACTGCTATCTCGAAACAGGCGATATCGAGAACGCCGCCTCCACGCTCAACCAGGCGCTCACGCTCGTCAGCCACACGGGCGAACATTATTTTACCGCCGAGCTGTTGAGGCTCAAGGCAGAAGTGCTGCGGCGCACCAATCCGTCGGCAGATAATATCGAAGGTTCGTTTCAGGAGGCCATTGCGTTTGCGCGCAACCAGGGTGCTGCAAACTGGGAGCGCAAAACAATGGAAAGCCTCGCCAAACTGTCGCAGTTTTCAGAGTGAGATAGTCCCGGGAATCTACGGGATTCAAGCGAGAGGCTGCGGCTCCAGCAGGTTGCTCGCATTGCGCCATCGGACGTATCCAGCCGGCTTATCCAAACAAACCTGGTCCTTGCGCACAAGCGCCGAAGCGGCACATGAATACATCCAAAGTCGCAGGATTTGACGCCCATTCCACAAAAGCGCCCCATGAAACGGATCAAAGACCAGGTTGAAGCCATTTTCATGATGGATCGGGTGGCCGAAATGGGGATCCAATGATCAGTTTCGCCCCATCATTTTCTGGTACGCTTACAACGAGCGCTTAAGGCACGCTCGGCCTTGGACGCAAGACCATGCTGGAGAACCTCGCTGATGCCACAACAAAAAAACGGTAAGGTCAACAGAGGAGCGGATGCCGACGACGAACAGTCGTTTCGCAATCAGTTGGGCATGATGCAGCGGGCGTTCATCGCCTCGCCGGTGCGCAACGTGATTACATGGCTCGCAATTGGAATCGCGGCCCTCATCTTGGCAACCGCGTTTGGCCAAATTTTGCTCAACAGATGGTACAAGGCATTCTACGACACGCTGGAGCGGCGCGATCTCTCGGCCTTCCTGCTGCAACTGATCGTCTTCGCGGAGATTGCCGGCGGGCTTCTGATCCTCAATGTGCTGCAAACCTGGCTCAACCAGTGGGTCAGGATCAAGCTGAGGGAGGGCCTGACGCTCGACCTGATCAACGAGTGGATGAAACCTGCGCGCGCCTTTCGTCTCGCCAATGCAGGCGCCATCGGGATCAATCCCGACCAACGGGTACACGAGGACGCCCGTCATCTTGCAGACCTGACGGCAGGCCTCTCCGTCGGCCTGTTTCAGTCGGGCGTTCTCCTCGTCAGCTTCGTCGGCGTGCTCTGGTCGCTTTCGGCCGGCTTCATTTTTCATATCGCCGGTTATGACATCAATATTCCAGGCTACATGGTCTGGGCCGCCTTCCTTTATGCCGGCACGGCAGCGACTTTGAGCTGGTTCGTCGGACGCCCGCTGGTCAAGCTCAATGGCGAACATTACGCCCGGGAAGCCGTCCTGCGCTTCTCATTGATGCGTGTCAACGAACACATCGAGGCGGTCTCGCTTTCAGCCGGCGAAGCGAACGAGAAGCGCCGGCTCCAACGCGACCTTTCATCGGTATTGGAAATCAGCCATAGCTTGATGCTTGCGCTGACTCGGCTGACATGGGTCACGTCCGGCTACGGCTGGGTTACCGTTATTGCGCCGATCGTGATCGCGGCGCCGGTCTATTTCGCCGGCGATCTCAGCTTCGGCGGACTGATGATGGCCGTCGGCGCGTTCAACCAGGTGCATGTATCGCTGCGGTGGTTCGTCGACAATATCGACACTATCGCCGATTGGCGGGCGACCCTCCTCAGGGTTGCCGCCTTCCGTTCCGCGGTGTTGATGACCGACGCGCGTCATGAGACCGACAAACGCATCGATTTTGCCAAATCAGACGGCCATCGATTGACGATCGATGGCCTTGAGATTGCGATACCTTCCGGATGCATCAAGGTTGCGGAGCCGCATGTGGAAATCAACCCCGGCGATCGCGTTCTCGTGACCGGCGATCCAGACGTGGAGAAGGCGCCGTTTTTCCGTTCCGTCGCCGGCTTGTGGCCTTGGGGACAAGGACGGATCTCGCTTCCCGAAGGAGATGACATTGCCTTCGTGCCCCGAACACCGTATTTTCCGCCAGGTACACTGGAAGAGGTTCTCACCTATCCGAGAAGCCCGGAGAGTTTTCGGAAAGCCGATCTCGCAGCCGTTTTGTCCAAGGTCGGTCTCGGCAAGTTGAGCGGCCGCCTCGATCAGGACATGCGCACAAAACTGAAACTCAACGAGCTTGAACTGCGACTTCTGGCAATTGCGCGACTTGGCCTGCACAAACCACGCTGGATCATCATCGACGAGGCGCTCGATACATTGGACAGCGACGCACACCACTCCGTTCTGACATTCCTGGAGCAGGAGCTTGGCAATGCGGCAATTATCAATATCGGCCGGACGGAGCCGGGCAATCGTTTCTTCACACGCGAGCTGCAGCTTCAAAGCGATCCGGCCGGCAAATCGCTGCGGCTGCTGAGGCCGAAAAGCTTGCGCACGCGTGACCCTCAGATCGGGAGTTAAGGCGCACGCAAGTTGATGTATAGCAGTGGATCGAGAACGGCGGAGTCCGGCGCGGTTAGAAGCGGTCAATATCGCCTGGCACAGCCGTTTCCTCAAAAGACGATCGACATAACGATGTCCTGGTCGCAAATCCCGAAACCTTTGCCGAAAATGTTTGGCGAATACATACCGTCGGCCGCCGAAGTCGCCGGGCGATAAACGACGGCGCTGGCGATGTCACCCATCGGGACAGTGGTCGCTTCGAGCCTCGTTGCGCATGGCATACATGCCAGATGCCTGCAATTGCACCCACTGGAAATCAAAAAAAGCTGTTCATTGCTGAAGTTGCTACGATTGTGCATATCGAAATATCTGATATGAAACTTCTAAAATTGCCTCATTTAGCGCAGGTCTCCCGCATGAGCAGAAATTTCCTCGTCATTGAGCCTGAAGAAGGATTAGCTGTTCTCAAGGGCCTGGCCTCCTCCGTCCGCGTCCAGATGCTGAAGCTGCTGCATGAAAAGGGCCCGATGAATGTCAACGACATCGCGAATGTCCTGTTGCTGCCGCAATCGACGGTCTCCACCAACATCCAGGTGCTAGAAGATTGCGGATTGATCCGCACTGAAAACCAGAAAGCCAAAAAGGGCAACCAGAAGATCTGCTACCCCACCGCGGAGGAAGTGCTGGTCGTCTTCAAAAGCGAGTATCGTGAGATGCGCAAGGACACGATCGAGGTGTCCATGCCGATCGGCCTCTACACTGGTTTCGAGGTGACTGCGCCGTGCGGCCTCTGTTCTCCCGAGGGCATTATTGGTCTCCTCGATGTGCCCAATGCCTTTCTCGATCCGGACCGGATGAAGGCCGGTTTGTTGTGGTTTACCCGTGGCTTCGTCGAGTATCAATTTCCCAACAATGCCAAGCTTTCCAACATGGAGATCCAGGAAATAGAGGTCGTCATGGAGCTGAGCTCGGAGGTGCCTGGCACCAGCGCCGACTGGCCTTCTGACATCACCCTGTCGATCAACGGCAAGGATGTCGGCGTCTGGATGTCTCCGGGCGATTTCGGCGACAAGCGCGGCGTCTTTACTCCTGTTTGGTGGAAACTCAAGGGCTCGCAATACGGCAAGCTGAAGAACTGGCGCATCGCCAGGGACGGCACGTATGTCGATGGCGTCAGGATTTCCGATGTGACGATTACAGAACTCGATCTCGTTAACCATCATTCGATTCGTGTGCGCATCGGCGTCTACGAGAATGCGGCCCATCCGGGCGGCATTAATATTTTCGGCAAGGGGTTTGGCAACTATGATCAGGATATCCTGTTGCGGCTGAAGACATCTTGATATCCGAGTTTTTGATATCAAAAATAAATCAACAAACACAGTGCTCTAGGTGACAATCGAGCGCTTTTACGCAGGAATTATCATACTTTTTAGGCCTACCGACTTGACCTTAGCCCAAATCTTGGTCTTAATATCAAATAAGATGATTTACATCATCACTTATGATATGGATTGGGAGGTCTACAATGAAGGCGGCCGTTACGGCACATCCGCGCTATGTTGTCTCGGAAATCGACCCGAGACTCTACGGATCCTTTATCGAGCATCTGGGACGCGCAGTTTACTCCGGCATCTATGAGCCGGGTCACCCGACGGCGGACGCCAATGGTATGCGCCAGGACGTCATCGACCTCGTCAAGGAACTCAATGTTCCGATCGTCCGCTATCCCGGCGGCAACTTCGTCTCGGCCTACAACTGGGAAGACGGCGTCGGCCCTAAGGAAGAACGTCCGGTTCGCCTCGATCTGGCTTGGCACACGTCGGAAAGCAACGAAGTCGGCCTGCATGAATTCGCCGACTGGTGCGTGTCCGCCAACACCGAAATGATGCTTGCCGTCAATCTCGGCTCGCGCGGCCTCGACGAAGCCCGCAACTTCCTCGAATACACCAATCATCCCGGTGGCAGCGAGTGGAGCGACAAGCGCATCGCCAACGGCCGCAAGGAACCCTACAACGTCAAGCTCTGGTGCCTCGGCAACGAGATGGACGGACCCTGGCAGATCGGCCACAAGACCGCCGACGAATATGGCCGCCTGGCCCATGAGACCGCGAAAGCTATGCGCGCCTTCGACAAGTCGCTCGAACTCGTCGTTTGCGGCTCCTCCAACGCCAAGATGCCGACCTATCCCGAATGGGAAGCGACCGTTCTCGACCACACCTACAACGAGGTCGATTATATCTCCCTGCACATGTATTTCGACAACGAGAGCAACGACACGCCGAATTATCTCGCCATGAGCGAGAAGCTCGATGCTTACATCGTCTCGGTCGCAGGCGTCATCGACTACATCAAGGCCAAGAAGCGCTCCAACAAGCAGGTCTATATCTCGTTCGACGAATGGAATGTCTGGTATCATTCCAAGGAGCAGGACAAGAAAATCCTCGGCGGCAATGACGGCTGGCCCTTCGCCCCGCCGCTGCTCGAAGACATCTACAATTTCGAGGATGTGCTGCAGGTCGGCCTGATCCTCAACACCTTCATCCGCCGTGCCGATGTCGTCAAGATCGCCTGCCTCGCGCAGCTGGTCAATGTCATCGCCCCGATCATGACCGTTCCGAACGGCCCGGCATGGCGCCAGACGACCTTCTACCCCTATTTTTATGCCTCGATCTATGGCCGCGGCAACGCGCTGGACCTCAAGGTCGAAAGCCCGACCTACACCTCCACCGTTGCAGGCGACGTTGCCTATGTCGACGTCACTGGGGTGCATGACACACAAACCAGCAATGTGACCTTCTTTGCAATCAACCGGCATGCGACTGATGCCATTGAAACAGTGATCGACCTGACCGGCTTCGGCACGGCTGACATCGTTGACCATCAGGTGATGACGCATGCGGACCTAAAAGCTGTCAATTCGTCCGAAAATCCTTTCAATGTCGCCCCCAAAAAGGGGGCCGGCGCCAAGATGACTGACGGCAAGCTCAGCCTGTCTCTGCCGGCCTATTCCTATCAGATGATCCGCCTGAAGCTTTGATTTCAGACGAACCATCGAGACGGTGTATGCGCTGAGGAGGAGCGTCGACGTGACCGCGAATATCGAAATCAGGAATGTAAGCAAGCAGTTCGGTGCCATGAGGGTGCTGGATGACCTGTCGCTCTCCATCAAGGCGCGCGAATTCATCGTGTTCCTGGGACCGTCGGGTTGTGGGAAATCGACCCTTCTGCGCATGATTGCCGGGCTTGAAACCGTTGACAGGGGCGAGATCGCCATCAACGGCGAGCGCATCGACCACTTGCCTCCCGGCAGGCGCGGCATTGCCATGGTGTTCCAGTCCTATGCTCTTTATCCGCACATGACCGTGCGGGACAACATGGCCTTCGGCCTCGACAATATCGGCGTGGCGCGTCACGTGATCGATGCGCGCATTGCCGAGGCGGCTCGTATCCTGGAAATGCCGCACCTGCTCGAGCGCAAACCCGGACAGCTTTCCGGCGGCCAGCGTCAACGCGTCGCCATCGGCCGCGCCATCGTCAAGGAGCCAAAAGCCTTCCTCTTCGACGAGCCGCTCTCCAATCTCGATGCGGCCCTCCGCACCCGCACGCGCATAGAACTCGCCCAGCTTCACCAACGCTTGCAATCGACGATGATCTTCGTCACCCACGATCAGGTGGAGGCGATGACGCTCGCCGACCGTATCGTCGTTATGAACAATCGCAAGATCGAGCAGATCGGTTCGCCGATGGAGATCTATGAGCGCCCGGCAACCAAGTTCGTTGCAGGCTTCGTCGGCGCGCCGGCGATGAATTTCGTCGATGTCACAATCGATAGATCCGGCGACGCCGCAAGGGTGAAATTCGCCGACGGCACGGCTATCGCCACCGATATCGCCATAAACCAGGTCGTCGATGGCGTTCACACGTTTGGCGTCCGTTCGGAGGACGTGCGCATCGCGCCGACTGGCCAGGGCGATGTCAACGGCAAAGTCGATGTGCTGGAACGTCTTGGCGAACGCACGCTGGTCTATGCCCGCCTCAGCGATGGCCAGATCATCGTCGCCTCCGACGTCGGCAACAGCCGCGTTGCTGTCGGCGACACGGTCGGCCTCGCCTTCGATGGCAGGAAATCGCATCTCTTCAATGAAACCGGGCGCGCCTGGCATGCGAGGGAGGCCTGATATGGCTGACCAGCTGACGATCCGAGAGACCGCAGCGCCGGCCGCCAGCGTCAGGGTCCCAAGCGCCAATATCTACGCGCCGCAATGGCGAAACTTCGTTTTCGTCGCACCGTTCCTGTTCTTCTTCACGACGCTGCTTATCTTCCCGCTTTTCTGGGGCATGTGGCTGAGCTTCCACAAGGCGGACACTTTCTCGACCGGCAGGTTTGTCGGCCTCGACAACTACGTCAGGCTCCTTCACGACAAGGTCTTCCTGCAATCGGTCTGGAACACCTTCTATTTCGTACTGCTGACGGTGCCGACGCTGGCGCTTATCGGCCTTTTTCTCGCGCTTTGCCTCAACCGCCGCACACGCACTGCCGCCGTGCTGCGGACTCTGTTTTTCTCCTCCTCGGTGCTGTCGGTCACCATCGTCACATTGATCTGGCGGATCGTCTACATTCCGAATGTCGGCCTGCTGTCGACGATCTACGGATGGTTCGGCGCAACCGCACCGGCATTCATCTCCGACCCCAGCCTCGCAATGATCGGCATTGCCATCGCCACGATCTGGTGGTGTATCGGCTTGCCGATGATGCTGTTTCTTTCGGCCCTGCAGCAGATCCCGCAGGATATCTACGAGGCTGCGGCGCTCGACAACGCCAACCGCTGGCAGACGCTGCGTTCGATAACCCTGCCCTCGATCAAACGTACGTTTATCTTGGTGATCATCATCCAGATCGTGCTGCAATTCCAGCTGTTCGGCCAGGCCTGGCTGATGACGCGCGGTGGCCCGAACAATCTCACCAAGCCGATCGTGCTCTACATCTATGACACTGCGTTCCGTCGCTGGGATCTCGGCATGGGTGCCGCGGCCTCGGAAATCCTCTTCGTCCTCATCCTGATTGCGGCCATGGCCCAGTACCTCGTCACGCGCAACAAGGGAGACCAGGCATGAGCGCTCCAGCCACTTCCATCAAGGGACGGGCATTCGGCGACCGCGTTCTGCTGGCCCTCGTCATCCTGCTGTCGATCATCATGATCGCGCCGGTTCTCTGGGTCATCGGCCTGTCGCTCAAGGAAAACGCCGAGCTGATGGCCAATCCGAATTCGGTGTTCCACTCGCCTTATACCTTGAAGAACTACATCAATACCATCGGCACATCGTCGGTGTTCCGCTGGGTGCTCAACAGTATCATCGTCTCGGGCAGCCTGACACTCGGTACGTTGATCCTGTCGTCGCTCGCCGGCTACGGCTTTGCGCGGCTGAACTTCCCCGGTCGCAACATCCTCTTCGTCATCGTGCTCTTCGGCCTAGCAGTTCCCGAGCAGGCCGTGCTGGTCGCCCGCCATCAGATCTTCAGCATGCTGAAGTTCCACAACACCTATCACGGCCTCGTTCTCCCCGGCCTGTCGGCTTCGTTCGGCGTCTTCCTGATGACCCAGTATTTCCGGGCCATCCCGAAGGAGCTGGACGAAGCCGCCATGCTGGACAATGCCGGGCGCCTCAGGATTTTCTGGAAAGTGCTTCTGCCGCTCACCGTGCCGGCTCAGGCAACCCTTGGCATCTTCACCTTCCTCGGCTCATGGAATGATTACTTCTGGCCGCTGATCTCGGCGACCAAGAAGGACATGTTGACGCTGACGGTCGGGATGGCATCGACACAGACAAATTTCGCCCAGTCGGAGGGCATCGGCTTCCTGATGGCGCAGGCAGTGTTCGCCGGCGCGCCGATCCTGATCATCTACCTGTTTTTCCAGAAATACATCGTCACCGCCGTCTCTGGCGCCGCGGTCCGATAACGAGAATTGCATGCGGGAGGAAAACCGCCGCAGCGATGCAAGCATGAAGCCGCTCCAGCGTGGAGTGGCGGAACTCAGTAGGAGGAACTGATATGCATCTTAAGAAACTACTTTTTGCCGCAGTCTCGGCAGGCGCGATAATGCTCGTCAACCCGTCTTTCGCGGCAACCGAACTGACGGTACAGCGCTTCTTCGGCGCCTGTGATGCGGACTTTGGCACCAACACCGATGTCACCAAAGCTGTCGGCGAATGCGGGATCATCACGTCGCTGATCAACAAGTTCAACGCCGACAATCCCGATATCCACGTCAGTGTGACGACCGTAGAATGGCCGGGCTATGATCAGTTGACCGCCCAGTTCGCATCCGGCGATGCGCCCGACATCGTTACAATCCACGAATCCGTGCTTTCGGACTATCAGTCCAAGGGCCTGCTGATGCCGCTCGACGCCGTGCTGAAGTCTGTCGGCGTGACCCCGGATGCATTTACGGATGCCGCCCGCAACGGCGCCACCAAAGACGGAAAAATCTATGGCCTGCCGATCGACAGCTGGACCATGCTTTACCATATCAACATGGACCTGTTCAAACAGGCCGATCTCGTCAATCCCGACGGCACGCCGATCCTGCCTAAATCGGTCGATGAACTCCTGGCTCAGGCCGAACAGTTCAAGCAGAAAACCGGCAAGCCTTATTTCGTCCAGAACCTTGCCAACGAGACCGCGCTCTTTACGCGTAACCTCTATACCTATCTTTTCCAGCAGGGTTCGGACTTCTTCGCCGATCCGAAGCACGTGAAGCTCAATACGCCAGAAGCCAAGAAGGTCGTCGAAATGTACAAGACGATCTTCGCCAAGGATTACACCACCAAGGATCTCGACTACGGCGGCGCGATCAATGCCTTCCTCGCCGGTGAGGGTGGCGTGCAGCTGAACGGCACCTGGGTCGTCGGTGATTACAACGCACAGTCCGAAACCAATGGCACTGCGCTCAACAAGGGCGGCTATGCCGTCTATCCCTATCCGCAGCTTTTCGATGGCGCGCATGCGCAATATGCCGACGGCCACACCTGGGCGGTTTCGGCCAAGGAAGATCGTACGGCTGAGCAGACCGCTGCTATCGGCAAGTTCCTAAAATTCTTCGTCGACAACGACTTCGATTGGTCGCGCACCGGCCATCTGCCGGCCGTCAAATCGATCATTGCCTCGGACCAATTCAAGGCGCTGCCACACCGCGACACGATTTCCGCCGTCGCAGATCTTGGTCGATCGCTGCCGTCAGAAGTGCAGCGCCAGTTCGCCATCCAGGATATCATCGGCGAGGAACTGGCTGCTGCAACCTCCGGCCAGAAGGACACCGACGCAGCCCTTGCCGATGCCGAAACCCGGATCAACGAGCTGCTCGCTAATCTCTAAGCTCCCTGACGCGTCGCCTCTCCCGACGCCGCTGCGAATTCGAGCGCCCGTGTCAGTTTCGGCGGGCGCTCGTACAACTTTTTGGATTGCAAAACTTAGCGGGAATTGTGATCTGCGTCCCATAAATTAGCCATTCGACGCTGGCATGTCCGATGCGGAAGCGTTGGACGACTTTACGCGAAACGCAGGCAGCTAAATTGATCCCGGCCACTCCTCATCCGGCCAATCGCGCGATGTGTGAATCACGCGCAGGACGGAGATCGTCTCCCGTTCGCCTTCGACGGTGATCGAATAGGCAATGATGTAAGGCAATCCCACGACGATTTTTTCATAGGTGCCGGATACCCGGCCAGGCCTACCGGTCGCCATCTCGCCAATGGCGTTTGCAGTATCCCCGACACGATCGGCGACCCTTTTCGCCGCGAGAGAGTTTTCAGCAGCAATATGAACGATCTGAGCCTTCAGATCATCCAGCGCGTGACGGGACCATTGAACGGGTCGTATCAAGCCCGGCCGGCCTTCACGTCATCGATCGCGGCATAGATTTCAGCCATGGCATCATCATGCGCTACGACGCGCCCGCTCTCAACATCAGCCATGCCACGCTGGATACCTTCGATTATGCCAAGCTCGCGCTCGACATAAGCCGAAACGGCCTCGCCAGCGAGGAACGATTTGCTGCGCCTGGTATCAACGGCAAGCCGCTCGAGCTTTGCCTTAGCTTCGGTAGAAAGACGGATCGTCATAGTAGTGCTGCCAGCCATTGCAATGTTCCATCGTGTCAACTTGTGTACATCCTAGCACACTCGAAACTCAAGGCCAACCACGCCAACCGCTTCAAAAGCCTCTTTCGGTCTCAACCAACTGGATGACTGCTTTCGTGCGCAATGATGCTGTTGCCTATTCAGTCACCCCGCTTTTCATGCCTGCCCCGTTCACTCTTCCGTGAAAATCGGATCCTGCGTAAACTGCCCGCCCTGATAATGCGCCAGCGGCTCAGACGGCGCCGGGCGCGGCACTTTCGCCTCCAGTTCGACGCGGAAGTGCTCCGCATTGTCACCGGGACGCCAGCCGAGATAAGCGGCATGCGAATTGTCCCACCAACGGCTGTCGTTGTCCGAGACGCCCCAGATAATAGGGCAGCCGAGCATGGGCGCGCGGAAGACACAGGCTATCAACGCTTCGAAGTCGTCGTAGGACATCCATGTCGACAGCATGCGGTGGTTCGTCGGCCTTTCCATGCAACTGCCGATCCGCACAAGCGCCGTCTCCTGCCCGAATTTTTCGAAATACATGCGTGCCAGCGCCTCGCCGAAGCATTTCGATACGCCGTAGAGCCCATCCGGTCGCATCGGCGCGGTTGCGTCGATGTGATCGTCCTGCCGATAGAAGCCGACTGTATGGTTGGAGCTCGCAAAGAGAATACGGGGATGGCCATGAGCGCGGGCCGCTTCGTAGAGATTGTAGAGCCCCAAGAGGTTGGCATTCATGATCTTCGAGAACTTGTCCTCGACCGAGATGCCGCCGAGATGAAGGATACCATCGCAGCCTTCGACGAGGCTGTGCACGGCCTCGGCATCACCGAGGTCGCAGATCACCAGTTCCTCATGCGGCGCTGCAGCGCCGAGATCGGCGATATCCGAAATGCGCACCAAGTCGGCGAACTTCGCCATTCTTGCCCGCATCGCGCTGCCCAGCCCACCGGCAGCCCCTGTGATCAGCAGTCGCTTCAAATCCGTACCCTCCACCATGGTTTCTGCAGGCCCCACGGCATGAAATCCGCTATTACGGGCTAGATTCGTCTCAAAAGTCATCATACATGTTGACAAACAACGGTCAACAGGGCGCATATATTGCGAGGATTTCCGTCAACTTGACAGACAAGTTTCCAGGCATTCTCTTGGCGGCGTGGCGCAGAGCGCGAAGGAAGGAGCTCCGATGAGCGTTCAGGTAAGATCCGAGCCGGTAACGGGCACATTGACGGCACGGCTTGGCGATACACTGAGACGAGCAATCGCCGCCGGACAGTTTCCCCCAGGAAGCAAATTGCCAAGCGAAGCGCGGTTGTCAGAGACCCATGGCGTCAGCCGCACTGTGGTGCGCGAGGCGATCGCCGCCCTTCGCGCCGACCGGCTCGTCGAAGCCCGCCAGGGCGCCGGCGTCTTCGTCCTGGAGACATCGCCCACGCCCCCCTCCTCGCTGCTTTCGCTGCAGGATATCGATCCCGCACGCGTTTCCTCGACGATCGAATTGCTGGAGCTCAGGACCGCTGTCGAGGTCGAAGCCGCAGGGCTTGCCGCCCTGCGGCGATCGCCGGCGCAGGAGGAGGTCATCATCGAGCGTCACTATGCCGTGCGCGCTTGCCTGAACGCCGGAGTCTCGAGCGCTGAGGCTGATTTCGCCCTGCACCTTGCCATCGCCGAGGCGACCAACAATCCGCGCTTTCGCGAATTCCTGGCGATGATCGGGCAAAACGTCATTCCGCGCGCGGCCTTGCGTAAGGACGATACCGAAGTCGACCAGCGAGCCTACATCACCATGCTCGATAACGAGCATAATGATATCGTTGTCGCCATCTCCAACGGCGACGAGGAAGGCGCCCGCGACGCCATGCGCCGCCATCTGCGCGGCAGCCAGGCACGTTACAGGGCGCTTTTGCGCGAGCAGCGCAAACCTGTACGATAAGTTATTGACTCCATCTTGTCATACATGTACGACAAGTGTGCCGGAGGAGGCAGGCAGAGGAAATCCAGCATGACGCCGCAAGAGATCAAAGCCACGCTTGGCGCGGGGCTGTTGTCCTTTCCCGTGACGCATTTCGACGCGGAGGGAAAATTCCAGGCCAAAAGCTACCAGCGCCACATCGAATGGCTATCGAGCTACGACGCCCCGGTCCTCTTTGCGGCTGGCGGGACCGGCGAGTTCTTTTCGCTGTCTCCTCAAGAAGTTCCAAATGTGGTCAGGGCGGCAAAGGAAGCCTCCGGCAAGACCGCGATCGTCTCCGGTTGCGGCTATGGCACCGAGGTCGCCGTCGAACTTGCGCGCTCCGTCGAGAAGGCAGGTGCCGACGGCATTCTGCTTCTGCCGCACTATCTGATCGATGCGCCGCAGGAAGGCCTCTACGCCCATGTCAAGCGTATCTGCCAGTCCGTTGGCATCGGCGTCATGGTCTATAACCGCGACAATTCGATACTCGGCGTCGATACGCTGAAGCGTCTCTGCGACGAATGCCCCAATCTGGTCGGCTTCAAGGATGGCACGGGTGATATCGGGCTTATCCGCCAGATTACCGCCACCATGGGCGACCGCCTCACCTATCTCGGCGGAATGCCGACGGCTGAGCTTTTCGCAGAAGCCTATCTTGGGGCAGGATTCACCACCTATTCTTCTGCGGTCTTCAACTTCGTGCCGGCGCTTGCCGTCGAGTTCTACCAGGCGCTGCGCGGCGGCGACAGGACGCGCTGCGAAGCGATCTTGAGGGACTTCTTCTACCCCTTCATGGCGATCCGCAGCCGGCGCAAGGGCTATGCGGTCGCCGCTGTGAAGGCCGGCGTGCGCCTCCAGGGCTTTGACGCCGGCAAAGTCCGCCCTCCCCTCGACGATCTGACGGCGGAAGAAGAAGCCATGCTCGAAAAACTCATCGCACCCTGGAAGCGCTAGGATGAAAATCGCAGCCGTCCATACGCATCTGCTCGAATACCGGCTACCCGTGCCCTTCGAAAGCGCCTCGATGCGCTTCGACCGCCGCGCGCATGTGCTGGTCGAGATCGTCTGCGATGACGGCACCATCGGCTGGGGTGAATGCCTCGGCCCTGCCCGTCCGAATGCTGCGGTCGTGGCCGCTTACAAGCCGTGGCTCATCGGCGCTAATCCGCTTGAGACCGAAAAAATCTGGGCTCGTCTCTACAATGCGTTGCGTGACCAGGGGCAACGTGGCCTCGCCGTGACGGCGCTGTCGGGTATCGATATCGCGCTTTGGGATATCAAGGGCAAGCATTTCAGCGCACCGGTTTCAACATTGCTCGGCGGGCGCTTCCGCGACAAGGTCAGAGCCTATGCGACGGGCAGCTTCAAGCGCGACGGCGTCGACCGGATCGCCGACAATGCGACGGACGCGGCGCGCTATCACGCCGAGGGCTTCCACGCGAGCAAGACGAAAATCGGCTTCGGCGTGAAGGAAGATCTGGCAGTCATTCGCGCCGTGCGCGAGGCCGTTGGGCCTGATATGCGGCTGATGGTCGATGCCAATCACGGCTATGACCCGATGGAAGCGATCGAACTCGGGCGCAGGGCCGCCGAATTCGACATCGACTGGTTCGAGGAGCCGGTGGTGCCGGAACAGCTCGGCGCCTATCGCGAGGTGCGTGCCAAGCAGCCGATTCCGGTCGCGGGCGGCGAAACCTGGCACAGCCGCTGGGGCATGCGCGAGCCGATCGAGACGCGCGCGGTGGATATCATTCAGCCCGATCTCGCCGGCGTCGGCGGGTTCACCGAGGCAAAGCGCGTGGCCGACATGGCAGCGCTGCATGGTATCCGTGTCGTCCCGCATGTTTGGGGCACGGCGGTCCATATCGCGGCCGCGCTTCAGTTCATGGCGGCGATGGTCCCGAGCCCCATGCGTGTCAACCCGATCGAGCCAATACTCGAATTCGACCGCACGGAAAACCCATTCCGCCAGGCCGTCGTCAAAGCGCCGATCGAGCATGCGCGCGGGGTGGTCAAAATCCCCGATGGGCCGGGCCTCGGCATCGAGATCAACCGCGACGCGCTTGCCGAGTTCCGGATGAAGGACGACTGAGATGCTGGTTCGCCCGCTTTCCGGCCGTCCGCTGCAGACGCCCTTGCCGAAAGGCACGGTGGACACGCAGATGCACATGTATCTCCCCGGTTTCCCGGCAAGACCCGGCGGTCCGGACCTGCCGGCCGGCACGTTGCCCGATGCGTCACAATATCGGCAGGTCATGAACTGGCTCGGCATCGACCGGGTGATCATCACCCAGGGCAATGCGCACCAGCGCGACAACACCAATCTGATTGCCTGCCTGGCCGCCATGGGCCGGCTCGCCCGCGGTGTCGCAGCTTTCGGCAGCGACATATCCGATAGCGAACTCGACGCCTTCTTCGCAGCCGGCATCGTCGGCGCGCGCATTATGGATCTGGCCGGCGGTGCTGTCGGCCTGAGTGAACTGGAGGCCATCGACGATCGCTGCGCCGCGCGCGGCTGGATGATCGCCGTTCAATTCGATGGCACCCACATCCTCGACCACGAAGCGCGCCTGAAAAGGCTGAAATCACGCTGGGTCTTCGATCACCATGGCAAATTCTTTTCTGGCGCAACACCCGACGGACCCGAGATCGCGGCCGTCAAGCGGCTTGTCGACCGGGGAAACTGCTGGTTCAAGTTCGCCGGCGTCTACGAGTCCTCAAAGAGTGGCGGCCCCAATTATGCCGACGTCGCCGCCTTTTCGCGCAGCATTGCGGCGCACGCGCCCGAGCGCATCGTCTGGGGCAGCAACTGGCCGCACAATCTGGCTAAGACCCGCGAGGCCTATCCCGACGACGCCGATCTGACCGACACGGTACTTGGCTGGCTGCCCGATGATGCCGCGCGCCAGCTGGCGCTCGTCGATAACCCCGAAAGCCTTTACGGCCTTCCGCGCTTTGGTGGCGGAGGCAGCTGACTGATGCATGCGTCGGGGGCGAGGAGACTCCAGGCGAGGATTTCAAAGGAGGAGAAAGACATGAACATAGCCAAATCGCTTTGCCTGGCCCTGGGTTTGACCCTTGGCGCCGGCACCTTGCATGCCCAGGAAATCACACTCCGCTCGGCCGATATCCATCCCGACGGCTATCCGACGGTCGACGCGGTGAAGTACATGGGCAAACTCGTCTCGCAGCGCACCAATGGCCGTATCAAGATCGAAGTCACCAACAACGCGGCACTTGGCACCGAGAAGGATACGATCGAGCAGACCCGCTTCGGCGTCATCGACATGAACCGCGTCAACGCAGCGCCCTTCAACAACCTCGTGCCGCAGACCGTGGTGCTTGGCCTGCCCTTCCTGTTCCGCTCCACCGAACACATGCACAAGACCGTCGATGGTCCGATCGGCGACGAGGTGCTTGCCGCATTCGAACCGCATGGCCTCATCGGGCTTGCGTTCTACGATTCCGGAGCACGTTCTTTTTACTCGACCAAGAAGCCGATCGAGAAGCTGGATGACCTCAAGGGCATGAAGGTCCGCGTGCAGCAATCCGACCTGTGGATCGCGATGATGGACGCGTTCGGCGCCAATGCAACGCCGATGCCGTTCGGCGAAGTCTACTCGTCGCTCGAGACTGGCGTGGTGGATGCAGCGGAGAACAACTGGCCGTCCTATGAGTCCTCGCGCCATTTCGAAGTTGCGAAGAACTACACGCTGACGGAGCACTCGCTCAATCCGGAAATCCTCGTCATTTCCAAGATGAGCTGGGACAAACTTTCCGCCGATGACCAGAAGGTCCTCAAGGATGCAGCGAAAGAATCCGTCGCCAAGATGCGCGAACTGTGGACCGCGCGAGAAAAGGCTTCGGAGGAAAAGATCCGGGCTGCGGGGGTGAATGTCATCACCGTCGACAAGGCGGAATTCTCCGCTGCGATGAAGCCGGTCTATGATCGCTTCGTCACCGACCCCCAGATGAAGGACCTGCTGGAGCGGATCCGCGCCATCAACTGATGCCATCGGCCAGTCCCGTCGCCTCGACGGGCTGGCCTTCTATTCCCGGACCTCGATTGGACGGCGTCCGGAGCCTATGGAGGAAAAGGCAATGTGGCGTTTCATGCAGGTCCTGCGACCTGTGCTGACCTGGCTGAGCCGGGTATCGCTCTATATTTCGGGGCTGGGTCTGGTGACGATGACACTCCTCGTTGGCTGGCAAGTCTTTGCCCGCTATGTGCTCAACGATACGCCCAGCTGGTCCGAGCCGCTGTCGCTCCATTTGATGTCCTGGTTCATCATTCTCGGCGCCGCCGTTGGCGTGCGCGAGAGCGTCCACCTCGGCCTCGATTTCGTCCGCCATTCCGCGCCACCCATTGTCCAGCGGGCGATGGACCTCCTGAGCCTCGGCCTTATCGTGCTGTTCGGGCTTGCCATGACCGTCTATTCCACCCTACTCGCCGCCGGCACCTGGGCCGCGACCATCCCCGTGCTTGGCTGGCCGGGCGGCGTCGATTTCTTCCCGATGATCGCGGGCGGCGTGTTGATCGCGCTGTTTGCCGCCGAGCGTTTCGTTGACGTCCTCATTGGCGCCGAGATCGCAGCCGATGTGGTCCTGCAGGAGGCCGCATAATGGCTTACACAATTCTCTTTGGCGTCTTCACGCTGCTGATGTTCATCGGCATGCCGATCGCCTTCTGCCTCGGCATCGCCTCGCTCGCCACCGTCGCCTATATCGGCCTGCCGGCAATTGTCGTGTTCCAGCAGATGAATTCCGGCATGAGCGTTTTCGCCATGATGGCGATCCCGTTCTTCATTTTTGCCGGCGACCTCATGGTTCGCGGCGGCATCGCCGAAAGGCTCATCCGCTTTGCGGCCGGTATCGTCGGGCATTTGCGTGGCGGTCTCGGCCAGGTCAATATCGTTGCGGCGACGCTGTTTGGCGGCATTTCCGGCTCGGCCGTGGCCGATGCCTCCGCCGTCGGCGGGCTGATGATCCCGCAGATGGCGGCGCGCGGTTATGACCGCAGCTACGCCGTCAACGTTACGGTAAACGCGGCAATCATCGCCCTCATGATCCCGCCGTCGCACAACATGATCCTCTATTCGATTGCCGCGGGCGGCAACGTCTCCGTCGCCGATCTCTTTACCGCCGGCGTCCTGCCGGGCCTGCTGCTTGCCGCCGCGCTGATGGTTACCGCCTATGTCGTTGCACGACGACAGGGCTATCCGTCGGAACCCTTCCCGGGCTTCTGGCGGCTCAGCTACTATCTCTTTGCTTCCGTGCCCGGGCTGCTGCTGATCGGCATCATTTTCGGGGGCGTGCGTTCCGGGGTGTTCACGGCGACGGAAAGCTCCTGCATCGCGGTCTTCTACGCCTTCCTCGTCGCCATCTTCGTTTACCGCGAGCTCGATTGGCACGGCTTCGTCGAGGCCGTCCTCCAGGCGGTACGCACCACCGCCATGGTGCTTCTCGTCATCGGTACGGCGGCATCGTTCGGCTGGCTGATGGCCTTCCTGCAGGTGCAGCAAGCCATGGTCGCCGCCATTGGCGCCATATCCGACAACCCGATCATCGTGCTCCTTATGATCAATGTCATCCTGCTCCTGCTCGGCACCTTCATGGACATGGCGCCGATGGTCATCATCTGCACGCCGGTGCTCCTGCCGGTGGTCAAGGCCTTCGGGATCGACCCGGTCCATTTCGGCGTCGTCATGATCCTCAATGCCGGCATCGGGCTGAACACCCCGCCCGTCGGCACGGTGCTTTTCGTCGGCTGTGCCGTGGGCGGCATATCGATCCGCGAGGCGATGCGCACGATCTGGCCGTTCTTCGGCGCCAGCATCGCGGTGCTGATGCTGGTCACCTATGTGCCGGCCCTGTCGCTCTGGCTTCCGAGCCTTTTCAAATGAGAAAAGCTGCGTAGAGCTAAGTTGGGTGCACAACACATCAGTGCTGCAGATCATCGATCCCCCGCGCCAGAAGGGTTCCGAAGGCGGTCGCGGCGGCCGACATGTCCGTGGGGATCGCGATAGCAGCATCAGACGGCTTGGGACTGATCTTCAAATCGGGCAAGGGGACGAAAATCCGGCGCCCATCGGCGACCTCCTGCTCGATGCCGACTCGCGTCTGCAATACCGACAAGATGATGTTTTGCCATATCGATCACCAGCCGATCGAATTGGTTCGTGAAAGGCGCTAAAGGTCGAGACAGAGAGCCGTCAGGCGTCAACCGCATCTGCCGCCTTTGTCGCGAGGAAGGACTTTCGGTCCGCGAGCGGAAAGTCAGACGCCCGCCGTCGGCACGCCTAGAGCAAGCTAGCACAATTAATAAGGGGAAACCTATCGCAAGCGGTTGCAACGCCAGCTGTTCATGCCGCAATTTGCGGGATGTCCATGGTTACCGATAATACATCAGCTTCAAGCCCTGTACCGCCTCTCACCGGGATGTTGGACCTTGCGCGCATTCACAGCTTATCCTTGGCGGAGTTGTTTCAGTTTGCAGAAGGCCGCAGTGCCGCCGGACAAAGGGCTGAGGCGGCAGAGATTTACAAGGTCTGGAGTGCATTCAACGAGGCGCATCCCTTCTTGCATCTCGTGTATTTCAATTATTCCGTCACCCTGCGCCAGTTGGGAGACGTTGCGGGATCGATCCACGCGCTGCGTGCGTGCCTGAAGCTTGATCCGCGGTTCGGGCAGGCACATATCAATCTTGGCCGGGCCTTTGAGGACAGCGGCCTTGCCACGCAAGCTATCCAGCAATGGCGCAGTTTCGTGGAGATAACCGCGGAGAGCACGGCTGACCGGGTTATGCATCGCCTGATGGTGCTTCAGCACATCGGTCGCGTCATGGAAAACGCAGGTCTGTTGGAAGAGGCGGAAACCGCTTTGTGGCAGGCAATCGAATTGCGACCCGACAAGACTGAAGCCGGTCAACATTGGAGCGCTCTGCGGCAGCGCCAGTGCAAGTGGCCGATATTGGCTCCCTCCGACCATGTCTCCTTGGGACATTTACTTGATGCCATGTCGCCGCTGACGCTCGCCTGTTATTCCGACGATCCGTTGTTTCAACTGGCCAAAGCCTATCGCTATAATAAATCCTTCGTCGGACGTCCCGACACCAGCGGCTTTGCGCGCAAAACGCCGAAGCAGAAGTCGGGAACCGGCGAGCGACTTCGCGTCGGCTATGTTTCCTCAGATTTGCGTGATCACGCGGTTGGTTTTGCACTGAGAGAAGTGCTGGAACTGCACGATAAGGAAAGCGTTGAAATCTACGCTTATTATTGCGGCGAGCCCGTAGCGAACGACGCAACGCAGACACGGATGAAAAATACCGTCGATTGCTGGCGCGATATCGCCACACTCAGCGACGTGGAGGCAGCAAGCCAAATCGCCGGCGACGACATCGACATTCTGGTCGATGTCAACGGTTACACCAAACATGCGAGAACGAAGATCTTCGCCTACAGACCGGCGCCGGTCATCGTCAATTTTTGCGGTTACCCGGGTTCCATGGGCAGCCCGTTCCACCAATATATGATCACGGACGCGCGCATCGTTCCGCCCGAAAACGAAATCTATTATTCAGAAAAAGTGCTGAGAATTCCATGCAGCCAACCCGTCGACCGCAAGAGGGTGATTGCCGAAAAACCGTCACGAGCGGAGGCGGGGCTGCCTGAAGGCGCTTTCGTTTTTGCATGCTTCAACGGTATGCAAAAGATTACCGAAAGTACCTTTACACAGTGGATGCAGATTCTCATCGCGGCGCCCGGCAGCGTGCTCTGGCTGCTCACCGGAAGCGACAATGTGGATCAACACCTGCGTCAGGCGGCCGAGAAGGCCGGTGTCGCGCCCGAGCGCCTCATTTTCGCGCCCAAGGCACCGAATGCAAAGCATCTCGCTCGAATAGCACTCGCCGATCTCTTCCTTGACACTTTTCCGTATGGGGCGCACTCAACTGCGGCTGATGCTCTGACCGTGGGGTTGCCGGTCCTCACATTCCCCGGCAAGAGCTTCGCGGCACGTTTCTGCCACAGCATTGTTGCAGCCGCTGGCGTTCCGGAATTGATTTGCAGAGGGCCTGAGCACCTTATTGAAACGGCCACCGGATTTGCGAAGGATCCCCAGAGCCTCAAGAAGGTCAGGGAGTCCTTGCAGGCCAAACGGGAAATCAACGAATTGCGCGACATTCCGGCTCTTGCCCGACGCCTCGAAGAGTTGTTCTGGCAAATGCAGGCACAAAGCGAGCGCGGTGAAACACCGGTGCCAGACCTGCTCAATCTCGACATATATTACGAAATCGGGGCCGAACTCGTTCAAGACAATACGGCGTTTTCGGGCGATCGAACCTACCGGCAGCGCTATCTGGAAAAGTTGGCGGCATGGAACGATTATGAGCCGATTCCCCACGACAACCGCTTGTGGACGCAAGCAGCGGCTTCAAAGAGATGAGCAAGAACAGGGCCGGAACCGGAAAAATTGCGGTGGTCGGCGCCGGCCTTTCAGGTGCGGTCATCGGACGCGAACTCGCAGAAGCGGGTCATGAGATCGAAATCTTCGACACGCGCAGCCATATAGCCGGGAATTGCCACACAGAGCGCGACAAAGAAACCGGAGTCATGGTCCATGTCTATGGGCCGCATATTTTCCACACGGATGACAGAGAAGTCTGGGAGCATGTGAACCGCTTCCAGGCGTTCATGCCCTACAAAAACCGCGTCAAAACGACAAGCAAGGGGCAAGTCTATTCCCTGCCTATCAATCTGCATACGATCAACCAGTTTTTCGGCAAGGCTTTCAGGCCTGACGAGGCGCGCGCCTTCATTGAGGATCTGGCCGACAAAGCCATAGAAGACCCAAAAACCTTTGAAGACCAGGCGCTCCGCTTCGTCGGCAAGGACCTGTATGACGCCTTCTTTAAGGGATATACGCAGAAACAATGGGGCTGCTCACCAAACGAACTGCCGGCTTCCATCCTGAAACGACTTCCGGTGCGTTTCAACTACGACGACAACTACTTCTTCCATAGATACCAGGGCATGCCGCAAAACGGCTACACCGATATGGTCGGGCGAATTCTCGATCATGCAAACATTGCGGTCCATCTCGAAACGGGGGTTCACCGTAGCCAGGGCAAAGACTTCACTCACATGTTCTATTCCGGTCCGCTCGACGGCTATTTCGACTACGAATATGGCCGTTTGGGATATCGCACGCTGGATTTCGAACGCTTCACCTATAAGGGCGACTACCAGGGTTGTGCGGTCATGAACTACGGGGATGTTTCCACGCCCTATACGCGCGTGACCGAGCACAAGCATTTCTCACCATGGGAAGACCATGCCGGCTCCGTCTGCTATCGCGAGTTTTCCCGCGCCTGCGGCCCGCAGGACATTCCCTACTATCCGATCCGCCTGATAGACGATAAGGAGCAACTTGCCCAATATGTCGCGCGAGCAGCACGGGAAACCTCAGTCACCTTCGTCGGTCGGCTTGGAACATACCGATATCTCGACATGGATGTGACGATCCGCGAGGCGCTGGACACCGCACGGCTCTTTCTGTCCAGAAACGCCGGGAACGCACCAATGCCTGCATTCCTGCATCCGCCGGTCTAGCACGAAGCCAGACGTGTCTCGTTCATTTCATGCTCGCAGAGCTGGTCCATGGTCAACAAGGCAGATTTCCCGATTTGACGAGGCCGCTACATGGCCGAGATGGCTGTTATGCGAGCCAGCCATGCCGTCATGCCTTAGGAAGGTGCGGTGACCGGACCAGTCGACTCCCGCAGGATCAATTCAACGGGCCAAAGTTCGTGGATTTCCGTCGGAGACTTGCCTGCAAGGAGCTCCAGGGCCAGTTCCGCCGAGCGCATACCGGCAGCGCGCATGGATGACCGCGTCGTCGACAGCGACGGAGCCATGTTGTCGGCGTTCAGATAAGGGAAGACGTCGTCGTGGGCGATGACTGAAATATCCTTGCCGACGACAAGGTTGAGAGATCGGGCGGCCCGATAGACGCCGAGCGCCGTCATCATCGAGCCTGCGACGAGAGCTGTCGGGCGCGGTGATTGTTCGAGGAAGGCCCGCGCGAACCGGAAGCCGACCTCGTCGGTGAAACTGCCGTGGGCGACCAGGAGCGGATCGAACGGCACGCCGCGCTCGACAAGCGCGTCACGATACCCCTTGTCGCGATGCATGGAAAACGTGACCCCCGGGCGGCCATTGATCATCGCGATCCGCCTGTGCCCAAGATCGAGCAGCTGCGCGGTGGCGCGCTTGCTCACGCCTTCGTTGTCGATATCAAGCCAGGCATAGGGGACATCCGTTTCGGACCGGCCATGAACCAGAAACGGCATGCCGAGTTTGTGGAGCAGGGCGATGCGCTCGTCATGGGGTCTCGGCGCATTGACGATGATGGCGTCGACCCGCCGGCTTCCCACGAGCCGGCCAAAGAGTTGCATCTCATCTTTGGCGTCGTGTTCGACTATCGGGCTGACGAGAATGTCGATGTCCTCGCCCCCAAGGCGCTCGCCCATTCCGCTCAGGAATTCAGCGAAATTACCTTCCCGCCCCTTCTCCATCAATATGCCGATAGCACCCACACGTCCGGTCACGAGGCGAACAGCGTTGATATTCGGCCGGTAGCCGAGGCGTATCGCCGCATCGGCTACGCGCTTGCGGGTGCTTTCGCGCACTTCCGGATAACCGCTCAGGGCTCGGCTTACCGTGGTCGGCGACAGGTCGAGATGCTTGGCAAAGTCTTTGAGTTTCATATAGTCCGACGCGATTTCGCATGCTGATTAATAGCTATAGCTCGGCCACCCCATACCAGCAATCCATCTCGCGGCGAGATCGTGTTCTCCGGCCACGATTAAATTAAAACGTTTTCAAATCGTTATTCGAATCAAACGCTTCGCCCCACGCCTGAAAAACAGATGGAAACCGCCAGGTTCCAGCTATCATATTGAATATAATCATTTCTTGTTGCTGACACATGAATTAATGGCGCAGTCATTCGTTGTGGCCTTGACTCGTTTTCCCGTTTCTGACAGTTTTTCTTCTACCAAAGCGCTTTCGATTTTGCTGATCCGGTTTCAGCGTGCGCTTGGAGGCCTGGGAGGAGCCGATGACCATGAAACTTTTTGCGACAGCCGTAATTGTGGGCGCGATCACCAGCGGCAGTGCTTTTGCCGCCGAACTCTCGATGGCTGCAAGCGCGACCGGCAAGGGTGCCGAATTCCTCCGCGCGCGCCTTGCCGAGTTCGAGGCGAAAACGGGCAACAAGGTCAATCTCGTGACGATGCCCGCATCGAGCAGCGAACAGTTCGGGCAGTACCGCCTCTGGCTCGCAGCCGGAAATACGGATGTCGATGTCTACCAGACCGATGTCATCTGGGCGCCCCAGCTTGCCGATCAGTTCGTCGACCTGACCGAAGCGACGAAGGATGTGACGTCTGCGTTCTTCCCGTCAGTCATTCAGTCGCAGACAGTCAACGGCAAGCTTGTCGCCTTGCCGATGTTCACCGACGCCCCTGCCATGTACTACCGCAAGGACCTTCTCGAAAAATACGGCAAGCAGCCCCCCAAGACCTGGGATGAGCTGGCGGCAACGGCAAAGGAAATCCAGGAGAAGGAACGCGTCGCCGGGCAATCGGATTTCTGGGGCTTCGTGTTTCAGGCCAATGCCTATGAGGGCTTGACCTGCAACGCGCTCGAATGGATCAAATCCTCGGACGGCGGACAGATCGTCGAGCCGGACGGAACGATTTCCATCAACAACGAAAAGGCCGCCGCCGCCATCGACCGTGCCAGGGGCTGGATCGGCACCATTGCGCCGGAGGGAGTGCTCGCCTACCAGGAGGAAGAGGCCCGCGGCGTCTGGCAGACCGGCAAGGCCGCCTTCATGCGCAACTGGCCCTATGCCTATGCGCTCGGCAATGCAAACGACAGCGCGATCAAGGGCAAGTTCGACGTCATGCCGCTTCCCGTCGCTGCCGCGGGCGACCAGCCGTCGTCCGCTCTCGGCGGCTGGAACGGGGCCGTCTCGAAATATTCGGACGAAAAGGAGGCAGCGATCGAACTGGTGAAGTTCCTTGCCTCGAGCGAGGTGCAGAAGAAGCGCGCGATCGAACAGGCAATTCTCCCGACCCTGCCGGCTCTCTACGACGACGCTGACATTGCCGCCAGCCAGCCCTTCATGGCGAACTGGAAGCCGATCTTCGAAAAAGCCGTGCCGCGCCCCTCGGCAGTGACAAAGGTCAAATACAACGAAGTCTCGTCGGATTTCTGGGGGGCGGTGCACAACACGCTTTCCGGAAACGGGTCGGCTGCCGAGAACCTCGAATTGCTCGAAGCCGAACTGACGGAGCTCAAAGGCGACGCCTGGTAATTGCATTCAGCCGCGGACGGCAGCCGGTCGTGGCGCCGTCCGCATGTTCGATGCTTCCGGTCCTCGCCGGATGACAACCAGTGGGCAAATCGTCATGACCGAGCTTTCTCTAGAATCCGCTTCGACTGTTCCAGTGGCCCGCAGCGCGATCGGGTCCGATCTGCGTATGCAGCGCGTCCGTTCAGCCTGGATATTCCTGGCGCCGACCCTGTTTGTTCTCGCCGTCGTCGCAGGCTGGCCACTGATGAGAACCATCTATTTCAGCTTCACCGATGCGTCGCTGACCAACTTGTCCGGCGCGGAGTTTGTCGGCCTCAAGAACTACTTATCGTGGATCACCCTGAAAAGCGGCCGCACTGTCTTTAGCGGTCTCCTCGCCGATCCGGCCTGGTGGGGCGCCGTATGGAATACTCTGAAATTCACACTGATCTCCGTCAGCATCGAGACCGCGCTCGGTTTGATCGTAGCGCTTGTCCTGAATGCGGAATTTCCCGGCCGCGGCCTTGTGCGCGCCGCGATCCTCATTCCGTGGGCCATTCCGACGATCGTTTCCGCCAAGATGTGGGCCTGGATGCTCAATGATCAGTTTGGCATCTTGAACGATATCCTGCTCGGCCTCGGCCTGATCAGCCAGAAGATCGCCTGGACGGCCAGTCCGGATACGGCGATGATCGCGGTGCTGGTCGTCGATGTCTGGAAGACCACGCCGTTCATGGCGTTGCTGATCCTCGCCGGCCTGCAGATGGTTCCCGGCGATATCTACGAGGCTGCACGCATCGACGGTATTCATCCGGTACGGGTCTTCTGGCGGTTGACGCTGCCGCTCATCCGCCCGGCGCTGATGGTCGCCGTCATCTTCCGCATGCTCGACTCACTGCGCATATTCGATCTCATCTATGTGCTGACGCCCAACAACGCACAGACGCGAACCATGTCGGTGCTTGCCCGCGAAAACCTCTTCGAATTCGACAAATTCGCCTACGGAGCGGCAGCCTCGACCATGCTGTTCCTGATCCTCGCAACGATCACGGTTCTCTACATGTGGCTGGGCCGCGTCAATCTGGAAGGAGAGCGCTGATGGTTGCTACACTTGCAAAACGCTCAGCGTTTTATGCGCTCGTCACCGTCATCATCGTCATCTCGGTATTTCCTTTCTATTACGCGATTCTCACCAGCTTCAAATCCGGTACGGCCTTGTTCCGGGTGGATTACTGGCCGACATCCCTGTCGCTGGCAAACTATACCGGGGTTCTGTCGGGTGGTAGCTTTCTTCGAAATCTCGGCAATTCGCTGATGATCGCCGGACTGGTGGTGGCTCTTTCGCTGCTGCTCGCAGTCACGGCATCCTTTGCACTGGCGCGGGTGTCGTTCCGCGGGCGATCCCTGCTGCTTTTGACGATCCTCGCCGTCTCGATGTTTCCAAGTATCGCGGTGCTCGCCGGGCTATTCGAGCTTCTCCGCTGGATCGGCATTTTAAACACGCCGTTCGCGCTGATCTTTTCCTACATGATCTTCACGCTGCCATTTACGGTGTGGGTGCTGACCACCTTCATGCGGGACCTGCCGATCGAGATCGAGGAAGCGGCCATCGTCGACGGCGCCTCACCCTGGGTGATCATCACGCGGGTGTTCATGCCACTGATGTGGCCGGCGCTCGTGACGACAGGGTTGCTTGCCTTTATCGCCGCCTGGAACGAGTTCCTGTTCGCCCTGACATTCACGTCGTCGGATACCCAGCGGACGGTTCCCGTGGCCATCGCCATGCTTTCGGGCGGTAGTCAGTTTGAAATTCCCTGGGGCAGCATCATGGCCGCGTCGGTGACCGTCACGGTTCCCCTCGTGATCCTCGTGCTGATCTTTCAGCGGCGGATCATATCCGGCCTCACCGCCGGCGGCGTCAAAGGATAGGAGAATAAAATGGCAGAGATCCAACTGCGGGATATCCGTAAGTCCTTTGGCGCCTACGAGGTCATCAAGGGCGTCAGCATGGACATCCGGGCGGGCGAATTCATGGTGTTCGTCGGTCCTTCCGGCTGCGGCAAGTCCACACTGCTACGGCTCGTTGCGGGCCTCGAAGAAATCAGCTCGGGCACGCTTTCATTCGACGGAAAGGTCGTCAATCAGCTGACGCCGCCCAAGCGCGGCATTGCCATGGTGTTCCAGTCCTATGCGCTCTATCCGCATATGACGGTCTACGAGAACATGGCCTTCGGCATGCAGCTCGCCGGCCGTGACAAGGCGCAATGCAAGCAACGGGTGGAAGCGGCAGCAGAGATGCTGCAACTCACGCCTTATCTCGAGCGCCTGCCCCGACAGCTTTCGGGCGGCCAGCGCCAGCGCGTGGCAATTGGCCGGGCCATCGTGCGCGATCCAAAAGTGTTCTTGTTCGACGAACCGCTGTCGAACCTGGACGCGGCATTGCGCGTGGCAACGCGCCTGGAGATCGCCAAGCTCCATCGCAGCATGCACAAGACGACGATGATCTACGTCACCCACGACCAGGTGGAGGCTATGACGCTAGCGGATCGCATCTGCGTGCTCAGGGACGGGCTCGTCGAGCAGATCGGCACCCCCTTGGAACTCTATGAGAGCCCCAATTCGCTTTTCGTCGCCGGCTTTATCGGCTCGCCGAAAATGAACTTCCTCTCCGGCGACTTCGCGCGACCCTATGATACCCATACGATCGGCATCCGTGCCGAGCATATCGAGATCACGCCGTACGAGGGGCGGTGGACCGGAACGGTCGTTCATTCGGAAATTCTCGGCTCCGACAGTTTTGTCTATCTCGATGTCGGATCGGCGGAACCGCTGATCGTTCGGGAAAACGGTGTCTCCGGACATCAACCCGGCCAAAGACTGCAAATCACACCGATGGAAGGCCGCGTGCATCGTTTCGACGAGGCCGGGCGGGCCCTCGTCACGGCAAAAATGCGCGGTGCCGCTTAGGTGCCCGCGAAATTACCGTCCTGCGCGGGCCGACGCTGCATCAGGCCGGCAACCCCGGTTGCAGATGATGCAAGCGATCTGTCGTCTTATCCTCGGCACCCCGCGCAAAGCGGTGCTCACGGTTACTCGACGATGGTCCGCTGCGCCTCGATGCGTGCCGTTCGCCAGGAGGACCAGGCAAAGGCGACGACGAACATTGCGGTCATCAGAAGCACGATGGTCGGTGCCGGCGCGCTGTCGATGAAGAACGAGACGTAGACGCCAGAGAATGACGCCACCGTCGCAACGAGCACGGCAGCGATCAACATGCCGCCCATGGTGCGGGTGATCAGAAAGGCAATGGCGCCGGGCGCGATCAGCATCGCGATGGCGAGAATCAGTCCGACGGCTTTCAAGGCCCCGACGATCGTGAGCGACAGGATGGCAAGCAGCCCGTAGTGCAGCCAGTTGACACGCAGGCCGACGGCCCTTGCCTGGGCGGGATCGAAGGCATGCAGCAGGAAATCGCGCCATTTGACCGCAAGGATGCCGGCCGCCAGGAACGCAATCAGGCCGGTCTCAATGATATCCGGCCAGCCGATACCAAGCATGTCGCCGAAGAGGATGTGATCGAGGTGCACGTCGCTCTGGATCTTGGTGTAGAGCACCAGTCCGAAGCCGAACATGCCGGAGAAGACCACGCCCATCACCGTATCCTGCTTGATGCGGCTGTTTTCCTTGAGGTAGCCCGTCAGAAGCGCGCAGGACATGCCGGCGGCAAAGGCGCCAACGGCAAGCGGCAGGCCGACGATGTAGGAGATGACGATACCAGGAAAGACCGCATGCGAGATCGCGTCGCCCATCAGCGACCAGCCCTTCAGCACGAGAAAGCAGGAGAGCATCGCCGTCGGGATCGCCACCAGCACCGAGATCAGAAGCGCGTTGCGCATGAACTCGAATTCGAAGACGGCAAGCAGCATGTCGAGCGAGATCATCGGGCAACCTCCAGCGCTTCGGCACTGCGCCTGCGGGCGGCAAGCAGGCCGTGCTTTGGGGCAAGCACGAAGGCTAAGAGGAAGATCAGCGTTTGCAGCACGATGATGATGCCGCCGGTGGCGCCGTCAAGGAAATAGCTGAAATACGCGCCGAAGAAGCTCGTCAGCGCGCCAATCGCCACGCTGATCGTGATCAGCCGGGGAAACCGGTCGGTAAGCAGATAGGCGGTCGCGCCGGGGGTTACCACCATGGCGATGACGAGAAAGGCGCCGACGGTCTGTAGCGCTGCGACCGTACAAGCCGAAAGCAAGGTGAAGAACAGCACCTTCAAAAAGGACGTCGGAATCCCGATCGAGCGCGCATGGCTCTCATCGAAGAAGGTGACCATCAGATCCTTCCATTTGGCCGTGAGAATGACGAGCGAAACAGTGCCGATGATTGCCAGTTGCAGCGTATCGGCAGGTGTGATGGCGAGAATATTGCCGAGCACGATCGTCTGAATGTTCACCGAGGTCGGCGACAGCGAGACCATGAACAGTCCAAGGCCAAAGAAGGAGGTGAAAATCAGTCCGATGATGGCGTCCTCTTTCAGCCGGGTGCGCTGGTTGAGGAAGAGCATCGCCCCGGCTGCGAGCGTGCCGGAGAAAAACGCACCGAGCGAAAAGGGAAGGCCCAGCATGTAGGCGCCGGCGACGCCCGGAACGATCGAGTGCGAGAGCGCGTCGCCGATCAGCGACCAGCCTTTCAGCATCAGGTAGGATGACAGGAAGGCGCAGACGGCGCCGACCAGCGCGCTTACCCACATGGCGTTCACCATATAGCCGTAGGTGAAGGGCTCCCAAAGCGAAGCGATCATTTGCCGTCCGCCTCCGGCTCGGTCTCGGGCTTCGCCGGCTGCGATACCATCTGACCCTTGGCGCCGTACATGACCAGCGGCCGCTCGTCGTCGCTGATGACGGAAAGCTGGCGCGGATCGGCATCATCGTGCAGGTTTTGGCCACCGAGCACGAAATGGCGAAGGACGCCACCGAAGGCGAGTTCGAGATTCTCGCGCGTGAAGGTGGTGTCGGTCAGGCCGTAAGCGAGCACGGTGTTTTTCAGAAGCACGGTGCGATCGCAGAATTCCGGCACGCTGCCGAGGTTGTGGGTGGAGACCAGCATGACCCGGCCTTCGTCGCGTAGCCCGAGCAGGAGGCGGATGATCGCGTCCTCGGTCTTGACGTCGACGCCGGTGAAGGGTTCGTCGAGCAGGATGACGCGGCCGTCCTGCGCAAGCGCACGGGCGAGGAAGACGCGCTTCTTCTGGCCACCCGAAAGCTCGCCGATCTGCCGCGTGCGGAAATCACTCATGCCGACACGGGCAAGCGCGGCTTCGACAGCCTCATGATCGCCCTTCTTGGGGATACGCAGCATGTTCATGTGGCCGTAACGGCCCATCATCACCACGTCCTCGACAAGAACCGGGAAGTTCCAGTCGACCTCTTCGGCCTGCGGTACATAGGCGACGAGGTTTTTCTTCAGTGCTTCCGGCACCGAAAGGCCGAGGATGGAAATCTCTCCGCGTGCCAGCCGGGTAAAACCCATGACCGCCTTGAACAGGGTCGACTTGCCACTGCCATTGACGCCGACCAGCGCCGTGATGGTTCCGGTCGGGATTTCGAACGATGCATCGTGCAGCGCCCGATGGCCGTTGCGATAGGTGACAGTGACGCCGGCGGCGCGGATACCCCCGCCCGCGTCACCCGACGCAGGCGCTTTGCTGGGTCGGGCCTTGACCTGAAGGTTCATTGCGAAAGGCCTTTCGCGATGGTTTCGGATGTGACGCGCAAAAGATCGATATAGGTCGGGACCGGACCGTCCGCCTCGCTGAGCGAGTCGACATAGAGTACGCCGCCATATTTTGCCCCCGTCTCGCGCGCGACCTGCTGGGCCGGATCGGGAGAGATCGTGCTTTCAGAGAAGACGACAGGGATATTGTTGGCGCGAACGGCGTCGATCACCTTGCGCACCTGTTGCGGCGTGCCCTGCTGGTCGGCGTTGATCGGCCAAAGATAAAGTTCCTTCATGCCGAAGTCGCGCGTCAGATAGCTGAAGGCACCCTCGCTCGATACCAGCCAGCGCTTTTCCTCGGGGATCTTGCTGATCTCGGCACGGATAGGCTCGATCGTCGCTTCGATCCTCTTCTTGTAGGCCTCGGCGTTGGCTTTGTAGGTCTCGGCATTGGCCGGGTCATACTTCACGAAGGCGTCGCGGATATTGTCAACATAAATCAGCGCGGCAGAGGGCGACATCCAGGCATGGGGGTTCGGCTTACCGCTATAGGGTCCTTCGGCAATGCCCATGGGCTCGACACCTTCGGACAGGACGGCACCAGGCATATCGTCAAAGTTCTGGAAGAACTTTTCAAACCAGAGTTCCAGGTTGAGGCCGTTCCACAGGATTAGCTTGGCATCATGCGCCTTCAGGATGTCGCGCGGCGTCGGCTGGTAGTTGTGGATCTCGGCACCCGGTTTGGTGATCGATTCGACGATTGCAGCGTCACCCGCAACGTTCTTTGCCATGTCTGCAATCACCGTGAATGTGGTGACGGCCTTGAATTTCTCCTGCGCCCAGGCCGCGCCGGGAACGACCGCGAAAGCTGCCAGCGCCGTTGCTGCTGCCAGAATCGCGCGTCTCGTCTGATCGATCATCCCATACTCCCTGATGTTGTCGGCGACAGAACTAGGCGAATGCTTTGCATAAGTCAATGCACATGCGAAGCATTTGCAACTAGCTATTTTCAAAGCCACCGCCCTTGGCTAGGGTTGAATCCATGAAACAGAACAAGAATCGTGTCGAGGAACTGGAAGGCGTCCTGCGGGACGGTGGTGTGCGCGTGACACGTCAGCGCGCGGCAATCCTGAAGATTCTCGCCACCGCCGAAGACCACCCGGATGCAAGCGAATTGCACCGCCGTGCGAAAGAAATCGATGCAACCGTCTCGCTCTCGACGGTCTACAGAACGCTTTCCGCGCTCGAACAGCAGGGGGTCGTGCATCGCCATGCTTTCGAAAGCGCCACGGCCCGCTTCGAAACCGCCGATGCGCCACATCATGACCACCTGATCGATATTGATACGGGTGCCGTCATCGAATTCCGCTCCGACAAGATCGAGCAATTGCAAGCGGAGATCGCCGCGGAACTCGGCTACGACCTCGTCCGCCACAGACTGGAACTCTACTGCCGCAAGCGCAAGGACTGACAAAAGCGGTCCGAACATTTTCAGACAAAGATTTCTGTTCGAGCAGGAGTTCAAACTTCATATCTTCGGCAGTGATGTCCCCTACCCCGCCAGTGGCCATGGCGACTGTAGCAGGGTTTGCAGGGGTTCTGCCTGATTTCCTCCTGGGATTTGCAACGCGCTTCGCAGCGCTCGGACTGCGATTAATCAAATCACCATTCTGGATGGCTGGGCGAATTTTCACTTAGCCTGCCCGAGAGGAACCAAGGCATTGGGTCTGCCCGTTACTCTGCGGGCGCACGTAGTAAGCCGCCTCCGAACTGCAGGTTGACTTATCTTCAATGGCGAGTAGTGTACTGAATATTGGTATGACCACCTGGCCAACTGACCTCTTGCGTCAGCATCGTCGGGACTTTCGAGGAAGATGATGTTCTCTGCCGTGGAATCGCGCCGCCTCTATCGCCAGGTAGCGGACCAGATGCGAAGCCTGATCGAACGAGGCGAACTGTCGCCCGGCTCTCGCCTTCCAGCCGAGCGCGAGCTGGCCCAGATGCTCGGCGTATCCCGCCCGACTGTCCGGGAAGCGCTTATCGTGCTGGAAGTTGAAGGCTTTGTGGATATCCGCATGGGCTCGGGCATCTATGTAACGGCACGCAAGGTGCCGTCGGCCGACCTGCCGCCGGAGGATTTCGAAGGGCCATTTGAATTGCTGAGGGCGCGGGCTGTCGTGGAATGCGCGGTGGCCGAAGAGGCTGCCCGGCTGGTGCGGCCGGAGCATATCGCGCTGATGGACGATAACTTGACGAAGATGGCAGCCGCACTCGAGGACCGGCGCCTGGCTCTCGCGCTCGATCGCGACTTTCACGTCATCGTCTCCGGCATCATCGCCAATGCGACCCTCAATCGCTTCATCGGCAACATCCACGACATGCGCATGACCCCTTATTTCGAGAAGCTCGCCAGCTATTTCGAAAACACCGAAACCTGGCGAGCCGCGATGGAGGAGCATCGCGCCATCCGCGACGCGATCGCAGCCGGCGATCCGAGCGCCGCGCGGACCGCGATGCGTGCGCATCTCGATCAATCTCAGCTTCGCCTGTCGAAGAGTTTCGAGGAGGAACCGTCCGACAGCACGATACCGGCCGCATGGAGGCGTGTCGGGGGCAATTAGCCACAGGACCAATGACTTCAACTTGGGAGGAGAACGAAGATGAAGTTCAGACTGACAATGCTGGTGGGTGCAACAGTGACCATCTTAGCCTCGGCCCTCACGGCTCAGGCCGAGACGGTGCTCAAATGGGCACATGTCTACGAGACATCGGAACCATTCCACACCGAATCCGCCTGGGCGGCCGAAGAGATCGGCAAACGCACCGAGGGCCGCTACAAGATCGATGTCTTCCCGGCCTCGCAGCTCGGCAAGGAAGCCGATCTCAACCAAGGCCTGAAGCTCGGCACGGTTGACATCATCATTTCCGGCTCGAGTTTTGCGGCGCGCGAATATGCGCCGATCGGCGTCACTTATTACCCCTACACGTTTCGCGATCCCGCGCATCTCATCGCTTACACCAAAAGCGATGTATTCAAGAGACTGGCCAAGGGATATGAGGACGCTTCGGGCAATCATATTGCCGCAGTCACCTATTACGGCACGCGCCAGACGACATCGAACCGGCCGATCAGCAAATGCTCCGACATGCAGGGTCTGAAGATGCGCGTCCCGGACGTGCCGGCCTATCTCGCCATGCCACGCGCCTGCGGCGCCAATACCACACCCATCGCCTTTGCCGAGGTCTACCTCGCGCTGCAGAACGGTACGGTCGAGGCGCAGGAAAACCCCCTGACCACGATCGATGCGAAGAAGTTCTATGAGGTGCAGAAGCATATCGTTCTCACCGGCCATATCGTCGACCATCTGAACACGCTGGTGTCGAAGAGCTTGTGGTCGCAGCTTTCCGACGCCGACAAGCAGATCTTCACCGAGGTCATGCAGGAGGCTGCCGAGCGCAGCACCAAGATCATCGAGGAGCGTGAAAAGAGCCTGGTCGCGACGTTCAAGGAGCGTGGCATCGAGGTCACCGAAGTCGACAAGGCCGATTTCGAAAAGACCGTCGTGGAAAATGTCGCGCTCGAGGACTTCGGCTACAACAAGGCAGACTGGGAGGCCATCCGCGCCGTCAAGTGAGCCATCGATGCCGGCTGCCCGCAAGAGCCGCCGGCATTCCGCCCCTCTTTTCGTCGGATGATCTCCCATGCAACAAGAAATCCATTCGCTGATAACGCCGGAGGAAATCGCCCATTCCTTCGAGGATGCCGCGCCGGTCGCCGATGTGTCGCATTATGCCGTCGAGGACTGGATCACGCTCGCCATCTTCTGGGTGATGACGGCCTGCGTCTTCCTGCAGTTCTTCACCCGCTACGTGCTCAACGACTCCTATGCATGGACAGAGGAGATCGCGATCAACTGCCTGATTTGCGTCGTGTTCCTGGGCTCTGTCATGTGCGTTCGCGTATCTCGCCACATCCAGGTCGACGTCCTCTATCACTATTTGCCGCGGCAACTGGCCAGAGGACTGGCGATCTTCGTGGACGTCGTTCGTATCGGCTTCTTCGCTTATGCCTGTTGGCTGATGTGGCGCTATGTTGCGATCGTCCACGGCGAGCGCATGGTGACCGTCAACCTGCCGCGCAACATCGTCTTCTACAGCGTGATGGCCGGCTTCGTGCTGATGCTCGTCCGCTCCACCCAGGTTTTCATCGCCAATCAGCGCCGCGGTTATTCGGTTCTCGAAAGGCCCGAGGAATTTCAGAAGGTTGAGGATTGATCCATGCTTCTGCTCGTCGGCTCATTTCTCGTCTTGATGGTGGTGGGCCTGCCCGTTGCCATTTCCATGGCCGTGGCCTCCGTTCTCTACCTCGTCTTTTATAATGTCGCGCCAGACATCATTGCCGCGCAGCGGATGATCGCCGGGGTCGAGAGCTTTCCGCTGCTCGCCGTTCCCTTCTTCATTCTCGCGGGCAACCTGATGAATTCCGCCGGCGTCACCGGCCGCATCTATTCCTTTGCCGTCGCCCTGGTCGGCTGGATGAAGGGCGGGCTTGCCCAAGTCAACATCATCGGCTCGGTGATTTTTTCAGGCATGTCGGGCACGGCGCTCGCCGACGCCGCCGGCATCGGCACGATCGAGATCAAGGCGATGAAGGACCATGGCTATCCCGTCGAGACAGCCGTCGGCGTCACCGCCGCCTCGGCGACGCTTGGCCCGATCTTCCCACCGTCTCTGCCCTTCGTCATCTATGGCATGATGGCCAATGTCTCGATCGGCGCGCTGTTCATGGCGGGTATCGTGCCGGGCGTGGTCATGACCGTCCTGATGATGGTGACCGTCGCGATCTTCGCTTACCGGCGTGGCTGGGGTTCGGACACTCCGTTCGAGATGAAACGCCTGTTGTCAGCATCGCTCGAGGTCGTGGTGGTCTTCTCCGTGCCGCTCCTGATCTTCCTCCTGATGTCGGCCGGCCTGTCGATGAACGTCGCCGTTGGCATCGCGCTTGCCGCGCTGCTCGCCATCGACTGGTACTTCGACTTCTCCGCCGTCATGGCGCTGATGACTCCGGTCATCCTGATCGGCGGCATGACGATGGGGTGGTTCACGCCGACGGAGGCTGCCGTTGCCGCCGTGCTGTGGTCGCTGTTCCTCGGGCTGTTGCGCTACCGGACGATGACGTTCTCGACACTGGCCCGCGCCACCTTCGACACGATCGAAACCACGGCGTCGGTGTTGTTCATCGTAACAGCCGCCTCCATCTTCGCGTGGCTGCTGACGGTCAGCCAGGCCGCCCAGATGCTCTCGGGCGCGATCCTGACGATCACCGACAACAAGTGGGTGTTCCTCATCCTGGTCAATCTACTGATGCTGTTCGTCGGCTGCTTCCTCGACACGATCGCCGCGATCACCATATTGGTCCCGATCCTGCTGCCGCTGGTGACCCAGTTCGACATCGATCCGGTGCATTTCGGCCTGATCATGACGCTGAACCTGATGATCGGCCTGCTGCATCCGCCCCTTGGCATGGTACTCTTCGTGCTGTCGCGAGTAGCCAAGCTGTCGGTCGAGCGGACCACGATGGCGATCCTGCCCTGGCTCGTTCCGCTGTTCGTCGCGCTCATCCTGATCACCTTCGTTCCAGCTGTCACGCTTTGGCTGCCGACCGAGGTCGGGTTGATCCGCCGATGAGGAGAAAAATCATGCAGGCGCGTCTCGCACGCCTCCACGGCCGACGCGACTTGAGGGTGGAGGTGGCCGACGTCGCCGAACCGGGCGATGGGGAAGTGCTGCTGAAGATGGCGGCGGGCGGCATTTGCGGCTCAGACCTCCACTACTACCAGGATGGCGGCTTTGGTCCGGTGCGGGTTCGCGAGCCGATCGTTCCAGGGCATGAGGCGTCCGGCCATGTCGCGGCATTCGGCCCCAATGTCTCCGGGCTAGCACTTGGTGACCTCGTCGCTGTCAACCCGAGCCAGCCCTGCGGAAATTGCCGCTTCTGCCGGGAAGGCCTCGCGATTCATTGCCTGAACATGGAGTTCATGGGCAGCGCCATGCGCCTGCCCCATGCGCAGGGCATGTTCCGCGACTGGATGGTGGTTCCTGGTATCCAGTGCCTGCCTGTCGGCACACTGGTCAGCGCCGGCGAAGCCGCCTGCGCCGAACCACTCGCCGTCTGCCTGCATGCTGTGGCCCAAGCCGGGGATATTAGCGGCAAGCATGTGCTGGTCACCGGCGCGGGGCCGATCGGCGCGCTGGTGGTCGCCGCCGTCCGCCATGCCGGTGCGGAAACGATCGTGGTGACGGACCTCGCCGACGCCGCCCTTGAGCGGGCATCTGCCTGCGGTGCTACCCGCATCATCAATGTCCGCCGCAATCCCGAGCAACTCACGGCCTATGAAGCCGACAAGGGCCAGTTCGACATCGTGTTCGAATGCTCTGCCGCCGAACCGGCTCTGCGCAGCGCGATCGCGACGGTCAGGCCACGCGGCCTGATCGTACAGGTCGGCGTCACGGGCGACATCACATTTCCGCTGAATGCCCTGGTCGGCAAGGAGTTGCGGCTGATCGGATCGCAGAGGTTCGACAGTGAATTCCCCCTTGCCGTCGGGCTTATCGCAGATCGCCGGATTGACGTCCGGCCAATCATTTCCCACACATTCCCGGTCGATCAGGCAGTCGACGCCTTCGAGCAGGCCGGCGACCGCTCGGCTGCCTGCAAGGTGCAGCTCAGCTTTCTGGCTTAGGAGTTCACATGCGACATACATGGCGTTGGTTCGGCCCGGTGGACCGGGTGAGCGTGCAGGATGCGGCTCAGGCTGGCGCGCATGGTATCGTCAGCGCGCTGCATCATATTCCGACCGGGGACGTCTGGCCGTTGGACGAGATCGCCAAGCGGCAGGATCAGGTCCGTGCCGGCGGCCTGGAATGGGAGATCGTCGAAAGCATTCCCGTCTCGGAAAGCATCAAGACGCAGACTGGTCCCTGGCGCGAACATATCGCCAACTGGCAGGAAACGTTACGCCGTCTCTCGGTCGCCGGCATCCGCACGGTCTGCTACAACTTCATGCCGGTTCTCGATTGGACGCGCACGGATCTGCGCTGGACCACGCGGCATGGTGCAAAAGCCATGCGCTTCGACCGGATCGATTTCGTCGCCTTCGACCTGCATCTCCTGGAGCGGGCAGGCGCCGCAAAGGACTATGACGCAGGGACGTGCGAGCAGGCGCAACGGCGATTCCGCGAGATGAACGACGCGCGCAAACTGGGCCTGTCACGCAATATCGGCGCGGGTCTTCCGGGTTCCGCCGACGGCTACAGCCTCCCGCAGCTCAGGGCGCATCTGGAGACCTATGCCGGGATCAGCCGAGAAAAGCTGCAGCGTCATCTCATCGATTTTCTCACCGAGGTGACGCCGGTGGCGGAGCAGGTCGGCATCAATATCTGCGCCCATCCGGACGATCCGCCCTGGGCGCTGCTCGGGCTGCCGCGTATCCTGTCGAGCGCCGAGGATTATACCTTCATGCTGCGTGAGATCGACAGTACTGCGAACGGGGTCACCTTCTGCACGGGCTCGCTTGGTGCCCGCGCCGCCAATGACCTGCCGGCCATGGTGCGTCAGTTCGCGCCTCGCATCCACTTTATCCATCTTCGCAATGTCCGCCGCGAGGAGCTTAAGACACCCTGCTCGTTCTACGAGGACGAACACCTTGAGGGCGACACCGATATGGTGGCGGTGATTGCCGAGTTCCTCTCGGAAGAAAAGCGGCGGCGCGCCGAGGGGCGGACGGACCACCAGATTCCCATGCGCCCCGACCACGGCCAGGAGATTCTCGACGATCTGACACGCGGCGCCCAGCCCGGCTATCCGGCGATTGGCCGCCTGAAGGGGCTTGCCGAACTGCGCGGTATCGAACGCGCCTTGTCGCACGCGACCTATGGATTGGGCTGAACATGGAGCGTTTGTCCGCCGCGACCCGACTGCCCGCCGCTGTTGTCACGCCCCGCTATGATCGCGGGGCCCTGAAACCCGGCATCCTGCATATCGGCTTCGGCGCATTTCACCGGGCGCACCAGGCCGTCTATACCGACAGTGCCTTGACCGAGTGTTTCGGTGATTGGGGCATTATCGGTGTCAGCCTGCGGTCTCTCGACGCGATCCGGGACCTGAGGGCGCAGGACCATCTGTTTTCGGTGGCGAGCCGCGGAGCCACCGGCGCCGAAGTTAGGATCATCGGCTCGGTCGTTGGTGGACTGCGTGCCATCGAGGACCACCAGGTGCTGCTCGCTCGCCTGGCCGATCCTGCAATCCGCATCGTGTCGATCACCATTACCGAGAAGGCTTATGGCATCGATCCGGTCACCGGCGGCCTCGACCGCCAGCATCCGGCGATCGCAGCCGATCTCCTCTGCCCGGACATACCGACCGGTGTGATCGGCTTTATAGTCGAAGGTCTGGCGCGTCGGCACTCCGCCGGCTTTCCGCCCTTTACCGTCCTTTGCTGCGATAACCTGCCGACCAACGGCCGCGTCGTCCGTCGTCTTGTGATCGAAATGGCGGCAGCACGAGACCCTACGCTCGCCGGCTGGATATCCGACCACGGAGCCTTCCCCTCGAGCATGGTGGACCGCATCGTTCCGGCGGCCACGGCGCAGACGCGGGAGCGCACAGCGGCATTGCTCGGGGCCGAAGACAAGCTCGCGCTCGACACTGAACCGTTCATGCAATGGGTGGTTGAAGATCATTTCGCCGCGGGCCGCCCCGCCTGGGAGGCAGCCGGCGCGCTCCTCGTCAGCGATGTCGAGCCCTATGAGAAGATGAAGCTCAGACTGCTGAACGGCGCCCATTCGATGATCGCCTATCTCGGTCAATTGGCGGGGCTCGACTATGTTCGTGACGTGATGGCCGTTCCGCACTATCAGAGCAAGGTCCGGCAATACATGGAAGCGGCGGCTCGAACGCTCGACCCGGTGCCGGGCATCGACCTCGAGGCTTACCAGGAGCAGCTGATGCAGCGGTTCGCCAATCCGACGATTGCCCACCGCACGCGGCAGATCGCCATGGATGGCAGCCAGAAACTGCCACAGAGGATATTCGCCGCAGCGGTGGACGATCTCGCAGCGGGGCGCGACGGCGCCGTATTCGCCAATGCCACCGCACTGTGGATAACCTATGTGCTCCAAACACCGGATGTAGAAGACCCGCGCCGACACGAACTGAAAGTGGCGGCCGCCGAAGCCATCGACACCGGCGCCCCGTCCGCCTTTTTCGCCGTTCCTGGTCTCTTTCCTCCTGTACTGGTCGAAGACAGAGCCTGGCGAAACCGACTGAACCGTGAGCTCAAGGGGATGGAAAGCGTGTACTCCGGGGTGTCATCGGACGTTTGGACCTGCAGCTAAAGATAAACAAGGACGGACGGCTGACGAAGATCCCCGTCCGGCACCCGGCGATTTGAGCGCACGCTGCCTCCGAATAGCGCAGCGGCAACGTTCGCCGTCATTGCCATAGGTGACGGTCAATAGCAGGGCCAAATCTTGATTTGTGCGTATCGGCGTAACGTGAGAGAATTGCAATGTCCCGCAAGAGCAGCTTCACAAAGCTGGCGATCCAGGGGCGGGGAACACAAAGAGCCGGAGTCTCTCGGGCTCGGCCCGAGAACGTCTCGCTCACCCATGACGATCCATATCCACTGACTTTGCCCGGGCTTTGTCAGCGGCGTTTTCTGTTGTCAGCATCAGAAAGGAAACGACCATGGCCAAAATAGTTTGTGTTCTCTATGACGATCCAGTCGATGGATATCCGACATCTTATGCACGCGACGACCTGCCAAAGATTGATCACTATCCAGGCGGTCAGACTCTCCCCACACCAAAGGCGATCGACTTTCAGCCCGGAGTTTTGCTTGGAAGCGTTTCGGGTGAACTGGGCCTGCGACCATATCTTGAATCGCTTGGCCACACGCTGGTCGTCACGTCCGACAAGGATGGGCCTAACTCCGTCTTCGAAAGGGAACTGCAGGACGCCGAAATCGTGATTTCGCAACCCTTCTGGCCCGCATATTTAACTGCCGAACGTATGGCCAAGGCACCGAAGCTCAAATTAGCAATCACAGCAGGCATCGGATCAGACCATGTTGATCTCCAAGCTGCGATCGAACGCGGCATGACCGTTGCGGAGGTGACGTATTGCAATTCCATCAGCGTCTCGGAACACGTCCTGATGATGATCCTCGGGTTGGTGAGAAACTACATTCCGTCCTATCAATGGGTGATCAAGGGCGGGTGGAACATCGCCGATTGTGCCGCCCGTTCTTATGACATTGAGGGAATGCATGTTGGAACGGTCGCCGCCGGGCGTATCGGCCTTGCCGTGCTGCGCCGCCTCAAACCCTTCGACGTGCATCTTCACTATCATGATCGGCACCGGCTTCCGGAAGCGGTCGAAAAAGAGCTCGACGTCGTGTGGCATGCCACTATCGAAGATATGGTCAAGGTCTGCGATGTCGTGACCATCAACTGTCCGCTTCATCCGCAGACGGAAAACCTGTTCAACGAAAAAATGCTCTCGCAGATGAAACACGGTGCCTATCTGGTGAACACTGCCCGCGGCAAGATTTGCGATCGCGATGCTGTCGCCAGGGCATTGGAAAGCGGCCAGTTGGCTGGGTATGCGGGCGATGTCTGGTTTCCGCAGCCAGCACCGAAAGAACATCCCTGGCGCACCATGCCCCATCACGGGATGACGCCGCACATTGCCGGAACATCCCTGTCCGCCCAGGCGCGTTACGCCGCGGGGACACGGGAAATTCTTGAATGCTGGTTCGAAGGGCGGCCCATTCGCGAGGAATACCTGATCGTCGACGGTGGAAAACTCGCGGGCACCGGCGCCCATTCCTATAGTGCCGGCAACGCGACGGGCGGCTCCGAGGAAGCAGCGCGCTTCAAGAACAAATGAGCTGGTTGGATTCTTGTACCGCACGTCTCAAGCCGATGCAGGCAGGATCGCAATGTTTCCGGCCCGGCTGCGGGCAGAGTATGGACAACCCGCAGTCCGGTGATTGAACCAGCCTCATCGCCTAAATCGGTGAAAAACGGCTGGCATGTGAGCTGGCATGGGAGAGTGTCGAATCTTACAGATGAACGGCAACGCAGCGGATGTCATGGAACAACCTTTTCGCTCGCACCGCTCTCGCCACATGGCCAATCCAGTTTAAATCGTCGCTATGTCAAAAATTGTTCGGTTGAAAAAGGTGTTCAGGATCACGCGTGACTGCGTGATGGTGACGTTCCGCTGCCGCCATCTCTTGATGGTCGATCCGCTCAAAATTATTTTATTGTTAAGCGTGCCGGTCACGCGATATAATACTTCAATTAAGCTTCAGGCTTGGAGGTCTGACATGCCAAACGCTCTGATGGAAGGAAGGAAAGTCCAGGACTGGGCCAATCTGGTCTTGGCGGCATGTGTATTCATCTCGCCGTGGGTCATCGGCTTTGTGGCCGAAGCCATGCCGAGTTGGAACGCGTGGATCGTCGGGCTCCTGCTCGGCGGACTGGCGGTCGCGGCAATTTCGGCATTCGCCGAATGGGAAGAATGGGTAAACCTGGTGCTCGGTCTCTGGCTGGCCGCGTCGCCTTGGCTACTTGGCTTTACGGCCAATGTGAACGTGATGTGGACCAACGTGGTGCTTGGCTTGCTCGTCGCCGTCGTATCGCTCTGGGCAGTCTGGGATCATCATCATCCCCACGCTCACGCCTAAGCCCCGAACCCGGGCTAGCAAAGGCCCGCCGTACGAAGCGGCGGGCTGCAATTGAAAGCTTGCGACCCGAGGGAGGGACGTTCCTGTCTCGGGCGGGTATGAAATGATGTTAGATGCCAGCCGGTCAACGGGTTTAGAGAAATCAAAGCGATAGCATCGAACGCAACCCTTCATTAACGCAATTCCATTAGCTGGCCGTGCCCCGGCCCCTTGCGGGTTGAGCAAGCTAACTAATTCGAATTGTGAATGACATGCCCCGCCTCCCCGCCTCTTCTTCGGTTTTTCGCCAGAAAATTTCATCCTTTTGCGACATGCGCCTCGCCTGCGCGCTGTCGAGACACGACCACGAAAATCTCCGCAGTTACATGCTTGGCTTCATCACGCGGCGAGCGAGGCCGCCACAGCACGCCGGCAAGCTCGACTGGAAGGAAATTGCAGCGGCTTGCGATCTCAACAGCGAAAGTCTTCGTGTCGCAAAACGGGTCGCGCAGCACGGCTTCGAAGCGATTATCCGCTGGCTCGAGGAAACCGAGATCACCTCCGCCAATGCTCGGGTCACTCTGGCGAACGACGACCAGCAGCAGAAAAATTGTGGTCTTTTGATAGGGCCGACCGCCGGCTATGGCGCCCTGCACAGCCGACGGATGACCGTGCCAACTCTTAACCGCATATTAGACAGGCTATGCTAAGGCCCGCTTGCAGCGCCTCGCGGGCATGATGCCTTTCTGCAGTTTCCAATTTCGGGGACATGCCGACATTCCGTGAGCAAGGATTCTAGCAGGTGCAGAAATTCGTCTTTTCTGAGGGCAATCGCAGGCAGCTATCTGTCATTGCTGTGGCGACGGTGTTTATCCTCGTCGCCGCGGTGCTGGGCAGGCTGGTCGCCGGGTCGATCAATACGCTGACGACCACCGCCGACGCGATTGACGACGGACGTGCGATGCATGCCACCGCCGGGGCGTTGCAATCTCTTCGCAAACAGCTCGGCGCAACGCTTCGCGATAACGCCTATTGGGACGACGCGTTCGAACAGATTAACTCGGACGCACGCGTGGACTGGACGGTCGAGAACTGGGGTTCCACAACCGCTGACTATCCACTTTACGATACTGCGATTGTCGTCGACAGCCACAATCTGCCCGTTATCGCTTATCGCAACGGCATGCCGATGGATGTCCCGCCAGGACAGTTCTTCACCAGTTTCGAGCCTCTCCTGAATGCTGCAAGACGAGCCGGGTCATCGGATCCGGTTCCTGTGCACTTCGCCCACTCGTCGGCCGGAACAGCCTTGATCGGCGCGGCCGCCATTCAGCCGTTTGAGCGCGATCCTTTCAGCAAGCCCGAAGACTTTTACGTGCTTGTGTTTGCCAAGCATATCACACCACAAGTGGTCGCCGAGATATCGGAGAGCTTCAACATAGCCGGTCTCAGCCTCGACGCCTATCCCATTCCAGGACGGTTGGAGGCGATGCTGACGGACGTGGTCGGCAACAGGGTGGCCGTGTTCACTTGGCCTTCGGAAGCTCCTGGGACGAAAAGCTATGCAATGGTAAAAGGCGACCTACAGGCGGCAGGCGCCGTTCTTGCGCTTTTCCTGTGCGGTATCGGCGCAGCCGGGGCCATTACTGTCCGCAATCTGAAAGCGAGTGAAAGCCGCTCACGCTACAAGGCGCTGCATGATGCGCTTACGGGGCTGCTGAACCGTGCGGGCCTGCTCGAAAGCATTGCCAGTACATCGGCGAATTCGAATGACGTGGACATCAAGCTTCACTTCATCGACCTTGACGGCTTCAAGGCAGTTAATGATGCCTGGGGACACAGTGTCGGCGATGACCTCATCGTCGCGGTCGCGCACCGTTTGACCGACGCCCTCCCGGAGAATGCGGTCATCGCCCGATTGGGCGGTGACGAGTTCGGCGTCGTCACCATCGAGAATCCGCTCCTTCTGCCTACGCTCGATGTCGGCCAACAAATTCAGGTCGCCCTGGCAACGGTGTTTGAGATTGGCGGTCGCACGATCGAAATCGGTGCCAGCGTCGGTGTCGCAATCTCGCCGTCCGGCGAGGTCGAGACGGGCGAGCTTATCCGCCGCGCCGATATCGCGCTCTATCGCGCCAAGGACATTGGCCGCGGTGTGATCGTGGAATTCGAAGACAGCTTTGATGACGATACCAACAGACAGGCGGCCCTCGAAGCACAGCTGCGGACCACGCTGACGAATGGAGGCATTGATGTCTCGTTCCAGCCGCTTATCGATGCGAGGTCGGGCGCGATTTGTGGCGTGGAAGCACTTGCCCGCTGGGTCACGGAGGGTGGAGACCGGATTGGTCCCGACGTCTTCATCCCGTTGGCAGAGCGATCGGGCCTCATTGACCTACTCGGCATGCAGGTTCTGAAAAAGTCCCTCGAGGCGGCGGCCTCTTGGCCCGGCATCAGCCTGGCGGTCAACGTCTCGCCACTTCAGCTCAAAAACCCCAGATTTGTGAAACAGGTCACCGACGCGTTGGCGTTGGCACGCTTCGATCCCAGCCGCTTGAGCATCGAACTGACGGAAGGAGTGCTGATCTCCAACCCGGGCCAGGCACGCCGCGCCATAGATGGCCTGAAAGCTGCGGGCATCAAAATTGCCCTCGATGATTTTGGGTCGGGGTTTGCGAGTATTGGAACACTGCGCCAGTTCGGTTTCGATCGCATGAAAGTGGATCGTTCGCTGATCGTAGCACTTGACCACGACCAGAACGCCGGAGCGGTGCTGCACGCGACGATCGCTCTGGCGAATTCGCTCGACATACCCGTCACCGCCGAGGGGATCGAAACAGAAGCCCAGGCCCAGGTCCTTCGGGTGTCTGGTTGCGAAGCGCTACAGGGCTATCTATTCAGCAAACCGATCAGCGCTGAGCAGCTGACGGATGCATATTTCGCCAGCGGCGGCTGCGACCGTCATGAAGACCAGTCCGCCGCCTAGCGGGAATAAGGATGATCGCAGGGATGAGAGGCAGATGAACGGCCAGCGACAATCATCCCTGGACGGCTGCGACCTTGACAGCTCCGGTCACGGAAACGGCCACCTGTCTTCCATCGATAACGGATGTCACGGCATCACCCCATGCGCTCTGATGCGTAGGAGCCGGGGCTGGCTGGGAAAACGATCGTCTTGTTGCCGTTCATGAAGACGCGATGATGGATATGGGCGTGCATGGCCGCCCTGGGTTCAGGACGAACGTGGCCTCGAATTCATAGGATTCGAAAAACCTGCAAGGATTCGCAGGGTCCCCGGCCTCTCATTTCCAGAGTCACTCGCTTTGTCGGATGTTTATTATCGTAGAAACATGCCGCGTATCGCAGGCTGGGTGGCTTCCCAAGTGGGCGCATTCATTCATGAAATGAATCGGTCATGCCTGACCGATTCGAAACTCTCATTGGGCAAAACAACGCAAAGTGGCCAGGGTTCGGTATGGCCCTGCGACGCTTCCAGCTTCACCTTCAAACGCACGACGCTGCCAAGAATGGCGCGGTACTATGCGCTGTCCTTAGAGCGTGATCTGTTGGCGATAAAGATGGCAAAGAGCAAGAAAGCCCGTCGCTATTGCATCGCGAGTGACGTGTAATCGGCGTACTGGTAGCCGGCGAAATAGTCGACCAATTCGCAATTAGCGAAGTCGGGGATAGTTGCGATCATGGTAACGGTGCTAAGCATCTTACGTACGGCAGGAGATTTTGCCTTGCAATTCTTGTGCAATGCGCCATTTGAAAATGCCTGTTAGCAATAGAATTTGCTCATCTCGCTGAGGCGCTTGATGCGAATTTTTGAAGTTTGCCCAGTTGCACCAAACGCCACGAAACGCTCTTTGCAAACTTCCGTCATCAGCGCGACGGCGGGCTTCAAATACGAGCGCGGATCGAAATTATCTGGCTTCTCCTTGAAGCTCTTTCGGATGGTTCCAGTCATTGCCAGACGCAGATCGGTGTCGATATTGACTTTGCGTACACCCAGCGGAATGGCCTTCTGTATTTCAGAGACCGGCACGCCCCAGGTCTGCTTCATGTCTCCGCCATAGCTGGTAAACAGGTCCTGAAGGCTCTGCGGAACCGATGAAGATCCATGCATGACGAGATGGGTATTCGGAAGCTTCTTGTTGATCTTGCCTATGGTGTCGATCGAAAGAATGTCACCATCCGGCGCTCGCGTGAACTTGTAGGCACCGTGGCTGGTGCCAATGGCAACCGCCAGAGCATCGACTCCGGTCTTGGAGACGAAGTCCAGTGCCTGGTCCGGATCAGTCAAAAGCTCCTCACGCGACAACTTGCCTTCAAAACCGTGACCGTCCTCCTTGTCACCAGCCCCGGTTTCGAGATTGCCCAGGCAACCCAGCTCGCCCTCGACGGAGACGCCGGCGGCATGCGCGATCTTTACCACCTCTGCCGTGACACCAACGTTGTAGTCACAGCTCGCAACTGTTTTCCCATCGGCCAGCAGCGAACCGTCCATCATCACCGACGTGAAGCCATGGGTGATAGCCGAGATGCAAGTCGCTGGCCCGTCACCGTGATCGAGATGCAGGCAGATGGGGATATGGGGGTATTCCTCAGCAGCGCCCAGGATGAGGTGTCGAAGAAAGGCATCCCCCGCGTAGGCGCGAGCGCCGCGGCTGGCCTGGAGTATGACCGGAGAGTCCGTTTCGTCAGCAGCGCGCATCACGGCCTGAACATATTCCAGATTGTTTACGTTGAAGGCAGGCAAGGCATAGTCATTTTCTGCGGCATGATCGAGCAGCTGTCGTAAGCTGATGAGTCCCATCGTTTCATTCCATTCATGTGTGCCAGGATACGTCTCAGAGTTCGCCCGTGAGAAACTGAGCGCGGCCTTGCCCGAACGACCAGTCCTCGTCACCATTTTCGGTGAATGAAACCATGACATCGGAGGATATCACGCCGCATTTACTCTCGAGGGCTGAGCAGAGGTTTTGATAGAATGCTACCTTCGCCTCTCGCCCGCGGGGCCGCGTCACGACTTCGAGAAGCACGAAATTTGCGGTCCGCGGAATGCCAAGGCCGGTATCTAACGCTTGCATGTGAGAAGGCTCATGTTCCGATACGACCTGGTAACGATCGCCGGTCGGCACCTCAAACGATAGGACCATGGCTTCGTGAGCCGCATCCAACAGCAAACCCAATTCCTCAGGTGAACGGCCCTTGTAGAGATGAAACTTCAGCAGCGGCATTATACTCTCTCCTCAGGAGAAACAGTCGGGAACGGTCGAACAGGTCTTTCATCTCGAAGCCAGCGACCTCTCGATGAAATCGAAAGACCGACGAATGTCGTTTTCGAGGGATTTGCTGTCTTGAACCGCAGCAGCCGTACATTCGAATGAAAACGATCCCTGGTACCCTGCCGCGATGAAGGCAGCGATTTGATCAATGGTCCCACAGCGATCGCCGCCATCGACTAGGCCGCGATGAGCATCAAGCTTGTCGTCAAGCGGAGGCAGCGGATCGGCGATTCCCGAGATATGAACCATTGCCGTGTAGTCCGGAAAGATTGGACCACCACCGGCGATCGTATGCTGAAACGTATCGTGTACCAGCTTGAATTTCGTTGGTCCGCCGACCGCCTCGATGGCATCGACCAGTTCTGCTTTGTGTTTGAGCGACGAAGCGGCAAAGCCGATGGGCTCGATGAGTGCTACAATCCCATGCCCGTCCAGCATCGGCAGCACCTCGCGCATAACCTCGCGCAGCACTCTTTGCCGCACGCCATCTTCCGCTCCACCGCCATCGACGCGTGGGATGAGGCTGATGGTTTCGGCCCCGCTTTCGACGGCCGCGGCTATCAACGTCTCAATGGCGTTAGCGCGCTCCTCCGACCAGTCGTTGAAGGGATAGACCTCGCTAAGCCCCAATAGTCGCAGTCCCCTTTGTCGCGCGATGGCACCGGCGCGGCTCGGAGAAATGCCATCAACCATCGGACGGCCGAGATCGCTCCGGGGCTCGACCCCCACGCAATCGAGATTCCGTGCCAGATCCAGAAAAGCTTCATAGGCCAGGGGGCGAGCTGTTTTCTGGTTGATTGCCCGGCTGATCATTTTGCGTCCCGCTCCGTGATCCATTCCACCTCCGGTGCGGGCACGAACCGCCACTTCCGCAAGGGACCAGCCATGACGTTGAGGTAATACATCTCGAAGCCATAAGGCGCGCCGCAGGGATGATGGCCGCGCGGCACCAGGACGACGTCGTGATCCTTTACCGCCATTGTCTCGTCGAGCAGTGCGTCATCGGTGTAGACGCGCTGGACGCCAAAGCCTGCCGCCGGGTTCAGCCGATGGTAATAGGTCTCCTCCAGATAGGTGATACGCGGGAAGTCGTCCTCGTCGTGGCGATGGCTTGGATAGGAGGACCAGTGGCCGGCAGGCGTGAAGACCTCTGTGACCAGAAGACTGTCGCAATAGTCTTCGTTCTCCATTGCGATATTGTTGATATGACGCGTATTGGCTCCCTTGCCGCGTGCCGTCAGCGAAATCCCGTCGGGACCGATCCTTCGCGCAGCGTGTCCGCCTTTTCCGGGCGCGGAGCAAACCGCAATCGTGCACTCGGTGTCCGCGACAGCGCGCCAAACCTTGCCGTTCGGCACATAGAGGCAGTGCGGCGGCGTCTTTTCGAAGACGTTCATCCGCTCGCCCAGTACACCCCAATCCTGCCCGGCGGCATGCAAGGCCGCTTTGCCCTCGACAATAACGAGAATGACCTCGCGATCGCCCGTTGCCTCCTCGGCAATCTCACCTGGTCTGAGCCGATAGAGCGAAAAGCCGACATAGCGCCAGCCCGCCGCCTGGGGCAGGATCTCGTGGACTTTGCCATGCGTGCCGAAAGGCTTGCGTAACAAATCGGGCATCCCTTGTCCTCCGGTTGGCACACTTATCAATCAAAGGTACGCTGATTTGCAGCATTTCGGTTGTATCGCTCACGCGCATGCTCGAGACGTTCAGGTCCCCCCGCCTGCGGCACGGCGACATCCCACCAATGCCCGCCCACATCCAGTCCCGGGACAGCGTCGGTGTCGATCACAATGACCGTGGGGATGTTCCTCGGACGCGCTTCGACAATTTTCTTCTCGAGATCGGCGATATCGACCGCCTTTTCCGCATGGGCACCCATGGAGCGGGCATGGCCCACAAAGTCGATCTCCGGCATGACCTCAATGTTGGAGTCCTTGTACATATTGTTGAACTCCGCCCCGCCGCATTCGATCTGCAAGCGGTTGATGCAGCCGTAGCCGCGATTGTCGGTCAGCACGACGGTAAAAGGAATGCGCCGGACGACCGCAGTCGCTAATTCCGAGTTGGCCATCATGTAAGAGCCGTCGCCAACGAAGCAGATGACTTCCTTTTCCGGCGCTGCAAGCTTGATGCCCATGGCGCCTGCTACCTCGTATCCCATACAGGAATAACCGTATTCCATGTGGTAGCCGCCTTTTGCAGACTGCCACAGCACCTGAAGCGCGCCCGGCATCGTGCCTGCCGCGCACATTACGACGGTTTTTTCCGTGGCTACCCGCTGGACGGCGCCGATTACCTGGGCGTCGGTGGGAAGATAGTTGGTCAAATCGACTTCCGGCGTGGCGGTGACCTTACTCACCGTCTGGTGCCAACTGTTCCGGGATTCGGCGTCGAAAGATGGCGCCCTATGGTCCTTCAGCAGAGCGGAAAGCCTCTCCAGCGTCACCCTGGCATCACCAACGAGGGGCATTGCGCCATGCTTTGTCGCATCATAGCCATGCAGGTTGATGGAGACGAGCTTCCGCTCCTGGTTCGTGAACAAGGCCCAGGATCCCGTCGTGAAATCCTGAAAGCGCGTGCCGACGCCGATCACCAGGTCGGCTTTCGCGCAAAGACGGTTGGCGCATTCCGAGCCGGTAACGCCGGGGGAGCCGAAATTGTAGGCGTTTTCCCACGGGGTCGCGCCCTTGCCGGCTTGTGTCTCGACGAAGGGGATACTGTGCTGTTCCACGAAGGCAGCGAGAACGTACTCGGCGCCGGAATAGAGAACACCGCCGCCTGAAATGACGACCGGGCTCTTCGCCGCCCTGATCATCGCAACCACGTCATCGAGCTCTCGGCGATCAGGTTCCGGGCGGCGAACACGCCAGGCCTTTGGCTCAAAAAACTTTTCCGGATAATCGTAGGCATCGGCCTGCACGTCCTGGCAAAAAGCAAGGCACACCGGCCCGCAATTCGCCGGATCCGTCATGACGGACAGCGCACGTGGCAGCGCGGTCAGCAGGTGCTCGGGCCGGGCGATGCGGTCAAAATAACGAACCACAGGCCGGAAGGCGTCATTGGCACTCACCGTGCCGTCGTCGAAATCCTCGATCTGCTGCAGCACCGGGTCGGGGCGGCGGTTGGCGAAGATATCGCCGGGAATGAACAAGACTGGCAGACGATTGACATGCGCCAGAGCTGCCGCTGTCACCATATTGGTCGCACCGGGTCCAATGGAGCTGGTTACCGCATGCGCACGCATGCGCCGCTTCGTTTTGGCATAGGCGATGGCAGCATGGGCCATCGTCTGCTCGTTCTGGCCACGCCAGGTCGGCAGCTTGTCGCCGATCCCATGCAGCGCTTCTCCCAGGCCCGCCACATTACCGTGCCCGAAAATCGCCCAGACGCCCTCGATGAAGCGCTCGCCATCTTCGGTCATCTGCACTGAAAGCCATTTGACCAGCGCCTGCGCGGCGGTGAGCTTGATTGTCTTGGTCATGCTGTCTTCTCCCGTGCGGCTGCCCTCGCCTTGTCCCAGATCGAGCACAGGCGTCGATAGCGCTTTGCCATCTCGCTGACGGCGGCGGCGTCTCGCATTTCATTTTTCATCCAGCTGCGTGCGACCTCGCCAAAAATCGTCCGCCCAACGGCAAAGCCTTTGACAAGATCGAAACCGGCGGCGACCTCGAAACTCGCCGCCAGTTCGGCCTCCGGTGCATCGAGACCCAAAACGACGATCCCACGCGTATAGCGGTCGTTCTTCTCGATCGCGGCAATCGTATTCGTCCAGGCCGCGGTTGTTTTCATCGGCTCAAGCTTCCACCAGTCGGGAAAGATGCCAATGTCATAAAACTGCTGGATCAGCGTCGCCGTCGTTTCGTCATCGACCGGTCCCACCTTCGACGGAATGATCTCAAGCAGGAATTCCAGGTTGTCACGCCGCGATGCCTCGAAAAGGCGTTTCACCGTCGCCTCCTGATCGGAACGCATTTCAGCGTCATCATCGGGATGGCAGAAACAAAGGACCTTGACGACGTTTTCCCGCGCCCACTCGCCCAGGCCGCCATAATCACTGCCCAGTTCAGGCTCTAGCGTCAGCGGGCGCGCACCCGGCCATTCGCAGGGCCGTCCGATCCAGAGGCCAGTACCCGAGGCTTCATGCAACGCCCGCCGCCCGATGCGATTATCACACAGGATCCCGTAGCCAGATCGTCCCTCTTGAACGTCCAATGCCGCTTTGAGGCACAGCTCCTTGAAGGCGCCGCCCCGTTCAAGGGTGTAGCCCTCCATTTGCTCAAGCTGCATACGGTGGTCGAACGCAAATATCCGGTATTCGGGCCAGTCTTCCCCGTGATTGCGATGACGGTTCGTGGACCAGTGGATCTGTTCGAGCTCGCAGTCGTTGCGCAGGTCAGGTTGATTGACCCCGCGTTCAAGGAAGAACTTCAGCTCCTCGAGCGACGGGTAGGCCGGCGTGCATCCGTGGCGAGAAACGGCAAAAGCGCCGCAGGCATTGGCGTATTTAAGAGCCGTGGGCCAGTCCGCATCTTCGAGCCACCCCTTCAGGAGCCCGGCGAAGAAGCCGTCGCCCGCGCCCAACACATTGAACACTTCAATCGGGAAGCCGGGACCGGTCTCTCCGTCTTCCAGCCTGCCCGGTATTGGGCCCACGTAGGCCGCCGCGCCGGCAGCACCGCGTTTGCATACGAGCGCAGCGTTGGACACTTTGCGAACTGCGCGCAACGCCTCAATCGTCTCGGTCGAGCCACCAGCAATGTGGAACTCTTCCTCCGTGCCCACGATCAAATCGAACAGATGCAGCGTCGTTTGCAGTTTTGCCGTCACCTTGCCGCTTTCGACAAAACGGCTCTCACCTTCACCGTGGCCGGCGACGCCCCATAGATTTGGGCGATAGTCGATGTCGAGCGCGGTACGCAGCCCATGCTTGCGGGCGAGCTCCAAGGCTTTCAGAATAGCTGCCTCGGTACGTGGGTGGCTCAGATGCGTGCCGGTCACGACGAGCGCCCGCCCCGAGGCGATGTAATCCGCATGAATGTCGTCCTCGCTGAGCGCCATATCGGCACAATTCTCGCGATAGAAAATCAGCGGGAACTGCTCTTCACTACGAATGCCCAGCAGGACGAGTGCCGTTAAACGCTCAGGATCGGTAGCGACCCCGCCGACATCTACACCTTCGCGTTTGAGCTGCTCGCGAATGAACCGGCCCATGTGCTCGTCGCCAACGCGGGTGATCAAACCGGATTTCAGACCGAGCCGGGCCGCACCGCAGGCGATATTGGTGGGCGAACCGCCAATGTATTTATTGAACGAGCCCATGTCCTCCAGCCTGCCGCCGATCTGGGCTCCGTAAAGGTCGACCGAGGACCGGCCGATGGTGATGAGGTCGAGTGATTTCATGTCAGGTCTCCTCGCAGGCCTTCAAAAGCCAGTGCGTGCCAGGAAGGTCCGGCTGGCTGCCAGGTCTTCAAGAATGCCGCCGGCGTTTCGGGGGTCGCGCTCTTGTTCGATGGTGATGTATCCGCCATAGCCCAGCTCGGTAAGCAGGGCCCGGACAGCAGGGTAATCGATGGAGCCACGGCCGATCGGGCACATGACCCCCTTCGCGCAGGCATCGAAGAAACGAATGCGCTCGCCCATGACGTCCTTGAAAACTTTGGCATCTATGTCTTTGAAATGAATGTAATCGACACGATCCCAGTAACGGCGAAGGGTGGCAACAGGATCCATGCCTGAATAGGCCATATGCCCGGTGTCGAGGCACAGACCTGCCAGATCGGCAGGAATATCGTTGACGATACGCTCCAGCTCGTCGGCGAATTCGATGTAGCCGCCGGCGTGGGGATGGATGGTGACGCGTACGCCATATTTGTCGCGCGCAAGCGTTGCGATGCTGCGGATGTTTTCCACCATCCCATTCCACGCCGTTTCATCAAGGCGCGGGGCCCGGTCAGAATGTCCCGCAGCATAGTCACGCTCGTCGTGACCCCAGTCCATAACGGTCAGATAGGGTGCTGGATAGCGTTGGCCGGCATGGGTTTCAGGCTTCGGCAACCGTGTAATCAACGCGCAGATCTCATTGGTCTGGCGCAGGAGGTTGTCACGATTTGAAGGTGAAACCAGATCGTCAAAGATTGTGCCAGCGACAATCTTCAGGTCACGCTTGTTCAGCGCTTCCGAAACAAGGCCGAGGTCAAGCGGCAGATAGCCATAGGGCCCAAGCTCCAGCCCCCCGAAGCCGGCGGCCTGCGCCTCGTCCAGCACCTTCTCCCAATGGGGGAGATGAGGGTTTTTCACGTCATCGACACCCCAGCAGCAGGGGGCAGTGGTGATGGTGATTGGGTTGGTCATGTCGTCCTCACGCAGGCGTGGTGCACGGGCCGCAATCGCAGCCCGCGCCAAACCGGTCATCGGCTGATTGTTGCTTGAAGTGCGTCAATGGAAGACTGGATGCCCGCCTCGGTGGACATCGTGAAATCTTCCATTTCGAGGCTGACCCAGTCGTTGTAGCCAACCATACGAACCACCGAGAAGAACTCTTTCCACCATTGAAGATCGTGGCCTGCCCCTACTGCGACGTAGTTCCAGGTCCGGTTGGCAACGTCAGTGACCTCCTTGAGTTCGAGCAGCCCGTTCACGTCGGCCAGTCCGCGTTCGACGCGGGTGTCCTTGCCGTGGCAGTGATGAATCGCATCTCCGAGCGCGCGTGCCGATGCGATGGGATCCGCCCCCATCCACATGAGATGGGACGGATCGAGGTTCATGCCGACTGTCGGGCCAACTTCGTTGCGCAGGCGGAACAGGGTTTCGGGATTCCATACGAGCATCGCCGAGAAGTTTTCGAGCGCGTATTTCTCGACGCCAACTTCCTTGGCAAGCTTCACCAGATCGTGCCAGAGCGGAAACGCCCGGTCTTCCCACTGGTAGCGATCTCGCTCCGGCATCTCGTTCGGCCAACTCTTGGTGTAGATGAGCCAGTTCGGCACCATGTCGCCGGGGGCCGCCTCCGGCAAACCGGACATGGTCACGATTTTCTTTACACCGATCTCGCCTGCAAGCCGGATGGTTTCCTCCATCTCCTCGCGATGGCGCTTGCCCATGTCGCCGGGATCGAGCGGGTTAGCGGAGCAATTGAGGGCGGCGATTTCCAGGCCGCGAGCTTCGATTTCCTTGAGCTTCGACCGGAGCAAGCCCTTGTCAGCCAGAAGTTCGTCGGCGCGGAAATGCGGGCCGCTCGACCATCCGCCGCCGGTCATTTCTATACCCTCGACGCCGAGCTTAACGCATTTGTCGAGCATATCCGTGAAAGAGAGGTTCGCCATCACATCAGTGCAAATCGCGAGTTTCATTGTGTCATCTTTCCAAAGTGTGTGGGGACGCGTTTCAGGAGAAGGACGGGAGGTGGTCCAACGCGCCCCCGGTCCTGTTATATAAAGTCGATCCAGGCCGAGCCCGTATCCGCCGAACGGACGCAGTTTTCCAACCAGCGCACGCCTTCCGTGCCGGCCTTGATGCCCGGATAGTGATGGGTCTTCAGGAAGGCTTCGTCGCCGCGCGTCTTCGCGTCGATGGCCTGGGCGATCCAGAGATAGATGTTTGCCCAGCTGTCGCCGAGCCCTTCAGTATGCAATGCCCCCATGCGATCGACGGCAAGGCTCTCCTCTTCGAGATAGGGCATGCCATGATGCAGGGTGCGGTTCGGTTCGCCCTGAACCTCGTAGATCAGCTGGTCGGGATGGGAATCGGACCACTCGATCGACGCCTTGGAACCAACGAAGCGGTAGCGCTGGGAACCCATGTTGCCGGCATTGACCGACGATACCCAGAGGCGCCCACGCGCACCGTTGTCGTAGTGCATGAGGACGGTGGCATGATCCTCGAGTGGCGCACGCGTCGGGATAAAAGCCTTGCGGTCGCAAAGTAGTTTTTCGATCTTCATGTGCGGCAGCACGACTTCCGAAAGATAGTAGAGATGCGTGCCGATATCACCGAGAACGAAAGTCGGGCCTGCGGTCTTGGGATTGGTGCGCCATTTGACGGCTTCGCCGGCACCCACATCGTCACCGGAATTAAAGCCGTGGGTGTATTGCATATCGACGATGCGAATGTCGCCCAGCATTCCCTTCTTGACCATCGCCGCCATCTGGTGAACCAGCGGATGTCCGGTAAAGCCGTAGGTGACGCCGACAATCAGGCCCTTTTCCTCGGCCAATTTGGCGACTTCATCGCACTCAGCGACAGTGAAAAAAAGCGGCTTTTCACAGATCACATGTAACCCAGCCTCGAGGCAGGCCTTGGTGATCTCGTAGTGAGTAAAGTTGGGTGTTGCGATCGACACCACGTCGACACCGTCCTTGCGGGAGGATTCGCCTGCGATCAGGGCCTTGTAGTCCGGATAGCAGCGATCCAGGGCCACGCCCAGATTGATGCCGAAATCCTGGCCTCGTTCAACATCCAGGTCGAAGGCGCCAGCCACCAGTTGATAATTGCCGTCGCGCAAGCCCCCCGTACGGTGCTTGTAACCCACCTGTCCGGTGCGGCCGCCACCGACCATTCCCCAGCGCAGTGGGCGCGAAATCAGTCGTTCTCCGTTGATCATCTCGGTAACCTCTTCAATTGAAGCCCCGGGCGTCCATTCGTTTGCTGGCGCCTTGTCGAGGCAATAACTATCCTGCCGGAGGCCGCCCATTCGGCGGCATCTCCGTTACATTTCTCGGTTTCTGTCGTGTGCTCTGGTTCTCGCCGCTAGAGCGTGCATTACTTCTTGAAATAGCGGTCGATATACTCCTGCATTTTATTGCGCATGAACTTGCTTGACTCATCAGCTCGATCTTCCCAGGCGAAGACGCAAGAGGTCATGATGCCGTCAAAGCCAATCTCGGCGAGCGTGCCGAAGAAGTCGTCCCACGGGACCTCGCCCTGGCCGATATTGAGATGCTGGTGCACTCGCGCCTGGGTGCCGGGCGGGTTCAGGATATAGCGCAGCCCCGAGCTTGCCTTGTGATTGAACGTATCGCCGACATGCACATGTGCCAGCACATCCTTCGCCTCACGCAGCATGGCTTTGGTATCGTCCCCGAAATAGAAGGTATGCGGCGCACAATAGAGGAACTTCACATTCTTCGAATTGACCGTCCGGATGATATCGAGCGCCGGCTGCAACGTCTCGCACCAGTCCTCCGGATGCGGCTCCACATGCAGGTTAATACCTTCGCGTTCAAAGATCGGGACGAGTTCCTCCATCGAACGCCACCAGGCGTCCTCGCAGGCCTCGATCATCGAACCCGTGTGGCAGCAGTAGCAGGAGCCCTTGTCGGGATGCGGACCGCGGCCGAACTCTGAATTCATCGTGTCGACTTCCAGTTCGATCGCAATCTCAATGGCACGTTTCCAGTGCTTGACCGCGGCCTGTCGCTCTGCTTCGTCATTCGACGCCCAGCGATACATCGGCAGAAGCGAGGCGATCTTTACGTTCTCAGCAGCGAGCGCCTTCTTGAAAGATCGGATTCGTTCTGGAAACACACGCGGCGCCTTGAACCATTCAAGAAAATCCGCACGCGGCGACAGTTCGATCCACTCATAGCCGAGCTCGGCAACCTTCGCCGGCAATTCCTCTAGGCTGGTGAACCGGTGCATGTGAGGGTCGAGGGCAATCTTCATCGGTCTTACTCCGTTATCTTTCTTTTTTCACTTTGACGGCACCGGCGGCGGATGGCCGTGATGGCTCGCCATGTAGCTCTCCACCTCGGCACCCAAATCCGCCAAAGCTTCGCCGCCCGCCATCAAATCGGTGATCTCCTCGCGCGACCTTTCGCCCTTGCGGAAATTGGCAGCGACTGCACCCCGGATCAGGACTGCGAAGTGGTCGCCAACCGCGATGGCATGGGTAACCTGGTGGGTAATGAAGATCACGGCGATCCCTCGCCTCCTCGCCTCCAGCACGATTCGCAGAACGTGAGATGCCTGCTTGACGCCCAATGCTGCCGTTGGTTCGTCAAGGATCAGGACGCGTGCACCGAAGTGCACGGCGCGGGCTATCGCCAGAGACTGTCGCTCACCGCCCGAAAGACCGCCAATCAGTCGGTCTCCGTCATCAATACGGGTGATGCCGAATCCCTGCACCGCCTTTACAGCAATTTCGTTGGCTTTCTTGCGATCGTAGACCTTGAAGGGGCCGAAGCCCTTGGTGGGCTCCGCACCAATGAAGAACGAGCGGCCGATGCTCATCAGCGGGAATGTTCCGCCAAACTGATGCACGGTGGAGATGCCCATGCGCTGCGCATCGCGCGGGCCGCCGAAATCGACCGGATTTCCGTCCATCAGCACCTCGCCCGAATTGGGCTTGTAGACGCCCGCCAGCGTCTTGATGAGCGTGGATTTGCCTGCTCCGTTGTCCCCCAGGAGGCACAGCACCTCCCCCGCATGCACCTTCATCGAGATATCGTGAAGGACATCGATCGGGCCAAAAGACTTGTTGACGTTTCTCAGTTCAAGGATTGGCATGGTCATCGTCTGTCCTCACTTCTTCTTCGGGGAATAGGTCAGGGCCATAATGCGGAACGTATTGTTCATCAGCACCGCCAGCAGCAACATGACACCGATGATGAGGCTCGACCAATTGCGGTCGAAGGACGTGAAATAGATGCCCTGGTTGACGATGGCGAATGTAATCGTGCCCAGAAAAATGCCGACAACCGAGCCGAAACCGCCCGTCAGCAACACGCCGCCCACCACGACCGCGATGATCGAGTTGAAGATGAATGTCATGCCGGCCGAGACCTGGGCGACGTTGAACAGGATCGCCTGACACATTCCGAGAAAGGCAGCACTCACCGACGATAGTACGAATAGCGTCACCGTCAGTTTGTCTGTCGGGATGCCCGCATTGCGGGCGCTCACCTTGTCGCCACCCAGGGCGAAAAGCCAGCTTCCGAAGGGTGAATAGTGGACGTAGAAGACATAGATCGCCGTCAGAACCATCCACCAGATGATGGTTACCTGGAAACTTCCGCCGATGAATTGGCCGAACAGGGCCTTAGCGACAGCGCCGGATTGGGCCGGGCTCAACGCCACGCTGGTCGTTCCCGTAAGAAAGACGGAGCAGCCCAGTATCAGCCCTTGCACGGCAAAAAGTGTCCCGAGCGTGACGATCAGCGATGGCACTGCGGTGCGTATGACCAAAAAGCCGTTGATGAGACCGACAACCAAACCGAGCGTAAGCGATCCGACGACACCAAGCCAAATCGGCAAGCCGTAGTAGCCGGAGATGATCGCGACGGTCAGAGCCCCCGCGGGGATCATCGCACCAATTGAAATGTCCAATTCGCCGGAGATCATGAGAAGTCCGACCGGGATTGCGACGATACCGAGATTGGCGGCAACGTTCAGCCAGCTTGCGGCACCGGCAGGCTTCAGGAATTCGACGCTGCCGAAGACAACGAAGAAGACGAGCACGAATACAAGACCAAGAAAGGCGCCAGATTCCGGGCGACGAAGAAGATCGCCCACAGGGAAATTTTTCACGTGTTTCACTCCAGTGTTGTCCGGAAGCTTGGAACGGGCAGCATCGTCCAGCGCCCTTGCAGCTTCACGAGTTCGCGAGCGCGGCTCTCGATCCGCGGCAAAGCCGCGGATCGAGGCGAAGAAGAGCTTCTTATCGGGCGCCCTTCGAGACACCAGCCAAAGTGGCGTCGATGTTGGACTTGTCAACGATGCCAGGCCCGGTCAGGACCGGCGCCGTTGGGAGATCGGTTCCAAAGTCTATGGCGGAGGACAGAAGAGTGACCGCCAGATAAGACTGAAGATAGGGTTGCTGGTCAATTGCAAAGCCCTGCGTCCCGTCCTTGATACGGTCGAGACCCGACTGGTTGAGGTCGAAAGTTCCGAGAAGAACCGTTTCAGTCTTGCCGGCCTGCATAACACCGATGGCGGCAGAGTCCGCATCTCCGGCGGAGATGGTAATCACACCATCAATACTGGCGTCCTGAAGCAATGTCGCCTTGATGGCTTCGGCAACCGCGGTAGCATCGCCAAAACTCGTCGCCGGCAATGGCAATTGCTTGGCGGTGCCGCCGGCCTTCGCAATTCCCTCGATCACACCCTTGCAGCGAGCTTCCAGATTGGCGGCCCCGGGAACAGTGTTCACGCAGAGCACATTTTTCTTGCCCTGCTTCGAGAAGTACTCGCCACCTGCGACGCCCGCAATGTATTCATCCGAGCCGACATAGTTGATGGCGCCAAGTTCCTTCGCCTTTTCATGTCCACCGGCATTCATCAGGATGACCTTGATGCCCGCCTTGATCGCTTCCTTGATGGCCGGATCCTCCCCTTCCGGAACCCAGTTCGGAATAACGAGCCCATCGACCTTCTGGCTGATCGCCGTCTGGATGAGCTGCACGACGTCGGGGGCGAAGTTATCGTAGCTCTGAAGACGAAGGTAGTTCACCGTTCCGCCATTCGCCTCGACGATCAGGCGAGCGTCGTCGACACCCTTCTTGATAATGTTCCAGAAAGCGTCGTCATTCTTTCCGCCGACGACGGCGATATTTGCAGCCGAGACCGACCCGGCGGCAAAAGCCAACACGGTCGTCGCCAGTAATGCCGCACAGAAGTGCTTCAAACGTCCCATTTCTTCCTCCCATTTCCCATCATCAGATGGCTCCACAAAATGCGTATTTATGTGTAACGTGAGAGGTGTCAAAATGGAACCTACTTCATTTTGAATGCGTTTTTTTATTCCAAAACATGTCATTCACGAATGACATTCACGGGGATGTTGGAAGATGAACAGACCGACGATGAATGATCTGGCAAAGACTGCGAATGTGAGTCTTTCCACTCTCAACCGGCTCTTGCACGGAACGGGAACAGTGCGGGCGGAAACGATTGACCGAATTCTGGATGCCGCTGATAAAATCGGATTCTATGGGCTTGGCGCGTTACGCCAACGCAAGCGTCAGAACCTGCCGCATCGTCGGCTTGCCTTCCTAATGCAGCAGTCGCATCGGCCGCTGTACCAGTTGTGGGCAGAAGGGATCACTTCCGCATCCACGCTCCGCAGTGACGCCGTCATCAAGCCCGAAGTCGTCTTCGAGGACGATCTTTCTCCCGAAGCAGTCTCCATGAATCTGCTGAAGATGGGTGAATCGGCCGACGCCATTGCGGTAATAACGGCTGATCATCCGCTGGTTAGTCAGGCAATAGACGAGTTGCGCGCCAGAGGTATCCCTGTGGTTGCCTATGTTACCGACCTCTCGGCAGCCAGTCGGGCGGGCTTTGTGGGCACCGACAACTGGAAGAGGGGCCGAACCGCCGCCTGGTTCATCAGCCAGACGACCGACGGTCCCGGCACGGTCGTTCCCCTCGTCGGAAGTAATCGGTATCAATGCCAGGACATAGCGGATGCAAGCTTCCGGTCGTACATGCGTGAGCATGCGCCCGAAATTCATGTCAGCGAAACTCTTCTTACCCACGAGGTTCCGGAAAACGCTTATGCTATTGTTCGCAGGTTGATAGACGAAGAACCGGACCTCAGAGGCATTTTTGTTAATGGCGGCGGAATTTCGGGGGTTTTGAGAGCTTTGCGCGAGCTGTTACCGGAGCAGCAACGCAAGATCCGGATCGTTTGTAGCGATATCGGGCCGGAAACGCGTAAAGGGCTGAGCGAGGGTTTGATCACCGCGTCGCTGTGCCATCCCCTGGAAAGAATGCCCCGGGAACTCATCGACGTCATGTTGCGGTTGATCGAACGAAGAGATGCAGCGTCGATCGAACAGCGGATTGTTCCTTTTGACATCCTTACCCCCGAAAGCATGTGGACGTGAGCGTCGCTTGCTCGTTGGCTGAACGGAGATTTACTTGTCACGTCCCACCATTCGCGATCTAGCCAATGCGGCTGGAGTATCGATTGCGACCGCCAATCGGGTGCTCGCTGGATCAGCTAGCGTGAAACCCGGCACCACTCAGCGCGTTAAAGATGTCGCGCACGAATTAGGCTTCATAGGCATACAAGCGGTCGAGGGCAACCGGGGCGGGAAGGTCAAAGTACAAATTTGGCTTTCTGCTTCCTCAGACTTCGCAGTTCCTCTATGTGGACATGGCGGGAGCTCTTCAGACAGCGGCTGAACTTGTTATCGACGCCGAGATTGACGTCCGAATAAAGATTACAGAAGACACTTCCCCTCAGAGTATCGCTGATGACATGCTGTTGCTTGCCGACAACTGCAATGCCATTGCGGTCGTCTCAGTAGTCCACCCGATAGTCATGCAGACTGTCACAGCCCTAGAAGAGCGTGGTATTCCGATCGTGGCCCTGATCTCGCAGCTTTCGGCCACACGAGTCCGTTATATCGGGCTCGATAACTGGGAAGGTCGGCAGAACGGCCGCTTGGCTCTGCGAACATGTTTGCAGGGGGGTGGCAATCTTGGCATGCTTGTAGGCAAACCCCGCTTTGAGCGTCACGAAGTGAGTGAAAGCGGCTCGCGAAAGCACCAGTGTTCTCTTTACCAAGCTCAGCCCATACGGTATGATATAACATATCAACTAGGTTCTATCATGGAACTTTTTATGTCTAGCCTTGAGATTGACAACTCTGAGCCTAGCGAGCTTTGGTGGTGGCCGGGGTACCGTCATCTCGTAAGCGGCGTGCTTTTGATCGGCGTCATCAACAATCTGCTGACGCTGGCTCAGGTTCCATCCTTCTATGTCCAAGCATCGACGGGAGCCGTCATCATCGTCGCCGCGATACTGACAACGGTTTCGAGCGGAGTCCGGACGCGTACCTAGCTCATTCCTCGGAGGGCTCCAGGTCAAGAGCTGCATAGCGGGGTTCGCCATGCCGGAAGACGATTTGCAGCCCTCTAGTTCCTGAGCCTCCGAACCATTCGCGCGAAGCGGTGAAACTCTGCCTCCTCATCCTCGAACCAGGCCGCCAGCCCACAGTAGGCGACCGCGGTCGCTGCTTCACTGCCATAGAGCGCGCGTGCCTGGTTGATGATGGCGTCATCAGCCGGATTGCCTTGATCAGTGGGCCGAGGGCTTGTTTGCTGCGGTCTCTTCGACCGGAACGGATTGCGCGGCATCGTCGTCTCCCGAAAGTTCTGGTGCAGGTGGCCTTCGCTGCCGGACGAGCGAGCGGCCAATATCAATAATGTTGCCGAAATGGAGTTCCTCTGCGACGGCGACGAAGTAGGTGAGTTGGCGCAGTTCCATGAGGCCGACTTGCCCGGAGAGTGAGGTTGAGTGGATCAGCACCGACGAAGCAACGCGCGCGGTAGCTCGCGCTCCCGGACCGAAGCTATTATGCTTTCCGCGAATCGTTTCAGCGCCCTGTTGCAGGCTGAACCGTATCTACAACCTATAAATCGCCACGTCAAGGCGAAAACGACATGTGGTGGCGATTTTGGATCCAGCTCAATGCAAGATGGCACGTGTCGCGCTGAGGTGGACGGTGAAGGAGCTTGCGGGGGCCGCCAGCGTTTCCACGAATACCGTTGTCCGGCTTGAGCGCGGCGAGGAGCTTAAGTCGCGTACCGTTGCAGACATCCGGGAGGCGCTCGAAAGCGCAGGCGTCATCTTCATCGATGGAGACTATTCAGGATCAGGCGGACCTGGCGTTCGCTTAAGCAGCAATCACCCCTGACTAGATTCGCTTCGACAGGTGATCCCATCACAGGCGTCAGAAAGTGACGCTTACAAACAGACCCCAATACGGTTCCCGACGACGTGATGCACTTCGGTTAGCTTCTCCAGAAAGAGAACGTCTCGCGCGACATAGCTCCCGTTTGCGCCGAAAATCTGAAAGGCATGGCGCTCGTGACCGAGATCGCCGAGGAAAGTCGTCGCGCTTCAATCGGAAAACTGGTGGGCATGGATCGAGCTCGAGAAACCGGAAGCGGAACTATTGCGACCGCTTCCGGAAGTGTCGCTAACGGTTGAGACGGTCCGCAAAAGATCGGAATGAGCCCGCCTCGACGCTTGAGTTTGTGCCAGTCGTGGTGCGTAGGTAGGGGACGCATTTACCCACTGTCACCGACGGAAAGGCGGCCTCGCCCAACGCAACATTCGCTCCGAGGGTCAGGCGAAACGGGCACGTTCTGCCTGCCCTTCGATATCCCAATTCTGCTTTGATCATCGGGATGGTTCTGCGGTCCGCGTACGAATGCCGTCGGGATCTTGCTCCTTCGAATGGCGTTACACGCCGCGCAGGGCAATGATCCGCGAACCTACCGCAGCCTGCCGCTGGTGTGCGAGCAGCGCGTATTCGGCTGACGCAAAGAGCCTGCGGATGGCATCCATGTCAGGGAACTCGATGATTAGCATATTGGTCGCCCGCCATTCTTCAAGTTCGAGAGGGGCATCATCGAGAGCGATGAGGCGGCCGCCGGCCTTTGCCACCAAGGGCAGAGCCTGCGATAAAGCGCGGCCAAAGGCTGGCACCAATGGCAAAAGGGAAAGCTGAAAAGCGCCGGCTCGCGGGCGTAGTAGGTGGCGACCGGGCAGTGACCAATGCCGATCGATACCATCGGACCGACCAAAGAACCCGCCACCCAAAAAGGTGACGGGTTACAATTGGTCGAGAAAAACGCAGAACAGATTAAAATCTCTCAAACAGGTACGTCAAAAACGCTTTCGCTATAAAAGCCGGGCCGGTTTCCCCTAAGGCGACGGCAATACTAATTTAGCTATTACTGATAGAGTGGTCGATCGCTAATTTTGGCGAGTTGACGTCCGGCAGATTAGGTGGATGTCCGCGGTCGTGCGGCGCACCGGGCATCTTGTCTTGTCGAGAGTCGTCGGTGGCCAAACGTGCAGCTAGCAGTGTCGTCAGGAACAAATTCCGTTGCAGCGCGTTGCAGGGGAGAGAGGAGTTACGGTGATTGGGAGGAACCAATGCATCCGAACGAAATCCCCAAACCTACCGAAATTGAATGGCAACCCGTCACAATCACTTTTCCAGACGGACGCGTTCACAAAATCTGCGGACCACTTGAAGCATTTGAAGTCCTCAACTGCGAACCGCAGGACGGTCTTTACTTGAACGCTAAGCTTTGCTGCCGGCTGGCGATGGAGCGCAAGATGTCCGCCGATGAGGCCCGCCTGGCATTTATCGCCGCGACCATCGAGCACATGCTGAAGGTTGTATAGACCTCTGCCCGCTTGTTCATGCCCCCAACCAAAATACCTCCCGTCGCATAGGCGTGAATGTCATCTGTCCTCCAGGGCAACGCGAGCAGACCGGTTTATCGCAGACCGTGTGTCTCGGGTCGGATGCCTGGTTGGGCAGAGATGGATTCGGCGCAGATCGCGTAGCGTCGATCTATCGGCGACCATCAGTAGGTCACCGTCGCAACGATAGTGTCGGAATAGGACCCCGGCGTCGCCGACGTTTGTACAGGAACACGACCGTAGACCGTTACCGCTTGGGAAACGCCCGATCCACTACCGGAATAGGTGTTAGTGCCGCTCGTGTTGCCGAATGGCAGCGTCCCAGAGGCGTCGCGGTAGAGACCGTATGTGACAGATACCGCGCCGTTGGTCATCTTTCGCTGCGTGGGGCCGGTTCCAGTGAGGCCGTTATTCAGACCAATTGTGTAAGCTGTACCGCTTGTGCAGGTGACCGCCAGGCTCGTCGAGCCTGTGACTTCGCTTGCCAGCAGTCCTACACTGCCGAAATTCAGATCGCTTGCCGTGATCATACAGCTCGCGGCCACTGTTGCCGTTGCGAAGGCATTGGCGGTACCTGCGCTGGTCTGTCCATCGCAGCGCGTAATAGCGGTGGTACTGGGCACCGCCGTCTGAATGCGCATGAAGCCGCTGTATGATCCCGCGACGAAGGTCTGACTGCCACCAAGGCGGGCATAGGCCGTTACGCTCGCGGTTCCCGTTCCATTTGCGGGGACCGCAACGCTGTATACTTTACCCGAGGACCCGCCCGAGGCCCAACTCCACGATCCCCAGCCGGTCGTGTAGGTCGCGTCCGTATACGTGCCATAGGCTAACCGATTTGAACCGCTGGCGAGATAGCGATTTGTGGCACTTGTGGCCAAGCCGTTCGGGTCCGCGGCAATGCCGACGCAAACATAAGCCGTGGTGGCTGACGTGACTCCGCTGCAGCTGAGTGTTACCGTATTGGTTGTGGTCGCTGAACTTCCGGTGGTCACAGTCACGCTGCCGAACTGCAGCGTTCCAGCGTTCGTGGCGCAACTCAAGGCTGCCCGTGCTTCACCGGGTTTCAGAATGAACAGCGCGGCTGGGAAAAGCAAAATTCGCGTCAAAGTTTTCATTCGCATATCACTGGTCCAATTGATACCTGCTGATCGCCTTTGGGCGCATAGGAGAAGACCGCATGGCAGACACCCTCTGCCAGTTCCACCGTCAGCTCGTTTTTTGCCTGCAGTTTCGTAATAAAGGCGCGCCCATCATAGCCGACCACGAACGTCTGGCCGGCGCCCGTCTGGCCCGTGAGCCCCGCTCTTAGCGGTTCGCCTGTCGGTGCGTTGAGGAGGACGATCGCGGACTGCGGTTTGGTATCTACGCCGAAATCCACGATCACACCGCTCCGATCGGCGGGAACCACTGTCTCCTCGGTTTTCCCAATGGTGGCGTTGATCGGCAACTTGGCTGGATCAATTGCAATCTTATTGTGCTCGTACGAGCGCAGTCGCGTGACAAGAGCCTTCCCGGAGGAGCCTGTGGTCGCTACCGGTTTGTTCTCATAGAGCACCGGCACATCGGCGGCTCCGGCATCTACGACGGCAAAGGCATCATCGATCCGATTCGCAAGGAATACATCGCCGCCTGCCGCCACAAGCGATCCTTGAAGTTCGCCACGGGCGTAATAGTCACCGTCATATTCCTCTGCAGCAACGTCCACCTGTCCGTGATTGGTCCGATAGCCGAGGCTTGTGGATCGATGTTTTTCAGCTCCTTCCGTACCGCGCAATCGCCATCCAAGGCTGCCAGGCTCCTGGCCGACAGGCTTGACGACCTCCGTTGTCATGTAGGCGCCGTTTTCATCGCGGCCACCATCAAGGGAAGAAGACACGCCCCCACCGATGGGCACGCTCACGCCTGCCATGATTCCCGAATTCTTGTTGTCGCCGATATCCGTCCAAAAATTTACAAAAAGCGCTGCGTTGCCAAGTATTTGGCGCGAATATCCAACGGACAGGATGTGATCTGAATCTCCATCGGCCGACACATTCCTGATGTAGCTGAAATTCAATGAGCCTTCGGCGAACGATAGCGGCATCCCGGCCGAGACGCGATCAAGGGCGCGAGACGGTCGTGTATTTGTGCGCAGATAACCAAGACTGTTGGTTGACGAGCTCAGGAGCGCGGACTGCGCCGTGACGGACGCTACGTCCTCATATTTTCCGAACGTCCGCATGGCCGATGCGGATATAGAAATATCGCCGACCTTGGTCTCGATCGAGCCAAAGGCAAGCCCGCCGTATCCATCTTCGTAATAGCTGACAGCACCGGCGCCACTGACGAGCGCCCTGTCGGCGAGGTTGAATACAGCGCCGAGTCCACCATTGGCAAGCTTGGGCGTCCCCTCGGCATGAGCTTGTAAGGTGAACCGGTCAGTCAGGCCGTAAGAAAGGCTGGCTGACCCAGCGAGCTCCCCAGAATACTCGTTGGATAGCGCGCCGTAGTAAAGTCTCGGAAAGCCTACTTCGGCCGAAAAATCGAGAAACCCCTTCCGCAGCAGATTGCCAGAAACAAAGAACGGCTGCGTGGTCTCGGTTTCCCGTCCGGTGGCGTCGCGAACCACAACCCTGGCGTCGCCCTGGCCGCTGGCAACCGGAAGATCGGTGATACTGAATGGGCCGCTGGCAACTTCCTGAGAGACATTCTTCACACCGTTGATATAAACGTCGACGGTTGAGGGTACCGCCGCGCTGCCGCTGACACTTGCCAATGGCAAGGCGATAAGATCCGGCCGCAAAGCGAAATTGCGCTGTACCTGAAAACCACCAAAGCGCACGGGACGGGTCCAAGCCATACTGCTGGAAATGGTATCGCCAGCAGTATAGGTGAGCTGACGTTCGGGATCCGAATAACTCCATCTTGAATCGAGGCGCAGAACCTTGTCACCTGACGTCGTGAATGTGTCCGAGGTGACAACAGCTGTTTGCGAGGCGATGCCGAACGCGCTGAAAAGCCGCGCATCAAGAGCTGCGGATAGCCCTTGGAAGTTCCAATTAGACACGGATTTGCCGCCGCTCGATCCGTAAAGATCGTAGTTTATCAACGCTCCGACTCCGGGTGGGCTGACCGCAATCCGGTCACGGACAGGCTGGGCATGATAGGTCTTCGGCAAGCGCATGCTTTCGGGCAAGTCGATGTCAATCGTCTGCGCCGGTTCATCGAACTGGTACCGCAACCCAGTAAGATCCGAAAGGAAAACTGGATCGCCGCTTTTGTAATTGGGCGGAACTTTAACGCCAAGCTCTTCCAACTCTCGGCGTGTGGCACTAAGCCGGCTCCGGTCTTCCTCGCGGAAAGCTCCAATGAGACCTGTGGGTTGACCTCTGAGAAATACCTCGAGCTGCAATTCCCGGTCTTCTGCACTTGCCCCAACCAGTGGAAGAAAGGCGAATGCAACGCAGAGTATGAGCAACCGGCGCACTGCGTGAAGGATCCGATTAAGACGACCGTCACCCCTCAAGGTCGCGCTTTGACTGATGCCGAAGCTTCGAGAGCACCGATCTGTGACTGCCCTCGGACGGTTACAGCCTTGCCGGGAGTAAATTTCTGCGCTGAGACGCCAGCGGGCCACTGCATTGTCGAACCCGGCAATATGTAACCCAGGAGACCCTTTCCAAAAGGCATCGATCTCCCTGCCCCATCGATAACACTGACCGAGGCAGCCCGAAGATAAGTCGCACCGCGGTTCTTGGCCTGCAGTACGTAACCGTGAGGGGCGCGAAGCAAGTTCCATTCGACATCGGCGGGACCAAGGTCAGATTGATGAAAGAACATCGGTATGACGTGGCGCACGACTACCGCAACCGTCCCGGCGCGGCGCGGCGCAGATGGCAATTCATCGACGACGAGGCGATAGTCCTCTTCGCCCTGAACGGGGTTCTTCGCCGTGCGAACAATTCGGACGAGATAATCCTGGCCGGCTGGCAGCTGAAGAGACGGCGGGCTAGCCACAACCGCGTTGGTCGGCTCCAAGCGTTCCGCCCCGTCTCGTTGGACCCAACGAAAGGCGCGGACCTGAACATTGATGGGCTCACTTCCCAGATTGCGCACAGTCGCCGATGTCGCCGCACCAGGTGCGGCGACGTCGAGAAGCACAGGTGCTACCTGGAGGGAAGCAGCCGCCGCCGCCGCGGTCATGGCGCAATAAAAAACCATAGCGGCCGCAAGGCTACTGAAAAACCACTTCATCGGTCGAATCCTGAACCGGGATTAGTAGGTCAGCTGCACCTGTACGGTGTCGGCATAGACACCGGGCGCGGGGGTCGTCTGCGCCGGCACAAGACCATAGACAGTGACGCTCTGACTCGCCCCGGTCCCAGTGCCGCTGAGCGTATCGGTGCCGATCGTGTTCCCCCAATTGGTCGCGCACGCCGCATCCCGGCAGAGCTGATAGCTGACCAGTTCGTTCGATGGGCCGCCAATCATTTGACGGGAGGTGACACTTGCGCCGTTCAGGCCCTTATCGATTCCGACGCTATAGGGGGTGGTATTCGTGCACGTCACATTCAGCGACGTGGAGCCTGAGACGCCGGTGGCAAGCAAACCAGTGGTCGGAAATATCAGGTCGCTGGCCGCAAGCGAGCAGGCGCTGGTGATCGTAATCCGCACATTGAAGGAAGCACTGCTCGTAGCGGCAAGAACCGACGATGGCAGGGCGGCAACGCCGCAAAGAGCAAGGATGGAAAGGAAACGTGTCATTTGAATCTTCTCGTCGCTAGGAAATGCTGGCTTTGTGCCATGGGTGCACATGCTGCCTAGCAAAGCGGGACTATCGAGGCGTCTATCGTTTGGTATAGCGATGGCCCTAAACTCGCGTCTGCCAATCATCGGCGGGCGGCAAGCGCGCTCTTGCCTTGATGCTGCGGAGTAAAGCGCTGCTACGATCTGTCAACGCGAAAGCCGATCGGCACGCCGTCCGCCTGCCCCTATCTGTCCTTGATTCGACAGCCCAACCGAGGCCGCTGAGGTCGAGGCGGTCTGCGGTTTCCTAAGCTGCTTCGTCTCCGGTTCGTGGTGTGGCCACTTTCGCCAACAGCACACCTACGCGCTTTGAGGGGATTCAACCGCAGGCCCACAATTTGGATCAGGCGGTTCAATGCAGTGGCGGCTGAAAGCGGCCAATGCTTAAGCGGCTCTCGCGGCGACGTCGAAAGATTTGATCGTGTTTGCGAAATAACGTGCGGCGAGCGGTAGGCCCTGGCCCGTCGACCCAGGCAGCCGTGCTGGGGCTAGCTCGCAGGAAGATATGCACGTGGCGACAACTTTCCGGATGCAGTGATAACGACAAGCTGAAAGCTATCCAATATAGAGAACCTGTAAGTTGAATCGATGTACAAAAGATTGATTTTTAGAAGACATGCTACCCCTACTTCGTTTGCAGTAGAGTAGTGCGCCAAAAGATAGTTTTCTAATTGACCGCTGACGCGTTAGTTTGAAAAGCCACTGAGGGGAAACCAAAATAAATTTGGCAAAGTATTTCGGACCAGCCGTTTAATTGCGCTGTCCGGGGAGGAGCAGGCGTGTGTAGAGTAGTATCGCCTGAGGAGGGCGCGCCGGCTTTGATTGGTGGGGAGCAGGTCGCGGTTGGCCGGTTTCCCACCCTCCTTCGTGAACGCGATTTGTCTCGCGACGAATTTCGCCAATCCACGACCAAACAGGCCCCGACGAAACAGGCGACGCGGATGCGATGGTCCCGCGTTCCCAGGACGTCGCCTGGGCGCTCCAGGCAGGCATGCAAGAGCCGCATTGCGACGCGGTTTGCGCGTGCGCGCGAGATTTTCAAACAACGGCATATTGGGTTGACGGCCGCAACAAGGGGCGGGCCGCCGCTACTGGAACGTGAAATCACAGCACCTCGGCGCAGAACACGATAGGTAAGGGGGATCTCATGGCTACGCAGACCACAGGAGGTGGAAGCACCACATCCTTCAACAACACTCCACAGGCGCAGGGCGACGTCTATGAATGGACTGAAGAGCAACTGCTGGCCTCCAGCCTCTACAATGTGGACACTCACACCATCACCCTGGATGTGACGTCAAACGATCTTGGCGGGAAAGCGAAAACGCTCTGGTCAATCGACGACGGCGGCTCCGATTTCATGTCCGAATTGTTGAAGAGCAATGTGACGACGGGATGGGAGAAAACCGCAGAAGGAAATTGGATTCGAATTTACAATGGGAAGATCGAATACAGGATCGACGACGGTTCGAATTCGCCCTATAGCGCCCGAAGCGTCAATTCGCTGACTGCGGACGATCATATTCAGGACTCGTTCTATTACTCGATCCGGCTCGCAAACGGCACGCTCAGCTATGCGAAAGTAACACTGGATCTCATCGGCCAGAACGATGCGGCGACGATCGGTGGTGCTTCCATCGGGGCCGTGACCGAAGCGGGCGGCATCAACGATGCTGATTACGGCTCGCCGACCGCCTCCGGCACGGTCGCAGTCTATGATGTCGATGCGGGCGAGAGCCATTTCCAGGCGCCCCAAGAAGGTGGGCTCTGTGGTACCTACGGCAGCTTCAGCTTCGACGCGACGACGGGAGCGTGGACCTACGCGCTCGACAACGCCCGCGCGACGACGCGTGCGCTTACCGCGGGGCAGGTGGTGACCGAGAAGCTGACGGTGTGGTCCGCCGACGGTACGGCAAGTCGAGACATCGTCGTCACCATTCACGGCGCCAACGACGCCGCGGTG